>NZ_CP022013.1:405000-1887503 GCF_003265225.1 Mergibacter septicus | reverse complement strand
AGGTAGCTCTTAAGATTATTTAGTTATTCTTTTATCTCGCTGACTCGGAGATAAAATTTTATATTCAGAGGGTTAAAAACCTACTTATCATACAATAAAGTTAAATTAAGATCCGCAGAAAAGATCAAAAAAAAGATCTTTCCTGTTCGTTTGTTGAAATAAAAGGCGATCTTGTTGCTTAAAGAAAACAACACCACAAAGATAGATTATTTCACTCTCATACCAACTTTTGCACCTTGATCAGGGCTAAGAATAAAGAGATCCTTTCCGCCGGGACCTGCAGCTAATACCATACCTTCTGAAAGACCAAATTTCATTTTGCGTGGTGCTAAATTAGCGACCATCACAGTCAAACGTCCTTCTAATTCTTCTGGTTGATATGCAGACTTAATTCCTGCAAAAACTTGACGGGTTTCGTTACCAATATCAAGGGTTAATTTAAGTAATTTATTTGCCTCTGGAACCGCTTCTGCTTTGATAATTTTAGCAATCCTTAAATCTATTTTAGCAAAATCCTCAATCGTAATAGTCTCTGCAATTGGTTCAATTTCACTATTTTGAACGACTTGCGCTTGTTTTGTTTCAAGTGCAGTAGTAACTGTTGCATTTTCCTGTTTTGAAGCTTCAATTAACTGTTCAATCTGTTTAGTTTCTAAACGACTAAATAACGCTTTGAATGGTGAAATTTGATGACTTAACAATGGCACAGCTAAGTTTTTCCAAGTTAATTCATCATTTAAAAAGGCTTCTGAGCGTTGGGCTAATTGTGGTAAAACTGGTTTTAAATAGCCAATCAAGATACGGAATAATTGAATGCCCATTGAACAAATTTGATGCAATTCTTCTGCTTTACTCTCATCTTTTGCAATTACCCACGGTGCTTTCTCATCAATATATTTATTCGCTTTATCACATAACGCCATAATTTCACGAATTGCTTTGCCATATTCTCGTTGTTCATAACATGATACGATATTTTCTGCTTGTGCAATAAAGTCATTAAATAACGCTGGATCTTCTAATTTATCTGCTAATTTTCCCGCAAAACGTTTTTGGATAAAGCCTGCATTACGACTGGCTAAATTGACTAATTTATTGACTAGATCACTATTAACACGTTGAACAAAATCATCAAGATTAAGATCAAGATCATCAATGCGACTACTCAATTTTGCCGCATAATAATAACGTAAACATTCTGGATCTAAATATTTTAGATAAGTAGCCGCTTGAATAAAGGTGCCCCGAGATTTAGACATTTTCTCGCCATTCACTGTAACATAACCATGTACAAAGATATTTGTTGGTTTACGGTAACCCGCCCCATCTAACATTGCAGGCCAGAATAAACTATGGAAATAAACAATATCTTTTCCAATAAAATGGTATAACTCGGTTGGACTACTTGCTTGCCAATAATGCTCAAAGTCTAATCCCGTCTTTTGACAAAGATTTTTAAAAGATGCCATATAGCCGATTGGTGCATCAAGCCAAACGTAAAAATACTTTCCTGCTGCATTAGGAATTTCAAAACCAAAATAAGGGGCATCACGAGAAATATCCCATTGTTGTAATCCCGATGCAAACCATTCTTGCATTTTATTTGCCACTTCACTTTGCAGTGATCCTGATTTAATCCACGTTTGTAACATCGCTTCAAAACTTGGGAGATCAAAGAAAAAATGTTCAGATTCTTTTAATACAGGCACTGCACCAGAAATCGCTGAACGAGGCTCAATCAATTCAGTTGGACTATAAGTTGCGGAGCAAACTTCACAATTATCCCCATATTGATCTTTAGCTTGGCATTTAGGACAAGTACCTTTCACAAAACGATCAGGCAGAAACATTCCTTTTTCAGGATCAAATAATTGAGAAATAGTCCGACTTTTAATAAAACCATTTTCTTTTAAGCGAGTATAAATTAAAGCGGAAAGTTCACGATTTTCTTCACTATGAGTAGAATGATAATTATCGTAACTAATATTAAAACCTGAAAAAGAAGCAATATGTTGTTGTTGTACTTGATTAATCAGTTGTTCAGGTGTAATTCCCATTTGATCTGCTTTCAACATAATTGGCGTGCCATGTGCATCATCAGCACAAACAAAGTAAATTTGATTGCCTTGCATACGTTGAAAACGCACCCAAATATCTGCTTGGATATGTTCTAACATATGTCCTAAATGAATAGGACCATTCGCATAAGGTAAAGCACAAGTAACTAAAATTTGACGTGGAGTAACCATTTATTATCGACCTTTCACTTTTTATTATTTGAAATACATTGGGAATTCTGAATCTACATAAAATAAACGGCTAATATTAGCGGATTCATACCATCTTTACTAGAGACTAGAGAAGATAAAGTAGGATTTCACGCCAGATTAGCTTAGAATAAAACTTTCCAAGTTGATAAGTTAAAAGACTTCAAACCAATAGTTGTTCGGTCAAAATTGAAATGAAGGTTTACCAACATAGAATTTAAAGCAAGATATTAAGGATAATTTATGACTCTTGAATTACCAAAACATAACGGTCTAAAACAAGATGTTTTAACAGAAATAATTGTCATTTTGTCTCAATTCAAACATCATAGCTTAGAAAAAAATCTCCTTGAATTAAATGCAATTAAAAAAATTGAATTAATAGACACTACTTTACATCTTCAATTACAAATGCCATTTGTGTGGAATAGTGTTTTTGAAATCTTAAAACAACAGACCACTGATAGCCTTCTACAAGTTACAAATACCACTGAAGTGAAATGGCATTTAAACTACCAAATTGCTACTCTTAAACGAGCCAACAACCAACCTGCAATCAATGGGGTAAAAAATATTATTGCGATAACTTCTGGTAAAGGAGGGGTTGGTAAATCAACTGTTGCTGTTAACCTTGCATTAGCCTTAAAAGCACAAGGCGCTAGAGTTGGTTTATTAGATGCAGATATCTATGGACCATCTATTCCACATATGCTAGGTGCCTCTCAACAACGCCCAACATCGCCTGACAACCAACATATGACGCCGATTGAAACGCACGGTATTTTTACCAATTCAATTGGGTATTTAATTGACCCCGATAATGCAACCATCTGGCGAGGCCCAATGGCAAGTAATGCTTTAACTCAATTACTTAGCGAAACATGGTGGCCAAATCTTGATTATTTAGTCATTGATATGCCACCCGGAACAGGGGATATTCAACTCACCTTATCGCAACAAATCCCTGTAACAGGTGCAATTGTGGTTACTACACCACAAGATATTGCATTACTTGATGCAATTAAAGGCATTGCGATGTTTGAGAAAGTATCCGTTCCTGTTCTAGGTATTATTGAAAATATGAGTGTACATATCTGTGCAAATTGTGGCCATCACGAAGCCATTTTTGGTACGGGTGGTGCTGAAAAAATTGCCGAAAAATATCAAGTTAAATTATTAGGACAGTTGCCTTTACACCTTCGTTTACGAGAAGATCTTGATCGTGGCATTCCAACCGTTGTAGCAGATACTCAAGATCCTATCAGTCAAGCATATCTTGAATTAGCTCAACAAATATCGGCTGAACTCTACTGGCAAGGTAAAACGATTCCTAGTGAAATAATGATCAAAGAAGTACGATAAAATTCATCAAAATTTTATACAAAGGCGATTTTTAATCGCCTTTTTTCTTCTCTAATCCGTTCTATTTTCTGCTAGATTGCTCTTAAACTGCTGACGATAATGATCCACCCAAATGGCAGTAGCACCGCAAACAGCAACAGGCATTACAATAAAATTCACTAAAGGAATAAAAGCACAGAGAGACACTAAACCACCAAAAGTCAAATTTAACCAACGTTTTTGTGCAAGTGCAAGTTTCATTTGTTGAAAATCAACTTTGTGGTTATCAAAAGGATAATCACAATACTGAATTGCTAATAACCACGCTGTAAAAATGAAAAAAAGAAAAGGCACTATCGTTTGTCCAAGAAAGGGAATAAAACCACAAAGAAAAAGTAACACTAAACGCCACCAACTATAACAAAGTTTCTGCCATTCTCGCTTAAAAATACGAGGAAGATCTTTAGTGAGATCAAGCAAAGTCATACTAGCTGTCTCTTCACCCGTTAATCGTATTTCTACTTTTTCAGCCAAAAGACCATTAAAAGGAGCAGCAATAAAACCTGCTAAGGTGGTAAAAATAAAATAAAAGAACAACAAAATAACCGCTATTCCTAAAGCTAGGATTAAATAACTAATCACACCTAACCAATCTGGTATAAATGCCATTAACCAATGGTTAAACTGGTTAATCTGGTGTAAAAAAAGGTAAAAAATAGCACTCAGTAGAATAATATTAATAATAAACGGCACAATAACAAAACGGCGTAATCCTTTTTGCATAATTAAGTGCCAGCCTAAAACAAAATAATTGAACCCTTGTTTAATTTCTTCAAAATTCACAGTAAATACTCTTATTAATTGATTATGATAACAATAAAATCTTAATTTCAAGCGAGATCTACTACTGCCCTACTAGAAAAAATATGCTAAGCTATCAGGACTTTCACACAGCCATTTCTAGCTGTTATTAAGCTGGTCTAGCGAAAATTAAGATCAAATAGTTAATTTAACAAATCTGATTGATTCGATAAGACCAAAACAATCAAAACTCATAGTTAGGCTACAAAAAAGAGAGTGGATTAGCAATGGATCTTCAACAAATCATTATCACTATCGCAGTCATTATCTTAGCAATTCTAATCGGCCATGGTTTATGGTCAGCCCGTAAAGAAAAATTACAACGAGAACAAGCCAATAAACGTTTTGAGCGACAAGAACCAGAATTAACCTCTGAATATGTTTCAGCACCTCGCCCTGTTCGTCGTGCTTCAATTAATGATCAACTTGAAGTACAAAAAAACTGTGTAAATACAAATACCACTTCTACTATATCTGCTAACACCACCAAACCTACCACTGCTCCTGTTACCGAAATAACAGAAAATAAAGATGATGTAGCTGTTCATCAACCATTACAACAAACTCTTGATTTAGATGATGATAATCTGGAACAAGAAGTTAGCCAAATTAAAATTACACTACCGGGACAACCACCTATTTCTGCTACATCTCAATCTAATCCAACACTTGATGCGGTTAAAGGTGAACAAGAAATAACACCATCAGAACAAACCACAGAAATAACAAATCAAGCTGAACAAAATGAAAAAGACGAAATAAATTCAGTAAATAACAGTGAAAATAATGCTGAAAAACCTGAAACAACAGAAGAAAAAACACAACAAGAATACCTTGTGATCTATGTTGTAGCACCAGAAAACCGTGAATTTTATGGTTCCCGCATTGTGGCTTCATTAGAAAATTTAGGCTTTATTTTTGGTCAACATAATATTTTCCATTATCACCTAGACTTAAATGCCGACAGCCCAATTACATTTAGTGTTGCTAATATGCGTAAACCCGGGGTATTTGATCTGAGTAATATGGATCAATTTAGTACAAACGGTTTAACCTTCTTTATGCCTTTACCATCTCCGGGTAATAACCTCGTAAATTTCCGAACAATGTTAAGAACCGCAACAACACTTTCTGAAGAACTAAACGGATTTTTA
This sequence comes from Mergibacter septicus, assembly GCF_003265225.1. Taxonomy (NCBI): domain Bacteria; kingdom Pseudomonadati; phylum Pseudomonadota; class Gammaproteobacteria; order Pasteurellales; family Pasteurellaceae; genus Mergibacter; species Mergibacter septicus. The sequence goes on along the minus strand of NZ_CP022013.1, from coordinate 1,881,880 downwards.
TTAAATGATCGGCGAGAAATTTTTACTGAAGAAAATAAACAAGCCTATTTAGCTAAAGTAACGGAAGAGTAAATTTTTATTTTTCTCTTCAAAACCGTACTTTTGTTGTGGTTTAGCCTCAAAAAAGTACGGTTTTTTATCTTACCAAGAGAGAATATTTATGAATATAACAACTAAAATTAAACAATTAAGAGAAGAATTGCGTTATCACGAATATCAATACCACGTTTTAGATCAACCACAAATTCCCGATGCTGAATATGATCGCCTCTTTCAACAATTAAAAACATTAGAACAACAATACCCAGAATTCATTACGCCAGAGTCGCCGACGCAACGGGTGGGAGCTAAACCTGAGAATGGCTTTGCCCAAATACAGCACGAAATTCCAATGCTATCTCTGGATAATGCTTTTTCTGATGATGATTTTGTTGCTTTTGTTAAACGTATGCAAGACCGCTTACCACTGCAAATGGGTGATACCGAGCAACTAGAATTTTGCTGTGAACCGAAACTTGATGGCTTAGCTGTTAGCCTTTTGTATATCAATGGAAGTTTAGTGCAAGGTGCAACCCGTGGTGATGGTACAACTGGCGAAGATATTACTAGCAATATTCGTACTATCCGCAATGTTCCACTCCAATTATTAACTGATAATCCTCCTGCCCGTTTGGAAGTGCGAGGTGAAGTCTTTATGCCACAAGCAGGCTTTGATCACCTCAACCAACAAGCCTTAAAAAATGGTGAAAAAACCTTTGCTAATCCACGGAATGCTGCCGCAGGTTCATTACGTCAACTAGATCCGAAAATCACTCGCCAACGTCCATTGGTACTTAATGCTTATGGAATAGGGATCGCTGAAGGGGTTGAACTACCGAAAACACACTATGAACGCTTACAATGGTTAAAAAGCATTGGTATTCCAGTGAATAGTGAAATTCAATGTTGTAAAGGCATACAAAGTGTTCTGAATTATTATAAAACTATCCAAGAAAAACGCCCTACTCTTGGCTATGATATTGATGGTACTGTACTTAAAATTAACAGCATTAACTTGCAAGATGAACTTGGCTTTATATCCAAAGCACCTCGTTGGGCTATCGCCTATAAATTTCCAGCACAAGAAGAAATGACTGTTTTAAATAACGTTGAATTCCAAGTTGGACGAACTGGTGCCATCACCCCCGTAGCTAAACTAGAACCTGTTTTTATTGGTGGCGTAACTGTTAGCAATGCAACATTACATAATGCTGATGAAATTGAACGTTTAGGCATTGCGATTGGGGATACCGTCATTATTCGCCGTGCAGGTGATGTTATTCCACAAATAATCGGTGTCGTGCAAAGTCGCCGCCTTGCTAATGCACAACCTATTATTTTCCCAGAAAACTGCCCTGTTTGCGGCTCACATATTGTCAGAGTTGAGGGTGAAGCCGTCGCACGTTGTACTGGTGGATTAGTCTGTGAAGCACAACGAAAAGAAGGATTAAAACATTTTGTTTCTCGTAAAGCGATGGATATTGATGGGGTAGGCGAAAAACTCATTGAGCAATTAGTCGATCGTGAATACCTACATACTCCAGCAGATCTCTTCTTATTAACTAAAGAGATCTTAATCGGTTTAGATCGTATGGGTGCAAAATCAGCTGAAAATGCGTTAGCAAGTCTCGAAAAAGCGAAAAAAACGACTTTAGCTCGCTTTATCTTTGCCCTAGGTATCCGAGATGTTGGCGAAGCAACCGCACAAAATTTAGCAAATCACTTCAAAACGCTAGAAGCAATTCAACAAGCAGATATTGAGCAACTACAACAAGTCCCTGATATTGGTGAAGTAGTTGCTAACCGAGTACATCACTTTTGGCAAGAAGAGCATAACCGACAAGTGGTAGAAAAATTGTTAGAAGTCGGTATTCACTGGGATCCTCCAACACTCACAGAGCAAAATATTAGCGATAACCCACTGAAAAATAAAACCGTTGTTTTGACTGGTACACTAACACAAATGGGGCGTGATCAAGCAAAAACCTTACTGCAGCAATTAGGAGGTAAAGTTACTGGTAGCGTATCGAAAAAAACGGATTATCTGATTGCTGGTGAAAATGCAGGATCAAAACTGACTAAAGCGGAAGAACTTGGTATTAAAATACTGAGTGAAGATCAGTTCTTAACCATAACCAAAACATATCTATAAATCACCACTCAGCAAGGGAATTATAACCTAATTCCCTTTCTCTACTTATCCTCTCCCCTCAAAAATGTTTATTTTTAAGTCGCATTGTTTGTTTTTTAGCTTAATAAGCAACTAAAAACATTGAAAACTATCTAAAAACCTTTAAAACTATTGTTAGAAAAAAAATCTTTGTTATAATCACACCGCCTTTCTTAAAGGGGCCCCATAGCTCAGTTGGTCAGAGCAGTCGACTCATAATCGATTGGTCACAGGTTCAAGTCCTGTTGGGGCCACCATTTTATACAGATTTTATCGTTCTCAATAGTTGCTTAATATCCTTTCCAACATATAAAAATTAAAAAGTCATATCTTATAAAACTAGATCTCATCAAATCTTTATATGCCAAAGGCTTATTCATCTTCACAAAAATAATATAAAAAAAACGCCTTATGCCAACTCCATAAGACGTTTCAATCCTTACTCTAGTATAAGGCTTACTATTACTTATTCAGTAAATACAAGACTAAATCCACATAACGTGTTACAAACTCTTCGGTTGATAATCCTACAAAACTTTCAATATTTACAGCATAACGACCATTAACATAAACATCTGGTACACCACGAACGTTATATTTTTTTAATAAATTTTGCTGTTTCTTAATCAAACCATTTACCGCAAAACTATTTACAGCACTATCAAAGTCTTTCGCTGATACCCCTTGCTGGATAAAGACTTGGCGAATATCATTCATAGAAGTAAAGGCGTTCTTATGAGCCCCTTCAAACAGTGCATCACGGACTTTATCTTCTACCCCTAATGCCATTGCAACCGCCCACGCTCTAGTTAAATCCTCACCTTCTGGTCCAATAAAACTAACCTGATACTGTTTAAAACTTGCTCCCTCTGGTAAAGCAGCTCGAATTTTTTGAGGGATTTTATATAAGGTTTCAAAATCATAACAATGAGGACAATAAAAAGAGAAAAATTCAATGACTTCTTTTTGAGGGGATTGAGGTTGGTTTAAAACAAAGTAATCTTTGCCTTCACTAAACGTCGTTGCATTAGCCTGCGCTAAATTTACACTAAAAAATAATGTGAATAAAATTAAGAGTAGTTTTTTCATTTTATACCTCTGTAACAGATTATTTAATAATTCCACGAGCTTTCAATAAAGCAGTTTTAAAATCCGCTTCATAATCTTTTTTTAAACCCGGAATAGGTTCATTTTTATCTTTATCTATCATTTTTAAATGATAGATAATCACTTCATCACTTAATTCAGCTAACGGCTGTTTAAATCCAGTTTCATTTGCAATTTTTTGTAACAATTGAACTAAATTTAAATCAGGATCTTTCGCCCAATAAGGTTGAAGTAACTCCAACACTTCATTTAAACGATGACACTTCACTCACTATTTCTCCTTTTGTTGACTAACAGTTTTGCCAGAATTGTGCGATGATAACACTTAATAATCTAATTGCAAAAGAGAAGATAATACCAATGAAACCAACAATCACTGCTGTCATTTTAGCCGGTGGATTAGCCAGACGTATGAATGGGCTTGATAAAGGATTACAACTATTACAAGGAAAACCACTATTTCAACACATCTTACAACGTTTAATCCCACAAGCAGAACAAATCTTAATTAATGCAAATCGTTCCCAAGCACTTTATCAACAAAGTGGTTTTGAAGTATTTAGTGATGTTCAAATCTCACAAATTCCCGAATATTCAGGACCATTAAGTGGTATGCTGGCAGGATTAAAACAAGCAAAATATGATTGGGTTTTATTTATTCCCTGTGATAGCCCATTCTTTCCTACTAATTTAGCTGACAAGTTATATCAATCTCTCTTTCATCAACACACTCAGCAACCACTCGCTAAAGCTGCTTATGTCACCGTAGGAAATAAAGCTCACCCAACCTTTTGTCTTTTACAACGTGATCTAATCCTTCCATTAACAATTTATCTGCAACAAGGGCAACGCCGTGTGCTACAATTTATGCAACAACAACATGCACTAGCCGTAAATTTTGATCAAGAAAGTGCTGCTTTTACAAATATCAATACCTTGGCAGAACTAGCTAAACTCAATCAAACAGAAAAATAAGGATAAATTATGCAAAATACCTCTGTATTAACGGTAATCGGGAAAGATCGCATTGGAATTGTTTATGATGTTGCAAAACTACTTGCGGAACAACAAATTAATATCGTCAATATTAGCCAGCAACTAATGAACGGTTACTTTACTATGATTGTTTTAGTTGATACCTCAGCCTGTACCAAAGACTATCAAATGCTTGCTCAATATTTTAATCAACAAGGGCAACAACTTGGCTTAGATCTGCGCTTACAAAATACAGAAATTTTTAATGCGATGCACCGAATTTAAAGGATAGAAAATGAGTAACAGTATTCAATCTTATGAAATTCTTGAAACCCTAAAAATGGTTTCAGATCAAAATTTTGACGTCCGCACAATAACCATTGGCATCGATCTACACGACTGTATTAGCGATGATCTTGATACACTAAATCGTAATATTTTTGATAAAATCACACATATTGGGCGAGATTTAGTCCAAACCGCAAAAGAACTCTCTGCTAAATATGGTATCCCCATCGTTAATCAACGTATCTCCGTTACACCAATTGCACAAATTGCTGCAGCAACGAAAGCTAATTCTTATGTTTCGATTGCTCAAACTTTAGATCGTGCAGCAAAAGCGATTGGAGTATCATTTATTGGAGGATTTTCTGCATTGGTACAAAAAGGAATGAGTCCTTCAGATGAAGTGCTGATCCGTTCAATCCCTGAAGCAATGAAAACCACTGATATCGTATGCAGTTCCGTCAATATTGGTTCGACAAAAGCGGGAATTAATATGGATGCTGTAAAATTAGTGGGTGAAATTGTAAAACAAACCGCCGAAATCACGCCAGAAGGTTTTGGCTGTGCAAAATTAGTCATTTTCTGCAATGCGGTAGAAGATAATCCCTTTATGGCAGGTGCATTTCACGGTTCAGGTGAAGGAGACTGTGTCATCAATGTTGGTGTTTCAGGACCGGGAGTTGTAAAAGCGGCTTTAGAAAATACGCCCGCAACGACACTCACTGAAATAGCAGAGATTGTGAAAAAAACAGCATTTAAAATTACTCGAGTAGGTGAACTGATTGGACAAGAAGCCAGTAAACGCTTGGGTATTCCATTTGGTATTCTCGACTTATCTCTGGCACCAACCCCTGCGATTGGTGATAGCGTGGCACGCATTTTAGAACAAATGGGATTAAGTATTTGTGGTACACACGGCACAACTGCGGCACTTGCTCTACTCAATGATGCCGTCAAAAAAGGGGGAATGATGGCAAGTAGTGCCGTTGGTGGTTTAAGTGGTGCTTTTATTCCTGTTTCTGAAGACGAAGGAATGATAGCCGCTGCAAAAAAAGGTGTCCTCACCCTTGATAAACTGGAAGCAATGACTGCTGTTTGTTCGGTCGGCTTAGATATGATTGCGGTTCCCGGATACACTTCTGCTGCAACCATTTCTGGCATTATCGCTGATGAAGCTGCCATCGGTATGATCAACAGTAAGACAACCGCTGTTAGAATTATTCCTGTGCCAAATAAAGATGTAGGAGAAAGCGTTGAATTTGGTGGGTTACTCGGCTATGCCCCTATAATGCCAATCAAACAAGGAAATTGTGAAAGTTTTATCCAGCGTGGAGGACGTATTCCTGCCCCTGTTCAAGCCCTCAAAAATTAAAAAGAAAGGAAGGAATAATAATGACTCGTATTCCAATGCTAGGGATTACTGGTTATAGTGGCAGTGGTAAAACCACTTTGCTCGAACAACTTGTCCCTACACTTAGCCAACAAGGCATTAATGTTGCTGTAATCAAACATACTCATCATAATGTTGAAACAGACAAAAAAGGTAAAGATAGCTGGCGAATGACTCAAGCGGGTGCAAAGCAAGTAATAATGACCTGCAATCAACGCTGGGCATTAATGACTGAAACGACAAAACCTGCTGACTTTAACTATTTAGTCGCCCAATTTGATCCGAATTTAGTTGATTTGATATTGGTCGAAGGTTTTAAACACGAACCAATCCCTAAAATCTTATTACATCGTCAAAGTGTTGATAAACCCTTACCTGAAATTGACCAATGGGTGATGGCGATTGCAAGCGATCAACCTGAGTTATTTGATATTTATCCTCAACCTGTTTTTCAATTAAACCAGATCGAAGCAATCTCTGAATTTATTCAGCAACATTTATTAAAGCAACGTATTAAATAGTAACAAGAATAGGACATCTATCTATGGCTGAATCAATCAAGCCCTCTCTTTCTCCAGCATCTCGTCCATTAACTTGGATTGTTGCAACAGCATTATTTATGCAGACCTTAGATGTTACTATTCTTAATACAGCACTACCCGCAATCGCAACAGCACTTAATCAATCCCCACTCAATATGCAACTTACAGTGATCTGTTATGCCTTAACTATCGCATTACTCACCCCTCTAAGTGGCTGGCTTGCAGATAAATACGGCACGCTAACCATATTTCGTTACGCCGTTGCTTGGTTTACTTTTGGTTCTTTCTGTTGTGCGATCTCACCTACTCTTAATAGCTTAATTGTTGCACGGATCATACAAGGTATTGGCGGCTCAATGATGATGCCCGTAGCTCGCCTTACCTTAATTAAAGCAACCCCTAAAGCTCAAATCCTATCGGCATGGAATTTAATGGCAATGGCTGGACTAACTGGTCCTATTTTAGGTCCTGTTTTTGGTGGTTGGTTTGTTACTTATGCTAGTTGGCACTGGATCTTTCTGATTAATATCCCTATTGGCATTTGTGGATTATACTTTTCTGGCAAATATATCCCTAACTTTAGTGCAAAACCCAATCGCCTTGATCGTACAGGTTTCCTCCTTTTTGCTAGCGGTTTAGTAAGTCTCACGTTAGGTTTAGAATATTTTAGCAATCAACATCAATCAAACTTCATTGCCAGTTTAATTTTACTCACAGGTTTAATCCTACTCTATGCCTACTATCAACACGCACTACGAGTAAATACTCCTCTTTTTCCTCTTTCAGTCTTTCATAATAGACTTTTTAGGATTGGGATAATCGCCAATATTTTTATCCGACTTTCAGCTTCAGGAATCCCTTTTTTACTGCCTTTAATGCTCCAAGTCGCACTAGGATATAGTGCTGATACTACAGGAATAATGATGATTCCACTTGCATTAGGTTCTATTATGGCTAAACCCTTTATCAGCAAAATACTCGCCTATTTTGGCTATAAAATTACGTTACTTGGAACAACTCTATTTATGGTATTAAGTATCGCTGCACTCGGATTCCTTTCTCATGATTTTTCACTCTGGGTAACAGCGTTAATTATTTTTAATTATGGATGTTGTATGTCAGTTATTTTCACGTCAATCAATACATTAATGATCAGTGATCTTAATGAACAACAACTAAGTATTGGTAATACGCTATTAAGTGTTATTCAACAAATTGGCATTAGCTTAGGTATTGCCGTAGTTTCAGTTCTTTTATCCTTTTTTACTCACTTAAATTCTAACAGTGCTTCACTTCACACCGTTTTTAGTTATAGTATTTTTTCGATTGCCTTCCTAGGTATCCTCACTCTACCAGTACTGTTGAAAATCAAACGTCACGATGGTGAAAATATACAAATGCCGATTCAAAAAAAGAGTAAATGCTAATAAAAAAAGAATTTCTAATTTCTTTTAGTTATAACAAAGCGCATTTTATTCTTTAAAATCTTAATACTTAATGCTATGTTTATCTGACTTTAATCAAGTTGTTTAGTGTAAAATCAAACACAAATGACAACCTATTAGGAGTCACATAATGAAACTAAGCACTCATCTTAATCTCATTGCTGCAGCAACCGCTGTATTTGCAACGTCAAATTTAGCTCATGCAGCCAATAAAACCTTTATTAATTGTATCAGCCGAGCACCAAGTAGCTTTAGTCCAGCACTGGTCATTGAGGGAATTTCCTATAACGCTAGTTCACAACAAATTTATAACCGATTAGTTGAATTTAAACGAGGTAGCACTGAAATAGAACCCGGATTAGCAACTAGCTGGGATATTTCACCTGATGGTTTAGTTTATACATTCCATCTACGAAAAGGCGTAAAATTCCATTCAAATAAATACTTTAAACCTACTCGGGATTTTAACGCTGATGATGTTCTTTTTTCATTTGAACGTCAATCCGATCCGAATCACCCTTATCACAATGTTTCTAAGGGAACTTATCCATACTACAATGTGATGAAATTCCCAAGTTTAGTTAAATCAATTAAAAAACTAGATGACAATACAATTCAAATCACTTTAAGCCGTCCTGATGCAACTTTCCTTGCTAGCTTAGGTATGGACTTTATTTCAATTTATTCAAAAGAATATGCTGAAACTTTAATGAAACGTGGTAAAGCTGAATTAATTGATAGTGATCCTATCGGTACAGGACCATTTGTCTTTGCTGGCTATAAACCTGATCAAGCAATTCGTTATTTTGCAAATAAAGCATATTGGAAAGGTAAGCCTGATATTGATACCTTAATTTTTAGTATCGTTCCCGATGCCACCGCTCGCTATGCGAAATTACAAAAAGGCACTTGTGATATGATAGATTTTCCAAATCCTGCCGATTTAGAAAAAATGAAGCACGATCCAAAAATCCAGCTACTCTCACAAGAAGGTTTAAATGTAGCCTATATCGCTTTCAATACAGAAAAAGCACCATTTAACAATGTAAAAGTACGTCAAGCACTTAATTATGCGACAGACAAAGCGACTATTATCAAAGCCGTTTATCAAGGTGCTGGGGTTGCGGCTAAAAGTCCTCTACCACCAACTATCTGGGGATATAATAACGAAATTCAGCCTTACCCATTCAATCTTCAAAAAGCGAAAGAACTCCTTGCTGAAGCGGGTTATCCAAATGGTTTTGAAACCGATCTTTGGGTACAACCTGTTGTTAGAGCTTCTAACCCTAATCCACGTCGTACAGCCGAAATATTACAAAGTGATTGGGCTAAAATTGGAGTGAAAGCAAAATTAATCAGTTATGAATGGGGGGATTATATCAAACGCACCCGTGCTGGTGAGCTTACTGCAGGCATTTATGGTTGGTCTGGGGATAACGGTGATCCAGATAATTTCCTTTCACCTTTATTAAGTTGTGAAAATGCACAGGGTAGCAGTAACTATTCTCGTTGGTGTAATGCGGAATTTGATGCTTTACTTGCCCAAGCAATTACACTATCAACTCCTCAAGAACGTGCTGACTATTATAAAAAAGCACAAGTTATTTTCCATCAACAAGCACCGTGGATTCCAATTGCTCACTCAATTAGCTATACGCCATTAAGTTTAAGAGTACAAGACTATAAACAAAGTCCATTTGGCTATACACAATTCTATGGTGTTAAATTAGCTCAATAATGATAATAAATTATAAAGCCTCCTACTCATTGCGGTCATAACTTGACCGCTTTTTTATCTTATTTTTAACCTAACTCAATAGAAAATAAAAAAATACGGTCAGCCATTCAATGACTCACCGTATCCCAATTATTATCAGACTAAAAATTGCCTTTTAATTTTTTACAGTAGCACAAATCCCTTTATGACGTAATAACGCATCAAGTTTTGGCTCTCTCCCTCGAAAACGTTTAAACAATACCATAGGCTCTTCAGATCCCCCTCGGGTTAATATATTATCTAAAAAAGATTGCCCTGTTGCTTGGTTAAAAATACCCTCTTCTTCAAAGCGAGAATACGCATCAGCAGATAAAACTTCCGCCCATAGATAACTATAATATCCTGCAGCATAACCACCAGCAAAAATATGACTAAAACTATGTGGTGTTCTCACCCAATCTGGGGACTGTAATACTGCAACATTGGCTTTTACATCTCTTAGAACTTGCAATATTTGCCCTTTTTGTTGTGGATCAAATTCATAGTGCAAACGAAAATCAAATAACCCAAACTCAAGTTGGCGTAGCACAAACATAGCCGCTTGGAAATTTTTTGCCTTTAATAGTTGTTGTAATTTTTCCTCTGGTAACGCTTCACCTGTTTGGTAATGACGAGAAATAAAAGCTAAAGCCTCTTTTTCCCAACACCAATTTTCTAAGAATTGACTTGGTAATTCCACAGCATCCCACGGCACACCATTGATCCCTGCAACATCACCTGTTTCAATCAAAGTCAGCATATGATGAATACCATGTCCAAATTCATGGAATAAAGTAATCACTTCATCATGAGTAAATAATGCAGGTTTGTCACCTAATGGCTTATTAAAATTACAGGTTAAATATGCAACAGGTTTTTGTAATGAACCATCAGCCTTGCGTTTTCTGCCGATGCAATCGTCCATCCAAGCACCACCACGTTTATTTTCACGGGCATAGAGATCGAGATAGAAGCTTCCTCTTACTTCTTCATTGTGATCCACTAAGTCAAAAAATCGTACATCTTGATGCCAAGTATCAACATCAAAACGTTCTACTGCACGGATATTAAAGATTCGTTTTAGCACTTCAAACAATCCATTAAGCACTTGATTTTCTGGGAAATATGGACGTAACTCCTCATCATTAATTGAATACAAATGTTGCTTTTGTTTTTCACTATAAAATGTAATATCCCAAGGGGCTAATTCTGTAACCGCATAATGTTCTTTACAAAAATCTTGTAATTCTGTTACTTCTCTTTTTGCTTGTTCTTTTGAACGTAACGCTAAATCGTTAAGAAAATCTAATACTTGTTTTGGGCTTTCCGCCATTTTAGTAGCTAATGACAAATCGGCATAAGTAGAAAAACCTAACAAATGTGCTAATTCATGACGTAACGTAAGAATTTCTTCCATTACCATTGAATTATCCCATTTCCCCGCTTGCGGTCCTTGTTCTGAGGCTCTGGTGGTATAAGCTTGATACATTTCTGCACGTAAATCTCGATTCTCACAATAAGTCATTACAGGCAGATAACTTGGTATTTCTAATGTAAAACGATATCCTTCTAAACCTTTACTTTCAGCACTCGCTTTCGCCGCTTGTAATGCACTCTCTGGTAACCCTGCTAGTTCATTTACATCTGTAATAACTTTATCCCACCCCATAGTGGCATCAAGAACATTATTACCAAATTGTGAGCTTAACTCTGATAAACGTGCAACAATTTCACCATAGCGTTTTTGTTTTTCTTCTGGTAAAGAGATTCCTGATAATTCAAAATCTCGTAAACTATTGTCAATCGCTTTTTGTTGTTCCAACGATAATGTTGCGAATTCATCACTTTGCTTTAACTGTAAATACGCTTGATATAAACCTTTATGTTGCCCTAACCAAGTGCTGTATTCAGATAACAACGGTAAACAAGCTTGATAAGCTTCTCTTAATTCAGGGCTATTTTTTACTGCGTTTAAATGCCCTACTGGTGACCAAGCTCGTGCTAATTTATCATTCACTTCAGCAAACGGACGACAAAAGTTATCCCAAGTAAATTGGGGTTGTTGTAATAATTGCTCGGTGGTATTTCGACACTCTTCAATTAATTGTTGGATTGCTGGCTGAATATGCTGTGGCTCTATCTTTGAAAATTGAGGTAAAGTATCAAATTGTAATAATGGATTCGACATAAAAATTCCTTATAACCTTATCAATAATTAATTACTTTCAGAGGAATGGCTTTCTATCGGTAGTTGTGCTTTTAACCAAGCTTCAAAACCACCCGTTAAACTATACACTTGATCATAACCTTGCTCGACTAAATATTGAGCAACGTTACGACTACTTTTACCATGATAACAACTAACAATAAGCGGAAATTCAAAATCATATTGCTGACTAAAAGTATTAAACGTCTCATTGGTAAGATGAAATGCCCCAACAGGATGTTTTAAATTAAAACTTGGCAAATCTCGAATATCAAGTAAAACGGCTTGCTGATCTTGTAACATTTGCCACGCTTGTTCTGGGCTAATTTCAGTAAATGTCTCTTGCATATTATTCCTATATTTTATGCTTGAACTAAAATTTCAAGTAATTTAGTTGTAAATTCTGTTGGATTTTCTCGATGTGCATTATGCCCAGCTTGACTAATCAATACTGGAGATAATGCCAAAGAGTCTGCCATTGTACGGAATTTCTGATCCTTTTCACCACATATATAGTAAAATTTTTCACGATTCAATCTAACTTGCTCCCTCAAATCAGGCTGTTTTGCTAAAGAAGTCGCTTGTAGCATTTCACTCAGTTTCTTTCCGTCATTTTTGAGCCGATATTTTATTACATTTTCTCTTTGCGATAAGGTTAAAGAAGCAAACACAGGTTGTTGATACCAATCAATCAAAACATCAAGCAAAGGCTCTGTTTGAAAACGTTTTGCCCACGCAAGATCGCTTTGCCAACGACTTTCTCGCTGTTGTAATTCTCTCAAACCTAAATTTGCACCTTCTAATACGACTCGCTGTAAATTTGTCGTTGGTATTTGCTGTTGGCAAGCAAAATAAGCCGCAATCCGTCCACCTAATGAATAACCAATTAATGTATAAGGTTGGCTAATCTGATGCTTAATCTGATGGCTTAGCCAATGGCTTGCTTCATCAAAATTCCTAATACTTTCTGTTTGATTCTTACCATGAAAAGGCAAATCTAATGCAATAGCACGATAATTTGGGTGATTTTGAAGAATATCAATCACTGGCTGCCAATCATTTTTATCGCCAAGAAAACCATGTAAAAAAATTAATGTATGCTGTGCCATTACTTTTTCTCAATGAATACACCATATTGTTACCATTGTAATAGTTAATTAATACTTAACCTATCTAAAAATATGGATTCAACAAAAAAATAAAGGCGGAAGTTTTTCAACTTCCGCCAGTGACTTACGAACTTTCTACTCTACGTTGCCCGGATTAATGAGTAATCTAGCAGATCAATGATCCATTTCCATTACATTCAACAAAATGCTCTCCCAAACATTCTATTGCTTAGTTACTCGTTCCCGACAGTCGCTATCATAGCAACCCAAATTTAAATGTCAATAAGAATTATTCTTATTTAGGATTAAGATTTATTCTAATTACCTGAAATTTTCATCTGTGCTAATAATACTGAACCAGTCATAAAACTAGACTCTAGTTCTGTATCATCACTAATTGCAACGATCTGTTCAAACATCTGTTTTACATTGCCAGCAATGGTAATTTCAGAAACAGGATACTGAATTTGCCCATTTTCTACCCAAAAACCAGCAGCACCACGTGAATAATCCCCTGTAACTAAGTTAACGCCTTGCCCCATTAATTCAGTAACTAATAAACCACGATCCATTTCTTTTAATAGTGCCTCTAACCCACCCTGACGATTTGCTCTGATCTGCCAGTTATATACCCCACCAGCATTACCTGTAGATTGCATTTGTAACTTTCTTGCACTATATGCGGTTAATAAATAACTTTGCAGAAAACCATCTTGAATAATCTGCTTATCCTGAGTACGAACCCCTTCACTATCAAAAGCAGTTGAAGCCAATCCGCCAAGTAAACGTGGTTTTTCAATAATATCGCACCATTCAGGTAAGATTTTTTTCCCTAAGTGGTTTAATAAAAACGATGACTTACGATACAAAGCACCACCACTAATAGCCCCTGCTAGATGAGAAAATAAGCCTGTTGCAACATCGTTAAGAAAAATAACGGCTGATTCTCTGGTTGTTAATTTTTGTGGATTTAAACGTTTAATTGCTTTTTCTGCACTACGGCGACCAATTTCAGCTGGTGATACTAAACGATCAAAATAGCGAGAAACATTGTAATCATATTCACGTTCTAAATGACCATTTTCACTCGCAATCACACCACACGAAATAGAATAACGAGAAGATAAATAACTATTTAATACACCATATGTATTACCATATACTCGAATTCCTCTTACTTCATTAAAAGCGCCACCTTCACTATTCATAATTTTAGGATCATAGTTTAATGCCGCTTGTTCTGCTTCTTTTGCCAGCTCAACCGCTTGTTCCACACTAATATCTGCTGGGTGGTATAACTCTAGATCAGGGGGATTAAACTCCATTAGTTCTTCGGGTGCTAATCCTGCACACTCATCGGCAGAGGTATAGCGTGCGATGGTTAATGCTGCTTCAACCGAGCGTCTAATCGCTTCAGGAGTAAGATCGGAAGTAGAAGAATTACCTTTCTGTTTTCCTACATAAACTGAAATACCTAAAGCACCATCATTATGAAATTCTAAATTTTCTATCTCTTGAAAACGTGTTGATACACTTAAACCTGTCGCCTTAGTTACCCCTACTTCTGCACTAGCACCTGCTTTCTCTGCCAATTCAAGTGCATAAGCTGCCGCTTGACGAATTTTTTGTTCCTGCTCTTTTAATAATGCAGTGGTATGTTGAGTTGTCTTTTCCATTCAATAATCCTATGCTTACAAAGTGTTACTTATCTATTACTAGCCTGATCTTCAGGATAGAGTGCTACCACCTGACTTTCAATCTGACCATTATTGACACGTGTAAAAATTTTATCGCCTACCATAACTTGCGTGGTAGATAAAATTGATTGTTTCTGCTGTGTTTGCGTAATGCTATATCCACGAGCTAAAACACGTAAAGGACTTAAATTATCCAACTTATCGCATAATGCTCCAAATTGATACTGTCGCTGCTTGAGTTGTTGTTGAATACTAAAGCGTAAACGTTGTTGCTGATATAAAAGATTATTTTTTGCCTGATCAATCAATGGTAACGGAGAATACCGTATCAAACGTTGTGATAAATTGCCAAACGTTACCGAAGATGTCGATAAATTTACCTGCATACTGCGTAGTAACCGCTGATGTAATTGCGTGACCTTTTCTTGTTTCAACTGAATAGTTATTAAAGGATCACGCCTCTTTAACCTGAAATTAAGCTGTTCTTGTTGTTGCTTATACCTTGCTAAATTCATTTTCATTACCTGCGGTAATCGCAAGTGTAATTGGTGCAACTGTTGCTGTAAAAAACCTAATCGTGTCTTCGGATGTTGATTTTTCAAACGTAAAGATAACTGAGCTAAATTTTGTTGTTTACGGCTAAATAAATAATCAAAAGCACGTTCTAAACGTTGTTGTTGATAAAATAATTGTTGCAATAACTCTTGTTGATCTCGACTCACCAATTCAGCTGCTGCCGAAGGTGTTGGTGCTCGAATATCAGCCACAAAATCACAAATAGTAATATCCGTTTCATGCCCAACTGCACTAATCACTGGTATTTTAGAAGCAAATATCGCTCTGGCTAAACTTTCTTGGTTAAAACACCAAAGATCTTCTAACGATCCACCACCTCGACCAATAATTAGAACATCGCATTCTTGACGTAAATTCGCTATTTCGACCATTTGGATCAATTCAGCTGTTGCCGCTTTCCCCTGTACCATACTCGGATAAATAATTACCTCTAAACTTGGATCTCGCCGTTGTAAGATTTGTAAAATATCTTGCAACGCCGCACCACTTTTAGAAGTAATAATACCCACCCTTTTACAAAATGAAGGCAACGGCTGTTTTGCTTGTTGTGCAAAAAGTCCTTCCGCAGAAAGTTGCATTTTCAAACGTTCAAATTCTTGCTGTAACAAACCATCACCAGCAAGCTGCATACTATCAATAATAATTTGATAATCCCCTCTCGGTTCATACAAACTAATATTTGCTCGTACCAACACCTGCATACCATTTTGTGGTTTAAATTTTACCTGTAAATTCCGTCCACGAAACATTGCACAACGAACCTGAGCGTTCTGATCTTTTAACGTCAAATACCAATGTCCAGAAATGGGTTGGCTAAAATTTGAAATCTCTCCACTCAGCCATACTTGTTGAAAGTTTTGCTCTAACAAAATTTTCACACTTTGATTTAACTGGCTAACCGAATAAATAGCAGGATTTTGCATAAACTGTTCAAGTTATTTTATTAACAAAGTTAATATTGATTTTTTACACTAACAGTAACCAACCGTTATCCAACCAATCACAGATACTATCAAGTAATAGAGACAAACTCTGTGGATCTGTTGTCAACTGTTCTACTTTTGCCCAATCAATCACACCACCATTAGCAATCTCAATCAAAAGTGAACGCTCTATCTCTGTCAACTCATCAATCCATTCACCATTAATATAAATCCGTTCTGGGATTGCAGTATAAATAATTTTACAATTACTATCTTGCATCAAAGATCCTCCAGACTGTAACGCTTCGCTGATTTCTTCTGGATAATACCCTTCATCTGTCGCTAATAATGGATAACGGCGGCAACTCACTGCGGTTGCCACCGCATGTTGAAATAATTGATCAATGTGTGGATTATCACTCTGTAATATTGAGATAAGTTGTTGTTTCAACTGTTGAACACTAGTATTTTCTAATACAGCATTCGCTTGCTTTACCACAGGAAGCCGAAATGGAAGCTGTAAACTTGTCCCTTGATCACTGTATTGTTCAATTGCTTTACAAAGATTCTCAAGTAAGTCTGCAGCATTTGGATAACGCAAACCAAATGAAAAAGTTAAACAATCATCTTGTGCTACGCCATAGTGTGATAAACGTGATGGAACATATAAAACATCACCGGGTTGCATCACCTGATCAAAGATTAATTCTCCCATCTCATCAAAGATTCGTATCGGCTGGTTAGGTTTAAATTCTGTACTAGGATCACACCATTTACCTAATTGCCAACGGCGATGCCCATAACCTTGGACTAAAAAAACATCATATTCATCATAATGTTTACCAACTGAACCATTTTTAGGCGCAAAAGAAACCATAATATCATCACGTTGCCACTGTGGAATAAAACCAAATGCTTTCCACAACTGCCCTAACTCTGGTGACCATTGCTCGAGATTTTGGACTAATACCGACCATTTTTCAGGAAGATTTTGAAAATCTGTCGTCGTTAATGGACTGGTTTTTAATTGCCAGTTTTCGCCATCGCTATCTTCTTTAGTTGTAATTAAACGTGCTGTAACTTCATCTTGCTGTGCTAATTCAATAATATCCTCAGGTGTAAACATTCCCACTATTTGTGGTAAACCATTTGGGATAAAGAGTGGCTTTTTCTGCCAATATTCACTTAGAAACTGCTCTGCAGTTATATTTTTAGGTAAACAAAAAGGAATATTCATCATTATTTTTCCTTAAGTTAAAAAATGGGTTGGCGTCAATTTATCATCATTCTTATTGGTGATGATTTTTTACCTTATTTGCTTGCTTTGCGATACGTTCTTGTTCTCGTTGTTGTTCTGCACGTTTACGTCTGATCTCTTTTGGATCAGCCAGTAATGGGCGATAAATTTCTATTCGATCACCATCTTGTGCTAGATCCGTTAATTTTGCTGGGCGACTGAAAATCCCAACTTTATTCTCACGCAAATCAATTTCTTTAAATTGTGATAACACACCTGATTGCAAAATAACCGATTGAATATTACAACCAGATTTTACCTTTATTTTCTTTAAAAAATACCGTTCAGCCAAGGCATAAGCAACTTCTACTGTAATTTCAAGCTGTTCGCTCATAAAGCATAAACCTCTTTTGCTCGCAATTTAAATGCCTCAATCATTTGTGAAGTAAGCTGTTGAAAAATAGGACTAAATAACATACTCATCAATGGGTTAGAAAACTCAAATTCTAAATACAAACTAATCTGACAACTCTGTTCATCAAAAGGTTCAAACAACCATCTACCTTGTAAATATCTAAAAGGACCTTCCAACAACTTCATGATAATTTCACGATTAGGCTGTATGGTATTATGAGTCGAAAACGACTGACTAATTCCCGCTTTGCTAATAGTTAACTCTGCAGTCAGTGAATATTCACCTTGATCAATCGTCCGACTTGCTACACAACCGGGTAAAAATTCAGGGTAACGCTGATAATCATTAACTAACTGATACATCTGTTCAGCACTATAAGCTACTAATGCCGTCTGATTAATTATTGGCATAATTCTCCCATCATTGTTTAAAGTATGGCATTATACGCTATTCGGTCTAGGTTTAAATCCAGTAAAACAAGATGATTAAAAAATTATGCGAGATCTCCTTCATACTCTTACCACTCAACCGTTAAGTTTAATCGCATTAAGCCAACAATTAAAATGTTCACAGCAACAAATCCTGCAGCAATTACAACTATTTATCAACCAAGGGATACCAGTGCAACAACAAGGAAATGAGTGGTATTTATCACCTTTAACACCATTAATTGATCCCATTCAATTACAACAACAAATTCCAGAAAATCCTATTATTTATCAATCAGTTGTTAACTCAACCAATCAATATATATTAGATAATTTAGACAGATTAACAACTGGAAGTGTATGTATTGCTGAAACACAAACTGCAGGTCGAGGGAGACGGAATCGAGTTTGGCAATCTCCTTTTGCGGGGCAAATTATCCTAAGCTACTATCAACAATTTGCCAAAACACTTTCTTTAGAAGGATTAAGCCTCGTGGTGAGTATAGCGGTAATCAAAGCATTACGGCAGTTAGGCTATCATCAACCACAATTAAAATGGCCAAACGACCTGATTGTTTTTGATAAAACAACACACAAAACAGCTAAATTAGGTGGTATTTTGCTAGAAATGTCAGCCAAAAAACCTGATTTTTACGACTTAGTTATTGGTTTGGGAATAAATGTCGCCTTACCAACCGATCAACAACAGCAAATCAATCAAGCAATAACCCAATTAACCGCCTTAAAACCACTTGCACAAGATCGCACCAAAATACTTGCTACAATCATTCAACATCTTAATCAAACTTTAAGCCAATTTACTCAATCTGGCTTTTCACCTTTTATTACTCAATGGCAAGACTATGATGCCTATTTTGGTTTGCCTGTAAAAATTATCCAAGAAAATCAAACTATTACAGGAAAAAATATTGGGGTAAATATACAAGGACAGCTATGTATAAAAACACCGTCAGAGATTTTAACCTTTCATAGTGGCGAAGTATCATTAAGAACCATTGATAAGACAACTCCTCCTCTTTCATAGAAAGAGCACAAATGGAATATACTATAAAACAGAAATAAGTATTGTTTAGGTCAAAATCTTATCTTTCAAGAAAACAAAAAAACGCTACCTTATTTCAAGGAGCGTTTTTTATAATCCATTTATCGAAAATTATTTAATTGCCGCTTTCAGTTCTTCTGCTTTATCTGTTTTTTCCCATGGGAATTGTTCACGCCCAAAATGACCATAAGCAGCAGTTTGACGGTAAATTGGTCTAATTAAATCAAGCATTTTGATCAATCCATAAGGACGTAAGTCAAAATGTTGACGTACTAATTTCACTAAAGTATCGTTTGATACTTTGCCTGTACCAAAGGTTTCAATCATCACTGAAGTTGGCTCTGCAACACCAATAGCATAAGAAAGTTGAATTTCACAACGATCTGCTAAGCCTGCAGCAACAATATTTTTAGCAACATAACGTGCCGCATAAGCAGCAGAACGATCAACTTTTGATGGATCTTTTCCTGAAAACGCACCACCACCATGACGAGCTGCACCACCGTAGGTATCAACGATAATTTTACGTCCTGTTAAACCACAATCTCCCATTGGACCACCGATAACAAAACGTCCTGTTGGGTTAATAAAATACTTAGTATCTTGGTTTAACCACTGGCTTGGTAAAATAGGTTTAATGATTTCTTCCATTACCCCTTCATGTAGATCAGCTTGAGAGACACTATCACAATGCTGTGTGGAAAGAACGACTGCATCAATCCCTTTAATTTTGCCATTTTCATAAGCAAAAGTTAGCTGACTTTTCGCATCTGGGCGTAACCAAGGTAAAATACCTTTTTTACGCACTTCTGCTTGACGCTCCATTAAACGATGAGAATATGTTATTGCAGCAGGCATTAATACCTCTGTTTCATTGGTTGCATAACCAAACATAATCCCTTGGTCACCCGCACCTTGATCTAATGGATTTTCTCGATCAACCCCTTGATTAATATCTGAAGACTGTTTACCAATCGCATTTAACACCGCACAAGAATTCCCATCAAATCCCATATCTGAACTGGTATAACCAATATCACAAATTACCTGACGTGCTAAATTTTCAATATCAACCCAAGCAGACGTGGTAATTTCACCACCAATCAATGCCATTCCTGTTTTTACATAGGTTTCACAAGCAACTCGTGCTTTCGGATCTTGCTTTAAGATTTCATCAAGTACTGCATCTGAAATTTGATCAGCAATTTTATCGGGATGTCCTTCAGAGACTGATTCAGAGGTAAAAAGGTAAATTGACATTATCTGTTCCTTAATTCTATTAATTTTAAATAGTAAAATAATTCATATATCCATCTAGACGGCTATAATACCTGATTATTTATTTTTGACAAGTTTTTGTTGTTAATTGCAATGAATTCTAAGCAAACTTTACAGCCGAACTAGGTATTTTTTAATCCAACAAAGCTCTTTAACTTCGTGCTTATTGCTGGCGTAATTGTTGCAAAACACCTTTTAATTGTTGATCTAAAGGAGCATAAAACTGTAATGTTTCGCCACTTTTTGGATGCGTTAAGCGAATTGCAACTGCATGTAAAAATAAACGGTTTAAACCTGTCATTGCCAATTGTTGATCAAAATTTTTTTCACCATATTTCGAATCAAAAGCTATTGGGTGACCTGTGGTTTGGCAATGTACTCGGATTTGATGCGTTCGTCCTGTAATTGGCGAAGCTTTTACTAAAGTCGCTTGCAAATAACGTTCTTCTATTTTAAAACGTGTTTCAGCAGGTTTACCCTGATCACTAACTTTAACAATACGTTCTCCGCTAGATAATTCATTTTTCAATAATGGTGCTCGCACAACTTTACAATGCGATTGCCATTGTCCCCTTACTAAAGCTAAATAATCTTTTTGTACTGTTTTAAGACGTAACTGCTCGTGCAAATGACGTAAAGCCGAACGTTTTTTAGCAACTAATAAAATCCCTGATGTATCTCGATCGAGACGATGCACTAACTCTAAAAAACGTGCCTGTGGACGCAATGCACGCAAAGCTTCGATAACCCCAAAATCTACACCACTGCCTCCATGTACTGCCATACCAGAAGGTTTATTTAACACTAATAGACAATCATCTTCATAAATAATCTGCTGTTCTAATTCAGCGACCCTATTTAATTTTTGTGAAATGATAGGTTGATTAGTTTCACTTGTTCTAATCGGTGGTACTCGAACTGTATCCCCTGCTTGTAATTTATATTCTGGTTTAATCCGCCCTTTATTCACTCTCACTTCGCCTTTGCGTACAATACGATAGATCATACTTTTCGGCACACCTTTCAATTTTGCCAATAAAAAATTATCAATCCGCTGACCTGCTTGATCATCATCAATGGTAATAAATTGGACACTATGTTGGGCTGTTTGTTTATCGTTCATTCGTTTTATTCGTGATTAAATTAAAAAATGAAAAAGAGATTGTACCGTTTTTTCAGGAGTTAAGGGAAGATAAAACTTTCCATCTTAAAATAACAAGATTGATAGGTATAACATTAAGATTTATAAGAAAAAGTTAGGTAAAATCCACTCTTAAATATATTCAACAAAATAATTACTGTTTTCATTCAAAGTTACCTTGCCAAAATACGTGAGAAAATGGAATAATAGCACGAATTTTTATCCTTTAAATTCTGACTAGAAAACGAGCGAAAATTCAAAGCGATAAAAAATTATTATGGGCTATTATTTTTCACAAAACTTAATGCAGCTTAAGGCATAAGACATTGAGACGTAATACAAAAATAATAGTTTTTGATTGATACTCAACCAATAGAATTCAGATGAAAAATATTCTGCTCAATTAAAACAGATTGCGTAATATTCCGTTGTTTTAATCACTTTTTCTATGCACTCGACACTTTGATAGTTGTGAAGCTAACATTAATACAACAAGTGCGGTTTAGTATCAGGCTTATTTGGAGAAATTGAGAAAAATACGATGAAAAGAATGTTAATTAATGCAACTCAAAAAGAGGAGTTGCGAGTCGCCCTAGTTGATGGGCAACGACTGTTTGACTTGGACATTGAAAGTCCGGGGCACGAACAAAAAAAAGCCAATATTTATAAAGGGATAATCACCCGAGTTGAACCAAGCCTTGAAGCCGCATTTGTTGACTATGGCGCAGAACGCCACGGTTTCCTACCATTAAAAGAAATTGCACGAGAATACTTCCCTGCAGATTATGTTTTCGATGGACGTCCTAATATCAAAGATATTATCAAGGAAGGTCAAGAAGTTATTGTTCAAGTTAATAAAGAAGAACGTGGCAATAAAGGTGCAGCATTAACCACTTTTGTTTCTCTAGCTGGTAGTTATCTAGTTTTAATGCCAAACAACCCTAAAGCGGGTGGTATTTCTCGCCGTATTGAAGGGGAAGAACGGCAAGAATTAAAAGAGGCTTTAAGTTCGTTAGATATTCCTGATGGCGTTGGCTTAATTATCCGCACTGCAGGTGTAGGAAAATCGCCTGAAGAATTACAATGGGACTTACATATTCTACTACACCACTGGGAAGCGATTAAACAAGCCTCACAATCTCGCCCTGCACCATTCCTCATTCATCAAGAAAGTGATGTTATTGTTCGTGCAATTCGAGACTATTTGAGACGAGATATTGGTGAAATTCTGATTGATAGCCCTAAAATTTACGAAAAAGCCAAAGCACATATCAAGCTGGTGCGTCCTGATTTTACAAATCGAATTAAACTTTACCAAGGTGAAGTCCCACTCTTTAGCCATTTTCAAATTGAATCACAAATTGAATCCGCTTTCCAACGTGAAGTCCGTTTACCTTCTGGAGGTTCAATTGTTATTGATGTCACCGAAGCATTAACCGCAATTGATATTAACTCATCTCGTTCTACTCGTGGTGGCGATATTGAAGAAACCGCATTAAATACTAATCTAGAAGCTGCCGATGAAATAGCTCGCCAATTACGTTTGCGTGATTTAGGCGGGTTAATTGTTATTGATTTTATTGATATGACACCTATTCGCCATCAACGTGAAGTCGAAAATCGCTTACGTGATGCGGTAAGACAAGATCGAGCTAGAATTCAAATTAGTCGAATTTCTCGCTTAGGCTTACTAGAAATGTCTCGCCAACGTTTAAGCCCGTCATTAAATGAATCAAGCCATCATATTTGCCCACGTTGTCAAGGTACGGGTAAAGTGAGAGATAATGAATCACTCTCTTTATCCATTTTGCGTTTATTAGAAGAAGAAGCATTAAAAGAACACACTAAACAAGTTCATACTATCGTACCAGTAAAAATTGCCACCTATCTCTTAAACGAAAAACGTAAAACAATCGCAGATATTGAGAAACGCCATAACGTTGATATTCTTGTTGTTCCAAACGAACATATGGAAACACCGCATTTCTCTGTATTCCGTTTACGGAATGGAGAAACCACCAATACATTAAGTTATAACTTGGCAAAATTACACGAAGAACAAGACGATTACTGTATGTCGGAAGATGCTTTAGTAAGTCGTAAAATTGAGATTCCTACCGCAAATTCTACCGATACCGCTGCAGTTGAAATCAATATCCCTTCACCTGCACCAGTGATTGAACGTAAAGAAAAAGAGAAAATCTCCTTATTTTCTCGTTTGATTAATTTTATCAAAAAACTCTTTTCAGGTGATACAACCGAAGAAAAAGAAAGTAAGGGACGCAATCAACGCCGTCGTCGCAATTCAAACCGCCGTGAGCGTGAAAAAGAAACTCGTCAAAACCGACAAGCACGTAATGAAAAACGTGAGAATAAAACTCAAAGTGAAAAAGAGTCAAACAAACGCAATAATCGTAGCAATCGGAAAGCAAATACCGAAGCCGATAAAGTAAAAGACTTACCGATAACAGAATTACAAGAACAGACGAAAGAACAAAACGTTACGCCTAGACGTCAACGCAGAGATCTTCGTAAAAAAGTTCGTTTAACTCAAGAAGTAGAAACAGCAATAACTGAACAGAATCAAACTGAAACGGTTATCACCGAAACAACGACACCATCAGAAAAAGTTGTTTCTACACCTGAACCAGTAAGTAAAACAGCAATTTTCGAAGAAAAAACGCTTGTTTCACAACAAAATAAACCAACAGAGGAGATAATTGAGTTACCAGTCGTTATTGACAATTCAACTGAAACAGTAACAACTGAAACAAACACCTCTGAACGCCATCATAAAGAAGGACGTCAACGCCGTTCACCTCGTCATTTACGGATGGGTAAACAACGTCGCCGTCATCAGCATAATGATGAACTGAAAGTATCACCAATGCCACTCTTTATGGCGGTTGCGTCACCAGAATTGGCAAGTGGAAAAATTCATATTTCACTGGCAAAACCTCAGCCAATCAAAGAAGCAAACTTTGTGTCAGTTGATGAAATGCTCCAACAGCAATCGGTAGAAACCAATACGATATTACCAGCAACTGCTATTGTGGAAGAACAAAAACCAGTCAAACCTTTGATTGATGTTTTAACTATGATTGCAAATGGGAAGGAAGGAAAGCCTGAACAACCTCATTTTCCTTCTGAACAAGGAGAGGTAATAACAGTTTCGACACCTGCGATTGTAGCAGATGCCATTACTGAGGAACAACAAGCAACCGTTGTAGAAATCCAACCTAATCTCGAAACTAAGAATGATACGTTAGAAAATACAGCGGAAATTATCCCTTCACCAGTTCAACCTGTTGAAGAAAAAACAATAACGTCAGAACCTCAAAAAATGACTCGAGTAACTTCAGAAGCTACTGCTGCTCCTACACTTTCTGAAATGGGTACTTTAACTGTTGATGTAAAACAATATCAATCTACCTTTCTATTTAAGGGGCGAGTAGGGACTATTTCATCGGTACAACATACCAAAGCAAAAGCAACTGTTGCACCAAGTATGCAATACCTGCCAACTGAGATTGACATAACAGAATGGAAAGGATCTCGTTTTAGCTTCCGTGGTCGCCGAAAAGCAGGGCATCACGCCGCAGTTGAACATATTTATGTTGAACCAACGCAAGCAAGAGTTAAAACTGAAAATATAGAGTAAAAATCCAGATTAACCCCCCCCATAATAAAGGCTACATTTTACAAATGTAGCCTTTAACTTTTTATTTTTTAATTAAACCTAGATTATTGTCTAGTTAAAAAATCTAATACAAGCTGATGGTGATCCTTCGTTTTAAATTTTTCAAATACCTGTTCAACCTCACCATTAGCATTAATCAGAAAACTAACACGATGAATACCATCATAAGTTTTCCCCATAAATTTCTTTTCTCCCCAAACACCAAAAGCCTCGGCGACTTGATGGTCTGGATCTGAAAGTAACGTAAAATTAAGTGTTTTCTTCTCAGTAAAACTACTTAATTTTGAAGGTAAATCAGGGCTAATTCCTAAAACCACCACACCTCGCTGATCAAATTCTGCTTTATAATCTCGAATCGCACAAGCCTGTACAGTACAACCCGGCGTTAATGCTTTAGGATAAAAATAGACCAGCACTTTTTTACCTTGTTGTAAGATATCTTTTAAGTGTACTGGGGTTTGATCTTGATCTAATAAAGTAAAATCTGGTGCAAGATCACCAACTGTTAATCTTTGCATAATTTTTTCCTCCTATTTCTCAACCACCGTCATTCTAATTGAGTTATTTCAATTAATAAAATAATTTTAAACCAATTTTAATCGAAAGAAAGTATAAAAAACGCTTGCAATATCAGGGATTTTTGGCAATCCTAGTCCACAACCTTCTTATTTTGGATAAGATGTCGAATAGCAAACTGTAAAAATAACACATTAAAACAGGAGTATTTATGGCAGACCAAAAACCCCTATTTTCTGGAAGTATCGTTGCATTAGTGACACCATTTGATAAATCAGGAGAAGTCAATTTTGGGCAACTTAAAAAATTAGTTAATTATCATATCGAAAATGGCACAGATGCGATTGTTTCAGTCGGTACTACTGGGGAATCAGCAACATTAAGTATTGAAGAAAATATTAAAACTATTTTGAAAACCGTAGAATTTGCTGATGGGCGTATTCCTGTTATTGCAGGTACGGGGGCAAATGCGACTAGTGAAGCCATAACAATGACGAAATTGCTTAATAATAGTGGCGTTGCAGGTTGCCTCAGTGTTGTACCTTACTACAACAAACCTACCCAAGAAGGTATGTACCAACATTTTAAAGCAATCGCTGAATGTACAACCATTCCACAAATTTTATATAACGTACCCGGTCGAACTGGCAGTGATCTTCTCCCTGAAACAATCGGACGTTTAGCGCAAATTGACAATATTGTCGGCATTAAAGAAGCGACTGGTGATGTTAGCCGTGTACAAAAAATTAAAGCACTCGCAGGAAAAGATTTCATTGTATTAAGTGGTGATGATGCAACAGCTTTAGATGCCATTAAAGCTGGAGGGGAAGGGGTAATTTCAGTCACAAATAATATTGCCGCTAGCGATATGGCAGAAATGTGCCACGCCGCATTAGCTGGTGATTTTGCCAAAGCAGAACAGATTAACCAACGTCTAATGACTTTACATCGCCATCTTTTTGTTGAATCAAACCCTATTCCAGTAAAATGGGCGTGCTACCGTTTAGGTTTAATTGATGAACCTACTCTACGCCTACCACTGACACTGTTAAGTGAATCTGCTCAAGCCATTGTTGAAAACGCCTTAGTAGCGGCAAAACTCCTCTAAATGATGTTATTTCTACCATCGCCCTGATTTTTAT
Source organism: Mergibacter septicus (assembly GCF_003265225.1). Classification (NCBI taxonomy): domain Bacteria; kingdom Pseudomonadati; phylum Pseudomonadota; class Gammaproteobacteria; order Pasteurellales; family Pasteurellaceae; genus Mergibacter; species Mergibacter septicus. Next base: position 1,854,740 of record NZ_CP022013.1, on the reverse strand, counting down.
CAGGGCTTATTTTTATTTTTTCTTATCTAGCATTAAAGCAAACCAACTGGTAAAAAGTTGTTTAAAATATTCCGTATCGGGTTGTTGAGTTTGCTGTAAAGTGCGTTGCCAATAAATACCACTACGATGATCTTCAGTTTGAGTAGAAAGATAGCTTGACCACTCATAATCACTACTAGATTCTTTTTCTACTAACTTATGATAATGAGCCAACTCATAGGTTGGAATTAATGGTAGCTGTTTTTGTGCTTGCAAATAAGCGTGCAAATAAATCTCGAGTTGCTCTTTTGCTTGCTTTGGTTCAATCGCCTTAAATTCAAAATAAACGACTTTATCTTTCTCTCTACCAATAAAAAGTGGGGTGGGTATTGCGATATTTGTTGCCGTTACCGCATTTTGACAAATATAAACAAGATACTTAATCCAACAACTTAATTGATCTCGTTCTCTTATTTTCCCTGCTCGCCAATAAACTTGCTTATGATTAAAAAGTGAAGTTAAACGACCACTTAACTGAACATATGAATCCAGATTATCAAAAATTAAGTTAACATCTACGCTAGAAATAGTTTGAGAACGATAAGGCTGTATCGCTACTAATAAAGGATCAATCTCGCTATATAACCGCTGTTTTGCCACCTCGGTAAAACCACCTCGTGGTAACATTCCTTTATGCTCTGCATTCTCGGCAAAATATTGCCATTGCTGAGGATTATCCAGCAATTCTTCTGTCAACCAATAATTAACCAATGTATCAAGATGAAAATACTCGTTACCTGCTAACTCTTGCTCCCGTTGATAAAATGACACCCCTAATCTTTGTTCAAAAAAATAACTGATGGGAGAACAAACAAATGCGATTAATTGATCGAGAGTGATCTCGACTTGTGAACAATTTTCTTCCGCAATAGGTTGAACAAAATCTGCTAATTGATTTTTTTGCTGTGGTAATAACCACTCTTTTGCATAGGAAAAATGCGGTTGGATAAAATTATTCGGACTAAAAACCGTCATTGGATAAATTGTTAATAATTGTGTTCTTACTGACTGCTCACTCTGAATATTATCTGTCAAATAATCTAATAACCGACTAACAGGTACTGCAGGTTCTTTTTCTGTATTATTTGTTATAGAACGTCCAATATAACTAATATACAAACGTTCTTGTGCGGATAACAACGCTTCAAGAAAAAGATAACTATCATCTTCTCGGCGAGAACGATCACCTTTACGTGGCAGGTATTGCATCAAATCAAAACTATTTGGTAGAACCTGACGTGGAAAATCACCATCATTCATTCCTAACAAACAGATTACTTTAAAGGGAATTGCACGCATTGGCATCAAGGTACAAAAATTGACTTTTCCCATTAAAAAATGGTGATTATTTACCTGTTCATTTAATTTATTCGCAAGTAATTGTTGTATTACATTCGCTGATAATGGTTGCTGATAATTGGTCTGTTCCGCTTGTTGTAAAACCGCTAATACATTCTCACGGATAAACAATTTAACCTCAGCTAACGCCTCATTCTTACTTGATTCAACAAAAAATTGATTCAGCATAGTGAAAATTTCATCTTGCCACTGCAAAGCCGTAAGTGGTTGCAATAGCACTTGCCGCCATTGTTTTAATACGCTGATAAAATGATATAAATTACCAGCTAACTTAGCCTGCAAGCCTGTACTAAAATCAAAAGCTAGTGTATCTTGCCAAATACCTTGTTGCTCTCGCATCGCATAACCAAGTAGCATTCGCTCTAAACCATTCTGCCAAGAGTTATAATTAGGCGGTTGGTTAGTTTCAAACTTATCTAAACCAAAACGAATCCCTGTTAAATCTAGCCAGTTACGAAGCCTATCAATATCCTGCCCATCAATTCCAAAATTCATTCTGATAGGTTCAATATCCAACAATTCTAAAATTTCTTCAGCATTAAATTCACTTTCTCCTAAGGAAAATAGCTGTAAAAATGCAGAAATCACCAAATCACTTTCAGTTAATTTCCGATCAGAAATGGCATACGGGATAGCCCGTTTATCATTCAACCTAGCCTGATATTGTGAAAATACCGCCTGAATATAAGGCGTGTAATAATCAATATCTGGCACCATTACAATAATATCTCTTGGCGTTAAAGTTGGATCTTGTTCAAATAACTGTAATAAATGATCGTGTAAAACTTCGACTTCTCGCATTGCCGAATGACAAGCATGAAAACTAATTGACTTATCCGCTGGACTAAAAAAGAGTTGTTGCTCCTGTGGCGTTGCAGACAAATTATAAATTTGCCGTTTCAGTTGGCTTAATAAAGTATCACCACTTGGTGGTGCATACCCTTCTATGCCATTTACATCTGTCTCTGCTAATAAATATAAGAAATCTCGCCCTAATTTACCCCAAGCGGATAATAATGGGTGCCCAACTTGTAATTGTTCATTAAATGTAGAAATCTCATATTCTTGTTGTTCTAAACGGTGTAACTGTTCAGGGCGAAATCTATTTAATTGACTACTCCGTAACTTATTCAAATAATGGGGATCAACAATATCCCCCCAATAATAAGGGCTAGGGCTATTGAAAAAAAGATGAACCTCAATATATTCACCTAGTTGACGCAAAGTTTCTAAAAAGATTTGTGGCAATGCGGAAATACCAAAAACAAAAACACGCTGTGGTAAACTTTGTTTAATTAAAGCCTCATTTTTCCGATCTACTAATTGTTGTAAATAATGTTGTTGTAAATTTGCCCGATGCCATACCCTTGTTTGTTCAACACCGCTTTGATATGAATATTGTTGTCGAATATCTTCAACCAAACTACGCCATAAAATCGCTTGCCAACGTACATCATTCTCAATATTTTGATTAAAGATAGGATTTTTGTTCTCACCTAATTGATGATGTAACTGTTGAATTAACTGTTGCTCTTCACTCTCTTCCCATAAACTAATCCAATCCAATCTGTACACCAAATATTGTACAAAAAGATCGGCAATTTTATTGGCTAATTGAAATAACTTCTCTTGATCAAGTAAATGAATTTGATTTGCTTCTGATTTCTCTGCCACCAAATAAGATCGTAATCCCGCAAACTCGATCTTTTCTAAATGTTGCGGAATTAAACGCATCAAACGCCAACTAATTAATTCTTTTTGAAATTGATCTACTGATGCAAAATTATCTTTTACCAACGGATCAATGCCACTATAACATCGCCAAATAAAACTCGCTGGCATCAAAAATTCAAGATTGGCAACTATTCCTTGCTGTTGTGCAAACTGTAACTGTAACCATTGCCCCATACCTTGACTCTGAACCAAAATAACTTCTTTGGCAAAAGGATCTTTTAATGGTTGTTGTTGAATGAGATGGAACAATATCTCTTTCTGAGTTTCTAAATAATTTGAGTAGTAAAGACGAAACACTGTATTCTCTCCTGATCGTTGAAGGTATATTTTAACAGTTTATCTAAACGACTAACTAAATATTTCTGCTCAACGATACTACCGTACCTTAATCACACCTAAAGGGTAAGTTACCGTAACCTGCTGATCACAACTAATCTGAAAACGAATCCCATTCTGTATACGTTGATTTTCACACTCTAACCCTAAATACTGTCGGTTTAACTGATTTTCAGCAATCTGAATCGCCTGATAACGTTGATAAATTTCACTGGCTTGTTGCTGCTGTACATTCAATCCCTGTTGTACACTCAAACACAAAAATGAAAATAATGAGATCGCTAATAAGATCGATACACTACTGCTACCATTTTGATAAAAATTAAAAATCACTAAGACTCCTCTCAACTAACCGCCATTCAATAGTAGATTTCAATCTTCCTTCACTAGCAGGTACAATTATTTTTTGACAGACAACAAAATACCCTGTGTTTTCGCCCTGATAGATCAAAACATTTTTTCCCTCTTTCTGACAAACTTGAGCTGGATCTTTAGTTGCGAGTTCAAGCCCTTGATAAAAAAGATGTTTCTGTTTTAAATACTGGTATCTTTGCCCCAAAATTGTTCGATAAAAACTCAGATCTTGCTGATAAGCTAGAAAAATTAATGGTAATAGACTGATTAAAAATAATAGCGGAAATAAATTAATATAACCTTGATGATGATTTCGCATAAAAACCTACTGATTTAAAAGTGGAATAATACTTTCAAATTCATATATAAATGCTAATTTATGCTTTAATTTAGCCACAATTTTCAACCGAATTCCCCGATGCTTAGCACCTTGAATTGGCTCTAAAGAAAAATCTGTAATCTGATAATACCTATCATCAATTAATCTTTTCCAATATAAGTTTTGTTGCTGACAAGTTGGAATTACGCCTTCTCTACTATCAAAAGTACGAATATTTCTACTGTCAAAACGATAACCGAAAGATGTTGCTTGATAGTTAAATAACACACACTGATACGCCGTTCTATCAATACTTTTCGGTAATTCTAAGCTCAACGTATCTTTTTCTTGATCTGCTATCATTTTTGCCTTACTTGAAGGGTTAAAACCACTTCGTTGTAAATCCTTACCTATTAATTCTGCGACTTTATGTATTACTAATTGCAATTCTAATTGGGTATATAAATACGTTAAACGTTGGTAGTGATAACTAATTAGGTGGCTTATTGATAATAAAAGGAGTGAGCTCAACCCTAATGAAAGCATCACTTCAACTAAGGTTATTCCTAACTTATGACCAGTGGTATTAAAGGATCTGACTAACATAATTTTTTACTCTAGACGAATTCGCCCATTATCCGCAAAACGCAAAACACGTTGATAATTCTCAGCTTGTACACTTAAATTAGCGGCTTTAATCGTATTACGTTTACCATAAAAATAAATATGCTCTTTCGGAAAATAGTTATTACTTACAACCATCGTTCTTGCCGCTGAATGGGGAAAATAGATACTCACTTGTTGATTAAGGCAACGCTCCTTTTGCAAACAATTACAAGGCGGTTGATTGCTTAATTGGGCACTCAAACACCAACGACCTTGTAATAGATCTCGACTCACTCGTAGCTGATAATCTGTATTTTGAGTATTGGCTTGACTTTGAATAACACGTAAAAATAGCAATAAACGCTTTTCATCAATAGAACGTACCAATCGTTGATTAATGTTATACCAATAAGGCTGACTCAATAACGTAATTAAAGTTAAAATTAACAATAAAGTTAATCCTTCAAATAGCGTAAACCCTTCTTTCATCTTGCATTATCTATCCTTGTATTTAATTAATAAGCAAGATAAAAAAAATCACACTAAATACAAGTTATGCCTTTTCTTTTGCGAGAAAGATCGAAAATAAGTCGGGATAATAGGAAATATATTGCATAATAAATGTGTTATCGTCTTAGCTTTTATCAAAATCACCTTATCCAATTTTTTTACACTTTTTTTTCTACTAAAAAGCTATGCTATACTGACCGTGAATATGATTTCAAATCATTAAAAAAATCTTAACAATTATTTAACTCAAAAAGGACTATGAATATGAGTGATAAAATTATCTATACATCTGATGCAAAATTTGATGATGACGTTATTAAATCTGATATTCCAGTTTTATTAGATCTTTGGGCACCGTGGTGTGGACCTTGTCGTGCAATCGCACCTATCTTAGACGACTTAGCAGAAGAATTTAACGGAAAGGTAAAAATCGTTAAATTAAACATTGATGAAAACCAAAAAACCCCTGCAAGCTTAGGTGTGCGTAGCATTCCAACCCTTATTGTTTTTAAAGATGGCAAAGCTGTCGCTACCCAAGTAGGTGCATTACCTAAGGCACAATTAACCGCCTTTATTGAGAAATCGATCTAAATTTAGATTTTACCAAAAGCCATTGCAATTCAATGGCTTTTTTGATCTATTACACAACATAAATATAAAAACATTCATACTTCCTCCGCTATAACAAGAAAGGCAACAAAATGACACAACAACATACTACTTACACAATTGATACTCTCCTCGCTCAACTGGGTAATCGTACTGATGACCGTACAGGGGCAGTTTCAACCCCGATTTATCTCTCCACAGCTTATCGACACCATGGCATTGGTGAATCCACTGGTTATGATTACACTCGCACCAAAAACCCTACTCGCACCGTTTTAGAACAAGGGATTGCCGCTTTAGAAAAAGGTGATCAAGGCTTTGCCTGTGCTTCTGGTATGGCAGCAATTCAGCTAGTTATGTCGCTTTTTAAAGCACCTGATGAATGGATTATTTCAAGAGATGTCTATGGTGGAACTTATCGCTTACTCGATTTTTGCTGTAAAAACAACCACGGTGTTAAACCTGTCTATGTAAATACGGCTTCTTTACCCGCAATTGAACAAGCTATCACCTCAAATACCAAAGCTATTTTTATTGAAACACCTTCTAATCCATTAATGGAAGAATGTGATATTGCTGCTATTGCTAAACTTGCGAAAGCAAAGGGGCTACTCCTCATCGTTGACAATACATTTTTAACCCCAGTTTTATGCCGACCATTAGAACTAGGTGCAGATATTGTCCTCCATAGTGCGACAAAATACCTCTCAGGGCATAATGATGTATTAGCCGGCTTAGTAGTGGCTAAAGGTGCTGAACTGTGTGAACGCTTATTCTATATTCAAAACGGTGCTGGGGCTGTTTTATCTCCTTTTGATGCTTTTCTGGCTATCCGTGGTTTAAAAACGCTTAGCTTAAGAATGGAACGACACCAGCAAAATGCCAAAATCCTTGCCGAATTTTTAGCTCAACAAGTAGAAATTGAAAGTGTGTTATATCCTAATAAAGGCGGTATGATCTCTTTTCGTTTACAACAAGAACAGTGGGTTAATCCTTTCTTAAAAGCCTTAAAATTAATCACTTTTGCTGAAAGTTTAGGTGGAACAGAAAGTTTTATCACCTACCCTGCAACACAAACTCATATGGATATTCCAGTACAAGAACGATTAGCTCGTGGGATTTGTAACCGATTATTACGTTTTTCTGTCGGTTTAGAAAATGTCGAAGATCTCAAAGCCGACTTAACTCAAGCATTACAACAAGCCAGCCAAGCGTAAATAGTGAAAAATAGACCAAAAGACGGCATTCAATGCCGTTTTTTTGACACTTTTGAGTTTAACTCAACGATTTATGTTAAACTGCCACCATTTAATGGCTTGCCCCTTTGTAAATAAACAATCATATAGAGATAATCAATGAAAAAAATCTTAGGTATTGTTTTTCTAAGTATCATCTTGATCATCACCTGTCTTACAGGCGGTTTTTTTTGGTTAGAACAACAATTTAAACGCTTATTAGCAGAACCTATTACCGCTACTCCACAACAATTAATTGAGATCAAACGTGGTACCACCCCTAAAGCGTTTACCCAACAATTAGTTAGCGAAAAAATTGTTTCGAATTCAACGCTCTTACCGTGGTTATTAAAACGTTATCCGCAGTATAGTCTCAAAGCAGGAACATATTCTCTGGAAAATCTACAGTCATTACAACAACTCTTAGAACGGATTCATAGTGGAAAAGAAGTACAACTAACTTTTCAAATGGTTGAAGGCACAACCACAAAACAATGGTTAAATAAATTAAAAAATAGTCCTTATTTACGCCAGACGCTAACCGATAAGAGTGAAAGTGAAATTTATAATTTATTAAACTTACCAAAAACCGCTGATCCGCAACAGCAAAAAATTGAAGGTTGGCTCTATCCAGATACTTATCATTATAGCCCTAACTCAACGGATTTAGCGTTATTACAACGAGCTAGCCAACATATGCAAACGAGATTAGCGGAAATTTGGCAAGAAAGAGAGGCTGATCTACCACTGAAAACGCCTTATCAACTCTTAATCTTAGCCTCTATTGTTGAAAAAGAAACAGGGATCAATGCCGAACGCCCAACTATCGCTTCTGTTTTTATTAATCGTTTAAAGCGAGGAATGAAATTACAAACCGATCCAACCGTTATTTACGGTATGGGGGATAATTATCAAGGCAATCTGCGGAAAAAGGATCTCACGACGCCAACGGAATATAATACTTATGTGATTGAGGGATTGCCCCCAACTCCAATTGCAATGCCAAGTGAAGCCTCTCTCTTAGCAGTGGCTCACCCTGCTAACACGGATTATCTTTACTTTGTCGCAAATGGCAGTGGCGGGCATACTTTCAGTAAAACGTTGAGAGAACATAATCAAGCGGTACAACGCTATTTACGTTGGTATCGCAGTCAAAAATAATGAATAGCAAGCAGGATTTAATCAATGGAATTAGGGAAATTTATCGTTCTGGAAGGGCTTGAAGGTGCAGGTAAGACCACCGCCCACCAAACCGTTGTCAATACACTTAAAAAATACGGCATTGAAGACGTCTGCTTTACACGAGAACCCGGTGGAACACCATTAGCAGAGAAACTCCGTACTCTAATCAAACACGGCGATCCTAACGAACCAGTAACAGATATGGCGGAATTATTAATGCTATATGCAGCAAGAGTACAGCTAGTAGAGAACGTGATTAAACCTGCATTGCAAGCTGGTCGTTGGGTAATAGGCGATCGCCACGATCTTTCTTCTCAAGCCTATCAAGGTGGTGGTCGCCAGATAGATCAACAACTTCTAACCACCCTCAAACAAACGGTTCTTGGTGATTTTGAACCTGATCTGACACTTTACCTCGATCTCGATCCACAAATTGGTTTAACACGTGCAAAAAACCGTGGTGAACTTGATCGTATTGAACAACAACAATTAACCTTTTTTCAACGTACTCGCCAACGTTACTTAGAATTAGTTAGCAATAACCCTAAATGTGTTACTATTCAAGCTGAAAAACCATTAGAACAAGTCAGCAACCAAATTGAAGATGCACTCACTAAATGGTTAAAAAAAGTAGGAAAAGTCGCAAAATAAGCAGAAAATAGACTAAATTTCACCAAAGATCCTTAATCGTAACAGAAAGGCAATGCAGTATGATTGATCTCTATCCTTGGCAACAGACGCTATATCAAAAAATCCTAGATACCTTTCTCCAAGGGCGAGGACATCATGCCTTATTATTTAAAACCGAAACAGGTATAGGAGCAGAAGCCTTACTTCAACAGCTTGCAGCTTGGTTGCTCTGTCAAAAGCCACAAGCAAATACCATCTGCCATCAGTGCCAAAGTTGCCATTTATTTCTTCAACACCACCACCCTGATTTTTATCTTTTACAACCATTGGAAACGAAAACCATTGGAGTAGAACAGGTTCGAGAAATTAATGAGAAACTTTACCAACATTCACATCTAGGCGGAAATAAAGTTGTTTGGTTGCAAGGCTTAGAAAAGCTCAGTGAAGCTGGTGCTAATGCCCTCTTGAAAACCCTTGAAGAACCCGTTTCTGGTTGTTATTTCTTATTACAAGCAGATCTTGCTTATCCTATCCTACCAACCATCTATAGTCGTTGCCAAAGTTACACTCTATCAACCCCAAATCCGCAAACCTCGATGGAATGGTTACAACAACAAGGTTTATCCCAAACGCCAGCACAACTTAACACAGCATTGCGGATCAACCAATTTCGTCCATTAACTACTTTACACTTTATACAACAAAACCAGTTAGAAAAACGACTTCATTTTTTACGCCAATTTTGGTTATTTACACAGAAGAAAAACCTTAATCTACTGCTTCCTCATTTTGAAATAGAGCTGATCCTCACTCAATTAGATTGGATCATTGCCTTTTTAAGTGATGCTTTAAAAGCAAGATTAGGTATCAATCAAGGGTGGATTTGTGCCGATTTGGCATCAGGTGTAGTAAAATTAAGTCAAGGTTACCACCAACAAAAATTATTACGAGCAGTCGAGATCGCCCAACAAATGCGTACCGAGCTCGTCAATATCAATGCCGTTAATCAAGAACTCATTTTAATTGACGGCCTCACTAAACTACTTATGGAAATATTTAATGAATAAATTCTTTCTTGTTGATTCTCACTGTCATCTTGATGCGTTAGATTATGAAAATTTACATCAAAATCTTGATGATGTTATCGAAAAAGCCAAACAACGTGGGGTACAACACCTTCTCAGTATTGGAGTTACCTTAAGCCGTTTTCGTCAATTACGACAACAACTGAATAACCACCCTGAAGTCTCTCTTTCCTGTGGTGTTCACCCTTTAGACTTAGATGATGAACCGTTTGATCCTATTTCATTAGAACAACTGGCACAAGATCCGAAAGTGGTTGCGATTGGAGAAATTGGTTTAGATTACTATTACAGCCAAGAAAATAAAACACAACAGCAAGACGCTTTCGCACAACAAATTGAAATCGCCAACCGACTGCATAAACCAGTGATTATTCACACACGTTCAGCCCGAGAAGACACCATTCAAATCTTAAAAGATAACCACGCCGAACGTTGCGGTGGTGTAATTCACTGCTTTACAGAAAATCAATGGTTTGCCGAACAAGCCCTTGATCTCGGTTTTTATATCTCTGTTTCAGGGATTATTACTTTTAAAAATGCAGAAGAAATTCGCCAAGTTATTCGCAATGTCCCACTAGATCGTCTATTAGTCGAAACTGATTCTCCTTATCTTGCCCCTGTTCCATATCGTGGTAAGCAAAATCAGCCTGCTTATGTACGGGAAGTTTGCGAATATGTCGCTAGTCTAAAAGGCATTACATTGGAAGAAATGGCTAAAATTACCACCGAAAATGCAGTGAAATTATTTAAATTACCATTAGCTTAATAAGGGAAAATTATGCAACAACCATCAACATTTCGCTTATATCTAAAACGTTTTTTCCTACTTTTTGCCCTTTGTTTCTATATAACCCTTGGGTTTGGAATTAACTATATTTTTCCAAGCTATAACATCACCCAAATTACAGGCGTAGAAGTAAAACGAGTTGATAAAGACGGTCCCATTAGTAAAGCTAACCCTGCAGATGGTCCAACTCGTGATGTCTATTACATCTATACCCAAAACCCAAATACAAACGATGTTGTGGTCTATCGCAACGAAGATACTCGCTGGGGCTTTCCATTCTACTTCAAATTTGATTCCGCTAATTTACAGGCTCAAGCCCAAGGATTTGCTAACGAAAAACAATGGGTACAAGTCAAATATTACGGTTGGCGTTTAACATTAATCGATGAATTTCCAAATATTACAACGCTAAAAGCGGTTAATTCTGATACCACCCCATCACACCCAATCGTTAGCTATATACTCTATATCATCTTATTAATTTTATTCTTCTTCACCGTCCAATTTATCCGTGGGTGGTATGATAGTGAAAAGCAGTAAGGATAAAATAACTTTGAATAAAACCAGTAATTATGCTGGTTTTTTCTCATTTAAAATTCTAAAAGTATTAATTCAGTATACATAATATGATTAATCCAGAAGAAAAGATTTAAAGCTCCTAGTAGAAATCAATAGGAAATAACCTAAAATAACAACCAAATTTTAATTAATAAAATTGGGTTGTTATTTTACTTACTACTAAGAATATATTTACTAATTTATCTTTATCCCAAATTCAAAATCTTCAATATCAAATCCACTAATTACTATTAATTTTTTTACAAACATCATTATATATTCAGAACTAAGATTTGACTCATAGAAAATTCCCGAATTACTAATTTCTCTCGCTTTTCTAATTTTAGATGGTTCATATCCAATATAGATACTATTCGAATTAGTCATCATATATTCTTGTTTAGCTAATTTTCTTAATAAATCTGGTTTAATTTCATATAATAAATTAATAAACTTATCTAACAACTCCACATAAGTCTTAACTGAAATTTCTTCTCCTAAGAAAACAAATTTATATGGTTTTGTCTTTCTTAAAGACAAATTATCATTTATCTTGACTAACTCATCATTTTTTTCAGATTTATAATTTAGATCTACTTTTTCATAATTAAATAGCTCAATAATAATATCAGATAATCTATTTGCCCTATCTAATATTACTTTTTCATTCCAACAATCAGCGGAAATAATATCCTTATTTAGGATATTTGCTTTAGAATTATCTTTTATTATCCTTTTCTTTTCAGAAAATTTCTTTGTCCCTAATTCACTATTGTGCCCAGTAATAGTAAGATTTCCTAAAGTATGAAGATATTTTTCATATACCTCATTATAATTACCACCTATTTCTTTTTTCCATATAATTGAATTCTCTTTTTGTGGTAAGATATGCTCTATATTTAGATTAGATAGATCGATTTTTTCTTTAGTGTGGTTTTCAATCTCCGAAAGAAGATACTTACAAGCTACCTTTTTATATAAGTCTTTATATATTAAAGAGCTTTTAAATTCTTCATCATCAAGTATTCTATCTTTTGTATTTAATTCTGAAATTAGTTGTACTAACTTTACATAAAATGATCCTTCAATATTCTTAATAATTCTATCATATAACCCATTATAAAATCCTCTAAGACTATTAGATGGAATTTCACACACAATTCGCCTTATACTATAACTTCTTAAAAAAGTAAGGATTCGTATTAAATCATAATCAGATAAATTCCTATTTTCATGGTCTTCAAATACTCTAAACAAAAAAGAATAAATTGTTGTTTGTTCTAAAACTTGAAAACTATTTAATAAATAATTAATCTCATCAGAATAAGCTGATTTTTTACCAATAAATGCTGCATAATACTTAGAATATTTCTTTAATTCTTCTAATATAGCTTCATGCTTATCAAAATTATTATTATAATAAATCTTAAATTTTTCATAGGCATTTTTTCTAGTTATCTTATTTGTACTTCTAGAATTTAAATATTGGATTAAAAACTCTTCAACCTCATCATGTCCAATTTTATCTTCTATAAATAACCAATACTCTTGATATAAACGATCTTGATTACAATCATCCATTAATAAGAAATTCCTAATTAAGTCAGCTAATGTCAACTCTAATCCTGTAGAATTAATACTCTCAAAAATTATTTGAGCATCATCTCCACTAGACTTATCCAGAATAATTTCAACCATCTCTAATTTTTTCATTCCATCTAAGATATCTCTTAACTCTAAGTCATCTGATTCTTTTATTATCTCATTAAAAAATTTATAATTTCTTGTTATATTAGAAGTTGATAACATTTCATCAAATTTATTTTCCATTAACTTTTTCAACTGGATATTATCTGCTTGAATTGGTTTTAATTTAATTTTAAATTCTTCTGAACATCTCCTATTATAGATATATTCTTTTACTTCATTATAAACACTCTCATTCTTATTATTTTCAGCACAATCTAATAAAACTTTTAATAAAATATATAAAGTTGTTAATCGTTGTTGACCATCTACAACTAAAACTTCTGATAAAGTTGAAGTATCCACACTCCCTTTAATATATACCAATATTCCTAAAAAATGCTTTCTATCATTTTTATAAGCTTGAATAATATCATTAAAAAGTTTCCGGCATTGCTCTTCTCTCCAATCATAATTTCTCTGATATACAGGAATCTTGAATATCCGTTGATTTTTCTCAATTAAATCTGAAATAACTTTTACCTTATTAGTATCCATATTAATTAAACTTATCTATTTTATTTAAACATTTTCTTTCTATTTTTAATAATCTACTATAAAAAAACACAAATTTAAAGGTCATTTAATAAAAAATTAAAATCTAAACATAAAAAAATAAACCATTGAAAGAAATAATCTCTAAATGGTTTATTTCAAAATAATTTTATAAAGATAAGCTATAAAAAGATTTTATTTTAATTATATTATTCACCAATAAACTATATAATTTCATCTAGTGGTTTCCATTCATCTTCCGAAAGCGAATGTTTATATTCAATATTGTTATAATACAACTCCTCATCCCTATCACGAACAAAAGCAAAATTATAACCATATTCGTTAGCAAACCTTTTAAACTCTTTGAATTTATTCTCTACCTGAACATCAATATTTTTATCCTGGCCATTACTCTCGCCACCTTTTGTTTCTATTAACCATATTTCACCACTTTGTAATCTAATGATATAATCTGGATAAAATAGCTTTGTTCTTCCAAAACCATCACTATACATAATAGAAAGATACTGACTTCCACTATCTCCATTTTTATAAAGAAAATCCACATTATCACTAGCATCACAATAACGTTCAAATAAGCGTTCACTTGTAGATCTAAAAGCACTATCTATCATCTGAACAGTATACTTTTCATAAGCATTCGACTCTAAAACCTTATTTGATTTTGCATCGCTCCTGTACTTATAATTTTCCTCAAGAGGTATTTTAAATATCTCTGTTTTAACTATTGACAAGGTTATCTGCTTATTTTTAATATGCTGCCCACTAAATTCAATAAATACATCTTTTATTTTGTCCTTATTGTTGATTATAAAAGCATAAAATTCTTTCAAAGTTAGGCTTAGTAATTTATATTTTCTACTCGTGTTTTTAAGAAATAGACGAGATAATATCTTTCTAGTCGAAGAATAATCAAGCCCAGTATATTTTTTCAAGGCATCAATTTCATGCCTTAAATCCATACCATGCTTATGAGTATCCACCTCATAATTTATACTTTCATGAGACATATTTTCTTGTATTTCAAGATCTTTTAGAGTTGTAGCCTTACCTTTTAAATAACTAGAAAGAATATTCTTACCAAAGATATAACCATTATTTTCTAATTTCTTTGCATTTTCATTAAAGTTATTTACTAATGAGTATTTAGTTTTTAAAAACTCATATAAATACTTGATAATTTCTACCTCTCCAGTCGTTGGTAAATCAGCATTTCTAATTTCTTTTACAAGCTCTACTTCCCTAGGTTTTTCTTTTAAAAATAATCTTTGCGTTTCATACGCTCCAATTTTTAAAGCTTCAAGTTTATATTTCTCATCAAAAGTATATAAATATGAATTATCTAAAAGATCATTATCATAATGCTTTGCCATTGGCATACGTCTTAACCGTCCTAGAGTTTGTATCTCAAACTTTTCACTCATATTTTCTCTAAGCTTAACGAGTATCTTTGCTCTAGGGCAATCCCAACCAGTAGCCAACGCTTGTTTAAATAGTAAAAATACAGGTGTTGCATTAGGTCTGGTTATATAATTTTCCTTACCTTCATCTCCAAGGTTTATCTTTCCTAGTTTCTTTGAATTATAGTTTTTATCTTCTTTCGTTTCAACACTGAACCAACTTGCTACAAGTCCGTTTTCATAGCTATATCCTAAAGCGTTAAGTTTTTCTTCCACTCGTTCAATCAGCGTATCGTTAAGGTTTGGAAACTGAACCAGTACAAGAGGTCTTATATCTGCACCAATACTTATATATTCTTTAGCAATCTGTTCTCGTAAAGATACAGCTTTTTCTATTAATAAATCTGTTTCAGTATCAATGCTTTCAATAGTTCCAGCCTTCAAATCAAAGTTGACATACATCGCTCTTGTAATAAGTCCCTCATTAATTACATCAACTTCATTAATTGAATAAAATTCACCCAACGCTTTTGCTACTGGTGTTGCTGATACACGAATTTCATGCCTACTTGCCAAAGCTTTAATGACATCATTTGCCTTAGAGGTATCGTTTAAATGCTCCTCATCAATGATACAAACAAATTGCAGACCTTTATTATGAGCCCTAGCAATATGCTCATATAAATTAGTTCTTTCAGTATCACTAATTGCTATATTTCCCTTTTTAGTAATCTTCTCCCAGTTAATGAAATAAGTACTCCCTGGTCTAAATCCTCCAAGTAACACATCATCAATCGTTCCTGTTTGTAGTTGAGGACAGAATTTTTCCATTTTTTCTTTAGATTGTGTTTCTAAATTTCCCTTACCTGGTGAGAACCAACAAAAAACGGTATTTTCTCTGTGATAGTCCAAATATTTTTCAATGTAGGCAACTAGAATAATAGTCTTACCTGAACCAGTCGGGGCTTGTAATATGATAGCTTCTTTATTTTCTAATTCTGTATTTTGATATAGCCAATCTACGGCTTTTTCTTGAAAGTTTTTTAGCTTAATTCCTATCATAGTTCACCAACCTCCATAAGTTCATTTTTAAAATAGTAGTCTGGTATGGTTACCAAAGAAATATTTTTAGCTTCGATAGCTTTCATATACTCGCCATCAATAAACACATCATTCGAAATAAAAATTGTAGCTTCGTCTTTCGCTTTCTGGATAACTTCTGCAATGTTATGTTCATCTAAAAGAATAAGCTTATTCTTGTTATCAATTTCACACATATATTCCAGTTCTATTAAAGGGATAATATGATCTATTAATTTTGCAGTTATCATGTCTTCTTCATTTTCTATTTTAGGAATAAAGTTCGTTTTAAAATATTTTAAATTTTGTGGTAAATCATCTTGAATATTTTTAAGCCTTCTGTATGTCACTTCTTCACAAATATTATTCTCATTATTCGTACAAAGAATATATTTACGATTACCACCGTCTTCTTTATTTAATTGCATAACTGCATGACCTGTTGTTCCTGATCCAGCAAAGAAATCTAGTACAGTTAAATTCTTATTTGGATATAGATAAACAATTCTTTTTATTAAATCTAAAGGCTTTTTACCGTTAGGGAACTCTATATTTCCTTCTTTTGTAAGATTTTTTGTACCTGCAATATAATTCCAATATGTACCTTGCAAGGTTTTTTTATAAAGTTTGCCATCGATCTCTTCACTTACATCCTTTAACCAAGCAAATAACCTAAAATTCTTTCCTTTATAAAACTGTTCATAAAGTTTTCCTTTATTTTTTCCAGACTGAGGAACATATTCTATAGAAAATAACTCGCTTTCTACTCCCAATTCTTTCACCTTTTCTATTACTCTTGGTCGTATAGAACTTTGTGGCATCGCTGTTTGAAAAATACAATGTGAATACTTTGAATATATATCTTTTTCTGACAAATTATCTTCTTTAATTAATTTACTAATTGACTTTATATCATAATCAATCCTTTTATATATTTTTATTTCATTACCTTCTCCATCAACCGTAGAGCCAATATATATTTTTTCACCAGGATCAACGAGAGCAGTCGTATATTTCCAACTGATATTTTCATCTCGATAACGTTGAACTAAATCACTAATATCTTCATAATCAAATACTCCATTAAATACTGGCAACACATCATAATTTTTAGCATAAATAAGAATATACTCGCAATTCTTTTTGAATTTTTTATCCTCTCCACCACCTGATGCACCAGCAATATTTTTCATATTAACACTAATAATATTTAAAAAGTTTTCCTCTCCAAACACTTCATCACAAAGCAATTTCAGCTGAGCTTGTTCATTGTCATCAATACTAATAAAAATAACACCCTCATCACTTAGTAAACTCTTTGCAATCTCAAGCCTTTCACTCATAAAGGATAGCCACTTACTATGGGAATATCCGTCAGTTTTATCTACATAGCTGTCATTGTAAACAAAGTCCTTGTTTCCTGTGTTATAAGGCGGATCGATATAGATTACATCAATCTTTCCTTTGTGCGTTTTCTCCAGCAGTTTAAGAGAATGTAGGTTGTCCCCCTCAAGTAAGAAATTATAGTCGTTGCTATCATCAGCCTTTATTTTTCGTTCTTCTACTTCCTCAAATACAGGTATATTATACTCAAGCATTTCATCAACCCTTTCAGTATGCTTTTCCCAAACAAGACCGTATTTTTTCTCGTTCAAAGCATTAGCAATTTCATTTAAGGAGCGGATGATCTCATCGTCCTTATTTTGCTCTTTTAACTTATTGATAAAAGCTAAAAGTTCATCCCTTTTTATCTTTGATAAATTAGCCACCTTACCCTCCTAAATATAGTTCTATTCATTACTTAAATTATAAAAATACCACCTTAATAAAATCTTACTTAATATTTCATTGATTTTTATAAACTGGTTCACACTTACTATGTTTGCTATACATCCAAACATAATTTTAGATTTTTTAACTAGCACAGAAAAAATTTTCTCGCTTATAAAAAATACCGTACAGACCGCACGATGTATTATGTCGTACGGTCTGTACGGTAATTAATAAATTACAGCCTCTGATTCATATTTCAAAATGAATTTATTGTTACTCTTGCCACATTTAGAAACAGTTTCAACTCTATATATTTTTAAAACCTTTCTTTACTCTAGCAACTATTCTTTTTATAACTTTATACCATTTTAGTACTAATCATATCTTTTTAAATCCTAAAAGCATTGAAAGTAAAGGGTTTTCAACTTGAAATATACTACTCCCACTCAATCGTAGCAGGTGGTTTGCCTGAGATGTCGTAGGTTACACGGGAGATGCCGTTTACTTCATTGATAATGCGATTTGAGACTTTACCTAGCAGATCGTATGGTAGGTGTGCCCAGTGAGCGGTCATAAAGTCGATGGTTTCAACGGCTCGTAACGAAACAACCCAGTCGTATTTACGTCCATCGCCCATCACGCCAACTGATTTGACAGGTAAAAATACGGTAAATGCTTGACTGACTTTGTCATACCAGCCTGAATTGCGTAATTCTTCAATAAAGATAGCATCTGCTCGGCGAAGAAGATCGCAATACTCTTTTTTCACTTCCCCAAGCACTCGCACGCCTAAACCCGGTCCCGGGAATGGGTGGCGGTAAAGCATATCGTATGGTAAGCCTAATGCTAAGCCGATTTTACGGACTTCATCTTTAAATAATTCTTTTAGTGGTTCAACCAAACCTAATTTCATATAGTCGGGTAAACCACCTACATTATGATGCGATTTGATAACGTGTGCTTTACCTGTTTTTGAAGCTGCAGATTCAATGACATCTGGGTAGATTGTACCTTGTGCCAACCATTTTACATTTTGGTGTTTATGTGATTCTTCATCAAATACATCAATAAAGACGTTACCAATAATTTTGCGTTTTGCTTCTGGATCTTGTACACCTGCCAACGCATTAAGAAAACGTTCTTCCGCATCTACTCGGGTGATATTTAAACCAAACTTATTGCCAAACATTTCCATCACTTGATCGCCTTCGTTTAAACGTAATAAACCGTTATCAACGAAAACACAATGCAAGTTATCACCGATTGCTCGTTGCAATAACAATGCTGTTACGGAAGAATCCACCCCACCAGATAGGGCTAAAATTACTTCTTCATCGCCGACTTGCTGTTTAATCCGAGCAACCGCATCTTCAATAATATTTTCTGCCGTCCAACGCTTTTCGCAACCACAAATCCCGATAACAAAATTTTCTAATAGTGCTAAACCTTGTTTTGAATGGGTAACTTCTGGGTGGAATTGCACGCCATAGAAACGGCGGTTTTCATCACTCATTGAGGCGATGGGGCAGGTACTTGTTGCTGATGAAATGGTAAAACTTGGTGGAATGCGAGTTACTTTATCACCGTGGCTCATCCAAACATCTAATAACGCATTGCCTTGTGGGGATTGCCCGTCTTGTAAGCCGTTAAGTAGGCTGTCGTTTGCAAGCACTTCAACTGCTGCATAGCCAAACTCACGTTGAGTTGATGCTTCAACCAAGCCACCTAACTGCATTGCCATGGTTTGCATACCGTAACAAATTCCAAGCACTGGTACCCCAGCATTAAAGACATATTCTGGTGCTTTTGGGCAACCTTGTTCTGTGGTGCTTTCAGGACCACCAGATAAAATGATTCCTGTTGGTGCAAAGTTACGAATATCTTGTTCTGAAACGTCCCACGCCCATAATTCACAATAAACGCCAATCTCACGAATACGGCGAGCAATTAATTGGGTATATTGTGATCCAAAATCTAGAATTAAAATTTTATGTTGATGAATATTGTTCATTTTATTTCTCAGTTATAAGGTTTTAGATAAAATTTCTTTAGTAATAGAACGATTTTCCAGTTTATATAATGATAATGACTTAGTATTAGGTAATTCTAAATCATTACAAATTGTAGTAAATAGATTAATAGATAGCTCTTCATTTACAGAGTGAGCTAATTTATATAGAGTTTCTCCAACGGATGTCAATTCAATTAACTCAAAGTTTAATTCTGCATTGGAATCTTCCTTATCAACATGAAATGCAAAGCAATAATTGTTTTGTTGATGATAAAAGTAATAATAATGTAGATGATCTTTATTATATTCTTGGATAGATGAGAAAGATTTTATACCCGATATAGGAATATGTGCTATTGCTCCCATATTATATAATGAGTCAAGAATACCATGTTTTAAATTGTCAGGAATAAAATCAAGAGCTAAATATCTATCGAATATAATATATTTTAATGTAGAGGAAAAAAATTCAGCCTCTTTTAGAGAAATCATGGATAATGTATTCAAAACTCTTAAACTAATACTATTGGGAGTATATACTTCTTCAGCTAAAATTTTTCCCCAAAAAATTTTTAGATCATCTTCTCCTATATTTTTAGCGTACTCTCTCCACTGATTAAAAAAAGTCTGAGATACTTCATCATTTGATGGCTCACAATCTTTTGATTTAAATACAGCGCTAGAGACAGCATATTCTATACATTGATTAATGTTATCAGATTGTTGTCTTTCAAAATCAATAAAATTACCATTTTTATCTAAGTTAGCTTTACCTTCACTAATTAATCGTGCTTGCCTTTCAGCTTGTGCCTCCATTAGCCTATAAAGAGCCTTGCGCTTTTCTATTTTTTTTCCAAAAAATAAATCAAAAATTTTGCTAACTCCTTTGGGGATACTCTCAACTAAAGGTGTTAAATCACATGTAATAGGAGAAAGATTCATGTTATCCTCGATAATTAGGTTAATTTTTAAAAGTATTTAAATCTAAATGTTTTTTTAGATTATATAGAGCAAATATTTCCCATAAGTTACCCCATTCGATAATTCGGTGCTTCTTTGGTGATGGTTACATCGTGGACGTGGCTTTCTTTAATGCCCGCACCACTGATACGTACAAACTGAGCTTTGGTGCGGAGTTCTTCAATCGTTGCACAGCCAGTTAAGCCCATACAAGAACGTAATCCGCCCATTTGTTGGTGGATAATTTCTTTTAAATGCCCTTTATAAGCAATACGCCCTTCAATCCCTTCTGGTACCAATTTGTCTGCAGCATTGTCTGATTGGAAGTAGCGGTCTGACGATCCTTTTGACATTGCACCTAGCGATCCCATACCACGGTAAGATTTAAAGGCACGTCCTTGATACAGTTCAATTTCACCCGGTGCTTCTTCTGTACCTGCTAACATTGAGCCTACCATCACACAAGATGCCCCTGCTGCGATTGCTTTTGCAATATCTCCTGAATAACGGATACCACCGTCTGCAATCACTGGTATGCCTCTTTCTTTTAAGGCTTCAGCCGCATCTGCAATGGCTGTAATTTGTGGTACACCTACACCAGTTACAATGCGGGTGGTACAGATTGATCCCGGTCCAATACCAATTTTAACAGCACTTGCACCCGCATCAGCTAAGGCAATTGCACCTTCTGCAGTTGCTACGTTACCAGCAATAATTTGTAAGTCTGGGTATTTTGCTCGGGTTTCACGGACACGCTGTAAGACACCTTCAGAATGACCGTGTGAAGAATCAATCAATAATACATCTACTCCAGCTTTGACTAAGGCATCAATTCGCTCCTCATTACCTGCACCTGCTCCAACCGCTGCACCGACACGTAAACGCCCAAATTCATCTTTACACGCATTCGGTTTTTGTTCCGATTTTTGGTAATCTTTTAAGGTAATCATACCTTTTAGTTTGAATCCTTCATCGACAACTAACACTTTTTCAACACGGTGTTTGTGCATTAATGCAAAAATTTGTTCTCTTGATGCCCCTTCTGTAACAGTAACAAGACGTTCTTTAGGAGTCATCACTGCAGTAACAGGTTGGCTTAGATCAGACACGAAACGTGTATCTCGTCCAGTTACAATTCCGACTAATTCGTTTGTTTCTGTCGTTACGGGATAACCTGCAAATTTATTCTTTTGGGTTAATGCTGCTACTTCAGCTAAGGTCGTCTCTGGACGTACGGTAATTGGATCATTGACAATGCCACTTTCAAATTTTTTCACCTTACGTACACGAT
Source organism: Mergibacter septicus (assembly GCF_003265225.1). Classification (NCBI taxonomy): domain Bacteria; kingdom Pseudomonadati; phylum Pseudomonadota; class Gammaproteobacteria; order Pasteurellales; family Pasteurellaceae; genus Mergibacter; species Mergibacter septicus. The sequence goes on along the minus strand of NZ_CP022013.1, from coordinate 1,832,617 downwards.
CCGCTTGGCGTTCGATACTCATATTTTTATGAATAAAACCGATACCACCTTCTTGTGCTAAAGCAATCGCTAATTTAGCTTCTGTCACGGTATCCATTGCAGCCGACAAAACAGGAATATTAAGACGGATAGTTTTGGTTAATTGAGTGGAAAGATTGGCAGTATTAGGTAATACTGTTGAATGAGCTGGGACTAATAATACATCATCAAAAGTTAAAGCTTCTTTAATTACTCTAAGCATTGCAATATCTCTTTTAGAAAGTTAAGTTCAGGAAAAATATTGCGGTCGCATTATACAGAGTTTGATCTTATTTGAAAATGGCTACTGGTTAAAAATAAAAGATCCTTTGGTCTGATATTAATCAATCTAATTTAGTCAAATAAGTTATATTATATGATAATGACATTTTATTAATTAAACATAGAGGAATAATAATGAAAATACAAAGTGGAATTTTATTAGAACATTCTAAAGCCGCAATTTTTATTGAAGCGAAGATTAATGATTATGCTAAGGTCGCAACAGCTTGTAAAGAAATACATACTTCACTAACCCATTTACAACACCAACACCCCGATGCAAAATTAGGTTTAGTCATTGCATTTGGGCATTCCGCTTGGCGGCATTATTCATCAACCACTGCATCTGAACTTAAAACATTTCAGCCTTTAGGTAAAGGGGATTTTGTTGCACCAGCAACACAGAGAGATTTACTAATCCATATTATTTCATTACACCCTGATGTTAATTTCTCATTAGCCTTAGAAGTTATGCGTTTATTTAATACCAGCATTAGTATTGATGAAGAAACTCACGGATTTCGTTGGATCGAAGAACGAGACTTTACTGGCTTTGTTGATGGTACTGAGAATCCTCAAGGAGAGGATCGTCCACAGGTTGCAACGATTAATCAAGGTATTGATGCTGGTGGTAGTTATGTCTTAACCCAACGTTGGGTACATCATTTAGCACAATGGCATACAATGAGCCAAACTGAACAAGAACAAGTGATTGGCAGAACCAAACCTGATAGTGTTGAACTTGATGATGTGCCAGAAAATTCACACGTTGGGCGAGTGGATTTAAAAGAAAACGGTCAAGGCTTAAAAATTTTACGTCAAAGTTTACCTTATGGAAAAGCTAGTGGAGAACATGGGCTTTATTTCATCGCATATTGTGCAAGATTACATAATATTGAACAGCAATTATTAAGTATGTATGGCTATCTTGATGGAAAAACGGATCGCTTATTAGAATTTACTCAAGCTGTCAGTGGTAGCTACTATTTTGCTCCACCATTAGATATGTTATTAAACTTATCGTAATTTATTTCCCTCTTCAAAAGCCTAAGTTATACCACTTGGGCTTTTTATTTATCTAAACGAAACAAATACACGATCAATGTTAAAATTAAAAATATGTTTGATGATATGAAAAAAGCCTACTTAAAAAAGTAGGCTTTTTTCTAGAATTTGGCTCCTCCTGCTGGACTTGAACCAGCGACATACGGATTAACAGTCCGCCGTTCTACCGACTGAACTAAGGAGGAAAAGTGGTGCCCGGAGGCGGAATCGAACCACCGACACGGGGATTTTCAATCCCCTGCTCTACCGACTGAGCTATCCGGGCAGCTCGTCTCTGTGTGGTGCGTATTAAACGTTTTTTTACGTTCCAAGTCAATCACTAATTTAAAAAAAATCATCTTTTTTTGCTTGTTAGCTTGTTTTATACTCAAAACGAATAAAAAGACCACACTTTTTCATTTATTTAACGTTTTCTATATCCTTTTTGTGCCGCTGTAACTTTTTTCAAATAATTTCTTGCCTGTGCAGAAGGATGCTTAGTAACTAAAATCTGATACAACTGCTCTGGTAATAATTTATCCATTTTCTTAATCGCTTTTTCCCGATCATTATCAAAAATACGTAACACTGCACCACCACCGCTATTATATGCAGCAATCACAGCATAACGTCTTGAGGTTGGATCTGTGATATTTTGAAAATATTTATTCTGTAAAATCCACAGATAGGCTGTTCCTGTATCAATATTCCGATGAGGTTCAAATAAATAACGGCGAGAAGGTTTACCACTCTTGCCTTTTAACTTAAATACATCACGCCCTGCAGTATCTGGTACAACTTGCATTAAGCCGATTGCATTGGCATAACTAACTGAATAAGGGTTAAAACTTGATTCCACTTCCATAATGCCTAAAATCAAGCTTTCATCAACACCATAATGGCGAGCAGCTTTTCTGACAAAAGGTAGGTATTTCCTTGCACGTACCGCAATATGATTCGCTACCATTGGAATAACAACATATTCTACTTTGCGTCCATTTTGCAGATAACGCTGTTGTAATTTATTTTTCAGCAAGTATTCAGCAAATAATGTGGCTTCTTTACGGCTTTTAATTGGCTTACTACGCTGATCTAAGACTTGCCCAAATAAAAAAGGATTATTACTAATCGGCGTATCCCCTGAAGTCAGTAAATCAATCCCAGAAGGATCATCTCCCATTAATAAAATATGAATAATTGCACTTTTTAATTGATTTTTATCTCCTAACGTACCCACTGTAATTAATCCATTATCAAAACTAATATGGCTGCGTGTTAAATAATTATCAGTGTACTTCACATAATCTTTACGGCTAGCAACTAAGAGTTCATTTACGCCCCAGATCTGATCTATATTGTGAGAAAACTGGCTGGTAAGAATATCCAGCCCTTTCGTATCTTTACTAAAAACATCATCATAAGTGATGTCTTTTTGCACCTGACTACTACAACCATAAAGAAACACAAAAGCAGTTAAAAAGGCAAAACGTTTTTTCATCGGGTTTCCTATTTTGTTGGTGGTACATAACCTTCAATATGGATTTCTTTTCCTTCAAATAAGAAACTTATCATTTCTTGTTCTAATAGCTTACGATGTTCAACGTTCATCATATTTAATTTTTTTTCATTCACTAGCATTGTTTGCTTTTTTAACCATTCACTCCAAGCTTGTTTACTAATCGAATCAAAGATCCGTTTGCCTAAATCACCAGGGTAGAGTTGAAAATCTAAGCCTTCTGCTTCTTGTTTTAAATAATGACAAAATACCGTTCTTGACATAATAAACTCCTATCAATTAAACACAGATTGTTACATTGCTTGTAACTGTAATAATAAATTTTTTACTGGGGTCGCAAGACCAATTTGGTGTACCTCAGTTTGTGTTAGATCATACCAATATTTGGGAAGGTTTTGTATGCTAGTTAAATACTCACCCTCACGCTCTTTGACCTTATAGCAATCATCATTCTCCATTGCTTCCCTCTCTTGCGGTATATAATCAGCAACAATTGGATAAATATCGAGATGAAAATGGCTGAAAGTATGCCGAAATGTAGGCAAGTGCTGATAATGCTTAATTCCTTGCTGCTGTAATGCCTGTTCAAGTTGATCTTGACTATCAAATTGTGGAAAACAATATAGTCCTCCCCATAATCCACTTAGCTCACGCTGTTCTAATAATACTTTTTGCCCATTCCGTAACAACAAGAAATAACTTTGACGAACAGGGAGCGTTTTTTTCGGCTTTTTAGTTGGAAATTGAGCTTGTTGTCCTGTTTGATTAGCAACACACTCTTTTTCTAGCGGGCATAAACTACATTTTGGCTTGGTTCGAGTACACACTATCGCCCCAATATCCATCATCGCTTGATTAAAATTAGCCACTTGTGTACTTGGTGTTACTTGTGCACTCAATTGCCATAACCGATTTTCAATGCTTTTCTCACCACTCCAACCAGTTATAGCAAAATAGCGTGATAACACTCGCTTTACATTCCCATCTAAAATTGGGTAAGGTGCATTTAAGCAAGAAGAAAGAATTGCCCCTGCCGTACTTCGTCCTATCCCCGGTAGGCTTAAGACTTGTTCAAAGCAGGTTGGAAATTCGCCCTGAAATTGATCACGAATTTGCTGTGCAGCTTTATGTAAATTCCTTGCTCGAGCATAATAGCCTAACCCTGTCCAAAGATGTAAGACCTGATCAATCTCTGCATTCGCTAATGCTGTTGGTGTTGGAAAAGTTTGGATAAAACGTTGAAAATAAGGAATAACAGTAACCACCTGAGTTTGTTGCAACATTACCTCAGATAACCAGACACCATATAAAGTTTTATTTTGCTGCCACGGTAAATTCTTGCGGCCATATTTGTCATACCACGCTAATACTGCCCGAGCAAAAGGGGCGTGAGGGGTAGATTTTGCTAGCATAAAATACTTCAAGACTAAAAATTTATGAATTGAAGAAGTGTAGCATAATTAACCAATTAAAATACAAGAAAAAAAATCAATTCTCAGGTACAATAGCCCCAATTCATAAAAAACTAAAACCATTGATTAAAATTTATGTCAACAACGCCAAAAACAACTTTTGCTGATCAAAAACGTAAAACAGTTACCACTGAAGAATTTACCACTGATGGTCGCTATATGCGTAAAATCCGCAGTTTTGTTCTGCGTACAGGTCGGTTAAGCGCAGCACAACGTAGCGCAATGAATGAAAACTGGTATTTCTATGGTTTGGAACATCAAAAAACGCCTTTTAATTTTGCTGAAATTTTTCAAAATAATCATCCTGTGATTCTTGAGATTGGTTTTGGTATGGGACGCTCATTAGTCGAAATGGCGGAACAAAACCCACAATATAATTATTTAGGCATTGAAGTTCATACCCCCGGCGTAGGTGCTTGCATCGCTTATGCTAAGCAAAAAGAGATTAAAAATTTGCGGATCATCTGCCACGATGCAATCGAAATTCTCAATGAAAGTATTGCAGATAGTAGTCTTGGTGGATTACAACTGTTCTTTCCAGATCCTTGGCATAAAGCTAAGCATCATAAACGCCGTATTGTTCAACCTGCTTTTATGCAATTAATTATGCAAAAACTACAAAGTGGTGGGTTTGTCCATATGGCAACTGATTGGGAAAATTATGCAGAACAAATGTTAGAAGTGCTAAGCCAAACGTCTGGATTAGAAAATACTTCTAAGACCAATGATTTTATTCCTCGCCCTATCTTCCGCCCTTTAACCAAATTTGAAGAACGAGGGCATCGACTAGGACATGGCGTTTGGGATCTCTACTTCATTAAAAAATAACTATCATTTAAATTAAGGAAAAAACTATGGCATATCAACATAATAGAAGACAACGCAAAAAAATGCACTTAGGTGAATTTCAAGAGTTAGGCTTTTTAGTTAATTGGCAATTTGCTGAAGGTACTGATGTTAATACTATCGATCAAGTGGTAGATCGCTTTATTGGGGAAGTGATTAAACCAAATGGTCTTGCCTATGAAGGTAGTGGTTATCTACACTGGGAAGGACTAGTTTGCCTTGAAAAAGCAGGTAAATGTGATGAAAGCCATCGTGAATTAGTCAAAAACTGGTTAGAAAACAATGGTATCCAACAAATAGAAATAAGCCAATTATTTGATATTTGGTGGGATTACCCTGTTAATACAAAATAATCATTTTTTATTCAACAAACATTAGGATTATTCCGTACTTAAATACCAAAATAATAGCTTAGTATTTAGGTACGGTTATCTATTTTTAATTTTATCTCAAATAAGATTTAACCAACCTAAGCCTTTTATTTCACTCAAACTATCTAATTAACACTCAACAACCACGATAAGTCGAATAACCGAAAGGCGATAAAGTCAGTGGAATATGATAATCCGATTGTGTTGGGTCTAATTGAAACAGAATATCAATATAAGGATAAAAAGAGAATTGAGGGGAATAATACTCTCCACTGTAAAATCTTAATTTATAACAATGAGTTAGTGTTGATTTTAAACTCGCAGGCACACTCAAATTAAAACGATTAATTCGTCCTTCACCGTTTGTTAATTGTTGATCTAATTGCAACCAACCTTGATCGTGTTGCTGTTGATAAAGCTCCACCTTAACATTAACTGCGGGTTTACCTAAGTTAAGATCCAAGATATGTGTACTTAAATGAGGAATAAAATCAGAGTGCATCATTTTTATCAGGATAGAATAAAGAGTAAAAAAACTAGCTAAAAAGCTAGTCTTTTACGGTTTATGCAAAACTCACTGCATTTTTAAGTTTTTTCAAGGCATTATTTTCAAGTTGTCGAATCCGCTCTGCAGACACACCATATTGATCCGCTAGCTCTTGTAATGTTGCTTTATTTTCATCAAGCCAGCGAGTCTGGATAATATGGCGACTACGTTGATCGAGACAATTTAACGCTTGATTTAATTGATCAACAGCTTGTGTCTCAAAATTTTCTTGTTCCAATTCTGCCGCAAAATTTGAACTTTTATCTTCTAAATAGAGTGCTGGTGCATAACTCTCTTCATGATCTTCTGTTGGTAATTCAAATGCCATATCCAAACCACTCATACGTGATTCCATCTCTTTGACATCATCAACAGATACGCCTAATTCATCTGCTACCATATTCACTTCATTCTGCTTAAACCAACCTAAACGTTGTTTTGTTTTGCGTAAATTAAAAAATAATTTACGTTGGGCTTTAGTGGTAGCAACTTTTACAATACGCCAGTTGCGTAAAACATATTCGTGAATTTCTGCTTTTACCCAATGTACGGCAAAAGAGACTAAACGCACCCCAACTTCGGGATTAAATCGTTTCACCGCTTTCATTAAACCGATATTGCCTTCTTGAATTAGATCTGCTTGCGGTAAACCATAGCCAGAATAACCACGTGCAATATGAATGACAAAACGTAGGTGAGATAAAATTAATTTTTTTGCCGCCTCAACATCTTCGTGATAATACAAACGCTCTGCTAACTCTTTTTCTTCTTCTGCCGTTAACATTGGATATTCATTAGCAGCACGAATATAACTTTCTAAATTTCCTTGCGGAATTAACATTGCGTTGATTTCTTTAGTCATTGTTATTCCTTCTTCTCTTTGATGCTTAGATTCGTTATAACTGCGGTGTCTTAATTTTAACAAGTTGGCAGTTATAACACAAAAGAGTAACAGTTAAAAGTCTAATCAAAAACTTACTTGCTCTTTTATTCTTTATAGTTAGACTCAATTATATAAAAAAAGTTTTATATAAATTGATCTTTTTATAGCTTCTCTAACTTAGCTAAATGTGCAATTAGCCATTTGATCCCTTGATTTTGAAAAGCTATTTGTAATCGAGTATTATTGTCCGCCCCTTCAATATTAATAATTGTCCCAACGCCAAATTTATCGTGTTTTACTTTCTTCCCTAATGTCCATTCACTTGTCTTAACAATAGGAGTACTCGCCACACCGCCTGTATTCTGATTAAAAGGTCTGGTAACCTTACCTCGTAAACGAATCTCTTGGATACATTCTTCAGGTAATTCTTTAATAAATCTCGATGGTAAATGCTTTTCGTCTTTCCCATAAACTCGTCTAGTTTCAGCATAAGTTAAAGTTAATTTCTGTTTTGCTCGAGTGATACCTACATAAGCTAAACGTCTTTCTTCTTCTAAACGCCCAATTTCTTGGTAAAGCAGACCACTTGGAAAAATGCCTTCTTCCATACCAACAATAAATACACAAGGAAATTCTAAACCTTTTGCTGAATGTAAAGTCATCATATCGACACAAGATTGATGTGAAGAAGCCTGTCCCTCTCCCGCTTCTAAAGAAGCGTGTGTTAAAAATGCTGTTAAATCATTAAATTCCTGACCATCATCAGGTTTAAATTCTCTCGTTGCTGAAACTAATTCCTCTAAGTTTTCAATTCTTACTTCACCTTTTTCACCCTTTTCTTGTTGATACATTTGGTACAACCCAGAATGTTTTATCACAAAATCAGTACGTTCAAATAAAGGCAACTGTTGCGTTTCTAATTCAAGAGAATTAATTAATTCAAGAAAACGTAATAACGCCGTTGCAGCTCGAGTCGTTAATTTCTTTTCATCTAGAATTAAATGTGCTGCCTGCCATAAAGTTATCTGACGTTCTCTTGTAAGTTGACGTAATAAATCCATTGTCCGTTCGCCAATTCCACGTGTTGGGGTATTTACCACCCGTTCAAATGCTGCATCATCTTGACGATTTGCAATTAAACGCAAATAAGCTAACGCATCTTTAATCTCTTGGCGTTCAAAAAAGCGGACTCCACCATAAATTCGATAAGGAATATTGGCTTGTAATAACGCCTCCTCTAAAACACGAGATTGGCTATTACTCCGATATAAGACGGCACAATCATGATATTGCCCCCCTTCTTCAACCCATTTTGTAATTTGGCTAGCAACAAAACGGGCTTCATCTAACTCATTGAACGCTTCATAGATACCTATTGCTTCACCATCACCATCTTCTGTCCATAAATTCTTACCTAAACGATCACTATTATGTTTAATTAAATGATTTGCAGACTTTAAGATATTTCCCGTTGAGCGATAATTTTGTTCTAAGCGGATTGTTTGTACCTGATGATAATCTTGTAAAAAGCGCTGAATATTCTCAATTTCAGCACCACGCCAGCCATAAATGGATTGATCATCGTCTCCAACAATCATCACTTTTCCTTGCTCACCTGCCAGAAGCTTTACGAACTGATACTGAATTTTATTAGTATCTTGAAACTCATCAATCAAGATATGTTGAAAACGTTGCTGATAACGTTGCAGGATCAACGGTTTTTTTTGCCATAATTCATATGCTCTTAACAATAATTCAGCAAAATCAATTAAACCCGCTCGATCACAAGCATCTTGATAAATTTGATAAATTTTTACCCATTCTTTTTCATTACGATTACCGTGAGTATCAATCCGATCTGGACGCAATCCTTCGTCTTTTTTCTGATTGATATACCAGCACGCTTGTTTAGCAGGAAAGGCTTTATCATCTAATTCATGTAGTTTGATTAAGCGTTTAATCAAACGTAACTGATCTTCACTGTCTAAAATTTGAAAATCCTGTGGTAAGCCAGCATCTAATGCGTGAGAACGTAATAACCGATGCGCAATACTATGAAAAGTGCCAACCCACATACCAAATAAACGATGAGAAGTTCCATTAAGTGCATATTCTATTCTTTGTCGCATTTCTGCCGCTGCTTTATTGGTAAAAGTGACGGCTAAAATATTACTTTCAGAAATACCTTCAACACCAATTAACCAAGCAATTCGATGTGTCAGGACTCGTGTTTTTCCACTTCCAGCACCTGCTAAAACTAAATAATTCCCCAAAGGAGCAGCGACTGCTTGTCGTTGTCTGTCATTTAAACCATCAAGTAATTCTGAAAAATCCATCACTCTCTACCTTTCTCACTGTTTTTTTATACAGGTATTATAGCAAGGATTCCCAACTAGATATACTCCTGATTTGTACGAACATATTTTCTCGATATTCTATAACACTATTGTGTAACTGATTAATTATAAAGATTTTTCATCTTTTTCTTTGCTCCAAAACAAAATAACTTTGCTTTACTCAACAAACTTGACCCTCAAAAGGAAAGGGTGGTATTTTTGTGCGGTTACTCAACCTCAACTAGGAGAAATTCTATGCCTTTTAATTTGCGTCATCGTCATTTTCTACGTTTAATGGATTTTACCCCAAAAGAAATTCATCACCTCCTTCAACTTTCAGCTGATTTAAAACGGGCGAAATATAGCGGTACCGAGCAACCTCGCTTGAAAGGAAAAAATATTGCATTAATTTTTGAAAAAACCTCGACTCGCACTCGTTGTGCCTTTGAAGTTGCAGCCTTTGATCAAGGTGCAAATGTTTCCTATATCGGACCAAGCGGTTCACAAATAGGTCATAAAGAAAGTATGAAAGATACCGCAAGAGTATTAGGGCGAATGTATGATGGCATTCAATATCGAGGTTATGGACAACATTTAGTTGAAACATTAGCTCAATACGCTGGCGTACCTGTTTGGAATGGCTTAACAGATGAATTTCACCCAACCCAAATTTTAGCCGATTTCCTAACGATGCTTGAACACGGTAAAGGTAAACGCTTAGATCAAATGAAACTCGCCTACCTTGGCGATGCACGTAATAATATGGGCAATTCTTTCGTTGAAGGAGCGGCATTAACAGGCTTAGATTTACGTTTAGTCGCCCCACAGCAATTCTTTCCAGAACAACAGTTACTTGATGAAGTAGCCGAAATGGCAAAGAAAACAGGGGCTAAAATTACTTGTACCGAAGATATTACAGCTGGTATCGAAGGAGTCGATTTTATCTATACAGATATTTGGGTATCAATGGGAGAAGCTGAAAGTGAATGGGAAAAGCGAATTGCTTTAATGCGACCATATCAAGTAAATTCAGCACTATTAGCGAAAACTAACAATCCTGAGGTAAAATTTATGCATTGCCTGCCATCATTCCATGATGAAAATACCAGCATAGGAAAAAAAATGGCAGAAAAATATGGTATGAGTGGTTTAGAAGTTACCGATGACGTTTTTGAATCCGATGCGTCCATTGTCTTTGATCAAGCTGAAAATCGAATGCATACAATTAAAGCGGTTATGGTTGCCACACTTGGATATTAAACGAACACTCACACTTGTGAACTTTTAAAAATTTTTTACTTAAGACAAGAGGATTATTTTATGACAAAAATTATTCATACAGAAAAAGCACCTGCAGCAATCGGACCTTATGTGCAAGCAGTCGATTTAGGAAATATGGTTTTAACTTCAGGGCAAATCCCAGTAAACCCAGCCACTGGTGAAGTGGCACAAGACATCGTAGCACAAGCCCGTCAATCATTGGAAAATGTAAAAGCCATAATTGAACAAGCAGGTTTACAAGTCAAAGATATTGTGAAAACAACAGTTTTTGTTAAAGATCTGAATCAATTTGCGGCAATCAATGCAGAATATCAACGTTTCTTTGAAGAAAACAACCACCCGAATTTTCCAGCACGTTCTTGCGTTGAGGTGGCTCGTTTACCGAAAGATGTTGGTATTGAAATTGAAGCTATTGCTGTTAGAAGTTAAATATTGGTAATAACACTACATTAACTACACTTTATTAGCTGAAATAGGGTGTAGTTATTTTTTAGCCACAAAACTAAAAAGAATACAGTTGACAAATAAAATGATTATAAAGGTTGTAAGATTTGAATAAGATGGTGGGTCGTGAAAGATTCGAACTTTCGACCAACGGATTAAAAGTCCGCTGCTCTACCGACTGAGCTAACGACCCATACGGGGTATTATTAATATACTAATAAAGTAAATGGTGGGTCGTGAAAGATTCGAACTTTCGACCAACGGATTAAAAGTCCGCTGCTCTACCGACTGAGCTAACGACCCATACAGGTATTATTAATATACTAATAAAGTAAATGGTGGGTCGTGAAAGATTCGAACTTTCGACCAACGGATTAAAAGTCCGCTGCTCTACCGACTGAGCTAACGACCCATCGTTTTATTTCTTAACGCCGGCTAATAATACTGATTTCTACGAACTAATCAACAAAAATTTTAAAAATTTTAATTATTTGAGCGAATAGACAACAAAACGGATAAATATTCTGCAAAACCTCTATAATAAACTTATTATAGAGGTTTATTCTGGCTTATAAATTATTTAAACGAATTTTTAACCATTGCATTTCAAATGGATTGGCTGTTTCTAAAGCTGTTTGATACGCTTGTTTAGCAGCAACAAGATCGCCTTTAGCCATCGCAATATCTCCGCTTAAAATTGCTTTACGTCCCTGCCAACTACTCTCCTTAACTAATGCTAAACTTGCTGTTGCAGCATCAAATTGATTTAACTGTATTTGTACTGCTGCTAAACGCAACGCAATAATTGACACTAATGTAGGATAGCGAGTATTGCTTAATGCCTGCGTTAAAGCCGCCTCAGCTTGAGTAAAGTTACCACTAGTAACAGCATTTTGGGCTTCAATTAATAAAGCAAACACCGCATAACTCGTATCAGGATAATTTTTACTAAATTGTTCAAGCTGTTCAACATTTGTTTGTGGATCTTGTTGATATAAAGCCACTACTTGATCAAAGTTAGTTGAGGTTTGATAAATTTTTTCAGTTTGGCTTTGTTGCCAATATCGCCAACCTAATACGCCTAAAATCGCAAGAATAACCGCAAAAATAATTACCTTACCATTCTCTTTCCACCAATTTTTAATTTCATCAACTTGAAGTTGTTCATCAGTCGTATAAGCCACGATTTTCTCCTTATAACACTTTTGCCAAATAGTCAGTTAAAGTGGTGATTGCCATCTTTTGTTGCTCTTCACCATTTAAAAGATCTTTAACTATTACTTCTCCATTTAGCACTTCACTTTCACCTAATACAATGGCAAATTTTGCCCCACTTTTATCTGCACGTTTAAATTGTTTCTTAAAGTTACCACCACTGCAATGTAACATTACTCGACAATTTTTAAGTTCACTACGTAATTTTTCTGCGATTTCAAATGCAGCAACAGTTGTACCAGTACCGTTATAAACCACATAAATATCAACAGGTTTTGCCAACTCTATACGAGGGGAAACTTCTTGAACAAGCAAGACTAAACGCTCTAATCCCATTGCAAAACCAACCCCACAGGTTGCATGCCCCCCTAACTGTGCGACCAAACCATCATAACGACCGCCACCACATACCGTACCTTGAGCCCCTAATGCGGTGGTAACCCATTCAAATACAGTTTTATTGTAATAATCTAAACCTCGTACTAGTTTTTGATTAATTTCATACTGAATGCCTAATTGATCGAGTAAATGACATAATTGGGTAAAATGTTCTTTTGAATCTTGATCTAAATAATCATGTAACTTAGGCGCTTGATTCAATACCTCTTGAACTCGTTCATTTTTACTATCCAAGATCCGTAGTGGATTAGTCGTTAAACGGCGTTTACAATCCTCATCTAATATATCAAGATGATTTTGTAGGAATGCAACCAAAGCTTCTCGATAATTCTTTCTCGCCTCAAGCGAACCAATTGAATTGAGTTGCAAAGTAACGTGATCCAAAATACCTAACGCTTTCCATAAACGAGCAGTAAGTAGGATGAGTTCCGCATCAATTTCAGGATTAGCAATACCAAATATTTCTACCCCAACTTGATGGAATTGACGGTAACGCCCTTTTTGAGGACGTTCATAACGAAACATTGGTCCCATATACCACAGCCGTTGTTCTTGGTTATACAGTAAACCATGTTCAATCCCTGCTCGCACACACCCTGCAGTACCTTCTGGACGTAAAGTCAAACTTTCATTATCTCGATCATCGAAGGTAAACATTTCTTTTTCAACAACATCTGTTACTTCACCAATGGCTCGTGCAAAAAGAGGAGTTGACTCCACTATTGGCATTCGAATCTCAGCATACCCATAACTTGCTAAGACATCTCTCACTTGCCCTTCAACCCACTGCCATAAAGGTGTATCACTTGGTAAACAATCATTCATACCACGAATTGCTTGAATGGTCTTCGCCATAATTTTTATTCCTATTTCTTAAATTTGTGTAATTTCTATCCGATTTTTCTGATCCTGCATAGCAACTTTCGCTCGAATTTTTGCCTCTAGCTGATCGATTAATTGTTCGTTATCAAACCGTTCTTTCTGACGTTCTCCGTCTAAATAAAACCCACTTTTTTTATGCCCACCAGTGACACCTAGATCTGAAACTAACGCTTCACCGGGACCATTTACCACACAACCGATAATCGAGACATCAAGTGGTGTTGTAATATCTTCTAAGCGTTGTTCTAAAGCATTCACTGTGCCTATTACATCAAATTCCTGACGAGAACAAGTTGGGCAAGCAATAAAATTAATACCACGGGAACGGATACGTAAAGATTTAAGAATATCAAAACCAACTTTAATTTCTTCGACTGGATCAGCAGCTAAAGAGACACGCAAAGTATCGCCAATCCCTTCGGCTAAAAGCATACCTAAGCCAATCGCACTTTTTACAGCACCTGCTCTCGCACCACCGGCTTCAGTGATCCCTAAGTGCAAAGGTTGAGAAATAGCTTTAGCTAATAAACGGTAAGCTTCAACCGCTAAAAAAACATCTGATGCTTTAACACTCACTTTAAACTGTTCAAAATTCAAACGATCCAAAATCTCAACATGACGCAATGCAGATTCTAATAAAGCCTCTGGCGTTGGTTCACCATATTTTTCCTGTAGATCTCTCTCCAATGAACCAGCATTCACTCCAATTCTAATTGGAATATTTTTATCTCTCGCACAATCAACTACCGCACGAATCCGATCTTCACGGCCAATATTACCCGGATTAATTCTCAAACAATCCACACCATATTCTGCCACTTTTAATGCAATACGATAATCAAAATGAATATCTGCAACTAATGGAACCGAAACTTGTTGTTTAATCAATTTAAACGCCTCAGCAGCTTCCATTGTTGGCACTGAAACTCGGACAATATCCGCACCTACTTTTTCAAGTGCTTTAATTTGTGCAACTGTTGCCGTAATGTCTGTTGTTCTGGTATTTGTCATTGACTGCACTGCTATCGGAGCATCACCACCAATAGGTACATTTCCTACAAAAATCTGCTTAGTTTGACGCCGTGTAATTAAAGGTTTCTCTAACATATCAACTTTTATTTATCCTTTCTGAGGTAATCTAAGTCTTGCCACTTTCCCATCTAATTTAATGGGTATTTCTTTCCCTAAATAACTAATTTTGACATTAGAAGGTGCACCAATAACCAAATCATAAGGTGGCTTGGTATTAAAATGTAACTTATCTCCAGCAAAATAGATTTTTTGAGCTAAAATATCGTTATTGCCATCTTTAATGGTAATCCAACAGCTATTTGCTATAACATCTAACTGCAACCCCTCTGATAATGGAACAATGCCTTTTTCACCCTTTTTTTCTTGTTTCATCACTTGCTTTGAATGATCAATACGCTGCATCGCTTTTTCTAAAGCCTCAGTTGATGTATTCGGCAATTCAATTTTACTTGAGGTCGTTGCATTAGAAGATGTTGCAACTAATGTTAAAGCTGGAGTGGTAATTTGTGGTGATGGTATTCCCTCTATTCTTTCATCAGATACAGGCTGTTGTGAATTACGCTTAATACTCTCAGCACTGGAAGAGCTTTCAATTGCCGTATTATCAGTTACATCACTCTCCACTTTCTCATTCTTGGTAAGATTTGTAGGAATAACATTAGAAGTTGTTTTCGGTGATAAATGACTTTCTACAAAATCTTGTCGTTCAGTTTGTGAACGCTGATGATCTTGCCACCACCACAAGACTGTCATACTAATTAAAAAGAAAACCACCAACCAAGTTAAATGTGCTGCCCATCGACTATGAGCAACATCATCATTAATTACCGTCCGAATCCGAGGCTTCTTATATACGTTATCACCAAATTGCAACTGGGCAAATTCTTCAGATGAAATGACAATATTTAAGAATTTTGCATAATTCTTCAGATAGCCTTTCATAAAAGCAGGCGGTAAATTAGGTAAACTAAAACGATCTTGTTCAAGATGATTTAATATTGCAACTTTTAAATGTATTTTTTCTGCCACCTCTATTAAGTCTAAACCAACTTTTTCTCGTGCTTGACGCAAACGTTGACCTATACTTAATTCTTGAGGCTCAATAATATCTGCTTGATTATCCATTATTAATACTTCTAATTGAATATCGCTGATAAATTGCGATTAAAACGACTCAACAGCAAAAAACATCAGGCAAGTTTAAGGGGGATATTCAGGTTTTGCAATAAAAAATCTTGCAAAGACCGACTGAAATGAACCACTTCGAGTAACTTATCATTAAAGTTTAAAAGGGGACAATTGTGCTGTTTTTTTCGCTTTTTCAGGATCAAAGGTAGCCAACTGTTTAATCGCCCATACCGCTCGAGGACGATCTTTCGCCAAAAATGCACATAATGCGATATTTTGATAAGTATCTGCAAAACGATAGTATCCTTTACCCTCTAAAGCACGTTCAAAAAGTTGAAAAGCAGATTGATACTTCGTTCTCGCACATAAAAATGTTGCATAATTATTTAACACATCACCTTGCATAGGTGCGAACATTAAGGCTTGTTGATATTCAATCTCTGCTTTTTCAACTTCACCACTTTGTTGATAAAAATAAGCTAAGCCTAAATGCGGTAAATAATGCTGTGGTGCTTGCTGTAACGCTTTATCAAAATTAACTTTTGCTTGTGGTAAATTATTTTGTGCTAAATAGCCTAATCCCAACTCAACCCTTATTTTCGCTAATTTAATTTGATCAATTTTATTTCCTGATTGTGTATCTCTTGATGTAACACAACCTGTGATCATCAATGTAAAAAGTAAGATTATCAATCGGCTTATCCTTAACATCATTACTCCTTACATTGACTTAACTAAAATTAATCAACTTTCACCGCAATTTGCTGTCCAAATTTTTTATGTGCAGTACGCTTAGTTCGATCAATCACATCACCAGCTAATTGACCACAAGCCGCATCAATATCATCGCCACGAGTTTTGCGAATAATCACGGTAAAACCATATTCCATCAATGTTTTTTGAAAACGATCAATGCGAGTATTAGAGCTTTTATTATACGGCGCTTGTGGAAACGGATTCCATGGAATTAAATTGATTTTACTTGGTGTGTTACGCAATACTTGGGCTAATTGATGAGCGTGTTCAACACTATCATTCACACGATCCAACATTACATATTCAATAGTGACTTTGCCGTGATTCGCATTCGACTTAGTCAAATAATTATTTACCGACTGAATTAGGGTTGCGATATTATATTTTTTATTAATCGGCACAATTTCATTACGTAATTCATCATTCGGTGCGTGCAACGAAATGGCTAAAGCAACGTCAATCATATCCCCTAAACGATCCAACGCTGGTACCACTCCTGAGGTCGATAAAGTAACTCGACGCTTAGATAACCCAAAAGCAAAATCATCTAGCATAATTTCCATTGCAGGCACTACATTATTTAAATTTAATAGTGGTTCTCCCATTCCCATCATCACAACATTAGTAATTGGACGAACCCCTGTTACCCCAAAACTACCTATCGTTTTTGACGCTCGCCATACCTGACCAATAATCTCAGATACCGTCAAATTGCGATTAAAACCTTGCTGAGCAGTAGAACAAAAAGTACAGGCTAAAGCACACCCAACTTGTGATGATACACATAATGTCGCCCGATCAGCTTCTGGAATATACACAGTTTCAACCTGTTGTTCTCCCACTTGCATTGCCCATTTTATTGTGCCATCACTAGAACGTTGTTCAACCGCAATCTCTGGTGCTGTAATTTCAGCAACAAGTTTAAGTTTTTCACGTAACTTTTTATTAATATTAGTCATATTATCAAAGTTATCTTCACCAAACTGATAGATCCATTTCATCAGTTGATCTGCACGGAATGGTTTTTCGCCTAATGAAGCAAAAAATTCTCGCATTTGAGGGCGAGTTAAATTCATTAAATTAATTTTTTCTAATTTTGTTTTGTTTAAACTTTGTTTTGCTGATGAATCCATCATTGTTGCCTCGTTGTTACACATTACGGCGAATATCCTTGTCATTAATCTGCTTAGTTAAATAAATTTTCCTGCTTCAATTTTACAGGAATAAATAAATTGGCGATTTTAATCATTTCATCTGGACTAATCTAGCAACTTCAGTGATTTTTACCAAAAAGAATCACAATATCTGCGAGAAAAATCGCAAAACTGCCCAGTTAGAGATAAAAAAAGCCGAAACAGATTGTTTCGGCTTTCAGCATAAATCGAAAATTATTTACAATTACAACTATTATTAGCTAATTTATTTGTATAGCGTTGTGCCACAAAATCCCAGTTAACCACATTCCAAAATTCTTTGATATAATCTGGACGGCGGTTTTGGAATTTTAAGTAATAAGCGTGTTCCCAAACATCAAGACCAAGTAATGGGAATCCTTCACAACCCGCAATCTCTTTACCCATTAAAGGGTTATCTTGATTTGCTGTTGAAACAACTGCTAACTTGTTGTCAGCCGTTAAAACTAGCCACGCCCAACCCGAACCAAAACGTGTTGCTGCCGCTTTTTCAAATTCCGCTTGAAAAGCTTCAACTGAACCAAAATCACGTTCAATTGCTGTTTTTAATTCACCTTGTAAGGTTGTTCCTTTTTTCAACATTTTCCAAAATAGAGAATGATTTGCGTGTCCACCTGCATTATTACGTAACGCTGTACGTTTTTCTGCTGGTACTTTAGCTAAGTTAGAAATTAACTCACCTGCACACATTGCATTTAATTCTTCAGATAAACCTTCTAACGCTGCATTTGCGTTATTTACATAAGCCTGATGGTGCTTACTATGATGAATTTCCATTGTCATTGCATCAAAATGAGGTTCTAAAGCATCATAGGCATAACCTATTTCAGGTAAAGTGTAAGCCATAATCGTCTCCTAAAATAAACCAAGAATAAATTGAGTTTCGCTTTCTTACTACTCCCACTGAGAAATACCCGATTGAAATTAGAATAATTTCAATCGGAAAACAGGTATTATCTTTAATACCATTACTAAAAATATGAATGTTCGCCACGCTGATGCTCAGTTGCATCTTTCACGCCTTTTAATTCCCCATCAAATTGGGTTAACAACTGTTTCTCAATCCCTTCTTTCAAAGTAACATCGACCATCGAACATCCATTGCAACCACCACCAAATTGTAATACAGCAATACCCTCTTCTGTAATATCAATTAATGTAATCAAACCACCATGCCCTGCAAGCTGTGGATTAATTTGAGTTTGAATAACATATTCTACTCGCTCAATTAAAGGTGCATCATCAGCAACCTTTTTCATTTTAGCGTTTGGGGCTTTTAATGTTAATTGTGATCCCATTTCCTCGGTAACAAAATCAATTTCTGCATCTTCTAAAAAAGGTAAACTAATCTCATCAACAAAGGCTGAAAATCCGTCATATTTCATTTCCTGATCATCTGCTTCTACCGCTGAAGGAGGGCAATAAGAGACCCCACATTCCGCATGTAATGTACCCGGATTAACCACAAAAATTCGAATATTTGTTCCCTCTTCCTGCTGCTCTAATAATTTACGAAAATGCGTCTGTGCGGCAGCAGAAATTTTAACATGTTGCATAAAACTTCCTTTCTCGCATAAAAAAATAATACCCGACTGATATAGTCGGAAATAATACGCCTAAATAAAATATTTTTCCACTTTTAACCTAATTTAAATGATTAGAAAATCCCTAATTTTAGGTTTACGTACGACATAATGCCCAAACTTGAATTTCACTTACACCTTGTTGACGTAATAAAACACATAATTCGTGCATAGTTGCCCCTGTGGTAATGACATCATCAATAATTGCAACAGACTGCACTTTAACCTTACCTTTTAAACTAAAAGCACCGACTAAATTCTTTTGGCGTTCTCTCGCCACTAAACCTCGTTGTGAAAGCGTTGCACGTTGTCGTTTTAACCAGTGATGATTGACTGGTAATGTTAAGTAATACCCTAAATAATCCGCTAACAAACCAGCTTGATTATAGCCTCGCTGCCATTGTCGGTGATGATGCAATGGAACAGGTAATAATAGTTCAGGTAAAGATAATCCTTGTTCACGTTTTGCCTTTAAAACTGCTAATAATAACAGCCGAGCCAAGGTTCGATCTAAATAATACTGCTGTTGAAACTTGAAACGATGGATTAATTCGCTTAAAGGAGCTTGATAAGGTGAAACATAGATCATTCTATCCCACAATAACTGCTGACAAGAACAATACCCACAACCAAGATGATATTCTGGCAATGGTGAACCGCATTTTCCACAATAAGGAATCTGAATAATCTGACGCAGGCAACGACAACAAAGTCCTTGCCAAGGCAAGGCTAGAGGCTGTTGACAATAAAAACAGCGAAAAGCAAAAGGATTTGTCAATTTCATCGAGATAACATAACAAAATCCAATTTTTAACTGAAAAATAGATAATTTTTCTGCGAAAAAGATCGCAAAATCACTGTGAAATTACGCTTATACTTTCCAATAACTATTAGCCAAATATCAGAATTGCATCACCTTGGTTTGATTTGCATTTCTGAGTATTAGCTTTTAGAATTGATAAACCTGTTAATTTTTACAACAAATTTGAGCAAAAAATGTTATCACCAGAGTCATTAACAGCACTTAAAGAACAAATCAAACTTGTCTTTTTTGATATTGATGAAACCCTTTATATTAAACAAAATGCGATTATTCCTAAAACAATCCCTGAAGTTTTCCGCCGTTTAAAACAGCAAGGCATTAGACCTGCAATTGCAACTGGGCGACCTCGTTGTGCGTTTCCTCAGGTGATTAATCAATTAATTGAAGATGAAGATGTGGATATCTTCGTCACAATTAATGGTCAACATAATAGTTACCAGCAACAAATTATTACTCAATATCCTCTCACAACCCTTGAAATCAAAAGAATCATCGACTTTATGCAACAACATAAGTTTGAATATGGTTTTGTGGGTAATGATCATATTGCAGTCTCGGCTATATCCCCTTCAGTACAAACAGCTTTAACTCCGATTACAAGCAATTATATTGTTGATCCCGATTACTACTTAAAAGCACCTATTTACCAAATGCTACTCTTTTACCCGACAGAAAAAGAGGGGTTAATTACCACTTCTACTATTTTAGGGCAAGATTTAAAAACTGTACGCTGGCATCCTTATGCCGTTGATCTATTAGCTCAAAACGGTTCAAAAGCACGTGGTATTCAAAATATCGTGACACATTTAGGTTTGAGTATGAAAAATGTTATTGCTTTTGGCGATGGCTTAAATGATATTGAAATGCTAACCAGTGTTGGGTATGGTGTCGCTATGGGGAATGCTTGCCCTGAATTAAAAGCTGTTGCTAACTATGTTACCACTAATATTGAACAAGACGGAATTTTAACCGCATTCCAACAACTACAATTACTAGAATAATAAAAAAATCCATATATTTTGATTAATATATGGATTTTACCTTAATGATTAAATTATTTTTTATCCTTTAATAGATCACGAATTTCAGAGAGTAATTTTTCTTCTGCTGTTGTTTCTTTCACTTTCGGGGCAGGTTCAGGTTGTTTTTTCTTTAACTTATTCATTACTTTAATCGCAATAAAAATTGCAAATGCAATGATAGCGAAATCAAAGACAGTTTGAATAAATAAGCCATATTTAAGCGTTAATGCTGGAGTATTTTCTGTTGCGGCGCGCAAAACAAAACTTAAATTTTTAAAATCAACACTCCCAGCAAATAAACTAATGAGTGGTGTGATAATATCAGATACTAAAGAACTGACAATCTTCCCAAAAGCTGCACCAATCACGACCCCAATAGCCATATCAACGACATTACCACGTACAGCAAAATCACGAAACTCTTTTAAAAGCGACATAATTTCCTCAATATCATGCAAATTTTATAAAATTAATGTAATTTTATTATACATCACCTTTGAAAAGTTCTTCTTTTATTTTTTCCAAAACCCCGGAAAAAATAAAACCAAGACCGTCATAATTTCTAAACGCCCAACTAGCATCATTGTAACCATTAACCATTTAATTGATTCGGATAAGTTAGCAAAAGAACCATTTGGCCCAACAATCGGTCCTAAACCTTGTCCAACATTACCAATTGACGTTGCCGCAATACTCAGCGAGGTTTCTAAATCCAATCCTTGTAACGTTACTAAAACCGTCCCCAAAATGAGAATAATAAAATAACACAATAAAAATCCCGCTATGGCAAAAATTGAGTCAATTGCAACAGCTTGTCGGTTATATTGTACTGATACAACACTTTGTGGGTGCATCAATTTAAGAATTTGATGTTTTACCACCGCAAAAATAATCTGAAAGCGAAATATTTTTATTCCTCCAGCAGTTGAGCCTGAACAGCCACCAATGAAAAAAGCAATCGCAAAAATAAAAGTGGTAGTGTTAGTCCAAGCATCAAAATTCCCTAAACCAAAGCCAGTTGTTGACATTAAATTCACTAAATTAAAATACGCAATCCGAAAACTGTCGTGCCAGTCAAAAATTTGATTGTGATGTAACCATAAAGCTAATCCAGCACCAACAATTAAAGTAAAAAGAATAAAACCTCGTACTTGTTGATCAAAAAATAACACCCAAATATTTCTTCGTTGGACAGACTGCACCATTAATAAAAATGGTAAAGAACCTAAAAACATAAACAGTAAACAAATCCATTGAATTAATGCACTAAAATCATTCATTGAACCATCACGGGTAGAAAATCCACCCGTTGAGAGAGTTGTAAAGGCATGATTAATCGCATCAAAAAAAGTCATTCCTGCCCAGTAGTAAGCAATACAACACACAGCAGTGAGAATGACATAGGTTTTAATAATACTTTTTGCAACATCTTTCGCTTGTGGAAGTAATTTATCTGACTTATCTGATGACTCAGTACGGAATAATTTCATTCCCCCAACATTTAAAAATGGCAAGATCGCAACTGCCATAACGATAAAGCCCAATCCTCCTAACCATTGCAAAGTCGAACGCCACATCAATAAACTTGGTG
Organism: Mergibacter septicus; assembly: GCF_003265225.1. Classification (NCBI taxonomy): domain Bacteria; kingdom Pseudomonadati; phylum Pseudomonadota; class Gammaproteobacteria; order Pasteurellales; family Pasteurellaceae; genus Mergibacter; species Mergibacter septicus. The sequence continues at coordinate 1,809,953 of NZ_CP022013.1, read as the reverse complement.
CTGCCTCTGTAATATTAGTCAGGACACTCACCCCAGTAGTTGTTAATCCAGACATCGTTTCAAAATAGGCATCGGTAAAACTAAAATGTTCCAATAATATGAAAGGTAATGCCCCAAAAGCACAAGAAACTAACCAAATTAATGTGGTTAGTAATAACATATCTTTTCCACGTAAGCGGATATCACTTGGCTTTCGCCGTGTTAAGAAAAAAGACACGATATAGGTAATCACAATGCTCGTAAAAAATTCTGCCAACCCGTTACCATTAGTAAAAATGGCTACACACAAAGGGATCAACATTAACCAAGCTATTTTGGCAAGGACTGATCCTAATACATAGCGAATAAAACGATGATTAAACATTATTCTCAATCCTTAAATAAAAAATGGGCTGGGTTGAAAGAGTTTTTCTATCTCAGTAATATGCTTCTTATCATTTAAGAAAATAATGACATGGTCATTTTCCTCAATAATCAGATTTTTATTCGCAATAATCACTTCATTTTGTCGCCATACTGCACCAATGATTGCACCTGATGGTAATTTCAATTCTGATATTTTTCTTCCTATCACTTGGGAAGTTTCTTGATTACCATGCGCCACAGCTTCTATTGCCTCAGCAAGACCTCGCCGTAATACCGCAACATTAATAACATCGCCTTTACGTACATGCCCTAATAATGCCGAGATTGTTGCCTGTTGAGGAGAAACTGCAATATCAATCGTACCACCTTGGATTAAATTCAAATATGGAATTTGCTGAATTAATGCAATCGCTTTTTTGGTACCTAAACGCTTTGCAAGCAGTGATGACATAATATTGGCGTCATCTGCACTGGTTAAAGCAATAAAAGCATCAATATCTTCGATATGCTCTTCAAAAAGTAATGTTTGATCTGAGGCATTACCGCATAATACTAATGTTTTAGATAACTGCTCTCCTAACAACTCTGCACGCTGTGGGTTACGTTCTATCAACTTCACATTATGATCATTTTCAAGATATTTAGCTAAGCCAGCACCAATATTACCACCACCAGCGATCATAATCCGTTTACTTGGCTTTTCTAGCCGTTGTAATTCTGCCATAATCGCTCGAATATGCGGGGTAGCACATAGAAAGATCACTTCATCTCCCGCTTCAATAATGGTTGAACCTTGGGGACGAATCAATTTATCTTGCCGCCAAATTGAAACAATACGTGCTGGAATATGCGGGAGATGTTCTTTTAAATTTACAATTGGATAACCTACCAATGGTCCACCATAGTAGGCTTTAACCGTAACTAAACTAATATTATCTTCAGCAAAAAGGGCGATTTGTAATGCACCGGGATAATCAATTAAACGTGCAATATCTTCGGTAACCAATTTTTCTGGTGAAATAATATGATCAATCGGGATCACATCATTTTTGAATAATTTTTCTCGCTCTCGAAGGTAATCTACATTGCGGATACGTGCAATTTTAGTCGGAATTTTGAACAAGGTATAAGCGACTTGGCAGGCAATCATATTGGTTTCATCGGAACTGGTTACTGCCACTAACAAATCAGCGTCTGCAGCTCCCGCTTCTCTTAAAGTTCTAGGAGAAGACGCATTTCCTTGTACAACCCGTAAATCATACTTATCTTGTAATTGATGTAAGCGATCCGCATTCTTATCAATCACTGTAATATCATTGTCTTCATTCACTAAATTTTCAGCAAGCGTACCACCTACTTGCCCTGCCCCTAAAATAATAATCTTCATCGTTATTCCTTGATCTGCAGTTTAGGTTGCTGCCATAGGTAATTTGCGTAATTTGGCATAAAAGAAACCATCACCACCCAACTCGGTTGGTAAAAATTGACAACCATATTCTGAGTTAGAAAGCGTACTTGCTGGTAATTTTGCCGTTAAAGGGATTAATTCTGCATTAGATTGGCGTTGTAAAAAAGCTTTAATCTGTTCGCAATTTTCTTGAGGTAACACGGAACAAGTCGCATATAACAATGTTCCATTCGGCTTTAATTTTTCCCATAATGCGTCTAAGATCTGTGCTTGTAAGTTGACTAATTGAGAAATATCTTCCGCTTGGCGTAACCATTTAATATCAGGATGGCGACGAATAACTCCAGTTGCAGAACAAGGAGCATCAAGTAAAATTTTATCAAAACCACGCTTTTCAGCTATTAGTCCTTGTTGCACTAGTGGGTTCAACCATTGTTCTGGTTGAGTTGCATCACCACAAACGACCGTTGCTGACAACTGCATACGGTGTAAATTTTCTTGCACTCGCTTTAAACGTTGTTGATCAATATCTAATGCAATCACTTTAGCTGTCGGAGCTAATTCTAATAAATGTGATGTTTTTCCACCCGGTGCAGCACAAGCATCTAAAATTAACTCATTTGCCTGTGGTTCTAATAACATTGCTGCCCATTGAGCATTACAATCTTGAACACTAACCTGTCCTTCCTGAAAAGCAGGCAACTGAGTTACCCCCACCGCTTTTTCAAGTAATAAAGCACAGTCTGGTGATTGTGGCACTTGAATCGCCTTAATATTTTGTTGGGCTAATAGGGCTTGATAATCTCTCGCACTGGTATGTTGTTGATTAACACGCAACCACATTGGAGGTTTCTGATTATTTGCACTAATGATCTCTCGCCAATTTGGATAATAAGGCTTGAGAAGATTAATCAACCAATCAGGGTGTAATGTTTGCCAATGTTGATCGACCTTAGGCAAAATCTCTTCTTGTTGACGTAAAAAACGGCGTAATACACCATTTAGCAATGCACGAAAATTGTCAACTTTTAATCCCTTCGCTGCATTTACAACTTCATCTACTGCCGCATGAGCAGGGATACGTGTATAAAGAAGCTGATATAAGCCAACCAATAACAAACAATGAACAATCCTTGTTTTTCCTTTTAATGGCTTATCCAATAACAGTGCTAAAATTTTTTCTAAACGTGGTAATACTCGACAAACACCAAAACAAATTTCCTGCAATAATGCCGCATCTTGTGCTTGTACTTTTCCTTGTAAAGTAGGTAACAATGTAGATAAAGATTTCCCTTGATCTAATACCTGTACTATAACTTGTGCTGCTAATGCACGAGTAGATAATGGTTTAGCCATTTTTGATGAAGTTTTAGATTGTGATGATCTACAACGCTGAGCTTTACGAGAATACATAATATTTCACCTTACTCTAAGACTTTACCAATTTCAAACCAGCTAGCACGACCATTTAAAATATCTTGTGCAGACATTGGTTTTTTCCCTGCTGGCTGTAATTGTAATAAATTCAACACCCCATTCGCAGTGGCAACTTGAATACCATTCTTATCTGCTTTTAAAATTGTACCAGGAAGCTGATTAACCGCTGGTAAAACACTCGCTTGATACACCTTTAACGTTTGCTCTTTTCCTGTTTCATCGATTAATGTAAACCAACTGATTGGCCAAGGATTAAAAGCACGAATACAGCGTTCTAATGCTACGGCAGAAAGCGTCCAATCTAACCGAGCTTCTTCTTTACTTAATTTATCTGCATAAGTAGCCAAATTCTCATCTTGTGGCTCAGCTGGAAATTGCCCTTGTTCTAAGCCATCTAAAACATCAATTAAAGCTTGTGGTGCTAATCTAGCTAATTTTTGATATAGCGTTGTCGATGTATCATTCATCTCAATCTGACACTTCACCTTATAGAGCATCGCCCCCGTATCTAACCCTTCATCCATTTGCATAATGGTTATACCTGTTTCTTGATCACCTGCCCAAAGCGAACGTTGAATCGGTGCTGCACCTCGCCAACGAGGTAGTAGTGAACCGTGAACGTTTAAGCAGCCCAAACGAGGTAGATCAAGCACTGCTTTAGGTAAAATTAAACCATAAGCAACCACCACCATAACATCAGCATTAAGTGTAGCCAGCTCTTGTTGTGCTTCCACTTTGCGTAACGATTTAGGTTGATAAACAGGTAAATTATGTTGTAAAGCTAACTGCTTAACTGCACTTTGTTGCAATTTTTTACCTCGCCCTGCAGGTTTATCAGGTTGAGTATAGACTGCAACAACATTGTGATGAGAATTCAACAAAGCTTGTAAATGCTGAGCCGCAAAATCTGGCGTGCCAGCAAAGATAATATTAAGTGGTTTCATAATGTTCTACGTTATGTAAATGGTGGTGAGTAAAATTATTTCTTGTTTCGAGCTAACTGTTTTTTATATTTCAATAGTTTTTCTTTAACCCGATTCTGTTTCAATGGTGAGAGATAATCAATAAACATCACTCCGTTTAAATGATCAATTTCATGTTGAATACAAATCGCCAAAAGGTCGTCTGCTTCTAAAGTAAAAGGCTTACCATGACGATCTAACGCTTTGATTTTAATCTTTTCTTTTCGAGGTACTAAAGCACGGTATCCCGGTACTGAAAGGCAACCTTCTTCAATACCTGTTTCACCACAGCTTTCTAAAATTTCAGGGTTAATCAATACCAATTGTTCTTGTTTATCACCAGCAAGATCAATCGTAATAATCCGTTGATGACGATCAACTTGGGTGGCAGCTAAGCCAATACCTTGCTCTTGGTACATAGTTTCAAACATATCATCAATAAAAGATCTGACTTCATCATCAACCACTTCGACTGGCTGTGCAACTGTTCGTAAACGTTCATCGGGATAACATAAGACTTCTAATAACGCCATAATTTTTTTCCATTAGTAAAGAGTTGTTGCAACATTCTACTGGTTTTTCCAGCACTTTTTAAGCATTAGCCAAAATTTGTCGGAAAATTTCTTTTTCGTGGACTATCCTAAAATGGTGATCATCTAGATAGTAATAAATAGCTTTTGCGATCTTCCTTCCAAAATAGATTTCATTATCTCGTCAGATCAAACAAAGCAGATTAATTTATCTGTTCACACACAAAACCAGAGAATACAATATGTACGATTTAGCGGAACTGTTACGCCTTAGTCTAGTACCACAAATAGGCGTGGTAAAAATCCAACAACTTTTAGCACAAATCTCATTATCAGAATTATCTTGCTATTCAGCCAAAGAATTACAACAAATAGGTTGGAAAGAAAATCAAATTCACGCTTGGCTGAAGCCTAAGCAAGCGATCATTGACAAAACATTAGAATGGCAACAACAACCGCAACAACATATTCTGACGATTTTTGATCCTATTTATCCCCCTTTATTAAAACAAATTCCAGCACCACCGCCCCTTCTTTATATCAAAGGAAATCTTGAGAGTCTGAATACCGCCCAGATTGCAATGGTGGGCAGTCGCCACTGTTCTCGTTATGGTGAACAACTTGCCATTCAATTTGCCACGGAACTAACTCAGCATAACTTAACCATTACCAGTGGTTTAGCCATTGGTATTGATAGCCTTAGTCATCAAGCCACTTTACAAGCTCAGGGCGTTACCATTGCTGTATTAGGCAATGGATTAAACCGAATCTACCCATATCGGCATCAAAAACTAGCCCAACAAATTATTGAACAAGGAGGAGCATTAGTCTCAGAATTACTCCCAAACATACCACCTATTGCCGAAAATTTTCCTCGCCGTAATCGGATTATCAGTGGCCTTACACTCGGTACATTAGTAGTTGAAGCGACAGAAAAAAGTGGTTCTCTTATCACTGCTCGTTATGCGTTAGAACAAAATAGAGAGGTATTTGCCATTCCCGGGGCTTTATATAATGGTCACAGTCAAGGGTGCCATCAATTAATTAAACAAGGAGCTTGGTTAGTCGAAAATGTGAAAGATATTTTAGATATTCTTTCTTCCCAATTTTTACACGATTATCTTCATCAATCGCTACTTGAACAAAATTTTACTGATACTCTCCGTCCATCATCTCTGGAAGACCTAAAAACAGCCCCTATTTCCAATCTTAATAGCCCAAAAGCTCCCTCATCACCACCCATAGAACCACAAATACCACCCGAATATCTCACGCTTTATCAACATCTTAGCACCACGCCAATACCGCCAGATGACCTTGCTACAAATCTTAAAATTACAATCCCAGAGTTATTACCCGCACTGCTAGAACTTGAGTTACAAGGGGTCATTAAACAAGTCGAGGGAGGGTATGTGAAACTATTTTAAATGATATATTTTGCCATTATTTTTATCTTCGACTGATATTTACCTTTATTAGTAAAAACACCACACTAAATAAAAAATTAGGAATTATCTAATAATTCCTAATTAAATTTTATTCTTCCACTGTGTTTTGTTTTGATAATTTCGTCCAGTTGTAATAGCCATATAAAGCATTTAACAAATAAGCAGTGTACATAATATAAATTGCTGCCGTATCAGCCCATAAAATAATTGATAAAATATTAATAATAATCCATAAAATCCATTGTTCTCGATAACGAAGCAACATTAATATTTGTGCTGCCACAACTAAAACAGTTGTAACCCCATCAAGGCTGGCAGATTGAGCATCTGTTGTTTTTAAAATAGAAATAAAAACGATTGAACTTACAATGATCGCTAAAATAGTCAAAATCCAAGATTTAGTCGTTAATACTTTTGCTTGAACATTTTCATCAAGCCCCTCTTTACCTCTTCGCATATGTTCTTTCCATAGAAAATACCCTATAAATTGTGCTGGAATATAAACATAAAGCGTCGTGGTTAATTCACCATAAAATTTATTATCCCAAGAAACATAAAAATAGGAATAGGCAAAAATCAAACCAAATATATAGTTACTAATTTTACCTTTACTCACAAAGACCACATTAATAATACCTGCAATCCCTGCTATCATAGCTAATACTGAATCTGGCTGATAAATATATACTCCAATTTGTAACGCTAAAAAGAGTAATAACCAACAAGCCTCAAATTTTGTCCAACCACTGAATAATTCATGTTTCAATGCTGTCATAATGTTTATAGTAACCTCTAAAAATAAAATATCCTTCAGAAACTATTTTGATATTAAAAAGCTTAAATGTAAATTATTTCACTCGCTTTTTAGAAAGAGATCACACATTTTTCTTTTATTATTCATCAAGAATAAACAGGTTCTGTTTTTCTTTTGTTGGAGATCTCGTTACAATAGCCGACTTATTTTTTGTTTAACCTAAGATTAAGTTAGGTTATGTCATTTTTATTCAAATAGTTATTCAATACATAGAAAAAGAAACAAGAGAAATTGAAATTATGTCGTTTGTAGTGGGACAACGCTGGATTAGCGAAAGTGAAAATAATTTAGGACTTGGTTTAGTTATTGGAGTTGATGCTCGTACTGTAACTTTTTTATTTCCTGCTGCCGATGAGCAAAGGGTATATGCGTTAGCAGCAGCACCAATGACTCGAGTGTTGTTTCAAGAAAACGATATTATCACTCATCACGAAGGTTGGCAGGCAAAAGTCATTGATGTTATGCAAAATAATGACTGTGCATTATATCTTGTTAAACGTTTAGATACCGATGAAGAAGCCGTAATGAAAGAGATGGATCTAGCACATCAATTAACTTTCAGTAAACCCCAAGATCGTCTCTATTCGGCTCAAATTGATCGTAGTGATCGCTTTGCACTACGTTATCGGGCATTACAACATCAACAAGCCCAATTTCAATCGCCATTACGTGGTTTACGTGGTACACGTGCTAGCCTTATTCCACATCAATTACATATTGCCAAAGAAGTTGGTCAACGCATCGCACCAAGAGTATTACTTGCTGATGAAGTGGGATTAGGTAAAACCCTTGAAGCGGGTATGATTTTACAACAACAATTATTTCTTGGCAGAGTAGAAAGAGTATTAATCTTAGTGCCAGATAGTTTGCAACATCAATGGTTAGTTGAAATGCTACGTCGCTTTAATTTGCATTTCTCCCTCTTTGATGAAGAACGTTGCCAAGAATTAGATCGTAAAGAAGAAAACGGCAGAAGTATCAAGGTTAATCCATTTAATAGTGAATCATTCGTGATTTGCTCGATTGATTGGCTAATATCACAGCCTAATCGTATGGCAGAACTCACCGATGCCGATTGGGATATGTTAATTGTCGATGAAGCTCACCACCTAGAATGGGATCAACACTCACCAAGTATGGCATATCAACTGGTGGAACAACTAGCCAATACAATTCCTGCTATCTTATTACTTACCGCAACCCCAGAACAATTGGGACAAGAAAGCCATTTTGCACGGTTACGTTTACTTGATAAAAATCGCTTTTATGATTACACGGCGTTTGTAGAAGAACAGAAACATTATCAACCAGTTGCAATGGCAGTAAATACTTTACTCAGCGATACTCCCTTAACTACCACAGAACAAAATAATCTCTGTGAACTGTTATCAGAGCAAGATATTGAACCATTACTAAAAATCATTAATGCACAAACACTCTCTTCAGAAGAGCGTTTCAATGCTCGACAAGAGTTAATTCGCAACCTGATCGATCGCCATGGTACTAGCCGTTTACTTTTCCGTAACACTCGCCAAGGTGTCAAAGGGTTTCCACAACGTCAATTACACCAAATTAAATTAGCATTACCAAAACAGTATCAAAATGCGTTAAAAGTACTGACTCTTTTAGGTGAAAAAATTGAGAATGGGACACTTTATCCCGAACAAGTTTTCCAAAAACTTAATCCTGATGCTACTTGGTGGGAATTTGATCCTCGGATCGAATGGTTAATCACCTTTTTAAAAAATCACCGAGATGAGAAAGTACTGGTTATTTGCCAACACGCAACAACAGCAATCCAATTAGAACAAATTCTACGAGAAAAAGAAGCGATTCGTTCAGCCGTATTCCACGAAAAAATGTCAATTGTAGAACGAGATCGTGCCGCTGCCTATTTTGCTCAACAGGAAGAAGGGGCACAGGTTTTATTAAGTTCTAATATTGGTTCGGAAGGGCGTAATTTCCAGTTTGCTTGCCATTTAGTGCTATTTAATTTACCAAACAACCCTGATTTACTAGAGCAATGTATTGGACGTTTAGATCGAATTGGACAAACACGTGATATTCAAATTCATGTTCCTTATTTTGATCAAACTTCACAAATGATCTTATGCGAATGGTACCACCAAGGGCTAAACGCATTTGAAGAAACCTGTCCAATGGGTTCAGCAATTTTTGCCAAATATCAAACAAAACTCGCCGAATACTTACAAAATTTACCTGAAACAGATGAATTTTCAGCCTTTGTAGCAGAAACCTATAAAACACAACAAAAACTAAAAGCCGAATTAGAACAGGGGCGAGATCGTTTATTAGAGTTAAATTCTAATGGTGGAGACGATGCACAATTATTAGCAAGTCAGATTGCTCAACAAGATAATACCCCTGAATTAATTAATTTTACACTCAACCTCTTTGATATTATTGGCTTAGAACAAGAAGATTTAGGGGAAGATAGCATCGTAATTAGCCCTAGTGGCAATATGTTAATCCCTGACTTTCCGGGCTTAAAAGAAGAAGGGAGTACGGTAACCTTCAATCGTTCATTAGCATTAGCTCGAGAAGATTTAGAGTTTCTTACTTGGGATCATCCAATGATTCGCAATGGTATCGATCTAATTACCAGTGGCGATATTGGTAAAACAGCTGTATGTTTATTACCTCACAAAGGCTTACCAGCAGGAACACTGTTACTTGAATTAATCTATATTATTGAAGCACAAGCTCCAAAAGGGTTACAACTGACACGTTTCTTACCACCAACACCAGTGCGATTATTACTCGACCTGAAAGGGAATAATTTGGGTGAACAAGTCTCTTTTAACGGATTAGAGAAACAACTTAAACCACTGAATAAAAAAATGGCAAATAAAGTGGTTAAAATGGCGAAAGATGATATTGAACGTTTATTAAAAACAGGGAATGAGTTAATAACGCCACTTGCAGAGAGAATTATTACTCAAGCCACACAACAAGCAAATGAAACCTTATCAGCAGAATTACAACGTTTAACTGCTTTACAAGCAGTGAACAAAAATATTCGAGCAGATGAAATTACCGCTTTAGAAGAAGCACAAGCACTCTCACTATCCCATTTAGCACAAGCCAACTGGTATTTAGATAGTCTTCGAGTCATCATTAGTAATAAGGAATAAGAATGGCATTGCTTGCATATCACCCACCAATGGAACCTTGGCTAGAGATAGTTTACCAAGATAACCATATTGCAGTGATCAACAAACCAAGTGGTTTACTTTCCGTTCCCGGCAATCGCCCTGAATATCACGACAGTGCAATGAGTCGAGTAGCACAAAAATTCGGTTTTACTGAACCTGCCCACCGTTTAGATATGGCAACCAGTGGTATTCTACTGTTTGCTTTATCCAAGGCAGCAGAAAAAGAACTTAAACGCCAATTTCGTGAAAGAGAACCGAAAAAACATTATCAAGCCTTAGTATGGGGGCATTTAACACAAGATCAGGGGGAAATAAATTTCCCTCTAATTTGTGATTGGGAAAATCGTCCAAGACAACGCATTGATTTCACGCTCGGTAAAAAAGCGATCACTCAATACCAAGTGCTAGAGCGGTATCCTAATAATACCACTCGAGTTAAATTAACTCCGATAACAGGACGATCTCACCAGTTAAGAGTGCATATGTTAGCATTAGGGCATCCTATTCTAGGCGATAAATTTTATGCCCCACCTTTTGCCAGAAAGTTATCTTCTCGTTTATGCCTACACGCAGAACAGTTGACGATCACCCACCCGATCACTGGAGAATTAATGACATTTAATCTACCTGCTCAGTTTTAATCTGACTGAAAAATTGATAATCAAATCAATTTAATGTTTATAATGATTAGCAATAACTTTTATTTTTAAATTGACCGTTTTTAAAGAATTAGAGAGGATTTTGGAGGTATGAGTAATTATCGTGATATGGCTTTAGCACTTGCAGGAGTATGCCAAGTCGCTAAATTAGTCCAACAATTTGCATATCAAGGCACTGCCGATCAAACTGCACTAACAACCAGTTTAAACAGCCTATTAATCTTGACACCAGATACAACACTTTCTGTTTATACTGATGTAGCAAACTTAAACTTAGGTCTGACCATATTACTTGAACAACTGACTGGCAATCAAAGTAGTTTTAATAACGAAATTAGCCGATATTGGATTGGATTACTTGCTTTAGAAAGTAAATTAGAACGCAATATAAACGCTAAAACAGAACTTGCAAAACGCATTCAATTTTTACCAAACCAAATTCCTTTATTTGATAATAATATTACCCACGAACAAGCATTAAAAATATTAGCTGGTATATATAGCGATATTATTAGTCCTTTAGGAACTAAAATCCAAGTTAAAGGCTCAATAGAAAAATTAAAAACCCCTTATATTCAAGACAGTATTCGGGCAGTATTGTTAGCTGGTATTCGTTCTGCTGTTTTATGGCGACAAAGCGGTGGTTCAAAATGGAAACTGTTATTTTCTCGTCGCAAACTGATTGATGCTGCAAAAAAACTTTATACCGAATCATTATCTTAAAAAATAATTATGGAGAACCTATGCAATTAACCCCTTTAACCGCTGTTTCACCAATAGATGGACGCTACCAAAACAAAACCACAAAGTTAGGTGATATTTTTAGTGAATTTGGTTTATTAAAATATCGAGTTATCGTTGAAATCCGTTGGCTACAAAAATTAGCTCATACCAGTGAAATAAAAGAAGTTGCTCCCCTTTCTGATGACGCAAATCGCTATTTAGAACACCTTATCACCCATTTCAATTTAAGTGATGCAGAAAGAATTAAAGAAATCGAAAAAACTACTAATCACGATGTTAAAGCGGTTGAGTACTTTTTAAAAGAAAAATGTCAGCAACTCCCAGAGTTAGCACAAGTCAGCGAATTTATTCATTTTGCTTGTACATCAGAAGATATTAATAATCTTTCTCACGCTTTGATGTTAAAAACTGCTTGCCAACACATTCTTTTTCCTGAATGGCAACAACTCATTACTCAAATTACACAACTTGCCAGTAAATATAAAGCGGTTCCACTTTTATCTCGCACTCACGGGCAACCTGCGACTCCAACAACCTTAGGCAAGGAAATGGCAAATACGGTTTATCGTTTACAACGCCAATTAAAACAATTAGAACAAATTGAGATCCTCGGGAAAATAAATGGTGCAGTAGGAAATTATAATGCTCATATTTCAGCCTACCCAGAAATTAATTGGCATCAATTTAGCCAAGAATTTGTTGAAAGTTTAGGAATTAAATGGAATCCATATACCACCCAAATTGAACCGCATGACTACATTGCTGAGTTATTTGATTGCATTAGCCGTTTTAATACGATCCTCATTGATTTTAATCGAGATATATGGGGCTATATTTCTGTTGGACATTTCAAACAAAAAACGGTTGCGGGTGAAATTGGTTCATCAACAATGCCACATAAAGTTAACCCGATTGATTTTGAAAATTCAGAAGGCAACTTAGGTTTAGCCAATGCAATTATGCAACACTTAGGGCAAAAATTACCTATTTCTCGTTGGCAACGTGATTTAACTGATTCAACTGTGTTACGTAATTTAGGTGTTGGATTGGGTTACTGTTTAATCGCATATACCTCAACCTGCAAAGGAATTAGCAAATTAGAAGTAAACCAACCTCATTTACTCGCTGAACTCGATCAAAATTGGGAAGTATTAGCAGAACCAATTCAAACGGTGATGCGACGTTATGGCATCGAAAAACCGTACGAAAAATTAAAAGAACTCACCCGAGGAAAAAAAGTTGATCAACAAGCCATACAACAGTTTATTGATCAATTAGAATTACCATTCGCTGAAAAAGAACGTTTAAAACAACTTACCCCAGCTAATTATCTCGGACTAGCCGAAGAATTAGTTAATTTATTATAGAATTAAATATAATCATTCGATTTAATTTATATAAAATACGGCTATTTTGAATATTATGTTATAAAGTATCAGAATTTTATTTTTTTATCTATTTGTAAAAAAGATAAAATAAGATTATAGATACTTTATTTCATAATACGCTATGCTAGAATTCATTTCCCTTCAAAATATATGAGGATTCAGAAATGAAATTAAAACTTACTTCCCTTTTTCTCTCGATATTAGGCTGTTCTATCTATATTAATGGATATGCTGAAAATCACAACTCACATAACTCTGGGCATCAGGCAAACTATAATCATACTAGTAATACTAACCATACCGCACATAATAGCCATTCAGTACATACGCTTAATTCAGATGATATTTCCGCTCAAATTGCTAATAGTATGCACGCAGAGATGATGAAAACCCCTTATTCAGAAAGTGGCGATATTGAAAAAGATTATCTGGCAAATATGATCCCACACCATCAAGGTGCGATTGATTCATCAAAAATTTTATTAAAATATACGAAAAATCCGAAATTAATTAAGATTGCAAAAAATATTATTAAAACCCAAGAAGCAGAAGTTGCTTTATTTAAACAAATATTAGCTAAGAAAGACTATACAACGACCAAAATTTCAAAACAAGAATATCAAAATTTTGTTAATCAAAGTAAAAATTCTATGAATGAAATGATGGTTGCGATGATGGTTAAATCCAGTGGAAATATTGATAAAGATTTCTTAATTAGTATGATTCCACATCATCAAGGTGCTATTCAAGCATCATATCAAATACTTGCTTTAACCAAAGATAAAAAAGTAAAAGAAATTGCAGAACAAATTATCAAAGAACAACAACTAGAAATTAAAGAATTTTCAGATCTAATCAATACACTATAATTTAAATTTATATGCCTATATCTTAATATTATTTTAGGATATAGGTTTTCTTTTATCTAATAAATATTTTAAATTCTTTATTTATTTTTCCATCAAACTAAAAAGACTGAATAATAATATTCAGTCTTTTTAGTTGAAATATTAGTTTAGATTAATCATCAAATTCATCTAACCAACACAACAAAATTGCTTCTAAGATTTTTTCATTTGATTTTTCTGGGTCATCATCAAACCCTTCTAATTCACAAATCCAACGATGTAGATCAGTAAACCTCACCGTTTTTGGATCTAAATCAGGAAACTTATCATAAAGTTCTTCCGCAATTTGCTGACTATCTTGCCATTTCATTTTTGTTTCCTTTTAATGTTCTTCTCGAGCATGATTCACTGTATAACGAGGAATATCAACAACTAGGTCTTCATCACCTACTATTGCTTGACAGCTTAAGCGGCTATCCACTTCTAATCCCCAAGCTTTATCTAACATATCATCTTCTAAATCTGTGCTATCATTCAAAGAATCAAATCCTTCCCGTACAACAACATGGCAAGTGGTACAAGCACAAGATTTTTCACAAGCATGTTCAATTTCTATTCCTGAGCGTAATGCTGCATCAAGAATACTTTCTCCAGTTTCAGCTTCAACAACCATTCCTTCTGGACAAAGTTCAGTATTTGGTAAAAATACAATTTTAGGCATAATTCTTTCCTTACTCTATTTAGACGTTGTTTCTAATTGTTCTAGCGATTGCCCGGATAAGGCTTTCTTAATAGATTGATCCATTCGCCGAGCTGCAAACTCTCTTGTCGCAAGATCTACCTCTTTAATCGCAAGCATAATTTGGCTGCTTGTTCCTTGCTGTTTAGTCTGTTCTAAATGGTTTAACGCACGATCAACAACTTGCCGTTCCTGCTCTGTTAATAATTGTTGGTCAGCCGCTAACGCTGATCTTACGCTTTCCAATACCCGATCTGCTTCAACTCGTTGCTCGGCTAACTCTCTTGCTTGCATGTCTGTTTTTGCATTCTGCAATGAGGATTGGATCATTTGGCTAATTTCTTCATCGGTTAAACCATAAGAAGGTTTAACTTGAATTGAAGATTGTATGCCAGTTGATTTTTCCATTGCAGTTACACTCAATAGCCCATCAGCATCAACTTGATATGTAACACGGATATGTGCCGCACCCGCAACCATTGGTGGAATACCACGTAAACTAAAGCGAGCTAATGAACGACAATCTGCCACCAGTTCTCGCTCTCCTTGCACGATATGTACAGACATTGCAGTTTGACCATCTTTAAAGGTGGTAAACTCCTGTGCTCTGGCTACTGGAATAGTCGTATTCCGTGGAATAATTTTCTCAACTAATCCTCCCATCGTCTCAATCCCTAATGAAAGAGGAATAACATCAAGTAATAACATATCACTGTCAGGTTTATTACCAACTAGAATATCCGCTTGAATTGCTGCTCCTAACGCTACAACTTTATCGGGATCAATACTTGTCAATGGTGCTTTACCAAAAAAAGTAGCAACTTGCTGACGTACAAAAGGCACACGGGTTGAACCACCGACCATCACAGTTGCAACCACTTCTTCTAAACTAACCCCTGCATCTTTCAATGCTCGCCGACATGCCATTAATGAACGTTTAACCAACGGCTGAATTAATAAATTAAATTGCTCTTGAGTAACAATAACTTTAGATCCTTGCCACTCAATCTCACAAGAAGCTTGTTGAGATAATTGAATTTTAGTTTGAATCGCTAACTCTAATAACTGGCGTTTTTGTTGCGAATCTTGAGGTGCTTTTTGCGTTTGTTCAACAATATAATCAGCTAATAAATGATCAAAATCATCACCACCTAATGCAGTATCACCACCAGTCGCTAAAACTTCAAAAACGCCTTTGTTTAAACGTAAAATGGAAATATCAAAAGTACCACCACCTAAGTCATAAACTGCGATTACCCCTTCTTGCCCACTATCTAAACCATAAGCGATTGCTGCTGCGGTTGGTTCATTTAATAAGCGTAAAACATTTAATCCAGCTAAACGAGCCGCATCTTTGGTGCTTTGACGTTGAGCATCATCAAAATATGCAGGCACAGTAATCACACAACCGACTAATTCTCCTCCTAGACGTTTTTCAGCAAAACTTGCTAGATGTTTAAGAATATCTGCCGATACTTCGATTGGACTACGTAAGCCTTGAGGGGTAGATAATAGCGGTAAACCATTTTCACTAGCTTGGAGTTGATAAGGTAAATGAGGGTAGCGTTGTGTAATATCAGCTAAACTACGTCCAATTAAACGTTTCACGGAAATAACAGTATTTTGCGGATCGATGACCGCTTTCTCTGCTGCGAGCTTACCAACTAAAACCTGATTTTCAGCATAATGAACTATTGAAGGCGTTAATACTTGATTTTGTTCATCAAGTAAAATTTGACTACTGCCACTTTGTACACTAGCAACCAACGAATTTGTAGTGCCTAAATCAATACCTACCGCTAAACGATGTTGATGAGGAGCAGCACTCTTACCCGGTTCTGCTATTTGTAGTAATGCCATAATTTATTCCATTTATTTAGAAATCGAACAATTTTTCTTCTAAGCGTTCTATTTCTTGTTGCAATTTTTTAATAAATTTTAATCTATCTATAATTTGTTTAACAGTTTCCCACTGTTTCTGAGCTAATTGCAAACGTAATTGTTCTGTTTGTTGTTGTTGTAATTCTTCCACGTCTTGTTGCAAACTATTTAACTCTGCTGATATATCCGTTGATTGTGCTTGCTGTTCTAACGCTTCTAACTGCTCTCGCCAAGCCATTTGTTGCATCAAAAAAGTGAGATCCTGATTAGTCTGTTCAGTAGCCACCGCTTGTTGCGTACCTATTGCTAAAATCGCTTCTGCTCGGGATATCGGATCTTTTAAGATTTGATAAGCATCATTAATTTGTGAAGAACGTTGTAATGCTAAACGTTGTTGTTGTTCATCTGTTGCCGTAAAATTATCTGGATGTAAATTTTTCTGTAAAGCAAGGTAACGTTGTGATAGTTGTTCAAGATTCAGATCAAACTCAACAGCCAGTTCAAAAATATCAAAGGGGGTTTGCATAATTTAAACATTCTCTTAGGTAAGCAAATTTAATTCGAAAGGCTAAAATTAAACGTGGAAACTTTCACCACAACCGCATTCTTCTTTTACATTTGGATTGGTAAATTTAAACCCTTCGTTTAAACCTTCTTTGACAAAATCTAATTGTGTACCATCTAAATAGACTAAACTTTTAGCATCAACAATAATCTTAACATCATACTGTTCAAAAACTTGATCATCTTCATTCAACTCATCAACAAATTCAAGAACATAAGCTAAACCTGAACAACCTGATGTTTTTACGCCTAAACGTAAACCAATACCTTTGCCTCGATTTTGCAAAAAATGTTGCACCCGTGTTGCTGCACTTTCAGTTAATGTAATCGCCATAATTCTCCCGATAATAGAAACCCTTTCTAACTCTTATAAGCTAGAAAGGGAGATTCAATTATTTCTGTTTTTTTGCTTTATAATCTGCAATCGCTGCTTTAATCGCATCTTCCGCAAGAATTGAACAGTGTACTTTTACTGGTGGTAATTCTAGTTCTGCCGCAATATCACTATTTTTGATTGCTTGTGCTTCATCTAACGATTTACCTTTTACCCATTCAGTAATTAACGAACTTGAGGCAATTGCTGAACCACAACCGTAAGTTTTAAATTTAGCATCTTCAATAATACCGTCATCATTAACTTTAATTTGTAGTTGCATTACATCACCACAAGCAGGGGCACCCACCATTCCACTACCAACAGTTGGATCTTTTTTATCAAATGATCCTACATTACGT
Source organism: Mergibacter septicus (assembly GCF_003265225.1). NCBI lineage: Bacteria > Pseudomonadati > Pseudomonadota > Gammaproteobacteria > Pasteurellales > Pasteurellaceae > Mergibacter > Mergibacter septicus. Next base: position 1,792,254 of record NZ_CP022013.1, on the reverse strand, counting down.
GGGTTTTCATAATGATCAATCACTTTTTCACTATAAGCCATTATATACTCCTTTGCTACCTATTAATGAGCCGTCCATTCAACAGTATTGAAATCAATCCCTTCTTTGTACATATCCCAAAGTGGCGATAAATCACGTAATTTGTTTACCGCTTTTTTGACTAATTCAATCGTATAATCAATTTCTTCTTCGGTGGTATAACGTCCAACGCTGAAACGAATTGAACTATGTGCCAATTCATCATTTAATCCTAAAGCACGTAAAACATAAGAAGGTTCTAAACTTGCAGAAGTACAAGCCGATCCTGATGATACTGCAATATCACGTAAAGACATCATTAACGATTCGCCTTCTACATAATTAAAGCTAATATTTAAGTTACTACCAATACGATGCTCTAAAGAACCATTGACATAAACTTCTTCAATATCTTTTAATCCGTTATATAAACGATCACGTAAAGCAGTTAAACGTGGCATTTCAGTTGCCATTTCTTCTTTACAAATACGGTATGCTTCACCCATACCTACAATTTGATGCACCGCCAAGGTACCAGAACGCATACCTCTTTCATGGCCGCCACCGTGAATTAAAGCTTCTAAACGTACTCTTGGTTTACGGCGAACATATAATGCCCCGATACCTTTAGGTCCGTATAATTTATGAGCAGACATTGACATTAAATCAACTTTTAATTCAGCTAAATTAATTGGTAATTTACCCACTGATTGGGTCGCATCAACGTGGAAAATAATTTTCCGTTCACGGCAAATTTCACCAATCTTTTCAATATCTTGAATAACACCAATTTCATTATTAACATGCATAATTGATACTAAAATAGTATCTTCACGCATTGCTGCTTTTAATTTTTCTAAATCAATTAATCCGTCAGATTCTGGTGCAAGGTAAGTGACTTCAAAACCTTCTCGCTCTAATTGACGGCAAGTATCTAATACTGCTTTATGCTCTGTTTTACAAGTAATAATATGCTTGCCTTTATTTTGATAAAAATGAGCTACACCTTTAATGGCTAAATTATCAGATTCTGTTGCCCCTGATGTAAAAACAATCTCACGAGAATCCGCTCCAATTAAATCGGCAATATGGTTACGGGCAATATCCACCGCTTCTTCTGCTTGCCAACCAAACTTATGCGAACGAGAAGCTGGGTTACCAAAATTCCCATTAAAAGTCATATATTCCATCATTTTTTTTGCTACACGTTCATCAACAGGGCAAGTAGCAGAATAATCCAAATAAATTGGTAGTTTCATTTTATACTCCTAGCAAGATGGTGATATCTTAACGATTAATCACCTTAAAATCGTTATTATGGTTATGCTTACAACTCTGTTTTACTCTTTGTGCATTAACCAATTCAGCCACGGTAATACCGTTTAAAAAATCTTCAATTCGTTCACTTAACTGCTCCCATAATGAGTGCGTTAAGCACCGAACACCACCTTGGCAATTGGCATGTCCACGGCATTTTGTCGCCATAATATTTTCATTTACAGCAAGAATTATCATACCGATAGAAATGTCAGCACTATCATAGCCAAGCTGATATCCCCCACCCGGTCCTCTCACACTTCGTACCAAGCCTTTACGGCGTAATTTTGCAAATAGTTGCTCTAAATACGAAAGCGAGATCTTTTGTCGTTCAGAAATATCGGATAATGTAACTGGCCCTTGAGCTGAATTTAATGCAATATCTAACATTGCTGTAACTGCATAACGCCCTTTTGAAGTCAATTTCATGCCAAAATTCCTGAACAAATAGCTAAACCAAGACTAAAACAATACGATAAATTCTCACATAACCCACTATTTTAGTCAAGTATTCTCCCCCTTGTAATCCCTAAGCTTTACCACTCTTTCTGATAGGTTTTACTAACGAATTTTCTGTTTTACTGCAGTCAACATACCTAACAAAATATTCAATTCATTTTTGCGTAAATGTTGACGTAAATAAAGCTGTCTTAACTTTTGCATAACAACTGGATTTTGGATAAATCCCAATTCGGTATAAAGCTGCTCGGTCTGATGAAAAAAGTATTCTAATTCTTTCTGATTAGGTGGAAGTTGCTCGGTCGAAACAATCGGATCAGGTGTTATAGTTGCCATTTTTTGAGAGGATCTTTGCCACGATAACCATGCCATTCTAATCTCATAACTCACTAATTGTACTGCCATCGCTAAATTGAGTGAGGAATATTCTGGATTAGCAGGAATATTCAAATGGTAATGGCACTTTAATAATTCATCATTGGTTAAGCCGACTCTTTCTCGCCCAAATACAACCGCAACTTTTCCACCAATATTGGCTTGTTCTACCACCCGTTCACCACAGCTTCTTGGTTCAATTTGCGTAGTTTGAAAATGACGGCTTCTCGCACTGGTACCAATAACCAAAGTACAATCTGCTATTGCTTCTTCAAAACTGCCGACAATTTCAGCCTGCTCAACAACATCTGTTGCACCTGCTGATAATGCCATCGCTTGCTGATCTGGTAGTATTTTCGGTGCAACCAAACAAAGATGGTGTAACCCCATGGTTTTCATCGCTCGTGCGGCTGAACCAATATTCCCTGTATGTGATGTTTCAATTAATACAATTTTAATTCTATCTAACATAATCTCATTAACTTAGAAAAAAAGGCGATCATTCTAACATTAGTTACCCTTAACGAGAATAAAACGCCCTCGCTATTTAATTTAAAATTGCCTATAATACTAAGCTAATTTTTTATTCCTGTTCTTTAAAATCTGGTGGCATTATGAATCCAATGTTAAATATCGCAGTTCGTGCGGCACGAAAAGCAGGCAATATTATTGCTAAAGGTTATGAACGCCGTGATGAAATAAAAACTATCGAAAAAAGTACCAATGACTTTGTTACTAATATTGATAAAGCAGCTGAAACAGCAATTATAGAAATTATCCGTAAATCTTACCCTGATCATACAATTATCGGTGAAGAAAGCGGAGCATTAGAAGGGAAAGAAGGTAATATTCAATGGATCATCGATCCACTAGATGGCACAACAAACTTCATCAAAGGGTTACCTCACTTTGCCGTATCTATTGCAATTAGAATCAAAGGCATCACTGAAGTTGGCGTTATTTATGATCCAATTCGGAATGAACTTTTTACAGCCGTACGTGGTAAAGGTGCAAAATTAAATGAATATCGCTTACGCACCGAAAACAAAACAGAATTACAAGGTGCTATCCTTGCAACCGGTTTCCCATTCAAAACTAAACGTCATATTCCTACTCATTTGAAAATGGTCGAAGCACTTATCCAAGATTGTGCGGATTTCCGCCGTACAGGTTCAGCCGCTTTAGATCTTGCATATGTCGCTGCATCACGTGTTGATGGCTATTTTGAAATTGGCACTAAGCCATGGGATTGTGCCGCAGGTGATCTGATCGTGCGTGAAGCAGGTGGCTTGGTCTGTGATTTTGTTGGCGGACATAATTATCTAAAATCAGGTAATATTGTTGCAGCACCAGCAAGATTAACAAAACAAATTTTAATGGCAATTCAACCTTGTCTATCTGATGACCTAAAATAATTTATTAACCGAGTACTAACGTACTCGGTTTTTTATTACACTCAGCCTGAATCTTCCACTAAGTAATATAATGGAGAAAGCAATGCAACCACTATTAGAACGAGAACTACACTTCAATCAATTCGCTACCCAAGTCCTCTTACCTTTTGCTGAACGCTTTCCATTACATTATTTAACTGGTAATAAAGGTATCCGCTTAGCATATCGTCATTTTCAACATCCAAAACCAGCTGATAATCTTTTGATTCTTATTAATGGCAGGGCTGAAAATCTCTTAAAATGGACTGAAATTGCTTTTGATTTTTACCAGCTTGGCTACGATATTCTTGTGTTTGATCATCGAGGACAGGGCTATTCAGATCGCCTATTAACCGATAAAGAAAAAGGATATATCGACCAATTCAGGTTCTATGTCGATGATTTAGATTGCCTTATTCAGCATATCGTGAATCAAAATAGTTATAAACACCAATACCTCATTGCCCATTCAATGGGAGGATTAATTGCTACATTTTACCTAGCTAACTATCCTCATCATATTGATAAAGCCGTTTTGTCAGCCCCACTTTTTGGTTTACCTCGAAAACACCTGTGGCGAGATAAATTACTTGTTGCTCTGTTAATATTACTCGGACAAAGTCAAAGTTATGTTTTTGGCTATGGTGCTTACCGACCAGCAAACTTACACAAAAACCATCTTAGTTACTGTAAAACAAGAATAAAATGGCATAATCGTATCTATCAAGCTTTCCCACAATTACGCATTGGAGGGCCTACTTTTGCTTGGCTCCACCAAATTTTTAATGCCTTTAATCGATTACCACAAAAAATTAAACAGGTAGAAATACCATTACTGATTCTAGAGGCAGGGCAAGATAAAGTTGTGTCGAATACAAAGATAGAACAATTTTCCTCACTTTTCCGACAAGCAAAATTATACAAACTACCAAAGGCACAACACGAAATTTTATTTGAGAAAGATCCTATCCGAGAGAAAGCATTACAATCAATTCAACACTTTTTCACACAATAAATCAAAGTTTTAAATAAAAAGGCTGTAACATTGGCAAAACATCAGGGTGATAATGATTGGCTTGATCATATAGCACGATTTGTTGCCTTTGTGTTGTTAAATCTAAAGTTGCTCTTTTATGGCGAAATTCAAGCAACACCCTTTGTGGTGCTTTGCCAACTTTAGTGACAACTTGACACTCTTTTGCACAATAAAGGGAAGTTTGTGATAACTGTGCTAACAAGCGTTTTCCTTCAACAAAAGGTAAAATAAAGCAGATACAACCGTGCTGATTAAGACAACCTTCGGCTACTTTTAACCAAGTTAAATGTGAATGTTCCCCTTCGGCTAAATAACGTGCTTGATCCCGAGCCAAATCTCGACACGCAATCCCTTGGGTAAAATAAGGGGGATTCGACACAACCAAATCAAACCCAGCCACTGGTAACATCATCTTCAAGTTTGGCAACAAAACATCCGCTTGAATTATCTCTATGCGTTCCGCCCAAGGTGTTAATCCAACATTCTCTCTTGCTTGCATACAGGCGTTAACTTCTCGTTCAACCCCAACTAAACGACAATTAGGATTACGCTGTGCCAACATTAAACTGATCAACCCAGAACCTGTTCCTAAATCTAAGGCTGTCTTTGCTTGCTCAACCCTTGCCCACGCCCCTAATAGCACCCCATCAGTGCCAACTTTCATTGCACAGCGATCGTCTTGTACTGTAAATTGCTTAAATTGAAACATAATTTATTGATGTTCATATAAAAAAATACCGCTTTACTTAGAGAGTAAAGCGGTGCTTTTGAGGTTAATAACGACTATTTTTTAGCACGTTCAAAAGAGGATTTGATTTCTTCACGTGCGGCTTCAACGCCTTCCCAGCCATCAACTTTCACCCATTTGCCAGCTTCTAACGCTTTATAGCTTTCAAAGAAATGCTGAATTTGTGCTTTTAATAATGCAGGAACATCATCAATATCTTGAATATGATCATATTCTTTGCTTAATTTGCTATGTGGAACAGCAATTAATTTTGCATCTTCACCAGATTCATCGGTCATTTTTAACATTCCCACTGGACGGCAACGAATTACAGAACCCGGTTGTAATGGATATGGTGTTGGCACTAATACATCAACAGGATCACCATCTAAAGAAAGTGTATTGTTGATATAACCATAATTAGCAGGATAAAACATTGCCGTTGCCATAAAACGATCGACAAATAATGCGCCTGATGCTTTATCAACTTCGTATTTAATTGGATCTGCATTTGCTGGAATTTCAATGATCACATAAATATCATCTGGCAATTCTTTGCCGGCTGGTACATTTTTTAAACTCATTTTTTAATCCTTTTCAATTAGTTGAAAACTGTAAAATTATAGCTTTTTTAAATCTTTTTCGCCACACAAGCCTACTTATTTAACCATTGCAAATATTCTGCAACCCCTTCAGCCACTGTTTTAAATGGCTTATCATAGCCAATCGCTCGTAATTTAGTGAGATCCGCTTGAGTATATTCTTGATAACGATTTTTTAGATGCTCAGGAAACGGAATAGTTTCAATTTTTCCTTTTTGATGGAACTTAATAACCGCTTTTGCCACTTCCTCAAAACTTTCAGCTTTCCCTGTACCACAGTTATAAATGCCTGAAATTTTATTCTGCCAACACCAAATATTAACCATTGCTGCATCGCCAACATAAATAAAATCACGCAAAAAGCCCTCACTGCCAGCAAATAATTTTGGATTTTCACCTTTTAAAATTTGGCTATTTAAATGATAAGCCACGCTTGCCATACTACCTTTATGGTTTTCTCTTGGACCATACACATTAAAATAACGGAAACCACAAACTGGAGATTGTGCTTCAGGTAAAATCTCTCTGACATATTGATCAAATAAGAATTTTGAATAGCCATATACATTCAATGGACGTTCAAATTCACGTTCTTCTTTGAACACCGTTTTATCGCCATAGGTGGCTGCTGAGGAAGCATATAGGAAAGGAATTTGACGATCTAAACAATAATACAACAACTCTTTTGAATATTCATAATTGTTTTGCATCATATATTTGCCGTCCCATTCAGTAGTGGCTGAACAGGCACCTTGATGAAATACCGCATCAATATGTCCAAAATCATCGCCAGCAATGATTGAAGCAATAAAATCATCTTTATCACAATAATCAGCAATATCTAAATCAACTAAATTTGCAAATTTAGTCCCGTCTGTTAAATCATCTACCACTAAAATATCTTTTCTTCCAATTTGATTCAGTGCTTTAACAATATTGCTGCCTATAAACCCTGCACCACCAGTTACAATAATCATCTTTTTATCCTCTTAACATAAAAAAATCGCCATTATTGTAATACAAAAACAAGCAGAACGGATCGAGAGATGAAGAAATGAGTTTATTTTTGTGATAAACGATCAAGTAGGAAATTGGTTTATGATGATTCTAATAACTTTTAATTATCAATATTAAAATAGCCTAATTAATAAAATAATTAGGCTATTTTTATATTCTGTTACTGGGTTAAATCTACTTTATATAGTGCAAAGCCAACATCATCTTGCCCGACATATACCATTGGGTATATTGCGTTGGTCATAATAAAATGTTTCGCTTTTGCAGACGGTGAAGTTTCCACTTGAATATCTAACTTGGTATTAGTATTAATTGGTGCAATCCGCCAGTTTAATTTTCCTACTGGGTTTACCTCGCCTTGTAACTGGCTTTGTTGGGTAATGTAGTTGGCTAAAATTTGGCGATTTTCATCTGGTGCGACATAGACGACATTTTTCTCACCAGTTCCCGGGAATTTATTTCCATAAGCACGATAATTATTCGTTGCAATCAAAAATTCTGCTTGCGGATCAACAGCTTTTCCTTGATAGGTTAAATTGACAATGCGTCCCCCTTGCGGATTAATCAGACGGCAATCGCCGTCATAGCGAGCAGGTTTTGTTACATCAATTTGATATTCTACCCCACTGATGGTGTCAAAATTATAAGTGCGGAAATCATACCAATTTAATAGTGATTGTGTGCTAGTACGCTTTGGATCAATCTGATTAAACATACCAGCACTGCACTCTAACCATTCTTTCAATTCTTGTCCTGTTACCTTCACAATCACTAAGGTATTTGGATAGAGATAAAGATCTGCTGCATTGCGGAAGGTCAACTTGCCTTTATCCACCTCAGTATAACCTGCTGGATCATTTTTCCGTCCACCTGCTTTAAATGGTGCTGCAGCACTGAGTACCGGTATCCCTGCAAGGGTAGGGATATTTTTTACCACCTGTTCTGCATAGGCTTGTTGAGCTTGATTGACTATTTTTACTGTTGGATCATCTTGAATTAATGCTAAATAACTATACATATCCGCACTAGATTGACCAATAGGTTGGGAAACAAATTCTCGGGTCGCTTGATGAACTGGTGCTAAAAACTTTTCAACTTCAGGATGATTTTTAACCGTTGCTTTTTTCTGATTAACATCATAAATCGGACGTAATGCAGCTTTGCCCTCAACAACAAACCATTTGCCATTATGCTGTGCTAAGGTTAAATCGATCACACTAATATTATTTCCCCAGTAACCTGCCATACTTTCTGGCACTCCTTTGATGGTACCTTTCTCAAGATCTACACCAGTAGCGGTTGCAAACTCTTTGTGCGGGAATAAACGATGTGCATGCCCAAAAATTATCGCATCAATCCCTTTCACATCAGCTAAATGAAAAGCGGCATTTTCTTCACCAACTTGATAAGGTTGATCTGATGGACCAGTATGCGCTAATGCAATCACAATATCTGCACCTTGTTGTTTTAAAATAGGTACATATTTTTCGGCAGTTTGTTTAATATCATAAACATCAACCTTGCCATCTAAATTCGCTTTATCCCATACCAGAATTTGTGGTGGAACAAATCCAATGTAACCTATTTTTAAGATTTTAGACTTACCTTGTTGATCAACAACGGTTTTTTCTTGAATAAAATAGGGTTGAAAACGTGGGGTTTTATCCTCTGCTTTAACAACATTAGCATTAATGATCGGATAATTCGCTTGTGCAATCGCTTGATCTAAATAAGCCAAACCATAATTAAATTCGTGATTTCCTAAGGTACCAACATCATATTTCATCAGATTGAAGGTTGAAATTGAAGGATCTGGTCGCCCTTCTTTAGCACCTTTTGCGGCTTGATAATCTGCAATAGGATTCCCTTGAATTAAATCTCCATTATCGACTAAAACGCTGTTTTTAACTTGTTGGCGAGCTTGTTCGATTAAGGTCGCTGTTCTTGTATAACCAAATTTATCGGTTGGTGCATCCTTATAATAATCAAAATCGGTTAGAAACCCGTGTACATCGGTCGTCGCAATAATGCGTAATGCAACATTTGAGTTATTCTCTCCTGCTGCTTGAGCAAAATTTGTTGCCCCCAAAGTTAAAATACTACAAGCCCCTATTTGAATAAAACGTCTTCTGTCCATAATGTTTCCTATTTTATTACACAATAACTAGTGGGCTATTTTAAAAAGTTTTCTTATTTCCTACCATTCATACGCCAAAAAACTGTGAGATATATCACACAAATATACTTACCTTGTTTTAATATCAACTTACAATAAAATTAATATGTATAAAGAATTTAAAATTTGTCTATTTTTATGCCATTTAAACCCTAAAAAAATAACCTTTTTATGCTGAAAAAAGACAATATCATTTCTTTTATTGTTACACTTTTTTAACAACCATCGCTCGTATTCAACTATCTTAAATACATTTTTTTACATTTTTTTAACAAAATAATCATCCTATATTCTCATATTTAAAAGGATAAAATATAACCAAAATAACAATATATTGTGAGTTGAATTTAAAAAAAAACAATATATAGTATTCAACCCAATAACCCTCAGCTTACAGAAGGATTCTCCGATAATGATCAGCAAGACTCAAGATAATGCGATGGCTTATACAGATTTAATCCGTGAAGTAGAAAGTCTATTACATCAAAACAACGCCGCCCTTCTCAATGAAAATGCAAATAAAGATGCAAAAGTGATCCCTACTCAACGGGATTTATTAGCGGGAATTATGGCGAAACATTATGCCAAACACTATATGTTGCCAAGCGAAATCGTTGCTGCTCACGAAAAAGGAGAAATTCATTACCACGATCTAGATTATGCTCCTTTTTTCCCAATGTTTAACTGTATGCTAGTTGATTTAGAGGGAATGCTTTTAAATGGATTTAAAATGGGAAATGCTGAAATTGAAACGCCAAAATCCATTACCACCGCAACTGCAGTAACAGCACAAATTATTGCTCAAGTTGCTAGCCATATTTATGGTGGCACAACTATTGATCGGATTGATGAAGTTCTTGCGCCTTATGTTACAAAAAGTTATGAAAAACATCTTGAGATTGCACACCGCTATCAAATCCCAGCAGCAGAGAAATATGCACTTGAACGTACAGAAAAAGAGTGTTTCGATGCCTTCCAATCATTAGAATATGAAGTCAACACCTTACACACCGCCAATGGGCAAACGCCTTTTGTTACCTTTGGTTTTGGATTAGGAACAAGTTGGGAAGCTAAATTAATTCAACAAGCTATTCTAGAAAATCGAATTGTAGGTTTAGGTAAAAATCACAAAACCGCGGTCTTCCCTAAATTAGTCTTTAGCTTAAAAGAGGGCGTGAATTTACGCCCAACAGATCCTAATTATCACATAAAACAGCTTGCCTTAACTTGTGCATCAAAAAGAATGTATCCCGATATTTTAAATTATGATCAAGTGGTAAAAGTGACTGGTTCATTTAAAGCCCCAATGGGTTGCCGTAGTTTTCTCGGTGCTTATCGTGAAAATGGACAAGAAATCCACGCTGGACGGAATAATCTAGGGGTGGTAAGCCTCAATTTACCACGTATTGCTTTAGAAGCGAAAGGAAATGAACACTCCTTTTATCAACTTCTCGATCAACGACTTGCAATAGCGAAACAAGCACTATTTACCAGAATTGCTCGCTTAGAACAAACTCAAGCTAAAGTTGCTCCTATCTTATATATGGAAGGAGCTTGTGGAGTCCGCTTAAAAGCGGAAGATTGCGTTGCAGAAATTTTTAAAAATGGACGTGCTTCAATCTCTCTTGGCTATATTGGGATTCACGAAACAATCAATGCGTTATACGGTCAAGGGCATATTTTTGATGATGATACCCTAAGAGAAAAAGGGGTAGAAATTGTAGCCTACCTGAAAAAAGCCGTTGAGCAATGGCGCCAAGAAAGCGGTTATGCTTTTGGTTTATATTCAACTCCAAGTGAAAATTTATGTGATCGTTTTTGCCGTTTAGATCAACAACAATTTGGTAAAATTGCAGGGGTAACCGACAAAGGCTACTACACCAATAGCTTTCATTTAGATGTTGAGAAAAAAGTAAATCCATACGATAAGTTAGATTTTGAAAAAGTCTATCCACCAATTGCAAGTGGTGGCTTTATTTGCTACGGCGAATACCCTAATTTACAACACAACCTTAAAGCGTTGGAAGATGTCTGGGATTATAGCTATCAACTGGTGCCTTACTACGGCACAAATACCCCAATTGATGAATGTTATGAGTGTGGCTTTACAGGTGAATTTGACTGCACCAGCAAAGGCTTTGTTTGCCCTAAGTGTGGCAATCACGACAGTAGTAAAGTATCTGTAACACGCAGAGTTTGTGGCTACTTAGGTAGTCCTGATGCCAGACCTTTCAATGCTGGAAAGCAAGAAGAAGTGAAAAGACGCATTAAACACCTTTAAAATGAATTACTTACAATATTATCCGATTGATGTTGTCAACGGTGAAGGCACACGCTGTACTTTATTTGTTGCAGGTTGTAGCCATTATTGCAAAGGCTGTTATAACCAAAAAAGCTGGTCTTTTGATGCTGGTGTTTTGTTTGATCAAGCGATGGAAGATCAAATTATTCGAGACCTACAAGATACTCGGATTAAACGACAAGGTTTAAGTTTAAGTGGTGGTGATCCTTTGCATCCACTTAATTTAGAGGTGTTATTACCCTTTGTTCAACGTGTTAAAAGAGAATGTCCCGAAAAAGATATTTGGTGTTGGACGGGGTATCGACTTGCTGAGCTTAGCGATTACCAACAACAAATTTTACCCTACCTTGATGTATTAATTGACGGTAAATTTATCCAAGAACAAGCTGATCCTAGCCTTATTTGGCGAGGTTCAGCCAACCAATTAATTCATCGTTTTAAACTCTAATTCAAAACCTAATTACCTTTAAAAAACGGTCGGTATTGCTCTACTCGAAAATCAAAAGGGGAATAAGCTGGATTTTCTTGTTTACGTTGTTTATACAAAGGAATACTACCAATCGCTCGATTAGCAGAACCTGATGGTGCAATTAAAGAAACGGTTGTAATCTCTCGCCCAGCATAAGAAAAACGATGAATTTTGGGGGAATCTGCGGTAATTAAGGTTAAATGCAGTTGCTGTTGTTTTAAATGACGGCGAAACAGATATTCAGGTCCATTTTTACTATTTCCCCCTGTAAATAAAATAGTACTTATCGTTGGATGATTCTCCAGTTGTGCCAATAAATTACGCAACTGTATCTGCTCCATACCAAGATCACTGGCATCTATTTTTTGTCGGTAACAGGCTTCAACCATATCACAAATGCCTATCTTGTATTGAGTTAAAAATGCTACTCGACTATCTATTGCTCGCTGAGAAGTCTCAAATGGAAAATCAATAGAAAAAATGTTACCTAAAATTCGCCACAATAAACCATCTCGAGTTCCATAACAAAAATCAACATCTCCTTCCTTCAAAGCGGGAATAGAAAAACGAGGAGGTGGCAACGTCCCCACAATTAATTTAGTCGCCCCTTCAGGAATAAAAGGTGGATAAGGGTGTCGATGATAAAATCTTGCCATAACAACCTAGTTTTAATAAGAATTTGTAGTTAAATCTTGAATTAAAATTTTTGAGCGCCGTTGATGATTATAATGTTGGCGTTTTTCTGCAGGTAAATCCTCAACACTTGCAAGCTGAAAACCTCTTTCTTGAAACCAATGGACTGTGCGAGTGGTTAAAACAAAAAGACGTTCTACCTGTAATTGCTTCGCTCTTTTTTGAATGGTATTGAGTAAAACATCACCACGAGAAGAGTTGCGATAATCAGGGTGAACTGCAACACACGCCATTTCTGCCATTTTTTCTGTTGGATATAAATTAAGGGCAGCACAAGCAATAATCACTCCATCACGATCAATAATAGTATAACGTTCGATCTCCATTTCTAATTGTTCTCTCGAACGTTTAACCAGAATACCTTGTTGTTCCAACGGCTGAATTAAGCCTAATAAATTTGGAATATCTTGAATTGTTGCCGTACGAACAATTTCTGAATTTTGTAATGAAATTTGTGTTCCAATACCATCACGGGAGAAAAGTTCTTGCAATAATGCCCCATCTTCAATATTACTTAACAAGTGAGCTCGTTTAACGCCATTGCAACAAGCTTCTATTGCCGCTTGCAAAAAACGAGCTTGCGAGCAATGGTATCGATCCAGATTGATCAATGTATCTAATACTTTTTGAGCTTGATCAGGATTAAGATCGGAAATGACTTGCTGTTGAGCATCTAAAATACCTTGTTGATCGCAAAAACCGATTAATTTCTCTGCCTCTAATTTCACCGCAATTTTACTTGCTAACTCTTCAAAGGCTAAATTAAAAGTTTCCCCTGTTACCGACACAGCAACTGGGCTAATAACCACTATTGCATTTTGGGCTAACTGATTTTTTATGCCGTGAATATCAATCCGTCTCACTTTACCACTCAACTGGTAATCAACACCATCATCAACCCCCATTGGCTGGGCGATGACAAAATTCCCACTAATCACATTCGGCACCGCATTGCCTTGTAATTTATTCATTCGCAACGATAAACGTGCCGTAATATCATACTGTAAAGCCCCTACAACCTGTTTAACTGTGTCTAATGTTGCGGGATCGCTGATCCGAATATGTTTGTGGTAATGCTCAGCAATCCCTTTCTCTGCCAAAGCAAGATTAATCTGATCTCTTGCCCCAAAAACAACAACTAAGCGAATGCCCAAACTATGCAATAGACTAATATCATCAATAATATTCACAAAATAATGACTTGCTAAAGTCGCCCCATCTAACATTAATACAAAGGTCTTTCCTCGATGGGCATTAACATAGGGGCTTGATTGTCGAAACCATTGAACCAATTCAGTACTACGCATAAAACCACCACTTAAATGAATAAATATTTAATTTTTTCGATTTTATATTCAGCATATTACTTTCTGCAAGAATATTTTCGCTTAAAAATTTACTCGAAAGAAAATCTTGTTACAATACATCACCGTTGTGAATTATCTTAATAGTAAGCAGTACCCCAATTATGCAACGAAATCATTATCAGCCTTATTCACATTTTCCTAGTCTAAAAGAAATGTATCAAGGACGGGAAAAAAGAGTCTTAAAGCAAATTCGCAATATATTACGTTTTCTATTAAGACGTCCTTTTATCAGCAGGCAGGCAAAACGTTTACTGATGTTTTTAAATCAGCATTCACTTTGGTTACCACTTTTTCGACAAAATCCACATCGTTTTCACGCTTTTATCTATCGTTATTGTGATAAACGCTTTTCTCTCAAACAGCGTACAGATCAAATTATTCATACTTTCACGATACTAGAACAAAAATTAGGGGAAGATAAATGCCGTTTATTAGTAGAACAAGGTAGTTTGCCTCTTTGCCAACTCACTAATACCCTCACCCTAAACCTCAACTTAAATATGATTGATGAATGGGAAGGCTTTTTCTCACTTAATTTTCAAGATGGGAGCAATAAAAGATATTACGATTGCTCTTTTGCCCTACTCGAACAACAACGTTTACTTATCGCTAGCATACAAGGGCCAAAAGGAGAAGATGCACAACAGCTCGTGCGGTTGCTCACCAAAGAGTGCCACGGCGTTCGACCAATGTATCTGCTCGTTGATTGCTTAAAAATGATTGCCGAACAATGGCAACAACAATTAGTTGGAATCCCACTCAAATATCAAGCCAAAATCCAACTACACGGTAGTAAAAGAGTTTTATTTAATTACGATGATTTTTGGCGAGATAATCAAGCCACACGAGCAACCGATTACTGGCAATTACCACTGACTATTGAAAGGCGACCTTTGGAAGAAATTCAGAGTAAAAAACGATCTATGTATCGCAAACGATATGAAATGTTTGATCTCATTAAACAGGCGATCCAGCAAAATATATAAACCAACACAAGAAAAATGAAATTTAAGCAAACTGCATTTGGTCTTCCTGCAAATAACCAAATGCAGCCTATTTTCCTATTGACGATAAGTACTTAAAAAACGTGCAAAACGCTCCATAGCTTCTTCTAGTTGATTGACATAAGGTAAGGTAACAATACGAAAATGATCGGGCTGATGCCAGTTAAAACCTCGACCGTGCACCAAAAGCACCTTCTCTTTCATTAATAAATCCAACACCATTTTTTCATCATCGTGAATGTTATATAACTTAGTATCAATTTTAGGGAAAAGATACATCGCCCCTTGTGGTTTAACACAACTAATACCCGGGATTTGAGTAACTAATTCATATGCTTTATTGCGTTGCTCTAATAAACGCCCACCGGGTAAAAGATACTGATTAATGCTTTGGTAACCACCTAAAGCGGTTTGGATCGCATTTTGCATTGGAACATTTGCACACAATCGCATTGAGGCTAGAACATTTAATCCTTCAATATAGCCTTCTGCCATTTTCTTTGGTCCATTTAAAACTAACCAACCTTGCCGAAAACCTGCTGCACGATAAGCTTTAGATAAACCATTAAATGTTACGGTAAAAAGATCAGGTGCTAAAGTTGCAATATGATGATGCTGTGCCCCATCATATAAAATTTTATCGTAAATTTCGTCAGCAAAAATAATTAGATTATGTTGTCGAGCAAGCTCAGCAATTTCTAATAACAATGCTTTGCTATATACCGATCCCGTTGGATTATTTGGGTTGATGATTACAATGCCTTTTGTTCGCTCTGTAATTTTACTCTTAATATCCGCCAAATCAGGGTACCAGTCAGCCTGCTCATCACACAAATAATGTACCGCTTTTCCACCCGATAAAGTCGTTGCTGCCGTCCATAGCGGATAATCTGGCATAGGGATTAACATTTCATCGCCATTATTTAACAATGCCTGCATTGCCATTGTGATCAGTTCAGAGACCCCATTACCAATATAAACATCGCCCACATCTAATTCTCGTAAACCTTTTGCTTGGTAATATTGCACTATGGCTTTTCGTGCAGAATAAAGCCCCTTTGAATCACAATAGCCTTGAGATGTCGGAAAATTCCGAATAATATCAACGACCATTTCATCTGGTACATCAAATCCAAAAGGGGCAGGGTTACCAATATTTAGTTTTAAGATATTGTGTCCTTCTTCTTCTAAACGACAAGCAGCACTATGTACAGGACCTCGAATATCATAACAAACCTGTTGCAGCTTATCTGATTTAGGGAATCGCATTGTCATTGCATTTTACTCCATAATTTTTCATATAAAACAGTAAGTTAAGTTACTGTTTTTTCTAATCATATTTTCGCATTTACTCAATTTATTTTTCTTTAATTTGTCAAAACAAGTGATACCATCTCAAAAATTAAGGTAAAATTTTGACATTTAATTACAGTTTAAATTGATTTACCATTAATTCTTTATTAACACTTAAAACGGTTATCTTTGACAAACATTTACATTAATATATATTTACTAAGAAACGGTTTAGAGTAAGAAACAACCGTTCTCATAAAAATCTCTAATAATATACCCTAGATTACGATATTCCTTGATTATTAACAAATTTAAGCCAATAAAAATAAGGTAATTTATATAAACATTTTATTTTTCATTAACCCATTATGAAATCATTACTGACCCGACTTTACTCTGTATTAAAGGATAATGTAACAGACTACTCGGCAAAACGATTAAATTATTCGACTAAAACGTTATCAAACATCTATTCACAATTTATAGTTACAATCCCTTGTAACATGGATAATTGCGACCTTTTAGCTTGGTTAAAAGGGCAACCTCTCTTTCCCCAATTCTATTTTGAACAACGCCAACAAAATTATACATTAGTTACTATTGGGCAAGTTGCACAATTTTCCGATTTAAACCAAGCCCAAAACTTAGTCCTCACTAATCCTAAATTACTGCTATGTGGCGGATTGAATTTTGAACAGCAAGCTAACTTTAGCTTACCTCGTTTATTATTACACCTTGAAAACCACACGCTCACCGCTACCCTTTTCTTTAACCAACAAAATGACTGGCTAACGGAACAGAGAGAGATTAATGCCTGTTTACAAACCTTCACTGACAGTGTGGCATTACAACCGATTAAAACAGATACGCAACTGACCTCTGAAAGCAGTACACAAAACGAATGGTGTCAATTAATCGAACAAGCACTCACTACCATCAAACAACAACAACTCGAAAAAGTTGTTTTAGCAAAATCTGCTTGTTATAGCACCAGTAACCAAGTTAATTTCTGTGATTTCCTTGCGGCTAGCCGAGAAGTCAATCAAGATTGTTACCATTTTCTCCAAGCTACTAGCCCATCTCAAGCCTTTGTTGGTTCTAGCCCAGAATGTTTATACGCTAGACAACAACAATATCTTGAAACAGAAGCCCTTGCAGGAACTGCACCAAGTGTCGCCGATCCAACGCAAAACCAAGCCTTCGCCAATTGGCTGTTAAATGATCAGAAAAACTGTTATGAAAATCAGCTCGTTGCGGAAGATATAAAACAAAGCCTAGCACCATATTATGAAAATATTATGCTAGGACAACGTCAAATTCGGCAATTACGCAAAGTACAGCATCTTTATCGTAAAATTTCCGCACAGTTAACCTCAAACTGCTTAAAAACAGGTGCAGACTTAGCCTGTTTACAAGCCATTCATCCGACGGCTGCAGTTGCGGGCTTGCCAAAAGCAGCGGCCATCCGCTTTATTCAGCAATATGAACCTTGGCAACGTGGATTATATGCAGGGACGGTAGGGTTTCTCTCCCAAGCAAAGGCAGAATTTACAGTTGCAATACGTTCAGCCAAAATTGAACAACATAAAATCCATATTTTTGCTGGGGCTGGGATTGTCGCTGGTTCGGTTCCCTTGCTAGAATGGCAAGAAATTGAACGAAAAGCCTCAGGATTAACCTCTCTCCTGATGCCCTCACCACCAAATAAATAAAGGGAAATAAATATGTCTGTCAGTACTTTTAACCATTGTTGGGCAAAAGTGATTTTAGAAACGTTAACTCGGCATAAAGTACAACATCTATGCCTTGCTCCGGGTTCTCGTTCAACACCGCTTACATTAGCTGCATTACAATTACAATCTGAACAACGTTTACAATGCCATACTCACTTTGATGAAAGAGGATTAGGCTTTTTTGCACTCGGTTTAGCGAAAGCAACTCACACCCCAGTTGCCATTATTGTTACTTCTGGTACTGCCGCCGCTAACCTATATCCAGCAATTATTGAAGCGAAACAAACAGGCACGAATCTTATTGTTCTCAGTGCAGATCGTCCTGAAGAACTAATTAACTGTGGTGCCAATCAAGCGATAGAACAAGAAAACATTTTTGCACACTATCCGATTGCGAATATTAACCTACCTCGACCAAATCGGGAATTAAGTGCAAAATGGTTAATGTCAACTCTCGATCACGCCTGCTTATTACAACAACAACAAACAGGGGTTATTCATATTAATGTTCCTTTTGCCGAACCCTTATACCTTACTGAAGACACCAATGTTGATAACGATCCTTGGCTGCAACCGTTACAACAATTAACCACAAATCAGGCGTGGACAAATAAAATTAACGGTAACGTTGAATACACAACCGATCCAAAATGGCAAGATTGGCAACAGAAAAAAGGTATTGTGGTTGTCGGGCATTTACCACCATCACAAACCAATACCATTACTCAATGGGCAAATAAACTGGGCTGGGTGCTAATCACCGACATTCAAAGTAATACCACCGCCTCTTTGCCTTATGCTGATATTTGGCTCGCTAATCCAACAGTGCAACAAAAGCTCCACCAAGCCGATCTTATCGTACAATTTGGTGGCAAGATAATTAGTAAAAGAGTTACTCAATTTTTGAGTGAATTTAATGGTGAATATTGGCTTGTTGACTGCAGTGGAAAACGTTTAGATCCACACCACCACCGCCAAACATACTTCAATGTAAGTATCGAACAATGGTTAAATGCACACCCAGTCGCAGAAAAAATAAAACCTTGGGTCTTAGAGCCTTTAGCCTTATCCCAGTTCTGCCAAGGCTTTATCTCTCAACAACTCGGTTCAGAATTAAATGAAGCTAGTTTAGCACATCATCTTGCTGAAATTTTACCACCTGATGGTACATTATTCTTAGGCAACAGCTTGTTTATTCGCTTAGTTGACGCACTAGGTAAACTCCCTGATAACTACCCTGTTTACACCAATCGTGGGGCTAGTGGTATAGACGGACTGATTGCAACCGCAGTAGGCATTGCAATCGGCAAAAATATGCCACTAGTTGCAATGGTTGGCGATCTATCTGCATTATACGATCTCAATTCACTCGCTCTTCTAACAAAAGTACAACAACCGCTTTTACTTTTTGTTATCAACAACAGTGGTGGGGCAATTTTTGATCTATTACCAGTAGATCAACAAGCTAAAACAGAGTATTACCGCTTAGCTCATCACTACCGTTTTGAACAAAGTGCAGCAATGTTTAACTTAACCTATTCTGCACCAAAAGATTGGCAAACATTAAAAACGGAGGTTGCACAGGCATTAACTCGCAAACAAGCAACGATCATTGAAATTACATCACCGCCAACAGCAGGCAGTGATCATTACAAAAATTTGCTTGAACAGATCACTCAAGCAACCATTAGCCGTTAAGTAAAAATTCTGCACCTTCATCAGTTGGTTGTTTAGTCCAACTTTTGGGGTGCAGATCACTATCCCGTTCCTTTTTTATTTGGTGAAAAATACACTTTATGCCGATTCTTTAATCCCACCAAATTCGGCAATTAATTTTTCGGTAAAGCGTTTAATATCTTCTGTTTGCAGTAAAAAATCTGCTTCAAAACGCTGAGCATAATCCTCTTTCAAAATATCATCATTTTTTTCACGCATAATATCTGAGAATTTCAAACGCTTATAGCTTCCATCATCTTGAAAAACTAAACTAAAACGATCTTCAAGATCCAACCCTAATTTAGTGACCAATTTTCCACTATGTAAATGCCCAAGGACTTCTTCACTATCTAAAGCCAGTTGTTTACACCGTACCACCCCACCATTTTCAGCGGTTAATTCAACCTCTTCAAACCAATTCAACCAATTTGGCATCTCATCACTTTTCAACCACTGGGTCATTGTGCTTGCAATATCTTGATTAAACATCAAAGGCACCACTGGCAAAGAACCTAACGATTTACGCAACAAAGCCAAAGCCTCCTCAGCCCGTTTGCTAGAAGCACTCTCAACATAAATTAAACCTGATTGGCTATCAATCCACATAGCAGTATGTTGTTGGCGGCTAAAAGCTCGTGGTAATAACATTGCTAACACATCATCTTTAATTGCCTGTTTCTCAATTTTCTTTAATTTACGCTGTTGTGCTTGTTCTAATTCCGTAATTCGTTCATCTACCGCTTTCTTCACCACTGTGGCAGGTAAAATCTTTTCTTCTTTGCGAGCTAACAATAAAAACTGACCGTTGAGATAAAAAGATAGTATTTCACTTCCTTTTAAGGGTGAAATCCAACCAAATTTACTTTGATCTTGTGGTGAACAAGGGATAAAACGATTTTCAGCTAATGCAGTTTCCAATGTTTCTTGTTGCCAATCTAGCGGTTTAGTTAAACGATATACCATTAAATTTTTAAACCACATCATATCTCCTTTTTTATCTATCAGTAGTGATTAATAAATGGCTCAGGTAAAATAATGCCTTATCTTATGAAAAAACAGAAAGGTATGCTATGCAACAAAAGAAAATCGGCTTTATCGGTGGTGGTAATATGACTAAAGCGATAGTTTCTGGTTTAGTAAAACAAGGCTATCCAGTACAGTATATTACAGTTTGTGATCGCAACCAACCTAAACGACACGCATTCGAAATGCTCGGCGTTCACACCAGCCAAGATAGTTTCAACACCGCACGCAATGCAGAAGTTATTGTTTTAGCAGTTAAACCACAAGCAATGGCAGAAACCTGTGCTGTATTATCCAAGCAAGATCTCAGCCAAAAACAGATCATCTCAGTTGCTGCTGGTATTAAAATAGATCGGTTACAAACATATCTCCCAACCGCAAAACAAATTATCCGTGTAATGCCTAACACACCAGCACTACTTTTAACTGGTATGTCAGGGCTTTACCCTAATGCCAATACAACCTCAGCTTTCAAGCAATTTTGTGCTGATATGTTTGCAAGTATCGGTAAGATCTGCTGGCTTGAACAGGAAGAGGATATCAACCTAGTGATTGCAGGATCAGGCAGTAGTCCAGCCTACTTTTTTCTATTTATGGAAGCGATGTATCATTTCCTACTTGAAAAAGGGGTAGAAGCCACAACCGCTCGCTTATTAATAGAACAATCCGCATTCGGTGCAGCAAAAATGGTGAAAGACAACCCAACTCTCACACTGGCAGAATTACGCCAACAAGTTACCTCAAAAGGAGGAACAACTGCGGCAGCAATTAATGTGTTTGAACAAGCCCAACTGTCAACAATCACAGCAAACGCAATGCAAGCAGCTATCGATCGTGCAACTGAAATGGAGAAATTATTCTAATGAAAATTCGTGCTGTTTGGTGGATTATTCTCTGCTTTTTCGGCTATTACTGTGTTTATGGCGTCTTTATGCCACTTTTTCCTGTTTGGCTAAAATCCCAACAATATTCAACTGAAACTATCGCCTTAATTATCGCAGGTGCATACGTTTTTCGTTTTATCGGTGGAATTTATTTTTCCAGTCTGATTACCAAAGTCTCACAAATTCCTAAAACCTTAATATACCTCGCTGGAGCAAGTGTTCTCACCACACTTTTAATTGCAGTGATGGCACAATCTTTCTGGGTTTTACTGTTAGGTATTGCATTATTTAGTATGTTTAATGCCGCAGGAATACCACTGCTTGATACCTTAGCCAGTGCTTGGCAACATCAAATCCGCTTAGATTACGGCAAAATCCGTTTGATTGGTTCAGGGGCTTTTGTAGTAGGGGTGATAGTTTTTGGTGGTTTAATTAGCCATCTCGGCGACAATTCAATTATCTGGGTCATTTTCAGTCTGTTACTAGGTTACACCCTCTTGCAATTACTACCTCTAAAAAAAATGCCTAGGGATAAAAAACTGAGCCGCCAACATAACAACACAAGCTATCTCGCTTTATTACGCAATCCTACCACCACAAGGCTATTACTCGCCGTTGCCTTAATTCAAGGTTCACATTCCGCATTCTATACTTACAGCACAATTTTCTGGACAGAAAAAGGTATCAGCCTACAAACTACCAGTATTCTTTGGGGAGTGGGTGTTATTGCAGAAATTATCCTCTTTTTCTTTGCAGCACGGTTGTTTAAAAATTGGTCTGTAAATCACTTATTCTATCTCAGTGGTATTGCGGCTTGCCTTCGTTGGTCGCTATTCTACTTTGCAGACAACCTAGCCCTAATCTTTCTACTACAATGTTCACACTGCCTAACCTATGCAACTAGCCATTATGCAACCGTGAAATACATTGCAGCACAAAGTGAAGAAAAGGTCGCCAAACTCCAAGCATTATACAGTGCAACCAGTGGTTGTGCCGCCATTGCACTTCTGACGGCACTTTCAGGCATTATTTACCCGCACTCACCACTCTTTACTTTTTTAACTATGGCATTCCTAGCCCTAGTGGCACTTTTTATTATTCCATCTCACCAACAAACACAGATAAATAATAGTAATTTAAAAAAATTACCAACCACCTAATTTATCTCAAACTTACCTGAAAGATATTTCAGGTAAGTTTTAGGGAATATTATCCAGAATAAAATATATAGTAGATTAATAATGTTTCACTTGATACAAATATACAACTAATAAGGCAATAAAATATTTTATTGCCTTATTTTTATGATTCAAGAATAATTTTACTAATAGAAGTACATTTATTTCACTAGATAAATGTCTGTTATATCGCTACAACCAACCTTTTCGTTTGAAATAAAGGAAGGGGATCAATCCTGCACATAGCATTAGAGATAACGCAAAGGGGTAACCAAATTTCCAGTGTAATTCTGGCATAATCGAGAAGTTCATCCCATAAATTGAGGAAACCATTGTTGGTGGTAAAAAAATCAATGATGCAACCGAGAAGATTTTCATAATACGGTTCTGTTCCATATTGATAAAACCCATTGCAGCCTGCATCAAAAAATTCACTTTTTGGAATAGGGATTCATTGTGCGGTTGTAAGGATTCAATATCTCGCAACACTTCTCTTGCTTGCTCTAACTGGCTGGCAGGTAAACGAGTTTTACGCACTAGAAAACTTAATGCACGTTGTGTATCCATTAAGCATAATCGTACTTTTGAGCTAACGTCTTCTTGTTCTGTCAGGGTTGATAACGCTTTGTCAAAGGCTTCCCCTTGCTTGCCATCTAAAATTATGCGACTTAATTTCTCTAAATCAGAATAAACAGTTTCGATGACATCTGCCAATTGTTCGATTTTAGTTTCAAAAAGATCTAGTAGTAATTCATACGCATTACATTCTAGCAATTTTTGATTGCGAGAACGCATTCGATATAGACGGAATGCAGGCAATTCTCGATCTCTTAAGGTAAATAGCCGTCCATCTCTTAGCGTGAATGCGACTGTGGCAATATCGGCATAATCTTCTTCATCTTCACAATAAAAAAAGGAATGGAGGTGTAAACCATCTTCATCTTCAAAGAAACGTGCCGATGCCTCAATATCTTCTAATTCCAAATAAGAGGCTAAACTTTGATCTAACCCTTGTTGTAACATTTCTCGCTCTTCGGCTGATGGTTCTAGTAAGTCGATCCATATTGCCTGTTTCAGTTCATTACTTTTTTCATCAATCCGAACTAAACGAGCGTCATCTAAAGCAAATGCACTAATCATCTGTCATACTCCCTAATGGGTTTATGAACAACGCTATGAACAAAATAAGAATATTTAAAGTTAAGAAAGTAGATACTTACCGACTCTTTCGCCGATAAGCTAAAGCTAAAGCGAAAGGTAGGCTAGAAAGATAAAAAACAGTATCGACTATGACTGTCCAAAGTGTGTGTCCTCATATTACTAAATCGGGGCGAATGTTACTCCGCTAGGCTTGAATAGTCAAGTTTTCACCCTGCAAAATACCCATTAAGTTTGTTAGATAACAATGGTTTGTCTGAAAAATTACACTTTGCGTAAATGTTTCCGTGCAGTGATCCAAGAGGCTAAATAACCTAATAACACACTACTCATTAATAGAAAAATGACTTCAGCTGGTGAGAGCCAAACTAATCTTAATACCATTGAGAATTGTGTTGCGATAACATTAATATCGGAGCGTAAACTCCATTCAATTATCAAACTAAAAAGACAAGCAATGCTCCCACCTACTAATCCATAAAAGATCCCTGTATATAAAAAGGGTCTTAATATATAGTGGTCAGTCGCACCTAGTAATTTCAAGACTTCAATTTCAGGTTTACGGCTATCTACTTCTGCTCGGATACTGTTTCCAACCACCAAAAATACGGTTAATAACATTAACACCACACAACCAATAGCTACTTTGGCAGCAAATTGAGTGAGAGAGAATAATTTATCTTGCCAATCATCATTTGCTTTCACTAAACTCACACCTGCTAAGTGCTGAAAATCAGTTTTAAGCTGTACAAAAGAAGCGGTTGGTTTTGCTTCAACGGTAATCGCATCGGGTAATGGATTTTCATCTAACACTTTTAATGCTTCTGCAAAATCAGACCACTGTTGTAACTGCATTAATCCTTCTTGACGAGAGATAAATTTTACTGCGGCAACCCCTTCCTGCTGTTTCACTTTTTCCAGTAACTGTTCAGTTTGGTTTGAGGTCAATTTTTTATCTAAATACAATGTTAAAGAAAAACGTGGTGAAAAGTGTTGGGTACTGATTGCAAGGTTTTTCCATACTAAATAGCTAAAAGTAGGTAAAGTAAGAGAACAACCTATTACAAGAAAGGTCAAGCAAGTGCCGAGTTTATGTTGTAATAACTGTCGCCATACTTGCTGTAAAACCAAGTAAATTTTTAAGAAATAAGATGCGTGGAGATTTTTCTGTTTCATACCTCATTCACCTCGCCTATTCCCTTTGAAGAACCAATATACTGCAATCGCCCTTGTTTTAAGACCAAAGTGAGATGCGGTTTTTGTTGAATAATCTGCTGGTTATGTGTCGCAATTAAAATTGTCATACCACTGTAATTCAGTTCTTCAAATAACTGAAAAATATCCATTGAAAGATCGTGATCGAGATTCCCTGTTGGTTCATCAGCTAATAATAATTGTGGTTTTGCGACAATTGCTCTGGCAATTTCAATCCGTTGTTGTTCTCCGCCTGAAAGGTATTGGGGGGAATGTTCTCGCCGTTGGTGCAAACCAACTCGATCTAAAGCAGCAGCGGCTCGTCTTAATGCGTGATGAGGGTGAATACCACTGATAATCAAAGGCAAGGCGACATTCTCTAAAACTGTCCGATCATTCAATAAGCGATAATCTTGATGCACCATACCAATTTGACGCCGTAAAAAAGGTAGTTCCGCTTTGTTCGGACGGCTAATATCCTGTCCGTTGAAGTAAATTTGCCCAGCATTTGCTTTTTCAATACCAAGAATTAACTTTAACAGGGTACTTTTACCTGCCCCCGAATGCCCAGTTAAATAACTGATTCCCCCTGCTGGTAATCGAAAATCTATGCCTTGTAATGCTTGTTTTCCGCCAGAATAAGCCTTACTTACATTCACAAAACGGATCATATCTTTCCCCCAAACAGTTATTCTGCTTGATTTTCCTGCGTAAATAACGCCTGAATAAATTCTTCTGCGTGGAATGGGCGTAAATCCTCTATTTTTTCCCCAACACCGATATAACGAATAGGTAACTGGAATTGATCAGCAATCGCAAAAATAACACCACCTTTTGCTGTTCCATCTAACTTGGTTAAGGTGATGCCTGTCAATCCAACCGCATCATTAAATAATTTAGCTTGGCTAATCGCATTCTGCCCTGTTCCTGCATCTAAGGTAAGCATAATTTCATGCGGTGCAGTTTCATCGTGCTTTTTCATTACTCGCACAATTTTTTTCAATTCGTCCATTAAATTATTCTTATTCTGTAACCGACCAGCAGTATCGGCAATCAGCACATCAATCCCTTTCGCTGTTGCCGATTGCATCGCATCAAATAACACTGAAGCGGCATCTGAACCTGTACCTTGTGCAATCACAGGAATATTATTGCGTTGCCCCCACACTTGTAGCTGTTCCACCGCTGCTGCACGGAACGTATCGCCAGCAGCCAACATTACCGATTTTCCTTCTGCTTGAAAACGGCTCGCTAACTTACCAATGGTTGTTGTTTTACCAACGCCATTAACACCTACCATTAAAATAACATACGGTTTTTTATCGGTTAGGACTAAAGGTTGTTCAACTGGTGCGAGTATTTCACTCATCTCAACTTTTAATTGTTGGTATAACAACTCCGCATCAGCTAATTGTCGCTTATTCGCATGATCGGTTAAACGTTGAATAATTTTGGTTGTTGTTGGCACACCAATATCAGCAATTAATAACCGTTCCTCTAATTCTTCAAAGAGTTCATCATCAATTTTTTTACCACGGAAAAAGTGGCGAAATCCTTCACCTAAATTTTGTTTGGTTTTTAATAATCCTTTAACTAAACGACTGAAAAAACCACCTTTGCTAGCTTTTTCTTGTAATTTTTCTGGCTCTGGCTCTGGCTCTGGCTCTGGCTCTGGCTCTGGCTCTGGCTCTGGCTCTGGCTCTGGCTCTGGCTCTGGCTCTGGCTCTGGCTCTGGCTCTGGCTCTGGCTCTGGCTCTGGCTCTGGCTCTGGCTCTGGCTCTGGCTCTGGCTCTGGCTCTGGCTCTGGCTCTGGCTCTGGCTCTGGCTCTGGCTCTGGCTCTGGCTCTGGCTCTGGCTCTGGCTCTGGCTCTGGCTCTGGCTCTGGCTCTGGCTCTGGTAATTCAGTTTCTGTTACTACCACTCCCTTTTCAAGCGATTGAGATTCTTCTATTTCCTTTTCTTCCTTTTCAAGCTCGATTATTTCATTTGGGGGAGTTAGTCGATTTTCTTCAACTTGTGTAATATTCTGTTCTTCATTAATAGAAGAGTTTTGTTTTTGTTGTTCTGGCTCTTTTTTTGCCTTCCGTCCAAATAATGATGCCCAAAAACCACCTTTTTTTTGTTTATTTTCTGACATATTTTTTCCTTAACTATTCTCTATGCAATCTAATCAGATCGTGGAAAATCATTCTATTTCAATCCAAAATGCACTAAAATGTTGGATAGTTTAACATTTAACACGTTGAAATTGTGTAAATTTCTCAATTATTATGCGAAAAAAAGCTTTAAAAAAACAAACAAAAAGTACACAAGGTGAGGTTAGAATTATCAGCGGTCTTTGGCGTGGTCAAAAATTACCAGTCTTAAATATTGATGGGCTACGTCCTACTTCAGATCGTGTGAAAGAAACTTTATTCAACTGGCTTATGGCGGATATTCCTGCAAGTCGCTGTTTAGACTGCTTTACTGGTAGTGGTTCACTGGCTTTTGAAGCCTTATCTCGTCAGGCAGATTTTGTTTTAATGTTAGAACGAGATCACAAGGTGGTAAGCTGTCTAAATGCAAATCTTGCTCGTCTCCGTACAGAAAAAGGAAAAGTGATCCAAACCGATAGTTTGCAATTCCTTGCACAACATAATCAGGATAAGCCTTTTGATATTGTCTTTCTTGATCCGCCTTTTCATCACAATTTAATTCCTCATTGTTTGGAATGGTTAGAAAAAAATAACTGGCTAACAGCAAACGCACTGATTTATTTAGAAACTGAACATAATGCTAACTTTCATTGTCCAGATCATTGGACATTGTTAAAGAAAAAAACAACTCAGCAAGTTATATATCAACTCTATCAACGACAATTGGAGGATTTATGCAAGGATTAATTTTAAAACGTAACGAACAAGGCACTTCAACCTCGATTGAAGAGATTGATCTTTCTACTTTTTCAGACGCTCATTTTGAAACTGGGCAATTAGTTAAAGTAAAAGTACATTATTCCAGCCTTAACTATAAAGATGCACTTGCTATCTGTCATAAAGGCAAAATTATTAAGCACTACCCTTTAATTCCCGGCATTGATTTTGCAGGCGAAGTAGTTGAAGATCCTAGTGGACGCTTTGATAAGGGGCAATTCGTCTTATTAACTGGCTTTGGTTATGGCGAAAAATATTGCGGTGGTTTAGCCGAATTTGCTTTCGTTAAAGCCGAACAGCTTACCCTACTACCTAATAATCTAACACCAAAACAGGCAATGATAGTGGGTACTGCTGGATTTACTGCTATGCTTTGTGTCAATGCTTTAATTAATGCTGGCGTAACACCAGATAAAGGAGAAGTGGTTGTAACAGGTGCTACTGGTGGTGTTGGCTCTACCGCTATCTATCTATTACACAAACTCGGTTATCAAGTTAGTGCCATCTCAGGCAAAACAGATTCAAAACTTTTAACCCAATTAGGGGTCAATAAAATCTATCCTCGAGATACAATGTGTGAAACCTCTGCACCACTGCAAAGCCAGCAATTCGCTGGTGCGATTGATACTGTTGGTGGTGATATTCTGGCTAACTTACTCAGCAAAATTGCGTATGGAGGCTGTATAGCCGCTTGCGGTTTAGCTAATCACTATCAATTAAACACCACTGTTATGCCATTTATTTTGCGTAACGTTCGTTTACAAGGCATTGATTCTGTCTATTATCCTGCAAGTCAACGAGGATTAGTTTGGGAACAATTAGCTTCGGCATTAGATCAACAATATTTTGATCTTATCGGGCAAGAAATTTCTCTACACCAAGTGCAAGATCAGGCTGAGAAATTATTAAAAGGACAAATTAGCGGAAGAATTGCTGTCAAAATTGACTAATTTTCCAACTCACACAAGCGATAGTTTATCACTATCGCTTTTTTATATCATAACCACTAAAAATGCTTTTCTTCTTATAAAAAGAAAACCACACCCTACTAATTAGGATGTGGTTGCATTTGTATATCTATAAACTAGATTATTCCGCCGCTGCTTCTTCAGCAACTTTACGATCAACTAACTCAATGTAAGCCATTGGAGCGTTATCGCCAGTACGGAAACCACATTTTAAAATGCGAGTGTAACCACCAGCACGTTGAGCAAAACGTGGACCTAATTCATTAAATAACTTAGCAACAACTGCGTTGTCGCGTGTACGGGCAAAAGCTAAACGACGATTAGCAACGCTGTCTACTTTCGCTAATGTGATTAATGGTTCAACTACACGACGTAATTCTTTCGCTTTAGGTAAAGTTGTTTTAATGATTTCATGACTCACTAAAGAACTTGCCATATTACGAAACATCGCTTGACGATGACTGCTATTACGATTTAGTTGACGACCACTCTTACGATGGCGCATGACCTTATCCTTCTCAGAAAAATCTTAAACCTATGACCAAACTAGTCTTCGGCAATACTTGCCGGTGGCCAATTTTCAAGGCGCATACCTAGTGATAATCCACGCTGAGCTAATACGTCCTTAATTTCAGTAAGTGATTTCTTACCAAGATTAGGCGTTTTTAATAACTCAACTTCAGTGCGTTGGACTAGATCACCGATATAATGAATTGTTTCTGCTTTCAAACAGTTAGCAGAACGAACTGTCAACTCCAAATCATCTACCGGACGAAGAAGAACTGGATCAAACTCTGGTTTTTCTTCTTTAACTTCCGGCTGACGAACATCACGCAAATCAACGAATGCATCAAGTTGTTCTGCTAAAATTGTTGCTGCACGACGAATCGCTTCCTCTGGGTCTAACGTACCATTAGTTTCCATTTCAATAACTAACTTATCTAAGTCAGTACGCTGTTCTACCCGTGCTGCCTCAACATTGTAAGCAATACGATCAACCGGGCTATAACAAGCATCAACTAATAAGCGACCAATTGGACGTTCTTCATCTTGAACATGTTTTCTTGCAGAAGCAGGTACATAACCTCTTCCCCGTTGTACACGGATTCGCATATTAATTGATGCGTTTTCATCCGTTAAATGGCAGATTACATGTTCAGGATTGACAATTTCAACACTCCCATCATGGGTAATGTCGGCAGCAACAACAGGGCCAATTCCAGATTTATTTAGAGTCAGGAAAACTTCATCTTTATTCTGCACCTTGACTGCTAGACCTTTTAAGTTAAGCAATACTTCAAGAATGTCCTCTTGAACACCCTCTTTACTACTATACTCGTGTAATACACCTTCAATCTCAACCTCTGTCACCGCACAACCAGGCATAGACGACAAAAGAATGCGACGAAGTGCATTACCTAATGTATGGCCGAAACCACGCTCTAGCGGTTCTAAGGTCACTTTAGCATGAGTTGAGCTAATTTGCTCAATATCAACTAAGTGTGGCTTTAAAAATTCTGTAACAGAACCCTGCATTTTATCCTCTCTTTGCTGTTAAGCTCTATTATTTAGAGTAAAGCTCAACGATAAGATGTTCGTTAATGTCTGCTGACAAATCAGAACGTTCAGGAATGCGTTTAAACACACCTTCCATTTTAGCAGCATCGACTTCTAACCAAGTTGGTTTTTCTCTTTGTTCTGCTAATTCCAATGATGCTTTAATACGTGCTTGTTTTTTCGATTTTTCACGAATAGCAACAACATCATCAACTGAAACTTGGAAAGAAGGGATATTAACAACCCGACCGTTTACTACAATTGCTTTATGGCTCACTAATTGGCGAGCTTCAGCACGAGTTGCCGCAAAGCCCATACGATAAACAACGTTATCTAAACGACCTTCCAACAACACTAATAGATTTTCCCCCGTATTACCTTTTAAGCGGTTTGCTTCTTTATAGTAATTACGGAATTGACGCTCTAAAATGCCGTACATACGACGAACTTTTTGTTTTTCACGTAACTGACTACCGTAGTCAGAAAGACGTGCTTTACGTGCACCGTGTTGACCTGGTGCTGTATCAATTTTACATTTTGATTCAATCGCTCGAACACCGGACTTAAGGAATAAGTCAGTGCCTTCACGACGGCTCAGCTTGAGCTTAGGACCCAAATATCTTGCCATTTTCTTTCTCCAACTATCCTAGTACGCCTTACACACGACGTTTTTTCGGTGGACGACAACCGTTATGAGGAATCGGAGTTACATCAGTGATGTTGGTGATACGGAAACCCGCAGCATTCAACGCACGAATTGTAGACTCACGACCAGGACCTGGTCCTTTAACCATAACTTCTAAATTTTTTAAACCAAACTCTTTTACAAGTTCAGCACAACGCTCTGCTGCTACCTGAGCTGCAAACGGAGTAGATTTACGTGAACCACGGAAACCTGAACCACCTGCTGTTGCCCAAGCTAAAGCATTACCTTGACGATCTGTAATGGTAACGATTGTGTTGTTGAAAGAGGCATGAATATGTGCCACGCCGTCTACAACTTGTTTTTTTACACGTTTACGTGTACGAACTGGTGTTTTTGCCATTATTATTTACTCCGATTATTTTTTGATCGGCTTACGTGGACCCTTACGGGTACGCGCATTTGTCTTAGTACGTTGACCACGTACCGGCAAACCGCGACGATGACGTAAACCACGATAACAACCTAAGTCTAAAAGACGTTTGATGTTTAGGGTTACTTCACGACGCAAATCACCTTCGACAGTAAATTTACCAACTTCGTCACGCAGTTTATCAATCTGCTCTTCAGACAATTCTCTGATCTTAACGTCTTCAGCAATACCAGCATCAGCACAAATGCTTTTTGCTCTGGTTTTACCGATACCGTAAATTGCAGTTAATGCGATTACAGCATGTTTATGATCAGGAATGTTAATGCCTGCAATACGGGCCACTATGCACTCCTATTATTTAACTAGATGATATGCTGATCTTGAAAAGCCCGTTTCAGGATACTCAAACAGCATATCAGGACATAAATGAGCTGAGCAGTATACCTACCCAGCGGTTTATTTGCAAGAAAAATGTCAATTAGCCTTGACGTTGTTTGTGTTTAGGTTCAGTACATAAAACACGAACAACACCGTTACGTTTAACAATTTTACAGTTGCGGCATAATTTCTTTACAGAAGCACGAACTTTCATTGCTTATCCTTTTATATAAAGACAATTTATTATTGCCCAAACCCTTTCAGGTTTGCTTTTTTCAACGCAGATTCATATTGAGTCGACATTAAGTGACTTTGAACCTGAGCGATGAAATCCATAATTACCACTACAACAATCAAGAGAGATGTACCACCAAAATAAAACTGTACATTCCAAGCTGACGTCATAATGTAAGGAACCAAACACACAAAAGTAACATATAGACCACCAATTAAAGCTAAACGTGCCATAATTTTGTCTATATAACGTGATGTTTGTTCACCCGGTCTAATTCCCGGTAAAAATGCACCTGATTTTTTCAGATTATCAGCAGTTTCTCGTGGATTGTACTGCATTGCTGCATAGAAAAAGCTAAAGAAAATAATAGCTATTGCATAAAGAACTAAATAAAGAGGTGCTCCCGGACGTAACAACATTGATAAATCCGATAACCAATCTAAATTCTGTCCTTCACCAAACCATTGAGTAATTGTTGCAGGAAATAGAATAATACTCGATGCAAAAATTGCAGGTATTACACCTGCCATATTTACTTTTAGCGGTAAATATTGGCTTTGTGCCGCTAACATATAGCGACCTTGCTGACGTTTGGCATAATTAATTACTAAACGTCTTTGTCCTCGTTCAACAAATACAACAAAGTAAGTTACAGCAAATACAACTGCGGCAATCAACAATAATACCAACAAATGCATTTGTCCTTGGCGGGTTTGCTCAATAGTATGCCCAATAGCAGCTGGAAGACCAGCAACAATCCCCGCAAAAATTATTAAAGAAATTCCGTTACCAACACCTCTTTCTGTGATTTGTTCACCTAACCACATTAAGAACATACTTCCTGTTACTAAACTAATAACTGCAGTGAAGTAAAAACTAAAGCCTAAATTTGGCACTAATCCGGGTAACATATTAGGCAAACCAGTAGAAATACCGATTGCCTGAATAGTGGCAAGTGCTAGTGTCGAATAACGAGTATATTTACTAATCTTACGACGTCCAGCCTCACCTTCTTTTTTTAATTCTGCTAAAGGTGGGTAAACTGATGTTAGCAATTGGATAATAATTGACGCCGAAATATAAGGCATAATACCCAATGCAAATATTGAAGCACGACTTAAAGCACCACCAGAGAACATATTAAACATATCAATGATGGTGCCTCTTTGTTGTTCTATCAATTGAGCTAAAACAGCCGCATCAATACCAGGAACCGGGATAAAAGATCCTATACGGAAAACAATTAGTGCACCTAAAACAAACCATAAACGGCGTTTTAATTCACCTGTACCGCTTTGAGTACTTCTATTTTGATATCCCGGTTGCTTAGCCATCTGTTAATTATTCCTCAATTGAGCCGCCAGCAGCTTCGATTGCTGCTTTAGCACCTTTAGTTACACGCAAACCACGTACAACTACGGCAGATTTAACTTCACCAGCTAAGATAATTTTAGCAAACTGAATATCTTTCGTAATAACGTTAGCTGCTTTAAGTGTCGCTAAAGTAATTTCATTACCTTCAACTTTACTTAAATCACTTAAACGAACTTCAGCAGTAACTGCTGCTTTCATTGAAGTAAAGCCAAATTTTGGTAAACGACGGTATAAAGGCATTTGACCACCCTCGAAACCACGACGAACACCGCCACCAGTACGAGATTTTTGACCTTTATGACCACGACCACCAGTTTTACCTAATCCAGATCCAATACCACGACCTAGACGTTTTGCACTGTGTTTAGCTCCCTCAGCTGGAGATAGAGTATTTAAACGCATCTATTACTCCTCCACTTTAACCATGTATGAAACTTGGTTGATCATACCACGTACTGCTGGAGTATCAATTAACTCCACAGTATGACGGATACGGCGAAGACCTAAACCACGCAACGTAGCTTTATGTTTTGGTAAACGACCAATTGAACTACGAGTTTGTGTTACTTTAATAGTTTTAGCCATGATCAATTACCCCAAAATTTCATCAACTGTTTTACCACGTTTAGCGGCAACCATTTCAGGAGACTTCATGTTAGCCAACGCATCAATTGTTGCACGAACAACGTTGATAGGGTTAGTTGAACCGTATGCTTTTGATAATACGTTATGAACACCAGCAACTTCTAACACCGCACGCATTGCACCACCTGCGATGATACCAGTACCTTCACTAGCAGGTTGCATAAATACACGAGAACCTGTGTGAGATCCTTTAACTGGATGTTGTAATGTACCTTCATTTAAAGCCACATTCACCATATTGCGACGAGCTTTTTCCATTGCTTTTTGGATCGCTGCTGGAACTTCACGCGCTTTACCGTAACCAAAACCTACACGACCATTGCCATCACCTACTACGGTAAGTGCAGCAAAACTAAAAATACGACCGCCTTTTACAGTTTTTGAAACACGGTTTACTGCGATTAGCTTCTCTTGCAGTTCACCAGCTTGTTTTTCGATGTTTGCCATCTAAAATTACCTCAATTAGAACTGCAGACCAGCTTCACGAGCAGCATCTGCTAATGATTGAACACGACCATGATATTTAAATCCGGAACGATCAAAGGCAACTTCTTTAATACCTTTGGCTAAAGCACGCTCAGCAATTACTTTTCCTACTACAACTGCGGCTTCTTTATTTCCGGTATATTTTACTTGCTCTTTAATTGCTTTTTCTACTGTAGAAGCAGCGGCAAGTACTTCTGAACCGTTAGGTGCAATGACCTGTGCATAAATATGACGTGGAGTACGATGAACAACTAAACGAGTTGCACCTTGCTCTCTCATCATATGACGTGCACGGGTTGCACGACGGATACGAGCTAATTTCTTATCCATAGTGTTACCTTACTTATTTTTTCTTAGCCTCTTTTATACGTACTGCTTCATCAGCATAACGTACACCTTTACCTTTATAAGGTTCAGGACGGCGATAAGCACGAATATTAGCTGCTGTTTGACCGATTAACTGTTTGTCAGAACTTTTCAGAACAATCTCTGTTTGAGAAGGACATTCAGCAGTTACCCCAGCAGGTAATGCGTGTTCAATCGGGTGAGAATATCCCAAACTTAAAGAAAGTACATTACCTTTAAGTTGTGCTCTATAACCAACACCCACTAATTGAAGTTTCTTAGTGAAACCTTCAGTAACACCGATAACCATTGCATTAACAAGTGAACGAGCTGTACCAGCTTGTGCATTTGCACCAACAATACCTTCACGAGGTACAAAAGTTAAAGCATTGTTTTCTTGTTTAACTTCAACTGAATTATGAATGGTGCGAACTAATTCACCGTTCTTACCTTTAACCGTTAATAGCTGACCGTCGAGTTTTACCTCTACGCCGGCAGGAATATTAACGGGTGCTTTTGCAACACGAGACATCTTCCTACCTCTCTTAAGCTACATAACAGATAATTTCACCGCCTAAACCTGCTTTACGAGCAGCGCGGTCTGTCATAACACCTTTAGATGTAGAAACAACAGCGATACCTAATCCGCCCATAACTTTTGGTAATTCGTCTTTACGTTTATAAATACGAAGACCAGGACGGCTAACACGTTGAATACTTTCTACAACAGGCTTCCCTTGGAAATATTTTAAAGTTAGTTCCAATTCAGGTTTAACCCCGTCTGAAACTTTTACGTTCTCAATATAGCCTTCTTCTTCCAGCACTTTGGCAATTGCCACTTTTAGCTTGGATGAAGGCATGTTGATCACAATTTTGTTTGCAGCTTGACCGTTACGAATACGAGTCAACATATCTGCGATTGGATCTTGCATGCTCATGTGTCTTTACTCCCATGATTCCAAAATAAAGCGGTAAATTACCAACTTGCTTTCTTAAGACCCGGAATTTCACCACGCATAGCGGCTTCACGGACCTTAATACGGCTTAAACCAAATTTACGTAACACGCCGTGAGGACGACCTGTCTGACGACAACGGTTACGCTGACGACTAGGGCTAGAATCACGTGGTAAAGTTTGTAACTTTAACACAGCATTCCAACGATCTTCATCAGAGGCCTTTACATCAGAGATGATTTTTTTCAACTCCATACGTTTTGCATAAAATTTTTCGCATAACGCAACACGCTTTGCATCACGTGCTTTCATTGATTGTTTAGCCATTGTAACCTGCCTTACTTACGGAATGGGAAATTAAAGGCTGCTAAAAGAGCACGACCTTCTTCATCACTCTTCGCAGTAGTCGTGATTGTAATATCTAAACCACGTATCCGATCTACTTTATCATAGTCGATCTCAGGGAAGATGATTTGTTCACGTACACCCATGCTGTAATTTCCACGACCATCAAATGATTTTGGGTTTAAACCACGAAAATCACGGACACGAGGAACAGCAATTGAAATCAAACGTTCTAAGAATTCCCACATACGCTCACCGCGTAAGGTAACCTTACAACCGATTGGATATCCCTGACGAATCTTAAAGCCAGCAACTGCTTTACGGGCTTTGGTAACTAAAGGTTTTTGACCGCTAATTGCTGCTAGATCTGCTACTGCATTATCTAACAATTTTTTATCGGTCAATGCTTCACCCACACCCATATTCAGGGTAATCTTTTCGATTCGTGGGACTTGCATGACAGACGAGTAGTTGAATTTTGCTTTCAATTCATTAACTACTTGCTCTCTGTAGTAATCATGCAGTTTCGCCATCGCATTACTCCAGTATTATTTAATTGTTTCACCAGTTGATTTGAAGAAACGCACTTTTTTGCCATCTTCAAACCGGAAGCCTACTCGGTCAGCTTTATTAGTTGACGGATTAAAAATTGCAACGTTAGAAACATCAATTGGTGCTTCTTTACGCACGATACCACCTTGTTTTCCTAATGCAGGAACTGGTTTCTCGTGTTTAACAACTAAATTTAAACCTTCAACGATAACTTTACCGTTAGGCAACACTTTTGTTACTTTACCACGCTTACCTTTACCTTTTGCAGTACTTCCAGTAAGCATTACTACTTCATCATTTTGACGGATTTTTGCAGCCATGACACTTCTCCTTACAGTACTTCTGGAGCTAAAGAAATGATCTTCATAAACTTCTCAGAACGAAGTTCACGAGTCACTGGTCCAAAAATACGTGTACCGATTGGTTGCTCAGTGTTGTTGTTTAAAATAACACACGCATTACCATCGAAGCGAATGACTGATCCGTCTGGGCGACGAACACCCTTCTTGGTGCGCACCACAACTGCTTTTAATACATCACCTTTTTTTACTTTACCGCGTGGAATTGCTTCTTTCACAGTAATTTTGATGATATCACCAATAGCAGCGTAACGACGGTGCGATCCACCTAGAACCTTGATACACATTACGCTACGAGCCCCTGAGTTATCAGCAACATCCAGCATAGTCTGTTCTTGGATCATGTTAGTGCTCCGCTAAAATTTATAAAAAAACCCTTTCGGGACGAACCTATCTGAACTGCTATGAATATAGACAGAACAGGTGGCGGAGTTTATCACGTTCAAAAAGATAAGACAAGATAAAATAACGACAATTTGCATTTGAAAAAAGACAAGAGAAAGAACAAATTTATAATATTTAATTATTACTTTTATTAAGCAAAATCAATCAATTAATAATTGACACATTAAGATTTGTATTCATTTTTTAGAGGAATTTTATACTATTTAACCATAGCCTAAAAACTATATATAAGCACTAAATTCAGTAAACTAATATAAAATTTAATAACCAAAATTTTTATTTATACTTATTCAAATAGTAATCCTATGTTGTTATAGCTTTCATAAGTTAAACAAAATAATAACCGCATTAAAATATGCGGTTATTTTATATAGTAATTTTTTAAGTTAGATAAAATCAACCCTTCCATTGATGATGACATCTTTTGCATTCATAAAGTCTTGATCCTGCAAATAACCCTAAAAAACCACCAATACTAGCTCCAATAGCAGTACCAACTATTGGAATAAGCGAACCAGCAGCTGCACCTGTCGCTGCACCTGCAGTCGCATTTTTCAAATCATCAACTGCAGATGCAGAACCTTCATAACCACATTTTGGGCATTCTTGAGACATATTTTAATCCTTAAATTTAATAATAAATTTCAATATGATGGTTTACTTCCTATGTCAATAGGAAGTAAACAGAGTATACTCTGTTTATACGGGTTATTTTTTATTCAAATATAATCTTAAACGAGATATTCAACTTAACTATTATTGAAATAATGAGAAAATAAAAAACCGCACTTTTTAAAATGCGGTTTTTTAAACATAATAAGTTATTTTTATTAAAGTAGATCTCGAATAAATTCACCAACCTCTTGTTTACTTTGATCACTAATTAAAGAATAAGCTCCACCTGTTACGGCAGGTACTACCACCAATAATGTATTATTCTCACGTTTCCAATAGATTTCTTGATCATCAATAGTATTAGTATAAAATTGCTTATTTCCATCAGAAAAAGCCAAATTAAAATCGTTTAAATGGCTTTTACCAAAACCAATAATTAATTTTGGTTGGTGTTCTTGCATTAATTCTTTCATTTTAGGAAAGCGATATTGACGACACCAATTTTGGTATTCCTTCTTATCGGCAAAACCAAATATATCTTTTAGTTCCTTACTCCAAGGTACATTGGTATTTTCAAACCATAAGGGAAATAAATTCATTTTAAAATAGCCTGTTTTCGCACCTTTTATCCAAATTTGTTGTTCTTCAGCAAAGGCTTTATAATCTTCCACCTTTCGTCCAGCAACTGCAGCTAGCACTTTACATATTCCCTGATCTGTAGGATTACCGCAATTTTCCATTTCGTCTAAGCCATCAATGTTTTTCCATTCGTCTGTTGCTAAAAATTGCTGTAAACTTTCACTGTTAATATTTTCCCCACCCCATTCTATTCCACAACACCAAATAGAAGGTTTTTCGGCTGACCCAATATCGCCACCATTATGTCCACTATTAATTAAGAATTCCTCAAGTTGTTTATTCATTATTTCCTCCATATTTAATCGAGATTTAACAGTGCATTTTCCCAATAAGAAATTGTCTTCGGTTCTACCTTTCCTTTTTCTTGTCCAAGTTTAATGACTGTTGCTTGAAAAGCCTTCGCAAAACTAATTTGCGAACAAAGCCCTAGGCTTCGAATTATTCGAGTGATGCGTAAGTGATTATGTCCTCCCCTTTTAAGCCAAATATGATCTTTTATATTTAAATTCTCTTGTGCCGAAATATTAATCCCCTCTCTGCTTAATCCAAAAAAATCTAGCATAAGATCAAGGGATCGAATTTGATTTTTCTTTAATTGATCAGAGTTTGAAAAAATTTCTCGTTCGGCTTTGGTTATAATAGGTGCATAAAGATTACAACTACTTTTAATATCTAATGGAAATAGCCATTGGATATAATGATGGTCGTTTTCCAACCAAAATTTATCCAATGCCCAAATATCATAAAGACTTTTATTATGGCGATTAGGTAATTTTCCTAAATAAAAATCAATTAATAACGACATATCATTTTTCTTTACAGTGTATTAATTTAATTATAAATTAATGTAACATTTCTATTTATTCTATAAAGAGTAAACAACAATAAGTATACTTATCAGTATAACAAATCGCTAAAGTTCTTGCCTGACAACTAAACGATTTCTTAGGGTTATATTCAATATCACTAAATGCCTCAATATTTTCTTCAAAAAACCGCTCTCTTAGCTCTAGATTCTTCTCTGAAAATAATACTTGTAAATATAACTAATCATAAAAAAGTGTTTTAGGCTCTAGAGGAAATTCTTTACCATTAAAAAAAACTAAATAACAACTTTAAATATATCTAGTTTATTGGCAGATTGTTTTGTTTACTCTGTAAAGAGTAAACAACAATAAGTATACTTATTGGACTTGCTTAAAATAATGTGGGAAATAGAGAGAAAAAAGAAAGGAATAATAAATTGAAAGTAAATATAAATAATAAAAAAAACCGCACTTTAAAAAAGTGCGGTTTTAATTTTGCTTAGTAGATTAACAATTAATTAAATAACTGCTTTTTCTACAACACGAACTAAAGTCCATGATTTAGTTTTAGAAATTGGACGACATTCACGAATTTCTACTAAATCACCTACTTTTGCTTCATTGTTTTCATCGTGTACATGTAATTTGGTTGTACGACGGATAAACTTACCATAAATTGGGTGTTTAACCATACGCTCGATAGCAACTGTGAAAGATTTTTCCATCTTATCACTAACTACTCGACCTTGTACTGAACGAATTTTTTCACTCATTACACACCCGCCTTCTCGGTTAATACAGTTTTAACAACTGCGATTTGACGACGCACTTGTTTTAACTGATGAGTTTGTTGAAGCTGACCGGTGGCTGCTTGCATACGCAACTTGAATTGCTCACCTAACAAGTTAACCAATTCAGCATTCAGCTCTTCAACACTTTTTGTACGTAGTTCTTGAGCTTTCATTACATCACCGTCTTAGTTACGAACGTTGTCTTAATAGGCAATTTAGCAGCTGCTAATGCAAATGCTTCTCTTGCGATTTCTTCAGACACACCGTCCATTTCATACAGAACTTTACCCGGTTGGATTAAGGCTACCCAGTACTCAACGTTACCTTTACCTTTACCCATACGGACTTCTAATGGTTTTTCAGTAATTGGTTTGTCTGGGAACACACGGATCCAGATTTTACCTTGACGTTTAATCGCACGAGTCATCGCACGACGTGCTGCTTCAATTTGACGTGCAGTTAAACGACCACGACCAACCGCTTTTAAACCAAAAGTACCGAAACTTACTTCAGTACCTGCCGCAAGACCACGGTTACGACCTTTATGGACTTTACGGAATTTTGTACGTTTTGGTTGCAACATTTAGTCAATCTCCTTACTTACGACCTTTGCGTGGAGCCTTTTTTGGCTTTTCCGCAGGTTGTTGTTGTTCTGATTGCATAACTGCAGCCATTCCACCAAGAATTTCACCTTTGAAGATCCATACTTTAACGCCGATAACGCCGTAAGTAGTATGAGCTTCAGCAGTGTTATAATCGATGTCCGCACGTAATGTATGTAATGGTACACGACCTTCACGATACCATTCAGAACGTGCAATCTCTGCACCACCTAAACGACCGCTAACTTCAACTTTGATACCTTTAGCACCTAAACGCATTGCATTTTGTACTGCACGTTTCATTGCACGGCGGAACATAACACGACGTTCTAATTGAGCTGCGATGCTGTCTGCAACTAATTTTGCATCTAATTCCGGTTTTTTCACTTCAGCAATGTTGATTTGCGCTGGAACACCTGCAATTGCAGCTACCGCATTACGCAATTTTTCAACATCTTCACCTTTTTTACCGATAACGATACCCGGGCGAGCTGTGTGAATAGTAACACGAATACTTTTTGCTGGACGTTCAATAGTGATACGTGAAACAGAAGCATTCGCTAGTTCTTTCATTAAGAATTTACGTACTTTGAAGTCGCCTTCTAAGTTATCGGCGAAATCCTGTGTATTCGCATACCAAGTAGATGACCAAGGTTTAACAATACCTAGGCGAATACCATGTGGATGTACTTTTTGACCCATTGCTATTCTCCTACTGATTAACGATCTGACACAACCACAGTGATGTGGCTAGTACGTTTTAAAATACGATCTGCACGACCTTTAGCACGAGGCATTACACGCTTCATACTTGGGCCTTCATCTACGAAAATTTTCGCAACTTTCAGATCATCAATATCTGCACCATCATTGTGCTCTGCATTAGCAATTGCAGACTCTAAAACTTTTTTCACTAAAGCTGCTGCTTTTTTGTTAGTGTAAGTTAAAATTTCTAGAGCTTGTGCAACTTTTTTACCACGAATTAAATCCGCAACTAAGCGAGCTTTCTGTGCTGAGGTGCGAGCGAAACGATGTTTTGCAATAGTTTCCATCTTTTACCCCTTACTTCTTAGCTTTCTTATCTGCGGCATGACCGCGGTAAGTACGAGTCGGTGCAAATTCACCTAATTTATGACCGATCATTTCATCAGAAACATAAACAGGAACGTGCTGACGACCATTATGGACTGCGATGGTCAATCCAATCATTGATGGAATGATCATTGAACGACGGGACCAAGTTTTAATTGGTTTTTTATCCCCGCTTTCCACCGCTTTCTCTACCTTCTTCAACAAGTGTAGGTCAAGGAAAGGACCCTTCTTGAGAGAACGTGGCATGGCTTATCCTCTTTATTTAATTTAAATTATTTACCACGACGACGTACGATATATTTATCAGTACGTTTGTTATGGCGAGTTTTCTTACCTTTAGTTTGAACGCCCCATGGAGTAACAGGGTGTTTACCAAAGTTACGACCTTCACCACCACCGTGTGGGTGATCTACCGGGTTCATTGCTGTACCACGAACTGTTGGGCGAACGCCTCTCCAGCGGTTAGCACCAGCTTTACCTAACACACGTAACATGTGTTCTGAGTTACCAACTTCACCGATAGTTGCACTACATTCAGCTAAGACTTTACGCATTTCGCCTGAACGAAGACGTAAAGTAACATAATTACCTTCACGAGCGATGATTTGTACATAAGCACCAGCAGAACGTGCTAATTGACCACCTTTGCCTGGTTTTAATTCTACGTTATGTACTGTTGTACCAACTGGAATGCTACGCATTGGTAACGTATTACCAACTTTAATTGGTGCATTAACACCAGCTTGGATTTGATCACCAACTGCTAAACCTTTAGGTGCTAAGATATAACGGCGTTCACCATCTTTATAAAGCACTAAAGCGATGTTAGCAGAACGGTTTGGATCATATTCTAAACGTTCAACTACCGCTGGAATTTCAACTTTATTACGTTTGAAATCAACTAAACGGTAATGTTGTTTATGACCACCACCGATGTGACGAGTAGTGATACGACCCAAATTGTTACGACCACCAGTTTTAGTATTTTTCTCTAATAAAGGTGCGTATGGTTTACCCTTATATAAATCAGGGTTAACAATTTTAACAACGTGACGACGACCAGCGGAGGTCGGCTTACATTTTACGATAGCCATTCTCTATTCTCCTCCGATTACTCTGCACTATCCACGAAGTCCAATTGTTGGCCTTCGGCTAAAGTTACATAAGCTTTTTTCCAGTCATTTTGACGACCCACTTTAGTACCACGACGTTTAGTTTTACCTTTTACAACCACAGTACGAACAGAGTCCACTTTCACTTCAAATAACTGAGCAACTGCTGCTGCAATTTCAGCTTTATTTGCATCTAATGCAACTTTGAAAACGATAGTGTTTGACTTTTCAGCGTTATTTGTTGCTTTCTCAGAGATATGAGGTGCTTTAAGCACTTTTAGCAAACGTTCTTGACTCATGCTAACATCTCCTCAACTTGCTTCACAGCATCAACTGTCATAACTACTTTATCAAAAGCAATTAAGCTAACTGGATCAATACCTTGAACATCACGAACATCAACTTTATATAAGTTGCGTGCTGCTAAGAAAAGATTTTCGTCTAAGTTTGCTGTAATGATAAGCACATCTTCAAGTGCCATCTCTTTTAATTTTTGAACTAAAACTTTTGTTTTTGGTGCAGAAACTTCGAATTTTTCAACCACAACTAAACGATCTTGGCGAACTAATTCAGAAAGAATGCTTTTAATTGCACCACGGTACATTTTTTTGTTTACTTTTTGGCTGTGATCTTGTGGTTTAGCTGCAAAAGTTACACCACCAGAACGCCAAATTGGGCTTTTAATATCACCTGAACGGGCACGACCAGTACCTTTTTGACGCCACGGTTTTTTACCTGAACCAGACACTTCAGCACGAGTTTTTTGTGCACGAGAACCTTGGCGAGCACCAGCTGCATAAGCAACAACAACTTGGTGAACCAACGCTTCGTTAAACTCACGTCCGAAGGTAGTTTCAGAAACAGTCAATGCACTTTGTGCAT
The DNA here is from genome assembly GCF_003265225.1 of Mergibacter septicus. Classification (NCBI taxonomy): domain Bacteria; kingdom Pseudomonadati; phylum Pseudomonadota; class Gammaproteobacteria; order Pasteurellales; family Pasteurellaceae; genus Mergibacter; species Mergibacter septicus. The sequence goes on along the minus strand of NZ_CP022013.1, from coordinate 1,747,949 downwards.
CTTTAGTTACTAATTCCATTCCTATCTCCTAGACTTATGCTTTAACTGCTGGTTTAACGATTAAATCACTACCAGTTGCACCCGGAACAGCACCTTTAACTAATAGTAATTTACGTTCAGCATCAACACGAACCACTTCTAAAGATTGAACAGTTACACGTTCATTCCCTAAGTGACCTGCCATTTTTTTACCTTTGAATACACGACCCGGAGTTTGGTTTTGACCAATAGATCCCGGTACACGGTGAGACAAAGAGTTACCGTGTGTAGCGTCTTGGGTACGGAAGTTCCAACGTTTTACTGTACCAGCAAAACCTTTACCTTTTGAAGTACCAGTAACATCAACTTTTTTAACATCTGCAAAGATGTCAACCGTAATTTCTTGACCTAAAGTGAATTCTTCACCTTCAGTACGGAATTCCCATAAACCGCGTCCAGCTTCAACACCTGCTTTAACGAAATGACCTGCTTCAGGTTTAGTTACACGACTTGCTTTTTTTGAGCCAGTTGTAACTTGAACAGCAGAATAGCCATCTGTTTCAAGGGTTTTAACTTGAGTAACACGGTTGGCTTCGATTTCGATTACGGTAACTGGGATAGACACACCATCTTCATTGAAGACACGGGTCATACCAACTTTACGACCGATTAAACCAATCATTGTAATAACCTCTTAAATAATTCCCTGGATTAACCTAGGCTGATCTGCACGTCAACGCCGGCAGCCAGATCTAAACGCATTAACGCATCAACAGTTTTTTCTGTTGGTTCAACGATATCCACTAAACGTTTGTGAGTACGGATTTCGTATTGATCACGAGCATCTTTATTAACATGTGGTGAGATCAATACAGTAAAACGCTCTTTACGAGTTGGAAGTGGAATTGGACCACGAACCTGTGCACCAGTGCGTTTTGCTGTTTCTACGATTTCCGCAGTAGATTGATCGATCAAACGATGATCGAAAGCTTTTAAGCGGATACGGATTCTTTGGTTCTGCATGAGACCAGAGCTCCATTTTAAAAAATTAACTAATAAAAAACCAACACCTCAATCTTCTTTTATCATTTTTGAAGATGAAGTGCGATTTGACCTATATATAGTTTCCCAATCGGAAACATTTTTTTGTATCAACTAACAACTTGATACCATTTGATAAATGATTACATCAAACGACTTTCGTCTAGAAAGTGGGCGGATTATACAGAAACCTATTACATAACTCAAGGAATTTCTTTTATTTTTTACTTCATAAAAATCATTCAACTAACCTTATCAGACGAGATTAGCAAATTTTATTGCTGTCAAAACGTGATCTCTCTAGCATTTTTGTTCTTTTTCGCTCAATTTTTGGTTTTTTATTTTCTTTTTGAGGTAAAATAACACAAGTATTAACGATTTAGGTAATTTTGGGTGGGGAAAGTATGTTACTTAAACAAAAAGAGCAAACAGCACCTTTTATGGAAACCGATGTCATCGTTATCGGTGGTGGTGCTACGGGGGCAGGTGTTGCTCGAGATTGTGCATTGCGTGGCTTACGTTGTATCTTGCTTGAACGGCGAGATATTGCAACTGGTGCAACAGGGCGTAACCACGGTTTATTACATAGTGGGGCAAGATATGCCGTTAATGATAGAGAATCAGCGGTTGAATGTATTGAAGAAAACAAAATTTTAAAGCGTATTGCTCGCCACTGTATTGAAGACAGTAAGGGCTTATTTATTACTTTGCCTGAAGACGATCTGGCTTATCAAAAAACCTTTATTGAAGCTTGTACGCAATCTGGCATTGAAACATTGCAAATTGAGCCTGAACTTGCAAAACGTTTGGAACCTTCTGTGAATCCTACTTTAATCGGTGCGGTAGTTGTTCCTGATGGCACAGTCGATCCGTTTCGTTTAACCGCAGCAAATATGCTTGATGCGAAAGAAAATGGCACCAAGGTTTTTACCTATCACGAGGTAATCGGTTTAATTCGAGAAGGTGGTCGTGTTATTGGTGTGGAAGCCTATGATCATAAACATCAGATAAAACAGCAGTTTTTCGCACCAGTGGTGGTAAATGCTGGTGGGATTTGGGGACAAGGTATCGCTGAATATGCTGATTTAAAAATTAAAATGTTCCCAGCAAAAGGATCATTATTAATTATGGGACATCGGATCAATAATTTGGTTATCAACCGCTGCCGTAAACCTGCAAACGCTGATATTTTGGTACCGGGTGATACGATTTGTGTTATCGGTACGACCTCAGATCGTATTCCTTATGATCAAATTGATAATATGATTGTTACCCCAGAAGAAGTCGATACGCTCTTTTGTGAAGGTGAAAAACTGGCACCAGCGTTACGCCATACTCGGGTTTTACGTGCTTATGCGGGGGTTCGTCCTTTAGTGGCAACAGATGATGATCCTTCTGGACGGAATGTTAGCCGAGGAATTGTATTGCTTGATCATGCCGAACGAGACGGATTAGAAGGTTTTATCACTATAACAGGTGGTAAATTAATGACGTATCGTTTAATGGCTGAATGGACAACAGATTTGGTATGTAAAAAACTGAATCATCAAGCAAGTTGTAAAACCGCTAGCCAAGTCTTACCCGGCTCCAGTGAAACCGCAATGGAAACTCACCAACGGACGATTTCTATTCCAAACCCTATCCGTATTTCAGCGATTTATCGCCACGGTTCTCGTGCAGATCGCCTACTCAACAAAGAACGCTTGGATCGCAGTTTAATTTGCGAATGTGAAGCCGTTACTGCTGGGGAAGTTCGCTATGCAGTTGATGAATTAAATGTCAATAACCTAGTGGACTTACGCCGCCGTACTCGAGTAGGTATGGGAACCTGCCAAGGTGAACTTTGTGCCTGCCGTGCTGCTGGTTTAATCAGTCGTTTTAATGTCGTTACACCACTACAAGCAACTACACAACTCTCTTCTTTCCTTGAGGAACGTTGGCGTGGTATTGAACCTATTGCGTGGGGAGATGCACTGAGAGAAGCCGAATTTAGCAGTTGGATCTATTACAGTTTACTCGGTTTACATCACCTTCAAAATACACAAGAAATGCAAGGAACAGATCATAATGAATTTTGATACTATTATTATTGGTGGCGGCTTATCAGGTTTACTCTGTGGTATTACTCTGCAACAACAAGGGCAACGTTGTGCGATTATTACTGCTGGACAAAGTGCTATTGATTTTTCTTCTGGTTCGATTGACTTGTTAAGTTACTCCACTTTAGATCGCCAAGTAATTAAACACCACAACCAAGGCATATCAACATTAGACTCTCTTCACCCCTACCATTTAATTGGTGCTGAAAATGTAGAGAAATATAGCCAACAATTTTTCCAACTTGCCAACCAACTTAATTTAGGTCTAAAAGGTGAATTAGGAACGAACCACTACCGTATTACCCCGATTGGTAGCTTGCAAGCTACTTGGCTTTCGCCTACTAGCGTCCCAACTTTAGCACTAGACCAAGAAAAATATCCGTATTCTTCAATTATGCTATTAGGAATTGAAGGCTATCACGACTTTCAACCTCAATTAATGGCGGATAACCTCAAAACATATCCTCAATTTGCCGATTGTGATATTCGTTACGCTTATTTGAATATTCCTGAATTAGATCATCTAAGAGCCAACTCAAGAGAATTTCGCAGTGTCAATATTTCTCAGGCACTAGAACATAAACTTAATTTTGCTCAACTTGTAACAGAAATTATAGAAAATGCAAATAATGCTGAAGCCGTCTTTTTACCTGCTTGTTTTGGTTTAAATAATCAACAGTTTTTCTCCCAACTCCAACAAGCAACTGGTTTAGCCTTATTTGAAATTCCAACCTTACCACCTTCCTTGCTTGGCTTACGTCAACATTATACTTTAAAGCGTGAATTTGAACGTTTAGGTGGTATGTTAATGCAAGGCGATAAGGTTATTTCTGCTGAGATTGAACAATATCAAATTCAAAAAATCTATACCGCCCGACACGAAGATATGGCTTTAAGTGCGAAAAATTATGTTCTGGCATCAGGTAGCTTTTTTAGTAATGGATTAAAAGCTGATTTTAATCAGATTATTGAACCAATTTTTAACCTTGATGTAATCGCTGATACAAATCGCTTAGCTTGGACTAATCCTCGTTTTTCACGCCCACAGCCTTATCACCGCTATGGTCTAAAAATTAACTCACATTGCCAAACAATGAAAAATGATGAAGTCTTAGCCAATCTATTTGCAATTGGTGCCGTGCTTGGTGGTTGTGATCCACTGGCTGAGGGATGTGGATCTGGTGTTGCGATCGTTACCGCTCTCCATACTGCCAATCAGATTTTAAATGGAGCTAATTAAATGAACTTAGAAGAACTACTCGCTCAAGCAAACAAAACGCAACCACAGACTTATTCTGATCAAAGTTTTGAAAGCTGTATTAAATGCACCGCTTGTACAGCCGTTTGCCCTGTTTCTCGGAATAACCCACTTTATCCCGGGCCAAAACAATCTGGTCCTGATGGTGAACGTTTACGTTTAAAAAATCCATCAATGTATGATGAAGCACTTAAATATTGTACTAACTGTAAACGTTGTGAAGTCGCCTGCCCATCAGGTGTAAAAATCGGAGATATTATCGTACGAGCAAGAGATCACTACGGCAAAGGAAAAGGCAAAACAAAAACGCAAAAATTGCGAGATGCGGTATTAAGCAATACCGACCTTATGGGAACATTATCCACTCCTTTTGCTCCGATCATCAATACCATTACAGGATTAAAAGCAACACGCTTTATACTTGATAAAACTCTCAAAGTAGATCGCCGCCGCTCTCTTCCTAAATATTCCTTTGGTACATTCCGCCACTGGTATAAAAAACAAGCTGAAGAACAAACACGTTTTGTTGAAAAAGTTGCCTACTATCACGGTTGTTATGTCAACTATAATAATCCAGAGCTAGGCAAAGACCTCATTAAAGTATTTAATGCAATGAATATTGGCGTTGTTCTACTTGAAAAAGAAAAATGTTGTGGTGTGCCATTAATGGTGAACGGCTTTCCACAACAAGCCACTCGGCAGGCAAATTTTAATATTCAACAATTAGAAAAAGTCATTGTTGAAAAATCACTCCCAGTGGTTGGTACATCATCAACCTGTACCCTTACATTAAAAGAAGAATATGAGCATATTCTTGGTATCAATAACAGTAAAGTAAAAGGAGATATTCATCTCGTAACACGTTATATCTACCGTTTACTTGAAGAACAAGGAAAAAAATTACCCCTAAAATCTCTTCCTTTAAAAGTGGCATACCATACTGCTTGCCATATGGAAAAAGCAGGTTGGGTAGCATATACCATTGAGTTACTTCGTAAAATTCCAAATCTAGAACTTACAATGTTAAATTCTCAATGCTGTGGTATTGCTGGAACCTATGGCTTTAAAGCGGAAAACTATGACGTTTCACAAGCAATAGGTAGCGGGTTATTTGAACAAATCAACCAAGGTGGTTTTGATTACATCATCTCTGATTGTGAAACCTGTAAATGGCAAATTGATATGTCAACCAACTGCACTTGTTTACACCCTATCACATTATTAGCAATGGCATTAGCCTAATTATGCTGTGAATTCATACCTTTTTCTAGCGGAATAATCTTCCGCTAGGAATCTACCATATAAAACTTTTTGTATATATTTTTATTTTTTCCTCTTGAAAGCGGCTAAAACACACCCACCTAATTGAAGGTATAACGAATAGGTTATGGAGGATTTTATGAATATCGAAAAATTTACAACAAAGTTTCAACAAGCATTAGCTGAAGCACAATCATTAGCAGTAGGAAAAGATAATCAATTTATTGAACCACTTCATTTAATGTCTGCATTACTACATCAAGAAGGCGGTTCTATCCAACCATTATTAGTCAGTTGTGGTATCAATGTTGCTGAACTAAAACAACAGTTGAACCAAGAAATCGATCGCTTAGCCAAAGTCTCTGGCATAGCAGGTGATGTTCAACTTTCTCGAGGTTTAATTCAAATTCTTAACCTCTGCGATAAATTAGCCCAACAACGAGGTGATAAATTTATTTCATCAGAATTATTTGTCTTAGCCTGTTTAGAAAGCCACGACAAAATCACCGATATTTTGCAAAAAGTAGGTTTAAGTAAACAAGCATTATTGACCAATATTGATAAAATGCGTGGTGGTGAAAATGTTAACGACCAAAATGCCGAAGATACTCGCCAAGCTTTGAAAAAATACACCGTTGATTTAACCGAACGTGCAGAACAAGGAAAACTTGATCCTGTCATTGGGCGTGATGATGAAATTCGCCGTGCGATTCAAGTATTACAACGCCGCACCAAAAATAATCCTGTACTTATTGGAGAACCCGGGGTTGGTAAAACCGCTATTGTTGAAGGGTTAGCACAACGTATTGTCAATGCTGAAGTACCCGAAGGTTTACGCCATAAGCGTGTTTTATCACTTGATATGGGAGCATTAATCGCTGGGGCAAAATATCGTGGTGAATTTGAAGAACGCCTTAAAGCTGTACTCAACGAATTAGCCAAAGAACAAGGGCGTGTAATTCTCTTTATTGATGAAATCCACACTATGGTTGGTGCTGGTAAAACTGATGGTGCAATGGATGCTGGCAATATGCTAAAACCTGCACTGGCACGTGGAGAATTACACTGTGTTGGTGCGACAACATTAGATGAATATCGTCAATATATTGAAAAAGATCCTGCACTTGAACGCCGTTTCCAAAAAGTATTAGTTGATGAACCAACTGTTGAGGATACGATTGCAATCTTGCGTGGTCTAAAAGAACGGTATGAAATTCATCATCACGTTCAAATCACTGATCCAGCTATCGTAGCTGCAGCGACGTTATCACATCGTTATATTTCAGATCGCCAATTACCTGATAAAGCGATCGATCTGATTGATGAGGCAGCATCAAGTATCCGTATGGAGATAGATTCGAAACCTCAACCATTAGAAAAATTAGAACGCAGAATTATCCAGTTAAAACTAGAACAACAAGCGTTACAAAAAGAAGATGATGATGCAAGCCGTAAACGCTTAGAAATGTTAGAACAAGAACTCAGTACAAAAGAACGTGAGTATTCAGAATTAGAAGAAATTTGGAAAAGTGAAAAAGCAACACTTTCTGGTACACAACATATCAAAACTGAACTGGAAAATGCAAAAACACAAATGGAGCAAGCGAGACGAGTTAGTGATTATGCCAAAATGTCAGAACTACAATATGGTGTAATTCCAGCATTAGAAAAACAACTACAACAAGCTGAAAATGCGGAAAATAAAGAGATGACTTTATTACGCTATCGTGTTACAGACGAAGAAATTGCCGAAGTGCTATCAAAAGCAACAGGTATTCCTGTTTCTCGAATGATGGAAGGTGAAAAAGAAAAATTATTACGTATGGAACAAGAACTACATAAACGTGTTATTGGTCAATGCGAAGCGGTTGATGCTGTTGCAAATGCAATTCGCCGCAGCCGAGCGGGGTTATCCGATCCAAATCGTCCGATTGGTTCATTCTTATTCTTAGGGCCAACAGGGGTTGGAAAAACAGAACTTTGTAAAACACTTGCTAAATTTATGTTTGATAGTGAAGAAGCAATGATTCGGATTGATATGTCCGAATTTATGGAAAAACATTCTGTTTCTCGTTTAGTCGGTGCTCCTCCGGGCTATGTTGGCTATGAAGAAGGGGGTTATTTAACTGAGGCTGTACGTCGCCGTCCATATTCTGTCATTTTGCTCGATGAAGTAGAAAAAGCACATCACGATGTCTTCAATATCTTATTACAGGTATTAGACGATGGACGTTTGACCGATGGTCAAGGCAGAACTGTTGACTTCCGTAATACAGTGGTGATTATGACCTCAAACTTAGGCTCAGATCTTATTCAAGAAAATACGCAACAACTTGATTATGCTAGCATAAAAGGATTGGTAATGAATGTGGTTGGACAACATTTCCGTCCAGAATTTATCAACCGTATTGATGAAACCGTGGTATTCCACCCACTTGATCAAGCGAATATTACTGAAATTGCATCCATTCAGTTAGATCGTTTAAGTAAACGTATGGAAGCTCACGGCTACCATATCCAATTTGCACAAAGTGCTTTAGAGTTCATTGCCAAAGTAGGATATGACCCAATCTTCGGTGCAAGACCATTAAAACGTGCAATTCAGCAAGAAATTGAAAATCCATTAGCTCAGGATATTTTATCGGGGCGTTTATTACCAGCAAAACCGATCACAATGGTATTGGAAGAAGATAAAATCATAGCTCAACAATAACACCTATTTTTGATTAGATATTAACTGGATATTATGCCCTAATAATTTGATTATTAGGGCTTTTTTTACATAACTTTTATTTATTTTTTTATATAAAAAAAATACTACGCAAACGTTTGCATAAATTAATTTAGATGGCTAAAATAGCCCCTCGCCAATTCCTTCCCTTAACATAAAGGTAACATTCAATGTCAAATACGCTCGAAAAACATTTTCAATTCACAGCACTTGGTAGTAACTTACGTCAAGAAATCATTGCTGGGCTTACAACGTTTTTAGCTATGGTTTATTCGGTGATAGTTGTACCTAATATTCTCAGTCAGGCAGGTTTTCCACCTGCCTCTGTTTTTATTGCCACCTGCCTTGTCAGTGGTTTAGGTTCATTAATCATTGGATTATGGGCTAACACACCAATGGCAATTGGTGTTTCTATTTCATTAACCGCTTTTACCGCTTTCAGTTTAGTATTATCTCAACAAGTTAGTATTCCTGTCGCTCTCGGAACTATCTTTATAATGGGAGTAATATTTACCCTTATTTCTGTCACAGGCATTCGTTCTTGGATTTTGAATAACCTACCAGAAAGTATTGCTCACGGTACAGGAATTGGGATAGGTCTTTTTCTCCTTCTCATTGCTGCACACAGCGTAAAACTAATCATTGGTAGCCAAGCTGGATTACCTGTCCAACTCGGTGAATTTACCTCTTTCCCAGTCATTATGTCGCTACTAGGCCTAGCTGCAACTATTGGTCTTGAACGCCGACAAATAAAAGGTGGTATGCTACTTGTAATTATTGCGATCACCATCATCGGTTTATTTTTCGATCCTAACGTAAAATTCAGCGGTGAAATATTTAAAATGCCAAGTTTTGGAGAACAATCGCTCTTCTTGGAAATGGACTTAACGGGTGCATTAAATGCGGCATTACTTCCCGTTATCTTTGCCTTAGTAATGACTTCTGTCTTTGATGCCACTGGTACTATCCAAGCAGTTGCAAGCCAAGGCAACTTACTCGACAAAGAAGGACGCATTGTTAACGCTCGTCAAGCCCTTGCTTCAGATTCTGTCAGTAGTATTTTCTCAGGCTTATTCGGAACAGCCCCTGCTGCTGTTTATATTGAATCAGCTGCGGGTACTGCTGTTGGTGGTAAAACAGGGCTTACTGCTGTCATCGTTGGTTTATTATTTCTTTTAACCCTATTTTTTGAACCTCTTGCAACCTTAGTACCAAACTATGCAACTGCACCTGCCTTAATGTATGTTGGATTATTAATGTTAAGTAATGTTAAAAAATTAGACTTTGCCGATCCAATCGGTGCAATGAGTGGTTTAATTTGTGCTGTATTCATTGTACTAACTGCCAATATTGTTACAGGTATTATGCTTGGCTTTGCTTCTCTTGTTGTTGGTAGAATTATCGGTGGTGAATCGAAAAAACTTAATGCAGGAACCGTAATTATCGCCATCGTTCTTGTTATTTTCTACGCTGGAAACTGGGCGATTTAACTATAAATTTAAAAAATAAAACGTTCTCCACCAAATATATTTTTATTCTTGGAGAACGTTTTTATTATAAGAAAAATTTATTAATAATCCTTTAAAAAATATAAAAGATCCTCATCTTCATATTTCTCAGCATTTTGATCAATTAATCATTTATATTATTCATCAAATATCAAATAAAGCCATTTTATGTTTCTATAAAAGGATTAATAAAAAAATAAAACACCTAATAGAATTAGGTGTTTCGTCATTATCTATCTACAAGAAAATAGTATTAATACCAAGAATCTTTTACTACTTCTTCACCATATCCACCATTTAAAGGTAACGGACGGTTAGTGCTAACTGACGAGCGGATAACTCGAATTCCTCGAATACCAGCCTCTTTAGCAGCAAGAATATCGCTATCGCTATCACCGTAATAAAGCTTAATATCCACATCTTTAATATAAGGTGTTTTATCGTATTTATAAGGTTCAATGACAGTAGCACGAGAATAAAGAATAGGTTTCATATTAGGAATATGAAAAGTACTTTGTAATATTAAAGCTAACTTATCTAAATCCTTACCATCATACCCACTATGCGGAGTCCGCCCTGTTAGAAAAATAATCTGATCTCCTCTTTTAAGGTGCATTGCAATTAATTTTTCAGCGGATTCTTTAGGAATAGAACTCAAATCACACCCATCAGCGACATAGTCCCAAAATGCTTGATTACGTAAATAAGCATAACTATCTGGTGACCATTTATTTTTTCCATAATAAAAACATTGGCTAGACACTAACACTGTATCATCAATATCAAAACCAACAGTCATTGGTGGATAACCTTCCAAACTTTTCTCAATATCTTCAACTGATACCATACGAACTTTATTTTCTTGACTACGATCATTAGCTGTTATCCCCGGATGGGAATAAGGTACCTTTGGTCCTTTCGCAAATAAAACAGGTGAAAAAACAAACAAAATGCCCATCAATAGAATATGAATGATTTTTAAGAACATAAGCTTTCCTTATTAATTGAAACAAAATAAATTTATATTAACTTTTTAAAGTTTATATTAAACCAAATAAGCCCTCAAACACCTTTACTTTATTCACATAACCCCACCACTTTTCACTTAAAATTAACTTATTTTACAATAAGATAACACCAACTTGAGCAAGATCATAAAATAGGTTAATCGACACAAAATACCTTAGAAGAGGTAACTCTATATAGATATAATTTTAATTAGAAAAATAATTAACTTTTAGGAGAAACTTGTTATGAGTAGTACAAAAAATCAAGCCGTCAGTTCAGCTCAAGTAGAAGTAAACAAACTGGTTGAACAAGGGTTGGTCGCATTAGAAGCGTTTCGCCAACTTAATCAAAAACAGGTTGATTATATTGTTGCTAAAGCTTCTGTTGCGGCACTTGATCAGCATGGTGCATTGGCAATGCATGCTTATCAAGAAACAGGACGAGGGGTTTTTGAAGATAAAGCGACCAAGAATCTTTTTGCTTGTGAATATGTTGTACATAATATGCGGCATTTAAAAACGGTCGGTGTTATTAGTGAAGACGATGTTACTGGTATCACCGAAATAGCTGATCCAGTTGGGGTAATCTGTGGTATCACACCAACTACAAATCCAACCTCAACAACTATCTTTAAATCACTTATTGCCCTCAAAACACGTAATCCTATCATCTTCGCTTTCCATCCTTCAGCACAGCAAAGTTCAGCTCACGCAGCTCGGATTGTCTATGAAGCTGCGGTTAAAGCTGGAGCACCGAAAAACTGTATTCAGTGGATAGAAACCCCTTCAATGGAAGGTACTCAAGCTCTAATGAAACATCCGGGCATTGCCACGATTTTAGCAACTGGAGGTAATGCAATGGTTGAGGCTGCTTATTCTTGCGGTAAACCAGCTTTAGGTGTGGGAGCTGGAAATGTCCCTGCTTATGTCGAAAAATCAGCTAATTTAAAACAAGCGGTACACGATATTGTAATGTCTAAGTCTTTTGATAATGGCATGGTTTGTGCAAGTGAACAAGCGGCTATTGTGGATCACGAAATTTATGATGAATTTATTCAAGAAATGCAATCATATGGCGTTTATTTAGTCAATAAAAAAGAAAAAGCACTGTTAGAAGAATTTATTTTTGGAGCCAAAGCAAATAGCCAAAATTGTGCATTAGCAAAACTAAATGCAGCAGTGGTTGGTAAATCGGCAAGTTGGATTGCTGAACAAGCTGGTTTTAATGTACCTAAAAATACCAATATTCTATTAGTTGAATGTAAAGAAGTGGGTCCTAAAGAACCCCTGACTCGAGAAAAACTATCGCCTGTTTTGGCATTATTAAAAGCAAATGATACTGAAGATGGGGTTGATAAAGCCCGACAAATGGTAGAGTTTCATGGTTTAGGACATTCTGCTGCAATTCATACCTCCAATGCAGAATTAGCAAAAACCTTTGGCGAAAAAGTTAAAGCAATTCGCATTATTTGGAATTCACCTTCTACTTTTGGTGGGATTGGAGATGTTTATAACTCTTTCTTACCTTCACTCACTTTAGGCTGTGGTTCTTATGGCAAAAATGCTGTTGGAAATAATGTCAGTGCCGTAAATCTATTAAACATTAAACGAGTAGGCAGACGGAGAAACAATATGCAGTGGTTTAAAGTACCGTCAAAAATCTATTTTGAACGAGATTCAATTCAATATTTACAATCTATGAAGGGCGTTGAACGTGTCGTTATTATTACCGACCGAGCAATGGTTGATCTTGGCTTTGTAGAAAAAATTGCCCATCAACTTACCGCCCGTGGAGATAAGGTAACCTATCAATTATTTGCAGATGTTGAACCAGATCCAAGTATTGAAACGGTTCGACGTGGTGTGGAATTACTGCGTAGCTTCCAACCAGACACTATTATTGCTTTGGGTGGTGGTTCAGCTATGGATGCGGCAAAAGTTATGTGGCTATTTTACGAACAACCTGAAGTTGATTTCCGTGATCTTGTACAGAAGTTTATGGATATTCGTAAACGTGCATTCAAGTTCCCACAATTAGGGCATAAAGCAAAATTTATTGGTATTCCAACTACATCTGGTACAGGATCTGAAGTAACACCATTCGCCGTTATTACTGAAGGTGATAAAAAATATCCGATTGCTGATTATTCACTCACACCAACTATTGCTATTGTTGATCCCGCTTTGACAATGACAGTACCTAAACACGTTGCTGCAGATAGTGGCTATGATGTATTAGTCCATGCAACAGAAGCTTATGTTTCAACTTTAGCAAATGACTTCACCGATGGATTAGCCTTACAAGCGATTAAACTTGTGTTTGAGTTTTTGGTACGTTCAGTAAATAACGGTGCAAATGATCCTGAAGCACGTGAACGTATGCACAACGCTTCAACCATTGCTGGTATGGCTTTTGCTAATGCTTTTCTTGGTATGAATCATTCTCTCGCACATAAAGTAGGTGGACGTTTTCATTTACCACACGGCAGAACAAATACAATTTTGATGCCTTATGTCATTCGTTATAATGGCACTCGCCCAACTAAAACCGCAACTTGGCCGAAATACAACTACTACAAAGCAGATGTAAAATATCAAGAAATCGCCAGAATGCTAGGGCTACCTTGTTCAACCCCTGCTGAAGGTGTTGCTAGCTATGCAAAAGCGTGCAAAGAGTTAGGAGAGAAAATTGGCATTGAAATGTCATTCCAACAACAAGGTTTAAATGAAAAAGAATTTATGGCTGCTCGGAATGAACTAGCACTATTAGCCTATGAAGATCAATGTTCACCAGCTAACCCTCGTTTACCAATGGTTGAAGATATGGTTGAAATCCTCACTAAAGCCTATTATGGTACTGAAGAATAAGCTTTAATCCCTAAAAAACCGCATAATTTTATAAATTATGCGGTTTTTTTATCTTCCTAATCCTAAAGAATATCCAACACTAACTCTGGTGGTCTGCCAATTTTAGCTTTCTGTCCTCTGACAACAATAGGCCGTTCAAGCAAACTTGGATTTTCTACTATTGCTTGTAACAACTGATGATTGATTGTATCTTGTTCCCCAGCTAATTTATCTAAGCCTAACTCAGCAAACAAATCATCTTTAGTTCTCATCATTAAACGAACATCATCAAGCTGTAATAAAGCAACTAGCTGTTGTAACTCAGCTAAAGTTGGGGGGTGTTGCTGATATAAAATTACTTCAGGTTCAATCCCTTTTTCTTGTAATAAAGCTAATGTTTCTCGGCTTTTGGAACAACGTGGATTATGATAAATCGTGGTTTTCATTACTTTGCCTCTTGTTGATCAAGCTTTTGTGCTGACTTTAGATCTTGATTATTAATCTTCATTGCTTGTTGTAAACTAATTTGACGAATTTGATGTGCTTCATCGTCATTTTTTAGCTGTTCTGCAATATAAGCAGCCATAGTGTAATCATAAGGTTCTGTCTGACCTAAACTCAATACCGTTTTAAATGCTGTTCTGGCGTGTTCAAACTGATTATTACGAGCATATAGGTATCCCAAAGCACGATTAAATAAACTCTCTGTTACCACTGAACCTTTAAATTTTGCCGTATATTTCTCAAGCTGCTTGATTAATTTACTACTATCTTCAACCTGTAAACGTGCAATTTCAACTAATAAGTCATCTATATTTATTTCAAGCTGTACTTTTTTAATCGTTTCTAGAATTAACGTATAAGCAGATTCATCATCTTGCGTATCAAGAAGGTAGTGGATTACTCTAATCCGAGTATAAAGATCATTACGGCGAGCTTTTGATTGTGCTTCCCACCATTTGAGTAAACCATCGCTACTTTCTTCATTCATAATTTCATTAAGTAATCCGTCAATTACTTGGTGTTCCAATCTTGTCATTTCTACGGCAGTGAAAATCCCACCACGTTCAATATTTGGCAGAATTTTATCTAAAGCAGCAAATGCACTTGATTGCTGATAAATAGTGATAGCAAGTTTTAAAACTTCCGCATTTTTTGGTGCTAATACTAATAAACTATCGATACTAGTACGGGCGGAAGGGAGTTTTTTCTGCATTAAGAAAATACGAGTACGAGCTAATTCTAAAGTTAGATTATCTGTTCCAGCTATTTCTGTCGCTTCCATCAAATATTGATTGGCACTAAATTCATCATTACGTTGTTGAGCTGCTTCTGCCGCTTTAATGAAGTTAAGCACTGGTGCTTCAGCGTGTTTAGCACTTTTACTAATCAATTTCTCAGCTTTAGCATAATTACCTTCGTGCATATGCAATAACCCTTCGACTGTCTGCTGTTGTGCTTTACGCCGTTTACGATTTGAAAACCAATTATAGGTATTACTACTCCAATAACGGATACGAGTTAAAATTAATTCAATACCATAAATCAATGCTAAAACGATCACAAAGATGATGATTAATGTCACAAAACTCATTTCAATCCGAGTGTTTTGAGTCAAAATCAATACATAACCTTGCTGATCAGAAATATAAGGTCCTACAATAAAACCCGCTAATAAAATTAGCATTAAAAATAGTAATCTAAACATATTCCCTCCTATTGCCCATTATCACTGCTATTAGTTGTGGTTGGCACCACGTCAGAGGAAAAAGTTTTGTCCACTTTTAATTGTACTTTATTAAGTTGATGGGGTGGTAAATGCAGCATTTGATCGAGTAAATTTAAACTCTCTAAACTATCTGGTGCATCAATATAAATTGACTGTGTTTCTAATTGATCGATTTTTTTCAAGAAATCTTGGGTATCTGTTGCATTAGTATCAAAATAACTTCTTACCCACGATGCTACTGTTTCTAATGAATCTTTATATAATTCGTTCTGTTGTCTAGGTACTGCAAGAATAGCTATTTGTAAACGTAAACGAATATTTTCACGCAAGTAAATTTCTTGATCAGGTGGTAATAATACCTTTTCATTTTGGGTACGAGGTTGAATGCGAATAAAACGATCTAAGAAAGATTCTGCTATTTTTTGCACATTCTGTTTCCAATCATCAATAGAATTACTCAATTCTTTATCATTAGTTCTATCGGTATTTTGATTCAAATATTCTTCAGATAATGGTAAACCATCTATATCATTTGCCAACTGAGAGAGTTGTTGCATAATTGTGTTTTGATCGACAACATTAAGGTTAGCAAGGTAATTTAAATCTCTTTGAATAGCCAAACGAATTTGAACTGCCTTATTATCCGAGACATTGGCTAGAATATTATCCGCTTGTTTTAAAAGTGAAATTGCAATCTCTACATCATCATCTAATATCAATTTACGTAACGCATTACTGAGTAAAAAATCTGCCTCAGAAAATAGCCATTGATTTGCAACACTCGTATTATCTAAATGAGATACCTTCTCTAATTGACTTTGTATCGCTACCAACTGTTTAGCCATATTTTCTATTTGTTGGTGGTCTTGTTTAGCCAGAAATTCTAATTTTTGCGTTAGTTCTTGGTTTTGTGCTTCTAAATTAACAATTTTTTGTTGTAGTTCTACTAATGCTGTTGGACGACTTGCCTTTGCTACAAGATCAGTATTACTCTGTTCTAATGCAGTGAGTTTCTGTTGTACTTGATTGAAATGCGTATTTGCAAAAAAATAGCCTATTCCGCCCATTCCTAATGCGACAAAAAGTGCTAGTAAAGCCAATCCCTTCCCACCACTTGATGTTTTTTTCTCCATTTTTGCTTCTTTTCGTTGTTGTTGCCCTGATAAGTCAAAGGTTTCTTGTTCAATAGAAGCTTTATTCTGTTGATTAACAGATGATACGGTAGAATCTTGTTTCATAGCGTTATCTTGTCCAATTTGTGATGATTGTTCGGTCTTTTCATTAGTGTTTCTTGATACACGATGATTCTGATCAAGATTTGAAGTGGGGATATTTGGATTTTCTGGCAGATCTTTCATTTTTACACCTATATTTATCTAAGAATAGGAAAATGATAATACAGTTTGAAATAGCGTATTATTATCCGCTTTATCTGTAACCACAATATTTTCTATTTGCCAGCCAGCTTGAATGGCTAGATCAGCAAGACGTTGACTAATAACAATCAAACGACAAGAAAATAACCAATTATGTTCATTTTTAGGAATAAAATCCAGCAATGCTGTTAAAATTTCACCACTACTCACAATAATCGTATCAATGCCTGCTCGACAAAATAGAAAAGGATCGGCTTGTTGTTCAAGTGGTGTTCGGTGATAGCAAGTTAAAAGTTCTACCTCCCCACCACGTTGTGGTATCGTATTTTGTAACAATTCTCGACCACTATTTCCTCGCAATAATAACAATTTTTTACCAGTAAGATTAGGGCTAGAAAATTGTGGTAACGCTAATATACCTTCACTATTTTCAACTAAAGCAGGATAAACAACTGTCTGCTCTGTTATTTCAGAAAATTCAGCAGCCGTTTTTCTGCCTACCGCAAAATAATGCAGATCTTGTCGCCATTCAAATCCAACATTCTGTAATACAGAATTCGCATAGCTAACTGCATAATGCGATACAGCTAAAACATAATCCCCCGCAGATAAACTCTGTAATTTTTGAGGTAATAGATTAAGTTCACTTCCTTCTTCTAAATTAAAAAAAGGTAAATGAATAGCCGCTAACCCTGCTTGATTACACATTGTAGTTAGCGTTTCCCCTCTCACTCCTGGACGAGTAATCAATATTCCCATTTTATTTTTTTATGAATAAATTGCATCTAATAACGATTTTGCACCTTGAGCCAGTAGATCATTGGCGACCTTTTCACCAAGTATAGTTGCATTTTGGCGTATATCTGTTAGTTCTGATCGAATAATATGCTCACCATCTAATGAACCTACCAATGCACTTAGAGACAAGTTATTTCCTTGTAAAACAGCATGACCAGCAATTGGGACTTGGCAACCACCTTGTAAACGATTATTCATAGCACGCTCAGCCATAACACAATCCCAAGTATCTTGGTCTAAAAGAGGCAACAACAACTGGTTCACCCAAGAATCCTGCTGCCGACATTCTACCCCAACTGCACCTTGACCTACTGCGGGTAAAGATACTTCTGTTGGTAAAAAACTATTTATTCTCTCTACCAGCTTTAAACGAATTAAACCAGCTGCAGCAAGAATAATTGCATCATATTCACCATTATCCAATTTAGATAAACGTGTGCCAACATTACCTCGCAAAGTTTTGATCTGTAAATCAGGACGCAATGCTTTTAATTGGCATTGACGACGTAAACTTGAAGTTCCCACAATAGCTCCTGCTGGCAAATCCTCTAATTTTTGATAGTGATTAGAAACGAAAGCATCTCTTGGATCTTCTCGTTGACAAATAACACTTAAATGTAATCCATCAGGAAATTGCATAGGCACATCTTTCATTGAATGGACTGCAATATCAGCACGATTCTCTAATAATGCTAATTCTAGTTCCTTAACAAATAACCCTTTACCCCCGATTTTAGCTAAAGGTGTATCTAATAAAACATCACCTTTAGTTACCATCGTAACCAGTTCTACCTGTAATTCTGGGTAAATTGAAAGTAAACGATCTCGAATATAATAAGCTTGCCATAATGCAAGAGGACTTTGACGAGTTGCAATGCGTAATTTGTTTTGTTCCATAACTATTTTTATCTCTGTGAAATTTATTATATCCTATCATTGATAAGATTAATTGTCAGTGCTTGCCTTAATTTTAGCGATTATAAGAACAGTGATCTTTACCTATTTTAATGAAAGTGCTAGAGTTTTATGCTTATAACAAAGACATCTCAGCAAAATCTATGTGTGAATTAAATATTGCAAAAAAGAAAGTATCTCAAATAGATCAGCTTCGATTCGAACGGGCTTTAGCTGGTTCTGATCAAGAGTTTCAGCATGTTTTTCAATTACTTTCTTTATTATTGCATTTCAATAATCCCGCATTACCCGGATATGTTATTAACGCCCCTTCAGGAATCTGCCAATTTAAACCAAATACCTATCAACAAAAATACCTCTCCTCTATTATTCCTGTTTCACCTTCTCCTATAGAAACAGAAACAACAAGTAATATACCTTTAAATAAAGCAGAAAATCCCCCTATTTTAGGGGTATATGCAATGGGTAGCACAGGATCTATCACACAAACATCACGTTCTGATTTAGATATTTGGATTTGTATCCAACCCAATTTAACGCCAGATCAACAAACTAAACTGACTCAAAAAACCACCGCTATTCAAGTTTGGGCAAAAAATTTCGGTGTTGATATTAATTTTTACCTCCTCACCCAACAACGTTTTCGAGGTTTACATCTCTATCATGATTCAATTACTAGTGATAACTGCGGATCGAGCCAATCCATGTTACTACTTGATGAATTTTACCGCTCCGTTATTCGTTTAGCAGGGAAACCTCTACTTTGGCTCCACCTTGATATTGATGATAAATATTACGAAGAATATGTCGAAAATTTAATTAATGAAAACAAAATAGATCCTAATGAATGGGTAGATTTTGGAGGCTTAGGATCACTATCCGCAAATGAATATTTTGGTGCCACACTATGGCATCTCTACAAAGGTATTGACTCGCCCTACAAATCTGCATTAAAAATCCTTTTAGTTGAATGTTATTCTTGGGAATACCCTAATACCAAGCTTATCTCCTTACAATTTAAACAAGATTTACTACGCAACCAACCACAAGTCCATAATTATGATCCTTATTTTGCTATGTTAGAACGTGTTAGCACTTACCTATATCGTTTGAATGATCTCACTCGACTAGAACAAGTAAGACGCTGTTTTTACATTAAATCTTGTGAAGATATCTTAACCCCATCATTACAAAATAACTGGCGTTTAAAACAATTAACTGGATTAGCACAACAATGGGGTTGGCAACAAGATGAAATTGAAACACTCAACCATCGTCAATATTGGAAAGTTAAACAAGTAAAAAAAACGTATGAACAATTAGTCACATTATTAATGCAAAGCTATCGTAATTTAATGAATTTTGGGCAAAAATATAATATTAAAGCAAGTATTATGCCTGAAGATATCTGTATTTTAACTCGAAAGCTTTATGCTGTTTTTGAAGAACTACCCGGAAAGATTACCCTATTTAACCCACAAATATCACAAGATATTGTTGAAGAAAATTTAACTTTCATTGAAAGTAAAGGGAATAATAGTATCAAAGCTGGCTGGTATATCCTAAATCAAGCTCCAAAAACACCACTGCTATACGCTAAATATCGCCATATTGAATATAATCGAAATTTAAATAAATTAGTGTGTTGGGCATATTTTAACGGATTATTAACCGCTAATACGCAACTCTATATAAAAAGTCCAAATGTAAATATTGAAACTTTACGCCAATTTGTGACAGACTTAAGACTATCTTTTCATCTTCAAGTACCACCTGCAAAAAATGAAGAGTTGAATCATCCTTGTGAAATAAAACAGTTATTTATTGCAATAAATTTAAGCAATGATCCCACTAAAATAAATAAGAATAATCATTTTCAAACTAATATTCAGCCTAATAATTTATTTAATTTTAGTAATAAAACAAATTTAATTGGTAGTATAGATCTTACTTATCGTAATCTATGGAATGAAATTCGCACCTTACATTTTGAAGGAGAAAATGCTATTTTTACCGCATTAAAGGTGCTCTCAAACAAAATATATCGTAGTTTACTTCCACCCCAATCTGTGAATATTTTTTGCTATAGTCAAAATTATTGTAATGAATTACAACAAGTAGTAAGCTATTTAGTTGGAAAATGTATTAACAGTCGTTTTAGCCGTTTATTACAAGAAAATAAAATTAATCGTTTTAATATTGTGAGTGATGCGTGGAATAGTTTATTTAATCAATATAAAAAACACCCTAAAACACAAGAAAAAGAGGCTAATAGAATTAAAACGAAAAATAAAATAAATTATCCTCAACAAATAGAATCATTTGCAAATGAAGGTTTTTTACAATTTTTCTTTGAGGATAACTCAGATTCAAGTTTTAATGTATATATTCTTGATGAAGAAAACAATTTAGAAACATATTATAATTGTTCTGGACAAAAAAATGAAAAAATAACTGAAATTAATCGAATATATAATACAGCAGATAAAAATAATACGAATAAAATTCAACTATTAAAACATAATTTTAATTTCCCTCAATTTTATCAATTAATACATCAAAAAAATGAAACAAAAATTATTCCTTATCATAAATTAGTAAATAAATAAGAAATATAAATTATATTTAAATTTTAGCTTATAGAATTTTAAACGTTTTTAATACTGTTTTATATGATACTATGTACTTAAATATTAACCCAATAATTTGGTAACAAAATGAAAAAAAATACTATATTAATCATTGATGATCATCCTCTGATGCGTAGAGGTATAAAACAATTACTTGAATTAGATCCTGCTTTTCACATTATTGGAGAGAGTAGTAACGGTGCTGAAGGAGTAGCCCTTGCAGAACAGTTTTCTCCAGATATGATTATCCTCGATCTCAATATGAAAGGGATGTCAGGATTAGATGTTTTAAAAGCATTAAGAGCCGAACATATTGATTCAAGAATTGTTATTCTAACCGTTTCAGATTCTCGTTCTGATATATTCGCTTTAGTTGATGCTGGTGCTGATGGCTATTTATTAAAAGATACTGAACCTGATTTACTACTTAATCAGCTGAAAAAAATTGCAGAAGGTGAAATAATTCTAAGTGATGCAGCCAAAGAGCGTTTAATCGAACAACATTCAGACAAAAATCCTCTAAAATCCTTGACGGAAAGAGAACTTGATGTACTAAAATTAATTGCTAAAGGTATGTCAAATAAACAAATTGCAACTTTACTCTATATTTCTGAAGAAACTGTTAAAGTGCATATTCGTAATTTATTAAGAAAATTAAATGTACATTCTAGAGTTGCAGCAACAGTACTTTATTTTGAACAAAAAAATAAAAACCAATAACAGAGATTCTATAAAAATAGCGAGATTTTAATCTCGCTTTAAATTTTTATTTAAGGCAATTAAAAAAACTTTAATAAAGACTACTTTCTTTAATCTCTTCTATACCTGAAAGTCGAAGATGATGATTTAATACTTTTAAATGTTTTTTCTTTTCTTCTATTGTTAATAAAGAATAATGTCTATTTTCAATTGCAGCAATCAAACGCCAAAATATGTCTAAGCTAAGCTCAACATTTGCTTTCAATAATAATATATAAGTATGAATAGCACCATAACGTCTAAATTCTTTTACACCATTAATCCCTATTTTATTTAATAATCTTTCATATTTAAAATTAAGGTTTGCTAACTCTTTAATCTGAGATTTTTTATTCTTAACAATTTTTTTATTCTCTGATTTTATTTGAGAAATAGAATATAAAATAAGATTTTTAAAATATTCTGTATTTTTCATCACCTTAATAGGAATAGAAATATAAGCAATCTCCTTCATAGAAGATTTATATTTCTTTCCTTTTAACTGATACAAAGTATTAATAAATTCACCAGTAGCACGTAAATAAAATTTATTATTGTGATAAATACCAAACATCTTCTTATCTTTAAAAATTCCATATCCACCAAAAATATTTTTTGCAGTTACAGTACCAATTAATGCTTCAATCTTATTTCTAATCACAACAGTTTTCTCATTAGTAATGTTCATAAAAAACTTCCTTTTTATATGCGACCAGTTAGATATTCTCAACAAAAACTAGAGAACCGGATTTTAACTCATAAACACATACCCATAATGAGTTACGAAATGAATAATAACATTTATTATTAATAAAAAGTTAAAAATAGTTTTATTTTGCGATCTTGATCTAAAAACTAAAAAATATTTTTATATAGAATAAAAATAATATGAATTTCTTATTATAATTAAAAATTTATCTTCAAAGAATGTAAAATAGATTACATTTCAACAGGCACAAAAAAAGCACAAACCTATGTTTGTGCTTTTTCTCTCTAATTTGATTACCCCCGGCGGTACCCTACTCTCACATAGGGAGACCCTACACTACCATCGGCATCACAGCGTTTCACTTCTGAGTTCGGCAAGGTATCAGGTGGTACCACTGCATTATGACCGCCGGGAAAATTCTTTTTATCTTGTTGTTTGTTATTTTTTGTTCTTTGTTTGTTTCGTTCTTTCATGAGTTTGTTAATTTTCTTTATTTGTTGATAAAGATAACGTTAAACTCACCAGTTAACGACTTAACATTCGTTAAGTTATTTAGCCACAAGCTACTCAAGAGTACCCACTCCCCAAAACATTTGAGCGTTGTATGGTTAAGCCTCTCGGGCAATTAGTACGGGTTAGCTCAATGTATCACTACACTTACACACCCCGCCTATCTACGTCTTAGTCTTAAACAACCCTTACAGTCTTATAGACTGGGAGAACTCATCTCTTGGCAAGTTTCGTGCTTAGATGCTTTCAGCACTTATCTCTTCCGCACTTAGCTACCGGGCAATGCGTCTGGCGACACAACCCGAACACCAGCGGTGCGTTCACTCCGGTCCTCTCGTACTAGGAGCAACCCCAATCAATTCTCCAACGCCCACGGCAGATAGGGACCGAACTGTCTCACGACGTTCTAAACCCAGCTCGCGTACCACTTTAAATGGCGAACAGCCATACCCTTGGGACCTACTTCAGCCCCAGGATGTGATGAGCCGACATCGAGGTGCCAAACACCGCCGTCGATATGAACTCTTGGGCGGTATCAGCCTGTTATCCCCGGAGTACCTTTTATCCGTTGAGCGATGGCCCTTCCATGCAGAACCACCGGATCACTATGACCTGCTTTCGCACCTGCTCGACGTGTCTGTCTCGCAGTCAAGCTTGCTTATACCATTGTACTAACCTCACGATGTCCGACCGTGATTAGCAAACCTTCGTACTCCTCCGTTACACTTTGGGAGGAGACCGCCCCAGTCAAACTACCCACCAGACACTGTCCGAGCACCTGTGCGGGTGCTTCGTTAGAACATCAAACGTTAAAGGGTGGTATTTCAAGGTTGACTCCAACAAGACTGGCGTCTCATCTTCATTGTCTCCCACCTATCCTACACATTAAAATTCAATGTTCAGTGTCAAGCTATAGTAAAGGTTCACGGGGTCTTTCCGTCTAGCCGCGGGTACACCGCATCTTCACGGCGATTTCAATTTCACTGAGTCTCGGGTGGAGACAGCCTGGCCATCATTACGCCATTCGTGCAGGTCGGAACTTACCCGACAAGGAATTTCGCTACCTTAGGACCGTTATAGTTACGGCCGCCGTTTACTGGGGCTTCGATCAGATGCGTCTCTTGCGATAACATCATCAATTAACCTTCCAGCACCGGGCAGGCGTCACACCCTATACGTCCACTTTCGTGTTTGCAGAGTGCTGTGTTTTTAATAAACAGTTGCAGCCAGCTGGTCACTTCGACTGGTTCATGCTCCATTCGCGAAGAACTTCACACTACGCCAGCGCACCTTCTCCCGAAGTTACGGTGCTATTTTGCCTAGTTCCTTCACCCGAGTTCTCTCAAGCGCCTGAGTATTCTCTACCTGACCACCTGTGTCGGTTTTCAGTACGGTTTAGATAAACCTGAAGCTTAGTGGCTTTTCCTGGAAGTGTGGTATCAGTTACTTCAACACCTTAGTGTCTCGTCATCATTTCTCAGTGTTAGCGGTGAACCGGATTTGCCTAGTTCACCCACCTACCAACTTAAACGTACATATCCAGCAGTACGCTAACCTAACCTACTCCGTCCCCACATCGCAGTTTATCCAAGTACGGGAATATTAACCCGTTTCCCATCGACTACGCTTTTCAGCCTCGCCTTAGGGGCCGACTCACCCTGCCCCGATTAACGTTGGACAGGAACCCTTGGTCTTCCGGCGAGGGGGTTTTTCACCCCCTTTATCGTTACTTATGTCAGCATTCGCACTTGTGATACCTCCAGCAAACCTCTCGATTCACCTTCAACGGCTTACACAACGCTCCCCTACCCAACAGACAGATGTCTGATGCCGCAGCTTCGGTGCTATATTTAGCCCCGTTACATCTTCCGCGCAGGCCGACTCGACTAGTGAGCTATTACGCTTTCTTTAAATGGTGGCTGCTTCTAAGCCAACATCCTAGCTGTCTAAGCCTTCCCACTTCGTTTCCCACTTAATATAGACTTGGGGACCTTAGCTGGCGGTCTGGGTTGTTTCCCTCTCCACGACGGACGTTAGCACCCGCCGTGTGTCTCCTGAACATTACTCTTTGGTATTCGGAGTTTGCATCGGGTTGGTAAGCCGGGATGGCCCCCTAGCCGAAACAGTGCTCTACCCCCAAAGGTATTCATTCAAGGCTCTACCTAAATAGATTTCGGGGAGAACCAGCTATCTCCCGGTTTGATTGGCCTTTCACCCCCAGCCACAAGTCATCCGCTACTTTTTCAACAGTAGTCGGTTCGGTCCTCCAGTTAGTGTTACCCAACCTTCAACCTGCCCATGGCTAGATCACCGGGTTTCGGGTCTATACCTTGCAACTTATCGCCCAGTTAAGACTCGGTTTCCCTTCGGCTCCCTTATTCAGTTAACCTTGCTACAAAATATAAGTCGCTGACCCATTATACAAAAGGTACGCAGTCACCCCTAAAAGGGGCTCCCACTGCTTGTACGTACACGGTTTCAGGTTCTATTTCACTCCGTTCGCCACGGTTCTTTTCGCCTTTCCCTCACGGTACTGGTTCACTATCGGTCAATCAGGAGTATTTAGCCTTGGAGGATGGTCCCCCCATCTTCAAACAGGATATCACGTGTCCCGCTCTACTTGTTGTTAGCTTAGTACCATAATAACGCTTTCAAATACGGGACTATCACCCTCTTTGGTTTGGCTTTCCAGCCACTTCTTTTAGCTTTATTATTATCTCTAACGGCTCTTCCGCGTTCGCTCGCCGCTACTGACGGAATCTCGGTTGATTTCTTTTCCTCGGGGTACTTAGATGTTTCAGTTCTCCCGGTTTGCCTTCCTTTGCTATGGATTCACAAAGGAATGATAGATTCTTCATCTATCGGGTTTCCCCATTCGGATATCGTGGGATGATAGCGCCTCTTATCGACTCTCCCACGCTTTTCGCAGATTTGCACGTCCTTCTTCGCCTCTGATTGCCTAGGCATCCACCGTGTACGCTTTGTCACTTAACCATACAACCTCAAATGCTTTGATTTGCTTTGCCTTTGCGGTTGATGCTTATCAGAAGTATCGCCTTTCGCTTCAATACTTCTTCTCTCAAATACTTCACAACCTCTCGGTCGCTTGAGTACTCTTCTCGTTTCTTAGCTTGTGTCTAAATTTTTAAAGAACAGGTTAAACAATAACAACGTATCATTTAATTATTGCTAAGCTTTTTCTTCTTTTTTCATTTTTTCAATTTCAGTTTTCTTTCTTTATTTGTTTTTGCCTTTCTGTTTTTTCTTCTCTTTCTAGAAAAAACATAAAAAAGAAAACCATAGAATACAAAAATGCTTAGCAATAACTAAATTGGTGGAGATAAGCGGGATCGAACCGCTGACCTCCTGCGTGCAAGGCAGGCGCTCTCCCAGCTGAGCTATATCCCCAATTCCCACATTGCTTCCTCACTGAATGTCTCAGTGGTGGGTCTGAGTGGACTTGAACCACCGACCTCACCCTTATCAGGGGTGCGCTCTAACCACCTGAGCTACAGACCCAATGTGTTGGTTATCGTTATCTTTACTTCCCATCAAACAATCTGTGTGAGCACCCAAAGACCTCTTTTCGGTAAGGAGGTGATCCAACCGCAGGTTCCCCTACGGTTACCTTGTTACGACTTCACCCCAGTCATGAATCATACCGTGGTAAACGCCCCCCTCGCAGTTAAGCTATCTACTTCTGGTACAACCCACTCCCATGGTGTGACGGGCGGTGTGTACAAGGCCCGGGAACGTATTCACCGCGACATTCTGATTCGCGATTACTAGCGATTCCGACTTCATGGAGTCGAGTTGCAGACTCCAATCCGGACTACGACGCACTTTCTGGGGTTCGCTCCACTTCGCAGCTTCGCCTCCCTCTGTATACGCCATTGTAGCACGTGTGTAGCCCTACTCGTAAGGGCCATGATGACTTGACGTCATCCCCACCTTCCTCCGGTTTGTCACCGGCAGTCTCCTTTGAGTTCCCGACCTAATCGCTGGCAACAAAGGATAAGGGTTGCGCTCGTTGCGGGACTTAACCCAACATTTCACAACACGAGCTGACGACAGCCATGCAGCACCTGTCTCTAAGCTCCCGAAGGCACAGTCTTATCTCTAAGACCTTCTTAGGATGTCAAGAGTAGGTAAGGTTCTTCGCGTTGCATCGAATTAAACCACATGCTCCACCGCTTGTGCGGGCCCCCGTCAATTCATTTGAGTTTTAACCTTGCGGCCGTACTCCCCAGGCGGTCGATTTATCACGTTAGCTACGAGAGCCAGAACTATGTCCAACCCCCAAATCGACATCGTTTACAGCGTGGACTACCAGGGTATCTAATCCTGTTTGCTCCCCACGCTTTCGCACATGAGCGTCAGTTCTTGTCCAAGGGGCCGCCTTCGCCTCCGGTATTCCTCCACATCTCTACGCATTTCACCGCTACACGTGGAATTCTACCCCTCTCTACAAAACTCTAGATGAACAGTCTGAAATGCAGTTCCCAGGTTAAGCCCAGGGCTTTCACATCTCACTTATCCATCCGCCTGCGTGCCCTTTACGCCCAGTTATTCCGATTAACGCTCGCACCCTCCGTATTACCGCGGCTGCTGGCACGGAGTTAGCCGGTGCTTCTTCTGTGACTAACGTCAATTGCATTATCTATTAAACAATACACCTTCCTCATCACCGAAAGAACTTTACAACCCGAAGGCCTTCTTCATTCACGCGGCATGGCTGCGTCAGGGTTCCCCCCATTGCGCAATATTCCCCACTGCTGCCTCCCGTAGGAGTCTGGGCCGTGTCTCAGTCCCAGTGTGGCTGGCCATCCTCTCAGACCAGCTAGAGATCGTCGGCTTGGTAGGCCCTTACCCCACCAACTACCTAATCTCACTTGGGCTCATCTTATGGCAGGTGGCTAAAAGTCCCACCCTTTAATCTCTCGATACTATGCGGTATTAGCCATCGTTTCCAATGGTTATCCCCCTCCATAAGCCAGATTCCCAAGCTTTACTCACCCGTCCGCCACTCGTCAGCGTAAGTACAAGTACTTACCTGCTACCGTTCGACTTGCATGTGTTAAGCCTGCCGCCAGCGTTCAATCTGAGCCATGATCAAACTCTTCAATTTAATCTTTTTAATCTTTCAATTCTTGAATCGACATCCGCTCTTACTGACTTCTTCTTCAGCACTCTCGGACGCCTCAACGTCTCCAAGTGCCCACACAGATTGTCTGATGACTTTTTAAAGAACAAAAAACGACACGCTTGACTCTCTCATCTCTTCAACGGCGTGTCGTTGTGCTGCGTATTATAGGCATATCTAATCAACTTGCAACTCTTTTTTGAAAAAAATTTTAATATTTTAATTAATATGCTTATAAAGAAAACAAAATGATGTTATTTTCTACTTTTTTTAAAACTAAATGCTATTTTTTCTTCTATATCTTTAATAAAAAAGTGTATCTGCAAAGATCAACCTTACTACAATTAGTTTTATTTTAGTTAATACACAAATTATTATTTTATACTCAATAAAAAATAAAGAACTGAAATCAATATAATTTGATTTCAGTTCTTATAATTGATAAGAATAAATTTATTTTATTGCTTCCCGAATTATTCCACCTCCTAAACAAACCTCATTAAGATAAAAAACAGCAGACTGTCCTGGTGTTACTGCTATTTGAGGTTGTTCAAAATGGACTTCTAACGTTTCTTGATCTAAAGGAATAACTTTACAAGCGACATCTTGTTGGCGATAGCGAGTCTTCACTGTACAAAATAAAGGTTCTGATAAAACTGTTCTATCAACCCAATGTAATTGTTCAGCAATTAAACCTTTAGAAAAAAGACGTGGGTGATTATGGCCTTGAGCAACAATTAATTCATTAAGTTGAAGATGTTTATCCAC
The DNA here is from genome assembly GCF_003265225.1 of Mergibacter septicus. Lineage (NCBI taxonomy): Bacteria > Pseudomonadati > Pseudomonadota > Gammaproteobacteria > Pasteurellales > Pasteurellaceae > Mergibacter > Mergibacter septicus. The sequence continues at coordinate 1,718,903 of NZ_CP022013.1, read as the reverse complement.
TACATACCAAGCTTCATCTCCAGCATTTTTTAGCCCCCCTATTTTTAACCCTTTACGCTGCCCTAAGGTATAATACATTAAACCATCATGTTGCCCGATTATTTCCCCATCGACTGTTTTAATATTTCCTGGTTGTGCGGGTAAATAACGTGCTAAAAAATCTTTAAACTTACGTTCGCCAATAAAACAAATCCCAGTTGAATCTTTCTTTTTAGCTGTAATTAAATCTAATTCTTCTGCTATTTGACGAACTACGGGTTTATCTAACTCACCAACAGGAAATAGACTTTGTTCAATTTGTTGATGGCTTAAGGTATATAAAAAATAGCTTTGATCTTTATTACTATCTAAACCACGTAATAATTGTGCTTTTCCATTTACATCTCTACCACGAACATAATGTCCCGTTGCAATATAATCAGCGCCTAAGTCTTCTGCCGCATATTCTAAAAAAGCCTTAAACTTAATTTCTTTATTACAAAGAATGTCTGGATTAGGTGTGTGACCCGCCTTATATTCCTGTAAGAAATATTCAAAAACATTATCCCAATACTCTGCTGCAAAATTAATTTTATGTAAATGGATACCTAATTTATCACAAATAGCCTGAGCATCGGCTAAGTCAGCTGCGGCAGAACAATATTCTGTCCCATCATCTTCCTCCCAATTTTTCATAAAGAGGCCTTCTACTTGATAACCTTGCTGCTGCAATATATAAGCAGAAACAGAAGAATCTACTCCACCAGACATACCAACTATAACTTTCTTTTTTTGATTTTCTTGTTTAGTTTGTACTGAAATAGTTGAAATTTTTTCAAAAGTTTTACTTTTTAAAATCATCTTTTTTCCAAAGTGAAAAGAGGCGAACCACCTCTTATTTTTTATTTATATTATAAAATCCGTTCCGATTGTTGAAGTCTAGCTTGACGTGCCGCTTCTTCTACCATCTTTGCCTTACGCTTATCACAAGGTTCCGGGCAATCACAAACTTTCTCTAAGCCTAAAGAAGAAATGCCCCCACAACTTCCACTTATTGTTTTTCTTTTGATTATGTAACCTACCGCCATAGCAAGAATTATTAGTAGAAAAAAACCAAATGTGAAAAGAAAAACTTGCATAAGCTACTCCTATTTACTTGTTTCGAGTATTTTTTTAAACGCTGAAGACATTTTTACCTCAAATCCTTTATCAGTCATGATAATAAGATAAATCGCTAAATTTTGTTGTTCAGCAATTTCTAATGCTTTATCAGCACCTAAAACATATAAACCTGTTGCATATCCATCAGCAGTCATGCACGAAGGAGCAATAACACTAATTGAAGCTAGACGATGTAGAATAGGATACCCTGTGGTTGGATCTATTTCGTGAGAAAAACGTTTACCATTTTCTTCAAAATAATTACGGTAATCCCCTGATGTCGCTATTGTAGCATCTTTTAAACCTATGATTTGTTCAATAACTCGTGAACCATCAAATTCAGGTTTTTCAATTGCTATTTGCCAAGGTAGTCCTTTTTCATTGACACCTCTAGCCCTTATTTCTCCACCTATTTCGACTAGATAATTGTTAATACCTATACTTTCTAGATATTCTCCCACTTTATCAACGCCAAAACCTTTAGCAATTGATGATAGATCAACATATAGTTGTGGAATATGTTTAACTAATTTTGCCTTTCCTTCTTCTTCAATAAGACTTAGCTTATCAATACCAGTCCAAGCTTTTCGTTCATCTATTTGAGCTTGTGTAGGTTCTCTATCAGGCTGTTTTTCTGGACCAAATCCCCATAAGTTAACCAAAGGACCAACGGTAATATCCAATGCACCTTCTGTTATCTTATTTAATCTAATAGCTTCCTTAACAACTTTGGCAAAATCAGCAGAAATAGGAAAAGGTTTATCGATCTCTTCATATTGATTAAATAAACTTAATTCAGAATCTTTTTGATAAGTAGACATCTGATTGTTTACTTCTTTTAATAAAAGATCTATTTCTTCATGGGCTTTTTCCATCGAAACATTTGAACCATTATCAATATATTTAATATGATATGTTGTTCCCATAGTTTTGCCACTTAAAGAAACTATTTCAGCTTTATCACCACAACCTATAAGAAAAAAGGCTAGCCCTATAAGGGCCAACCAATGGGTTAATTTTTTTAATAACATGAATTATTTTATCCTATGTTTGTAGGGTTATTAACCACCGAAATCATCTAATAAAATATTTTCATCTTCAACACCTAGATCTTTCAGCATTTTAATGACCGCCGCATTCATCACTGGTGGTCCACACATATAATACTCACAATCTTCTGGTGCTTCATGATTTTTTAGATAATTTTCATAAAGAACATTATGAATAAATCCTGTATAGCCGTCCCAATTATCTTCAGGTAATGGATCAGATAATGCAACATGCCATTTAAAGTTATCATTTTCTTGCTGTAAGGTATCAAAATCTTCAACATAGAACATTTCACGTTTTGATCTTGCACCATACCAGAAAGAAATTTTACGTTTTGAATGTAAACGTTTTAACTGATCAAAAATATGCGAACGCATCGGTGCCATACCTGCGCCACCGCCGATAAAGACCATCTCAGCATCAGTATCTTTAGCAAAGAATTCACCAAATGGCCCTGAAATAGTTACCTTATCACCTGCTTTTAATGACCAAATGTAAGATGACATTTGTCCCGGTGGTACATCTGGATTATTAGGTGGTGGTGTAGCAATCCGTACATTAAGCATAATAATCCCTTTTTCTTCAGGATAAGATGCCATTGAATAAGCTCTGGTGATATGGTGATCGACCTTAGAAACATAGCGGAATAGATTAAATTTATTCCAATCATCACGATATTCTTCTGGAATATCAAAATCAGCATATTTAACTGTATGTGGATCAGCTTCAATTTGGATATAACCACCTGCTCGGAAAGGAACTTCTTCTCCTTCAGGAATGGCTAATTTCAGCTCTTTAATAAAGGTCGCTTTATTATCATTAGAAATGACAGTACATTGCCATTTTTTTACACCAAAAATTTCTTCTGGTAATTCAATGTCCATACTATTTTTAACATTTACCTGACAAGCTAAGCGATAACCTTCAGCGGCTTCTTTTTTATTAATATGAGAAAGTTCTGTTGGAAGAATATCTCCACCACCACTTTTCACTTTAACAATACATTGACCACATGAGCCACCACCACCACAAGCTGATGACACAAAGATCCCTTTGCTTGCAAGTGCACCTAATAATTTACCTCCAGCTGGTAATTCAATTGATTTTGCTGGATCATCATTAATTGTAATAGTGATATCACCCGTATTAACCAATTTATATTTAGCAAAAAGAATTAAAACAGCTAAAACTAAAATGATCACGGTGAACATCGCTATACCTAGCGTAATTTCCATTGCCTGTCCCCTTTACAATTGAATTCCAGAAAATGACATAAATCCAAGTGCCATTAAACCGACTGTAATAAATGTTATTCCTAAACCTTTTAAGCCTTTAGGAACATCTGAATATTTCATTTTTTCAGTAATGCCTGCAAGTGCAACTATTGCTAACATCCACCCGAGACCAGCACCAACGCCATAAACAATCGACTCACTAAAGTTATAATCACGTTGAACCATAAATGAAACACCACCAAAAATCGCACAGTTTACGGTAATTAATGGTAAAAAGATCCCTAAAGCGTTATAAAGAGAAGGGAAAAACTTATCTAAAACCATTTCTAAGATTTGAACTAAAGCGGCAATAACACCAATGAAGGTAATAAAGTTCAAGAAACTTAAATCAACACCTGCAACTAAAGCACCATCTTTTAAAATTAAGTTATAAACAACATTATTTACTGGAACAGAAATACCTAAAATTACAGTAACAGCAATCCCTAAACCAATAGCAGTAGATACTTTTTTCGATACTGCTAGAAACGTACACATTCCTAAAAAGAAGGAAAGTGCCATATTTTCAATAAATATGGATTTTACAAATAAACTGATATAATGTTCCATTGTATTAATCCTTCTCTACCTGTTCTGGTTTTAAGGTTCTAAGACCCCAAATAATAAAACCGATAATAAAAAAGGCACTTGGTGCAAGTAAAAATAAACCGTTAGGTAAGTACCAACCACCATCTTGTATTGGTTGTAATACAGTTATTCCAAATAATTTACCTGAACCAATCAGCTCTCTTAAAAACGCAACCGCAATAAGAATTGCACCATAACCTAAACCATTACCAATTCCATCAAGAAAACTATCTAATGGTTTCTCTTTCATAGCAAACGCTTCCGCACGTCCCATTACGATACAGTTAGTAATGATTAACCCGACAAAAACAGATAACTGTTTTGAAATACCATACGCAAAAGCTCTTAAAACTTGGTCAACAAGAATTACTAACGAGGCAATGATAACCATTTGTGCAATAATACGTACGCTATTTGGGATATAGTTACGGATACAAGAGATGAAAAAACTTGAGAACGCAGTAACTAAACTCACTGAAATTCCCATTACAATTGCTGTTTCCATTTTAGTTGTTACAGCTAATGCTGAACAAATACCTAAAATTTGGAGAGCAATAGGGTTATTATGAACTATTGGCGATGTTAATAGATCCTTTTTACTTAAATTCTTAGCCATTATTTAGCTCTCCTTCTTTGAGTTTTTCTAAGAAAGGACCAAATCCTTTAGGACCAAACCAGAATTTAAAGGTATTTTGTACCCCTTTACTGGTTAAAGTCGCACCCGATAAAGCATCGATACCATGTCCTTTATCTGCACTACCGCCTTTGCTAACATGTAATGCAAATTTATTATTACTATCAAAAATGGTTTTACCGACAAACTGAGCTTGCCATTTAGGATTTTCAATTTCACCACCTAATCCCGGTGTTTCCCCCTGATCATAATAAGTAATACCATCAATAGTATTTCCATCAGGTTGAATAGCAATAAAACCGTACATCATCGACCACAATCCAGTACCATAGATAGGTAAAATAACCTGTGTTACTTTGCCATCTTTTTTTACTAAATAAACTTCAGCAAAATTTGCTCGGCGACGAATTTTAGCAACATCATCTTCTGCACTTAAAGCAATACTTTCGTTAGGATCTTTTACTGCTTTAGCCGCATCAAATTCAGTATTAGATGTAATAAAATCCCCGCTATTTAAATCTACAAGACGCGGTTCAATATATTTATTAAAAGCAGCTTTAACATTTTCACCTTGATGTAAAAGTCCAGCAACACTTAAAATATTTTTTTGTTTATCTAACACTTTTTGTTCTTGCTGATAAGGTTTTAAGATAACTGCAGAACCAGCAACAATTACAGAACAGATCAAACTTAGTAAAACAACAACAAGTAATGTTCCACCAACGCTATCTTTCTTAAACATTTCTTGATCTCCTACGTTTAATATTTGCTTGTACGACAATGTAATCAAACAATGGAGCAAATAAGTTTGCAAATAAGATGGCTAACATCATACCTTCTGGATAAGCTGGGTTTACAACACGGATTAAAACACTCATCACCCCAATTAAACCGCCGTACCACCATTTCCCTTTGTTAGTAAAAGAAGCTGAAACAGGATCTGTTGCCATAAAAATCATACCAAAAGCAAAGCCACCTAAAACTAAGTGCCAATACCAAGGCATTGAGAACATTGGATTAGAACTAGAACCTACTAAATTTAGTAAAGATGAAGTTAGGATCATACCAATCATTACACCAGCAATAATTCGCCAAGAAGCAATTCTGGCACCAACTATAATAATCCCACCGATCAATAACATTAAAGTAGATACTTCACCAATTGAACCCGGAATATTTCCTATAAAGGCATCCATCCAAGTAATAGGTGTATTAGTTGCAATATGTATCAACCCATTTTGTCCTTCTGCACTCCATTGAGATAGTGCAGTAGCACCTGAAAAACCATCAGCTGCCGTCCAAACCATATCCCCAGAAATTTGCGCAGGATAAGCAAAGAATAAAAAGGCACGACCAGCTAATGCAGGGTTTAAGAAATTTTTACCCGTTCCGCCAAAAATTTCTTTTGCGACCACAACACCAAAGGTTATTCCTAGTGCTGCTTGCCATAAAGGTAAGGTTGGTGGAACAATTAAAGCAAATAAAATAGAGGTAACAAAGAAGCCTTCATTGATTTCATGTCCTCTTACCATTGCAAATAAAACTTCCCAGAAAGCACCAACTGCAAATACGGTTAAATAAATAGGTAAGAAGAAAGTTGCACCTAACAACATTTTACTTCCCCAACCCGCATCAATAGCTAAACTCCCACCTAGATATTGAGCAAGCGTGTAATGCCAATTACCTGCAATAATTTTTTGTAATGCATCACCTGAATACATATGGTGTAAAGCATCAATTGATTGGCTGCCTACATTGTACATACCCCAGAACATAGCTGGAAAAACGGCTAACCAAACAATGATCATCATTCTTTTTAAATCAATTGCATCTCTAATATGAGACGCATTTTTTGTTACACTGCCAGGTGTATAAAAAATTGTTGCTGTAGCTTCATAGATAGCAAAGAATTTTTCATATTTACCACCCGGTAAAAATGCAGGTTCCATTTTTTCAAATAAATGTTTTAAACCCATTTTTAACCATCCTTTTCAATCTTGGTGAGAGCATTACGCAAGATAGGACCGTATTCATATTTTCCCGGACAAACATAAGTACATAAAGCCAGATCTTCTTCATCTAACTCTAAACAGCCTAGAGCTTGTGCACTATCTGTGTCCCCTGAAACTAAATCACGTAATAACATTGTTGGCAAAATATCTAACGGCATTACTCTTTCATAAGTGCCTATTGGCACCATTGCCCGCTCGCTACCATTAGTCGTTGTTGTAAAATTGAATAATTTATTTTTTAAGAAATATCCAATTGTTGTTCGAGTGATAGAATATTTATTTTTCCCTGGTGCAATCCAGCCAAACAGTTCTTTCTCACGTCCCTCTAATAAAACACTTACTTGAAGGTGATAACGCCCTAAATAAGCAATGGCATCATTGATTTTTGTACCACTTAAAACAGAACCTGAAATAATTCTGTTTTCTCCCTCAGCTAATTCACCTGCAGTTAATTCAACTAAACTTGCACCAAGACAAGTTCTGACTAAACGAGGATTTTTTACTTGTGGTCCCGCAACAGCAATTACTCTGTCTGTGTTCAATTCACCAGTAGTAAACAATAAACCAATTGCAATTACATCTTGATAATTGATATACCATACTGATTTATTAATGCTAACAGGATCTAAGAAATGAATATGTGTACCACTTAATCCTGCAGGATGCGGGCCTGAAAATTCTTCGACAACTATATTACTTGCCTTTGAAACAGGTATATCTGCACCAGCAGCTTTACAGACAAATAAATTTCCTTCATTTAAACGACTTAATACGGTTAAACCATGCTGAAAAGCATCTGCTTTTTCTTTAATAATTAATGCAGGATCAGCCGCTAATGGATTAGTATCCATTGCATTGACAAAAATAGAAGAAGGCTTATCTTCAGGTGAAGGAATTTTACTAAATGGACGAGAACGTAACGCTGTCCATAATCCAGAATAAAGTAAATTTTGTTTAATTTTATCTACACTTAGCTGATTGAGTTCTTCAACATTATACTTAGCAAATGTTTCTTGTTCATTTCCCTCAACCTTAATTACTACAGATTGTAAAACCCGTTTAGCTCCACGGTTAATCGCAGTAATAGTACCGGCTGCTGGTGCTGTAAAAAATACTCCTGGATTCTTTTTATCTTCAAAAAGAATTTGTCCTTTTTTTACAACATCACCTTCACGTACACGCATAGAAGGACGCATACCGATATACTCTTCGCCAAGCATAGCAACTTCAGTGATAGTTGGACCATCATGGATTACTTGTGCTGGTTGCCCTGCAATAGGGAGATCCAAGCCTTTTTTTAATGTAATCATATCGTTTCTACTGTTGGTTGATTAATATTATAATTATGACATAAAGTCATAATCTCGTTTTTTGAGCAGTAGTTTGTATTAACTACTTAATATTTAAGACTCAAATTCTGTTTTCCCTTATATTTCCAGAATAATCCAGATAACATAAAATGTCGTTTTGCATAATAAATTCGCAACAAAAAGGGAATAATTCGCTATAAAAAAACGGCTTATTCTAACTAAAATTAAGATAAAATTTCTACCTTAACCGGTTTTTTTTTAAATTTTTTTTAAAAAACTTTTAAAATTTAGACATTAATCAAAAAATTTTAATCTTTTATTACTTTCTTAACGTTAATATCACTTCCCTACACCACCACAATTAGGAGATAAAGGTGCTTTTTCATTACAAGCTTTCCATTCTTCCAAGGTATAAAGATGTAAAGCTAAAGCATGAATAAAAGTAGATAATTCTTCTGATAAAAGCTGGTAAATTAACCTATGTCGCTGAATTAATTGCATTCCTTTAAATTTTTCGCTCACAATTATTAATTTAAAATGAGAATTATTTCCTTTATTAGACGCATGTAAATGACTTTCATTAATAACATCTAAATAAAAAGGATTTAAATGTTTAGTAAGTAACTCAACTAAATATTTCTTTTTATTACTATTCATACTATTTCCTTTTGTCAAATTTAGCATAAGCTATAGTAATTTGATTATAAACGATTTAACTTAACCTATAGCACAATATAATGGTGTTCAATTTAAAAATAATTATGGGAGCATTTATGAATACAGCTATTAATATTATTAGTGGTAGTACATTAGGCACAGCTGAATATGTTGCCGAACATTTAGAAACGTTATTCCAACAGCAAAATATAAAAACCCACCTTTTTCACGGACCTATTGATTTCAATCCATTGCTACAACAAAAAATTTGGTTATTTGTTACTTCGACATATGGTGCAGGAGATCTTCCAGAGAATTTACATACTATTTTTCAACAGCTAGCTGAAAAAAAACCAGATCTCACGACTATTCAATATGCGATCATCGGATTAGGCAATTCTGATTATGATACTTTTTGTGGTGCTGTAGATCTAATTCATCAGCAAATGCAATCTCTTGGTGCTAAACAGATCTGTAATAACCTAAAGATCAATATATTAGAACACCTAGATCCTGAACAAGTCTCTGAAAATTGGTTGCCTACTTTCTTACAACAACTCAATTGATCTTAGAGATCTACAAATATTCATTCCCCTTTGCCTGTGGATAAAAAGGTTAAAAGATCTTTAGTCTTATGTATATAGATCGGTATAAATTCATTAAGAAAATCTTTTGTGGATAAAAACCACTTTTATCCACACTAAAATTTAAACAATAAAAGAATTTTTTAACAAGAAAAAAAGATCCTAATTAATTGAGATCTATTTATTTTTTTAAAGTATCCACAAAGATCTTAGGATCTAATAGTAAAAATAAGATCTTTAGATCTATATAAAGATCTTTTTTTATTAGCCACATGATTTTTTAAGATCCAAAACTTACTTAGCTTGAAATAGGCTTTTACCTAAAGATCAATTTTAGGTAGAATATCCGCTATTTTTATTATTAATTTAAAAAGATCTTCTAGGTTCAACCATGTTTTATACAGAGAAATATGATGTTATCGTTGTAGGCGGAGGGCACGCTGGAACTGAAGCCGCATTAGCACCAGCTAGAATGGGACTAAAAACACTACTATTAACGCATAACGTAGATACTTTAGGTCAAATGTCATGTAATCCTGCCATAGGTGGGATAGGAAAAGGGCATTTAGTTAAAGAAGTTGATGCACTTGGTGGTTTAATGGCTCATGCAGCAGATAAAGCAGGTATTCAATTTCGCACTTTAAATAGCAGTAAAGGTCCTGCAGTAAGAGCAACAAGAGCACAAGCAGATAGAGTTTTATATCGTCAAACTGTAAGAGTTGCATTAGAAAATCAAGAAAATTTAGATATATTTCAACAAGAAGTTATTGATATTTTAATTGAAAATAATCGTGCTTGCGGTGTTGTAACTAAAATGGGATTAGTTTTTAAAGCAAGTGCTGTGGTTTTAACTGCTGGTACTTTTTTAGCAGGAAAGATCCACATAGGTTTGGAAAATTATGAAGGGGGACGTGCTGGAGATCCTGCTGCTACTTCATTAGCTAGTAAATTAAGGGATCTAAACCTACGAGTAGATCGTTTAAAAACAGGTACACCACCTCGCTTAGATGCTAGAACAATAGATTTTTCTGTATTACAACCTCAATACGGAGATGAAAATTTACCTGTTTTTTCCTTTATGGGATCTGTTAATGATCACCCAAAACAAGTGCCTTGTTATATAACTCATACCAATCAACACACTCATGATCTCATTCGTAATAATTTAGATCGTAGCCCGATGTACACAGGAATTATTGAAGGTGTTGGACCTCGTTACTGCCCATCTATTGAAGATAAAGTAATGCGATTTGGAGATCGCAATGGACATCAAATATTCCTAGAACCAGAAGGATTAACTAGTAATGAAATCTACCCTAATGGTATATCTACAAGTCTGCCTTTTGATGTTCAAATGGGGATTGTTAATTCTATGAAAGGGTTAGAGAAAGCGAGAATTATTAAACCGGGTTATGCGATTGAATATGACTATTTTGATCCTAGAGATCTCAAGCCTTCTTTAGAAACTAAAGCTATTAATGGATTATTTTTTGCAGGACAGATCAATGGTACTACTGGGTATGAAGAAGCTGCTGCACAGGGCTTACTTGCTGGGTTAAATGCAGGATTATATGTTCAAGAAAAAGAAGCTTGGTATCCTCGTCGAGATCAAGCATATATTGGTGTGTTAGTAGATGATCTTTGTACTTTGGGAACAAAAGAACCTTATCGAGTGTTTACTTCTCGAGCAGAATATCGATTATTACTCAGAGAGGATAATGCAGATATTCGATTAACAGAAATTGGTCGAAAATACGGTTTAGTTAATGATCAGCGCTGGGCAAGGTTTAATCAAAAATTAGAAAATATTGAAAAAGAACGCCAACGTTTGAGACAAATTTGGATTCACCCTAAATCTGAATATTTAACAGAAGTTAATGCAGCTTTATCATCACCTTTGAGCCGAGAAGCAAGTGGTGAAGATCTATTACGTCGTCCTGATATGGATTATCAAAGTTTGACTAAATTAACACCATTTAAACCAGCGATGGAGGATCAAGAAGCTGTTGAACAAGTTGAAATTTCAATTAAATATCAAGGATATATTCATCATCAATTACAGGAAATAGAACGACACAAACGGCACGAAAATACATTAATTCCAGTTGATTTTGATTATTCAAAGGTATCAGGTTTTTCTAATGAAGTAAGAACGAAATTGGAGCAACACCGCCCCGTTTCTATTGGACAAGCATCAAGAATTTCAGGCATTACACCAGCGGCTATTTCTATTTTGCTCGTTTATTTAAAAAAACAAGGTATGTTAAAGCGTGGTGAATGATGGAGTTAATCAGTAAATTAAATGATTTATTAAAGCAAACTACGCTTTTGTTGACTGATCAGCAAAAATCTCAACTGGTAAAATTAGTTGGGTTATTAAGCAAATGGAATAAAGCATATAACCTCACTTCAGTCAGAGATCCGCAAGAAATGTTAGTAAAACATATTATGGATAGCATTGTTGTCAGTCCTTATTTAGTTGGAAAACATTTTATTGATGTTGGTACAGGTCCCGGATTACCCGGGTTACCTCTAGCAATTGTTAATCCTGATAAACATTTTGTTTTATTAGACAGTTTAGGAAAAAGGATCAGCTTTATTCGAAATGCGATCAGAGAATTAGGATTAGAAAACGTTGAACCTGTGTTAAGTCGAGTAGAAGAATATACCCCAGATTTAAAATTTGATGGTGTCTTAAGTCGTGCTTTTGCTTCTTTGACAGATATGACACAGTGGTGTGAGCATTTACCTAATAAACAAGGAATTTTTTACGCTTTAAAAGGTGGATATCATCAATCTGAAATTGATGCGTTAGCACAACGTTTTACTTTAACAAAAACGGTTAAATTAAATGTACCTAATTTAGTTGGAGAACGTCATTTATTGTGTTTAATGAAAATTAAAGAAGATGGGATTATGTAACTATTTTTAGGTGTTTCTTTTAAAATGTTAAAATTTTTACATAAATGTTAAATATATTGCTGTTTTATTGTTATAAACTATTGCATTAAATTTGAACCTACATATAATTTGGTATTGTTTTACCGAAGAACAACATTTTTTGTAATTGGTTAATCTATGTCTAGAGTTATTCGGCATTCAAAAAAAATTTATCAACGAGCAATTTTAGCAGAAAGTTTAATTTTAATTATTTTTTATGTTGGGATAGTTTTATTTAATTATAAATTTGCATTGCCTTTTTTCTTAGGTTTTTTGGTTGCATTTATTTCTCAACTTGGATTTATAGGATACATTTTCTATTTTGTTGAAAAAAAGAGCATTCAAGATAGAGTAAAACTTTTATATCAAAGTGAAGCATTGAAAATAGGATTAAATATTTTTTTATTTGCTTTGCTTTTTTTATGGTTTAAACCAACTCAACCTATAGTTTTTTTTGTTGGTTACTTAATAGCAATAGTATGTAATTCTACATTGCCATTTTTTTTCAGTCGGTTAAATAGACTGATTTAATAAAGTTTATCATTCATTTATAGTAGGAAAAAAAATGTCTGCTCAAGATCTACCTCTTACTTCTACGGATTACATTAATCATCACCTAGGTAATTTAACAATAGGTAATGGTTTTTGGACAGTCCATTTTGATTCTCTATTCTTCTCAGTATTATGTGGTGTCGCTTTTTTATATGTGTTTTATAAAGTTGCACAACGTGTTACAACTGGCGTACCAACCAAATTACAAGCCGCTGTTGAAATACTGGTCGAGTGGATTAATGGGATTGTTGTTGAAAATTTTCAAGGGAATAGAAATGTTGTTGCTCCACTGGCTTTAAGTATTTTTGTATGGGTATTTTTAATGAATACCATTGATTTAATCCCTGTTGATTATTTGCCCAAATTAGCCGCAATTTTATCTGGTGATGATCATATTTATCTTCGAGCGGTACCTACTACGGACGTTAATATTACCTTTTCATTAGCGCTTGGCGTCTTTTTCTTGATTTTATTTTTTACAATTAAGTCAAAAGGGGTTAAAGGTTTAGTTAAAGAATATACACTACATCCTTTTAATCATTGGGCTTTAATTCCTGTTAACTTTATTTTAGAAACTGTTACTTTAATGGCTAAACCTGTTTCTTTAGCATTACGGTTGTTCGGTAATATGTATGCAGGGGAATTAATTTTTATTTTGATTGCTTTAATGTATTCGGCCGATCATTTAATTGCCGCTTTTGGTATATCGTTACATCTTATTTGGGCGATATTTCATATATTAGTGGTTACCTTACAAGCTTTTATTTTTATGATGTTAACCGTGGTTTATTTAAGCTTAGCTTATAATAAATCTGAACATTAATTTTTCTTAACCCAGCTTTTGCTGTTTTTTTATTAACTTGGAGAAAACTATGGAAACTATTATTAGTACAACTATCATTGCTGTTGCAATTATGTTCTCTTTTGCAACTTTAGGTACCGCTATTGGTTTTGCTATTTTAGGTGGTAAATACCTTGAATCAGCTGCTCGTCAACCTGAATTAGCGAATTCATTAATGACCAAAATGTTCATTGTTGCAGGTCTTTTAGATGCGATTGCTATGATTGCAGTAGGTATTAGTTTGTACTTCACTTTTGCAAATCCATTTATTTCATTATTAGGTTAAGACACAGCGGTTACTCTACGGTTTAGATTAGAGTAATTAACCGACTTACTAGAGGAGGTTCGTTGTGAATATCAACGCAACATTAATCGGACAAACAATAGCATTTATCCTTTTTGTATGGTTTTGTGTTAAATATGTTTGGCCACCAATTATCAATGCTATTGAAACCCGTCAACAACAGATAGCAGATGCGTTAGCTGCTGCTGAGACAGCTAAAAAAGAGCAAGCTGATATTAAAGTGTTGGCTGAAAAAGAAATTAATGCAGCAAAAACACAAGCTCAAGCAATCATTGATGCGGCGAATAAACGCCGTAATGAAATTTTAGCTGAAGTACAGGCGGAGGCTGAGTCTGTTAAAGCTAAAATTATTGAACAAGGTTATGCTGAAGTTGAAGCAGAACGCAAACGTGTTCAAGCTGAATTACGTCTTAAAGTTGCAGGATTAGCAATTGCTGGTGCTGAAAAAATTGTTAGTCGTACGATAGATGAAGCGGCGAACAATGAAATTATTGATAAATTAGTTGCTGAATTATAGGTAGGTGGGGCTTATGTCTGAATATACAACTATAGCTCGCCCCTATGCTAAAGCCGCATTTGATTTTTCCATCGAGCATCAACAGCTTGAACAATGGCAAGAAATGTTAACTTTTGCTACTGCTGTTGTTGAAGACAATACGGTACAAAATTATTTAACAAGTTCTTTATCATCTTCAAAAATTGCTGAGATGGTGATTACTATTTGTGGTGATCAACTTGATCAATATGGGCAGAATTTAATCCGTTTAATGGCTGAAAATAAACGTTTACATCTATTGCCTACTGTACTTCAACTGTTTGCTGAATATGTAAATGAATATAAAGAAATGGTTGAAGTAAAGGTGATTTCAGCATTCCCTTTAAAAGATAGCCAGCAAGAGAAAATTTCTGTTGCAATGGAACGGAAACTCTCCCGTAAAGTGAAATTAAATTGTAGTGTGGATAGCACATTAATTGCGGGTGTAATTATTCGTACTGATGAGTTTGTCATTGATGGTAGTAGCCGAGGGCAATTAGCACGTTTAGCGAATGAATTACAACTGTAACGAGGAATAAAATATGCAACTAAATTCTACTGAAATTAGTGATTTAATTAAAAAACGAATTGCAAATTTTAATGTGGTTAGTGAAGCGCATAATACTGGTACCATTGTTTCTGTTAGTGATGGAATTATTCGTATTAGCGGTTTAACTGATGTTATGCAAGGCGAAATGATAGCATTACCGGGTAATAAGTATGCTATCGCATTGAACTTAGAACGAGATTCGGTAGGTGCCGTAGTAATGGGGCCTTATACCGATCTAGCAGAAGGTATGGAAGTTCAATGTACAGGCCGTATTTTAGAAGTGCCTGTTGGTCGTGGTTTATTAGGTCGTGTTGTCAATACTCTAGGGCAACCGATAGATGGTAAAGGTGAGATTAAGCATGATGGTTTCTCACCAGTAGAAGTTATTGCGCCAGGTGTTATTGATCGTAAATCTGTTGATCAGCCTGTTCAAACTGGTTATAAGGCAGTAGATTCAATGATTCCAATCGGACGAGGTCAACGTGAGTTGATTATCGGCGATCGCCAAACAGGTAAAACTGCTTTAGCTATTGATACTATTATTAATCAAAAAGAATCAGGTATTAAGTGTGTTTATGTAGCCATTGGTCAGAAAGCTTCTACCATCGCCAATGTTGTGCGTAAATTAGAAGAACATGGTGCTTTAGCTAATACTATCGTGGTTGTCGCTTCTGCATCAGAGTCTGCTGCGTTGCAATACTTAGCACCTTATGCTGGGTGTGCAATGGGAGAATATTTCCGTGATCGTGGGGAAGATGCGTTAATTGTGTATGATGATCTTTCGAAACAAGCCGTAGCGTATCGCCAAATTTCATTATTATTACGCCGTCCGCCTGGTCGTGAAGCTTTCCCTGGTGATGTGTTCTATTTACATTCTCGTTTATTAGAACGTGCAGCTCGAGTAAATGCTGAATATGTTGAACGTTTTACCAATGGTGAGGTAAAAGGTCAAACAGGTTCATTAACAGCATTACCTATTATTGAAACACAGGCTGGTGATGTTTCAGCGTTTGTTCCTACTAACGTAATTTCAATTACTGATGGACAAATTTTCTTAGAATCGAATTTATTTAATTCTGGTATTCGTCCTGCTGTTAACCCGGGTATTTCCGTATCTCGAGTCGGTGGTGCAGCACAAACGAAAGTAATGAAAAAATTATCAGGTGGTATTCGTACAGCCCTTGCTCAATATCGTGAATTAGCTGCTTTTGCTCAATTTGCTTCAGATCTTGATGATGCTACACGCAAACAATTATCTCATGGGCAAAAAGTAACGGAATTGTTGAAACAAAAGCAATACTCACCAATGTCAGTTGGACAACAATCTTTAATTTTATTTGCGGTTGAGTTTGGTTATCTTGACGATATTGTATTAGAAAAGATCGGGGCTTTTGAAGCGGCATTATTAGATTTTGTAAAAAATAATTATGCAGACTTTATGCAAGAGTTAACGGCTACGGGTGATTATAACGATACCGTAAAAGATACTTTTAAAACGATTTTAGATACCTTTAAGAAAAACGGTGCATGGTAATTATTGCATATTAACGGAGAGATGAAATGGCAGGTGCTAAAGAGATAAGAACCAAGATCGCAAGTGTACAAAGTACACAAAAAATTACTAAAGCGATGGAAATGGTTGCAACCTCAAAAATGCGTAAAACGCAAGACCTTATGTCTTCTTCACGTCCGTATTCTGAAACAATACGCAACGTAATTAGCCATGTATCAAAAGGTAATATTGGATATAGACACCCTTTTTTAGTACAACGAGAAGTTAAAAATGTCGGATATATCATAATCTCTACGGATAGAGGGTTATGTGGTGGATTAAATATTAATTTGTTTAAATCTGTCCTACAGGAAATGAAAAACTTCAAAGAAAAAGGGGTTGGTATTCAACTTAGTTTGATCGGCTCAAAAGCGACAAATTTTTTCCATTCTTTAGGAATGGAGGTAATTTCTCAAAAAACTGGAATTGGCTATACACCCTCTGTTGAACAATTAATTGGTTCAGTCAATACAATGATTGATGCTTATCGTAATGGAGAAATAGATGAAGTGTACTTAGTCTTTAATAAATTTATTAATACTATGTCACAAAAACCAGTTATTGATAGGTTATTACCTTTACCTGAGATGGAAAATGATCATTTACAAACAGGAATTTGGGATTATATCTATGAACCAGATCCTAAGTTTTTATTAGATAGTTTGTTAGTGCGTTATTTAGAGTCGCAAATATATCAGGCTACGGTAGAAAATTTAGCGTCTGAACAAGCCGCTAGAATGGTTGCAATGAAAGCTGCCACAGACAATGCAGGTAATTTAATTGCTGATTTACAGCTTGTATATAATAAAGCACGTCAAACAAGTATTACAAATGAACTAAATGAAATTGTTGCTGGTGCTGCAGCAATTTAAAGATAAGAGGATCGATAATGGCAACTGGAAAAATTGTACAAATCATTGGAGCTGTCATTGATGTTGAATTTCCACAGAATGAAGTACCAAAAGTTTATGATGCTTTAAATGTGGAAACAGGGTTAGTTTTAGAAGTTCAACAACAATTAGGTGGTGGAGTTGTACGTTGTATAGCAATGGGCTCTTCCGATGGTTTAAAGCGAGGTTTATCTGTCACTAATACACAGAATCCTATTTCTGTTCCAGTCGGAACAAAAACCTTAGGACGTATTATGAATGTATTAGGTGAACCAATTGATGAACGTGGTCCTATTGGTGCTGATGAACTTTGGTCTATCCATCGTGCTCCACCTAGCTATGAAGAACAAGCTAATAGCACAGAATTACTTGAAACTGGTATTAAAGTTATTGACTTAGTTTGCCCTTTTGCAAAAGGAGGAAAAGTCGGTTTATTCGGTGGTGCTGGTGTAGGTAAAACAGTAAATATGATGGAATTAATCCGTAACATTGCGATTGAGCATTCGGGGTATTCTGTTTTTGCTGGGGTAGGTGAACGTACCCGTGAAGGAAATGATTTTTACCATGAGATGCAAGAATCAAATGTACTTGATAAAGTATCACTTGTGTATGGACAAATGAATGAACCACCAGGTAACCGTTTACGTGTTGCTTTAACAGGTTTAACTATGGCGGAAAAATTCCGTGATGAAGGTCGTGATGTTCTTTTCTTCGTGGATAATATTTACCGTTATACTTTAGCTGGTACCGAAGTCTCTGCTTTATTAGGTCGGATGCCATCAGCAGTAGGGTATCAACCAACATTAGCAGAAGAGATGGGGGTATTACAAGAGCGTATTACTTCAACTAAAACTGGCTCGATTACTTCTATTCAAGCGGTATATGTTCCAGCAGATGACTTAACCGACCCATCTCCAGCAACAACTTTTGCGCATTTAGATGCAACAGTCGTATTAAGTCGTCAGATTGCTTCATTAGGGATTTATCCTGCAGTAGATCCGTTAGATTCCACGTCTCGTCAATTAGATCCACAAGTTGTAGGTCAAGAACATTATGATGTTGCTCGTGGTGTACAATCTATTTTACAACGCTATAAAGAATTGAAAGATATTATCGCTATCCTTGGTATGGATGAACTTTCTGAAGAAGATAAATTAGTGGTTGCACGTGCTCGTAAGATTGAACGTTTCTTATCACAACCATTCTTTGTGGCAGAAGTCTTTACGGGATCTCCTGGTAAATATGTTCCATTGAAAGAAACAATTCGTGGCTTTAAAGGTATTTTAGATGGTGAATACGATCATATTCCTGAACAGGCGTTCTATATGGTTGGTTCAATAGATGAAGTATTAGAAAAAGCGAAGAAAATGTAATTTGCTCCTAAGGCAACGAAACCCAAGGAGATGAGATGAAAACATTTGATTTAACGGTTGTGAGTGCAGAAAAGAAACTTTTTTCTGGAAAAGTTAGCAGTATCCAAGTTTCTGGTATTGATGGTGAATTAGGGATTTTAGCTGGGCATACGCCATTACTAACAGCCATAAAACCGGGAATTGTAAAAATTGTTAGTGATAACCAAGAAGAAGTTATTTATGTTTCTGGTGGTTTTCTTGAAGTACAGCCAAATATTGTTACAGTATTGGCTGATACAGCGATTCGAGGGGCTGAATTAGATCAAGAACGTATTTTAGCGGCAAAACGTCAAGCAGAAGAGAACATTAAAAATCATCATAAAGATGAGGATTATACGGTAATGGCTGCGAAATTAGAGAAAGAGTTAGCGAAATTACGTGCTTATGAACTTACTGAGAAACTGGTAAAAACAAAGCGTTAAAATAAAACTTTGCGATTAGAAAGGCTGATATTTATTCAGCCTTTCTTTTTTTGAAAAAAGTTTGATTTTCATCATATAGTTGATACTATGAAAAACGATTATTTTTTCAGAATATTGAATACTTTATGCGATATTTTTATATCTTTCTTGGTTTTTTATTTCTAGGTCTAGGGATCTTAGGTGCTTTTTTACCTATTTTACCTACAACCCCTTTTTTACTTTGTACTTTATTCTTTTTTGGTAAAAGCTCATCACGCCTACATAATTGGTTTATTAACACCAAGATATATCACAAATATTTAAAAAGTTTTAATGAACAAAGAGCATTAACTAAGCAATCTAAACTATCAATTTTAACATTATCTAGCATAATGATGGGGATATCTTTCTATTTTTCACCTAGCGTTATTGGTAGAGTTGCAATTATTGTTCTCTTATTAATTGAATATTGGTTTTTCTTCTTTTGGATTAAAACAATACCTGAAGAAGTAAACGAGGTTGATGAGGAAAAATAACAATATTTCTAGGAATAAAATTGATATTTTTGTTTTAGCTCAATATTTTTACTGGTATTACTGCTTAGACTGTATTTGATTTTCTTAATAAAATTGTTGTATCAACTACTTGCTGATAAAAGGATAACTTATGATTTGGTTACATTTTTTTATTGTATTAGTCTTTATTTTTTTAGGTACTAGATTAGGAGGTATTGGTATTGGTTTTGCTGGAGGGCTGGGAGTTGTTGTTTTAGCCTTATTTGGTTTAGCGCCGGGATCAATTCCTTTTGATGTTATTTCCATTATTATGGCAGTTATTATGGCTATTTCAGCTATGCAAGTTGCTGGTGGAATGGATTTTCTGGTTAGATGGGCAGAAAATTTATTAAGAAAACATCCGAAGTATATTACTTATTTAGCACCAACAGTCGGTTATTTTATGACTTTGTGTGCAGGAACAGGCCATACTGCATTTTCAATATTGCCTGTAATTGCAGAAGTCGCTAAAGAGCAAGGTGTTCGTCCTTCACGTCCTCTATCTATTACCACAATTGCCTCTCAGATTGCGATTACTGCTTCACCAATTTCTGCTGCTGTTGTTTATCTAGCGGGAGAATTAGAGAAAAATTTCGGTATTGGTTATCTCCAATTATTGGCTATTTGGATTCCTACAACATTTGTAGCTTGTATGATTACAGCGTTTATCTGTAATTTCTTAGGTAAAGAATTGAAAGACGATCCTGAATATCAACGCCGTTTATCAGAAGGATTAATTAAACTTCGTGGTCAGACTCAAATTGAGATTAAACCATATGCAAAACGTTCGGTTGGTATATTTCTTTTAACCGTCATTATTGTGATGTTTTATGCCACCTTAATAAGTAAAACAGTGGGATTAATTGAGCATCCTGTATTACCTAGAAATGAAGCTATTATTAGCTTTATGCTTGCAGCCGCCGCTGTAATCGTTGTTTTCTGTAAGGTCGATGTTGATCAAATTACATCTGCTGCTACATTTAAATCAGGTATGTCAGCTTCAATTTGTGTCATGGGGGTTGCTTGGTTAGGTAACACATTCGTTGGTGGGCATATTGAAGAAATAAAACAAGCATCATCAACATTATTAAATGATTACCCTTGGATGTTAGCGGTTGTTTTATTCTTTGCTAGTACGTTGCTTTACTCTCAAGCTGCAACAGCAAAAGCACTTTATCCAGCAGCAATCGCATTAGGTGTTTCTCCACTTTCAGCTATTGCTGCTTTTGCAGCGGTATCAGCATTATTTGTATTACCAACTTATCCAACTTTACTTGCTGCGGTTGAAATGGACGATACAGGCTCTACCCGAATTGGTAAATTTGTATTCAACCATTCATTTATCCTACCCGGATTAATTGCAATTGTGTTATCAGTTGGATTAGGTTTTCTTTGGGGTGGTATAGTATTATCAATTTAATGAATAGATTAAATAATCCTTCTGCTTTTTAAGTAGAAGGATTATTTGAAGTGGATAACTAGCGAGAGTTAGTTTAATATAATCATTTTCAAATTTTATTCACATAAGTATAAAGACACAAACAAAATTAAATTATGAACGAAGAACATTCGGATACGAATCAAGCAGAAACACCTACTAAAAAACGTTTTTTCCATAGCCTTTTGGGTGGTCTTTTTCCTACAGAACCTAAAAATAGGGAAGACCTTGTTGAAACGATTCGAGATTCAGAACAAAATGATATTATCAATCAAGAAACTCGAGCAATGATTGAAGGAGTAATAGAAATTTCTGAATTGAGAGTCAGAGATTTAATGATCCCTCGTTCACAGATTGTTTTTATTGATATTGAGCGTAGCCTTGATGAATGTCTAGATATTATTATTGATTCAGCCCATTCCCGTTTTCCTGTCATTACTGATGAACGAGATAATATTGCTGGTTTATTGTTAGCCAAAGACTTATTGAAATTTTTACGATCTAATTCAGAACAGTTTGATATTGAAAAGATTCTACGACCTGCTGTAATAGTACCTGAAAGTAAAAGAGTTGATCGTATGTTAAAAGAATTTCGTTCAGAACGTTTTCATATGGCGATTGTTGTAGATGAATTTGGAGCTGTTTCAGGGCTTATCACCATTGAAGATATTCTGGAACAGATTGTTGGCGATATTGAAGATGAATTTGATGAAGATGAGATCGCTGATATTAGTCAATTATCAAAACATACTTATGCAGTAAGAGCATTAACTGGTATAGAAGATTTTAATCAGCGTTTTGCAACTACTTTTGATGAAGAAGAAGTTGATACTATTGGTGGCTTGATTATGCAAGCTTTTGGATATTTACCAAAACGGGGTGAAAGTATTCTGCTAGATGGTATAGAATTTAAAGTAACAGCAGCAGATAGCCGACGTTTAATCCAGTTGAGAGTATGTTTATCTGACGAACAGTTGTTATTAATTGACAAACAGCAACAAGTTGTTGATGAAAATATATAATTTAATGTGTATTTTTTTAGGATAAACAAGGCGTAGTAATACGCCTATTTTTTTATGGTAAATAATATGAAATTATTGCAACTGCCTATTTTTTATATCCTTGCCTGTATTGGAGGGGGGATAGCCGTTTTTGCTTTTTCACCTTATGAACAGTGGTGGATAGCTTATCTTTCCGTCTTTATTTTATTATGGGGAGTAACTAATCCGATTAAGAAAATCGCATTAACATCAGCATTTTTATGGGGGATATCGTTTTTTCTTATTGGGATAAATTGGATTAACATCAGCATTAACCAATTTGGTGGTACACCATTAGTTTTTGGCTATTTACTTGTTTTTCTATTATCTGCTTATCTTGCTTGTTATCCGTTGTTATTTGGTTGGATTATCACTAAATTTCAGATTCAAAGTGGTGTGATATTTGCTTGTGTTTGGACATTAACAGAATATCTTCGTGCTCATTTATTTACTGGTTTTCCTTGGTTGGAGCTTGGTTATAGCCAGATTAATTCGCCTTTTAAAGGAATAGCACCATTATTTGGTGTACAAGGCATTAGCTTTTTTATGATTTGGAGTTGTGGTTTAGTTGTTACTATTTTGCGTTCTATACAACAGAAAAGAAAAAAACTCATTTGGATTAGTCAAAGTGCTTTATTGTTGATATTACTTTTAATTGCAGCATTAACTGAAAAAGCCATTTTTGTTAAAACAGATAAAACTAAAATGCCACAAATAATCACTTTAATTCAGGGAAATATTGAACAACAAATAAAATGGGATCCTAATTTTTTAGTTTATTCTTTAGATCGCTATGAACAATTAATTAAACCACATTTAGGAAAAAGTAATTTAATTATCCTTCCAGAATCTAGTTTACCCGCATTAGAAAATAATTTAATACCATATATTTCTGGTCTTGCAGATTTTGCGAAAGAAAGTGGAAGTACAATTATGTTAGGATCTGTGTTTAGAAATGAACAAAATGATAATATTTATAATTCTGTTTTAGTCTTAGATCCTAATAAGCAAAATCCTTTAGTTAATCCACAACGTTATTTGAAACACCATTTAGTGCCATTTGGTGAATATGTACCATTAAGCAATTTATTACGTCCTCTCGGTGCAATTTTTAATTTACCATTTTCAGGTATGACGGCAGGAAAATATCTTCAATCAGGATTAAAAGCAAATGACATTGTATTAACACCAGCAATTTGTTATGAAATTGCTTTTGGGGAGCAGATAAGAGAAAATCTGACTAAAAAAAGTCATTTTATCTTAACCTTATCTAATGATGCTTGGTTTGGACAAAGTATAGGTCCATGGCAACATTTGCAAATAGCCCAAATGCGAGCGTTAGAACTAGGAAAACCTGTAATTCGTGCGACTAATACGGGCGTAACTGCTTTTATTGATACAAATGGAGAGATAATTGCACAAGCACCACAATTTAAAGCGACAACCTTAACTGCTAAAATTTACCCAGTAGTAGGTAGAACCCCCTATTCTGTATTTGGTAATTACCCTTTATATATTCTTATTGTTTTATTTACTCTGTTTCATTTAGTAACTACTTGGTTGAAATATAAGATTTTACTTGTTAGCCAAGCAAAGTTAGATGAAAAATAGATGGATCAGAGAATTTTTTGGAATTTTGGAATATAGGAGAGGAAAAAACGGGTTAGTTAACCCGTTTTTTAATGTTAACGACTGCGGAAAATAATTCTACCTTTGCTTAAATCATATGGAGTCATTTCGACAGTAACTTTATCACCAGTTAAGATACGAATATAATTTTTTCGCATTTTACCTGAAATGTGGGCGGTAACAACGTGTCCATTTTCTAATTCAACACGAAACATTGTATTTGGCAAGGTTTCTAAAATAGTGCCTTGCATCTCAATGCAATCTTCTTTTGCCATATATCCTCTAAATAATTTTAAATATATATAATAGGTGAAAATTTTTCCCTATGTTTTTCTTCAAAGTCCAAAGATTATACTAGGGCAAATAATAATGGCAAGTTTTTTGATCTATGAATGAAATTTGAATGGAATTTATACAAATTTAATCTCGTTTTTATTAAAACGTGATAAATATTTCGGATTAATAATTTTCATTGCTAAAATCAAAATAGAATTAATTTATTTGGAGAGATCGTAAACTCAAAATAAAATAGTTTACGATCTTATCTTTTTATCAATTAATAATTAAAAGTTTTCGTCTTCAATTGATTCAATACTTGGTTCTTCAGTAATATTAAAATCAATATTATCCATAGTTTGTGGATTAAGTAGTAACTCTCGTAAGTTTTTCTCAATTTCCTGTGCTTTTTCAGGGTGATCTGTTAAGAATTTAGAAACATTGGTTTTGCCTTGTCCTATTTTTTCACCTTGATAACTATACCAAGCACCCGCTTTTTCAATTAATTTATGTTTTACACCTAAATCAATTAATTCACCATTTCGATTAAAGCCTTGTCCATAAAGAATTTGAGTATCTGCTTGTTTAAATGGAGCTGCTATTTTATTTTTTACCACCTTGATACGAGTTTCATTACCTATTACTTCTTCACCATTTTTAACTGAACCTGTACGGCGAATATCAAGACGAACTGAAGCATAGAATTTAAGAGCGTTACCACCGGTCGTGGTTTCGGGGTTACCGAACATTACACCAATTTTCATACGAATTTGGTTAATGAAGATAGCCATACAGTTTGATTGTTTTAGGTTTCCTGTTAGTTTACGCATTGCTTGCGATAACATTCTCGCTTGTAACCCCATATGAGAATCGCCCATATCACCTTCGATTTCAGCTTTTGGTGTTAATGCCGCCACAGAATCAATAACTAAAATATCGACAGCACCAGAGCGAGCTAGTGCATCAGCAATTTCGAGTGCTTGTTCACCAGTATCGGGTTGAGAAACTAAAAGTTGATCTATATCTACCCCTAATTTTTTTGCATAAATCGGATCAAGGGCGTGTTCTGCATCAATAAAGGCGCAAGTTTTCCCTTCACGTTGAGCTGAAGCAATAACTTCTAAGGTTAAGGTTGTTTTTCCAGAGGATTCAGGGCCAAAAATTTCTACAATTCGTCCCATAGGTAAGCCACCAGCGCCTAAGGCGAGGTCTAATGCTAATGAACCCGTTGAAATGGTTTCTACATCCATCGCTCGGTTATCACCGAGTTTCATAATAGAGCCTTTACCAAATTGTTTTTCGATTTGTCCAAGAGCCGCAGCTAAAGCTTTTTGTTTGTCATCTGAATTAATGTTTTCTTTTTTTGATTCTTTCATAGTGCAAACCTCGTTAAGGATAGGTGTCAGTCAATTTTTGAAATATTATACTGTATAATCATACAGTATCAAGTGGATTTTTTACTCTTTTTAATTTTTATATTGATTGGTAAGCAGACGCTTTTCTTTAAATAGGTGGTTGTTTTAAAGGAAAAAATCAATAGATATTAAAGAATAGTGTTACTTGTAGAATAATAGCTTAAAGCCTACAATAAGAGAGGGTTATTCTAACTAAAAATAATTTAAAAAGAAGGATAATATGCACAATTTAACTGAATATCAAACGGAAACACGTCAAATTATTGAAGATTTATTGAATGATGGTAGCGATCCAAATGGATTGTATATTGTTGAGCATCATATTTCACATACGAATTTTGATAAATTAGAAAAAATTGCGTTAGATGCCTTTAAATTGGGGTATGAAGTATCTGAAGCAGAAGAAATAGATCTTGATGGTAAAGATCTTTACTGCTTTGATATTATTAGTGAAATTCCTTTAAAAGCTGAATTAATTGATGCTCAGCAGAAGGAATTATTACCATTAGTAGAAAAAAATGGTGGTTTTTATGATGGTTGGGGAACTTATTTTGAAGATCCTAATGCGCAAGATGATGAATATGGTGAAGATGGTCAATTTTTTGATGAAGATTAAAGGTTCTGATAATCAATAAAAACGATATTGATAGGAAAAATAGTGTCACAACAATTATTTACTCAGCAGAAAATAGAACAATATTGCCCACAGTGTAATGCACCTTTACAACTTAAACGTGGGAAACAGGGCTTATTTTTAGGTTGTAGTGCTTACCCTAATTGCGATTATTTAAAACCTTTAAAAAATACGATGGTAGGACAGGTATTGAAGGTATTACCACAAAATTGCCCTGAATGTGGAACAAATCTTGTATTACGGCAAGGACAATTTGGTATGTTTATTGGTTGTGGTAACTATCCTGAATGTGAGTATATTGTTCATAATTTACAAGCAACGGATACCGAACAGGAAACAGTTACTTGCCCTAGTTGTGGTAAAGGCAAATTGCTTGCACGTCGTGGGCAAAGAGGTAAAACTTTCTATGGTTGTGATCATTTCCCACAATGTCGTTTTACTTTGGATCGCCCTCCTTTAGCAAAAAGTTGTCCTAAATGCCATTTTCCAGTTGTAGTATTAAAGAAAAAATTATCAGATACTTCTTTTTATCAGTGTGCCAATAAGCGTTGTTGTTATGAGTTTAGTGATGAATAACATAATTGAAATTGTGAGAGCTTTACAACAAGATCAGGTTGTCGCTTATCCAACAGAAGCTGTTTTTGGTTTAGGCTGTAATCCAAACAGTGAGATAGCAATAAAAAATTTGTTATCTTTGAAACAGCGACCGATTGAAAAAGGGTTAATTTTGATTGCACCTGAATTATCTTATTTTACGGATTTTGTCGATTTTTCCCGACTTTTACCTCACCATTTAAAGCAAATAGAACAAGTTTATGCTCAACCTACCACTTGGGTGGTACCTGTTAAAGAAAATGTTTCTACCCTTTTGTGTGGACAGTTTAATAGTATAGCGATTCGGTTATGTTCTCACCCTTTAGTAAGACAACTATGCCAACAAACAGGCTTTGCTTTAACTTCTACCAGTGCTAATTTAACAGGGTTAGAGCCTTGTCGAACAGTTGTGGAAGTACAACAACAATTTGGAGAAACGTTTCCGATCTTAAAAGGCAAGGTTGGTTTAGCGACAAAACCATCGGAAATTCGTGATATTTTTACTAATCAGGTTATTCGACAGGGGTAACTTATGCAGAAAATGAGACATTATGCAGTTTGGGGTAATCCTATTAAGCAAAGTAAATCACCGATTATCCATCAACTTTTTGCTCAACAAACAGCAAAAAAGATTGCATATGAAGCGAAATTAGGAAGCTTGGATCAGTTTGAATTGGAATTAAAAACATTTTTTCGGCAAGGTGGGATTGGTTGTAATATTACTGCTCCTTTTAAACAACGTGCTTTTCAACTTGCAGATCAACATAGCCAAGCGTGCTTAATGGCAGAAGCTTGTAATACCTTGAAGTGTTTAGATGATGGTTCTCTTTATGCTGATAATACTGATGGTATAGGTTTGGTTACCGACTTAGCTCGTTTGGGCTGGTTAAAACCCCAGCAGAAGATTTTAATTTTAGGTGCTGGTGGTGCAACCCGAGGGGTTCTGTTACCTCTTTTACAAGCCCAACAACAAATTACTTTAGCAAACCGAACACTAGCAAATGCTGAATGTTTAGCGGAAGTCTTTTCTGATTATGGCGAGATTAAAGCCGTAGCCTTAGATTGTATTCCAGTAGAATCCTTTGATGTTGTGATTAATGCCACTTCAAGTGGTTTACACGGACAGGTTGTTACCATTGATCCGATAGTGTTACAGCACTGCTATGCGGCGTATGATATGCAATATAGTAAGCAAGATACGCCTTTTCTCCAATTGTGTAAGCAGTATGGTATTCAACGTTGTCAAGATGGTCTAGGAATGTTAGTCGCACAAGCGGCACATTCTTTTCATTTATGGGAAGGCGTGATGCCTGATATTACCCCTGTTTTGCAAAGCTTGGCGGAATAAAACAAAACCGTGTAATCACACGGTTTTGGAATGGTTAATATTCTAAAACAGGAGGGCTATTTTGATCTATTACTTCGGCATTGATAATCACTTTTTTCAATCCAGTTAATGATGGTAGATCATACATTGTATCTAACAATGCGGCTTCCACGATAGAACGCAATCCCCTTGCCCCAGTTTTTCTGATAAGTGCTTTTTTAGCAATTGCTTTTAAGGCATCAGTTGTAAATTCAAGTTCTACTTTTTCTAATTTAAATAGGGCTTGATATTGTTTTACTAACGCATTTTTAGGTTCAGTTAAAATCTGAATCAGTGCCTCTTCATCAAGTTCATTTAATGATGCAACAACAGGTAAACGACCAATAAATTCAGGGATTAAACCGTATTTAACTAGATCTTCAGTTTCAACTTGTGCGAATAATTCACTAACAGATGCTTTATCTTGTTCACTTCTTACTTCAGCACCAAAGCCAATACCACTGCTTTTATGTGTTCGGCGTTCAATCACTTTATCTAAACCTGCAAAAGCTCCACCACAGATAAAGAGAATTTTTGATGTATCAATTTGTAAGAATTCTTGTTGTGGATGTTTGCGTCCGCCTTGAGGTGGTACGGAAGCAACTGTCCCTTCAATTAATTTTAAGAGTGCTTGCTGTACACCTTCGCCTGAAACATCACGTGTTAATGAAGGATTATCTGACTTACGGGTTATTTTATCTATTTCATCAACATAGATAATGCCTTTTTCAGCCTTAGCTGGATCATAATCACAATTTTGTAATAAACGTTGTAGAATAGTTTCTACATCTTCTCCAACATAGCCCGCTTCAGTCAAGGTTGTAGCATCAGCAATAGCAAAAGGAACATTTAAACGGCGAGCTAAAGATTGTGCTAATAATGTTTTTCCGCTTCCTGTTGGTCCAATTAATAGAATATTACTTTTACCTAACTCAACGTCATCTACTTTGTCATTACGTAAACGTTTGTAATGGTTATATACGGCAACAGATAATACTTTTTTAGCTTGATCTTGCCCAATAACATAATCATCAAGATTTTGTCTAATTTCATGTGGGGTTGGTAATTTTTCTTCTGATTCAGCCGTTTTTGGTGGATTTTCTTCAGGAGTAGTTTCTTCTTGCTTGAGTAAATCTTGGCATAAATGGATACATTCATCGCAAATATATCCTTTGACACCAGCAATCAGTTTTTTGGTTTTGTTTTCTGGTTTGCCACAAAAAGAGCAAACAACATCATCTTTGTTATCTGTCATCACTAAATAGTTTCCAATGTACGTTTAGTATAAACCTGATCGATTAAGCCATAAGCCTTAGCTTGTTCTGCCGACATAAAGTTATCTCTGTCGGTATCTTTTTCTATAACCTCAATAGGTTGTCCAGTGTGGAATGCTAGGCGTTCATTTAAGGTCTGCTTAATTTTTAAGATCTCTTGAGCGTGAATTTGAATATCTGAAGCTTGACCACGGAAACCACCTAAAGGTTGGTGAATCATTACTCGAGCATTTGGCAATGCAAAACGTTTTCCGGGCGTACCGCCTGCTAATAAAAATGCACCCATTGAACAGGCTTGTCCAATACATACTGTACGAATATCTGGTTTAATAAATTGCATAGTATCGTAAATTGCCATACCAGCAGTGACTGAACCACCGGGTGAATTAATATAGATATAAATATCTTGATCTGGATTTTCTGATTCAAGGAATAGGAGTTGTGCAACAATGAGGTTCGCCATATTATCTTCGACTTCTCCACTTAAGAAAATTAAGCGTTCTTTTAAAAGACGAGAATAAATATCATAAGAACGTTCCCCACGAGAAGTTTGTTCTACAACCATTGGAACTAATGCCATATATCTTTCCTTTTTATTTCGTTATAGCTAAAAATAGTAAAAGTGCGGTTTAATCATAGTGTTTAAACCGCACTTCTTAAAGTTTTACTTTTACTAAAAGTAAGCTAATTTATCGTTTTTTAATCTTTTTAGCAAAATTATGCTTGTGGATTCATAATTTCATCAAAAGATTTTTTCACATCAGAAACTTGTGCTTTATTTAATACAGCTTCAACTGCTTCTTCTTCTAAAACGACATTGCGGATATTATTAGATAACTCTTTGTTTTTACTATAATATTCGATAACTTCATCTGGTTGCTCATAAGCAGATGCAATGTTAGCAATCATTGATTTAACACGCTCTTCATCAACTTTTAATTCATTAGAAGTGATCACTTCGCCTAATAATAAACCAACTCTTACACGACGTTTTGCTTGTTCTTCGAATAATTCTTTCGGTAATTCAAGAGCTTGTTTTTGGTTTGCACCAAAACGTTGAGCGGCTTGTTGGCGTAAAACATCAATTTCTTGTTCAACTGCTGCAGCAGGAACTTCAATCTCATTTTCAGCTAATAAACCATCAATGACTTGTGCTTTAATATTCGCAGTAACAGCATTATTTAATTCACGTTGCATATTTTTGGCAATTTCAGTCCGTAATTGAGCAACAGTGTTGCTGTTAGGGCCGAATTTAGCCGCAAATTCATCTGTTAATTCAGGTAATTGCATTGCTTCAACTTTTTTCAATATGATATCGAATTTAGCTGCTTTACCTTTTAAATTTTCTGCATGATAGTCTTCAGGGAAAGTCACATCAATACTAAATTCTTCACCTGCTTTATGACCTACAATACCTTCTTCAAAGCCAGGGATCATACGACCTTGTCCCATAAGAAGAACAAAATCTGTTGCTTTACCACCTTCAAATACTTCACCATCAACTGAACCTGTAAAGTCGATAGTAATACGAGAGTCAGCTTGAGTTGCTTCTTCACTCACGATCCAAGTCGCTTGTTGTTTACGTAATATATCGATCATTTTATCGATATCAGCATCAGTAATTTCAACAACTGGTTTTTCTACTTTAATATTTTCTAAACCTTTTAATTCTACTTCTGGATATACTTCAAAGGTTGCGGAGAATTTGAAAGCTTCTTGTTCGTTATAACTTTCTGGTGTGAAAGTAGGGCGGCCTGCTAAGTTCAATTTTTCTTGCATAACGGCATCAAAAAATGCACGTTGCATTGTTTCACCTAAAACATCTTGTAATACAGACGCACCAAAACGTTGTTTAATAATTGTGGCAGGTACTTTTCCTTTACGGAAACCATCAATACGAGCATTTTTTGCTACTTTTTTTAATTCTTGATTGATATTTTTTTCAATTGTTTCAGCCGGCACACTAATATTGATACGGCGTTCTAAACCTTGAGTTGTTTCTACTGAAAATTGCATTATGCTACCTCAAAATAAGTTAGTTGTACTCGGAACCGCGTATCGTACCGAACACTCAACCATCATTATTTGTTAAAAATAATGATATAAATATGAAAGAACGCTGAATTATATCTCAAGAAAACAGATTTAGTCGAGAATATGACGAATAAAAAACCATATTTGTTTAAAAAATAGACTTTTAAATTTAAAAAAGAGGTGAAAAAGCAATAAAATCTATGTTAATTGGAATAAAAAAACAGCTAATTTGTGGCTAATATCACAAATCTGTTGCAGAAAATAGATAGTAACATTTACAGATAATATTATCCTGTTAGAATAGCGACACTTTTAATCAAGCCTAGGGTATCTCTATGATATACTTTCTATTTTCTATTGTACTTCTTCTTGCTGGTTATTTTATTTATGGCAGCATTGTTGAGAAGAT
The DNA here is from genome assembly GCF_003265225.1 of Mergibacter septicus. Taxonomy (NCBI): domain Bacteria; kingdom Pseudomonadati; phylum Pseudomonadota; class Gammaproteobacteria; order Pasteurellales; family Pasteurellaceae; genus Mergibacter; species Mergibacter septicus. Next base: position 1,687,014 of record NZ_CP022013.1, on the reverse strand, counting down.
TTTTAAAATTAATCCACAGCGTGCAACACCAGCACACGCTTTAAAAGATGGCGTCGATTATGTGCCAATGTCGAAGAAAAAAATCTGGTTAATTCAATTATTGAATATTGCTGGAACAGGTCCTATTTTTGGTCCTATTTTAGGTGCATTATATGGACCTGTTGCGATGCTTTGGATCGTTTTTGGTTGTATTTTTGCAGGTGCAGTTCACGATTATTTTTGTGGTATGTTGAGTGTCCGTAATAGCGGTGCTTCAGTACCTAATTTATCTGGTAAATATTTGGGGCAACCTGTTAAGCACTTTATGAATTTATTAGCTTTAGTGCTATTGATTTTAGTCGGTGTTGTGTTTGTGGTGAGCCCAGCTGCCTTATTAACCAATATTACTCAAGATATGGTAGGTACCTTATCAACATCATCAGCAGAGATTGCAAATTCAGCTAATCAAGGTATGTTTGCGTGGTTACATAATATGGATCGTGCAACCATTCTCACTGCTTGGACATCGGTTATTTTTATTTATTATATCATCGCAACTTTAGTACCTATTGATAAAATCATTGGACGAGTTTACCCACTCTTTGGTGCATTATTACTCTTTATGTCCTTTGGAATGTTATTTGCGTTATTATTCGAAGGAAAACCGTTATTCCATTCAATTGGTGAAATGAATATTAGTAAATTCTTTGAGAATTTATCACCAACAGGTTTACCTATTTGGCCGTTACTTTTTGTTACCATTGCTTGTGGTGCAGTATCGGGTTTTCACGCAACACAATCCCCATTAATGGCACGTTGTATGGAAAATGAAAAAGAAGGTCGTTTTATTTTCTATGGTGCAATGATTGGTGAAGGGGTAATCGCATTAATTTGGTGTATGGTTGGTTTAACTTTCTATAATAGTCCAGCAGATATGAATGCAGCAATTCAGGCTGGTACACCGGCGAAAGTGGTCTATGATTCTGCTACACATATGCTTGGTTTCTTTGGTGGGATCTTGGCAGTTTTAGGGGTGGTGATATTGCCTATTACTTCAGGAGATACTTCATTCCGTGCAGCACGTTTAATCATCGCTGAATTCTTTAAAATTGATCAACGCCATTTAGTTAAACGTCTTTTCATTGCTATTCCACTTTTTGTCATCGGCTTTATTATTACCAAAGTTGATTTCCAAGTTATCTGGCGTTATTTTGGCTGGGCGAACCAAACTACTGCAATGGTAATGTTATGGACAGCGGCGGCTTACTTATACCGTTATCATAAATTCCACTGGATTTGTACTCTTCCTGCGATCTTTATGACGATGGTATCAGCAACCTATTTAGCTTATGCGAAGATTGGTTTTGGCTTGGATTATAATCTTTCAGTTTGGGTGGGAACAGGATTAACTGTAATTGCAGTGGTATGTTTCTTTACTATGCTTAAACCGATAGCCAATGGTGATCCTGAATCAGAAGTAACACAGGTGTAGTTAACTAATCCATTTGTTAAAATTATTAAAGCGAGTTACGGCTCGCTTTAATTTTAAGCGAAGGTATTGAAAAAGGATATGCAATTTTTTGATACACACGTTCACCTTGATAACTTAACCACAGAAACTCAAATGCCTCTTGCTGAGATTTTATTCGAAGTGGCACAGGCAAAAGTAACCAAAATGCTTAGTGTTGGGGTGGATAAAAATAGTTTAGTAACACTTCCTCAGTTGGCGGAAGCATCAAGTAATCTTTTTTATGGTGTTGGTTTACATCCGCTTTATATTCAATACCACCACTTACAAGATCTCGATTTGCTAGAACAGCATCTTAGTGAATATAACCCGCAATGCCGAGCAATAGCCGAAATAGGATTAGATCGTTTTTACCCAGAACTAATAGTAGATAAAATTTGGCAAAAACAGCTTGATTTCTTGCTTGCACAACTTGAATTAGCCAGAAAATATCAGCTACCCGTTAGTTTACATTCTCGCCAAAGCCACGATATATTGGCGAAATGTTTAAAACAGGTTCAACTTCCTAAAACAGGGGTTGTTCATGCTTTTTCAGGTAGTTATCAACAAGCAAAACGTTTTGTTGATCTTGGTTATAAAATTGGTGTGGGTGGAATAATTACCTATCAGCGAGCGAATAAAACTCGCCAAGCTATTGCTAAATTATCAATAACAGATCTTGTTTTAGAAACTGATAGTCGAGATATGCCACCTTCTGGTTTTCAAGGTAAGAAAAATCACCCAGCCAATGTTTTATTGATCTATCAGCATTTAGTGGAATTGAAACAACTGAATTGGGAAAAAGCGTGGGAAATATTATGGCAAAATTCAAATTTGATTTTTAATCAATCGGAATGATCTTTTTTTATTTCTCTTGTTTTTCTAGTTTGTTAAAGGAACGAAAGATTAGATTGAAAAACGCTTGAATTTATCAAGCGTTTACAATAGAGATTAAACTGAAAATGGGTATTTAATTGCTGGGTGGGATTGATAGTTATGTACTTTAAAATCATTAGTAGTTACCCAAGTTTCAAGATCTTCTAAAGATTTTATATCAGGATTAATTTCTAAAGTTGGAAGTGGCAATGGTTCTCGTTTTAATTGAACATTTTGCATTAAATCCAACTGGTCTTCATAGATATGGGCATTAACGATTTTATGGTAGGCTTGCCCTGCTTTTTTACCTGTAATTTGGGCAATTAAGGCAAGTAATGTATAGACCTGTAATTGGTTGAAGTTTAAGCCTAGAGGGACATCACAAGAGCGTTGGTAACTAGTGAGATAGAGTGTATCGTTTAGCAGTGAAAACGTGTGTGTATGCATACAAGGACGTAGGCAACCTAGCTCAATTTCACCCGGATTATAAAAGGTTAAAATTTCACCTCGATCATCAATACCTTTGCTTAAGTTATCCACAATCTTTCTTAGTTGATCAACGGTTTCACCATTTGGTTTTTGCCAACGTCTGCCTTGCACGCCATAAACTCGCCCCATATCATCAGTACCTTTGCGAGCGGGATTGTTTAGCCAAGCGGTATTGTCATTTGCGTTAGCATCCCACGTTTTAGTGCCTAATTTTCTAAAGTCAGCAGCATTATCATAGCCTCGTAAATAACCTAGTAGTTCAGCGATAGCTGCTTTCCAAAAACTTTTACGAGTGGTAATCAGAGGGAATTGTTGGTTAGCAACATCATAGGTGAGATCTGCATTAATGAGGGTTAAACAGCGTTTGCCAGTGCGTTGATTTTCAACCCATTGACCTTGTTCAATAATCCGCTGACATAAGTCGAGATACTGTCGCATAATATTCCTTATAGATTCTTTTTCAGTGGTTTTTTATAACTATACCAGATCATCATTGCACCAATGATGATCATTGGGGTAGATAAGATTTGCCCCATTGAAATTTCTTGCCCAAAATATAAGCCTAGTTGTGGATCAGGTTCTCGGAAGAATTCGACTAGAAAACGGAATAATCCATAGAAGAGTAGAAACATACCTGATACTGAGCCAAGAGGGCGTGGTTTACGGATATATAGATTGAGAATGGTAAATAGCACTATCCCTTCTAAAAAAGCTTCATAAAGTTGTGAAGGGTGGCGAGGAATATATCCTCCTGATGGGAATAGTACAGCCCAAGGCACGTCGGTTACTCGCCCCCAAAGTTCGTCATTAATAAAATTTCCTAGACGCCCAATGCCTAAACCAAAAGGAATAAGCGGTGCGACAAAATCAGCTGTCGCAAAAAATTGGCGTTGTTGTTTACGAGAGGTAAGCCACATTGCAATAATGACACCGATTAATCCACCGTGGAAAGACATTCCACCTTCCCACACTTTAAAGAGATAGAAGGGATCGTGGCGAAAGAGTTCAAATTGATAAAAGAGAACATAACCTATTCTTCCACCTAAGAATACTCCAAGAAAACCATTAAAGAGTAAATCATCAACTTGATTCACCGTCCAACCACTGTTAGGGCGATTAGCACGTTTTACAGCTAACCAACGTGCAAAAAGAAAACCAAGGAGATACATTAAACCATACCAACGGAGAGAAAGTGGTCCGATGGAAAAAATAACGGGATCAATCTGTGGATAGGGGATAAATTCTGTGGTCATAACTTTCCTTTTTTAGCTTACGAACATCATTTTTAATACAATAAGTGCTAACAAAACTGAAAAGGCTTTTTTTAGTGTTGCTACTGGTAGCCTATTGGTTGTTGAAGCTCCAAGTTTTGATGTAACAAAAGAAGTGAGTGTAATGCCAATTACTGCAGGTAGATAGATATAGCCGAAAGAATAATCTGGCATATTACTATTACTTAGGCCTGCTAGTGCATAACTAATTGTACCTGAAATACCTAAAAACATAGCACAGACGGAGGATGTACCAATTGCTTTTTTCATTTCAACACCTCGACTATTTAAAAAAGCAACGATAAAGCTTCCTCCTCCAATACCAGATGCACTGGATATTGCTCCAATTATTATTCCACCTACTATTGACGAGAGTTTAGTTAGTTTTTTTTGAATGATATTCTTAGGCTTAATGGATAAGAACATTTTGATCGAAAGGTAGATCATAATACAAGCAAAGATTTTGCTTGAAATATTACGAGGTAAGTGGCTAACAAATAATCCAGCAATAAAGATACTTACCATTAGACTAGGTATAAATGTTGTTAAAACTGGCCAAACGATATTGCCTAATTTATGGTGCCTTTGTGCAGAAGAAAATCCTGTAATAATAATGGTTGCTAGTGAGGTTCCAAGTGCTGTTGGTATAACAGCTTGGGAAGGAACGCCAATGTGCGGTAATAAATAAGTGAGGGTAGGAACAATAATTATGCCACCACCAATACCAAATAAACCAGCGAAAAAACCAGCTATTGCACCAAGCAATAGGCACGATATTAAAAAGCTGAGCATATAGACCTCGTGAATGTTAGAAGTATTTTGTAAATACTACCGTTTTTTAGTGTTGGGATAGAATTTTCGTCCCACTCGATGTCCTGACTTATAAGGTTTTTTGGGACGATAAGCAATGGTTTTCGTTTCTTCCTTTGTTGTATATGGTCGGCAGTGCTGTTTTTCGGAAATATCAACCGTTGTAGATGATAATGGAGGCATCTCTGCAAGTACGCTAGCAAATTCTTTCATCACTTTACGATAGACATCACGTTTGAAGGCAACAACTTGACGAACTGGATACCAAAAACTGACCCATCGCCAACCATCGAATTCAGGAGAAGATCCCGATTGCATATTCACTTTGCTTTCATCTGTTAGAAGTTGGAGTAAAAACCAGCGTTGTTTTTGTCCGATACAAACTGGTTTGGACTCAAAACGGATTAAACGTTTTGGTAATTTGTATTTTAACCAATGCTTAGTGGCGTGTAGAATTTTTACGTCCTGTTTTGCTAGTCCTACTTCTTCAAAAAGTTCTCGATACATAGCTTGTTCTGGCGTTTCCTCAGGATTAACCCCACCTTGTGGAAATTGCCAAGAGTTTTGTCCAAAACGTTTTGCCCATAACACTTGTCCGTGTTGATTACAGATTACGATACCTACATTTGGGCGATAACCATCGAAATCGATCACTTGGTCACCTTAAAAATTTTAAATTTTGTCAATTCAGTGTAATAATAGCGATTGTTTCACACTCTGGTGTTTTTCTCAATAGCAGATCTTTTTAGGAGGAGATTATGCGAAAATTAAGTAAAATGTTGCTATTATCTACTGCATTATTCAGTTTACCGCTTTATGCTGCAGAAAATAGTAATAATACTGTTGTTAATTTTGAGGTGTCAGCACAAAAACCAGTAGTGCAGGATACCCTAAATGCTCGTTTGGTTGCCCAAGTGCAAGGTAAGGATTTAGCCAAATTGAAGCAACAACTAGATCAAAAAGTTGAGAAGCTTTTAGCTCGCTTAGCTCAATATCCAACTATCCGTTTGCTTGAAAATCAACGTTATGAGTATATGAAAACGGATAAAGATGGGAAGTTTTCAGGTTGGAAAAGTGGGGTGAATATCCATCTTAGTAGCACTGATTTTGCAGCAATGCAGCAATTTTTGGATAAAATTGGTGGTAATGTTGCAGTCAACTCTTTGAGTTTTAGTATTTCAGATAAACTACGCCAACAAATTGGTGATGAATTACTTAAAACAGCTTTAGAAAAAACAGAAGCGAAAGCGGCTTTAATTCAAAAAAATTTACAGCGTCAATATTATCGTTTACAAAAAATTGAAATTCAGCAACCGAATGAGAATATTCAACCGAGGGTATTGGCTGCATATTCGGCAAGAGCAAATGAGGTGGCAGAAGAACAAACTGCTCCAGTTGCTGGTACAAGATTGTTGAATTTATCTATTTTTGCAACAGTTGAGCTATCAGATAAGTAGTAAATTCTATACAATATTAGCAGTTAACTTTAGGCTTACTTCCGTGTTGGGAGTAAGCTATTTTATCACTCAAAGAAGGGAAAGCAGATGAAAGTAGCAAAAAATACAGTAGTAGGTATTGCATATCAAGTTCGTAATCAAGATGGGGTTTTAGTCGATGAAGCACCAGCTAATCAGCCGTTAGAGTTTTTACAAGGACATAACAACTTGATTAGTGGTTTAGAAAAAGCATTAGAAGGTAAAGAAGTAGGCGAAAAATTTGAAGTCCGTGTTCAACCTGAAGAAGGTTATGGCGAGTATAATGAGAATTTAGTACAACGAGTACCAAAAGATATTTTTGTTGGGGTCGATGAATTAGTCGAAGGAATGAGATTTATTGCAGACACTGATGCAGGTCCACTTCCAGTGATTATTACCAAAGTTGAAGCAGAAGAAGTTGTGGTAGATGGTAATCATATGTTAGCGGGACAAGAGTTGCATTTCACGGTTGAAGTGATTTCTATCCGTGAAGCGACCGCAGAAGAAATTGCACACGGGCATTTACATCACGCAGGTGGTTGCGGTTGTGGCCATCATCACGAAGAAGAAGGGCATCAATGTTGCTGTGGTGGTCATCACGATCACGGCGACAAGCACGAAGGCTGCTGCGGACATAAACATTAATTTTTTCAATTTAAATAACACAAGTAAAAGGCGTATCTTTGAGGTTACGCCTTTTCATCTCTCATCATAGTTATTCAATCCGTTCACCGTGAAGTACGAGGTCTAAACCTTGTCTTTCTTCATCTTTAGCAACTCGTAAACCAAGGGTTTTCTCAATAACCCAAAGAATAATGATACTGCATATCCCACTATAAGCGATGGTAATAAGCACACTTTCCAGTTGAATCCAGAGGGTAGTACTTGTATCAGCAATATCATCAGAAACAAAGATACCAGTTAATATTGCCCCAATAATTCCTCCAATCCCATGAATACCAAAAGCATCAAGTGAATCATCATAACCGAAGCGGTATTTTAAATGGGTGGCACTCCAAAAGCAGATCATTGATGAGAGTAAACCAATCCATAATGCACCTTGAACATCAACATAACCAGCAGCTGGAGTAATGCCTACTAATCCTGCTAATGCACCAGAGACTAACCCTAATGCAGATGGTTTATGTTTACGCAGTACTTCAATTAGAATCCAAGTTAAAGCACCTGCTGTTGCAGCAACTTGGGTTGTAGCCAATGCCATACCAGCTCTTGCATCTGCTGCCAATGCTGAACCTGCATTAAAACCAAACCAACCGATCCATAACATTGCAGTACCGATTAAAGTGAGTACAAGGTTATGAGGTACTATTACTTCTTTCCCATATCCAATACGTTTACCAATGATAATGGCTGCAACTAACCCAGCAATACCAGCATTGATATGAATAACCGTACCACCAGCATAATCAAGTACCCCATCTTTTGCTAGCCAGCCACCATCACTCCAAACCCAGTGTGCGGTTGGCACATAAACGAGTAATTCCCAACAAGCGATAAAAAGTAACATTGAACTAAATTTCATTCTTTCTGCGAAAGCACCGGTAATAATTGCACCAGCGATAATAGCAAATGCCATTTGAAAGAGCATAAAGACAGCTTCGGGAATGGTAGGTGCACCCGGATAGATGGTTAATAATTGTTGATTTGTGAATACATTCATACCTTGTAGGAAAAAACGTTCTGTTCCTCCGATAAATGGATTATTAGGGGTAAATGCCAGACTATATCCGCAGATAACCCAAATTACTGCAACCATCGCACAAATTGCAAAACTTTGTACCATCGTTGCTAACACACTTTTCTTGCGTACCATACCAGCATAGAATAAGGCTAATCCCGGAATAGTCATAAAAAGTACTAAAATAGTCGAAATCATTACCCAAGCGGTATCGCCAGAATCGAGTTCTGATATTGGCTTAATCCAACTTTGTAGCTCTGTTGCTGAAGCATTAAGTGGATAGAATACAAGTAGAGTGAGGAAAGAAATGCTGTTTATTGTTTTTTGATAGAGGTTACTTCGGAAGTTGTTTATTGTCATAATATTGCTACCAAACTGTTGTGTTTATGTTATTACAGCAAGAAAAGTTGTGATCTTGCTCATATTCTATTCTTATCTTTGAGGGGCGTTATTAATATTAACTTGAAACCCGATCTTAAGTAACTTACTATTAGCATTAGAACTTATCTATTTTTTTAATTAAAACACTAAATTTTTTTAAAAATTAATCCTAAAAAAGTGATGTTTTATTAAAAAATAAAGCTTATTTTTAATAGTATATAAAATATAACAGAATATTTTTTATAACGTCAAACAAATAAACACTTTTTTTAAATAAAAAATAAATAATATTTCTTTAGTTTAAATATTATTTAAAAATGGTGTTAAAAAGGGGAAGAAATGCAACAAGTCATAGCACAAACAGTGAATATCGATCATCTTGATCAAGAAATTTTACGTGTCCTTACTCAAGATGCTCGAACCCCCTATGCGGAAATGGCAAAAAATTTTGGGGTAAGCCCCGGAACGATCCATGTTCGGGTTGAAAAAATGCGGCAGTCAGGGATTATAGAAGGGACGAAAGTGCGAATTAATGAACGGAAATTAGGCTTTGATGTTTGTTGTTTTATTGGCATTATTCTGAAAAGTGCAAAAGATTATGAAAAAGTAATTAATCGATTGAGAGAGTTTGATGAGGTGGTAGAAGCCTACTACACCACGGGGAATTACTCGATTTTTATCAAAGTAATGACTCATACTATCGAAGAATTGCACCATGTATTGGCAACTAAAATTCAGTTAATTGATGAGATTCAATCAACAGAAACGTTGATTTCAATGCAGAATCCAATTCTGCGTGATATTAAACCATAGAAATAACAGGAGTTATGTATGTCTGATGTATTTCATTTAGGGCTTAAAAAAACAGATTTAGCAGGTGCGACTTTGGCAATTGTACCCGGAGCACCAGAGCGAGTAGAGGTTATTGCAAAACTATTAGATCGCCCCAAATTTTTGGCATCTACACGAGAGTTTACTTCTTGGTTAGGTTATATCGGAGATAAAGCAGTTGTTGTTTGTTCAACTGGGATTGGTGGACCATCGGTTTCTATTGCGGTTGAAGAATTGGCTCAATTAGGCGTGCGTACTTTTCTGCGTATTGGTACAACTGGTGCAATTCAACCCCATATTAATGTTGGAGATATTCTGCTGACAACAGGTGCAGTACGCTTAGATGGTGCGAGCTTGCATTTTGCACCGTTAGAATATCCTGCTGTAGCAAATTTTGAATGTACGAATGCTTTATATAAAGCAGCAACCGAAATTAATCCAAATAATACCTATGTTGGTATTACTGCTTCTTCCGATACTTTTTATCCGGGGCAAGAGCGTTATGATACCTATTCAGGTAAGGTTTGGCGGCATTATCAAGGTTCTTTAAAACAGTGGCAAGAGCTAAATGTTATGAATTTTGAAATGGAATCAGCAACCCTATTTACAATGTGTTCTGCATTAGGTTTGCGGGCTGGAATGATCGCTGGTGCGATTGTAAACCGTACTCAGCAAGAGATTCCAAATGAAACAACGATGAAAGCAATTGAAGAAAATGCAGTGAAGATTGTGGTTAAGGCAGCAGGTTATTTATTATAATTTTTGACCGCTGATAGAATTTTAGCTGGTATTTTTCATTTAACAGACAAGCACAGAATAAACCACTACAAATAAAAAAGGCTGAATTCAAAATTTTGAAGATCAGCCTTTTTTCAATCAATTTTTTGTTTATAAAATGAAACGGCTTAAATTTTCATTTTCAACCACTTCACCTAACGCATTTTTCACATAGTTTTCATCGATAATAACTTTCTGACCACTCATTTCTGAAGCATCAAAAGAGATTTTATCCATTAAACGTTCTAACACGGTGTGCAGCCTTCTTGCACCGATATTTTCTGTTTTTTCATTTACCTTAAATGCCGCTTCTGCAATTTTTGCAATTGCATCTTGCGTAAATTCAATATCAACCCCTTCAGTTTTCATTAGTGCTTGATATTGTTCAGTTAAAGAGGCTTTAGGTTCAGTAAGAATTTGTTCAAAATCTTTTGCACTTAAAGCACCTAACTCGACACGAATTGGTAAGCGTCCTTGTAATTCGGGGATTAAATCAGATGGACGAGCGATTTGGAATGCACCAGAGGCAATAAATAGAATATGATCTGTTTTTACCATACCGTGTTTGGTGTTGATGGTTGAACCTTCAACTAATGGTAAGAGATCACGTTGTACCCCTTCTCTTGAGACATCTGGTCCAGAACTATTGCCACGTTTACAAATTTTGTCAATTTCATCAATGAACACAATTCCATTTTGTTCAACCGCTTCAATCGCTTTCTGTTTTAATTCTTCTGGATTGACTAGTTTTGCTGCTTCATCTTCAGTTAATGCTTTCATCGCATCTTTGATTTTCATTTTGCGTTTTTTAGTCTGTCCACTAGAAAGATTTTGGAACATTGATTGCAGTTGATTTGTCATTTCTTCCATACCCGGTGGTGCCATAATTTCAACACCAACGGAGGCACCAGCAGAAACATCAACTTCTATTTCTTTCTCATCAAGTTGACCTTCACGCAATTTTTTACGGAAGATTTGACGTGTATTACTCTGAGTATCACTATTTTCAGTATTACCCCATTGATCTTTGGCTGGTGGTAGTAAGGCATCTAAAATTCGTTCTTCCGCCGCTTCTTCTGCACGGTAACGATTTTTTTCCACTTCTGTTTGGCGAACTAATTTCATCGCAACATCAGTGAGATCACGAATAATGGAATCTACTTCTTTACCAACATAACCTACTTCGGTAAATTTTGTTGCTTCTACTTTAATAAAAGGAGCATTTGCTAATTTTGCTAATCGGCGTGCAATTTCAGTTTTACCCACACCAGTTGGCCCGATCATTAAAATATTTTTAGGGGTAACTTCGTGGCGTAATGGTTCAGCTAATTGCATTCTTCGCCAACGGTTTCTTAATGCAATGGCTACCGCACGTTTGGCATCGGCTTGACCTATAATATGGCGATCTAATTCAGATACGATTTCACGAGGTGTCATTCCAGACATAATATTTCCTTATTTATTCGGTAATTGCTCAATAGTGAAGTTAGTGTTGGTATAAACACAAATATTACCAGCAATTTTTAATGATTTTTCAACGATTTCACGTGCTGAAAGTTGCGTATTCTCTACTAAAGCTCGGGCTGCAGAAAGTGCATAGTTACCACCAGAACCAATCGCTAAGATTTGATCTTCTTCAGGTTGAATAACATCACCTAACCCACTGATAATTAAAGATTCATTTTCATCAGCAACAATTAACATTGCTTCTAATTTGCGTAATGCACGATCAGTACGCCACTCTTTGGCTAATTCAACCGCACTTTTGAGTAAATGACCTTGATGCATTTCTAATTTTTGTTCAAATAATTCAAATAAAGTGAAAGCATCAGCCGTACCACCAGCAAATCCTGCTAAGACTTTGTCTCTGTATAAACGGCGTACCTTACGAGCATTGCCTTTCATTACGGTATTACCCAGTGATACTTGGCCATCACCACCAACTACTACTTTACCATCACGACGGACACTTACAATTGTAGTCATATCTTTTTCCTTCAATAGTTTTTATCAGTGTATCCATCAAATGGGGGCAAGTATCACTCTTTCAAGTTTTAAACCAAAAGCCTCCACTAAAAGTTATAAGTCACCCCTATTTTAGCCCCAAATTGGGAGCTGTTTTTACTAAACGTGGTGTCTGAGGTGAGTGAGAGGTTCAGTTTTTGGGTGAAGTGGTATTTCACTCCAGCAGACAGTTGATAACTCAGCCCTTTAATTAAATCACTGTTAACTTGCGCCTCTTTTCGGATATAGGTCAGTTGGGTGTTATCAAAAGTCACTTTTGTTGCCAAGTTAAAATCAAACTTCTGATACTGATAATTGAGCCCTAAGCGATGGGCGTAAGCGAATGGATTGGTTAATTTAGCCATTTCATCCGCTGGTAATGCTTGCGAGAGGATAGGGGTATATCTGACAGAGAGTTCATTTTCTAAGGTTAATACACCCTTACCAATCGGATAGCGAGGGTTGGCATACAGGCTGAGGTTGCCATTGAGTAAGGCATATTTCCCTTGCTTGAAAGAAGATTGGAGTATACCCGCAGAGAGTGTTGCACCATAGCCAGGTTTATACTCTACTTTGATACCAGTTTCTGCGGCAAGGGTTTTTAATTTATCCTGCTGAGTTTTATGATTAACCTCAGATTGGAAATCGGTATTCAGGGCTTTTAGGGTTAATTTTCCAGTGAAGCGACCATAAGTTTTGCCCAGATTAATGGTAATCCCTGAGGTATTGGCTTGAGATTTAAAGAGGGTATTACGGTAGTCTTTTAAGAATTTTTCTTTGATTTTCCCATTACTATAATTTGCTTTAACGGTTACGCCCTCAATAAACGGTTCATTGGTGTGTAACTGATTTAACTGATGAATTTCAGTTAAACGCAAGATTTTAGACATCAAGTTAGGGGCTAATAATAACTTAATCATGCCATTTACATTGGTTAAGTCATAGTTGCCTTTAGTGAGCTGCTCTTCATTTAAGATATTAAGTTGAGTAGGGAGATTAGCGATTTTAATCCCATTGCTAGCTAAATAGGTTAAGGTTTCTTTTGTAGCAACTAACTCGACATCAACATTTTTATCGGTTTTCTTAATGTTAAGCACTTGGTTAGTTTTATCATTTAAGGCAATGATAATTTTCCCGTGCTCGCTACTATAATCATCAATCGATAAGGTATGGGTATTGAGATTCACCGTACCTTCATTTTTAATTTTATCGACTTGATGGTTAGTGTCTAAAATGAGTTTTGCTCCTTGTTTAATCTCTACTTCCTTCTCATTTGCTGGCAAAATGGTGTCATCATTGACCGTAATGGCTGCAGGAGTAGTGGCTGATAACAGGCTACGTCCTCTACGAGGAGAACGAGGGTGAGGACGAGGAGCGTTATCTGCGATAAATTCAGCAGGGACAGTTAACATTGAATTTGAGTTATTTTCATTCTCTTTGTCTTTTTCTTTCTCAGATGGCAGAAGGTCAGAGATAATCACTTCCCCAGATTGAATTTTTAATTTACCGAGCTTATCTAAATTCTCACGATTTAAGACCCATTGTTTTTCATCGGCTTTGACAAAAGCACCATTAATTGCCGAGAAAGTAGCAGAAGGGTTATCTTTAGCGAGATGATAAGGTAAGGTAATATCCGCATTTTTAGCGGTATATTTTTTTGCCTTGGCATCAATTACCTTGATATTGGCATTATCGGCGACAATCTCCCCTGTGAAACGGGTATTATCAAAACTAAACTCACCGGATTTACTCACAATGGTACCAGAGCCTGTAACATTGGTGAGTGAGTTCCCAACATCATACAATTCAGCGGTATTATTAATCGCTAATGTCCCAGAGAAATCATTGATATGGCTGCCATGTAATTGAACGGAGCTATTTTCACCTGAGAAGGTTACAGTATTCTTTCCTTTAAGGTGATAAGCGAGATTTTCGTTACCACTAATCGTTAAATTTGTGTCGGCATTAACAATTAAATCGCCTGTGTGTTTTAATTTATTATTGGCTAATGTGTTAGGTTTCATTAACTCAACATCGCCCTCACCAGTGATATTAGAATTGATATTACCACTGGTATTATTTAAGATTAATTTTGTGTTTTTACTTAAATCAATATTTTGTGCATTAATACCACGATCTAATTGTAGATTGCCTTCAGCAAGATCGAAGTGGTTCATATTTGTAACAGTAACATCATTATTAACCACTAATGTGCCAGTACCTTTCTTTCTAAAATTACCACCTGCAAAGTCAAATTTAGCAGAAGAGTTATTATCAGTAGTGGTGAAATTAATATAATGACCGTTTTCAGATTTTAGTTTAATCGTCCCGTTAGCATTATTTGCAGCAAATTGGTTATTAATACTAATATCGCCTTCTTTAGCATTTAAGGTACCGACAAAATCGGCGGTATTATTGAGGTTTAAATTGCTGCTATTTGTATTAATAATAATCCCGTTGCCTGATAATTGATTATTTAAATTGGTAATATTATTAAGCTCGGTGGTATTATTAATCGCTAAACCACCAGTGAAATGCTGAATATTATCATTATTTAATTTTAGTAATGAATTATTATTATCTTTACCAGAATTAATGGTTAACTTATGATTACCTGTTAGGTTATAACTTAAAGTATCTTTTGTATTAATTAATAATGTACTATCGGCATTAACAATTAAATTTCCTGTGTGTTGTAATTTATCATTGGTTAATGTGTTAGTAGCTTTTAACTCAACATTACCAGTACCAGTAATATTGTGATCAATATTACCACTGGTATTATTTAAGGTTAATTTTGTATTTTCACCTAAAGTAATATTTTGTGCTTTAATACTGTGATCTAATTGTAGATTTCCTTCATCTAAATCAAGATGTTTAATATTACCTACACTCACATTATCATTAATAATTAATGTACCAGTACCTTTCTTTCTAAGGTTTCCTTCAATAAAATTAAATTTAGCTACTGAATTATTATCAGTGGTAGTGATATTAATATAATGATTATTTTCAGATTTTAATTGAATTGTACCAGTATTATTAGTATTAAATTGGTTATTAATACTAATATCCCCTTCTTTAGCATTTAAAGTACCAGTGAAATTAGCGGTATTATTTAAAGTTAAATTACTATTGTTTTTATTAATAATAATTCCATTGCCTGATAATTGATTATCTAAGTTGGTAATATTATTAAGTTCAGTAGTATTGTTAATCGCTAAACCACCAGTGAAATGCTGAATATTATCATTATTTAGTTTTAGTAATGAATTATTATTATCTTTATCAGAATTAATGGTTAACTTGTGATTACCTGTTAGGTTATAACTTAAAGTATCTTTTGTATTAATTAATAATGTACTATCGGCATTAACAATTAAATTTCCTGTATGTTGTAATTTATCATTGGTTAATGTGTTAGTGGCTTTTAACTCAATATCGCCAGTACCAGTAATATTACGATCAATGTTATTGCTATTTAGAATTAATTTTGTATCTGAACCTAGTTTTAATTTTTCAACATTAATATCGTGATTGAGTTGTAGATTGCCTTCAGCTAGATCGAGGTGGTTCATATTTTTGACAGTAACATCATCATTAATAATTAATGTACCAGTACCTTTTTTTCTAAGGTTCCCATCAATAAAGTTAAATTTGGCAGCAGAATCATCTGTGGTGGTAATATTAATATAATGATCGTTTTCAGATTTTAATTGAATTGCACCAGTATTATTAGTATTAAATTGGTTATTAATACTAATATCCCCAACTTTAGCATTTAAAGTACCAGTGAAATTAGCGGTATTATTTAAGTTTAAATTACTGCTATTTTTATTAATAATAATCCCATTGCCTGATAATTGATTATCTAAGTTGGTAATATTATTAAGTTCAGTAGTATTATTAATCGCTAAACCACCAGTGAAATGCTGAATATTATCATTATTTAACTTTAATACGGTATCAGATTTTTCATTATTAGAATTAATGGTTAACTTGTGATTACCTGTTAGGTTATAACTTAAAGTATCTTTGGTATTAATTAATAATGTACTATCAGCATTAACAATTAAATTTCCTGTATGTTGTAATTTATCATTGGTTAATGTATTTGTTTTCATTAACTCAACATCGCCAGTACCAGTAATATTACGATCAATGTTATTGCTATTTAGAATTAATTTTGTATCTGAACCTAGTTTTAATTCTTCAACATTAATATCGTGGTTGAGTTGTAGATTTCCTTCATTTAAATCAAGATGTTTAATATTATCTACACTCACATTATCATTAATAATTAATGTGCCAGTACCTTTTTTTCTAAGGTTTCCTTCAATAAAATTAAATTTAGCTACTGAATTATTATCAGTGGTAGTGATATTAATATAATGATTATTTTCAGATTTTAATTTGATTACATCTGTATTACTTGCATCAAATTGGTTATTAATACTAATATCCCCTGTTTTTGCATATAATGTACCAACAAAATGGGCTGTATTATTTAGGTTTAAATTACTGCTATTTTTATTTGTAATAGTGCCAGAGCCATATAGTGCATTATCAAGGGTTGCATCATTCAAATTAAGATCTAAATTGGTTTTGTTACTAATTTCTAAACTACCAGCATAATTATCTAGGCTTTTATTGATATTTAGTGTTTTATTATCACCTTTAATCGTTAGATACCCTTTCTGTTCTCCTTTTAAGTTATGTCTAAGAGTAATTGGATTTTGATCGTTACTATCTAAATTAAGATCAACTTTGGCATTAATCGTCAGATCGCCACTATGGCCTAATTTTGAATAGTCAGTGGTGTATTTAGTGCTATCATCAGCTTGACTAAATGAAACATTGCCTGCACCTGAAACGGTATTTTTTACCGTATAATTTCCACTGACTTTAAAATTTAAATTTGCATCTTGAGCGACGTTATAGTCTAAATATACTTCACTGGAAGAACGGTTTTGAGATTGTGTTGATTTAAACTCTGATGAGGTTGCGATAGTGACTGTACCTTCGTCAACATAAAATTTAGGTGAATTTGTGGTCATATAATTACTGGTAAAGACTAATTCCCCTTTTCCTTTTTTATGCAGTCCATCGTTATTTGCTTTGCCAGAGTGAGAGTAATAGAATCCACCTGCATTTCCAGTTTGACCTTCATCAACTTTAAAGATAATTTTATGGCTATCTACTTCTTGAAGTACCGCTTTGGTGGAAACTGCATTGTTACCATCTAAAATAATATCACCTTTATCAGCAATAAGAGTACCTGAATAGCCATTAACGTTCTTTAAGATTAAACTTTTTGATGCAATATTTTTTAATGTTACTGAAGGTCTTTGATTAACAAATTGTTCAGATAGTATTTCAAAATTAAGAGTTCTATCTGCTTCATTATCTCCATTAAGATAATATCCTAGTTCAGGTCTTCTATTATTCTTATATACTAATTTTAAGCTACCATTAAATTCTTTAAAATTATTGGTAATTTTTAAATTACCAGATTTTGCTTGAGAAATAATAATATTTCCATCACCTTTAATATCAGAATCAATCTGCATATTAACATACCAGCGGCTATTTGCTTGGACTATATTTAATGTAGAGCCAGTGGTGAGTTCCAATGGATTATTAAAGCCAGTAGAAGCTCCGCCACCATCACTGCCATAGGTACCAGTAGAGATAGTACTATCTCCTTTTACTACTACTTTTTGACGTTTTTCGGAGTTTTTAAAATTGTAATCACGTAAATCTAGTGTAGAGTTGTTTAATTCAATATTTTCAAAGTTTTTTTCAGATAATAAAGTGTGGTTCCCACCATGTAATTTTAAGGTTGAATTTTTTAGAATTAGGTTACCTTTGCTTGAGACTGAGTTAATAGATAAAAATTGATTTTCTGTTATTAAGGTATGATTGTTGAGGTTTAAATTTTGATAATTAATTTCTCTATTTCGATTAAAATTTGAACCATTGTTGTTACCTTTGCTAGTAACATTAGAAGTTAAAGTTAATTTCTTGGTACTGATATTAGTATTGGTATTTAATTCTGTAAATAGGATAGATGCATCGGCATTATTATTTACATTGGCAACAATTTCAGAATTAACATTTTTAGTGATATCTATTTTAGCATTATTGCTAATATTTATTTTGTTATTTTGATTGGTTACACCTTCAATAGAATATTTTAATGTTCCATTATTTAGATTAATATTACCGGTAAAATGATTTTGAGTGTTGGATAAAGATAGTTCACCGCTACCATTATAGGTAATATCTAAATTTCCACTTATTTTATTTTTAATCTCAGTATTATCTGTATTTGCAAGTGTTACACTACCTTTTTCTGTACTAAAAATAGTTCCTAATTGATTACTCTCAGTTGAAAGTTTTATATTAATACTTTTTCCATTTACATCTAAGATACCGCCATTTTTAATTACAATTTCGTTACCCTGACCTAATGAGTTACCTGTAGATGCTTTAAGGGTGATACTACCCAAATTCTGCTCTTTATGCCCTTGAACAGTAATTTTTCCTTTATAATTTGTATTATCCTTATCAAGTGAAACAACCCCTCCAGTTAGACCTTGTGCATCGACAATTAAGTCTTTATTACTTAAATTGAATTTTAGATGAGTCTCTCCTTCACCTGAAAATCTATAGGTATTGCCACTGATTTTTTCTGCATTAATATTTAACGTTTTATTTTTGCTGGTACCAATATAGATATCGTGTAAATTACTATATGTGGGATCAGTTAACTTAGATAAGTTGTCATCGCTATCAATTAAAACAATCCCTTTAGAATTTGTTTTTAAATTGTTTAATAGATCAACTTTTGCGGTTGAGCCATAACCTAGATCGAGAAATTTATCGGTATTACTATTTTTCTTAACCTCTAAATCGACTCCAGTATGAACATTTAAATCGAGATGTGAGTCTTTTGTTAGTTCTTCAATAATTACCTTACCACGATAGGTACCGTTGCCGATATTTAGGGTCTTTTTACTGTTACTGCTACCAGTAGTTTTTAGTCCTTGAACAGTGATTGTACCGCCATCACCCCCTAAATTAAGAAAACTTAAATGTTCTAATAAATTTTGATTTTCTGTACCTAAAGTAATGTTTCCTTTAGTCCCTAAATAGAGCTGATTAAATTCACCTAATTTACTATCTAATTTTGTTATATCTTTATCTAAACTTAAAATTCCATCAAAGCTATTATTAAATTTCTCTAATAACCCCTTTAATTCGTCAGTTTCAATTCCTTGTACTTCCAAGGTTGAGCCATTTTTAACGGTATAACTTAGCTTTTTAGCATTCTCTTTATCTGTAATTCGAACAATCCCTTTTTCGATCTCAAAGTTACCGTTAGTAAAACTATTAGTTCCACTTAATAAAAGTTCACCATCCCCTTTTTTGTGTAATGAAATAGCATTTTTAGCAGAAATCTTAGATTTTATTTCAGCGATATTATTATTTTCTAAGTCAATTAAAACCTTGTTACCATTATTTAGTGTAATATTTCCTTCAACTACTATTTTATTAGTATCTTGCTGATAGTTAGCTGGCTCATCTTCGTATGCTTTTGGAATGGAAGTATCTACTTTGCCTGTTGCTACAACTTTTAAAGTTCCATTAATTTTGATATCCGCTTTAGTTTTACTTGCTCGTCCTAAAACTAAAGTAGCTCCATTTTCAACATTAATATTATTGGCGTTAAATGTAACAGTATGATATTCAGTTTGAGAAGGCGTTAAATATTGGGTGTGGAGGACATTATCGCCGACAAGTTTAACTGTTCCTTGTTTGACATTTAAATCTTTAATTGAAGAATTGCCACGTAATTCCCATAGATGGTTGGCATCATAATTAACATTGAGATTACCATTGAAACTACCGAGAAATACCCGATCACCATCTGGTTTAAAGGTAAAGGTTGGCGTGTTGTTAGTGGCAGAAGTACTTGTAGCCGTAGGGGGTGTGCTGACAGTGTTAGCTGTTTCGCTAGTAGAGGTAGTCGAATTACTATCGGTAGTGTTATGAGAAGTTATTGTTTTGGAGAGTGGTTGATTGACAATCCTAGTCCCTTTATCAACGTGAAAAATATCATTAAATTCTAAATTATGTCCGTTAAGATCTAAGGTACCGCCTTGTACGCCGAAATAAATTTGATTGCCGTCGAATTGATTGTCTTTGGTTACTTTAATCGTTGCACGTCCACTACCAATTTTAATTTTTCCAATAGAACTACCTTCAGCTATTTCCAAAGTACCATCGCCTAGATGGATTGAGCCTTGTTTCTTATTGTTTTTATTTCCTTCTAGTTTTAAATCCCCTTTGCCTACTTTACGAATAATAGTGTTTTGACCAATATTAGACTTAAAGGTTAATGTTTTTCCTTTATCAACTTCAATCCCAGCGGTAGTGAGAGTTCCTGTCCCATCTATTGTTGCATTATCTCTGAAGATTAATCGTGCAGGACCTAAATTTACATCACTATTTATTTTTACATTAACACCTTTTGTATATACTAAATTTTTCTTTTCGTTACTTTTGTCTGTAGATAAATCGGTATCTCCGGTTTTATCTATTTCCTTATTATATTCTTTAAGTATTCTATGTAAGCCGTCTAAATCTTTGGTTAAATGAGAGTTCTTACCATAGCCAAATCCTGATCCAGCGGCGTTAGTGGCAAATAAATACCATTTTTGTGATTTTTCACTCCAAATAAATACGGGCGATCCGCTATCTCCAGCTTTGGTACCTGTGTCTATAGGGGTTTTAGGATTGAATTCAATTGCAAGTCCGGGTTTATTTTTATGTTCCCACTTTACTTTATTCAAACCACCAGATAATCCCCATCGAGACCATACTTCTTGATTGACTGCAGTTGCTATTTTAGGGGAACCATTTCCAACACGTGCAAGTAAATCACCTACTTTTCCTAAAGTATTTTTTTCGCCTTCGGGTATTGCTTCAAAGGGAGTGAAGTCAAACATAACTTGATTGAGGCGAACTAGCTTATGATCTAGGTTTTGCATCGGCGTTTTATGTTCATTAGGGGAATAGGCTTCACTATATTCTAATAATTTGTTCCATTTTGATTTTTTTTTGAAATCCTTAGATAATTCAACATCGCCACGCATAAACCGTTGAACTTGATGATTACCAACACCGTTACCTACGTGAGCTACGGTGGCAATAATTTGTGGATCGGCATATAAGGTACCGTTTCCTGAATCACTAACCCCATAAAAAGTCGGCATAGGGACATCGATCGTACCTGATATAGTTCCATCTTTTTTATAGACAATAATTCCTTTTCTACCAGCTTCATAACGACCGATATTCAGTGCAAAATCTTCATATTCACTCCAATCAATATCGTGTCTTGCTAAAGTTGCATAGGTATTTTTATTGATAAGTGCTAAGGATATTAGCAATGCGAGTAGATTCTTTCTCATAATTGTCTCTAAATAATTCCCTAAAATTGACTTAATACTATCTGTTTTACTTCTAGTTATATCCGATAGTTAATTTACAAATTATATAATAGTTTGCTTTTTATTACTATATTAGATAATTTTTGTGAAAAAAAATAATCACCAGAGTATTTATTTACATCTAGTGATTATTTAATTAAAAAATCAGGAGAATTATTGATTTTTATTTAAACCAGAAAATATATCCTATTGTTGTAATTAAAAATATACTAATAATATTTAGTATTATTCCAATACGGATCATCTCTTGTTGTTTTATTTGTCCTGTACCAAATACAATCGCATTGGGTGGGGTTGCAACTGGCAACATAAAGGCACAAGATGCACCTAAGCCAATAATTAAGGATAGCCCAAGTGGTGGTAATCCTAAGGCTTGAGCAATTGAAATAAAGATTGGGACTAAAAGAGCAGTGGTGGCGGTATTAGAGGTAAATTCTGTTAAGAAAATAACAAAGGTAGCGACTACCAGACCAATTAAATAGAAGTGTCCATCTCTAATCATAAAAACGATCGCATCAGCCATTATTTTACTTGCACCTGAGCTTGATAATACCGAACTTAGAGTAATACCACCGCCGAATAAAATTAATACGCCCCAGTTGGTATTGTCTTGGATTTGTTTCCATTCTACTACTCGACTGATACACAATATAAGTGCTGCCGTTACGGCGATGATACTGTCTAGGCTTGCTATTTGTCCTTGTATGCCTAAAGTTGCGGATAAAAGAGGATTAATATATCCGCTAAGAATCCAGCAAATAACGGTAATGGTAAAGATAAATAAGGTAACTTTACGATCGCTTGTTAATTCAATTTGTTCAAAGTTACGCTTAAAATTTTGATTAAATTTAGGTTTAAAGACGATATACAGTGTTGCGACCATAAAAGGTAATAAGAGCAATAATGTTGGGATACCATATTGCATCCATTCATAGAAAGTTAAATTTAGTTGAGAGACTACAATGGCATTAGGTGGGCTACCAACTGGTGTTCCCATACCACCTATGCTGGCACTATAAGCAATACCAAGCAGTACAAATACATAGGTATTATGTTCTTTTTCTCGATCCATATGGCTTAAAATTCCCATTGCTAGCGGGAGCATCATTGCCGTGGTTGCGGTGTTACTCATCCACATTGAAAGAAAAGCTGTAATGCCAAATAAGTAAAGAACAGCACGAAATAAATTCCCGTTTGCCATTGACATTATTTTATTCGCAATAAGGCGATCTAGTTTTTGAATATGTAAAGCGGTTGCTAAGGCAAAGCCACCAAAGAATAAGAATATAATTGGATGTGAGAAAGTGGCTAATGCGGTTTTAGTATTTGATAGCCCCAATAACACCACTAAAATAGGAATAATTAAAGCAGTAACGGTAACGTGTAAGGCTTCAGTTAACCATAAAATCCCAACAAAAACTAATAATGCTAATCCTTTATTTTCTTTTTCACTAAAAGGTAAAACTTGTAGCAAAATGAAAAATAGAATGATGGCAATCATCACGATTAAATTCTTACGATGTAAGAGTGATGCTCTGTTCTGAGCGGTTGTATGCATAATTAGTTACCTCCTCTTTTATTTGCCAATCAGATAAGCTGCACTATAACAAAAAGGGGGTTTTGAATTAATGAATCCCTGTAAAATTTTTACAGATATGTGAACAAGATCAGAAAATTTAAGCAAATTTATCTTTTTTTAAACAATGAAATAGCAAAAATTACAGCTATGTAGATCTCACCAGTATAAAGAAAAGAGACTTTTACTGGTGAGCGAGCGAAAAGTTAAATTAATTTTTTTAATTGATATAAATACGCCAAGGCTTGTTTTGGTGTGAGTTCATCAGGATCTAACTGCTCTAATAATTCAAGAATAGTATTTTTACCTTCATCTTCATTCATTAAAGCTAACTCACCTTGTTGTTGTAATGGTGCTTGGTGGATATCTTGTCGTTGAGATAAGCGTTCTAATTGGGTCAGTTTTTGTTGAGCGAGTTGGATAACCGCTTTCGGAACCCCCGCTAATGCAGCTACTGCAAGCCCATAACTCTTGTTTGCTGCACCATCTTGAACACTATGCATAAATGCGATTGTGTCGTTATGTTCTACCGCATCAAGATGGATATTAGCTGTACCTTGAATTTGTTGTGGCAATACAGTTAATTCAAAGTAGTGGGTAGCGAAAAGTGTGAGGGAACGCAATTTATTGGCTAACCATTCAGCACAAGCCCAAGCTAATGAAAGTCCATCATAAGTTGACGTACCACGTCCGATTTCATCAATTAATACCAAGCTTTTTGCAGTCGCTTGATGGAGGATATTTGCCATTTCACTCATTTCAACCATAAAGGTGGAACGCCCAGAGGCGAGATCGTCTGAAGCACCAATACGAGTAAAGATGCGATCAATGGGACCGATAGTGGCTTTTTCGGCTGGTACAAAACTTCCGACATAGGCTAACAAAGTAATCAAAGCGGTTTGTCGCATATAGGTACTTTTTCCGCCCATATTAGGTCCTGTAACGATCAATAAACGGCGATCAGGGTGTAGCTGTACGGGATTTGCGATGAAAGGATCTTGGATTACCCGTTCAACAACGGGATGGCGACCACCAACAATTTCAATGCCGATTTTTGGAGAAAAAGTTGGTGCAACATAGTTCAGCGTTTCGGCTCGTTCAGCTAAATTAGATAAAACATCTAATTCGGCTAATGCTAAACCTGCCATTTGTAATGCACCTAATTGAGGTAATAATTGATCGAATAACGCTTCATATAACTGTTTTTCTAATGCTAATGCTGCACCTTTGGCTTTTAATACCTTATCTTCATAGGTTTTGAGTTCAGGAATAATGAAACGTTCTGCATTTTTTAACGTTTGACGGCGAACATAGTGCATTGGGGCATTTTCAGCTTGTCCACGGCTTATTTGAATATAATAGCCGTGAACAGCGTTATAACCAATTTTTAAACTCTCAATGCCTGTATTTTGGCGTTCCCGTAATTCTAATTCTTCTAAATAACGACTAGCCCCTTCGGCTAATGTTCGCCATTCATCTAATTCGGCATTATAACCCGTTGCAATCACACCACCGTCACGGATTAGCAACGGTGGAGAATCGATAATCGCTTGTTCAAGCAACTGGTATAAGTCGCTAAAATCACCGATTTGTTGTAATAATTCAGAAATTTTAGGCGAATGTAAATCTTTGAGATTTTGTTTGATCGCTGGAATTTGTGCCAATGCGTTGCGTAAACGTGTCAGATCTCTTGGGCGAGCTGTGCGTAATGCCACCCGAGTTAAGATTCTTTCCATATCGCCGACCTGTTGTAGCATTGGTTTTAATTCTGCGGTGAGATCCTGATCTAACAGGGCAGAAATAGCTTGTTGGCGTGCTTGTAAGATTGAAACTTGTCGAATTGGTTGATGTAACCAGCGTTTAAATAGGCGGCTTCCCATTGGCGTAACACAGCGATCTAAAATAGCTGCAACCGTATTTTCTGTACCACCACTGAGATTTTGTGTGAGTTCAAGGTTACGCCGAGTTGCAATATCTAGTTGCACATAATTGTCGTTTTGTGAAAGAGAAATTGAATTGATATGCGGTAAGGATGTTCGTTGAGTTTCTTGGGCGTATTGTAACAAACAACCTGCTGCACATAAGCCGAGCAATGTTTTTTCTACTCCAAACCCTTTTAAATCTTTGGTACCGAATTGGCGATTAAGTAATTTTATTGCGGTCGTGAGTTCAAACTCCCATTGGGGACGGCGGCGTAATCCTTTGTAATTTGCTAATAATTGACCATCACTAAAATCTTCCGCATAAAGTAATTCAACTGGTGAAATACGTTGTAATTCTGCTTGCAGACTTTCACGCTCTTGGTGTTCGCTAATTTGAAAACGACCTGAGGTCATATCTAGGGTTGCAAGTCCAAAATGGTCTTTTTCTTGATAAACTGCTGCAATCAAATTATCTTGCCGTTCTGGCAATAACGCCTCATCACTGATTGTCCCGGGAGTAACAATGCGTACAATTTTACGTTCAACAGGGCCTTTGCTAGTTGCGGGATCGCCAATTTGTTCGCAAATTGCCACAGATTCCCCTAGTTGGATTAATTTTGCTAAATACCCCTCAACGGAATGATAAGGTACACCAGCCATTGGGATAGCTAATCCTCCTGAACTTCCTCGTTTAGTTAAAGAAATATCTAATAATGCTGCTGCTTTTTTGGCATCATCAAAAAAGAGTTCGTAAAAATCTCCCATTCGATAAAAAAGCAAAATATCTGGGTTTTCTGCTTTGATTTTTAGATATTGTTGCATCATTGGGGTATGTTGTTCTAACTTGGTCATTCAATACTCTTATACTGGATTATTAAAAAAATAATAATTTACGATCAAATTATCCCTTTTTATCAAAGGGGATATGCTGATTAAATTTTACTATGGTAACTAAACTTCAACCATATAATCTTGTTCTTGCTCGGGTAGCATTAAATATGGATCGGGATATTGATAAACAAAGCCTATTTCTTCACAAATTTTATTGGCAAGAATATGGCGTTGCAGATCATTGATAGTTTTATCAAATGTAGGTGGTGTCAGTGCGAATTGTGTTGCCATATAAGGATAATATTCAGCTCTTGTAGGGCGTTGTGGAGCCGTAAGATTATATAGACGATGCCCCGAAGGGGTTTCTAATAAGAGTTGAATTGCTCGAAGGCAGTCCGTAAGATGGACGAGGTTCACAGGTTGGTTTCCTTGTTGTAGATGTTTGCCGCTAAGGTGGTAAACGGGGTGGCGATCATTACCGATTAAGCCTGCTAAGCGTAAAATATCAACATCAATATCGACTAATTGTTGTAAACCTTGTTCAATTTCAAATAACGCTTTTCCTACATCACTATCACTTAAAATAGGCGTACTTTCATCAAAATAACCAGATTGTTGGGGATAAATGGACGTAGAGCTAATGAAAATAATATGTTCTATTCGATGTAATAGGGCTTCATTTACGAGATTTTGTACCCCTTGAACATATTGTTCTAAATCGAAAAAATAGCGACTTGGTGGAATATTAATAATTAATGCATTGGCATCGAAAAGTGCTTCTAATTCATCTGGTTCTGCATTGAGATGAGGCGTTAGTTCCAAACGATAGCATTCAAGACGGCGTAATCGCATACTTTCAACACCTTGATGGGTTCTTTTGCTTCCTTTGATTTGCCAACCAATACTTTTTAAGTAGCGAGCGAGGGGAAAACCTAACCAACCTAATCCAACAATTGCAACTGTTTTCATTTTTTTCTCCTGTCTTAGAATTGAAAGGATAACAAGCCTTTCCGCTTAAAAACAAGTTATCAATGCATTTTTTAGCTGAAACTTGTAAATATAAAATTTGTCTTTAGAATAATATTGTCGTTTATATTTATTTTTGTTTACTATTTTTTTAACCTTGTTGGAGTGTTCTATGTCCACACGTTATCCTAAAGTGCAAATCTATTTTCATTGGTTATCTTTGTTCCTGATTCTTTTAACTTATCTGAGTATTAATTTAAAAGGGTTAGGTGGTATTGAGTGGCGAAATATGATGAGACAAACCCATTTTACCTTAGGTGTTTTAGTTTGGATTGTAGTTTTTGCTCGTATTGGAATTCGTCATGCCTTGTGGAAAAAACGTCCTGAGATTATTCCACCATTATCTAAATGGCAAGAAAAATTATCTCATTATTTGCATATTTTACTGTATATTATTTTTCTTGCGTTACCTGTTCTAGGCGTATTGACAGTATTGAACCGTGGTGGTGATTGGACCTTTTTTGGTATCCCTTTAGTTGATGCTTTTCCACGTTCAGTCTGGGGAGGAAGATTTAAAGATGCACATGAAACCTTAGCTACCTTAGGTTATATTCTCATTGCGGTTCATGCGATTGCTTCGTTATATCATCATTATATTCTAAAAGATAATACTTTAATTAGAATGATGCCACCGAAAAATAAGTAAAGCTTAAGGTGTGAAATGGCAGGATAAACCTGCCATTTTTTGTTATTGTAATTGAGAAAATGCGTATTCTAGATCCGTTATTAAGTCTTGTGGATCTTCTAAGCCAATATGTAACCGGATTAATGTTCCCGTTAATTTTCGCTGGATATTTGGTCGAATTTTTTCAATTTCTTCGGGCTGAAATCCTAGCACCAACGACTCAAATCCTCCCCAAGAATATGCCATACTAAATAGCTGAAAAGCTTCTAAAAAAGAGGTTAATTCATCAGAAGTTAAACGTCGGGTTAATTCAAATGAGAATAAGCCACTAGCCCCTTTAAAATCCCTGATAAAAAATTGGTGTCCTAAGCAAGAAGGGAGGGCTGGGTGGTACACTGCTTTTATTTCTGGACGCTGGCTTAACCATTGGGCAATTTTTAGTGCATTTTCCCCTTGTTGTTTTAAACGTAATGGTAAAGTACGAATGCCACGAGCTGTTATATAAGCGGTATCAGCATCAACCATTTGCCCCATCAGATAAGATTGTTCTCTTAAGCGATCCCAAGTGCGAGCATTTGCAACAGCAGTGCCAATCATTGCATCTGAATGTCCAACTAAATATTTAGTGCCTGCTTGAATAGAAATATCAATATCGTGATCTAACGCATTAAATAAAATACCACCTGACCAAGTATTATCAATGATGATAATGATTTCTGGTTTTTTAGCTCTAGCAGCTTTTACTATCGCAGGAATATCTGCTACTTCCATTGTGAGTGAACTAGGGGCTTCTAAAAATAGAATTTTGGTATTTTCTGTGATTAATTCTGCAATTTTTTCACCTAACATTGGATCGTAAAATGTTGTGGTTACACCCAATCGGGTCAAAACTTGTTGGCAAAAATTTTGGCTTGGCTCATAGGCGGCACCTGTCATTAAAAGATGATCACCTTGTTCAATAAACGCTAAAATTGTATTGCTAATTGCTGCACTACCACAAGGATAAAGATAACAGCCAGTGCCATGTTCTAATTCGCACATTAATTCTTGTAAGGCAAAATGCGTTAGAGTGCCTCTCCGCCCATAAAAAAGTGTACCATTCGCACGATTTAATATCGCTGTTTGCTTGTCTGCAATTGTTTCAAAGACTAATGAAGAGGCTCGTTGAATAATTGGATTAACCGAGCCTTGGGTATATCGTTTTTGTCTTGCGACATGGATAAGTTTTGTACTGGTGTGTTTGATATTTTTTTGCATAATTTAGTCTCTTATTATTTTTTTAAAAAGATATTTGTTTGATAATAACTACTGTTAAACTTACTCTAATTTTTTTTAATCTGAAACTTATTTTTCTTGTCCAATTTTTATTTTTTTCTCCTTATAAAAGGTTCGTTAGTATCGGATTTCTCTAATGGTAGAACCAGCTAAAATATAAAATATCACATTGAAATTGTTATCTTTTTATCACTTATATAATAAATTTTGGTAATAATTCTATTTTCTATATTTTATTAATACTAAATTTGTTTTAGTATAAATGAGAAGTTTTATTAATAAGGAATATGCCTATGTCTAAAATTCTCTTAGTTGACGATGATATTGAATTGACAGAATTACTTGCTGAAGTTTTGTCAATGGAAGGTTTTGAGATTGATATTGTTCGCAATGGTGAAGAAGCTTTAACTAAATTAGATATTAGCTATGATCTGATTTTGCTGGATATTATGATGCCCGTTTTAAATGGGGTTGAAACATTAAAACGGATTCGTCAGAAATATTCTACTCCAGTTTTGATGTTAACCGCTCGTGGTGATGATATTGATCGAGTTTTAGGATTAGAATTGGGAGCAGATGATTATCTTCCTAAACCTTTTAATGATAGAGAATTAGTTGCACGTATCAAAGCTGTTTTACGCCGTAGTTCAATGAAAATGAACTCTCCTGTGTCAGATTTTGAAATTAATAATTGTGAGGAGCGTAAGCAAGTAGAGTTCAATGGTATTGTGCTTTATCCGGGCAGACAGCAGGCAACTTATCACGATCAGGATCTGGATTTAACAGGAACAGAATTTGCATTATTACAAATATTAATGCGTAATCCCGGGCAGATTTTATCCAGAGAATTGTTAAGCCTTGAAATTCTTGGAAAACGTTTAACCCCTTTTGATCGTGCAATTGATATGCATATGTCTAATCTTCGCAAAAAATTACCTGCACGTGATGATAATCAGCCTTGGTTTAAAACATTGAGAGGGCGAGGGTATTTATTAGTGAGTGAAAAATAAATTAGCTTGATCACACAACATCATCTTTATAATGGAAAAAAGCGAACTTAGCTTTTTTCCATTTATTATTAGATAGTAGAAATATGAAATATCCTAAATTTCTAAAAAAAACAAATTCCCTTACCAGCCAAATCTTTTTATTTGTATGGCTTTCCTTTTTCTCTTTATACTTTTTTGTTGAGCTTTTATTTAATTTTGATGCGAGGAGTTATAATAATATTGAGGATAATGAGCTGCATAGCTATTTAAGTGAAATAGATAAAATATCTAAAGAAGGGCGTTTTAATGAATTATTAAATAGCTCAAAGAGAATTCCTTCCAAAAATCGTTTTGATAATAATTACCACTATTATCCTATTCTGGTGGATAAACACAATAATCTGATTGGCACCTATGATGAAGAAAAAAAAGATTTACAACAATTTGTTTTTAATACATACCAAGCTAGTATGCCACAGAAAAAACGCTTTTATGATAAGGAAATTATTGGTCCTTTCACGATTGAGATACCAAAAACAAATGATGAATATCAAGCATATTTTGTCCATCGTGTGAACCCACAGCGGGAGTTTGTAAATTTACTTTTTGATCATCCTTTGCTGATGGTTTTATTGATTATGCTGGTAACTTCACCTTTATTACTCGTTTTATCCCGAAAAATTGCTAAACCACTCAAAGCATTACAGCGTTCTGCAAATGAAGTAGCGAGAGGAAATTTGAGTGTAAATAAAAATCTGGAAAATACAGGGGCTTATGAATTTCGTTTAATTGGTCGAAGTTTCAACGATATGATTCGTTCGTTACAAGAAATTAATAATTCACAACAACGCCTTTTTTCAGATATTTCACATGAATTGAGAACACCATTAACACGTTTACAGTTGGCTTCTGCGTTGATTCGACGTCGTAGTGGCGATTCTGCTGAATTGATTAGAATTGAAACAGAAACAGAACGTTTAGATAAGATGATTAATAGTTTATTGTTGCTTTCAAGACAGCAATTAAATAGTCATTTGCTCCATAATATTTTTCCCATTCATGAAATTTGGGACGATGTTATTGCTGATGCACATTTTGAATGTGAGCAACGGGGGTTAGAGTTAATCGTCCATAATCATATTGCGACTAATAAAGCATTATTAATTAATGGGAATTTGAGTATTCTTTCTAGTGCAGTAGAAAATTTAATTCGTAATGCGGAGAAATATGCGAAGAACCGTATTGTCATTACTATTCGATTAAGCCATAAAAATCAGATTAAGATAGTTGTTGATGATGATGGAGATGGTGTAGATGAAAGCCAGTATCAACAAATTTTTAAACCTTTTTATCGTGTTAATAGTGATCGAGATTGGCAAACTGGTGGTACAGGTTTAGGGTTGGCAATTGTCGATAATGCAGTTCGTCAACATCAAGGAAAAGTGAAAGCAAGTAAAAGCCCACTTGGAGGATTAAGGATTGAACTTCTTTTCCCATTATGGAATGAGTAACTATCTAATTTTTATTATTTTTTTGTAAATAAAAAATTTTCATGCCAAAAGTTTAGATTTTCTCTAAATTTTTGGCATTTTCTTTATTATAAAAAGCAATAACCTTGTATTTTTGTTAGAAATTGTGATATTTTCAAATACCTGCCTTTATTATCCTAGCTAACGAAGAAATAATGCTAAATTGAATAAGGTAGCTCGTCATTGTAATTAATTTAATAAAAAAGGAGGGGCTTATGAGCTTTATTGAGAAGTTTCATATGTATATTAATGCAATTAACGATCCTTTATGGAACATAGTTGTTATTGTGTTATTGGGGACTGGTATTTATTTTACTCTTACAACATTTTTTGTACAAATTCGTTTACTTCCTCAAAGCTTTCGAGAAATGCTTAATGGGCGTAGCGGAGATACTAAACACGCGATTACGCCATTTCAAGCTTTTGTAACGGGATTAGCAAGCCGTGTCGGAACGGGTAATATTGCTGGGGTAGCGATTGCAATTAGTTTGGGTGGTGCAGGTGCTGTTTTTTGGATGTGGATTACCGCATTAGTTGGTATGAGTAGTGCTTTTGCAGAATCTTCGCTTGCACAGCTTTTCAAAGTAAAAGATAAAACAGGTATCTTTCGTGGTGGTCCCGCTTATTATATTACTTATGGGTTAAAACAACGTTGGTTTGCGTATATCTTTGCAATTTCATTAATCGCAACTTACGGTTTTGTCTTTAATGCAATTCAATCAAATACGATTGCAGATGCGGCAAAAACTGCTTGGGATTGGTCGCCAGAAGCGGTAGGGATTGCTTTAGTCTTAATTACGGCACCTATGATTTTTGGTGGTATTCGCCGTATTTCACGTATTGCAGAAGTGTTAGTACCGATAATGGCACTGCTTTATTTACTGCTTGCACTGTATATTTTAGTAACTAATATTAGTTTAGTGCCAGCGATGTTTAGCAAAATTTTCCGTGAAGCATTTAATTTCCAAGCTGCTGCTGGTGGTTTTTTAGGCGGATTTTTCTCACAAGCAATGCTATATGGAATTAAACGAGGTTTATTTTCAAATGAAGCAGGTATGGGGTCTGCACCGAATGCGGCTGCAACCGCTGATGTTAAACACCCAGCGAGTCAAGGCTTAATTCAAATGTTAGGCGTTTTTGTTGATACCATTATTATTTGTTCTTGTACTGCAATTATTATTTTATTATCTGGGGATAATGTTGTTTCTTCACATAAAGGGGCTGAATTAACCCAATTTGCGATTGCTGCACAAGTTGGAGAATGGGGTAAAGATTTCTTAGCTATTGTTATCTTTATGTTTGCTTTCTCTAGTATTATTGGTAACTATGCTTATGCTGAAAGTAACATCTCTTTCTTAAAAAATAACCGTACCTTAATGACTATTGTACGTACTTTAGTCTTAGCTATGGTCTATTTTGGTGCTGTGCAAAAAGTTGAATTAGTGTGGGATATGGGGGATACCTTTATGGGAACCTTAGCCTTAATCAACTTGACTGCGATTTTATTACTTTCACCAATCGTGATTACGATTTTAAAAGATTATCAAAGTCAATTAAAAACGACAAAAGATCCTGAATTTAAGCTTAATAAATATCCAGAATTAATGAAAAGAATTAAAAGTGATATTTGGAAATAAGTGTTAAGCTAAAGTAAATTAAAACCCTCAAAATTGAGGGTTTTTTTATATTTATTCTATTAAGCAACAAAACCTACTGCTTTATATACAGCTTCTAGCGTTTCTTTTGCTTTAGCTCTGGCTTTTTTGGCACCTTCTTGAATAATTTGATCTAAAAGGGCTTCATTGTTACGGAAGTGGTGGTAGCGTTGTTGTAATTCAGTCAACATAGTTGATACTTCTTCTGCAACGGCTGTTTTCAGATGACCATACATTTTTCCTGCAAATTCTTCTTCTAATTCAGCAATACTTTTTTCTGAAACCGCAGAGAGAATATCTAATAGGTTTGAGACACCCGGCTTATTTTTTTGATCATAGCGTACCACTGGTGGTTCATCAGAATCAGTTACTGCACGTTTAATTTTTTTTGCAACAGCTTTTGGATCTTCTAATAAGCCAATGACATTATTACGGTTATCATCAGATTTAGACATTTTTTTCTCTGGTTCAAGTAATGACATAACTCTTGCTCCAGATTTTGGAATGAATACTTCAGGGGTTTGGAAAATATCACCGTATAACGCATTAAAACGTTGGGCAATATCTCGTGTAATTTCTAAGTGCTGTTTTTGATCATCTCCAACAGGTACGAGAGTAGTTTGATATAACAAAATATCTGCTGCCATTAATACAGGATAGGTAAATAAGCCTACACTCACACTTCCTTCATAACGTGTTGATTTATCTTTAAATTGGGTCATACGTCCCATTTCACCAAAGTAAGTGTAACAGTTTAATACCCAAGCTAATTGAGTATGCTCAGGAACGTGGGATTGGACAAAGATAGTGCTTTTTTCTGGATCTATACCGCAAGCGAGATAGAGTGCTAACACATCTAAGGTTGCTTTGCGTAATGCAACGGGATCTTGGCGAACTGTAATAGCGTGTAAATCAACCACACAAAATAAGCAATCATAATCCTCTTGCATCTTAACCCACTGGCGTAATGCCCCTAGATAATTACCTATTGTTAATTCACCCGATGGTTGTACACCACTAAATACGATTGGTTTTTTACTCATTGTTTATTCCTAAGGTTTATTCATTTTATATGATGGTTAAAAGTTGCTCAAAGTTATCAAATACCCAGTCTGGTTTAGCTTCGGCAATAGGTATGTTGTAGTTATATCCATAAGTTAAGCCAACGACAGGACAACCTGCGGCTTTCGCTGCAAGAATATCATTTTTAGAATCACCAACAAATAATAACTCTTGTGGCAGAATACCGAATTTACCACATAAATAATATAGTGGTGCAGGGTGTGGCTTGATTGCTGGTAATGATTGCCCGCCTAATGTTTCTGAGAATAGGTGATCAATACCAAATGCGGATAAGACAGGTTGGACGTGGCGAGTTGGTTTATTGGTTACCACAGCGAGGGTATAACCTTGTTGTTTGAGTATCGTTAAGGTTTCTTTTACCTGTGGATATAAACGACTAACATTGCATAAATTTTGTGCATAGTGGTGATTGAAACGCTCTTTAATCTGATCTTTAGTGGTTTGATCAAAGACTTGTCCTGTCCATTCAATGGCACGTTCAATTAAAATATCAGCCCCATTTCCAATCCAAGTGAGTACTAAACTTTCATCTGCTGGTGGTAAATTAAACTCAGCGAGTGCGGAATTAACCGATAGAGCAAGATCTGGCAAGCTATTTACCAATGTGCCATCAAGATCAAAACCAATAACTTTAAATTTTTGCATAATATTAAACCTTTAATTCACTTTTATTTTTTACTTTAGCTAACTCTTGTCGCATTGATTCAATCACTTTTCGATAGTCTGGTTGCCCAAAAATAGCTGAACCTGCTACAAACATATCTGCCCCAGCTTTTGCAATCTCAGCGATATTGTCAATTTTAACACCTCCATCTACTTCTAAACGGATTTGTCTGCCACTTTCATCAATTCTACGTCTTACAGCAGCAATTTTTTCTAAGGTGTGTGGAATGAATTTTTGTCCGCCAAACCCCGGGTTGACTGACATTAATAAAATAATATCGACCTTATCCATCACATAATCAAGGTAGTGTAATGGCGTAGCTGGATTGAATACTAATCCAGATTGGCAACCTTGCTCTTTAATTAGTTGTAAAGTGCGATCAATATGTTCACTCGCTTCTGGGTGAAATGTAATTGAGTTTGCACCTGCTTTGGCAAAATCAGGAATAATCCGATCAACGGGTTTTACCATTAAATGGACATCAATCGGTGCGTTAATACCGTAATCTCGTAGAGATTGGCATACCGCTGGACCAAAAGTAAGATTTGGTACATAGTGATTATCCATTACATCAAAATGAATAACATCTGCACCAGCGGTCAATACGGCTTTAACATCATCACCTAGACGGGCTAAATTGGCAGATAAAATCGATGGTGCAATTAAATAGGGCTGCATATTGATCACCTTAAATATTTAATAATGAATAAAAGATATTAGGATAATGTTGATATTTTATGCCTAAACATTTGAAATTCACTATATTTCTATAAATTTATGTTTTCTTGTTTAAGTTACTTATTATAGATAGATTCAGCAATAAAATAAAAAATTATCAGGCTTCTGATTAATCATATTATGTTTATCATTGTATGCGTATTGCATCAGATCGTAGAATGCTAGTGTTTGCCTGCAATAATTCTTTATTTGAGTAGAACGAGATTTTAGTTAGTGTACCCCTTTATGTTTTAAACTTTAAGGTGTCATCTCCTTTTAATCTAATAAAAAAACTTCTCTTTAATTGAAAGATTAAAGAGAAGTTGATTGCTATAAATCGGGTTTTTAAGAAATTAATCGTTAATGCCTAATAGGCTATTTATTTCTGTTTTATAGAGAATGGCTTTTCCGCCAAAGATTGCTTGAACTCCACCAGCGACATCAAAGACTGCCGTTGCACCTAATTGTTTGAGGCTTTCTTTATCGACTAATTTAGGGTCTTTAACTGCCACTCGTAAGCGTGTTGCACAGGCATCAACATCTTCTAAGTTTTCAGCACCGCCAAAGGCAGTAATAATTTTTTTAGCGATTTGTTGGATAGAGGGATTACCTAGCGTTGCTGAGTTTTTATCTGCGTTATCATCTAAATGCCCTGGTGTGGCGATATTGAATTTTTGGATTGCAAAGCGGAAGCTAAAGTAATACAGAAAGAACCAAACAATTCCAACAGGAATAACATATAGCCAATGGGTGCGACTTTCGCCTTGTAAAATACCAAATAAGGTAAAATCAATCACTCCACCAGAGAAAGTGTTTCCAATGCGGATATTTAAAATATCGGCAATTAAAAATGAAAGACCGTCTAAAAAGGCGTGCCAAACATAAAGTAGGGGAGAAACAAAGAGAAACATATATTCCAGTGGTTCGGTAATACCTGTTACAAATGACGTTAAGGCAACCCCAAAAAATAAACCAGCATATTTTTTTCGCCGAGATTTGGGTACGCAGTGGTACATTGCTAATGCTGCACCGGGTAAGCCAAACATCATAGTATCAAAACGACCTGCAAAATAACGTGTTCCGTGAGTAAACATACCAGTGAAGTTAGGATCAGCAAGTTCGGCGAAGAAGATTTTTTGTGCCCCTTCATAAGTAACACCAGCTACTTGCTCAACACCACCTAAAGGGGTGTACCAAAAAAGTGGATAGATCACGTGATGTAAGCCCAACGCACCAGAAAGTCGCATAATCATACCATATAAGAATGTGCCAAAAGGTCCAGCTTCAGCGATCACTTTTCCTGATGCTACCAGCCAATGTTGTACTGGTGGCCAGATGACAAAAAAGAATGCACCCACTGCAATAGCCGCAAAGGCAGTTGCAATTGGAACAAAGCGAGAACCGCCGAAAAAGCCTAAAAATTGAGGGAGTTCAATATTATGGTAGCGATTGTGGAGCCATACGGTAATTGCGCCAATAATTAAGGCACCAATTGCTCCTGTATCAATCGCAACAATGGGTTGTCCCTCAGGAGTAAAAATGGTGAGTAAACTTTTAATCGTTGCATTCATTACTAGGTAGCCCACGACGCCCGCCAAAGCAGCAGTACCTTTATCTCGTTGCGCTAAGCCAATACATAATCCAACAGTGAGTAATAAAAATAAGTTGGCAAACACAACCTCACCTGCAGAGGTCATTACCTGAAAAATGGCTTGTAGTGTCGGATTATTTAACATTGGATAGGCTTGTAAAGTGGCAGTGTTTGATAAAGCACCACCAATTCCCAATAACAATCCAGCTGCAGGTAGAATCGCTATCGGTAACATAAAAGATTTACCAATTTTTTGTAATGTTTTGAACATATTTTCTTCCTAAATGGTTTGAATATTTTACTCGTCTTTTGAATTAGTTGTGGATACCACTTGAAGAGCGTTTATTTCTTTTTCTGTGGCCGTTGCCAATTTTGAATGTGGCGTTGTGGTACTCGAGTGATGACAAGTTCATTTTCACCAATATTTTTTGTAATGGTTGAACCTGCCCCTATGGTGGCACCATTCTCAACTTTAACGGGGGCGATGAGTTGTACATCTGAGCCAACAAAAACATTATCACCGATAAGTGTTTCTGATTTATTCGCACCATCATAATTACAGGTAATGACTCCAGCCCCTAAATTACATTTTTCTCCTACTTTTGCATCGCCAACATAGGCTAAGTGATTAATTTTGGAACCTTTACCAATCACAGCTTTTTTGATTTCAACAAAATTACCAATATGAGTGTCGGCAGCGAGTTTCGCCCCGGGACGGAGACGAGAGAATGGCCCAATTTTGGCTGCTTGTCCAATGGTGGTATCTTCTAAGATCGAATATGGTTTAATTTCTACATCATCACTAATTTCAACGTTTTTTAATAGGCAGCCCATACCGATTTTTACACGGTTGCCTAATTTGACTTTACCTTCAATCACGACGTTTGGATCAATTTCCACATCTTTACCATGTTCTAATTCACCACGCAGATCAAAACGTTGTGGATCAGCAAGCATCACGCCCGCTAATAATAATTTTTCCGCTTGTTGGATTTGGTAGTAACGTTCTAAGCGAGCTAGTTGTAAGCGGTTATTTGCACCTTCTACTTCCAAAAGATTGGCTGCTTTTACCGATACCACTGGGCAGCCATCTTGATATGCAAAACCAATAATATCGGTAATGTAGTATTCTTGTTGTGCATTATTATTGTCTAAGCGAGCTAGCCAGCGTTTGAAGTCAGCACCACTTGCCACCATCACACCTGTATTGACTTCATTGATTTTTAATTGTTCAGGAGAGGCATCTTTTTGTTCAACAATACCAACAATCGTATTTTGTTTTCTTAAAATACGCCCATATCCAGTGGGATCATCTAGTTCGACAGTTAATAAAGCAATTCCGTGATCTGGTTTGGCTGCAAGTAAACGTTGTATTGTTTCGGGGGTAATTAATGGGGTATCACCATAAAGCATCACAATGTTTTCATTATCTTGAAAATAGGGAGTGGCTTGTTGCATTGCGTGTCCTGTTCCCAGTTGTTCGGCTTGTAAAATCCAATTTACTTTTTCATTTGCCAAGCGTTGTTGGAGTATGTCGGCACCATGACCATAAATTAGATGGATATTTTCAGCACCTAATTGCTTTGCTGTATCAATAACGTGTTTTACCATTGGTTTTCCTGCAATGTGATGTAAAACTTTTGGTAAATCTGAATACATTCTGGTGCCTTTGCCTGCAGCTAAGATTACGGCACTGAAAGGTAAATTTGTCATTAGGTCCTCTCAAAATAGGTTATTTCGATCAAAAATTACTGAAAAGTGTAGCATATAGGCAGTAAAACTGCATCTTAGGTATCATTGATAAAGATATTGCCTATTTAATGCTAATGATCAGTTATAATAGCTAGACGTATCTTTGGTATTAAATCAAATATTTTTAAAAGACAATTAAAAGAATGTTACTTTTTACGAATTTAACCCTTAAACGTGGGCAAAATATATTATTAGATCAAGCAAATGCAAGTATTGCCCCGGGGCAGAAAGTTGGGCTAGTAGGCAAGAATGGGTGTGGTAAGTCCTCTCTATTAGCCTTATTAAAGGGGGAAACCAATGCTGAAAGTGGAGAAATTAAATTTCCAGCTAATTGGGCGATAAGCTGGGTTAATCAAGAAACCCCTGCTTTAGAAATATCAGCTTTGGAGTATGTTATTCAAGGTGATCGAGAGTATTGTCGTTTAAATGCTGAATTAAGCATTGCTATGGAGAAAAATGATGGGCATAAAATAGCGACTTTGCATACTCAATTAGACACAATTGATGCTTGGACGATTCAAGCAAGAGCTGCAACCTTATTACATGGATTAAGCTTTGACACCTCTCAATTGACACAACCAGTGAAAGCGTTTTCTGGTGGTTGGCGAATGAGATTAAACCTCGCCCAAGCCTTATTATGTCGTTCTGATTTATTGTTACTAGATGAACCAACTAACCATTTAGATTTAGATGCGGTAATCTGGCTAGAACGTTGGCTTATGAATTATCGAGGTACTTTGGTGCTAATTTCTCACGATAGGGATTTTCTTGACCCTATTGTGAATAAGATTATTCATATTGAACAAGCTAAATTGAATGAATATAGCGGTGATTATTCCTCTTTTGAAGTTCAGCGTGCAACGAAACTTGCCCAGCAAAATGCGCTTTATCATCAACAGCAACAGAAAATAGCCCATTTACAGCAGTTTATTGATCGTTTTAAAGCAAAAGCAACTAAGGCAAAACAAGCACAAAGTCGGATTAAAGCATTGCAGCGTATGGAATTAATTGCTCCTGCTCACGTTGATAATCCTTTTTCTTTTTCTTTCCGTCCACCTTTATCTTTACCTAATCCTTTGTTATCAATGGAAAAAGTGAGTGCTGGTTATAGTGAGGAGATAATTTTATCTTCGGTAAAATTGAATCTTGTCCCGGGTTCTAGGATCGGTTTGCTAGGGAAAAATGGTGCAGGAAAATCTACATTAATTAAATTATTGGCAGGTGAGTTATCCCCTTTATCAGGGCAGGTTCAGTTAGCAAAAGGCGTACAATTAGGTTATTTTGCGCAGCATCAATTAGATACTTTACGAGCTGAAGAAACCGCCCTGTGGCATTTACAAAAATTAGCGCCTCATCAGACAGAGCAAGAGTTACGAGATTATCTTGGTGGTTTTTCTTTTCAAGGGGATAAGGTGAAACAGGCGGTAGGGCAATTTTCGGGTGGGGAAAAAGCACGTTTAGTCTTAGCATTAATTGTTTGGCAACGCCCGAATTTATTATTACTTGATGAACCGACCAACCACTTAGATTTGGATATGCGACAAGCATTAACTGAAGCATTAATGGATTATGAAGGATCGTTAGTGGTGGTGTCGCATGATCGGCATTTGTTACGTAATACGGTTAATGAGTTTTATTTAGTGCATGATCAGAAAGTCGAGAATTTTGATGGTGATCTAGAGGACTATCAAAAATGGCTGAATGAACAAGCGGTGGTAAATCAGAACTCAACATCAGTTAAAACAGAATCTCAACATAGTGCAAGTAATCGTAAAGAACAGAAACGTAGGGAGGCAGAACAACGTCAACAAACGGCACCCTTGCGTAAGCAACTAACTCAGTATGAACAGCAATTAGAAACGCTATCGATGCAGTTGCAGCAAATTGAGCATAGTTTAGCGGATAGTGAGTTATATCTTGCTGAGAATAAAGTGAAATTAACCGCTTTATTAGCAGAACAGGTAAACTGTAAACAAGCGTTAGATAATGTGGAAGCATTATGGCTTGAGACGCAAGAACAGTTAGAAATTATGATGGCAGATTAGTCTGCCATTAGGGTTGATCTAGAAAAGTTCATCATCTCGTAGGAAATGTTGGTTTCCTTTACGTCGTAAAAAACCAATACGATCAAAAAATTCGATTAATTGTACTGTTAATTTACGCCCATAGTTAAGTTGATCTCTTAGTTGATTGACGGATATTGCTCCCTTTTGTTGAATATGTTGGCGGATAATTTGAGCTAATTTGTGGATATCTTCGGTTAAATAGAAGCGATCTTTAACAATAGGAATTGCATAGCCTAATTTTCCTGCTTTATAGAGTAAATTTCGCATAAATGTTTCATCAACCTCTAAGAGGTTAGCCATATCTCTTACCCAAATTGGTTGGTTAGTTTGGGTAAATTGCCGTTGTACTAATTGCCAATAATCCAATTCCTCTTTTTCAAAACTAAGTTGATAATCCGCTAGGTGTAGCCAGCCTCTTGTTTGGCTCACTATACGTTGTTGAATTAATTGATCGATAAAGTGATAGATTAATTCAGTAGGTTGATTGACTGCTGCTATTCTTGCCAATCTTGCTCGACTAACGCCTAGTTGGTCTGGGTTAGTTTGATGGAAACTTTGTAAACTGTGTACGATTTTCTGTTGATATATTTTTTGATA
Organism: Mergibacter septicus; assembly: GCF_003265225.1. Classification (NCBI taxonomy): domain Bacteria; kingdom Pseudomonadati; phylum Pseudomonadota; class Gammaproteobacteria; order Pasteurellales; family Pasteurellaceae; genus Mergibacter; species Mergibacter septicus. The sequence goes on along the minus strand of NZ_CP022013.1, from coordinate 1,645,499 downwards.
TTCGGTTGAGAATAACCAATTTCGATAGGAGAGTATTGTAGATGAATGTAATAGTTGATCGAGTTTTTCTGGCAATAGTTGTTCAATCCAGAGGATATAATCTTTCGACCGAGGGATATGTTGAAGGTAAAGCGATAAACGTTGGCTAACAGATTGAGTTTGTCTTAACTGATCGAGATAGGTTAGGCGTTCTACACTTCGTTTATAGCGTTTAGGGGAGTCAATTTCTAAAACAGTTCCACCTGCAATAGTTTGTTTGTCGTCTCCACTTCGAATGATTATTTTGTCATTAAAAGTTAAAGCAAGCGGAGTATCTAATAATAATTCTGCCAGTGCTGTTTCACCAGCGATTAGATTATTACAGCTGAGTAAAGTGAGTTTTGCAACACAGCGACTACAAGAATGGTAAATATGCACAACTTGATATTCTTTTAAAGGGTGTTGAGCGGTGATTGATAAGCTAACTCTGTCGGTTAAATGTGGCGGATATTCAGATAGCCATTCCCCTCGTTTTAGTTGTTCTTTACTCAGTTCCGTTGCAATATTTAAGGCAAGGCGTTGTTCTGCTATCCCTAGTTGACTAGGTTGGTTTTGAGCGTGGATAGCTTTGACACGAACTTGTTTACCATTAGAAAGATATAGCGTTTGTTCTGGTTGCACTTTTCCTGTATAAGCTGTACCTGTTACCACCGTACCAGCACCTTTGACACTAAATACACGATCGATAGCGTAACGAAAAGGTTGTGTAAGTTTGAATTGAATTTTGTTACTTGATAATTGGGTTAAATATTCTTTTAGGTTTGCAATTCCTTCACCTGTATAAGCGGCAGTAATAAAATAGGGGTGAGTTGTTAAATATGGGAAGGTATTTTGGATCTGTAATAGGCGTTGTTGTATTTGACTGGTGCTTACTCGATCTGCTTTGGTGATAACTAATATAATGTGTTGTATTTGTAATAAGCGTAGGATTTGTAAATGTTCAATTGTTTGTGGTTTGATACCCTCATCTGCGGCGATAACTAACATTGCATATTCTATGCCACCCACACCAGCCAACATATTAGCTAAGAATTTTTCATGTCCGGGAACATCGATAAAGCCTAATGTTTTTTCAGCTAAAGGCAGATAGGCATAACCTAAATCGATCGTCATACCTCGTTTTTTTTCTTCGGGTAAACGATCTGTATTCGTTCCAGTTAGTGCTTGAATTAATGTTGTTTTACCGTGATCAACATGCCCTGCGGTAACAATAATCATAGTTGTGCTAATTCCTCTAATATTTGGCTAAAAGTATGGGGATTTGTCTGCCAACTGCGACAATCTAGCCATAATTTATCCGCTTCTATACGTCCAATCAGTGGTGTTGGTAGCTGTTTTAAACGATCTACCAGTTTGCGTAAATCCTGACTTTTTGCAACTTTGGGTTGTAATGTAACTGCAAGAGATTCAAGCCTTGCCATTGGTTGTGAACCACTGCCAATTTGTGCTTCACTAGGTTCTATTTTAATCTCAAATTTTTCTGACAGTTTGTGGTGTAATTGGCGTTGTAACTGAATGGCATTTTGTTCTAATGCAAAGATTGGGGTGGTAAGTCGGTTTAATGTCGGGAGCGTTTGGGCTAAGTTTTCAGGTTCTAGATACAGACGTAAGGTCGCTTCTAGCCCACTTAAGATTACCTTATCACAGCGTAAGACCCGTTTTAGAGGGTGAACTTGTAATTGATCGATTAAATGTTGTTTACCTACAATAATCCCTGCTTGTGGACCACCTAATAATTTATCTCCTGAAAAACAGATTAAATCAACCCCCTGTTTCACTCGGCTTTGGACAGTGGGTTCAGCGGGTAAATGATATTGCGTTAAATCAATTAATGCTCCACTGCCTAAATCACTAACAACAGGGATACCTTTTTCTTGACCTAAGGCAACGAGATCTTGTTCTTCGACACTATGAGTAAAGCCCATAATTTGGTAATTACTTGTGTGGACTTTAAATAAAAAGGCAGTATTTTCATTAATTGCATTAGCATAATCGGTTAAGTGGGTACGATTAGTTGTGCCAACTTCCACTAACGTACATCCAGCTTGTGCCATAATATCGGGAATACGAAAAGAACCACCAATCTCAATTAATTCACCACGTGAAATAATCACTTCTTTTCCTTTCGCAAAAGTAGCAAGTAAGAGCAATACGGCAGCTGCATTGTTATTGACAATGCAAGCGGCTTCAGCACCAGTTAATCTGGCTAGTAGATGACTAACAGCTTGATCTCGATGACCACGTTGTCCATTTTTAAGATCAAATTCTAATGCAACGGGGTGTTGCATTGCTTGTAAAGCAGCTTGTTGAGCTGTTTCTGCCCAAACGGCTCTGCCTAAATTTGTATGTAGAATTGTACCAGTTAGATTTTGTACTTTTTGCATTTTAACTTGGCGTTGTTGAGATAACTGATTGCTTAACATTAAATAGAATTGGTTTTCATCTAAACAAAAATTGGGTAATTGTTGCTGTTGTTTGATGTTATCTCGAGCCTGTTTCAGAAGATAACGGCACTGTTCTAAAACGGCTGTTCTACCAAAAATATTAATTAACTCAATTCCTTTTTCTTGCGATAATAATTTATCAACTGATGGTAATTGTTGATAGAGTGAGGACATACTGTTGCTCCACTGTATGATTAAGAAGATGTTTTAACCCATTATTCTGCTGTTTTCATTAAGAAATAGTACTTTTTTTCTTGAGATTTTTGAGTAAAATAGCCATTCTTTTCATATTGAAGGAAGGTCGGCGTTTCCGGTGAAACGGCAGGACTTCAAATCCTGTTAAGGTTGCCAGCAATCTTGGGTGGGTTCGACTCCCATTACCTTCCGCCAAATCTTTTTTAAAGTCTCTCTGAGAAAGATCTGATTAAATAGATTAGCTTTTTCCTTTTTGTAGCCAATAACGATATGGTGGAGTGGTATTTTCTTGTTGTAATAAAGTATGATCCATAAATTTACAAAATCCTGGAATATCTCGAGTTGTTGCAGGATCATCAGCAATAACTAATAAAATATCGCCGTCTTGTAAGGATCTCACCGCTTTTCTAACTAACATAACGGGTTCGGGACAACGTAATCCACAAGTATCTAACGTTTGCGTAATCATAAATTCGGTCATATCATAATATCTCGTTAATTCGTTATCAATTTATCATACCTTAAAGGTCGTTTTGATGAAAAAATTATTTCAACAGCATCTCGATCAAGTACAACAATATTTTCAACAAGCACTTTCTCGTTGTCATCTAGATGGTGTTTGGATTCATGCAGGGATTGAACACAATCATTTTCTTGATGACCAAGTTCAACCTTTTAAAATAAATCCGTATTTTAAGTATTTTGTTCCACTTACTAATGCCGTGGAAAGTTGGCTTTTTGTTGATGGGATAAATAAACCAAAACTCTATTATTATACACCTCAAGATTATTGGCATTGTTTTGAGTCAAAACCAGAGCTATTTTGGTGTGATTGTTTTGAATGGATTATTATAACTGAGTTATCAGAAATTAAAAATCAGATCAAAGATGTAGAACATTTTGCTTACATTGGTGAAGATATTTCTCTTGCAACTGAACTTGGGTTTACAGCGATCAATCAGCGGAAATTATTGAATTATATAGACTATCATCGTGCTATCAAGACTGAATATGAAATTGCTTGTATTCGTCAAGCTCAAGAAAGTGCGTTGGTTGGACATTATGCGGCTAAACAAGCCTTTTTAGAGGGGAAAAGTGAATTTGAGATTAATCTTGCGTATTTATATGCTACGCAACAGACGGATTATGAGGTGCCTTATCAAAGTATTGTTGCAATCAATCAACATGCGGCAATTTTGCATTATAACCGTTTACAGCGTGAACCACCGAAGCAATCCTTGAGTTTTTTATTTGATGCGGGTACACAAGTAAATGGCTATGCCTCAGATTTGACTCGCACTTATGCTTTTGATTCAGCAAGTGAGTTTGCTGAATTAATCCAGAAAATGGAGAAATATAAGCGAGAGATTATTGCTGAAATGCAAGTTGGTTATAACTATTTAAGTTACCATACTCAAATGCAGCAAAATATTGCGGAATTATTGTATGAAAGTGGTTTAGTTAAACTTTCAGTCGATCAAATTTTTGATCAAGGTATTAGTCGCAGTTTTTTTCCTCATGGTTTAGGGCATTGTTTAGGCTTGCAAGTACATGATGTTGGTGGATTTTTACAAAATGAGCGAGGTACACACAAAGCCCCACCTACCATTTATCCTAGTTTACGTTGTACTCGAGATTTGGTACCAAATATGGTTTTAACGATTGAACCGGGATTTTATTTTATTGATATGCTGCTTGAACCTTGGCGAAATTCTGCATTAAGTGCCAAATTTAATTGGCAACAAATTGAACAGTTTAAACAATACGGTGGAATTAGAACGGAAGATAATATTGTGATGCGAGAAACTGGTGCGGAAAATCTCACAGAACAGGCAGCATTAGCGATTGATCAATTACCTAACCAATAATATGCGATGTTAACTTATAATGAATTAAAAAATTATTATGCAATACCCTGTTTTAAAAAATCCTGTTGTTTTTGAAGAAGAAATTAAAAAAAGTCGCTTTATTACTTATCTGCGGCGAGTAAATGGCTTGGCAGAAGCTAGAGCTTTTTGGCAAGAGATGCGAGAGACTTATCCAACAGCTCGTCATCATTGTTGGGCAACCGTTGCAGGGCGACCGCAAGACAGTGGACAATATGGTTTTTCTGATGATGGAGAGCCAACTGGTACAGCAGGAAAACCAATGCTAAACGCCTTAATTGGGAGTGGTATTGGAGAAATTAGTGTGGTGAGTGTACGTTATTTTGGTGGTGTTCTACTCGGAACAGGTGGCTTAGTGAGAGCTTATGGAAATGGCGTACAACAGGCATTAAAACTGGCTCAAACAGAGATCAAAATTGAAAGAAGTGATTACCAACTGGTTTGTTCTTATGAACAGTTAAATCGGATTTTGGCGATTATTCCACAGTATCAAGTTGAACTGTATCACCAAGATTTTACTGAGGTGGTTAGGCTAACACTTGGGATAATAGAACAACAACGCCCAAGTTTTGAACTTACATTACAAAATATGTCTGCAGGACAGCTTACTTTAACAAAAATTGAACCTTAATAGAGTTTGAAGTATGAAAACCTTAATTTTATATCTTAGTTATGATGGACAAACTAAAAAGATTGCAGAAAAGATTGCTACACAATTGGAAAAGACAGAGCAAGTGACATTGCGAAATTTGATTGATGTAACCGATTCAGAGCTTGCTATTTTTGATCGAATTTTGATTGGTGCTTCTATTCGTTATGGGAAATTTCATCCACAGTTAAGTTATTTTATTCAACAAAATAGTGAGATCTTAAATCAAAAAATTAGTGCTTTTTTTAGTGTTAATCTAACTGCACGTAAAGCAGGAAAAAATAGTCCAGAAACCAATGTTTATACACGAAAATTATTGGCAAAGATCGCTTGGCAGCCAAAATTAGTTGCTGTTTTTGCGGGAGCATTATTTTACCCAAGATATAGTTTATTTGATCGGACGATGATCCGTTTTATTATGTGGTTAACTGGTGGTGAAACGAATCCTACTAAGGAAGTAGAATATACAAACTGGCAGCAGGTAGAAGAATTTGCTGATCAATTTGCTAAGATCACGGATTGTCAATAATGAAATAAGGAGGATATATGCAGCAGATAGCGGTGTTATTTGTTTGTCTTGGTAATATTTGCCGTTCGCCGATGGCAGAATTTATTTTTAAAGATAAGGTGAAAAAAGCGGGGTTAAGCAAATATTTTTCTATTAGTAGTGCGGGTACATCAGGTTGGCATAATGGCGAAACAATGCATTGTGGTACGGCAGAGTTATTAGAACGCCATCAAATTGAGAGTAATGGTTTTCGTAGTCGTCAGGTAAGTAAAGAAGATATTCAAAAATACCATTATCTAATCGCAATGGATGAGAGTAATCTCAAGGATTTAGAACAATTATTCGGACAACATCAGAAAATTTTTAAAATAACAACATTATGTCAAGATTTACCTAAAGATCATATTCCTGATCCTTGGTACACAAAAGATTTTGATGAAACATATCGTTTGTTAGATCGTTGTTGTGATCAGCTCTTGCTAAAAATATGTCGTGATTTTAAGTTGTAAATTATTATTTTTACTTAAAATTGAATTTTTTAATCAAAAATGCTTAAAAAATTAACAGATTTTAATTTTTTTACCATAATGATAGAGTTTTTATGTGAAAAAGTTAAGAATTCTAAAGAGTGTAAGTTTATCATTTTTTATATCTAGATTAGCTAAAATTTAGCAATTTAAAAATCTGAAAAATATTAATTTTCTAGAATTATATACTGAAAAAATTCTTTAAAATCCTCAAAAAATCCTTATTTATCAATATGATCTGTTATTTTTATATTGACTGTAAATTAAGATTAATTATAGTTGATATAGAACCTTTATTGTTAGGTTTGGGTAAATTATAAAAATAAAAAAGAGGATAGAGATATGAGCAAGCCAGTTACTAGTGTTCGAGAGACTTTTTCTAGTCGTCGAGCATTTATTTTTGCTGCAGTAGGATCTGCGGTTGGATTAGGAAATATTTGGCGTTTTCCATATGTTGCTTATGATAATGGTGGTGGTGCATTTATTATTCCTTATGTTGTGGCATTATTGACTGCAGGTATTCCGCTACTATTTTTAGATTATGCGATTGGGCATAAATTCCGTGGCTCCCCACCTTTAGCATATCGTCGTTTATTTAGTGGTATGGAGACGATTGGTTGGTGGCAAGTACTGATTAATGTTGTTATAGGTTGTTATTATGCTGTAATCATTGGATGGGCAATTTGTTACACCTATTTTTCTATTGATCAGGCGTGGGGAAGTGATCCATCTGGATTTTTCTTTGGGCAATATTTGAAAATGTCACAAGATGCGGGAGTATCGTTTGATTTTGTACAAGGGGTTACATTACCTTTGGTTGCTGTTTGGGTTATTGTAATTGGTATTCTTGCTTTAGGTATTCAAAAAGGATTAGCGAGATCATCGTCTATTTTTATTCCATTGTTAATTGTAATGTTCTTAGTTTTAGTTGCTATTTCGTTAACATTACCGGGTGCGGCAAATGGATTAAATACACTCTTCACACCAAATTGGTCAAAATTAACAGATGCATCAGTTTGGGTAGCGGCTTACGGGCAGATTTTCTTCTCTTTATCCGTTGGCTTTGGAATTATGTTAACCTACGCCTCTTATTTAAAGAAAAAAGAGGATTTAACAGGCTCTGGATTAGTCGTTGCTTTTGCGAATAGTAGTTTTGAAATTCTTGCTGGTATAGGTGTTTTTGCTGCTTTAGGTTTTATGGCTTCAATCTCTGGAAAAGGTGTATCTGAAGTAGCCACTTCTGGTATCGGTTTAGCCTTTATTGCATTTCCAACTATTATATCTCAAGCACCAGCTGGTCAGATAATCGGAATTTTATTCTTCGGTTCTTTGGTTTTTGCAGGTTTAAGTTCTTTAATTTCAATTCTTGAAGTAGTGATTTCCTCTGTTCAAGATAAATTAGGAATGAAACGAGTAAAAGCAACTTTAGTTACTTGTATTCCAATGGCAATTATTTCAATTTTGTTATTCCCAACAACAACAGGATTATCATTATTAGATGTTGCAGATTCTTTTGTAAATAATTTTGGTATTGTAGCTGCTACTTTAGTGTCAACAATAGTCTTGGTTGCTGGATTAAGTGCGTTACCAAGTTTGCGTAATCATTTAAATGCAACAGGATCTTTCAAGTTGGGTAGAAAATGGCAGTTATTTATTGGTGGTATTACACCTGTTATTTTGGGATATATTTTAATTACAGAAGCAGTTAAGCGTATTTCTGAAGGATATGGTGGTTACCCAAGTTGGTTTGTTAATACTTTTGGTTGGGGAATGGCGATAGGATTGATTGTAATCGCTTATTTGTTGTCTAAAGTTAAATGGTCAGCACATTCTGCATTGAATGAACATGATATTGATGGTTCACCTATTTCACCACCTATTTTAGATCGACAATTAGATCAAGCGGTAATTGAAGAAAGAGAAGCAGAAGGTTTAATTGTTGCATTACAAGATGGACCAGTGGCTCAAATTACAAAAGTAGAAGGAGAATAATAATGAGTGCAAGTGCAATTTTAATGATGATGGTTGCGTTAATCATCATCTGGGGTGGGCTGATTTTGGCAATTAGACATCTATTACAAAAATAACAATAATTTATTCTGAAGCCACACATTGTTTATTAAATCAGTGTGGCTTTCTTAATAAAAAGTTTATAAAAAGAACAAGTTGTTATAAAAAACATCAAACACGAAAAAAAATAAAAAAAATTATAAAAAAGCCTTGCAAGACAAATAAAAATCTCTATAATGCCGCCTCACGCAACGACGGCAGGAAAACAGTAAAAAAGATTAATTGAAAAATCTTGATTATTGTTTAAATTAGAAAAAGTTTTTATTTTTTTAATTAAACGTTGTTGACAGTGGTAAGGTAAGTAAGTAGAATATGCGACCTCGCTCTCTCAAGCGAGGCTTGAGATAATGTTCTTTAAAAAATCATCAGACAATCTGTGTGGGCACTTGGAGGCGTTGAGGCGTCCGAGAGTGCTGAAGAAGAAGTCAGTAAGAGCGGATGTCGATTCAAGAATTGAAAGATTAAAAAGATTAAATTGAAGAGTTTGATCATGGCTCAGATTGAACGCTGGCGGCAGGCTTAACACATGCAAGTCGAACGGTAGCAGGTAAGTACTTGTACTTATGCTGACGAGTGGCGGACGGGTGAGTAAAGCTTGGGAATCTGGCTTATGGAGGGGGATAACCATTGGAAACGATGGCTAATACCGCATAGTATCGAGAGATTAAAGGGTGGGACTTTTTGCCACTTGCCATAAGATGAGCCCAAGTGAGATTAGGTAGTTGGTGGGGTAAGGGCCTACCAAGCCGACGATCTCTAGCTGGTCTGAGAGGATGGCCAGCCACACTGGGACTGAGACACGGCCCAGACTCCTACGGGAGGCAGCAGTGGGGAATATTGCGCAATGGGGGGAACCCTGACGCAGCCATGCCGCGTGAATGAAGAAGGCCTTCGGGTTGTAAAGTTCTTTCGGTGATGAGGAAGGTGTATTGTTTAATAGATAATGCAATTGACGTTAGTCACAGAAGAAGCACCGGCTAACTCCGTGCCAGCAGCCGCGGTAATACGGAGGGTGCGAGCGTTAATCGGAATAACTGGGCGTAAAGGGCACGCAGGCGGATGGATAAGTGAGATGTGAAAGCCCTGGGCTTAACCTGGGAACTGCATTTCAGACTGTTCATCTAGAGTTTTGTAGAGAGGGGTAGAATTCCACGTGTAGCGGTGAAATGCGTAGAGATGTGGAGGAATACCGGAGGCGAAGGCGGCCCCTTGGACAAGAACTGACGCTCATGTGCGAAAGCGTGGGGAGCAAACAGGATTAGATACCCTGGTAGTCCACGCTGTAAACGATGTCGATTTGGGGGTTGGACATAGTTCTGGCTCTCGTAGCTAACGTGATAAATCGACCGCCTGGGGAGTACGGCCGCAAGGTTAAAACTCAAATGAATTGACGGGGGCCCGCACAAGCGGTGGAGCATGTGGTTTAATTCGATGCAACGCGAAGAACCTTACCTACTCTTGACATCCTAAGAAGGTCTTAGAGATAAGACTGTGCCTTCGGGAGCTTAGAGACAGGTGCTGCATGGCTGTCGTCAGCTCGTGTTGTGAAATGTTGGGTTAAGTCCCGCAACGAGCGCAACCCTTATCCTTTGTTGCCAGCGATTAGGTCGGGAACTCAAAGGAGACTGCCGGTGACAAACCGGAGGAAGGTGGGGATGACGTCAAGTCATCATGGCCCTTACGAGTAGGGCTACACACGTGCTACAATGGCGTATACAGAGGGAGGCGAAGCTGCGAAGTGGAGCGAACCCCAGAAAGTGCGTCGTAGTCCGGATTGGAGTCTGCAACTCGACTCCATGAAGTCGGAATCGCTAGTAATCGCGAATCAGAATGTCGCGGTGAATACGTTCCCGGGCCTTGTACACACCGCCCGTCACACCATGGGAGTGGGTTGTACCAGAAGTAGATAGCTTAACTGCGAGGGGGGCGTTTACCACGGTATGATTCATGACTGGGGTGAAGTCGTAACAAGGTAACCGTAGGGGAACCTGCGGTTGGATCACCTCCTTACCGAAAAGAGGTCTTTGGGTGCTCACACAGATTGTTTGATGGGAAGTAAAGAAGGGTATCGTCAAATGTGTCCCCATCGTCTAGAGGCCTAGGACATCGCCCTTTCACGGCGGTAACCGGGGTTCGAATCCCCGTGGGGACGCCATTTGACGGTATCTTTACGATACATTGTTCTTTAAAAATTTAGACACAAGCAAAGAAACGAGAAGAGTACTCAAGCGACCGAGAGGTTGTGAAGTATTTGAGAGAAGAAGTGTTGAAGCGAAAGGCGATACTTCTGATAAGCATCAACCACAAAGGCAAAGTAAATCAAAGCATTTGAGGTTGTATGGTTAAGTGACAAAGCGTACACGGTGGATGCCTAGGCAATCAGAGGCGAAGAAGGACGTGCAAATCTGCGAAAAGCGTGGGAGAGTCGATAAGAGGCGCTATCATCCCACGATATCCGAATGGGGAAACCCGATAGATGAAGAATCTATCATTCCTTTGTGAATCCATAGCAAAGGAAGGCAAACCGGGAGAACTGAAACATCTAAGTACCCCGAGGAAAAGAAATCAACCGAGATTCCGTCAGTAGCGGCGAGCGAACGCGGAAGAGCCGTTAGAGATAATAATAAAGCTAAAAGAAGTGGCTGGAAAGCCAAACCAAAGAGGGTGATAGTCCCGTATTTGAAAGCGTTATTATGGTACTAAGCTAACAACAAGTAGAGCGGGACACGTGATATCCTGTTTGAAGATGGGGGGACCATCCTCCAAGGCTAAATACTCCTGATTGACCGATAGTGAACCAGTACCGTGAGGGAAAGGCGAAAAGAACCGTGGCGAACGGAGTGAAATAGAACCTGAAACCGTGTACGTACAAGCAGTGGGAGCCCCTTTTAGGGGTGACTGCGTACCTTTTGTATAATGGGTCAGCGACTTATATTTTGTAGCAAGGTTAACTGAATAAGGGAGCCGAAGGGAAACCGAGTCTTAACTGGGCGATAAGTTGCAAGGTATAGACCCGAAACCCGGTGATCTAGCCATGGGCAGGTTGAAGGTTGGGTAACACTAACTGGAGGACCGAACCGACTACTGTTGAAAAAGTAGCGGATGACTTGTGGCTGGGGGTGAAAGGCCAATCAAACCGGGAGATAGCTGGTTCTCCCCGAAATCTATTTAGGTAGAGCCTTGAATGAATACCTTTGGGGGTAGAGCACTGTTTCGGCTAGGGGGCCATCCCGGCTTACCAACCCGATGCAAACTCCGAATACCAAAGAGTAATGTTCAGGAGACACACGGCGGGTGCTAACGTCCGTCGTGGAGAGGGAAACAACCCAGACCGCCAGCTAAGGTCCCCAAGTCTATATTAAGTGGGAAACGAAGTGGGAAGGCTTAGACAGCTAGGATGTTGGCTTAGAAGCAGCCACCATTTAAAGAAAGCGTAATAGCTCACTAGTCGAGTCGGCCTGCGCGGAAGATGTAACGGGGCTAAATATAGCACCGAAGCTGCGGCATCAGACATCTGTCTGTTGGGTAGGGGAGCGTTGTGTAAGCCGTTGAAGGTGAATCGAGAGGTTTGCTGGAGGTATCACAAGTGCGAATGCTGACATAAGTAACGATAAAGGGGGTGAAAAACCCCCTCGCCGGAAGACCAAGGGTTCCTGTCCAACGTTAATCGGGGCAGGGTGAGTCGGCCCCTAAGGCGAGGCTGAAAAGCGTAGTCGATGGGAAACGGGTTAATATTCCCGTACTTGGATAAACTGCGATGTGGGGACGGAGTAGGTTAGGTTAGCGTACTGCTGGATATGTACGTTTAAGTTGGTAGGTGGGTGAACTAGGCAAATCCGGTTCACCGCTAACACTGAGAAATGATGACGAGACACTAAGGTGTTGAAGTAACTGATACCACACTTCCAGGAAAAGCCACTAAGCTTCAGGTTTATCTAAACCGTACTGAAAACCGACACAGGTGGTCAGGTAGAGAATACTCAGGCGCTTGAGAGAACTCGGGTGAAGGAACTAGGCAAAATAGCACCGTAACTTCGGGAGAAGGTGCGCTGGCGTAGTGTGAAGTTCTTCGCGAATGGAGCATGAACCAGTCGAAGTGACCAGCTGGCTGCAACTGTTTATTAAAAACACAGCACTCTGCAAACACGAAAGTGGACGTATAGGGTGTGACGCCTGCCCGGTGCTGGAAGGTTAATTGATGATGTTATCGCAAGAGACGCATCTGATCGAAGCCCCAGTAAACGGCGGCCGTAACTATAACGGTCCTAAGGTAGCGAAATTCCTTGTCGGGTAAGTTCCGACCTGCACGAATGGCGTAATGATGGCCAGGCTGTCTCCACCCGAGACTCAGTGAAATTGAAATCGCCGTGAAGATGCGGTGTACCCGCGGCTAGACGGAAAGACCCCGTGAACCTTTACTATAGCTTGACACTGAACATTGAATTTTAATGTGTAGGATAGGTGGGAGACAATGAAGATGAGACGCCAGTCTTGTTGGAGTCAACCTTGAAATACCACCCTTTAACGTTTGATGTTCTAACGAAGCACCCGCACAGGTGCTCGGACAGTGTCTGGTGGGTAGTTTGACTGGGGCGGTCTCCTCCCAAAGTGTAACGGAGGAGTACGAAGGTTTGCTAATCACGGTCGGACATCGTGAGGTTAGTACAATGGTATAAGCAAGCTTGACTGCGAGACAGACACGTCGAGCAGGTGCGAAAGCAGGTCATAGTGATCCGGTGGTTCTGCATGGAAGGGCCATCGCTCAACGGATAAAAGGTACTCCGGGGATAACAGGCTGATACCGCCCAAGAGTTCATATCGACGGCGGTGTTTGGCACCTCGATGTCGGCTCATCACATCCTGGGGCTGAAGTAGGTCCCAAGGGTATGGCTGTTCGCCATTTAAAGTGGTACGCGAGCTGGGTTTAGAACGTCGTGAGACAGTTCGGTCCCTATCTGCCGTGGGCGTTGGAGAATTGATTGGGGTTGCTCCTAGTACGAGAGGACCGGAGTGAACGCACCGCTGGTGTTCGGGTTGTGTCGCCAGACGCATTGCCCGGTAGCTAAGTGCGGAAGAGATAAGTGCTGAAAGCATCTAAGCACGAAACTTGCCAAGAGATGAGTTCTCCCAGTCTATAAGACTGTAAGGGTTGTTTAAGACTAAGACGTAGATAGGCGGGGTGTGTAAGTGTAGTGATACATTGAGCTAACCCGTACTAATTGCCCGAGAGGCTTAACCATACAACGCTCAAATGTTTTGGGGAGTGGGTACTCTTGAAGCTTGTGGCTAAAAAAACAAAGAACAAAAAATAACGAAACAACAAATAATAAACAAAAAACAACAAGATAAAAAGAATTTTCCCGGTGGTCATAATGCAGTGGTACCACCTGATACCTTGCCGAACTCAGAAGTGAAACGCTGTGATGCCGATGGTAGTGTAGGGTCTCCCTATGTGAGAGTAGGGTACCGCCGGGGTTAATCAAATTAGAGAGAAAAGCACAAACATAAGTTTGTGCTTTTTTTATAGCTAGTGAATATAATAGAAAGTATTTAGTGTATTTTAAAATAGTTATATTTAATTTAATGAAAAATATAATTGATCTTTATTTATACTCTATTAAAATTTTTTATCTTAATTTATTTTTTAAGAGGATTTTATGAAAAAATTTATCATTACTTTGTTTGCTAGTTTAATATTAGCTGGTTGTGTGACGAGTGGGGAAGATCTTGGTGCAGATGTATATGATGCAACTCAACTAAATACTAAACAAGAGACAAGAACAGTTCGTATTCTTTCTATAATTAAAGCAAAAGTAGCAGTAGATAATAAGGAACAGAAGCAAGCAGTTCAAACTTTTGGTGCTATTTTAAGTGGTGTTACAGGTGCTGTTATTGGTTATCAGTCTAGTGATGCAGGGGCAGTAGCTGGTGCTATAGCTGGTACAGCTGCAGGAGCTTTAGGTACTGCTTTAGTTAAAGATAAAGTTATAGTTGAAGGTGTGAGTTTAACTTATCGAGAAGGAAATAAAGTTTATACCTCTACTCAAGCTGGTAAAAGATGTCAATTTAAAGAAGGGATTGCATTGGTGATTACAACCAAGAAAAATGAAACAAGAATTCAGCCAAATGCTGAATGCCCTAGCCCTAAGAGTAAGTAATATATAAAATTAGGATAAATTATGAAATTTAATAATGTATTAGCACTATCTCTTTTTATATCTAATATTGCTACCGCTGATTTATCAGCGGTTGTTGCTGCAGAAGAGGCAGGAAAAAAAGCAATAGAACAAGCTAAAGAAAAAGCAAAACGTGAAGCAAAAGAAAAAGAGGAAAGAGCCTATAAGGAATATATAGCTGATAAAAGAAGAGATCAAGCTTATGAAGATCTATTAAGGCTTTTACAACTTGAAGCTATGAAATTAGAGTTAGAAAGAAAAAAAGCAAGAGTTAAAAGAGAAGATGATTTTATTGAGCAAGAATTGAAAAGAGAAGCTGCTAAAACTGATGTAATTCAATCAGATGCAGATGCTCGACGAAATATTTCAAAAGGAACAGAAACGCTTCTGATTAAAGAAGGGGAAGCGAGAGTTAAAAAAGAATCTGGTTTTTTCAAATAGTTGTATTATTATCAGGTTTTTTCTTTAATTTAGAAAAATTATGTTAGTTTTTTAGACTATTTCTAATTTTATTAGAAATAGTCTTTTTTATTTTTTGCTACTTTTTTGAATGCACGAAACAAGTTATCTAAATGCTCTAATTGATGATATAAAAAAGAGCAAATATAGATTTGCTCTTATATAAAATATCTTTAATGAATTTCTTGTAGAGGATAAATTGCCATTTTATTTAGACTTTTGATCCCTTCAACAATTGCTTTACCACCAGCAAGTGTGGTGTAAATTGGAATTCGATATTGCAATGCTTTACTGCGGATAGATTGGCTATCTATTACAGATTCAGGTTTGCCATCAATTGTATTGATGATAATAGCAATATCATTATTTTTGATCGCATCAATAATGTGCGGTCGCCCTTCTCGAACTTTATTTATTGTTTGAACATTAATGCCTTGGCTTTTTAAATAATTTGCTGTACCAAAAGTAGCACAAATACCATATCCAAAACTTTGTAGTTGTTGAACTAAAGGGACTATTTCGGCTTTATCTTGATCATCAACAGAAATAAAGACTTTACCACCATTTGGAATTTTTTCACCTGCACTTAATTGTGCTTTTAAGTAAGCTTCGGAGAAGGTTTTTCCAATTCCCATTACTTCACCAGTTGAGCGCATTTCTGGGCTTAAAATTGGATCTATGCCAGGGAATTTAATAAATGGAAATACGGCTTCTTTAACATAATAGAGAGTAGGCGTTGTTTCAGTGACAGCTTGTTGTTGTAAAGAGATTCCTGCCATCACACGAGCCGCAATCTTAGCAAGTGGAATTCCCGTTGCTTTACTAACGAATGGTACAGTACGAGAGGCTCTTGGATTAACTTCTAGAACATAGACTTGTTGATTTTGTACTGCAAATTGAACATTCATTAATCCAATAACATTTAATGCTTTTGCCATTGTAATAGTTTGGCGGCGAATTTCCTGTTGTAGTGTCTCATTAAGGGAATATGGAGGGAGTGAACAGGCGGAATCTCCGCTATGAATTCCAGCTTGTTCAATATGTTGCATAATACCACCAATGAAAACTTGTTCACCATCACAAATGCAGTCAACATCCACTTCGATTGCATTATTAAGAAAGTGATCAAGTAAGATTGGGCTATCTTCAGAAACTTGAACGGCTTCTCGCATATATTGTTGTAGTTGTTGATCATTATACACAATTTGCATCGCCCGTCCGCCTAGAACATAAGAAGGGCGAACAACCAGAGGATAACCAACTTGTTGAGCGAGTTTGCAAGCTTCGTCGGTATTACGTGCAATGCAATTGGCGGGTTGTTTTAAATTTAATTGATGTAAAACGTGTTGAAAACGTTCGCGATCTTCTGCGAGATCGATACTATTTGCCGATGTACCGATAATTTTCACACCATTTTGCTGGAGAGCATTTGCAAGTTTTAATGGGGTTTGTCCACCGTAATGAACTATCACACCATAAGGTTGTTCTACATGTACTATTTCGAGAACATCTTCTAAAGTAAGAGGTTCAAAATAAAGGCGATCAGAGGTATCAAAGTCGGTAGAAACGGTCTCTGGGTTACAATTAACCATAATAGTTTCAAAACCAGATTCTTTTAAGGCTAAAGCAGCATGAACACAGCAGTAATCAAATTCAATGCCTTGCCCTATTCGATTTGGCCCTCCACCTAAAATCATAATTTTTTTATTTTGGCTAGGTTGGGCTTCACATTCTTCTTCATAACAAGAATAAAGGTAGGCTATATCTGAATGAAATTCACCTGCACAGGTATCAACTCTTTTGTAAACAGGGTGCAAGTTTAAGGCAAATCTTAATTGACGAATTTCATTTTCTTGTACATTTATTAATTGTGCAATTCGTTTATCTGAAAAGCCTTTACGTTTTAAGCGGCGTAATTCAAAATGATCAAGATCAGTGATATTTTTTTGTTCAAGTGCTAATTCTTCAAGAACTAAATCTTGAATTTGAACTAAAAACCAGCGATCTATTTTAGAATAACGATGGACTTCTTCTACCGACCAACCTTGGGCAAAAGCATCTGCAACAAACAATAAGCGTTCAGGTCCTGGATTTGCTATTTCGTGACGAAGTTGTTCAATATTATTACTTTTCATCTGGAAACCACAAAGACCTGTTTCTAAGCTACGTAGAGCTTTTTGTAATGATTCCTGAAAAGTGCGTCCCATAGCCATTACTTCACCGACTGATTTCATTTGGGTGGTGAGACGATTATCTGCTTGTGGGAATTTTTCAAAAGCAAAACGAGGAATTTTGGTGACAACATAATCAATTGCAGGTTCAAAAGAAGCAGGAATTACACCACCAGTGATATCATTACGAAGTTCGTTGAGTGTATAACCAACGGCTAATTTTGCTGCAACTTTTGCAATAGGAAAACCTGTCGCTTTTGATGCTAATGCTGAAGAACGACTAACCCGAGGATTCATTTCAATCACAATCATTTCTCCATTATCTGGATTAATCGCAAATTGAACATTAGAACCACCAGTGTCAACACCGATTTCTCTTAATACCGCTAAAGAGGCATTTCGCATTATTTGATATTCTTTATCTGTTAATGTTTGAGCTGGTGCTACCGTGATGGAATCCCCTGTATGTACGCCCATTGGATCAAGATTTTCAATTGAACAAACGATAATGCAGTTATCTGCTTTATCTCGCACAACTTCCATTTCATATTCTTTCCAACCTAGCACTGATTGTTCAATTAATAATTCGTGTGTTGGTGATATTTCAAAGCCACGTTCACAGATTGCTTGAAATTCTTCACGATTATAGGCAATTCCACCACCACTGCCTCCCATTGTAAAAGATGGACGGATCAACGTTGGAAAGCCAATTTGTTGTTGGGCTTGCCAAGCTTCCTCTAAGCTATGGCAGACAAAAGATTTTGGGGTATTTAAGCCAATTTTTTCCATTGCTTGCTTAAAACGTCCACGATCTTCGGCTTTATCAATAGCGTCTTCGGTTGCTCCAATAAGCTCAACTTGATATTTTTTTAAAATACCTTGTTGCGATAGATCAAGAGCACAATTTAGGGCAGTTTGTCCACCCATTGTTGGCAGAATTGCATCTGGGCGTTCTTTTTCAATAATTTGTGCGACAGTTTGCCAACGAATAGGTTCTATATAAGTGACATCTGCCATATTTGGATCGGTCATAATGGTTGCAGGATTTGAGTTAACGAGTATTACTTTATACCCTTCTTCACGCAACGCTTTACAAGCTTGAGCCCCTGAATAATCGAATTCACAAGCTTGCCCAATAACGATTGGACCAGCACCAATAATTAAAATACTTTTTATATCTGTACGTTTTGGCATAGTATTTTCTCTCTTTAAGATTTACTGATGTTGTCTAGTTTTAGTTTTTTTGCGTAATTTGGTTTTGTTCCATATAGTGAATAAATTTATCAAACAGATAATCAATATCTTGGGGACCCGGACTCGCTTCAGGATGCCCTTGGAATGAAAATGCGGGTTGATGAATTAATTCTATTCCCTGAACTGAACCATCAAATAGAGAGCGATGAGTAACTTGAACTGTTGCAGGTAAACTCTTTTCATCTACTTCAAAACCATGATTTTGACTGGTAATTAATACTTTTTTGTTACTGAGATCTTCAACAGGATGGTTAGCTCCGTGGTGTCCAAAAGGCATTTTTTTAGTTTTAGCCCCTACCGCTAAGCCTAAGAGTTGATGTCCAAGACAAATACCAAAAATCGGTTTTTTAGTTGTTAATAGTTGTTGAATATTGTTAATTGCATAAGTACAAGGTTCAGGGTCACCTGGACCATTAGAGAGGAAAATACCATCTGGATTGAGTTTTAAAACCTCTTCAGCGGGTGTTGTTGCCGGAACAACGGTTAAACGGCAACCACGTTGTGCGAGCATACGTAAAATATTGTGTTTTACGCCAAAATCATATGCAACAACATGTAAGTGAGGAGTAGTTTGTTGGTGATAGCCAATTCCTAATTGCCATTCCCCTTGTTGCCACTGGTAAGGTTCATGACAGCTTATTTCTTTTGCTAAATCTTTGCCAGACATATTACCAAAACGTTGAGCGAGTTTTAATGCTTTTTCAGGATCGATGTGACCAGCCATAATACACCCTGCTTGTGTCCCTTTATCCCGTAACAGTCGGGTAAGGCGACGGGTATCAATATCGGCTATGGCTACAATTTTATGTTGTTTTAAATAATCACTGAGGCTTTGTTGGCTACGAAAGTTACTATAAATTAATGGTAAATCTCGAATAATTAATCCCGCAGCAGAAACTTGATGTGATTCACAATCTTCAGTATTGACACCAGTATTGCCAATATGAGGGTAAGTGAGTGTAACGATTTGTTTAGTATAAGAAGGATCAGTTAAAATTTCTTGATAACCAGTCATTGAAGTATTAAAAACAACTTCTCCAACTGTATCACCAGAATAACCAATTGATTTTCCATAGAAAATAGAACCATCAGCAAGGACTAAAATGGCAGGTTCAGACATACATTACTCCTAGTAATAATTTTACGGGTTGAACACTTACGAATGTTCATTAACCACAACTTAGCAAAATGTTATTGCATTTAACTAGCTAAATCGTGTCTGAATAGTTATTTAGCCGTAGCTAAATAAAATCGTAGTATTCTAATTAAGCAAAAACTGAAAAACAAGTTTAAAGTTAAAATGAAAAAATATGCTAATAATATGAATATTTATGCAATTGAAAGCAAGTGTTTTTTGCTGAAGAAGAATAAAAAGTAGGAAATAGGGAAAGATAATTTTTTTGTAGTTAAAATCAGTTTTTATTAGAATATTCCTTTATTTCAGCCTAAGTAACGAAAATGGTAGTTTATTTATGAATAAAACAGCAAGGTTATATACGCTTTTTATCTTTCTGGTCAGTATATTTGGATTGACAGCTTGTTCTTCTATTACTCCTGATAATTCAAATACTAATAATAACTCACAGTTAGAACGGTTTAATCGTTCAATGTGGAATGTGAATTATTATTTATTAGATCCTTATGTTTTACGTCCAGTTGCTCAAGGCTGGCGAAATTATGTTCCATCGCCAATTAAAACTGGCTTGCTCAATGTAGCGAATAATCTTGATGAACCAGCAAGTATGGTTAATCGCCTTCTAGAAGGGAATGTAAGATTATCAGTTATTCATTTAAATCGTTTTATTTTAGATACTGTATTTGGTTTGGGCGGTTTAATTAATTGGTCTGATTATGTTGATTCCTTAAAAATTGATGGAGAAAGAAGTTTTGGTGATACGTTGGGCTATTATGGAGTTGGTACAGGTTCTTATATTATGTTGCCAGGTTATGGTGCCTTCACACCACGTCAAGATCTAGGTCGATTAGTTGACTATACTTATCCAGCTTTATCTTTGTTGGGACCTTGGAGTTTATTAAAAGGTGGTATTCAAAGTATTAATAAGCGTGCAGAATTGTTAGAACAAGATGCTTTATTGTCTCAAGCACAAGATCCTTATATCATTTTCCGAGAAGCTTATTTTCAAAATTTAAAATTTAAAGTGAGTGATGGAAAAGCCACACAAGTTACACCAGCTATTCAATTTGATACGAAAGAATTAGATAGTATTGATTAAATAAATACATTAGAAAAAAACCTGTATTTTTAAATACAGGTTTTTTTATATTTTATAGTATCAACTTTAAAACTTATAATTGACCTGAATACCGTAAGATATTCCAGCAAGTTTTGATTTTTGATATTTTGTATATCCTAAAGTTCCTTCTATATTGAATAAAGGCGTGATTTGAATACTGGTAGATATATTATTGTCATAACGTATATCTAAATTTGAACTCATATTTTTATCTATACTTTCTGGATAATATCCTTTCATCTCTCCAATTTTTACTCTATGTATTCCAGTGCTGATACCAAACATAAAGGTATTTGAAGGCGTATAATTAATATTTAAGCTTGTTCCAATACTATTAGCATTTGTATATTTATTTAAAATTCCAGATTTTATTCTAGATACTGCTACATTTATTTGTGGTGAAATACTAATATTATTTTTTATATTAATTGTATAACCACCTTGTAATGTAGCATTCCCACTATAGAATTTTTTTATACCTTTAATTTTTATTACTTGATAATTTAATAATCCACCTGCATAGAAATTTCCTATTCTATGTATTCCGTAAATACCTGTAGAAAAACTATTATTTTTCTCATTAAAGATATTATAGGGATTATAAGGTAATAAACTTTTAACTTTTCCTATTTTATAAGAAGCTAAAATACCAATAGTAGTAGATTTTATTTTTTTGTCATATCCAACAGTGATGCCATTTGAATTAACAGAGTTATTTTTATATTTAAATTGATTATTATCTAATGTTACCCAAATACCTGTTTCTGTTTTCTTGATTAATTTATTAAGGCGACTATTGTCAATCTCAAAATTTTGCAGAAGTAATAATCTACTAATAGTAAAATCTTTGCTTTCTCTATCTATTTGCTCTAGTTTTTTAATAAAGTTTGATTTTACCTCTTCTGTTTCTGTTGAAGAATTTGAATTAGAACTATCATTTTCTTTTTCATCATCTGGAACTGGTGTTGTGTTGTCTCCATCTGTTACTTTATCTGCTTGATTGTTTGAATTTTCATTTTCAATATCACCATTAGTATTATCATTCGTATCTTTTTCTTCTGTTGGATCAGGTTTTAAATTTTTATCTGCTTCAGTTGGTAATTCTGGTGTTTCTACTGGTATCTCCACGCCCGTGTCTGAAAATGGTTTTTTTGTATGTTTTTCATATAATGCTTTCATTTCAGCTAAAGATTTTGCAGCTTCCATTTCATGAATGGCTTTATATGCATCTTGAAATTGATTAGGATCCGTATTAAATAAAAATCCAGGGTATTTTGTTGTATAGTAATTATTTAAAGCTTGCAGAACTTTCTCTTTATCTTTAGCAATTATATTTAAATTTTTTGCCTCTACTTCAGCTTCTGTAACAATACTTTGTATTGCACCTATACTTTTTGCATTGGCAATTTTTTGTTTATATTTATCTATTAGCTCATAACTAAAAGATACTTCACCTATTTGCTCAATTTTTTCTTCTGCTTTTTTCTTCTCTGGCTTTAAAAATGGATACATTTCATCAACGGTTACATTTCCATCTTTTACGGTGATTTCCTTACTGGCAGTTAATCCATCACCTAAATTAAGGGTTATCGTTGCTGTTCCTGCTTTTAATGGTTTTAATTCTCCATTATTTCCGATAGTAATAATTTTTGCATCAGATGAAGTCCACTCTTTACTATTAAAAATTATCGGAACTGTTGTAATCCAAGAACCACCATATTCTCCATTAATATTTATAGTAGCATTTGCACTTCCTTGATCTTTTGTTCCCAATGCATCAGGTAATTCTAAGGTTAATTTATCTAATTTAAGATTTTTAATCCCTGTTGTTTTGACTTTAAAAATCAAATCATTAATATTTTTTGCTTCTGTTGCTTTGGCTAATTTTGTTGTATCTTCTCTAGAAAGTGCTCCAGCTACCGCTCCCCAAGTATATTCTATACCTGCACTACTACCAGGATTTTTTGTTATAGCTAAATCTGCTTTGTAACTAGCTAAACCGATAGATTTATTTTTAGGATCGATTAATGAATAAAAATGCCCTACCTCAGGATCGGTAGTAAAGAGTTTGCCTTGTTTTCCTTCTTTATCATATTTTGCTTTATTCTTTTCATAATTATTCTTCTCTTTAATCCAAGAGTTAAGACCACCAATCACACTAGCACTATCATTGATTCCACTTCCAGCATTCCAAGCTAATATTTCTCCATATTTAGGGCTACTTCCATCTAACTTCCAATGTTCAGGAAAAATAGAAGCTTCTGCTGCACGTTCTTTTGCTGCGTCTTCTAAATGAGAGCTATATTTAATTTCTACAAAATTATTCCCATATAAGGTTCTTAGCCCAAAATAATCATTTTCAATTGCTAGTTTACGCCATTGATTAATTGTATTTAACGCTTCTTCTTGATTAAATTCCCCAGATTTTCCCGGAATTTTTACTTCAAAAGTATTTGCACTTATGACAATTTCTGGAGATGTTATTAATAGTGCAGAGGATAAGAATATTTGTATTTTTTTCTTCATAGTTTTTCTATATTACCTTGAATAGGATATTTTTAAATTAAAAATAACATTAATAAATATCTTTAAAAATTAAGATTAAAGATATTTATTCGATATTATAATTTAGGTTTAATGTTAGAAATGTTAGTTGATGGTGGCTTGCAATTTTTATAAAAATGCTTTGAATTGTTATTTATAATATTTGTTATTGAATTTTATATAAAATTTTAACTTTTCATAATTTATTCTTTGAATTATATTATTTTTTAGGAAAAAATTCAATATTTCCCAATAGAAACGCCAATTAGCTGGTTTTTTTAGATTGTGAATCTGAAGATTTATGGATTCAACAGAAGCAACCTGTACCATTGCAAACAGATGATTTAAAATTGAGATTAGAGCAGCATTGGCAAAGTTTAACTAATGATCAACGGCGTAGTTTTATCAATTTTTTAGATCAATTTAATTCATTAAATTGATGGATTAGTTTAAATTTTAGTTGGTTTTTCATAGTATCAGCAGAAACTAGCACCTCCTTTAGATTTTTTGTTATCATCATATCTATTTTATTTGACTAGTTGAGAATTTAATTATGGCTAAAATTGCAGAAAATCCATTAGTGTTAGTGGATGGTTCTTCCTATCTTTATCGGGCTTTTAATGTTTTTCCTTCTTTAACAAATTCTGCTGGCGAGCCTACTGGGGCAATGTATGGGGTGTTAAATATGTTGAAAAGTTTGATTGCCCAAGTACAGCCCACTCATATGGCAGTGGTGTTTGATGCGAAAGGAAAAACTTTTCGAGATAAAATGTATGCAGAATATAAGTCGCATCGCCCACCAATGCCTTCTGAGTTACGTCAACAGATAGAGCCTTTACATCAGATTATTCGGGCAATGGGATTGCCTTTACTCGTTGTTGAAGGCGTAGAAGCAGATGATGTGATTGGTACTTTAGCAAAACAAGCGTCAGCGAAGGGGCAGAATGTATTGATCAGTACAGGCGATAAAGATATGGCACAGCTAGTAGATCAACATATTATGCTTATCAATACAATGACGGATACTTTATTAGATCAGCAAGGTGTGAATGATAAATATGGTATACCGCCTGAATTAGTGATCGATTTTCTCGCATTAATGGGAGATAGTTCGGATAATATTCCGGGAGTTGCAGGTGTTGGAGAAAAAACAGCATTAGGATTATTGCAAGGAATTGGTGGGGTAGCAGAAATTTATGCAAACTTAGATAAAGTAGCAAGGCTACCAATTCGAGGGGCAAAAAAATTAGGGGAGAAGTTATTAGCGGCTAAGGCGGATGCGGAATTATCCTATCAGTTAGCGACAATTAAGACTGATGTTGAATTAGGAGTAACAACACAAGAGTTAGTGTTATCACCAGCAAATAATGATCTTTTAATAGAATATTATGGACGTTATCAGTTTAAACGCTGGTTAAATGAAATTTTAACAGGGGATATAACAAATCATTCCCTAAAATCTGCCATTCAAGCTGAAACTGAAACTAATAATGTAAGTGAGGTTAAGCCAGTTTCTCTTCAGTTAGATCGCAGTCAATATCAGATGATTTTAACAGCAGAAGATTTAGCGTTATGGTTAGAGAAGTTAAAGCAAGCTAAATTAATAGCAATTGATACTGAAACGACCAGTTTGAATTATATGCAAGCGGAGTTAGTGGGGATTTCTTTTGCATTAGAAAATGGTGAGGCAAGTTATTTACCTTTACAACACCGTTATTTAGATGTGCCTGTACAGCTGCCCATTACTGAAACCCTAGAGCAGCTAAGACCTATTTTAGAAAATACAGAAATTAAAAAAGTTGGGCAGAATATTAAATATGATCAGACGATTTTTGCTCGTTATGGGATCATATTACAAGGCATTGCTTTTGATACAATGTTAGAGTCTTATTTGTTAGAGAGTACTGGTCGTCATAATATGGATGATTTAGCTTTACGCTATTTAGGATATAAAACCATTACTTTTGAGGAGATTGCAGGTAAAGGTAAAAATCAATTAACTTTCGATCAAATTGAGTTAAGTCAAGCGACAGAATATGCAGCAGAAGATGCGGATATTACTATGAAACTGCATCAAACGTTATCGAAACGTTTAGAACAAGAACCTAAATTGAGTGAATTATTCCATCAAATGGAAATGCCATTAGTTAGCGTACTATCAAGAATGGAGCGTTATGGCGTAAAAATTGACACAGATTTACTTGAACAACATTCAAATGAGTTGGCGGTACGTTTAACTGAATTAGAGCAAAAAGCACACCAATTAGCAGGACAAACTTTTAATTTAGCGTCAACCAAACAATTACAAGACATTTTATTTACTCAATTAGGATTGCCTGTTATTAAGAAAACGCCAAAAGGTGCACCTTCTACCAGTGAAGAAGTATTAGAAGAATTAGCTTTAGAGCATGAATTGCCAAGAGTACTAGTTGAATATCGAGGATTGAGTAAGTTAAAGTCAACTTATACCGATAAATTGCCTTTAATGGTTGATCCGAATACACAAAGAGTGCATACCTCTTATCATCAAGCGGTAACAGCGACAGGGCGTCTTTCTTCTTCAGATCCAAATTTACAAAATATCCCTATTCGAAATCAGGAAGGGCGTCGGATTCGTCAAGCCTTTATCGCAGAAAAAGGGTATAAAATTGTGGCGGCAGATTATTCACAAATTGAATTGCGTATTATGGCACAGTTATCTGGTGATCAAGGGTTATTAGAGGCTTTTGCTCAAGGGAAAGATATCCATCAAGCAACGGCTGCAGAGATTTTTGATCTTCCTTTAGAACAGGTTAGTAATGAACAACGCCGTAGTGCAAAAGCGATTAATTTTGGTTTAATTTATGGTATGAGTTCATTTGGTTTAGCTCAACAATTAGGGATTGGACGTAATCAAGCACAGGAATATATTGATCGCTATTTTCAACGTTATCCAGGGGTACAGCAGTTTATGGTTGATATTCGTGAGAAAGCGAAAGAGAAAGGTTATGTTGAAACTTTATTTGGTCGCAGATTGTATTTACCCGATATTCAATCAAGTAATGCGATTAGACGTAAAGCCGCTGAACGTGTTGCAATTAATGCACCAATGCAAGGCACAGCCGCTGATATTATTAAGCGAGCAATGATAGAGTTGGATAAGCAATTATGTAATAAAACTGATATTAGAATGGTAATGCAAGTGCATGATGAGTTGGTGTTTGAGGTTAAAGAAGAGCAGGTTGAACATTATACTGCATTAATTAAGCACGCTATGCAAAATGCAGCAACCTTAAATGTCCCTTTGATTGTTGATGTTGGCGTTGGCGATAATTGGGATGAAGCGCATTAATCTCACTAATTTTGCATTTGCTGACTTTTTGTTTTACACAACAACATAGGTGGTAAATTTGAT
Source organism: Mergibacter septicus (assembly GCF_003265225.1). Taxonomy (NCBI): domain Bacteria; kingdom Pseudomonadati; phylum Pseudomonadota; class Gammaproteobacteria; order Pasteurellales; family Pasteurellaceae; genus Mergibacter; species Mergibacter septicus. The sequence goes on along the minus strand of NZ_CP022013.1, from coordinate 1,618,928 downwards.
CTTGGAATGGGCGTTGCTATATACTTTATCCAATCGAAGTTAGTTTATTTACTTTATCAGAATTAAGGAAGTTAAATGAAAGTTATTAAATTATTCTGCTTAGTTTTATTCTTAGGTATCTCTAGTGTAGCTCATGCGGCTATTGATGTTAATTTTATTAAATCAAAGTCAAAATATGAGACAGCAACAGAAAATCCTTGGGTGCCAATTGTGTATATGTTTGATCGTTATGAAGCTGATGCAACATTAGAGTTTGCTGCCCAAGGTTTTGTATTACCAGATACAGGTAAATTGGTTCAGATGAAAAAGAGTGCTGAAATTTTGTTAATTATGCCACGGATAGATGAATTACAGAAATATTTGCCGCAGTTAGCCGCAACAACTCAGCATCTGTATTTGTTTATTATGGACGATGATAAAGCACCAGAACCTTATGGAGATCGTAGTTGGGCAAAATTTAAAGCCTCTGGTCTTGAAAATAAATTACCAAAAAATGTGAAGGTTTTTCGTTTGAAAAATGAATCAGTGACACCTCAAGATGGTAAAAATGGGTTTGAATATCCAACAGATATTCTTCACAGTGCGGTATTTAAGCATCAAATTAATCCTATTTTTACAAGCCTAACCACGGTTTGGAATAATTATCCGCCGCTTGCTAAATAATAAAACTTAACTCTAATTAATAGGTGCTAATTATGATTAGCACCTATTTTTTTATGAGTATTAAGATGTTGCTTGTAGTAATAACGCAATAATAAAAACTATTAATTTAAGTTATGTTTGTGAAGTTTTGTAATATTTCAGCAGTAAAGGATTTACGCAAATAGAAACCAAGAGGCAAGGTTTCTATTATTTCACCACTTTGTCCGATTGCTCGTGTTAGGGCTTGTGCATTTCTACCTTTAGGACGTAATTGTAATACTTCACCTATTGTTGCTGTGATGCTTTTTACTTTTCCAAGAACAATTAAATCCATTAGTTCTTCCCAATCTTTTTGTAATCGTGCTTCTTGCTCGCTAGTTGGTTGCCATAAAATAGGCATACCTATTTTTCGTTGTGCTAAAGGAATTGAGCGTTCCCCTTCAACTGGAATCCAAAGTACTTTTGATAATTTATAACGGACATGGGAATGTTGCCAGATAATCCCACTATTTTCGATTAAAGGTGCAAGGCTAACAAAAGTGGTTTCCAATGGGTATCCTTGACTATTCACTGGAATTGTTTTTAATTCAATCCCCAATTCAACAAAATCTTGTTCGGGCTTACTGCCTGCTTTTGCCCCTAATGCAGTTTCTAATAGCATGCCAACCCAGCCTTTATCTCGTTTTAAATTAGGTGGTATTGGTAGATGGAAGATGTGTGCGACTTCGGCAAAAGTTAGCCCAGCGAGATGTTTAGCTTTAGTTAATAGCTCGGTTTCATTTTTTATGATGGTATGAGAGAGAGAAATTGGCATTATTTAATATCACTATAAATTTAACTCAAGTATAACGGATATTTTACGCTAACTTTTCAAATTAGGCTTGTTAAATAGGAAAATAGCTAAGTTGCTGTAAAAATAGACAATTGCTGTAGAAAAAATTTTAAGCTTTATATGGCATTATTTTCTTTAATTAAACTATTGTTTTATATAAATTTTTATAAAAAATGTACTGTATATAAAAACTACAAAATAGGTTTATACCCAGTTATCCTTAAATTCAATCACACATTTATCCACAGAAATCTTGGATAACTTAGAGGCTGGATAAAAATTCAGTATTGCTTTTTCCATTTAATTGACTATAGATATTTTTTCTGTTGAAAACTTATTCATTTTAGAGTTTTTTTATCCACTGAGAATAAATGGTAATATTTTAGTGTAAATGATAATTTCAAAATAAAAAATTGCAATAAAATCAATATGAAATGATTCATTTTTTGAAAAATACTAACGGAGACTTAAAAAAGTATTCACAGTTTTATCCACAGGTAGTGTTACTCAAATAGATCTTTTCTATAATCAAAATTCAAAATTCAGCTTTCTATTCGTTTTTTAATTCCATTTCAGGTAAAATCATTGCCTTAAATTTTCTATTCTCAATTTAATTTAAAAGGCTGTTAGTGTATGTCTGTAATTGGCAGAATTCATTCATTTGAATCTTGTGGAACGGTGGATGGTCCCGGAATTCGTTTTATTCTTTTTATGCAAGGTTGTTTGATGCGTTGTAAGTATTGTCATAATCGAGATACTTGGGATTTGCATGGTGGACGAGAGATAACAGTTGAAGAAGTTATGAAAGAAGTTGTCACTTATCGACATTTTATGAATGCTTCGGGTGGTGGTGTAACTGCTTCTGGCGGAGAAGCTATTCTACAAGCAGAATTTGTGAGAGATTGGTTTCGAGCTTGTAAAAAAGAAGGGATTAATACCTGTTTAGATACAAATGGCTTTGTACGTCATTATGATAATGTTATTGATGAATTACTTGATGTTACAGATCTAGTTTTACTGGATTTAAAAGAGTTAGATGACAGTATCCACCAAAATTTAATAGGAGTTCCTAATAAGCGAACCCTTGAATTTGCAAAATATCTTGAAAAAAGACAACAAAAAACTTGGATTCGTTATGTTGTTGTCCCCGGTTATACTGATGATGATCACTCCATTCATTTGTTAGGTGAATTTATTCAGAATATGAAAAATATCGAGAAAGTAGAATTATTACCCTATCATCAGTTAGGCAAGCATAAATGGGAAGAAATGGGATTGAAATATGAGTTGGAAAGGGTCAAACCACCAACGAAAGAAAAAATGGAACATATTCAAGCCTTGTTAGTAAGTTATGGTTTAAAGAATGTAACTTTTTAGGAAAAGAGCTGAAGATCTAAGAGAGGAAGAAATAATGACTGTATTGGTAACAGGTGGAGCGGGTTATATCGGTTCTCATACTGTAGTGGAACTGTTAAATAGTGGTAAAAAGGTTATCGTATTAGATAATTTAAGTAATTCATCTGCTAAGTCATTAGAGAGAGTGAAACAAATTACTGGTAGGGAGGTCATTTTCTACCAAGGTGATATTTTAGATCGAGAATTATTACAACGGATTTTTACACAACATAAAATCCAAGCTGTGATCCATTTTGCTGGGTTAAAAGCAGTGGGGGAAAGTGTTAATAAACCACTTGCGTATTATCAAAATAATGTTACAGGTTCTCTTACATTGTTAGAAGAAATGCGAAAAGCAGGTGTATCGAATTTTGTTTTTAGCTCTTCGGCAACGGTATATGGTGATCCTGAATCTGTACCTATTACTGAAACTTGTAAGGTGGGTGGTACAACAAATCCTTATGGCACATCTAAGTTAATGGTTGAACAGATCTTAATGGATATGACTAAAGCGGATAAAGGTTTTAGTGCAACAATCTTGCGTTATTTTAATCCAGTTGGTGCTCATGAAAGTGGTTTAATCGGTGAAGATCCAAATGGTATTCCTAATAATTTGCTCCCTTATATTAGCCAAGTTGCAATCGGAAAATTAGCTAAATTATCTGTTTTTGGTAGTGATTACCCTACTCATGATGGCACGGGGGTAAGAGATTATATCCATGTTGTCGATTTAGCAATTGGGCATTTAAAAGCATTAGAAAAACACCAAGATCAAGCAGGGCTATATATTTACAATCTTGGGACTGGAAAAGGATATTCCGTGTTAGATATGCTAAAAGCGTTTGAAAAAGCTAACCAGATTGAGATCCCTTATCAAGTAGTTGATCGTCGGGCTGGAGATATTGCAATTTGCTATTCTGATCCGACAAAAGCGTTACAGCAGTTAGGTTGGAAAACTGAACGAGATCTTACACAAATGATGAGAGATACTTGGCATTGGCAGAAAAATAATCCAAACGGATATAAGGAGTGAGTATGCTAACTTCAGGGGTAATACGACAGATTTTTAGTCGAAAAATGTTAATCTGTATTTTTATAGGCTTTAGTTCAGGATTGCCTCTTTATGTTTTATTCACATTTTTGCCCTACTGGTTACGTAAAGAACAGGTTGATCTGGCAACAATAGGATTGTTCACTTTAATTGGTTTTCCTTACACTTGGAAATTTGTTTGGGCACCATTATTTGATCGTTTTAGTATTCCTTGGTTGGGAAGACGAAGAGGTTGGATTATTGTCGCTCAGTTATTGATCTTTATTGGTATAATTGCTTTTTCAGGTTTAAATCCTCAACAGAATATTACCTTAATTGCAGTATTAGCTGTAATGCTTGCCTTTTTTTCGGCAACACAAGATATCGTTTTAGATGCCTATCGCCGAGAAATTCTAGATGATAATGAAATGGGATTAGGTAATTCAATCTATGTGAATGCTTACCGCTTATCAGGATTAATTCCGGGCTCTCTATCCATTTTCTTAAGTGGTTACTATGCGTGGTCGTCCGTTTTTATCATCACTGCTTTATTTATGTTGCCTGGAATTTTCGCAACTTTAATGCTCTTTTTTGAAAAGCCACAGCCAATCGGTACACCGAAAACATTAAAAGATACTATTATCAACCCATTTATGGAGTATTATCAACGTAAAGGAAAAACAGAAATGTTATTGGTATTAGCTTTTTTATGTTTATATAAATTAGGTGATGCGATGGCAACTACTTTGATGACACCATTTTATGTTGATATGGGATATAGCAGTACGGATATTGCGTTAGTTGCAAAAAATGCCACCTTATGGCCTTTATTAATTTCAAGCGTGATTGGCGGCATTATTATGCTCAGAATTGGTATTAATCGAGCATTGTGGCTTTTTGGTTTTGTTCAGATCACGACAATTTTAGGTTTTGTATGGCTTTCGCACTTTGGCAAGTTTGGGCAGATCGGTACCTTTGAATTAATGGCTTTAGCGGGGGTTTTAGCTGGAGAGTATATTGGTGTAGGCTTAGGCACTACCGCTTTTGTTGCGTTTATTACTCGAGAAACTAATCCATTATATACCGCAACACAGTTTGCACTTTTTACCAGTTTAACCGCGTTACCAAGAACATTATTAGGTTCATCTGCTGGTGTTTTAGTTGATAATATGGGGTATTACCATTTCTATTGGCTCTGTTTTTTCCTAGCTATTCCGGGAATGTTACTATTATTAAAGGTTGCACCTTGGAATGAAAAGTTGTGAAAAACATAACTGAGAAGGGTTAAACTTGAGTTTATTTCTTTAACAAGGTATTTTATACAGTTTTACTTTATTTAATTTTATTTACAGAGGTTTTTTTAATGAAAATTATTCTTTTGGGAGCACCCGGTGCTGGTAAAGGTACACAAGCACAATTTATGATGAATAAGTATGGTATTCCACAAATTTCAACGGGTGATATGTTGAGAGCAGCGATTAAATCAGGTTCTGAATTAGGGCAAAAAGCAAAAGGTTTAATGGATGCAGGGCAATTAGTGCCAGATGACTTAATTATTGCACTTGTAAAAGATCGAGTTTCTCAAGCAGATTGTAAAAATGGTTTTTTATTAGATGGCTTCCCACGTACTTTACCACAAGCAGATGCCTTAAAAGCTGCAGGCATTGCTATTGATTTTGTCTTAGAATTTGATGTACCAGATGAGATCATCGTTGAACGTATGAGTGGTCGTAGAGTTCATCCAGCTTCAGGTCGTACTTATCATATTGTGTATAATCCACCTAAAGTTGAAGGAAAAGATGATGAAACTGGGGAAGATCTGATTATTCGTGCAGATGATAAAGCAGAAACCGTATTAGATCGTTTGAAAGTTTACCATTCAACAACAAAACCACTTGTTGAATATTATCGTAAAGAAGCTGAATTAGGTAAGACTAAATACCACCGTTTAGATGGTACTCAAAGTGTTGAAGCGGTTAGCCAAAAATTAGTTGAGATTTTAGGTTAAGCATAGCTATTTCAGAATATAAATAAAAAGTGCGATATTATCGCACTTTTTATTTATTATTTTTTTCTACTAGGTAATTTTTCTAGCCAACGAAAATGAGTATATTTTTCTTCTTGATAATCAAAGACAGGCAAACTTAGCTTAAATCGAATGGCGAGTAGGCGAAAACTAAAACCTATCCCCAAAGTGGTAAGAACCGCAATATTATGTGACATACCCAAATATTGTGCACTGATGTAAACACAGGTAGCCGAAAAAGCAACACTGGCATACAGTTCTTTTTGAAATACTAAGGGAATACGATTACATAACAGATCACGCAATACCCCACCGAATGCCCCAGTGATAACAGCAGCAACACAAGCGATGATAAAACCGTGTCCCATATCTAAGGCAACTTGTGCACCAATAATTGAAAAGACAATTAACCCTAAGGCATCAAGAACCAAAAAAACTGTTTTAAGGTATCGCATTAATGGAGCGATAAAAACCGTGAGTATTGCCGCACTAGTCACAATGAGAAGATATTCAGGGTGTTTTACCCAGCCAAGAGGGTAATGACCGAGTAAAACATCTCTTACCGAGCCACCACCAATTGCCGTCATTGAGGCAATAATAATGACACCAAAAATATCCATTTTCTCACGTCCTGCCGCTAAAGCTCCAGTAATTGCTTCGGCAGTGATCCCGATAATATATAGTATGGTTAATAACATAAAATACCTGCTTTTGCGAAATCTGATCAGTAAATTATCTGACAAAATATAGAGGGAACGAAAGTGAAAATAAAGTAGATTATCCTAAAATTTTATTTGTTATCTTTTTCTTACTTGCTTTATGATAATTGTTTTATGATAAAAAATAATTAATTTTTGAGTAAACACAATGATCTTATTTCGTTCCCGAGAATATTATTTTGCGACTTTAGTATTAGCAATTTCTTCATTTTTAATTTTCTGTAATCTTTATGCGGTACAACCGATACTTTCTGTATTTTCTGAGTATTATCAAGTATCAATTTCTACAGCTAATTGGATTTTTGCAGGAGGATCTTTAGGGTTGAGTTGTTCTCTGATTCCTTGGGCATTATTATCAGATCGTTTTGGTCGGCGTAAGATTATTTTGATCAGCTTATTATGTTCCTCATTGATCGCAATATTGATGTTTTTTGTCGATTCAGTATTTGCTTGGATTTTAGGGCGAATTATTCAAGGAGTTGCATTAGCTGGCTTGCCCTCAGTCGCTGTTGCTTATATAACAGAAGAATTTGAATCTAAATCAATAGCTGGTGCAGTAGGTACATATATTGCCGCTAATTCATTAGGTGGAATTTCAGGACGCTTAATAGGTGGTGTTTTAGCAGAATACTTTGGTTTAAATGCACCGATGTTATTTTGTGGAATAGTAACTTTTATTGGTGTGGTTATTGCTTGGTTTTATTTACCAACAGAAAGATATTTTAAATCTCACCCTCTCACTATCACGACCTTGAGAGCTAATCTTTGTAGTAATATTCGTAACTTAGTAATATTCCCAACATTTTGTATAGGTGCGGTCTGTTTCGGTGTGTTTGTTAACCTTTTTACAGTGATAGGCTTACGTTTGCAACACGCCCCGTGGAATTTATCCACCACACAAATTTCTTTACTTTTTTTGTGTTATTTGAGTGGAACATTGTCAGCTAGTTTAACTGGAAAATTAACTCGCCGTTTTTCACCACTAAGAGGAATGTTTTATGGTTGGGCAGTGCTTGTAATCGGTGTTTTATTACTGTTTTCCACTTGGTTATCCTTAATGATTGTTGGATTGCTAGTTTGCAGTATTGGCTTTTTTACAACCCACGCTTTAGCGAGTGGTTGGGTAAGTCGTAAGGCTACGCAAGCAAGAGCATTAGCATCGGCACTTTATCTTTCATTTTATTATCTAGGAGCAAGTTTTATTGGTTTTTATGTTATTCCTCTTTGGCGAAATTATGGTTGGAACCTAATGATTATAGGTGTGCTTGCTTTGTTATTAGTTATTCCAATTATGTTATTTTTTATTCATAAATATGAAAAATTAAGCAATAACAATCCAAAATAAAAAAGATTTTCTAGGGATAGATGAAATAGCATAGAGTTGCTTTAAATTAGAGTAATATCTGAAAAAATCCTATTTATTCAGATAAAAATACTTTAAATTAAAAATATACGAAATTAAATAAAATTAGAATTAACATACTTGGATTTTAAGTTGTTGTTTTAAAAGTGATTTTTAAACATTGGATTTAAACTGAAAGTTTGAATACGTAATCAAATCTGATTAGAATGCTTAACACTCGTCAATTGAGTGGTGTATTTTAAGGTTAATTGAAAATCAGGAGAAGTAAATGAAGAGCAACACACCAATAATAGAAAATAGTGCAACCTCCCCAGTGGAGCAGAGCAACTGGAAAAGTAAATTTAAGGCATTAGGTCCCGGCATTTTAATGGCTTCTGCTGCTGTGGGTGGATCACATTTAATTGCCTCAACACAGGCTGGTGCAATTTATGGTTGGCAATTAGCGATTATTATTATTTTAGCGAATCTCTTTAAATACCCTTTTTTCCGTTTTGGGGCACAATATACTTTAGATAGTGGACATACCTTACTCGAAGGTTACCTCAAAAAAGGGAAAGGGTATCTTTGGATTTTCTTTATTTTAAATTTATTTGCTACTGTGGTGAATACAGCTGCTGTCGCTCTATTATCTGCGGTTATTTTATCTTTTGTACTACCTTTTGCTGTGCCTATCCCAACTTTAAGTTTACTCGTGTTAGGGATAAGTTTAGCAATTTTACTCTTCGGAAAATATCGTGTATTAGATTCTTTATCAAAAGTGGTGATGCTTTCACTTACTATTGCAACTGTAACCGCCGTAGTTATTGCAGCATCAAGAGGCGCTGTTGCACCACCTGATTATATTAGTGCAACACCTTGGAGTTTAGCTTCATTAGGTTTTATTGTTGCTTTAATGGGCTGGATGCCTGCACCAATTGAGATTTCAGCTATAAATTCAATGTGGGTGGTGGCAAAGCGCCGTTTAACTCCTATTTCATATAAAGATGGAATTTTTGATTTTAATGTTGGTTATATCGGTACCGCTATTTTAGCATTAGTTTTTCTCGCATTAGGAGCATTAGTGCAATATGGATCTGGGATTAAGGTTGAATTAGTTGGTGGTAAATATGTTGCTCAATTAATTGGTATGTATTCCTCAACCATTGGCGAATGGGCGAGAGTACTAATTGCCTTTATTGCATTTATGTGTATGTTTGGCACAACAATTACTGTTGTAGATGGTTATTCTAGAACAAATGTTGAAAGTATACGTTTGATTTTAAATAGAAAATCTACTCGCTTAAGTTACCTTAATTTAGCGATGTTATTTGCTACAATTGGTGGTATTAGTGTTATTTTCTTCTTTAATAATGCTTTAGGCCCAATGTTAAGATTCGCAATGATAGCATCTTTTGTCACCACACCTATTTTTGGTGCGTTGAATTTATTATTAGTCTTAAATGGCAAACATAAAGTCAAGGGCGGATTATTATGGCTATCGTTAATTGGTTTATTCTACCTAACCGCTTTTACAGGCTTATTTATTATCTACCAAGCGGGGTGGTTGGCTTGATTTAACGAATTATATATTGTAAATAAAGGCTTACTATTTTTTATAGTTAAGCCTTTTTTATTATTGTTATTTTATTTATCTAATAGGGAAATAAAAGTGAAAATATTAGTAACTGGAGGAGCAGGATTCATAGGTTCAGCTGTCATTCGGTATCTTATTATGCAAACGCAATATGAAGTAGTTAATGTCGATAAATTAACTTATGCTGGTAATTTACGTACATTAACTTCGGTTGAGAATCATCCTAAATATCGGTTTGAATTGGTAGATATTTGCGATCGTTATGAATTAGAGAGGGTGTTTGAGCAATATCAACCCGATTTAATTATGAATTTAGCGGCAGAAAGCCATGTAGATAGATCGATTGATGATCCTACATTATTTATACAAACTAATATTATTGGAACTTACCATTTATTGGAGGTTAGCCGTCATTATTGGCAAAAATTAGAGAAAAAGAAAAAAGAACAGTTTCGATTTCATCATATTTCAACGGATGAAGTTTATGGTGATTTATCTGATTGTTTAGAAAAATTTACTGAAAAAACAGCTTATGCACCTTCAAGTCCTTATTCAGCCTCTAAAGCCTCAAGCGATCATTTAGTTAGGGCATGGGGTAGAACTTATGGTTTACCCATTATTATTACTAATAGTTCAAATAATTATGGACCATATCAAAATACAGAAAAGTTAATTCCTTTGATGATTACAAGAGCATTGGAAGGAAAAGATTTGCCTATATATGGTAGTGGATTGCAAATTCGAGATTGGCTATATGTAGAAGATCATGCTATTGCTTTATATACAGTACTGACAAAAGGCAAAATAGGTGAAACTTATAATATTGGGGGAAATAGCCCTAAAACAAATATAGAAGTAGTAAAGATGATTTGTGCTTTATTAGATGAATTCGTTCCATTAAAACAAGGAAAAATTAAGCAGTACCAACAGTTGATTAAACATGTTGAAGATCGTCCCGGGCATGACTTTAAATATGTACTGAGTACCCAAAAAATTGAAAGAGAATTAGGTTGGAAACCTAGAGAGAATTTTGCAACAGGTTTAAAGAAAACAGTAGAGTGGTATTTATCGAATTTAAAGGAAAAAGATTTGATAAAATAAAGTGCCATACAGACACTTTATTAATTAGATTTAGGATATTAGCAATATTCTACCGCAATAATATCAAACTCAACTTTTCCACCCGGGGTGGTAATAATAACATTATCATCAACTTCTTTACCGATAAGCCCTCTTGCAATTGGTGAGTTAACAGAAATTAGCCCTTGTTTGATATCTGCTTCATCATCACCAACAATGGTATAACGGGTTTCTTCTTCGGTATCAGCATTAACTAGAACAACGGTTGCGCCAAAAATAACTTTACCGTTATTTGGAATTTTGGTGACATCAATAATTTGGCAGTTTGCTAATTTTCCTTCAATTTCTTGAATGCGACCTTCACAGAAACCTTGTTGTTCACGAGCTGCATGGTATTCAGCATTTTCTTTTAAATCACCGTGTTCTCTTGCTTCAGCAATCGCTTTGATAATTTCAGGGCGACGGACATTTTTTAGAAAATCAAGTTCTTCTCTTAATTGGGCGGCACCACGCACAGTCATTGGAATTTGTTGCATTAGCTTTTCTCCTTCTTTTGAAAACGAAAAGAAACCACAATAGGTAAGTGTCTATTGTAGTTTATTTCATTCATTAAATTTATTTTTCAATTACTTAGGTAATTGACTGAGATAAAATAAATGTTGTTAAAATCAGAACTATTATTTACCGTATAACTAAAAATAGCAAGCAACAATCTGAATTGTTTTACACCTTTCAGGTGAAAACTGAAAGGTGTAGAAAATTAGAGGTTATATTCCGCCTTGATTTCATTTAAGCTAACAGGGCGTTGTTGTTGCATTGAACGTTGAGCTGCGAGAGCGATTAAGACGGGTTGTAAGCCATCATCACCACTGACTAATGTTGGGCGATCATTAATGATTGCATCAACAAAAGATGAAATTTCATCTGCAAAAGATTGCATATAACGTTCAAGAAAGAAATATTTTGGTTTTTCAGCGATAATACCATCTTCTCCTGAAAAAATAGCTGTTGAAGGGGTATCATTATTAATGTGGATTGCACCTTTAGAACCGAAAACTTCAGCACGTTGATCATAACCATAAACCGCTTTACGACTATTATCAATAACACCAATAGCTCCATTAGCCAGTTTTAATGTAATCACGGCAGTATCTATATCTCCCGCTTTACCAATTTCTGGATCAACCAATACGCTACCGACAGCAAAAACTTCAGTAACATCGCTACCTGATAAATATCGAATCATATCAAAATCATGAATTGTCATATCAAAGAACATACCACCTGAAACTTTAACATAGTCAATTGGTGGTGCATCAGGATCTCTTGAAGTAACTTTAATAATATGTGGTATCCCAATTTTACCCGCTAAGACTTGTTGTTTAATGGCTTTGAAATTGTGATCAAAGCGTCGATTAAATCCGACTTGGAATTTTAAACCAGATTTTTCTACTTCAGTCAGAACGGACTTAATTTTATTGACATCAGCATCAATTGGTTTTTCACAAAAAACATGTTTTCCAGCTTGAAGTGCTTGGATAGAGATTGGAGCGTGAGTATTGGTTGATGAGCAGACTAATACAGCATCAATTTCAGGATCTTGCAGAATATGTTGATAATCATCATAAATGTGAAGAATACCAAGATTTTTTGCCCATGTTTGTAATTCAGTGGTAACTTTTATATCTGAAATCGCTTTAACTTCAGCGCCTTTAACATATTTTTGAATGCTTTCTGAATGAACACGCCCAATACGACCTGCTCCGATAATTCCTACTTTGATCATTTTAGACTCCAGCGACTTGTTTAATATATTGGCGACCTTTAACAGCATATTCAAATGGGTTTGCAATAGCAGGATTTTGTTCTGCTTCAACTACAATCCAGCCTTGATAGTTATGTTGATCTAATAAATCAAAAATAGGTTTAAAATCAATAACGCCATCACCGGGTACTGTAAATGTACCTTTTTTGACGCCATCAAGAAAACTCAAGTTGTTATCTCTTACTTCGGCGACAATGTTGTCACGGACGTCTTTTAAATGAACATGAATAATGCGATCGATATATTTTTCTAAAACGTCAAGCATCGCTTGTTGTGAGCCTTCTGAATAATAAAGATGCCCTGAATCAAAGAGTAGATAAACATTCTCATTCACTTCAGCCATATATCGATCGATTTCTTCTGGTGTTTGAATCCCTGTTCCCATATGGTGATGTAAACACACTTTCATTCCCTTTTCTGCTGCAATACGGGCTAATTCATTGTAGCCTGCAGCCAGTAATCGCCATTCTTGATCATTAAAAATAGTTTTTTCTTTTAAAATTGCTTTATTTAACCCTTGAATACTACGGCTTTGTTCGGAACAGCCTATTACTTTAGCACCCATTTGGTGTAGAAAATTCATATGTTCAATAAAGGCATCTATTGTTTCTTGTTTCTTACCATCAACAAAAAAGGTGCTAAACCAAGCATTGCAAATTTGGATGCCACGAAGATCTAATTGATGTTTCAGTAATTGAATATCTCGTGGATATTTGTTACCTACTTCACAGCCTTGATAACCTGCTAGTGCCATTTCACTGATACATTGCTCGAAGGTATTTTCTTTACCTAGTTCAGGTAAATCATCATTAGTCCAACCGATAGGTGCGATACCTAGCTTTATATTTTCAGCTTTCATATTTTTCTCCTTGAGAAAATAATTGTAAGGGAAACTGGTTAATAATAGCGTGCTTGTTGAATGTGTAATTGAGTACGTTGAAAAGCTTGGCGAACACGTTCTTTTTCAGAAACTTCAGCAACGCCAACATGCCACCAACTACCATAGCCGTGAGCCATTGTTTTTGGTAATACTTTAATATCTATTAAGGTTGAAACCGATTGATGTTTTGCATCGGTAAGAGCATTTTTTAATTGTTCTAATGTTCGGACTTTATAGGTTTTACAGCCATAAGAGGCGGCGTTCATGGCAAAATCCATTGGTATTAATCCACCATTTAGGAGATTGGTTTTTGGATCTCTAAAACGAAATTCCGTACAAAAACTATCCATGCCATGCCCTATTTGTAAATTATTGATACAACCATTGGCCATATTATCAAAGAGAATAATATTAATTTTTTTCCGTTCTTGAATGGAGGTAATTAATTCAGAGTGCAACATTAAATAAGAACCATCGCCTAATAGGGAATAGACTTCTTTTTCAGGTTCCGCCAATTTGACACCTAAAGCTGCATTGACTTCATATCCCATACAAGAATACCCATATTCTAGATGATAGGTATTCACTCCTTTTGCTTGCCAAGTACGTTGTAAATCTCCGGGTAAGCTACCTGCGGCGGCAACAATAATATCTTGCTCACCTAGTGTTTGATTAAGCAGACCTAGTACTTGAGTTTGTGTTAAGCAAGAACCTGTAATTTGCTGGAATTCAGCGAATACTTTTGCGGTATCTAATTCATCATTTATTTCAGGAATAAAGTTTTGAGGTGTGTAATTAATGTTATAGATACGCTCTAATTCTTGGGTTAAAGCTTGTTTCGCTTCTGTAATGCGTTGTTGCCATTCACTTTGGTAAGAATCGTTTTCGGTTATTGCTTGATTGAGTTGTTGTAAAACAGTTTTAGCATCAGCAGTAATTTGGACACCATCCAATTTATAGCTATCAAAACGTGCGATATTGATATTTAAAAACGAAACGTCAGGATTTTGAAAAATCCATTTAGATGAAGTCGTGAAATCGGTATAACGTGTTCCGATGCCGATGATTAAATCGGCTTCTTTTGCAAGTAAATTAGCAGAAAGGCAGCCTGTTTCTCCGATACCACCAAGATTAAGTGGATGAGACGCAATAATAGCACTTTTACCCGCTTGAGTTTCGGCAAATGGAATTTGAAATCTTTCGGCAAAGCATTTTAATTCTTCTGCTGCTTCAGAATATTTCACACCACCTCCACAGATGATTAAAGGTTTTTTCTTCAGCTTTATTAGTTGAATTGCTTGGTTTAACATTGCCTCAGTCGCTGCAATGCGTTCTAACCGATGAACACGATGTTGGAAAAAAGTTTCAGGATAATCATAAGCTTCCGCTTGGACATCTTGTGGTAGAGATAAGGTTACCGCCCCTGTTTCGGCAGGATCGGTTAATACTCGCATTGCATTAATACAAGCAGACATTAATTGTTCAGGTCGGTTAATGCGATCCCAATATTTACTCACCGCTTTAAAAGCATCATTGGTACTAATATTAAGATCGTATGGCTGTTCAATTTGTTGTAGAACAGGATCGGGTTGACGAGTGGCAAAAACATCACCGGGTAGGAGCAACAACGGGATTCGGTTTGCGGTTGCGGTTGCTGCAGCTGTAATCATATTTGCGGCACCCGGACCAACTGAGGAGGTACAAGCATAGATTTGCTGACGTAATTTTTGTTTGGCAAAGCCTATCGCAGTATGCGCCATACCTTGTTCATTCCGCCCTTGATGTAAGATTAACTGACCACTATCTTGTTCTAGTGCTTGCCCTAACCCAAGTACATTACCATGACCAAAGATACCGAAAATTCCTTTGATAAATTTTATTTCTTGTCCATCAACTTCAAGATATTGATTGTCTAAAAATTTCACTAATGCTTGTGCTACAGTCAATCTTAACGTTTTCATACTTTATTCCTCGACTTCATTGGCGTTGTTTATATTGTACTGAAAAATTAAAGCAGAGATATAAAAATTGAAATATAAATTTCATTTTTGCGAGCTGGATCAATTTATTTGATAAAAAAATATATTCTATTCACTATTTTTATAGCTGTTTATTGGATTTTTAGTGGAATAAAATAAAATTTTTGTGATTAAAATCACAAAAAAGATTAAATTTAGTATAAAAGTGAAATATTTATTCTAAAATGAAAGGTAGGTATTATTGAATAAGGATTATGACTTTATAGGAGGCGTGATGAATAAATCATTAGATTTGATTTGTCTTGGAAGGGTAGCAGTAGATCTCTATGGGCAACAAATAGGTTCTCATTTAGAAGATGAAACAACCTTTGCTAAATATCTCGGTGGATCTTCTGGGAATGTTGCCTATGGTACTGCTATTCAAGGATTAAAATCGTCTATGTTAGCACGGGTTGGTGATGAGCATATGGGGCGTTTTTTGCGACAAGAATTAGCTAGCGTTGGCGTAGATACCAGTCATTTAATTACCGATAAAGAACGTTTGACCGCTTTAGTAATTTTAGGGATTAAGGATGATGAAACCTTCCCACTTATTTTTTATCGTGAAAACTGTGCGGATATGGCAATTAGTCCAGAAGATTTTAGTGAAGCTTATATTGCTTCAGCAAAAGCATTAGCCATTACAGGAACGCACCTTTCTCACCCTAAAACCCGTCAAACAGTTTTAACCGCATTAGAATATGCAGGGCGTAATCAAGTGAAACGTGTGTTGGATATTGACTATCGACCTGTGTTGTGGGGATTGACTTCATTAGGTGATGGTGAAACACGTTATATTGATTCTGCAATTGTAACTCAATCACTTCAAGAAGTTTTACACCATTTTGATGTATTGGTGGGAACAGAAGAAGAGTTTCATATTGCTGGTGGTTCGACAGACACGTTAAGTGCATTGAAAACGGTTAGAACTTTCACGAATGCCGTATTAGTGTGCAAACGAGGAGCATTAGGGTGTTCAGTATTTGAAGGTGATATTCCTGATACTTTAGATGGTGGGGTAAATGTATATGGTGTGAAAGTTGCTGTGTTGAATGTCCTTGGTGCAGGTGATGCGTTTATGTCAGGATTGTTACGTGGTTACTTAAATGGTGAAGGCTGGGAACAAGCTTGCCGTTATGCGAATGCTTGTGGTGCCTTAGTGGTATCACGTCATGGTTGTGCACCAGCAATGCCAACAAAAGCTGAATTAGATGATTATCTTGCACGAGCAGAAAGCGTTCCTAGACCTGATTTAGATGAAAGATTGAATCATTTACATCGAGTAACAACGAGAAAAAAACAGTGGGATAATTTGTGTATTTTTGCTTTTGATCATCGTAAACAATTAGAAGAAATTGCAAAAAAATGCCATGCGGATCTTGCACGTCTTTCACCTTTAAAAGCGTTATTACTGCAAGCGGCTGAACAAACCGCTAAAATTGAAAATATTGAGAATGGGCATTGTGGTATTTTGGCTGATACGACTTATGCTCAAGCAACGCTAAACCACATAACAGGAAAAAATTGGTGGATTGGTCGTCCTATTGAGAAACCTTCTTCTCGCCCATTGGAATTAGAATACGGTGATTTAGGCAGTCAGTTGGTTACTTGGCCTAAAGAACATGTTGTTAAATGTTTATCTTTTTATCACCCAAACGATGATGAAACTATACGCCATCAACAAGATCAGAAGTTACTAGAAGTATATCAAACTTGTTGCCGTAGTGGGCATGAGTTATTGCTAGAAATTATTTTGCCAGCAGAGATGGAACAAGATGAGAAATATTATAGTCAGATTATTAGCCATCTTTATCAATTAGGCATCAAGCCAGATTGGTGGAAATTACCGGGATTAACTCAAGCTAGTTGGTTATCCTTGAGTGAAGTGATAGCAAAAAATGATAGCTATTGCCGTGGTATTTTAATTTTAGGTTTAGATGCTCCTGAAGAGGTTTTTGATAACGTGTTTGCAGCCGCAAAAGACATACCATTGGTAAAAGGGTTTGCTGTAGGTAGAACGATTTTTGCCTCACCATCTGAAAAATGGTTAAAAGGAGAAATTGATGATCAACAACTGATCACTGACGTTTCTAAGAATTACCAACGGTTAATACGATTATGGAAAAAATATCGTTCTGTCTAGCTTTCCTAATAATAAAAAACCGTCTAGAAGACGGTTTTTTGCTACAAATTATTTTTCTTTGGAAGCTTGTTTTTCTGCTGCACTTTGAATGGTGAGTATGACTTCATAGGAAATAACTCGTTCTAAAATTGATTGAAGCTCCTCAATTTTTTCTTTGATAGCGTTGAGGTCTTGGTCGAAATACCCATTTTCTCTTAGACTATTAATAAAGACAGAGAATACTGCTTTATCAAAAAATTCAGGTGCATTAATGCCATGTAAGACAGAAAGGCGTTGTGCAACAGATTGACTCTCTTTTTCTAATGTAGTACGTGAAATGGTTGGGTGGAGTTGCAATAAAGTTAGGGTGATATAATAACGCTGTAAAATCTCTCTGATACTTGAGGAGAGTAATTGCAAACCACGGACACGTTTTTTATTAATACTGACCATATTTTCATGGCGTTTGATCAATTCTTGGCGACAAAGTTCAGTAATAATTTGACGGAGATGAGTATCAAGCAATTCAGGTTGAATATGTAAGAATAGTTCCTTATGTAAGAAAGGATAAAATTTCTTAACAGAATCAATAACTAGATTGATCTCCATTGCTTCATAGTGCAGAACGATTGATGCGACTAATGATGGTAAGACAAATAGATGTTGGATATTGTTACGATAATAAGTCATTAATACCGCAGGTTGTCGTTGCAAACGAATAATTTCGCCAAAATTGTCTTTTTCAACTAAAATACCAACACGAGTTAGATTGAGAACATGTTCTAACATTTGTTCGCCATTTTCTTCAGGTAGAATAACATCTTCTGAATAAGGCACATTTTGTAAGAGCTCACGATAGCTATCAAGTTGTTTAATTAATTGTTCACGTGATAATGCTCTTTGGCGAGAAGCAAGAAGTGCGGTTACGGTTAGATTAAGGGCATTCACCGCAGCAGCTTTATTGATATTTGTCATAATTTGAGTGGATAGATCATTGATAGCATTATTAAACCACTCGGGTTTCGTTTGCTCTTGGTCGATTTTCCATTCAGGGTAATGTTGATTTAGGTAGCTATTTAAGGTGATTGGCTCACCAAAGTTAACATAGCCTTTTCCCAAATTACGCAGTTTTTTTATTACACGTAAGACTAAACCAGCATTTTCTTTTTCTTTTTCAGCACCACGTAACTCTTTTGCATAGGTATCAACTTCAAGAACATGTTCATAACCAATATAGACAGGAACAATACTTAGAGGACGATTTAAACCTTGTTGTAAGGCTTGTAAGGTCATAGATAACATCCCTGTTTTAGGGGTGAGTAAACGTCCAGTGCGAGAACGTCCCCCTTCAATAAAAAATTCTACTGAATATCCACGATGGAAAAGTTCTGCCAGATATTCACGAAAAATGGTTGAATAGAGTCGATTTCCTTTGAATGTTCGTCGAATAAAAAAGGCACCCCAGCTACGGAAGATAGCACCCACAGGGAAAAAGTTAAGGTTGATCCCCGCTGCAATATGTGGTGGGACTAAACCTTGGTGATAGAGGACATAAGAGAGGAGTAAGTAATCAATATGGCTACGATGACAAGGAACATAAACGAGTTCATGCCCTTCAAGTGCAAGTTTGCGTACCCGATCGGCATGTTGCACGTTAATCCCTTGGTAAAGTCTATTCCATAGCCATCTTAGGAAGCGATCTGCAATCCGCAAACTACTATAATTTGAGTTGGCGGCGATTTCATTAAGAATTTTTCTGGCCTCTTCAGTTGCTTTTTCGATGCTAATTTTTTTACTTTTGGCTTCGTCCTCAATGGCTGTTTTGATCACAGGAGAGTTTAATAATTTACTAAACATTGCTTGGCGGTTAGGTAGTCGAGGTCCAGTCGCCGATAGTCTTTGTTTAGAAAAATGAATACGAGCCACTCGGGTCAGTTTATCGGCAAGCTTGCGATCATTTGAATAGTGTTCGATCATATACCTTAATGAAACGGCTTGTGAAAATCGCACAAAATTATCCCGTCCAAACCATAAAATAGCCCAAAGTTTTTGTACGGTATTCAATACTCTCAATTTAGGCAAAGCAGTTTTATTTTCATAACCGGGTGCACGTCCCCATAAAACGGATACAGGAATAATTTGTACGTTTAATTCTTGATCTAAGCGATGTAGTTCTAAATATTGGTAAAAAAGTTTTTCACTTTCTTTTTTACTATTTTTAGTTTTAAATAAACACCGCCCTTCTTCTAAGAAAACATAGCGAGGTAAAGTTTTACCTTGAATTTCATTTGGTTTAAGCGGATCAGGCAAGCCTAATGAAAGACAATTTTTTTGAAAAATAAGTAAATCAGCTTGTGATGCGTAAGGCAAAACATAGATTATCGGTTGTGTAATATCTAAATTTAATTCCTGGATAGGATTATTGGGAATTGAATTTGTTTTAACTAAAATTGAAAGAGGTAAATGTAATAATTTGCGATAAAAAGTAAGATAAGACATCTTTCAGTTCCGTTTTTAATTCGATTATTTAAGTGAATAACTGTAACTAAGATTCTTCAGATCTTGTTTTCATTACAGTTGGAATTGCAAGAGTTTATCATATTTTGCTGATAATAGCGTGAATTTGCGTTTAATTTAGCAATATGCTGTGGTTTTTTATCAAAGTGGTTAGAAATAAGGATTGCAAGTTTAAGTTGCCTGTATATAATAACATGTTATCTGTATAAAAAAACAGGTTGTTATGGTTGAGAGATGTTCTCACAACTTGATAACTGATAATGGAGCGGATATGACTAGTCCAATGAATAGTTTGCAAACTTTAACCCCAAGACAACAGCAAGTTTTTGATTTTCTTAAACAGCATATTGAAATGACAGGAATGCCACCGACTCGTGCAGAAATTTCAAAAGAATTGGGGTTTCGTTCACCAAATGCAGCGGAAGAACATTTAAAAGCATTAGCTCGGAAAAGAGTGATTGAAGTGAAATCTGGTACTTCAAGAGGTATCCGTTTATTGGTCGAAGATGAAGAAGAAAAAGAAGAATTAGGTTTACCCTTAATTGGAAGGGTGGCAGCTGGCGAGCCTATTTTAGCTGAACAACATATTGAAACAACCTATCAAGTTGATGCAAATATGTTTAAACCTAGTGCTGATTTTTTATTAAGAGTACATGGTTCATCAATGCAAGATATTGGCATTTTAGATGGTGATCTATTAGCTGTGCATTGCACAAAAGATGTTCGAAATGGGCAGGTTGTTGTGGCTAGAATTGGTGATGATGTGACGGTTAAACGTTTAGAACGTAAAGGCTCCCTCCTTTATTTACACGCAGAAAATAGAGAATTTAATAGCATTGTCATTGATTTAACGCAAGAGCAGGTTGAGATCGAGGGGATTGCTGTTGGTATTATTCGTAATAATGCTTGGATGTAATAAAATTATTTAGTTAGAGATTATTTAGCTTAATAAGCAAAAACCGCATGATATAAATGCGGTTTTTTATAGATTACAATAACAGAATATTTTTATTGTAATGGTAATAATTGATCCATTGGCCAACGAGGCTGGACTTTAATGCTTAATCCTGTATGTTCCCCGTGTTGTAAACGTAAAGCTCCAGCATAAGCAATCATTGCACCATTATCAGTACAAAATTGTGGTGATGGATAAAAGACTTCTCCTTTATTTTTTTGCATCATTTCTGCAAGACGTGAACGTAATCTTTGGTTGGCACTGACGCCACCAGCAATCACTAAACGTTTTAAGCCAGTTTGTTCTAAGGCTCGACGACATTTAATCGCTAAGGTCTCAACTACTGCTTCTTGAAAAGCATAAGCAATATCAGCATGAGTTTGGGGATCTTGCCCATTTTGTGCAATGGTATTAGCTGTAAAGGTTTTTAATCCTGAAAAACTGAAATCTAATCCCGGACGATCAGTCATTGGACGAGGAAAGATAAAACGGTTTGGCGTCCCTTTTTCAGCTAAACGAGCAAGAGCAGCACCACCCGGATAATCTAATCCTAGTAGTTTTGCTGTTTTATCAAAAGCTTCTCCTGCAGCATCATCAACAGATTCACCGAGTAACTGGTATTTTCCAACATCATCAACACGGACTAGTTGTGTATGACCACCTGATACAAGAAGTGCGATAAAAGGAAATTTGGGGGCTGGCTCTTCTAACATTGGGGCAAGCAAATGCCCTTCCATATGATGTACCCCTAAGGCGGGTACATTCCAAGCATAAGCTAGAGAACGTGCAATAGTTGAACCTACTAATAATGCACCAACTAATCCGGGACCTGCAGTATAAGCAATACCATCAATTTGATTTGCTGTTAATTGAGCTTGTTGTAAAGCCGCTTGAATTAATGGTGTTGTTTTGCGGATATGATCTCGAGAAGCGAGTTCAGGTACAACACCACCATAATCCGCATGCAGTGCAATTTGAGTATAAAGTTGATTGGCTACTAATCCTTTTTCTGTATCATAAATTGCGACACCTGTTTCATCGCAAGAGGTTTCAATTCCTAAAATACGCATAATAATATTTGTTCCATAATAAAATTTAGATGAGATTTTACCTGTTTTATTCACTTATCTCTAGTTTAATCCTTTTTAGTTATATGATTTACTGAGATAGTGTTAATCCCTATGTATGTAGATTTAGTAAATAAGTGATTGTTTAATGGAAGGTGCACTAAATGTAATTTATTTAAGTAGTTTAAGCTGAAAGATAAATTTGTTGAAAAGTAAAACTTCCCTTTGCTTTTAGACCTGAAATAGATTAGAATTGGAGCCTTTATTAAGTCCTGCCGTAGGTGTTTTTACTGCGGCAAATATGTTGATAAATTCATTGAGGTGAGGGCATATGCCTGTAATTAAAGTACGAGAAAACGAATCTTTTGACGTAGCATTACGTCGTTTCAAACGTTCTTGCGAAAAAGCTGGTATTTTAGCTGAAGTTCGTAGCCGTGAGTTTTACGAAAAACCAACAACTGTTCGTAAACGTGAAAAAGCATCAGCTGCAAAACGCCACGCTAAAAAATTAGCACGTGAAAACGCTCGTCATACCCGTTTGTACTAATTAGTTGTTCTATACTCAATTCATCGAGTTAGGCAAAACGTGTAAAATACGATCCATTATTAAATAAAACCGTGAAGCCTAAAAGGAATCACGGTTTTATTTTTGGTATTTTTTCCATCATAAGAATCTAATCGGGCTGAGAGGAATTCTCGATGAAAGGTTTAATCCCAAGAACATTTATTGATGATCTGTTAGCGAAAACAGATATTGTTGATGTTGTGAATTCTAGGATAAAAACTAAAAAAGCTGGATCAGAATTCCACGCCTGTTGCCCTTTTCATAACGAAAAAACACCTTCATTTACAGTTAGTCAGAAAAAACAGTTTTATCATTGTTTTGGTTGTGGTGCACATGGTAATGCGATCGGCTTTTTGATGGCGTATGATAATTTGGATTATGTTGAAGCTATTGAAGAATTAGCTTCAATGAAAGGCTTAGAGGTACCTAGAGAAAGCCGTTCCAATTTTGATCAAAAGAATAATAAGTATAAACCGCTGTCTTATAAACGAGATTTATATCAGTTGTTGCAAGCTGTTGCTGATTTTTATCATCAAAATTTATCTAGCAATATTCCAGCTCAAGCGTATTTACAAGAACGAGGCTTATCAGCGGAAGTGATTCAACGTTTCAACTTGGGGTTTGCAAGCAATAGTGTCATTAATAGTTCAGAAAGTATTTTGCATCATTTTGGTACAAATCAAGAAGAACGAGAAAAATTACAAGAAAGTGGAATGTTATCGAAAAATGAACGTGGAAAAGTCTATGATCGTTTTCGTAATCGAATAATGTTCCCAATTCGAGATCGTCGAGGACGTACTATTGCATTTGGAGGAAGGGTTTTAGGAGATGAAAAACCTAAATATCTCAATTCACCTGAAACGGGAATTTATCATAAAGGCAGCGAATTATACGGTTTATTTGAAGCGTTAGAACAGAATAAAAATCCTGATTATTTATTAGTTGTTGAAGGATATATGGATGTTGTTGCTTTAGCACAATTCGGAGTATATAACGCAGTAGCTTCATTAGGTACAGCTACCACGGGAGAACAGCTTCAATTAGCATTTCGTGCAACCGAGCAGATTATTTGTTGTTATGATGGTGATAGAGCAGGGCGGGCAGCTGCTTGGCGTGCATTAGAAAATGCACTACCTCATTTATATGATGGGCGTCAGTTAAAGTTTATTTTTCTACCAGATGGTGAAGATCCTGATACTTTTATCCGAAAATCAGGAAAAGATGGTTTCGAACAATATTTAGAGCAAGCTCAATCATTAAGTGACTTTTTTTTCCGTCATTTACTTGAACAAGTTGATTTGTCTAGTAAGGAAGGTAAAGCAAAATTATTGGCGTTAGCACAACCATTATTAGCAAAAATACCGGGTGAAATGTTACAACTTTATTTACGTAATATTTTAGCCCAAAAGTTAGGTATATTAGAGCCTAGTCAATTAGATAAATTATTACACACCCCACCACCTACTCAAACGAATACAGAAAAAGGCAAGTTAGCGGTAACCCCGATGCGATTATTGGTAGGGTTATTGTTACAAAATCCAGAATTAGTTGAAATTACAAAAAGTATTCCTGATTTGCAGAGTTTAACTCGTTTGAATGAAGCGGGAATGGATTTGTTTTTACAACTTGTTTCACTATGCCAAGAACGGGTGGGAATAACCACAGGACAATTATTAGAATATTGGCGAGGAACGAAATTTGAAAAGTCGCTTGAAATTTTGTCTTGTTGGGATCATTTAATAAGCGAAGATAATATTGAAATAACTTTTCGAGATACTTTAATATTTTTTTATACCCGTCTCGTTGAACAGAGAATTGCAACATTAATTGCGAAAGATCGTAGTGATATGTTATCAATTGAGGAAAAGCGGGAGTTAGTCGAGCTATTGAAACAGGGTACATAATAATTTAATCGTGTTACAATAGTTATTAATCATAAAATAATAGATTTTTTAGTCTTTTGTATAACATAAATAAGCGGATAGGTTATATGGATCAAAATCCACAATCTCAATTAAAACAGTTAATTGCTCAAGGTAAAGAGCAAGGGTATTTAACTTTTGCTGAAGTTAATGATAGCTTGCCAGAAGATTTGGTTGATGCAGATCAGATTGATGATATCATTCAAATGATCAAAGATATGGGAATCCAAGTTTTGGATGCCGCCCCAGATGCTGATGATTTAATGTTGAATGAAGATCTTACCGATGAAGATGCAGTAGAAGAAGTTACACAAGTATTATCTAGTGTTGAATCTGAACTTGGTCGTACGACAGATCCTGTGCGAATGTATATGCGTGAAATGGGGTGTGTCGAGTTATTGACACGTGAAGGTGAAATTGATATTGCAAAACGTATTGAAGATGGGATCTATGAGGTGCAATGTGCACTTGCAGAATATCCTGAAGCTTTAAATGGGTTATTAATGCAATATGAGTTGGTTGAACAAGGTGAAGCTCGTTTAGCTGATCTAGTTACTGGTTTTTCTGATCCGAATTGTCTTACTGAAGATGAGAATTTATCGGAAATCCTTGATGATGAAGAGATTGATCTTTCAACAACTGATATCGATGAGGATGAAGAAGATGAAGAGGGTGGTGATGATAATACCGATACTGATAATAGCATCGATCCTGAAGTTGCTCGAGAGAAGTTTACCGCCCTTAAATCACAACATCAGAAAACGCTTGAAGTAATCGGAAAATATGGGCGAAATAATAAAAAGGCAAAAGAGCAAATTCTTGTATTATCAGAAATTTTTCAACAGTTTCGTTTAGTGCCAAAACAATTTGATCTATTAGTTCAAGTGATGCGTGATATGATGGATAAAATTCGCAAACCTGAACGCCAAATTAAACGCTTAGCAACTGAAAATTCTAAAATGCCAGAAGCAATGTTTCGTAAAGCCTTTATTGGGCATGAAACGAGTGATGCTTGGTTAGAAAAAGGCTTAGCAGCAGGTAAAGCTTGGTCTGAAAGATTAGCCCGTCATCAAGATGAAATTAGAAGTGCTATTCAAGAGTTGAAGGCGATTGAAGATGAATGCGGATTAACAATCAGTCAGATTCGGACTATTGGAAGTAAAATTTCCCAAGGTGAACGCAAAGCACGTCAGGCTAAAAAAGAAATGGTTGAAGCAAACTTGCGTTTAGTAATTTCAATTGCGAAAAAATATACTAATCGTGGCTTGCAATTTTTGGATCTTATTCAAGAAGGAAATATTGGTTTAATGAAAGCGGTGGATAAATTTGAATATCGCCGTGGCTATAAATTCTCAACTTATGCGACTTGGTGGATTCGTCAGGCAATAACCCGTTCTATCGCAGATCAAGCAAGAACAATTCGTATTCCTGTGCATATGATTGAGACAATCAATAAATTAAACCGAATTTCTCGCCAAATGTTACAAGAAATGGGAAGAGAAGCATCACCAGAAGAACTTGCCGAACGAATGGGAATGCCTGAGGAAAAAATTCGTAAGGTATTAAAAATTGCGAAAGAACCAATATCAATGGAGACGCCGATTGGCGATGATGATGATTCACATTTAGGCGATTTTATTGAAGATAGTACACTTGAACTACCACTTGATTCAGCAACAGCACAAAGCCTCAAAGTTGCGACTAATGAGGTGTTAGAAGGTTTAACGCCAAGAGAAGCGAAAGTATTAAGAATGCGCTTTGGTATTGATATGAATACCGATCATACCTTGGAAGAAGTCGGTAAACAGTTTGATGTTACTCGTGAACGTATTCGTCAGATTGAGGCAAAAGCGTTGCGTAAACTTCGCCATCCAAGTCGTTCTGAAACCTTACGTAGTTTTTTAGATGAATAATAATTTATTCTACTGATTCAACATTATGATCTGCTTTTTCAAGCTATAAAGCGATGCAGATCATACCGAGATAAGTTGATTAATTAAAAGAATCTTTTGATTAATCAACTATTTTTTTATGTTTTGAAAATAGCTTATTTGGCTAACTCTGCATTTTTACTTTACTGGGGTAAGTAAATGTTTTTCTAACTCTTCTGCAATTTGAATATTTTGAATAATCGCAACCCGATCGACTGATTGAGCATTATCTAAAACTTTTTTCCAGTAGGTTATTGCTTGAGTATAATGTTGTTGTTGGAATGCTTCAGAAGCAAGTAACAATAATGCAGTGGTATCTTGTGGATTGAGTGCTAGCGTTTCTGCTAAATATTGTCTAACTTCATCTGTGAGGGTCGAATTTGCTTGATAATAGAGTGTATTTGCAATTGCACTGAGTAAATAGGCTTTACGTCCATTGAGTTTTAATGCCCGAGAGTAGCATTCTAATGCTTCAGGATATTCATTATTTTGGGTATATGCCTGCCCTAATTCAAACCAACTATCCCCATCATTTGGATTTGTTCTGAGCTTATTTTGAATCGCTAAAATGTAATCAGTATGCTGACGATTTTGTTGCTGTCGTGTTTCCATTGCTTGTTGAAATTTTTGTTCTTCGTTCAGAACAAGTTGATAACGTCCGCTGATTAGGTAGCCACTTAGAATTGTACCAATAATTATTATCCCAACGCTGAGAAGCAACCAAGCATTAGGTTTTTTGAGTGATAAAAGATTCGTTTTATTTTGAGTGTCTTGCAAGAAAAAACGATAATGAATTTCTTTTTCTAGGTGCTGTTTTAAAGGATAGGCTAAATGAGCGATATTGGTAAGTTGCTGCTGGTACAGTTGTTGATTTAGGGTATTTTCTGAACGATTTTTAATCGTAGAACGAGGATAAAAAAGGGTAAAGAGAAGACAAAAAGCAAAACTAATTATACAAATCCAAAAAAAGATCATTGACAGGATCATTTTATTTTCCTTTTTGTTGTAAATAGATATCTAATTGTTGCTGTTGTTCTGAATTTAATTGCAGCGTATTACGTTGACGTAAATATATTTTAATACTGAATCCAGCAATACTTAATAATAGTAAAGGTAAGAGCCATAAGAAATAGGTTGATGGAATAAATGGCGGATCATAAAGCACAAAATTGCCAAAACGTTCCGTCATAATTGTAATAATTTGCTGATTGGTTTTTCCTTCATTTGCAAGTTGATAGACTTCTAAGCGTAGGTTATAGGCAATGGGGGAAGTTGACTCAAGTAAATTTTGATTTTGGCATTGTGGGCAACGTAATGTTTTGGCAAGTTCAACTGCTCGCTCTTTTGTTGCTTGATCGTGAAATTGATAAGTATCTACTATGGCAAAAGCGAGGTTGAATTGCAGCAATACTAGGCAAAAAAGCAGATGACAAATGTGATAAAGCTTAGACATTGTTATTCTCCTAGTAATTGTTGTAATTTAGGCACAAAGTGTTTTTGCCAGATAGTTTCGGTTAATTTTCCTTCAGGGTAATAATAGCGAATAATCCCTTTTTTATCGACCAAAAAGGTAAAAGGTGCACCATTTAACCCTAAATGAGAGGTTAAATTCCCTTCATTATCAAAGAGGTTAAATTGATATGGATTACCTAATTCTTTTAAACTCTGTAAAGCAGATTGACGTTGATCTAAATAGTTAACCCCAATAATAGGTAGGTGGTATTGTTGACTAATTTTTACTAAAAGAGGCATTTCTTCTCGACAATATCCACACCAACTTCCCCAAATATTTAATAGGTATATCTGGTTTTGAGGTAAATCCGCATTGGTTAGTTTTTGTTGAGGAGCTTCTAATTTTGTCAAAGAAAATTGTGGTATAGATAGTCTTAATTGGCTGGTTTCTTGATAAAGTGAACTTTGATATAAGCGAGAGAAAAGTAAACCAATAATGATTGAGACCAATAGTAATGGCAAGAGTAGCAGTAAACGCTTTGGCATATTAGTTTCTCATTGTTTGTTTAAAATGATAAGTTATGCGATAAAAAGCAAATAATCCACCGATAAGTGCCAAAATAGCTCCTAACCAGATTAAACGCACGAGTGGATTATAATAAAAATGAAAAGCAACTTGTTGATTTTCGTTTTTATCTCCCATCACGATATAAATATCTGATAGACCTATGGTTGTGATACCTACTTCATTCATACTCCGTTGTCTGAGATCATAATAACGTTTTTCTGGAATAATTGTTGTGATATTTGGTTGATCTTGATTTAACGTAAAAATAGCACGTTCAGTGGTATAATTTTTTCCAATTTGGTAATCGGATCCTTGGTATTTGAGTTGATAATCAGCTAAATTGATTTGCTGTTGTGGGTGTAAACGGACTGCAACATCAGTGCCATAATAGCTATTAAACACTGCACCAATGATCGTTAATCCAATACCACAGTGTGCCAAAATCATAGCCAATCTTTTACCAGAAAAATGAGCAAGTTTTAATGGGATACAACTCAAAATTAACCAAGATGCGACTATGAGTAAGAGCAACGAATAAGGAGAGAGTTGTTGCCAGTCATAGTTAGGTTTAATGAGATAGATTAGTAATAATGCTACTAATCCAGCAGGAAAGAGTAAGGCTAATTTAGCGTACAGGTGATTAATTTTATTTTGTTTCCAATGTAATCCGGCTGTTAAAGACATTAATACACAAGCTAAGAATAACAATGGTAAAAAGAATTTATTAAAATAGGGAGCACCGACTGAAATAGAGCCTAAACCAAATAATGTAAAAAATAGTGGATAAAAGGTACCAATAAAAATTGTTACGGAGGCAAGTGTGAAAAGTGTATTAGCAAAGAGAATAGCACTTTCTTTGCTAAAGAGAGTGAAACTTACAGGGAGTTTGATTAAGTTTATTTTCCATACATAGAGTATTAAGCTTGCTAGTGTAAAAAGACTAAAGATAGTCAGTAATGCTTCGCCACGGGTTGGATCGACAGCAAAGGCGTGAACGGAAGTTAGTATTCCTGAACGGACAATAAATGTACCTAATAAGCTTAGAGAAAAGCTAAAGATTGAAAGTAAAATAACCCAATGAAAGAGAATACCACGTTGTTCACTCACAATTAAGGTGTGTAGTAGTGCAGTGGTTAATAACCAAGGCATTAAGGCTGCGTTTTCAACGGGATCCCAGAACCACCAACCTCCCCAGCCTAGTTCATAATAAGCCCACCAAGATCCTAAACTAATACCAGCAGTGAGTAATACCCACGAAATTAAGATCCAAATTCGACTATAACGAGCAAAACTCGCATCAAAGTTATTTCCAAGTAATGCGGAAATAACCATAGCAAAATTGATCGCAAGTCCAACATAGCCTAGATATAACAAGGGTGGATGAAGGACTAATCCCAGATCTTGTAACATTGGATTGAGATCTTGCCCTTGTGGAGGAACAGGAAAAAGGCGTTCGAATGGGGAAGAAAATAATAGGATAAATAGGCAGAATGCAAGATTAATACTGGCTAAAATTGTTACAGTGCGAGTAGCAAATAGCAGTTCAAGTCGGCGACTGAAGTAGGTAAAGAGGCTACTAAATAGAGCAAGTGAAAAGAGCCAAAATAGAATGGAGCCTTCATGGCCTCCCCAAGTAGCCGCAATTTTATAAAATAACGGTAATTCGGTATTTGAATGCTGTGCCACATAGGCGACAGAAAAATCATCTTGGATAAATGAAAAAATAAGGCAGGCGAGAGTAATAAAAATAAAGATGCTATATAAGTAACTTAAAGAATGAGAAATTTTAAGTAAAAATAACCTTTTTTTCCATAGCCCATAACTTGCTATTAAAGTAATTAGAAAGGTTGTTGCGGTTGCAAAGAAAAGTGCAATTAAACCAATTTCAGGAATCATAATAAATCATTCAATTATTTATATTTTCCCCATCCATATTGGAATATAGATGGGGGGAACAAAATTTAAGCAAGGGTCATTTGGCCTGCGTACAGAATAAAAAAGCGTAAACATAAAATCCCAAAGAGACTAAAACTAGCGATTAATAAGATTAATCCACGTTTATGTTTGAGTTTTTTAGTCGCTAAGCCATTGAAGAGTGCTGGTACTATTAAGCCAATGATTACAATACCTACCCAGAAAACATTTGCCCAAAAACCACCACCAATCGCATTCATAATCGCAACAGTTTTTTGACCACCACCTAAATATAAACCAATACAGAAGGCAAATAAAAGGAATGATTCAATTAAAATTAGTGGAAATTCAAATTTATGAATAAAAGTTAATTCAGTTGCTGTTGGATTTGTTTTACTCACCAATAGTAAGGCTAAGGTTAATGTTGCAACACCTGATGAAATACCTGAAACTAAAAATAGGACAGGTAAGACAGGATTATTCAACATCGGATAACTAATTAAAGCTGATAAAAGGAATCCTGTATAAGCACCAAGTAAGATTGAAAAGAGGAGGAGTATAATTTCAATTTTAGCACTAAAACGTACTAACCAAGTTATTATTGGATTAATAAAACTTAATTTAGGAAGAAATTTTACAATCAGATTGGCGATATCTTGCTTAAAAATAATAGCTAACCATAAACATAGAAACAGCATATAGAACTGAAATAGCATAACGCCCATCGACATAATTGAGGTGTGATGGTAATTAAACATCAGATACCAAAATGCCCAAGGTTTAGTTAGGTGAAAGATCAAGATAGTTAGACCAACAACTAGGCTTAATGGAGCAATAATGGCACTGTTTCTAATTAGAGCACTTTGGCTAGGCTCAGTGGTTAGCCCCGACCGTTTATACAGTACCGCAAGAAAAGTAACGCCCGCAGAAATGCCGAGTAAAAATAAATAAATTGCAATTATTTCATCCCAGACAAGAGACGGAAAATGGAATGGACTAGTCATCGTTTTATCTCTCCTCCTTTAGCTGGAATATGGTATAAATTAGGATCTGTTCCTAATTCAACTTTAGTTCGGTAAACTAAATTTTGTGTTAATTTTTGTACGATCTCGCTATTAGGATCATTTAAATCACCGAAGGTTAAGGCTTTTGTCGGACAGCTTTCAACGCAAGCAGGTAATTTTCCTTTCGCTAAATTTGTGTCACGGCAAAAATTACATTTATCAGCGGCTTTATTAAGTGGATTGATATAACGTACTCGATAAGGGCATACTGCAATGCAATATTGACAGCCAACACAGAGATCGGGATTCACATCAACGATACCTGTTTTCTCATCAATAAATGAAGCCCCTGTTGGGCAAACTTGAACGCAAGGTGCGTTACTACAATGCTGGCAAGAATGACGGAAGAATTTATAAATTACATCAGGAAATTCAGTTCCTTCAACTTGAGTACGGATAATTTCTAAACGGCTGACTCCCTCAGGCACGTTATTCACCTCACGACAAGCATCCATACAGGCTGTACAGCCGATACAACGTTTTTCGTCATGTAACATTGCATAGCGAATATTTTTCTTTTCAGCATTAGCTTTGCTGGCATTAGCTGTTCCTGTTAATAGGATTAAAGCCCCCATACCAGAAACAAAATTTCGGCGTGAGTAGTTCATTACTTATCCTTTTGTAGTGGTTTTTCTGTTTTTAAATTTTGCAGTTGTTGTAATTTAGAATGACAATTAACACATAACTTAATACGTTGTTTTTCGTTAAGTTGTTTCATACGATCTTGGGCTGAATGTAAAGTATGGCAGTTTGCACAAGATAGTTTTACTGCATGAACATCATGTACCCAGAATTTTTGGCGGAGTTGATCTGGATTATGACAAGAAAAACAGATTTGATTTTGTTCTTGAACCGTAAACAATGGTTTTTTATTCGAGAAAATATCAGAATGAAAACGCATAACATCTTTAACACCACGTCGGTGATTTTCTGATATATGTCCATGACAACTCACACAATTAATCCTTTTTCCTGTATTAGGATTAGTTTTGCTTAGATGGATTCCATGAAACTGTTGATTATTGAACTTATGACATTTTGCACAATAGTGATTTGGATCACGTTGATGCTCTAATTTTGGCTGATACGTTAGGGTATTTTCATCATTTATCATATCAGGGAATGCTTGTACATGAGTCGCAAGTAGTAATATTCCTAACAAAGCCCAGCTTAGAGCGAGAATATTGCGATAATAAAAAGAAGGTAAACGCATTTTTAATTCCTCGATGATAGTAGTTATTGTGCTAGTTAATTCAATATCTAATTAGCTAGCACAATCTTGCTTAAAATAATTAATTGTCCTGATTTGAGTTCTCGTTAGGTAATAAGCCTTTTTCTTTTGCTTCTTTATCCCATTGAGGAATGACTGTTTTGAGGAATTCTTCTTTTTCTTTGATTTGTTTTTCAATTTTAATGCCCATCGCAGCTTGAGCTTTTGCTTTAGTTGAAATATCAGGAATTGCAACAGGTTGAGCTACTTTATATTGAGTAAGAATAATTGCTAATTTACGTCTTGCGTCTGCGACTTTATCAAGGCCTGTTCCAATAACACTTAATGCAACTTCAGGAGCGTGTACGTAAGCACCATGGCTTGCTGCTGCATAATCCCAACGCCATTGAGCATGGCGGATATCTTGTAAAGCTGCCTGCATTTCTTTTTCAGTTGCACCGGCATCCCAAGCGGCTTTCGCTTCAAAGTGTGCGTGAACTAATTGATCTTCTAATTTAATTAACAAGGAATTTACTTGTTTTTTGCGAGCATCAACTAAGTTTTCAAGTTTTTGTTTGCTTTGATCGTGGCAGTTTGCACAAGTATTTTGGAAGTTATCAAATGGATTTCCTATATTATGATCGGTATATACTCGACCATCAGGAGCTTGAACTTTAGCCATATGGCAATCAACACAGGTAACGCCATTTTTACCGTGAATACCCATTGACCAAATTTCAAAATCAGGGTGTTGTGCTTTTAACATTGGGGCTTTAGAGAGTGAGTGTGTCCAGTCTTTAAAATCTTGTTCATCGTAGTATTTTTCCATCTGTTCAACACTTAAACCTTTATCCCAAGGGAAAGTTACTTCTTTAGTTTTGCCAGCAAAGTAGTATTCAACATGGCAATTAGCACATACTGCGGCACGTTTATCGGTTTGATCTGAATGAGCAAAGTTTTTGTGGGCTTTGTCTAAGGCTCTTAAAACATGAGGACGTGCAATGCGTAAAGCAGGTTTTCCTTCAGCAAAATCTTTTGAATTGGTATCATGGCAGTCAGCACAGCCGATAGGATTAACGATTTCTGATCCCCATTTTGCCCATTTAACGCCAAAATAACCATCTTCTCCTTTTTCGGTAATTAAACGAGCAACATCAGGACTTTTACAGGTCCAACAAGCTGCTGGTTGAGGACCAGAATTATCATCTTTTGGGGCACCAGTACGGAGGATATTGCGTACATCTGTTACTGCATAATTGTGTCCTCTCGGGTGATTATATTCTGATGAAAATAGGTATCCTCCCCAAAGTACAACTAAGCGAGGATCTTCAGCTAAAGCATCACCTATTTTTTCTGAATTTTTAGTGCTTGCCCAAGATTGATATTGTAAAGGGTATTTTTTTGCATAGAGATCATTGCGAACAGCTTTTTTATCAATATCAAATTTTTGATCTCGATATTTTTGATTAAGATCGATAGTAGTTTGATTAATATTGTCGTTTTTATTCTCTATTTGGCTATTAGTATTAGCCAAACTATTAGAGCTTAAGAATAGTGCCACTAATAGAGAAAGGGTTTTTAGCTTTTCCACGATAGACTCCCACACAAAGTTATAAAAATGTAAATAAAAAGTTGATTTTTTAACACATTAAAATGAAACTAAATCATTTTATTTGGGGTAAATTTAGCAAATTATATTAATAATTCTAGTTCTATATTAATTTTTATTGAGCTAGGTCAATTTATTTTTATTTAATGTAAATTTAGGAAATGATAATTACTTGTAATAACTAAAAAGAAGGGAATAAAATGAGAAAATAAACGTTAAAATTATTTTTATTTAAAAATAATTTGATTTTTTTGATATATAAAACTTATTTGTTTTAGTTGTAGATAATTTGAAAGAAATATTAAAAGTATAATACTTGAGAAGTAAAAAAATCGTATTGAGAGAATTACCTTATAAAATTTTAATAAAAATGCGGTTAAACTATTTTTAACCGCATTTTTTTAAATATTATTCGCTATCCTCTTTTGCCCATTCTAAAGAACGTTTTACTGCTTTTTTCCAGCCTTGATAACGTTTAGTTCGTTTTTCTTGATCACCATCAGGAATAAACGTTTTTTCAATAGTTGCTTTATCTTTTAATTCGTCTAGATCTTGCCAAAAGCCAGTTGCAAGCCCTGCGAGATAAGCAGCACCTAAAGCAGTAACTTCTTTTACTTTTGGACGTTCTACCGAAGTATCTAAAATGTCTGCTTGGAATTGCATTAAGAAATTATTTCCAGTAGCACCGCCATCGACTCTTAAGGTTTCAAGTTTTTGTTGTGCATCTGATTGCATTGCTTCTAGGACATCTCGTGTTTGATAAGCAATTGATTCAAGGGTAGCTCGAACTAAGTGATTGCGATTCGCTCCACGAGATAAACCAAAAATTGCACCTCTTGCATAAGGATCCCAGTAAGGAGCGCCTAAGCCAGTAAAGGCTGGAACGACGTAAACTCCGTTGCTATCGGGAACTTTTTGGGCAAAGTATTCTGAATCAAAACTATCGTGAACTATGCGTAATTCATCACGTAACCATTGAATAGAAGCACCACCAATAAAGACTGATCCTTCTAGGGCATAAGCCGGTTCGCCTTTAGCGTTACAACAGATTGTTGTTAGTAACCCATTCTTTGACAGGATAGCTTTATCGCCCGTATTCATCAGCATAAAACAACCCGTGCCATAGGTATTTTTGGTTTGTCCAGCATTGACACATAAATGACCATAAAGTGCCGCTTGTTGGTCTCCCGCGATCCCTGCAACGGGAATTCGCACTCCCCCTTTTCCACCGATATTAGTTTGACCGTAAATTTCAGAGGAGTTACGTACTTCTGGTAGCATCTCTTTTGGTATATCTAAGATTTCTAACATTTTATCATCCCATTGTTTGGTATGAATGTTAAATATCATAGTGCGAGATGCGTTTGTATAGTCAGTAACATGGGCACGACCTTGAGTAAGTTTCCATACAAGCCAAGTATCTACGGTACCGAAAAGTAGCTCTCCACGTTTTGCTCGTTCTCTTGCCCCTTCAACATTATCTAAAATCCATTTGAGTTTTGTACCTGAGAAATAAGGATCGACAACAAGCCCAGTAGTTTGACGAATATAATCAGCATAGCCTTGTTCTTTGAGTTGCTGACAATAATCAGCTGTTCGGCGACATTGCCAGACAATCGCATTATAGATAGGTTTTCCTGTGGCTTTTTCCCAGACAATAGTTGTTTCACGTTGGTTCGTGATCCCAATTGCTGCAATTTGATCAGAGGTGATACCTGTTTGTGCAACGACTTCATTGAGTGTAGAACTTTGAGTCGCCCAAATTTCCATCGGATTATGTTCTACCCAACCTGCTTGAGGGTAGATTTGAGTAAATTCTCGTTGAGCAATACCAACTACATTTGCATCGTGATCTAAGAGAACGGCACGTGAACTTGTTGTACCTTGATCTAAAGCAATAATATATTTTTTCTCAGACATTTTTGTTTCCCTATTATTGATGGTGAGTATTAGGTTTAAGATGTACGCCGATTAATTTTTGATATCCCCAAGCCCCAACTAGTGCGCCTAAGATTGGTGCTATAATTGGAATGAGGCAGTAAGGTATAAGTTCGCCACCACTGAAAGCAAATGTTCCCCAACCATTGAAACTGGCAAAAAGTTTAGGGGCGAAATCCCGAGCAGGATTCATTGCAAATCCAGTTAATGGTCCCATTGAACCGCCAATAACAGCGATAAGAAAACCGATTAATAATGGTGCAAGAGGACCTTTGGGTAAACCATTGCCATCATCGGTTAATCCAAGCACTAAACACATTAAGATCGCTGTAATAGTAAATTCAACGATAAAGGCTGAAAGTAAACCAAGATGTGGATTCGGATAAGTTGAGAAGATACTGGCGGTATATAAGCTTTCGGTTGTCCCACGCACAATTTGGTGAGCACTTTCATAATCTAACCAGATGTTACGATAGAGCAGATAAACGAGAGCGGCTCCACAAAAAGCACCAGTGAATTGAGAGAGAATATAAGGTAATACTTTTTTTCGTTCAAAAGTTGAGTATTTCCATAGAGCAATAGTAACAGCAGGGTTTAAATGAGCACCTGAAACCCCAGCGGTTAAATAAATTGCTAAGGCAACCCCTATTCCCCAGACAATGCTAATTTCCCATAAGCCAAACTGTGCCCCTGCAACTTTAGCGGCAGCAACACAACCACACCCAAAAAAAATAAATAACCCCGTGCCTAGAGCTTCAGCAATACATTGTCCTTTCAGACTACGTTCTAACGCCATATTTTCTCTCCCCCTATTTTGAGTGATAAAAATAATTCAAAGAAAAAATTTTCTAAAACAACCAAAATTGGTAGCGAATTTAGAGAAATAGGGAGGAAAATAAAAGTTAAATTTTTGAAAAGTTTGAGCAACTTCAAATTATTTAAGTCAGAATTATGAAGAATTGTGATTTTTATCACACTTAATTTATCTAAAATAAATAAAAATTAATATTTAATCACATAAAATCCATATAAAAATATAAATTATATTGAATTAGTTAAAATTTTCTTTAACGAAACTAACAACTAAGTAAAAGTATGCACTTAGTTGTTAGCAAAAATGAAGAGTTTTAACCACCAGAAAATTTTACACAAAACCCTTTTTGTTCTAATAGTTGTTTAAGTAAGTCTCGATTATCGCCTTGAATCTCAATCTTAAAGTCTTTCACTGCACCACCACAACCACACCGTTTTTTTAATTCAGAAGCAAGTTTTGTTAAGGCTTTCTCATCAAGCTCTAACCCTGAAATAACACAAACGCCTTTGCCTTTTCGCCCAGCTGTTTGTCGTTGAATACGGACGATGCCATCACCCTTAGGTGGTGTAACTGTGTTTTTTTCTGCTGGTATTCGACCATATTCTGTTGAATAGACTAGGTTATTCATTATGAAACTCCTTATTTTTATAGGATAGAAATGGTGTGATTTTAACATTTTGCACTTAACCCTGCATTTTGATTTCTCTAAAAAAGTGAAGATAAAATAGACAATATCTTTAAAAAAGCCGATTTTTACTATCTTATCCAACCGATATCCGCTATACTGCCGCCCGAGTTGGTTAGGCAATCGCTGGTTTATTGAAGCCCTCAACCGTTGAATTGAACGACCTAGGGGACAAGTAAACGAGAGGAAAGTCCGAGCTACATAGGGCAGAGTGCCAGATAACGTCTGGGAGGCGTGAGCCTACGACAAGTGCAACAGAGAGCAGACCGCCGATGGCTAATTAGCACAGGTAAGGGTGAAAGGGTGTGGTAAGAGCACACCGGGCGACTGGTAACAGTTCGTTGCAAGGTAAACTCCACTCGTAGCAAGACCAAATAGGGATCCTTGGTGTGGCCCGCATCGGATTCGGGTAGGTTGCTTGAGCGTGTGTGTGAATGCACGCCTAGAGGAATGATTGTCCACGACAGAACTCGGCTTATCGACCGACTCACTGAATTTATCGAAAAACCGCAAGGATAACTTGCGGTTTTTTCGTTTATTGGTTGTCAAGAGTTATAGTTAATCGCTTTATTTTTAAAAAATTGCAAAAAAAGTTGAAGTTTACCCTTGAACCTTTTGTTTTTGTCCTTATTTAGTTTGACATCATTAAAGTGTTGAGTTTAAGACGGTAGAAAAAAAGTTATCATCAAGGCTTGAAAATCGATTGAATAACCACACTTTAAACAGCATTAAAATAAATTTAATCAGGAGAGAAAAAATGGGAAAAATTATTGGTATTGACTTAGGTACAACTAATTCTTGTGTTGCTGTAATGGATGGCGACAAACCACGTGTAATTGAAAATGCAGAAGGTGATCGTACAACCCCTTCTATTATTGCTTATACAAATGATAATGAAGTTTTGGTCGGACAAGCTGCAAAACGTCAAGCTGTAACTAATCCAAAAAATACATTATTTGCTATCAAGCGTTTAATCGGTCGTCGTTTTACTGATGAAGAAGTACAACGTGATGTAAGCATTATGCCATTTGAAATTATTAAAGCAGATAATGGCGATGCGTGGGTTGCAGCTAAAGATGAAAAAATGGCTCCACCACAAGTTTCTGCAGAAGTCTTGAAAAAAATGAAAAAAACTGCAGAAGATTTCCTTGGTGAAACTGTTACTGAAGCGGTAATTACTGTTCCTGCATATTTTAATGATGCTCAACGTCAAGCAACGAAAGATGCTGGTCGTATTGCTGGTTTAGAAGTTAAACGTATCATCAATGAACCTACTGCAGCAGCATTAGCTTATGGTTTAGATAAAGGAAAAGGAAACCGCACTATCGCAGTTTACGATTTAGGTGGTGGTACATTTGACTTATCTATCATCGAAATTGATGAAGTTGATGGTGAAAAAACCTTTGAAGTATTAGCAACTAATGGTGATACTCACTTAGGTGGTGAAGACTTTGATAATCGAGTGATCAATTATTTAGTTAATGAATTTAACAAAGAACAAGGCATTGATTTACGTAATGATTCATTAGCAATGCAACGCTTAAAAGAAGCAGCAGAAAAAGCAAAAGTAGAATTATCATCATCACAACAAACGGATGTTAACTTACCGTATATCACTGCTGATGCAACAGGTCCAAAACATTTAAATATCAAATTAACACGTGCGAAATTAGAGTCTTTAGTTGAAGATCTTGTTTCGAAGTCTATGGAACCAATCCGTGTTGCATTAAAAGATGCTGACTTAAGCGTTTCTGAGATTGACGATGTTATTTTAGTTGGTGGTCAAACTCGTATGCCATTAGTGCAACAAAAAGTGGCTGAGTTTTTCGGAAAAGAACCTCGTAAAGATGTGAACCCTGATGAAGCGGTTGCTATTGGTGCAGCGGTACAAGGTGGGGTATTAGCTGGTGATGTTAAAGATGTTTTATTACTTGATGTAACACCGCTTTCACTAGGGATTGAAACTATGGGTGGTGTAATGACATCATTAATTGAGAAAAATACCACTATCCCAACCAAGAAAAGCCAAGTATTCTCAACAGCAGAAGATAATCAAAGTGCGGTAACTATCCATGTTTTACAAGGTGAACGTAAACGTGCTGCCGATAACAAATCTTTAGGGCAATTTAATTTAGAAGGGATTCAACCTGCACCACGTGGTTTACCTCAAATCGAAGTAACTTTTGATATTGATGCTGATGGTATTATCCATGTTTCGGCGAAAGATAAAGGAACAGGTAAAGAACAACAAATTACGATTAAAGCGTCATCAGGTTTAAGCGAAGAAGAAATTCAACAAATGGTACGTGATGCAGAAGCGAACGCAGAAGCGGATCGTAAATTTGAGGAATTAGTTCAAGCTCGTAACCAAGCGGATCATTTAGTTCACTCAACACGCAAACAGTTGACTGAAGCAGGGGATAAAATCCCAGCAGAAGATAAAACTGCCATTGAAAATGCAGTGAAAGAGCTAGAAGA
This sequence comes from Mergibacter septicus, assembly GCF_003265225.1. Classification (NCBI taxonomy): domain Bacteria; kingdom Pseudomonadati; phylum Pseudomonadota; class Gammaproteobacteria; order Pasteurellales; family Pasteurellaceae; genus Mergibacter; species Mergibacter septicus. The sequence continues at coordinate 1,578,734 of NZ_CP022013.1, read as the reverse complement.
AGCAGCCAAAGGTGAAAGTAAAGAAGCCATTGATGCGAAAATTGAAGCTTTAATTAAAGTTTCAGAAAAATTGATCCAAGCAGGTCAACAACAAGCTCAAGCTGATGCTCAACAGGCACAAAGCAAAAACAGTGGCGACAATGTCGTTGATGCTGAATTTGAAGAAGTGAAAGATAAGTAATTATCCTCCTGATTGTAGAGTAAATGCCAAGTAATAATTACTCTACATATAACCTATGGGCGTAGTATGTACTACGCCCTTTTGAGTGTAAAACACTTGGAAGACTAGATTCAGATAGTAAAAAGTTACTACACAATAGATTGAAAAGTTAAAGCAGGCAGTGAGTGTCTGCCTAATTTAATGGAACAAATTATGTCAAAACGTGATTATTATGAAGTGCTAGGTATAAGTAGAAATGCGGATGAAAAAGAGATAAAAAAAGCTTATAAACGCCTAGCAATGAAGCTCCACCCAGATCGTAATCAGGGAGATAAAGACGCAGCTGAGAAATTTAAAGAAGTTCAAGAAGCATATGAAGTCTTAGGTGATGCACAAAAACGATCAGCTTATGATCAGTATGGGCATTCCGCCTTTGAACAAGGCGGTTTTGGTGGTGCTGGTGGTTTTGGCGGTAGAGCTGATTTTGGCGATATGTTCGGAGATATATTTAATAGTATGTTTGGTGGCGGTGGTGGTAGCCGTCAACGTTCATATCGGGGTGATGATTTACGCTATGATATTGAAATTAGCCTAGAAGAAGCCGCAAAAGGTACAACAAAAGATATTCGATTAAAAACTTTGGCTGAATGCGATAGTTGTCATGGAAGTGGAGCAAAAGCAGGTTCTAAAGTGGAAACCTGTTCGACTTGTGGTGGCGCAGGACGAATTCGTCGTCAGCAAGGCTTTTTTGTAACCGAACAAACTTGCCCAGCTTGCCATGGCCGAGGTAAAAAAATTGAACAACCTTGTGATAAATGCCATGGTGATGGACGAGTTGAAAAAGTTAAAAATTTATCCGTAAAAATTCCAGCAGGGGTTGATACAGGTAACCAACTTCGTTTAAGAGGCGAAGGGGAAGCAGGAGAACATGGTGCTGAAGCTGGGGATTTATATGTTGTAATTCATGTTCGTCCACATGATATTTTCCAACGTGATGGTAATAATCTTTATTGTGAAGTACCAGTTAGCTTTACTATGGCTGCTTTAGGGGGAGAGATCGAAGTCCCGACTTTAGATGGTCGAGTTAAGCTAAAAATTCCTGCTGAAACTCAAACTGGACGATTATTCCGTTTACGTGGTAAAGGTATTCATGCTCATATAGCTGGTGATTTAATTTGTCGGGTGATTATTGAAACCCCAGTTAAATTAAATGATGAACAAAAAGAGTTACTCATTCAATTAGAACAAAGTTTGGAAGGAAAAAGTAAGCATCGTCCTCAATCAGATGGATTTTTGAATAAAGTGAAAAAATTCTTTGATAATTTATAAATTTTACATTTAGTGTAAATAACAGATTAGCCGAATAGAATGTTTTCTATTCGGTTTTTTAGTTTTAATTTAAACTATTTTTAACTCGTCAAGTCCCAAATTTATTAACCTTAATCCTTCCTGAGAGGCAATGCCGAGAGAGAGTTTTTCTCCCCAATCTCCAACAACTAAGCGTTTAATTACAACGCCTTCTGGTGTTAAGACATCTTGGTGGAGTGCTGGGCGGTGAGTATGCCCATGAATTAGTTGGGTAACCTGATATTGTTGACAAATTTTTAGCATACTCTTTTGATTTATATCCATAATGACAGCAGATTTATTGCTTTTATCCTTAACTGTTTTTTGGCGAATTTTGGTGGCTAATTTTACTCTATATCGCAGTGGTAAGGATTGAAATAACCGTTGTAGCCAAGGTTGATGAACAATTTTGCGAAAACGCTGGTAACGAATATCATCGGTACAAAGTGTATCGCCATGACAGACTAGGGTTGGTATTCCATAAAGGTCTAGCACTTGATAATCGGGTAATAACTGTAAACCGCACTCTTTTGCAAAGCCTTTTCCGAGCAAAAAATCTCGGTTCCCACCACAAAAATAACAAGGCACCCCTTGTTCAACTAATTGTTTAATTAAAAGTTTAACTTCATCAATTAAGGGAGATTGTTCATCATCGCCAACCCAAAAATCAAATAGATCTCCTAAAATATATAACGCCTTGGCTTGAGGGGCCAATTGTTTCATAAAATGATGAAATAGTTTGAGAAGGTGCGGGGCATTTTCACTTAAATGGAGATCGGCAATAAAAAAAGTTTTTGGCATATGATTGCTCTTGTTATTGTTTACAACTTAAAGAGTAAGGATAACGATCTTGTTGCTTATTGTCAGTAGATTTCTCAACAGATTTTTAATTGTGGCTGAATTTCAGTTATACTTTAGCTCTTTTTTAGAGGAGAAAAATTTATGCTTAAGTTATTGCGTATTTTAATCATAACTTTTTGTTGTATTCTTATTAGTCTATTAGGCACAGTTTATTCATTGATTCGTTTTGGTAATCCAAATAATGTTGGTGTTATCGCACATTGGTTTGCACGTTTGCATCCCTTATTCGGTTTAAAAGTTGAGTACCGTTATCCTGAAAATGTAGAAAAATTTGGGAATTGTATCTATATCGGCAATCACCAAAATAATTATGATATGGTAACTATTTCACGTATGGTGATGCCTCGAACAGTAAGTGTCGGGAAAAAAAGTTTAATTTGGATTCCATTTTTTGGCTTGGTTTATTGGGCAACAGGTAATATTTTTATTGATCGGGAAAATCGTTCTAAAGCACATAGTACAATGGCAACGATTGCTCAACGAATTAAGCAAAAAAATGTTTCTGTATGGATGTTTCCTGAAGGAACACGTAGTCGTGGTAGAGGATTGTTACCATTTAAAATGGGGGCATTTCATGCGGCAATTGAAGCAGGTGTGCCAATTGTGCCGATAGTTTGTTCAACAACTCATAATCAAGTGGATTTGAATCGTTGGAATAATGGAAAGGTGATTTGTGAGATGTTACCGCCGATTTCAAGTGAAGGATATAGCCGTGAAAATATCCGAGAATTTGCTCAACATTGTTATCAGCTAATGCAAAATAAACTGACTGAATTAGATGCTGAAATACAAACAGATAGTCATAAAAATGTGTAGGAATAACCAATGAGATATTATTCTCGTCGCCAGTTTTTAGCTGCATCATTTGCAACAGCTTCTCTTTCTTTACCGATTAAGAGTATGGCTAGTGCTATGACTCCTCTTTATATTCCTCCTTTATTAGAAATTGGACGAGGAAAACCGCTATATCTGACTTTACAACCAACTGAAACCAGTTTTGAAGGTGGAAAAAAGGTAACAGTATGGGGATTTAATGATCACTATTTAGGACCGACAATCCGAGTACGGCGAGGAGATTTTGTTCGAATAAATTATCGTAATAATTTGCCTGAAGCTGTTTCCTTGAATATACAAGGACTGTTGGCTGATGGTGCTTCCCCAAGTGGTATGGGGAGAGAACTACCACCAAAATCAGTTTGGTCACCAGTGGTATCAATTACTCAAAATCCTGCGACTTGTTGGTATCATGCGGATACAATCGGGCGATCGGCTTACCAAACTTACCGTGGTCTTTGTGGTCTATGGTTGATAGAAGAGCGAAGAAGTAGCAAAGGTGCAAAAAATAATCCTTTTTTGTTACCCCATCAGTATGGAATAAATGATATTCCATTGATCCTGCAAGATATGAGTTTAAATTATGCAGGAAAGCAATTAATTAATCTGGATAAAAATAGCTTTTATGGGAATAAATTGTTTGTCAATGGTTGCTATAACAGCTTTATGAATGTACCAAGAGGTTGGGTAAGACTACGATTGCTGAATGGATCTATTTCTCGGATCTATCATTTAAGATTTTCTGATCAGCGTCAAATGTTAAAAATCGCTACTGGACAGGACTTTTTACCTAAACCTCAAACTTTAACCGAACTGACTTTAGCACCGGGAGAACGAGCGGAAGTCTTGGTAAATTTTAATCAGGGAGATAAGGTATATTTATTAGGTGGAAATACAGGATCGTTATGGGAACAAGCGAAGACTTTCTTTGGTATAGGGCATCAACCAGAAAGTAATCGTTTAGTTGAATTTCGTCCTGAAGGCGTTGCGACAGTTTTTGATACCGTACCGCAAGCCCCAGCACCTGCTGAGTTACCTCATTTAGCAATTAACATTAAGCAGAACCGCCGATTCGTGCTAGATACAGAAAATGCGTTGATCAATCAACGCCGATTTGATTCTAATCGAATAGATATCTCTGCCAGTTTGAATAGTTTCGAGCGTTGGATCATTACCGCTGATCGGGCAGTCGGTTTTTATTTGCAAGGTGCAAAATTTATGGTTGAGAAACAACGAGGGAAAGTATTGGATCTAACACAACAGAGTTGGCAGGATACCGTCTTGATTGATGGTGAAACTGAAATTTTGGTTCGTTTTACACATCGTTCAACTAATAGTTACCCTTTCTTATTTGGTGTCACAGATCTACTATTAGCAGATAAAGGTTGTTTAGGTATGCTAGTAGTGAGTTAAGAAAACATTTAATGACAGAAATTTACATCAGAAAAGCATAAGATGGTGCTTTCAAAGAGAGTAATGGAGGAATAGCAATGGCGTTGATCTTTAAATTATCAGGGCTTTCTTGCCAGCATTGCGTTAATCAGGTTGAGCAAGCCCTCACATCATTAGTTGAGCCTGAACAGCTTAAACTATCAACTCAATATTTGGTGGTGAAAGCGGATATTTCGGCACAAAATATAATGGAAGCTATTGAAAAAGTAGGTTACCAAGCTGAGGTTTCTCAAGCGGATCACGTTTTGGCTTTGGAAGGATTAAGTTGTGGACATTGTGTTGCGAGAGTCGAAAAGGCATTAATTGAAGTAGAGCAAGTGTTTTGGGTTGAAGTGGAAAAAACAGTTGCTCAAATTTATGGGTTAGCGGAGAGAACTGCTTTAATTGAAGCAGTAGAGAAGGCGGGGTATCACGCAAAGTAATTTCTCAACATAATCCAACGACATCATCAATAAAGGCTGAAAATCACCACTCCGAGAAGTTTTCAGCCGATTATGTTGAGAATGAAGTATTTTCGGAGCAGTTTACTCAATCTTCAATAGCAACCGACATAGCACAACACATTCCAACTCAACAATTTTTATTAGAAGGGCTTTCTTGCTCTGCTTGCGTGTTAAAAGTTGAAAAGGCAATTAAGCAAGTGCAGGGCGTGCATGAAGTTAGGATTAATTTAGCGGAAAATACGGCTAAAGTTGTTGGAGGAGATACCACTCAAATTATTCAAGCCATTCAACAAGCAGGTTATACTGCCGAATATTTATTGGATCAAACTGAACGGAATGAAAAAATTCAATCAGCTTTTCAACATTCAATTCAGCGTAAATTCCAGCAAGCTATTGGAGCTTTAAGTGTTGGTAGTTTAATTATGCTATCCCACTGGATAGGTATATTACCGAGTTATCAACAACTAGGGCAAACAGATCCTAATCTCTATCAAATAGTCTATTTAGGGGTAGCATCAATAGTTACAATAACATTATATTTTTGTGGTGGGCATTTTTTTGCTGGTGTATGGAAGAGTTTAAAGCAAAAAACGGCAAGTATGGATACTTTAGTCAGTTTAGGGGCGAGTAGTAGTCTATTTTTATCCATAGCCATTATTTTATTTCCAACCGCTTTTAGTAACCATCATCTCTATCTTGATGCAAGTTTGATGGTGGTTGGATTAGTCAATATAGGAAAAGCATTGGAAGAAAAAGGTAAGAAATCCGCTAGTGGTGCATTAGCGGCTTTGATGGATTTAATGCCTAATACGGCAACCATTGTAGAAGAGGGAATCACAAAAATTATTCCTCTTAATCAATTACAGCCTCAAATGCGGGTTGTTTTACAAGCAGGAGAAAAAGTACCTGTTGATGGGGTTGTTAAACAAGGCACTGTTTGGATTGATGAAAGCTTAATCACAGGGGAAGCTAAACCAATCAAAAAAGAAGTAGGAAGTAATGTTATTGCTGGAACACCTGTTACTGATGGTAGTGGTGAAGTGATCGCCACCAGTACAGGTGAAACAACAACTTTAGCACGTATGGTAAAAGCGATAGCTCATGCTCAGAGCTCGAAACCTAAATTGGCAACTTTGACTGATAAAGTCGTGGCTGTTTTTGTTCCCATTGTTTTATTCATTGCTTTTATTACTTTAATTAGTTGGATAATGGCAGGAAAAGATACGACAGAAGCAATTTTAGCGGCAACTACAGTGGTATTGATTTCTTGCCCTTGTGCATTGGGATTAGCTGTTCCAATGTCAGTTATTGCGGGAACAACACAGGCAGCAAAATTAGGTATTTTGGTGCGTGATGCAGAAGGATTGCAACGGCTTTCTCAAGTTAAAACAATGATTTTTGATAAAACAGGAACTTTGACTTTAGGGCAAACTGAAGTGCGTGCTGAATGGCGAGTTAATGATCCTAGTTTAGCGATAGTGGCATCAATAGAACAGCAAGTTACTCATCCATTAGCGACTGCAATGGTTAAATTAGCCACACAACGTCAACTTTCTTCTTATCCTGTTGAACAGTTAAATATTTTGCAAGGTTTTGGTGTAAAAGCGATTGTTAATCAACAGGAATGGTATCTTGGGAATATTGAGTTAATGCAGCAACAACAAATTGATCTTACCGCTTGTCAACCATTTATCCAAGAACAAGTAGAAAATGCTGCAAGTTTAATTTTTGTTGCAACTAAACAGCAGTTGATCAATGTCTATGCGGTGAGTGATCAAGAAAAACCAGATGCAGGGGTAACGTTATCTCGTTTAAAACAACTTGGCATTCAAACGGTAATGCTAACAGGAGACAATCAACAAACGGCATTAGCTTTTGCGAAAAAATTACAGTTACACAATGTTATTGCTCAAGCTAAGCCTGAGGATAAAGCAAAAAATGTCGAAAAGTATCGGCATCAAGGTATGGTGGCGATGATTGGTGATGGTTTAAATGATGCTCAAGCTTTTGCAAATGCTGATGTTTCAATTGCAATAGGAACAGGTACAAGAGTTGCGATTGAAAGTGCGGATTTAACTTTATTAAACCCAATGCTTGCAAGCTTAATTGGCGGTATTAAATTATCCAAAGCAGTGTTAAATAATATGAAATTAAGCTTATTTTTTGCGTTTATTTATAATATCGTGCTGATTCCCGTAGCGGCATTTGGATTGTTGAACCCAATTTTAGGTGCTATGGCGATGGCGTGTAGTTCTCTGACGGTAGTTTTAAATGCAAATAGATTGCGTCGATTTCATTATAAAATAGAGCAAGAGTAGTAATAGAAAAGAAAAAGTAATAAGGCAAAACTTAGTTTTGCCTTATTTATTATTATGCTTGATTGTTATCAGTTTGATCATAAGGTGGAAGTGCTGTAAATATTGCTTTGATTAAGGTAGCTAATGGGATTGCAAAAAAGACTCCCCAAAATCCCCATAGTCCACCAAAAAAGAGAACTGCAACAATAATTGCAAGCGGATGTAGATTTACTGCTTCAGAAAAAAGGAGAGGAACTAATAAATTACCATCAAGTAGTTGCGTAATTGTATAAGCAATCATTAAATACCAAAAAGTAGGGGATACTCCAAATTGAAAGAGTGCAACTAACGCAAGAGGAATGGTAACTAAGACTGCACCAACATAGGGAACTAAGACAGAAAAACCGATTAATACCGCTAAAAGTAACGGATAATTTAATTTAAAAAGCAGAAAGGTAATATAACTGATAGCACCAACGACCATTATTTCTGTAAATTTTCCTCGAATATAATTTGCAATTTGTTGTTTCATTTCTACCCATACTTTATCAGCTAAGCGTCGGTTTCGAGGCAAGAATTTTACCGCTGTATTTACCAGATAATCTTTATCTTTGACTAAAAAGAAAACCATTAAAGGTACGAGGAATGCGTAAATACCTAAAGTGACAATACTGATAATTGAGGTCAAAGAATATTTTAATGCAGATTCACCAAAAATAAGAATTTTTGTTTTTAATACTTCAAACAGTGAATCAATCATATTGTAATCAATATACTCAGGATAATTTTCTGGTAATGCCATCACCCATTGATGGAGTTTGTTGCTCATACGAGGTAGATCTTGTAGTAAATTGATACTTTGGTTCCATAAACTAGGAATAATAAAAAGTGCAGTGAATATAATGAGTAAAATGAAAAAGCCTAAAACAGCAAAAATAGATAAAGCACGAGGAAAATGCAGTTTCTGATGTAAAAAATGAATGGGTAATTCAAGTAAATAGGCTAAAACAACAGCAATTAAAAGTGGGGTAATTAAATCGCTAAAAAAGTAAAGAGATAAAAAACTGAAGAAGAGAATAGTCATTAAACCGATTGTTTGTGGATCACTTAAACGTCGCTGATACCACTCCTTAAGCATTTCAAACATACAACTCTCCATAAAAATTAAACTAAGTCTTAATAATTATAACAAGAATAATCTTGGATTTGAGGATAATCTCTAAAAATAATGAGATGAAGTTAATTAAGCTTTGAGAGGGGAGGTTTGATCAGATTTTAACTGGTACTTAAACTGTTTTTTTGGCATAATTCAAAGAATAAAAATTAGAAATTGTAATAGTAATAATAAGTTACTAATAAAAGGAGAATTTATGTTAGAAGTAAAGCAACTTCAAGCAGAAACAGTAACTAAACATTAATTAATAAAGGAAATAGTATGTCATTACAAACCCAATTACTTTATAGCAATACTTGGACAGTGCGCATTAGTGACCCAGGAGAAGAAGGTACATTTAATCATCTATTTGAAACCACTAAAGTCAATTTAATTGCAAAGAAAGAGACAAATAGCTCAAATTGGCATTACTACTTTACCCGTCAAATTGAAGATAAAATAGAACAATACCAAGAATTTACTCAATTAGATGATCTATTTAAATTTTTAGGCGATTTTTTAGACCCCGTATCATTAGGGCAAATAGGGGTTAAAGTTGGTCAATTATTAGTTTAATTCTTAAAAATTTAAGTAAATCAATTATCTAAGTAATAAAAAAGTCCGAAAAATCGGACTTTTTAAGTTTATATTCTCGCTAAATTAGAAGAATACACGGAAACCAGCACCAACTTTGTTTTGGTTTTGACGTTTTTCTACGCCATTAAATACGATTTTGTTTTGGCGACCAAATTCAACAAAAGTTTCTACGTTTTTGTGTAATAAGTAGCCTGCACCAACAGTGAAAGAATTTAAGTTATGTGCATTACGAGAATTTCTTTTATCATAAGAATTATGTTGGTATTGAGTATAAACTTTAGCAACATCAGTCACTTGGTATTTAGCACCAACAACTAATTTTTTAAGTTTTTTATCTACAGCTGTGTTTTTAACTTGACCATAGCTTACTGCTAAAGAAACAGGACCAGTTACTACTTCAGCAGCAGTTAACCAAGCTTTTTCTTTACCATTAATTTCAGCTGTTTTTCTAACATCAACCACTTTTTCTTGAGTATAACCAGCATTGACGTTAAGAGTAACATTATCAGCAAAGTTAGCAGTATAGAACATCGCTACGCCAAAGTTATTAAGATTTTGTTTACCATTTGTTTTAGAAACATTTTGGCTAAAACCATAATCAGCCCCAAAGCTAAAGCCTGCAAATTCAGCAGAACGGAATTTGATTCCTTTCTCATTTTCAGTTTTTAGTGTGCTTTTACCATAGTAATTGCCATCATCACCATAATGATAAGTATAATCCGCTAATTGTACTTCATCAGCGTTAGTATCTTGACGACCAAAAGTTAAGGTACCGATACCTTCTTGTGCTAATCCAGCATAAAGTTTATTAACTTTTAATTCGTTGAAATTTTCACCTTCAACTTTTAAACGTAAATAACCAACTGCAGATAACCCGTTACCTAAATCTTGGCTTGCTGCAAAGTTGATACGTGAACCATCATTTTTTAAATCAGTACGTTTGTCAGTGTTTTTATCTAATAAAACACGTACAGAACCGTTGATGTCTAATTTAGTGCCGTCTTGGTTATATACCACTGCAGCATTTGCTGAAGTTGCAGTTAATGCTGCAACTGCTAAAGCAACTAATGTTTTTTTCATAATAGTACCTTTACTACTTAAAAATATTCCAGAAAATATCTGGATAGATAAAAGTCAACTTTTCAACCATGAAAAATCAACACCTCTTTTATTTGCGATACGGATTTTACTCAAGAAAACTATGTTGTCAAATTTACTTGGATTTTAATAAATTCAATAAATTTTGATAAAAATCAATTATTTATTTTCTTAATTGTGATTATAATTATTAATGTAAATTTTTTACTTTAAAAAATATATTTTTTAATTTTATTTAAAAAAATAAATAGATATTAAATAACTAATTGTTTTATAAGGTTTTTTATTTAAAAATAAAAGTAAGAATAATTTGGTAATCTAGTTTCCCAAAAATTATCTAAAAAATACATTTAATCCTATTAAATTAGCTTGTTTGTTTAAAATTTGAACTTTTATGCTGAATTTGTTTGTTTTTTGAACTGAATTATTGCCTGTTTTAGAGAAAAGATAAGGGAAAATTTATATAGATTTTTTATTTGTACTACCAAATATCAAGTAAATTTGACAACATAGTTTTCTTGAGTAAAATCCGTATCGCAAATAAAAGAGGTGTTGATTTTTCATGGTTGAAAAGTTGACTTTTATCTATCCAGATATTTTCTGGAATATTTTTAAGTAGTAAAGGTACTATTATGAAAAAAACATTAGTTGCTTTAGCAGTTGCAGCATTAACTGCAACTTCAGCAAATGCTGCAGTGGTATATAACCAAGACGGCACTAAATTAGACATCAACGGTTCTGTACGTGTTTTATTAGATAAAAACACTGACAAACGTACTGATTTAAAAAATGATGGTTCACGTATCAACTTTGCAGCAAGCCAAGATTTAGGTAACGGGTTATCTGCAGTTGGTTATTTACGTTTAAAAGTTGAAGGTGAAAATTTCAACGAATTAAAAGTTAATAAACTTTATGCTGGATTAGCACAAGAAGGTATCGGTACCTTAACTTTTGGTCGTCAAGATACTAACGCTGATGAAGTACAATTAGCGGATTATACTTATCATTATGGTGATGATGGCAATTACTATGGTAAAAGCACACTAAAAACTGAAAATGAGAAAGGAATCAAATTCCGTTCTGCTGAATTTGCAGGCTTTAGCTTTGGGGCTGATTATGGTTTCAGTGAAAACGTTTCGAAATCTAAACCACTTAAAAAAGAAAATACTAATAATTTTGGTGTAGCTGTATTCTATACTAATAACTTTGCAGATAACGTGACTCTTAACGTTAACGCTGGTTATACTCAAGAGAAAGTTGAAAAAAAAGTTACTGGTAGTGGTAACAAAGAAAAAGCTTGGTTAACTGCTGCTGAAGTAGTAACTGGTCCTGTTTCTTTAGCAGTAAGCTATGGTCAAGTTAAAAATACAGCATATACAGTTAAACTTAAGAAATTTGTTGTTGGTGCTAAATACCAAGTGACTGATGTTGCTAAAGTTTATACTCAATACCAACATAACTCATTTGAAGAAAGAGAAAATAGTGCACATAACTTAAACTCTTTCACTGTTGGTGCAGGCTACTTATTACACAAAAATGTAGAAACTTTTGTTGAATATGGTCGTCAAAATAAAGTTGTATTTGATGGAATAGAAAGTCGTAAAAACCAAAATAAAATTGGTGCTGGTTTCCGTGTATTCTTCTAATTTAGCAGGAATATAAACTTAAAAAGCCCGATTTTCGGGCTTTTTTATATTTAAATTATTAAAGGGAAGATTTCCCCCTTTTTTCTTTGCTCTTATGATTAGCGATCAAACTCAATAATAACTTTCATTGCATTTTCTTCAGAGGCGTGTTTAAACACATCATAGGCTTTTTCCATTTCAGCAAATTTGAAATGATGAGTTGCCATTTTCTCCAATGGTAATTTACCCGAACAACAAGATTTTAATAACATACCAGTGGTATTTGCATTGACTAAGCCAGTGGTAATCGTCAGGTTTTTAATCCAAAGTTTTTGGATTTCAAATTCTACAGGTTGTCCGTGCACACCTACATTGGCAATATTTCCTCCTGCTTTAGTAATTTTTTGACAAATATCCCAAGTTGCAGGAATTCCAACCGCTTCAATTGCACTATCAACCCCTTTACCACCTGTTAATTCTAAGACTTTAGCCACTGCATCGCCTTCACGTGAATTAATGATATGAGTTGCTCCCATTTCCTTTGCCATTGCTAGGCGGTTATCATCAAGATCAATCATAATGATATTTGCTGGTGAGTAGAATTGTGCAGTCAGTAATACGCCCATACCTACGGGACCAGCCCCCACGATTGCGATAGTATCTCCCGGTTTTACATTACCGTATTGCACACCAATTTCGTGTCCTGTTGGTAGTACATCGGAAAGAAAAACGGCAACATCTTCATTGAGATCTTCAGGTAGTTTATATAATGAGTTATCTGCAAATGGCGTACGGACATATTCTGCTTGAGTACCATCAATCATATATCCCATAATCCAACCACCTTCATTTTCACAGTGTGCATAAAGTTGTTTTTGGCAGTTTTCACAAGAACCGCAACGGCTTACACAAGAAACGATAACCTTATCGCCTTTTTTAAAGTTACGAACGCCTTCGCCTACTTCTTCAATTATTCCGATTCCTTCATGCCCTAAAATACGTCCTTGCCAATCCCCAGTCTTTTCTCTAGCGACTGCTTCAATTTCAGGGTTTTTTCCTTTCCAAATACCCAGATCTGTACCACAAATTGTGGTTTTCAGCATTTTTACTACCGCATCAGTCGGTTGTAAAATTGTTGGAACAGTTCTGTTTTCAAAACGAATATCGTTTGCACCATAATAGACCATTGCTTTCATTTGTTTGTTGTGCATATTATCCTCGCTTAATAGGAATGAATTTTAAAGGTAGAACTATTTTATTTAATCAAGATTTCATCAAAAAAGATGGGTTCAAGATTGAATAAAATATGTTTCAAATTATCACTTATTCAAGACAAATAAAAGGAATTTATTTTGGTTATTTGATCTATTTCATAATATTAATTAACTATTACGGAGAGTAATTTTTGAGTGATAACTACCCACCATACTTAGTGGGCAGTCAGAATAAGAATTATTTGCTTTTTTGAGCTTGTACTGTGGCAACTGCTACCATATTAATAATACGGCGAACAGATGAAACCGGAGTTAGTATATGAGCTGACTTGCGTAAACCTAATAACATTGGACCAACAGTAATTGCCGTAGCGGTTGCTCGCAAGAGGTTATAGCTAATACGGGCAGATTCCATACTTGGCATTATTAATAGGTTTGCAGCACCTTTTAATGGGCTATCAGGCATAACGTTATCTCGGAGTTCTGGTGAGAGTGCTAAGTCACCGTGAATTTCACCATCAATGATCAGTGCTGGATCTGCTTTTTGTACTAATTCTAACACTTGTTGCATTTTTATGGCACTTGGGCTGTTATGCGATCCATAGTGAGAATGGGAAAGAAGGGCTACCTGTGGCACGATTCCAAAACTGCGTACTTCCTCTGCTGCCATTAAAGTAATTTCTGCTAATTCTTCTGCCGTTGGATTTTCATTAACGAAGGCATCACTGATAAAGATATTGCCTGTTGGTAGATTTAAACTATTGACAGAACCTAAGGTTTTAACATTATCTGCTAATCCAATAATATTGCGTAGAATTTCTAAATGGTGGTGATATGGGCTAACTAAACCACAAATCATCGCATCAGCTTTATCTAGATGAACAAGGGTTGCGGCTAATGCCGTTGGATTATTTAACATTTCGTGACGTGCTAAAGCAGGTGTTACCCCTTTACGTTTTGATAGTTGGTAGTAAGTGTGCCAACATTGTTCAAATAATTCGGCTTGATCAAGATTGATGATCTCAAAATCTTTATTTTCGATGATTTTTAGACCTAATTTTTTGATTTGCTGATTAATAATATTTGATCGTCCAATTAAAATTGGATTTGCAATACCAAGAGTCGATATTTCTTGTACCGCATGTAGGACACGATTGTCTTCACCATCCGTTAATATTACTCGTTTTTTATTTGCTTTTGCCCGAGTAAATAATGGTTTCATAAATAAGGTGCTTTTATAAACAAATTGAGTAAGTTGGTCGATATACGCAGAGAAATCGGGAATCGGTCTTTGAGCAACACCAGTATCCATAGCCGCTTTGGCAACAGCAGGAGCAATTTGAATAATTAATCGTGGATCAAAAGGTTTTGGAATGAGGTAATCTGGACCAAAACTTACTTCTGTTTCACCATAAGCTGAAGTTACTACATCACTTTGTTCAGCCAAAGCAAGATCAGCGATTGCTCGCACTGCAGCAAGTTTCATTTCTTCGTTAATTGTGGTCGCATGAACATCTAATGCACCACGGAAGATGAAAGGAAAACAAAGTACGTTATTGACTTGATTTGGATAATCAGAACGACCAGTACAAATAATTGCATCTGCTCGAGTTGCTTTGGCAACATCAGGTAGAATTTCAGGTACAGGATTAGCTAAAGCAAGAATTAAAGGATTAACTGCCATTGTTTTCAGCATTTCGGGTGTAAGTACCCCTGCCTTTGAACAACCTAAGAAAATATCAGCATTAGGCAGTGCATCCGCTAGAGTACGTTTGCCATCATCCTCAATCGCATAGGCTTGTTTGGTTTCATCTAAAGCCCCACGTCCTTTATAGACAACACCTTTAGAGTCACAAATTGTAATATTTTTTCGTTCAACGCCTAAAGATACTAATAAATTTAAACAAGCGATCGCAGAAGCACCTGCTCCAGAGGCAACGACTTTCACTTCTTTTATCTCTTTTTTCACCACACGTAAACCATTGAGAACGGCAGCAGCACAGATTATCGCTGTACCGTGTTGATCGTCATGGAATACTGGAATATTCATTTTTTCACGTAATTTTTTTTCAATATAGAAACACTCAGGTGCTTTAATATCTTCAAGATTAATTCCACCAAAAGTAGGTTCAAGAGAGGCGATGATTTCAATCAATTTATCTGGATCATGTTCATTAATTTCAATATCGAAAACATCAATCCCTGCAAATTTTTTGAAAAGCACCCCTTTTCCTTCCATCACAGGTTTTCCTGCTAAAGCACCAATATTTCCTAGACCTAAGACTGCTGTGCCGTTAGATATTACAGCAACGAGATTACCTCTTGCTGTATATTTATAAGCTGCATTTGGGTTGTTTTGAATTTCTAAACAAGGTTCGGCGACCCCCGGAGAATAAGCTAAAGCTAAATCTTGTTGCGTTGCGAGAGACTTTGTTGGCACAACTTGGATTTTTCCCGGTACAGGAAATTCGTGGAAATCAAGAGCGGCTTTACGTAATTTTTCGTCCATAACATAATCCTTTAAGGTTAAGATAACGAGGCATATTATAGTCAATTCTTATTTTGATGTTGTGAGATTCCCCACATTTTTATAAAAGAATGTTAAAATTTTGATGAAATAGATACAGAATTTTAAAGAGATGATACTTAATTGTGAAAAGTAGGATATTTAACTTATGCGTTTAGATAAATTTTTAGCCGAGCAAACTGGAATGACACGTTCTCAGGCGACTAAAGTTTTAAGAAAAAATTTGGTTGAGGTAAATGGGATTGTCGTTAAAGATGGTTCGATCAAAATTGGCGCTGAAGATCAGATTCTTTTAGAAGGAGAATTATTATCTTGGGTAGAGGAAGGGCAATATTTTTTATTATATAAACCTCAGGGGTATATTTGTTCGCACGATGATGGTGAGTATCCGACAGTCTATCAATTTTTTGATTATCCATTAGCAGAGCGTTTACATACTGCAGGGCGTTTAGATGTTGATACAACTGGATTGGTTCTATTAACCGATGATGGACAATGGTCACATCGAGTTACCTCTCCAAAACGACAGTGTGAAAAAACATATTTAGTGAGTTTGGCAGATCCCATTGAAGAGCATTATCAACAAGCCTGTGAAGAAGGGATTTTGTTACGAGGTGAAAAAATGCCAACTCGTCCAAGTCGAATTGAAATTTTAGATGATTATAATCTTAATCTTACTATCACCGAAGGGCGATACCACCAAGTAAAACGAATGTTTGCTGCATTAGGAAATAAGGTAATTGCGTTACATCGTTGGAAAATAGGAGATATTGTTTTAGATGCTAGTTTAGATGAAGGAGAATATCGTCCTTTAACCTCAGAAGAAATAGCCAGTTTTTCGTGAAATATTTCTTATTCTTTTATTCTTCACTATAAACTAGAATAAAATCCGTTTACATTTATTCAGTGGGAAAATGATTAGATAGTTATCATAAAATTTCCTGTTATCAAATGGAATAACGTCAATGACTCATTATACTTTGGGAAAGTCAAATAATAGTGCTTTACTTTATCGTTTAATTGAACAACATTCCCCTATATCAAGAATTCAATTAGCAACATTAAGTCAATTAGCACCAGCAAGTGTGACTAAGGTTTGCCGACAATTATTAGCTAAAAAATTGATTAAAGAAGTGGAGTACCAACAATCAACTGGTGGACGGCGAGCTGTTTCTTTGGTGTTGGAGCAACAAAATTGGTTAACTTTATTAATTTCTTTAGATCATAGGCGATTGACATTGGCGGTAATGAATTTAGCTGGGGAATTATTAACACACCAGCAAGTGGTATTACAGGCATTTCATTCTATTAATGAATTAGAACAACAATTATTGGCTGAAATACAGGCTTTTTATCAGGAGCAGGTTACGTTATCTCAATTATTTTTAGCCAGTGCTTTTGTGGTAAATGGTATTGTTGATGAAAAAAATTCCATTGTATATCAGTTACCTAATTTATCATTTGCTAATCCTTGGAATCCAATAAGCGCTTTAAAAAAAATATTATCAATGCCTGTTTATTTAGGTCATTATATTCGTAGTTTAGCGTTGGCTGAATGTTATTTAGGTGGAGCTAAAGCATGCAATGATTTACTGTTCTTGCGTATTCATCATACTCGAGTTGGGGCAGGTATTGTATTTAATCATCAGCTTTTAGCGGGGCATCAATATACTGCTGGAGAATTAGGCCATATTCAGGTTGAACCCGATGGGAAACCGTGTCTGTGTGGTAATATCGGTTGTTTGGAAACGGTGGTGAGTAATCGGGCCATCGAACAACAAATGCAACAGATATTAGATAATCAGGGGAAATTAGAGCCTCACTCTTATAGTATTAGTAATCTTTATCAAGATATTGAACATAATCAAAATGCAAAACAATTAATGAACTATGTTGGTGAGCAGTTAGGGAAAGTATTAGCAATGAGTGTTAATCTATTTAATCCTGAAAAGATTGTTATTTCAGGTGAAATTACTCAAGCTGCTGCGGTGCTTTTTCCTGCAATAAAAAAAGCTTTATCTTGTTATGCTTTATCTAATTTAGCCGAAAATACTTCAATTGAATCTTCCCAATTAAAAAATGAGGAGGTAATTGGTGGTTTTGCTTTAATTAAAAGGGCTTTATGGGAAGGAGATTTATTACAGCAGTACTGTGAGAAGGAATTAAATAACAAAAAAGTGTGATAATAGTGAGCTTAAATTGATGTTTTTTTCATTAAATTGCTTAATCTATATTCGAACAAGCGAAAAAAGCTTTTTTTTGTTAAAAAAGAGTTGACGAGATAGTCTCTTATCAGCATAATTAGCCCCGCAAACGCCATTGAGGCGAATGCACGGAGGCTATGTAGCTCAGTTGGTTAGAGCACAACACTCATAATGTTGGGGTCACAGGTTCGAATCCCGTCATAGCCACCATTTGCGGGAATGGCGAAATTGGTAGACGCGCCAGATTTAGGCTCTGGTTCCGAGAGGTGTGTGGGTTCAAGTCCCTCTTCCCGCACCATTTAAGAGATAAGAATTTTAAGATGGGGTATCGCCAAGCGGTAAGGCACTGGGTTTTGATCTCAGCATTCCTAGGTTCGAATCCTAGTACCCCAGCCATATAAATTCTAATCCCGCTAAATCTTAGATTGGGGTGTCGCCAAGCGGTAAGGCACTGGGTTTTGATCTCAGCATTCCTAGGTTCGAATCCTAGCACCCCAGCCATATATTACTCACTTCTATTTATATTTCTCACTTTTATAATTATTTTCTTTCATTTTATATTGTTGGTAATTTTCTAATCGCTGTTGGTTTGATCTGATAATATGTGGTGTGATGAAGATCACTAACTCACGTTGTTTATGATGTTCACTTTTACTTTGAAATACTTTACCAAGTAATGGGATATCGCCTAGCACAGGGACTTTATTTATTCCTTTATTGAGGATATTTTGTAGAATACCACCTAATACAATCGTTTCACCATTCTTACTGGCAACTTGTGATTTAATTTCTTGTTTATCAATACTGACAATACCTTGAGCGGCTAAAATAGGACGTCCGGGTGAATTTTGACTGACGGTGAGATCTAATAAAATAGTGTCTTGATGAAGTAAGTGTGGAGTAACTTCTAAACCTAACACAGCTTCCCGAAATTCAACTTTGTATGAGTCATTTTTGCTATTGTGGATCAGATAAGGTAATTCAGTACCTTGTTTAATGCTTGCACTACGATGATTAGTGGTTAAAAGATGTGGGCTAGCAATAATTTCAACATTATTTTCTTGTTCTAATGCACGTAACTCTAAATCAAGTAAGCGTCCATGTAATTTTGCAACTTGTAGTGCTAGGGAAGCGGTTATTTTATTATCATTATCAAAATTGACAATAAGTTGATCAGCTAAATTATTAAAGCTATTTGCTTCAAAACTACCATTTATTTTACGTGAGTTTTGAGTAGGCTCAAAAATACCCCAACGAACTCCTAATTCATCAAGGCTATCATTACTGATGGTAACGATTCTTGCTTCAATAGCAATTTGAGTGATCGGTTGATCTAATTGTTCGATGATTTGTTTTATTTGGCTTAATTCGTTTTTTTCAGCTTGTAGGATTACACTATTTGTTCTTTCATCATAGCTACTGCTTTTAACCAGATGGTTTAATGCTTTAGTGAGATCGTTTGCATTAGCATATTTTAATTTAATTACTGCTAATTCAAGTTTTGGAGATGTCATTAAAGCATCGTTATTATCATGATTAGTATCATCAATGATTGAAGTAAAAAAAGGATCTTTTAATTGCCCTTTTGGTGAAGTAGCATAACTAAATGAAATGAAAAAAGAATATATTAGAATGATGCTTAGACAATAGTACATAAAAAAATCTCCTTTAATTAAAAGCAGAATGAAAAAGATGTAATTGTGCAGTTAACTTCTGTTTGTCTTTATTTTTTTGTAGCGAAATTTTTTCTATTTGCCAGCCTTGTGGTAAGGTTTGGAATAATTCAGTTAGAGCATGATAGAGTTCAACATAAGTAGATATGATGTTGATTTCAGCTTGTGCTAGTCCAGAGAATTGCCATTCCCTGCTTAATTTTAGATTTGGATAGCTAAGTGTTAATTGTTCAAGTCGAGTTTCTAGTTCGGTAACATTTCGGGTGATTTGATGTCGATTTTGTTGTTCAGTTTTTTGTTTTAGGGCTTGATAAAGACGGTTTTGAATTTGATTTTTTTGTTCCAGATGGTGCAAAGTTTGCTCTAATTGCTGTTGTTGTAGATGTAACTGGCTAAATTGAAAAAGTGGGTAGGCTAGTGGTAATAAAGCAATCAAAAGTAAGATTAAATAACGTGATAAATGAGATAATTCTAATAAAAACCAAAGAATAGCTGATGGGTGATGAAATTGAAACATTGTTTGATCCTATTTTATGGTGAAGGTTCAAAAGCGATATTAAATTCAAGGACAAAATGGTAACGTTTATCTGTAAGCGAAGTGAAAGAGATAAGTTTAGGCTTATGTTGAGATTGTTTTTCGCTATACCAAAACGTTGGGATTTGTTGTTGGAGTTGTTCTAGTTCAAGTTGATTACCAGCAATACCTTCTAATTGAAATAAAGGGAATTGTTTTTTATTTAATGGGTTAATTGAAAGTTGTACTTGTTGAAGATTGCCTTTGGTTAACGGTAATAGGGTTAGAAATGGGAAAAATTTATTAAGGGTTGTGAGGGAGAGAGCATTTAACTCTAGTTTACCCGCTAATTGTTGGCGTTGCTGTTGTATCATTTTTTCTAAATTTTGTTGTGTTGCAATTAACTGTTGCTTTTTTTGTTGTAATTGTTCTAGTTGATTTTTTCTGTATTGATTACTCTGAAGTACCCAGCCAGTAAGTGGTAGGGTGATAGTTAAGATACATAATACTTGGCAGAGAAATAATCGAATTTGAGAGCGATATAAATGTTGTCGCCAAGGTAATAAATTAATTTGGTTTGGATATGGTTTGTTGAATTTCATACTATTTTCCTTAAAGTCTTATTTTCTATCTATTCCCCATAAAGCACAGCCAAGTGCCAGAAATTTTTCACAACCGATCTCACTTTGAAGATATTCAATACGGCATTGTGGTGGTAAGAAGTCAAAGTTGAGTGTCGGAAGATTGACATTTTGGTAGATTATGCAATGGGATAATGATGGGGTTAATTTTGGGCTAATTTGTTGTGTTATTTGAGAAAAACTAGATTTTGTCGCTAAAGATGATGAAAATGAGAATAAATTTTCAGCTGTTTCTAGTAAAAAATAAAGCTGTTGTTCGGTATAGTAACAAAATAAAGTATCTGTTTGATTAGAGGTTGAAAAATATTTAAAAGCACGTAATAAAACATGAGGAAAAATATCTAACACATTGATTGCTAGTGGTAAAAATTGTTCTGTAATATCAGTAGCATAATTTTTTTTAATAGCATAAAGATCAAGGCGTTGGCCATTAATATTATAATCAAACCAAATCTCTTCATTATCCTGAGGTAATTCTTGCTTAAGTAGATTCATTACATGAAGATAAATTTCATAATTATTGAATTGGTAAGGAATACTTTTTTGAGTATGCCAACAAAGATGTGATGGAATAGAGGTTATTAAGCAACAGTTTTTATATGCTATTTTGAGTTTTTTTAGCACCTCATTAAGATGTTGTTGTAATACTGTTATATCATTTGTTTGAAAAAATCGGATTTTTTCAGCTTCAAACCAAGCAGCATAAAAGCATTGTTGCTTGTAGATTACGCCAATCGGAAAAGTTTGGACTTTTTTTTCGGCTTTACCTTTTGCTTTCATACGATAAGTTCTATACTTAGTGGTTATTAGGAATATAAAGTATTCATTAGAAATATGTTTTAGTGTAAACAGAGAGAGAATTTATCGGTGAAGATCGCAAAATTAATATTTAGTACCTTACTAACCGTTACTTTATTAGGAATAGCGATTGCAGGGAGTGGCTATTTCTATATTAAATCTAAACTTCCAGATGTCAGTTCATTAACAAATATTGAGTTACAACAACCAATGCAGATTTTTACTGCTGATGGAAAATTAATTGGTGAAGTTGGAGAACAACGGCGTATCCCTGTTACCTTAGATCAAGTACCACAACCTTTGATTGATGCTGTAATTGCTACTGAAGATAGCCGTTTTTATGAGCATTATGGTATTGATCCCATTGGTATTATGCGAGCATTAAAAGTCGCTATTATAAATGGTGGGGTTTCTCAAGGTGCAAGTACCATTACTCAACAGGTAGCACGAAATTTTTTTCTATCTTCGCAAAAAACCTTAATTCGAAAAATTAAAGAAGCGGTTTTAGCCATTGAAATTGAACGTACGCTAAGCAAACAACAGATTTTAAGTTTATACCTAAACAAAATTTATTTAGGCTATCGTTCTTATGGCGTTGCGGCTGCAGCTCAAACTTATTTTGGTAAGTCTTTAGATCAATTAAGTTTAAGTGAAATGGCTATGATTGCTGGTTTACCCAAAGCACCGTCAACCTTGAATCCACTTTATTCTTTAAAACGGGCGACTGAACGCCGTAACGTTGTACTTGGGAGAATGTTAGATTTACATTACATTAGCCAAGCAGAATATGAACAGGCGATTAATTCCTCACTAACAGCTGCTTATCACGGCTCAATGCTAGATTTACAAGCAGATTATGTAGTGGAATCAGTACGCCAAGAAATGGTTAAACGCTATGGCGAAGAAATAGCATATACGAAAGGTTTTAAAGTCTATACCACTATTTTATCTGATGCACAGCAAGCAGCCCAAAAAGCATTGCGAGATAATTTAATTGCCTATGACATTAGACACGGCTATCGTGGTGGGCAGCCACTGTGGAAAAAAGGAGAAGAAGCTTGGGATAAGCAACGGATCATTGGTTTTTTACGCAGTCGTCCTAATTCAGATCCATTACAGCCAGCAGCTGTATTAGCAGTGGATAGTAAAGCGGCAACCATACTATTAGCTTCTGGAGAACAAACCCAGTTACTGGCAGAAGGGGCAAAATGGGCGGGACAAATTCAAAAAATCTTGCACGTTGGGGATATGATATGGTTAGAGCAAAATGATAAACAACAGTGGCAGTTACGTCAGATCCCATTAGCTAACTCAGGTTTTGTTTCCTTAAATAGTATTAATGGTGCGATTGAAGCAATGGTCGGAGGATTTAGTTTTCAACGTAGTAAATTTAATCGAGCGACTCAATCTTTAGTTCAAGTTGGTTCTTCAATTAAGCCTTTTATCTATGCAGCAGCTTTAAATAAAGGATTAACTTTAGCGACAATAATTAATGATGCACCAGTAACGATTAGAAAAGTTGGACAGCCGCCTTGGCAACCTAAAAACTCACCTAATCGGTATGATGGGCCAATGCGGTTACGTCAAGGTTTTGGTTTATCAAAAAATGCTGCAATGGTACGGGTTGTACAGTTAATAGGCGTCAATTATATTGCTGATTATTTACAACGCTTTGGTTTTAAGCCAGAGCAATATGTTGCAACCGAAGCGCTTGCTTTGGGAGCCGCCTCTTTTACCCCTTTAGAGATGGCAAGAGGATATGCGGTTTTTGATAATGGTGGTTTTTTAATTAATCCTTATTTAATTAGTAAGATTGTCGATAATGATGCCACTGTTTTTGAAGCAAAACCAAAATTGGCGTGTTTTAGTTGTAGTGATAGCCAAATTCCAGTTATTTATGGTGCGGTACAACCATTAGATTTTTTACAGCAAAAAGTTGATAATTCTGCAACGGCAGGGAGTGGTGAACAGCGATTAAAGGCTGATAGTATTTTAGATGGCGTGGATAATACAGTTGATGCTGTCCCAGATGTTCCTGAATTAGAAACAGAAAATAAACAGTTAGAGAATGCACCTGAATTGTTAGATCAGGATAATCAGGGAGGGTATGCTCCTAGAGTGATTAGCGGTAAAGTTGCATTTTTGATACGAAGTGCTTTAAATTCGGGGATTTATGGTGATGAAAGTAAATCTTGGATTGGCACAAGCTGGCGAGCGAGAGGGTTAAATCGACCTGATATTGGTGGAAAAACGGGGACAACTAATAGTAATAAAGCTGCTTGGTATGTTGGATATGCGGGAGATTATGTTGCTGCGACTTATCTCAGTTTTGATAGCGGAGCGTTAAATTTAGGCAAGAATGAAGGCGGTGGTAAAACAGCTATTCCAGCTTGGATAGAATATTTACAAACCCGCTTGAAAGAGGTGCCTTATCGTCAAGATCCAATACCTGAAGGTATCATTGAATTAAAAATTTCCCCACAAAATGGTTTATTAAGTGATGAAGGGATTGATGAATATTTTATTCAGGGAACAGAACCAACGCAAAAATATATTCAGCAACAAGGATTGCAAATAAAAAATAGTTTAGGTGAAGATGAAGAAATCTTCTAAGATGAATTTGGCTACCTTCATAGGTAGCCTATTTACTTAATTTCCTGAGATAGTGTGGGAAGTCAATAATGCCAACATTGATAGCGTGGGGAAACGTTCACCAAAATTATCCATTTGAAAAAATGCCTCAGCCAATATTAGCTTGGTTAGAAACTAAAATAAGTGATCCAGCCAATAATTTTATTAATCAATCAGTTCAAAATAAAAGATTATTACGTAAAATTGGTTATTTTTTATTGTGGAGGTTATTACATCGCCATCAGCTGGAACATTATTTTAATTATCCTTTCATCAAGAGTGAAAAAGGACGACCTTCTTTCTTAATTCCTGAAAATATCATTCCCAAAATAGATTTTAATTTAAGTCATTCAGGTGATTGGGTTGCAGTAATTGTAAGCATTAATACTAATAATCTATATTCTGGTATTTTAAAAGTAGGAATTGATATTGAGAGTCCACAAAAAAAACGTAATTTTTTACGTTTATTACACTATTATGCAACTGAAAATGAAATTAGATGGTGGCAAAAACAAGTTGATCAAGAGAAGGCTTTTTATCAGAGTTGGTGCTGCCGAGAAGCGATATTAAAAAGTAGTGGAATAGGTATTGTTGGATTGTCAGATGTTATCTTTGAGGCTGAAAATAATAAATTTATTACTCAGCATTGTCCGATAGGCAACGTTATTTTTTTCTCAAAACTACCTTTTTATTTAGCTTGTTTTAGTCAAGAAAATGAGATTAGTTGTTTTGAATGGAATGGTGAATTAACGATAAAAGAGCATTTAGAGGCTAAATTTTTTTCATTAACGATTTGAGAATTGCATTTTAGAAATATTTCCGTTTTAAGTGGTAATGGAGGATAAAATGGAAAAGAATAATTTAATAACCTCTTATTTTAAGAATATAGAAAAAAATAGTGAAGTAACCCTTTTAATTAAGGGCATAACAAAATTATTACAATGGGTCTTGAATTTTGCTTTGATTATTTTAGCTGGGGTTTTATTAATTTTACTTGGTAAACAAATTGTTGAGTTAGTCAATATTGTATTAATAAAAAATGCTGATGACAAAATTGCTTATATCTTAGCTGAACAAATCTTAGTATTTTTCCTTTATTTTGAGTTTTTAGAATTAATTTTAAAGTATTTTAAAGCGGGTTTTCATTTTCCGTTAAGATATTTCCTGTATATCGGTATTACTGCAATGATTCGTTTAATTATTGTTGACCACTCAAATTCAGCTAATACCTTACTTTTTTCAGCTGCAGTTTTAATTATGGTAATTGCATTGCGGATAGTTCGTCCTGATGAAATTAAACAAGAGGAGATGGAAAAATAATGCAGAAACAGTTTATTCAACAATATACACAACAAGATGTTGAAGTAATTGATCGAGATATAGTTTTTGATGGTTTTTATCAAATGCAAAGCGTTAAATTTCGTCATCGTCTTTTTAGTGGTGAGATGAGTGATGTAGTAACTCGGGAATTACTGATTAAAAAATCTGCTGCGGCTGTTTTGGCTTATGATCCGAAGGCTGATAGTGTTGTTTTGATAGAGCAAATTCGGATTGGAGCGGTGTCGTCAAAATCAGCATCCTCACCTTGGTTATTGGAATTAATTGCTGGAATGATCGAAGATGGAGAACAGGCTGAAGATGTTGCAATTCGAGAAAGTCGAGAAGAAGCAGGGATTACGTTGAGATCTCTACAACATATTATCAGTTTTTGGGATAGTCCCGGAGGTATGGTTGAACGTATTCACCTTTTTGTGGGGTTATTAGATAGTCGCCATGTCGGTGGCGTTTATGGTTTAGCCGAAGAACATGAGGATATAAAAGTACATATTATTCCACGAAAAATTGCTTATCATTGGCTATTGGAAGGGAAGATAGATAATGCGATTACCATTATAGGGCTACAATGGTTAGAATTAAATTATCCTCGTTTGCAACAGCAATGGAAAAAATGTGATTAAGGCGACACTTTATACTAAAAGATTGGTAAAAATGTGCGGGAATTAACATTTTGAACAATTTGTTGCTGACTTTTTCAGAGAACAAATTAAAGTAGTTAGTTATCAATTTAATTTTATTTGAGGGGTCAATTGTGTCGGGTATCTATCAACATACTTCAGTTAGTGATGTTGTGAAAGTATTACAACTCACTGATCCACACCTATTTGCAGATTCTAAAGGTGAGCTACTTGGGGTAAATACCTTAGAGAGTTTTAAACAGGTAGTAAGAGAAGTTATTAAGAGTAATTTTGCTTATGAGTTAATTCTTGCAACAGGTGATTTTGTTCAAGATGATAGCCGAGAGGCATATCAACATTTTGTTCAGCAGGTTTCACCATTAATACAACAAACGGATCTAAAACCGCTTTTTTGGTTACCTGGTAATCACGATTTTCAGCCTAATTTGTTAGAAGTATTCCAATACAGTAAAGAGATTTATCCAGAGAAGCATCTTTTATTAGGGGAGTATTGGCAAGTATTGTTGTTAGATAGTCAGGTAGCGGGTGCGGTTTATGGCAAGTTAAGCCAAGAACAGTTACAGTGGTTAGATCAACAACTAGCTTTATATCCTCAACGTCACGCTTTAATTGCATTCCATCATCATTTAGTGCCAACAAATTCTGCGTGGTTGGATCAGCATAATTTACGCAACAGTTACCAGTTACTTGAAATTTTACAACGTCATCAACAGGTTAAAGTTTTAATGTATGGACATATTCATCAGGCTGTGGATACGAATTGGTATGGATATAGAGTTTTAGCAACACCTTCGACTGGTATTCAGTTTAAACCAGATTGTGCACAATTTACTTTAGATAATCTTCAGCCGGGGTGGCGAGAGATAAGTTTATATCCAAATGGTGAGATAGTTACAACTGTGAAAAGAATTGAAGAAAAATTATTTTTACCAAATGTAAATGTAAGTGGTTATTAATTGAAAATTATCCCTGTTAACAGGGATAATTTTTAGAAACAGAAAAAGATAATTAACGTGTTGCGTTTTTCATAATACGATCTTTAGTAAGTTTCCATTCACGATCTTTAATATCTTGGCGTTTATCGTGTTGTTTTTTCCCTTTAGCGATACCAATTTTGACTTTTGCCCAAGCATTTTTCCAGTAAAGTGAAAGTGCTACTATGGTATAACCATCACGATTGGATTTACCAAACAGCGAATCTAGTTCTCTTTTGCTGAGTAATAATTTGCGGGTACGGGTAGGATCACAAACAATATGGGTTGAAGCTACGGTCAACGGTGTGATATTAGCACCAAAGAGAAATGCTTCTCCATTTTTAAAAATAACATAACTATCACCGATGTTTGCTTTCCCTGCACGCAAAGCTTTTACTTCCCAGCCTTGTAAGGCTAAACCTGCTTCAATTTCATTTTCAATAAAATAATCGTGTTTTGCTCTTTTATTTAAAGCAATCGTATTATTTGTTTTCTTTTTCGACATAATCATTAGTGTAGTGAGTATAAACAATTCGCCTTATTTTACCGAATAGCGAATGGAATTACAAAGGACGATCTCAATACTCGCTCCTAAAGGGGGAATAAGATACAATACGGCTATAAAAGTAAATTATTTGAAAAGCATAGCCGCAAAATAGGGAAGATGAATGTTGAAAGCAAACAATTATCCACAGCTAAAAACAACACAGGGTGCTAGGGTGGCAATTATTGATGGTTTAAGAACCCCTTTTGTGAAAAAAAATACTGATTTTAAAGATGTATATGCAAAAGATTTAGGGGCTATGGTAACCAATGAATTATTGAATCGCCTACCTATAGAACGCACCAAGATTGATCAGCTCATTTTTGGGCAAGTGATGCATGATCCCGATGTACCTAATATCTCCCGTGAAATTGCTTTATTATTAAATATGCCTCATTTACCTGCATATACAGTCAGTAATGCTTGTATTACAGGGATTCAAGTATTAGCCAATATGGCAAGTAGTATCGCAATTGGTGCTATTGATTGTGGGATTGCTGGTGCGGCGGATTCTTTTTCTAACGCACCTATTCGTTTAAATTCACGCTTAATCCAACAATTAAAAGATATCTTGAAAGCAAAAACTTACACTGATAAATACCATTTATTGCGACAAATAAAATTACAAGATATTAAATTTAATGCGACAAATTTACGTGATCCACTAACAGGATTATCACTTTCTGATGTTTCAGAACAGCTAGCTTATGATTTTCATCTAAGTCGAGAAGAGTTAGATCAATATGCTGCACGTTCCCATTTATTGGCAAAACAAGCTTGGCAAAGTGGCGTGTTGCGAGAACAAGTTATGGTCTCTTTTCCACCACCTTACACTCAGTTTGTGATTTCAGATAATCATTTTACTAAAAATATAAAACCTCAATTCTATCAAAAGTTTAAACCGTTTAATTCGGCTTATTATGCTACGGCAACGGAATGGAATACTTCTTGTAGTTGTGATGGTGCAGCTGCCATTTTATTGATGAATGAGCAACAAGCGAAAGCGGAGGGACTCACGCCATTAGGTTATATTCGAAGCTATGCTACTGTTGCAACCGATGTTTGGCAGAATATGTTGTGTGGTGCAGTACCAGCAATTGCGATGGTGTTAGAGCAAGCAGGTATTAGTTTACAAGATTTAGATTTAATTGATTTGCATGAAACCTCAGCAGCTCAAGTACTGACTAATTTACGTCTTTTAGATGATCAACAATTTACACAACAAACCCTCAATCGTACTGAAAAAGTAGGGGAAGTTGATATGGATAAATTTAATGTTTGGGGTGGCTCATTAGCTTATGGTAATCCTCGAGCAGTCAGTAGTTTACGTTTGGCTATTCAATCTTTATATGAATTAAAACGTCGTGGTGGACATTTATCTTTAATTGCTTCTTCTAGTCTTGGTGGGTTAGGTGGAGCAATGATCTTAGAGCGAGAATAGTAGTATGGAACAGAAAGAATATATTGAGAATGAACAAGTTAAATTACAAGTCGATCAACATAATATTGCTTTTATCACTATTGATGTCGTTGGGAAAAAAAACAATATATTAGATTTTAATTTTATTCAACAGTTGGATCGAATTATAGATGAGGTTGTTCAACTACCAGTACAAGCCCTTATTTTTCGATCAGCTAAAGTAGAGAATTTTATTCAAGGTTTCGATCTACTCGCATTAGAGCAGCAGGATTTAACTCAACTTGCTGCAATGATTGAACAAGCTCAACAATTAATGTTGAAAATTAAGCGTTTATCGATCCCTACTCTTGCTGCAATTCACGGACACTGTTTTGGTTTAGGATTGGAATTGGCTTTAGCTTGTGATATCCGAGTGGCGACACTTTCTCCGATGACAAAGTTTGCAATGCCACAAGTACGTTCAGGATTATTACCCTTTGCTGGTGGTACTTTTATGCTGTCGCAAACAGTGGGATTAAAAAATGCATTACCTTTGTTATTAACAGGAGAGAAAATTGATGCAAAAATGGCAAAACAGATAAATTTAGTTGATGATGTTGTGCCAGAGAGTTTATTGCAACAAACCGCTATACAATATATTCAAAAGTCAGCAAATTTGGCTAAACCTTTTTTCAAGATTACAAAAGGATTAGAGAAAGTTAGAGTTTTTTTTGAACAGAATAGTTTTACTCGTCGTCAGCTCTTAACTGTTGCAGAAAGCAAAGAGTGGTTAGGTCCTTCTACAAATTACCCCGCCATCACATCACTTATTCAAGTGCTGGAACAGACCTCAATGGCACCAGCTATCAAGGCAGAAAAACAAGCATTCTTAACTTTATTTGAAAGTGATAATTCAAAAGTTTTACGCCAATTAGAACGGACTAAGCGTTTAATGCGATCTCAATATGCAGCGAGATCGCAAGTGCGAGATGTTAAATGTTTGGCGGTAATCGGTGGTGGTTTTATGGGAGCAGGAATTGCTTATATTACTGCACATCGAGCGGGGATTCCTGTCCGAATTAAAAATATTCATCCAGATGGGATCTGTAATGCCTTACATTTAAGTTATCATTTACTCCAAAAGGAAGTCACCAAAGGTCAGTTGACGCTAGGGCAAATGCAACAAAAAATGTATTTAATTAGTGGCGGAGAACGGTTTACAAATACCACCAAAGCTGATTTTGTTATTGAAGCGGTTGATGAAGATTTAGCCTTAAAACAAAAAGTATTGCAAGAAAGTGAAGCTTTATATCGACCAGATACTATTTTTGCTAGTAATACCTCTACTTTGAGTATTGCAGATATTGCCTCAGTTGCTACAAGACCAGAGAATGTCATTGGTTTTCACTATTTTTCACCGATAACCCAACGTAAAATATTGGAAATTATTCCACATTCACATACATCAGAAAAAACGATAGCAACGGCGATTCATTTTGCTAATCAACAAGGAAAAATCCCATTATTAGTAGCGGATAAACCAGGATTTTTTGTTAATCGAATTTTGATCCCTTATTTACTTGAAGCTATTTATTGTTTGCAAGAAGGAGAAACAGTTGAATTTATCGATCGAGCATTACAGGAGTTTGGTTTTAGTATAGGGCCATTAGCTATGCTAGATGATTTTGGTTTAGATCTGATTGCAAAAACAGCACCAACATTAGAACAGCATTATGGAGTACGTTTTAAATTACCTGCCAAAATTGTCGATTTAATTTTAGATAATCGTAAAGGACGAAAAAACCATCGTGGATTTTATCTCTATAATTCTAAAACAGACGAAAGAACAATGGTGGATAAAAGTATTTACCATACAATGAAAACGATAGCAGAGAATAATTTAGAGGCAGAACAAATTGTTCGTCGTTGTATTTTAATGATGTTAAACGAAGCGGCATCTTGTTTACAAGATGGTGTCATTCGTCATATTGATGAAGGGAATATGGCATCTGTATTAGGTGTATTTTTCCCTGAATTTAGAGGAGGAATTTATGCTTATATGCAGCATATTGGTGCAATTTCAATTGTAAACGCATTAAACCAACACGTTAAACTTTACGGTGAGCGTTTTCAACCTTGTCAATGGTTATTAGATCAAGCTGAGCAAGAGCGTCAACAACATCGGTTATAACTTTTTAGCTATACAGTATCAGAAAGCACTTTCTATATGAAAGTGCTTTTCTTTTTGTGAAGTATTTTAATGAGTGGCATAAAGCATTCTGAGTTGTTCTGCCAGCCCACTTTGGCGGGTGGTATGGGTATAGACGGCTGTTTTCCAGATCTGTTCATCAGCAAAAACGGTCAAACGTTTTTTCGCACGGGTGATGCCTGTATAAATAAGTTCATTGGTAAGGATAGGATTAAACTCTTGAGGGAGTAACATAATACAATGTTCAAATTCTGATCCTTGAGATTTATGGATTGTCATCACATAAGCGGGTTCATTCGCTGGAACACGGCTTGGAGAAATTGCACGAAATTGACCGTTTTCACTTTCAAACCAGATTTTCAATCGTCCGTCTTCATTGGGTAATGCTAAACCAATATCACCATTGAACAGTTGAATATTGGGATCATTTTGTGTCACCATAATCGCTTTTCCACTGTACCATTCGTGTGGTTGTCGAAAATAGACTAATTTTGCTATACGTAGTTGTTCTGCTATCAGATCATTTAAATTTTCTACACCTAAATGCCCAATCCTTAATGCACTTAAAAAGCGAATTTGTTTAAACAAGGTGAATATTTGTTTAATTTGAGTTTGGGTTAAGTTTTTTTTAGCAAGAATTTGTTCTAAATAGCGAGAATATTGAGTAACAGCATAGTTTGCGACTTGTTGGGCAGGTGAATTTTGATAATTGATTAATTCAAGATCTGCATAACGTGTAAAGCATTGCCAACTTTGATGTGCATTATTTTGATTAATAGCACGTGCTAAATGCCATATACCTGACTGACTATCAAAACGATAACTTTTTGAAAGATGACATAGACTATCTCGCAACGGAGTTTGATGATGATTGGTATTGACTTGCTGCTGGCAAACTTGTTGCAGATATTCAGCGTGTTGGAGGCTATATCCTTCGTCTAAGAATCGCCCTAATTCACCTAAAATGGCACCTGCTTCTACAGAAGCAAGTTGATCTTTATCACCAAGTAAAATGACTTTGGTTGAGGTGGGTAAGGCTCGAAAAAGCGTTGCAAGGAGAGATAAATCGATCATTGATGCTTCATCAATGACTAATACATCAACGTTTAACGGATTATTTTGATTATATTTGGCTAAACGATCAGCAGAGAGACCGAGTAAACGATGAATTGTTGAGGCTTGCTGAGGAATAAGATTTTTTAGTTCATCTGCAAGTGGCATAGATTGAATTGCATCAGAGATGGATTCGTTTAAGCGTGCTGCTGCCTTTCCTGTAGGCGCGACAAGTTTTATGCAGAGTGGTGCTTGATGATTAAGTAATTGTAGCCATTGCAAACCAATTAACAATCGAGAAACAGTGCGAGTTTTTCCTGTACCCGGACCACCTGAAATAAGACAGATTTGTTGTTTTATCGCCGTAGCAATAGCGACTTTTTGCCAATTAATTTCATTGGTTGGATTGGAATCTTGTTCAGGAAAAAGCTTATCTAAAATGGTGGCAATCTGTTCTTTATTTAACTTTGAGTTAGTTTTAGATTGAGCTAAAAAAGTAGCAATTTGATGTTCATCTTGCCAAACACGTTGTAGATATAATGCCGTTTGAGTTGAATATTGTTGTAATAGAAAAGGGGCGTTAGTAGTAGGAGCAGTGCTAAATGCAGGGTGTGATTGCAGTTGGTGTTGCCATTGTTGAAAATTTAAGGTTGTTGGCATCACTTCTGTCATTTTTTGTTGGATTGCAGACAAAATTTCACATTTATCTTGTCGGTAGGCTAAATCAAAAGGATTTTTCCATAGTTCTGCATTTAAGTATAGGCAACTGTATCCTTGCTGGTGGTAGTAACTGGATAAGCAGGCAAGGAATGCCACCAGATCTTGAGTGGCGGTTGAGCAGGCTTTTCCCTGTTCAGTGATGAACTGTGCAAAGTAGTAATCTAAAGAGCTAATAATATTCTCGTTTCTTAGTTGGTATAGCAATGTTAGCATTAATTATCTCCCCATAATTGATCTAAGGCTTCAATTAGCGTGGCACTCGGTTTATCAAAGAAGATACCTTGTCCGGGATTATTAGGATCCATTCCTCGTAAAAACAGATAAAAAACACCACCAAAGTCACGTTGATATTGATAATTTGGATCACGTTGGCGGAGATAGCGATGAAGAGCGAGTGTATAAATTAAATATTGTAAATCATAACGGTACTCTGCAATAACCTGATCAAGCTGAAGCGGACTATAATCGTTAGCTTGCTTTCCAAGAAAATTTGATTTGTAATCAATTAGATAATATTTTCCTTGATGGCGGAAGATCAGATCAATGAAGCCTCGAATGAAACCATTTAAATCTTCTAAGACTAAAGGCTTAGTTAAATCGGCTATACGGTGATGTTGCTGTAATAAGTGATTAAATTGATCTAAAAAGAGTGAATTAGGTATTTTCAAGAAAAAATCTAATTCATTTAATCGATCTGTTTTCGTAATCTGATTAAGGCTGATCGTTGTTGGTGTCAGTGGTGTTGATAAAATATGATTCAGCCACTGTTCTAAACTGGTTAGCCACAGTATATTTTCATCATTATCTGCAAGATTTTCGGTTGTGATTAAATTCAGGCTTAAAGCAAGTTGTTGTAGCTGTTTTTGTTCAAGAGGGCGTTGAAAATCACATTTTTCTAAGAAAGTATGTAATGTAATCCCGATATGTTGATTACTAGGTAAATCTAAAGGTGAATAACCTTGAGGATAAGATAGTGGAGAAGTTTCACTGATATTTTCACTCATTGATGGCATAAATAGCGTGTCATATTCTTTTGCTTCATCAAGAAAATTGAAGGAAAGGCGAGTTGTTTCCAGCTGTTGATGGTGGCGCTGATTAAGTTGTTGTAATTGGGTAAAACTACTTACTTGCCAGTTTCGATCAATGTCATTATGAAAATCTTTTGCTTGTAATTGTTGTTGAGGAAAATGTTGTGGTCGCCAAGGATCAGGAAGTTGTTGCTCAGCAGCGTGTATTTCAATCCTGATATCGGATAAGCTATTTGCCAGTCGTGTAGCATAATTTTCTTCAGTTTGGGCACGAAGCAAGTAGGCTAATGCTGAACAATTAGTTTTATCTGGGAATTTATGCGGTAATCCTAAAGCGATTTGGTATTTTGCTCGAGTGAGGGCAACATAAAGTAAGCGTAGATTTTCAGCCAGTATTTCATTTTGTTGTGCATCACTTGCTGCATCATTTAAACTCCAAATAATATTATCATTATTATCGTGATAGAGTGGGATAGCTTGAGTATGTTTTTTATCACTATCTAAGCCGATAAATGGTAGCCAAACGATGCCATATTCTAATCCCTTTGATTTATGAATAGTTACTACTTTGACTAATTCTAATTCACTTTCTAGACGTAGTTGTTGTTCTTCTTTTCCATCAGTTTCACCTTTTTCGGCTTGTAATAACTGTTGTTGATACCAGCGGACTAAGGCTGTTTCATTTCTATTTAGACGTGCGGCTTGTTGTAATAATTCAGCTAAATGGAGTAAATCAGTTAATGTTCGTTCATTTTCGACTAACACAGTTGAGGTTTGACGGCTTTGCAATTTAGTTGGGATCTGTTCATTGTTGAATAATTGATACAACATTGGTAAAACCCCTTGCCAGTGCCAAATTTGTTGGTAACGTAAAAAACGTTCAACTTGGAGATCCCAGCATTTTTCATCTTGATGTAGTTGGTGTAATTCGGCACTTGTTAAGCAGAAGAATGAAGTTGCTAGGGCTGAAAGCATTGCTCGCTCATTAAATGGATTGAGGCAAGCTTGTAAGAGTAAGAGTAATTCTTTGGCAGTATTAGTTTGAAAAATATTGGTTCGTTCAGAAAGATAAACTGAAGCGATGCCACGTCGTAATAATGAGGCACGGATAATATCAGCTTCTTTGCTGGTACGAACTAAGATAGCGATATCCTTTGCTTGTAACTTTTTTTCACCCAAAAAGGCTTGATTATTTTCTGCTAATTTTAGCCATTGCTGGATACTGTTGGCACAATTCTCAGCCATTAAATGGCGATAGTTATCCGCAGAGAGTTTTTCAGCTGGGCTTTGATAGATCACAAGAGGGGCTTGAATTTGATCTTTTAATTTAAAAGGCAAGATATCATCTCGATATTTGACTGGTTGAAAATCAATTTTATCAAATTTAAATGACTGCGGAGCAACTTGAAAAAGTTGATTAATCCCTTTTACTAATTCAGCATTGGATCGCCAGTTTTTATCTAATGTAAAACGGTGTTTAACCAAACTAGAGGCTTGAAAATAGGTAAAAATATCAGCCCCACGAAAACGATAAATTGCTTGTTTCGGATCACCGATCATAATAAAGCCATTAGCAGTATGGTGAGCGTGATCTGCCTGATAACTTAAATAAATTTGATTAAAAATGGCAAATTGTTGAGGATCGGTATCTTGAAATTCATCAATCATTGCAAAAGGATATTGATGATGGATTAATTCAGCTAAGCGTTTTCCTTGAGGTTGTGATAGGCTGTCTTTCAGTAAACGTAATAGATCATCAAAGCCTTTATCACTATGGTTAGCACGGTATGCAAATAATTTTTGACGCAGTAATTTAGCATAGAAATAGTTGGCAAGCTGTTGATTTTTATGTTCGTTATAATTTTGTTGTAGTTGTGATATCTGGGTAAAAAATGGGTGTGATGGTACACTAGCATTTTTTTTAATGCTGCTATCAAGTTTTTCTTGGGTGAAATAATCTAATAAGCCTTTAGGTAGAGTGGGGCTGTTGCTTTCTGCCCATTGATCTAGTTGAGGAAAAATTTGTGTAAAAATTTTATTTTTGTTACCTAGGGTGTATTTTAGCTGACTAGAATGTTGTTCAAACCATTGTGTTAAGCTCTCTTTTTGTTCTTGCCATAATTTTTTTAAGATTGTTGTTTGGGTTGAAATATGTTGGATAAGCTCTGTTAGTGAAGTAATTGAGGCTTGCTCCGATAATTTAGGTAGCTCACCAGTTAATAAAGTTTTTAGGCGTTCAACCATCTTATCAGGGCTTGAAAAATAGGTATAAATAATTTCCGCTTGTTCTGGAGATAAGGCATAAAATTGCTCTCGCCATAATTGCTTACTTAAACGTTGTAATAAACTTTGGTTATCAGGATTCATTTCTAAATTAAAATGAATGCCAGAATCAAACGCAAATTGAAGTAACATTCGTTGGCAAAAACCGTGAATTGTAAAAATAGCGGCACGATCCATAGATTGTTCTGCGAGTTGTAATCGAGCAATCGCTTGTGGTAACTGGTGTTTAAGACTGTTAACTAAAGCCTGTAAAAAGGGATCTTGTTCTATTTCTAGACAATGATCTTGTTGTTGATAAAGTTGAAAATAATGTTTGACCTCTTTAATTCGACAACGAATTCTTTCTCGTAGCTCTTGAGTGGCATCTTTGGTGAAAGTAACCACTAAAATTTGTTCAACGGTGAGTAGCTGTGGAAAAGGATTTTCACCTGCTTGTAATAATAGACGTAAATATAGCGATACCATTGTATAGGTTTTACCTGTACCAGCAGATGCTTCAATTAAGCTAGTGCTAGCTAGTGGAAGGCTAATTGGCTCAAGTGGAGTTGTAGTTACCATTTTTTACTCAATATTTTTCTGATGACAGTAGTTGATGATTTTAACAAAGAGAATATAAATTTAAAAAACTATTCTCTTTACTGTGGCTATCTTTAAATAGTTTTTTCAGTAGTTAGAAATACCTTCCATCTATTCTTGAGATAAGACTATAATATATCTTTATTTTTAAAGATATTTAGTTGAATTTTAAGGATTATTTATGCGATTAATCTTGTTGTTTGTTGTATCACAGTTATGGCTCTCCGCTTGTTCTAATCAATCAAATATAGCACCAATTATTCCACAATTATCTCAACAAGCCTTGGATCAAAAATCTTTTGCAACGGGTTATCAAGTTACTTTACAGACTTATCGAGGGCAAATTGATTTTAATTACCCCATCAAAGATTTTAATCAAGGTGTCGCAGATTGGTTTGCTGGGCGTTATCCTGATGGTATAGCACAGTTAAAACAGGATCTTTATGCTAAAGGTATTGGTTATACTAAAACTGTATTTAGCTATTATAGTGGGGTAATTTTTGCGGCTGAATTAAGCCAAAATTTAAATTATATGGGCTGTGAAAAGGTTGATTTTCTCAGTTTACGTCAGGGAATTGGTGAGGCGATGCGGGATTTACAACGAGGAAAACTAAGAGAAGATGATGCTTATTTAGAACAAGGAATGGATTTGATGTTTTCTGTGTGTCAGGAAGTTAGAAAATCAACATTAAAAAAATAACAGTAATAGGGAGATAAGCTTGTCAATGGGGGCTTTTACCTGTTAATTCCACTTCTTTTCTGCTATAATTTTATTAATTTTGGGCTATTAAAACAGAGAAAAATTTATGTCGAACACTACTTATGATTCATCAAGTATTAAAGTATTAAAAGGGCTTGATGCAGTACGTAAACGTCCGGGTATGTATATAGGTGATACCGATGACGGTACAGGCTTACATCATATGGTATTTGAAGTAGTCGATAATGCTATTGACGAAGCATTGGCAGGACATTGTTCCGATATTATTGTTACTATTCACGAAGATAACTCGGTTTCAGTGCAAGATGATGGTCGTGGTATTCCAGTGGGGATTCACCCCGAGGAAGGCGTTTCTGCCGCAGAAGTTATTATGACGGTATTACATGCAGGCGGTAAATTTGATGATAATTCTTATAAAGTATCAGGTGGTTTGCACGGTGTTGGCGTATCAGTTGTAAATGCATTATCGGATAAATTACAACTTACTATCCGCCGAGAAGGGCAAGTACATGAACAATTTTATCATTTAGGTGTGCCACAAGCACCATTAACTGTTATTGGTGAGAGTACTAAAACAGGTACTTCTGTTCGTTTTTGGCCAAGCCCAACTATTTTTAGCAATATTGAATTTCAATATGAAATTTTAGCTAAACGTTTAAGAGAGTTGTCTTTCTTAAATTCAGGAGTATCAATCAAGTTATTTGATAAACGTAGTGATAAATCAGATCATTTTCACTATGAAGGTGGAATACAAGCTTTTGTTGAATACTTGAATAAAAATAAAAATCCTATTCATGCAAAACCCTTTTATTTTTCAGCAGAAAAAGAGGGAATTGGTGTAGAAATTGCATTGCAATGGAATGATGGATTTCAAGAAAATCTCTATTGTTTTACGAATAATATTCCGCAACGAGATGGTGGAACGCATTTAGCTGGTTTTCGTGCTGCAATTACACGAACATTAAATAATTATATGGAAAAAGAAGGCTACAACAAAAAATCAAAAGTAGCGACTTCTGGTGATGATTCAAGAGAGGGATTGGTTGCTATCGTATCAGTAAAAGTGCCAGATCCTAAGTTTTCATCTCAAACAAAAGATAAATTAGTTTCTTCCGAAGTAAAAAGTGCAGTGGAATCTTTGATGGGTGAACGCTTACAAGAGTATCTATTAGAGAATCCAAGCGATGCTAAGATTATTGTCAGTAAAATTATTGATGCGGCAAGAGCAAGAGAGGCAGCACGAAAAGCAAGAGAAATGACTCGCCGTAAAAGTGCATTAGATTTGGGGGGATTACCCGGTAAGTTAGCAGATTGCCAAGAAAGAGATCCTGCATTATCTGAATTGTATATTGTTGAGGGAGATTCAGCAGGTGGCTCGGCAAAACAAGGACGTGATCGTAAAACACAGGCTATTTTGCCGTTGAAAGGAAAAATTTTAAACGTTGAAAAAGCACGTTTTGACAAAATGTTATCGTCAAAAGAGGTGGCAACATTAATAACTGCCTTAGGGTGCGGGATTGGTCGAGATGAATACAATCCTGATAAATTACGTTACCACAGTATTATTATTATGACAGATGCGGATGTAGATGGTTCGCATATTCGTACTTTATTATTAACTTTTTTCTATCGTCAAATGCCTGAGTTGATAGAAAGGGGATATGTTTATATTGCACAACCACCACTTTATAAAGTTAAAAAAGGCAAGCAAGAACAATATATTAAAGATGATGAAGCAATGGAAGAATATGAGTTAGCTATTGCACTTGATGGAGCTGCTTTATATATCAATGCTGATGCACCAGCAATGTCTGGCGTTGCTTTAGAAAATTTAGTTGTTGAATATAATCAAGTTCATAAGTTAATTTCTCGTTTATCTAGACGGTATCCAAGTTCATTATTAAAAGCGTTAATTTATCAGCCAACTTTAAGTCAAGATGATTTAAAAAATCAGGAAAAGGTTGAAAGTTGGACCAAAGTGTTAGTGGATAGCTTAATACAAAAAGAAACTCAAAGTAACTATTATTCCTATCGCATTGAATATAATAGTGAACGGCATTTATATGAGGCTGTTATTGTTGTCCGTACCCACGGGATTGACACGGATTATAATCTTGATTTGAATTTTATTGAGGGCGGTGATTATACTCGTATTGTGAAATTAGGGGAACAATTACGCCATTTAATTGAAGATGGAGCGTATGTTACACGAGGTGAACGTCGTTTATCAGTAAATTGTTTTGAGCAAGCGATAGAGTGGTTAGTGAAAGAATCTCGACGTGGGCTAACTATTCAACGCTATAAAGGATTAGGTGAAATGAACCCAGAGCAATTATGGGAAACAACAATGGATCCTCAAGTACGTCGTATGCTTAAAGTTTCTATTAAAGATGCGGTAGCGGCAGATCAGCTCTTTACTACTTTAATGGGAGATGAAGTTGAACCTCGTCGTGATTTTATTGAGACTAATGCCTTATATGCAAATTTAGATATTTAGTTTTTAACTAGTAATTTAAAAATAAAAACACCTTTTAGCTAAGCTAAAAGGTGTTTTTTTATATTTAAGTAACTAATACTATTTAATTAAAATATGGTTCTTAGCAAAAAATAATTCTTATATTGAGGATTTTCTAAAAATAATTAAGATTGGTATTTCTTAGTTAAAAAAATATCTATCTTTATTATAAAGATAGATATTTTATAGCAACTTATTTTTTAAATTAAAGATCTAAAATATTATTGTACACAAGAAAGACGACCTGTATTGCGATCTGAAATTTTAAATGGGCAGGTGCTATCGCTAGAGTCATCAATTTTATTCATACGGCGATTTAATTTATTAATCACAGTTTTCATTTTATTAATTTCTGCTGAAAGTTTTTTAATTTCTTCATCTAGATCAAGATCATCATTTGATACATCTTGCGTAGTTACTACTTTTTTAGCTTTCTTATGTTTAGTAAGATTATTGATTTCTGTTTCTAAACCAGTGTATTTTTCAGCTAAGGTTTCAACTTGTTGTTGTAGTTTAACGACTTCATCTTTTAAGGTTACGATATGATCTTGAGTGTAAGCCTGATCTTCAGAGTTATTCAATACAATGTAGGCAACTAATGCAATACTAAAAATCAAGCTTAGAATTGAAAGTATGGTACTATTAAATTTCATAATGCTTCCATAGTTGTTAGGATTTGAACAGTAGGGCAAAATTATATCAAGCTAAGATAATTAATCAAGAAGAATTCAGTAGCAAAGTTAAGTTACTTTAAATATTAATATTTTTTTCATTAGTCTTTTTATTGAGAGAATTATTAGAATAGATAAAAAACTTTTATAAAAATTATATTGTTGTACATTAATAATTTTATAATATTTTTCTTAATAAGAAAATAAAATTGCTATCTTTCTTTTATTTTAAAATCTTTAAAAGACACTATTGAATAATAACTAATTTTATTATGATTTTGTTATTCAATACGAATATTATGTTTATATTAATAGATAGCAATTATTAGTAAATTACTTTTTATAGCTTAATGTTAAGGAAACAGCATCAGCGTAACGTAAAGCGTATGGTTTGGCTATTTCTACTTCCGCCCATTCAACAGATGAATGTTCACTTGCAATTTCGAGTACTTCTTTGACCATTCTTTCTAGGAGTGCAAATTGATTATTCTCAACGTGCTGAATAATTTTTTTTGTAATAGTACGATAGTTTAATGCATCATCAACATTATCTGAGTTACCTGCTTGGCTACTGTTGTAGCCAATTTTAACTTGAATGACGACATCTTGTTTGTTTTGAATTTCTTCTTCTTTAATTCCAATAAAAGTACGAAGTCGGAGGTTTTCAATGCGAATTACTGCGGGTTGAAGGATTGGCATAATGATGGTCCTTATTTCTGAGTTAAAAAAGATATAAAAACTTAAATTTTTGTTATTATAACCCGATTGGATAACAGATAAAAAATGGAATCAATTATGGCGATTAATAATTCATCACCATCAACTTTTCGTAATAGCTTAATTATTTTAGCTTGCTTAGTGATTATTTTTGCAGGCATTAAAGCCGCAGCAGTAATTGTCGTCCAGTTATTGCTGGCACTTTTTTTAGCGATTATTTGTACACCGATAGTCAATTTTATGTTGAAGTATCGGATTCCACTTTGGCTTGCGGTAATCTTTTTATTTGCGTTGATTTTTATCGGTTTAACGTTTTTTGCTGGGTTAGTTGGCGCTGCCGTAAATGAGTTTTCAAATTCAATTCCTTTGTATAAAAAGTTATTAGTTGAAAGAATTACGGATTTAGCAACTTTATTGCAACATTGGAATATTCATTTAACCTTGCCGAAAGAAAGTTTAATTAAACACTTTGACCCAAATATTGTAATGGGGATAATCCGCAGTTTATTAAGCGGTTTATCTGGTGCAATAGCGAATATTTTTGTCTTGGTTCTGATCGTTGTTTTTATGCTATTTGAAGCACAATCTGCAAAACAAAAACTAAAAAAAATATTACCACCACATCAAATGAATAGCTTACAACGGGTATTAAATAGTGTCATTAGTTATCTTGCAGTAAAAACATTTGTGAGCTTTTTAACAGGGTTTTCAGTTTGGTTAGTGTTAACTTTATTGGATATCCAATATGCGGTGTTATGGGGAACAGTCACTTTTCTATTAAATTATATTCCTAATATAGGTTCAATTTTAGCGGCAGTACCAGTCATTATACAGGTCCTACTATTAAATGGTGTGTCAGAAGCTGTCTTAATTTTATTTGCTTTTATTGTCATTAATATGATTATTGGTAATTTCATTGAACCACGTTTAATGGGAAAAACACTCGGATTATCCACTTTAATGATTTTTATTTCTTTAATCTTCTGGGGATGGCTATTAGGTACAACTGGTATGTTACTTTCAGTTCCTCTTACTGTGGCAGTTAAAGTTGGATTAGAAGCAAATCCTAAAACAAGAAATTATGCCAGTTTTTTAGGTGATAATAGTGATGAATC
This sequence comes from Mergibacter septicus, assembly GCF_003265225.1. Lineage (NCBI taxonomy): Bacteria > Pseudomonadati > Pseudomonadota > Gammaproteobacteria > Pasteurellales > Pasteurellaceae > Mergibacter > Mergibacter septicus. The sequence goes on along the minus strand of NZ_CP022013.1, from coordinate 1,536,164 downwards.
AGTCGAGAATAGATAGTGTTTTTTAGGCTTGAGCTCTTTTTCCTTATTCGTTGAAAAACGAATAAGGAATTAAGTAAAGTAATTAAAGATTACGGAGTTGTTGCTCAATAGTTTTAAATCCATTTAAACGAGTATTACTGAGACGTTGATCTAAACCTAATTGTGTTAAAAGTGCATTAAAGTCTAAACTTTTTAGTTGTTCGGCTGTTTTCCCTTCAATTACTGCAAGGAGAATGACAAGTAGTCCTTTTAAAATTCGTGCTTCACTATATGCTTTAAACTGCAATGACCCATCAGATTGTGGCAAAATTTGGAACCATAATGCACTTTCACAGCCGGGAATTAAAGGAATATCAGTTAAATCTTTGGGCTTTTCTAATTGTTTGCCAAGTAAAATCAGTTGACGATAGCGTTCTTCCCAACTCACTTGTTGCGGAAATAATAATGTGATTTGTTCTAAACTAAGTGTAGCCATATAAATAAATGTAATTAATCTGTTAAAAGTGATAAGGCAGCATCTAATGCTGTAAAAAAGCGATCTAAATCGTTTTGATTATTATAAGCTGAAAATGAAACTCGCAGAGTACCAGTTAGTGCTAAATGATGTAAATAGGGTTTGGCACAATGTTCACCACTACGTAAAGCAATATTTTGTTCACTTAGTAATGTTGCAAGATCACTGTTTTCAATTCCTATAAAAATAAAACTGATAATTGTACTTGTTGGTTCGCTGAAGATACGGCAAGTTGGGTAAGTACTGAGTCTTTGACGACATTGTTGTGCAAGGGCGAGACTATGGTATGCCATTTGTTTAACATCAAATTGTTGTAACCAATCTAGTACAGCACCAAAGCCAATTACAGCTGCAATATTAGGCGTACCCGCTTCTAGGCGGTATGGAAGTTGTGTAAAAGTAACGTGTTGATTTTCAATCTTTTCAACCATTTTCCCACCAAAAAACATTGGAGAAAGTTGCTCTAATGCAGCACGTTTCCCTGCTAAGATCCCTAAACCTGTTGGTCCATAAATTTTGTGGCAGGAAAAAGTACAAAAATCAATATCAAGCTGTTGTAGATCTATGGGGTGGTGTAGTATTGCCTGAGCAACATCTAATAAAATAAGGGCTTGAGGTGCAGCTTGACGAATAAGAGGGATTAATTGTTCAATCGGTTGTCTTATGCCTGTAACATTGGAGATTAAATTGAGTGCAACGAGCTTAGTGTGTGAGTTTAAAGATTGAATTAAATGCGGTGTTGATATTTTATGTTTTTGATCTAACTCGACAATATGTAATTTAGAATGATTTTTCTTTGCGAACTCAATCCAACTAACATAATTAGCATGGTGTTCTGCTTGAGTAATAATAATATGATCATCAGCGGTTAAGTTAGGAAGTAAACCATATCCTACAAGATTAATACTTGCTGTAGTACCACTTGTCCAGATAATACATTCTTTACTTTCTGCATTTAGCCAAGAAGCAACGTTTTGACGAGCCTGTTCGTATTGTTGGGTTTGTTGATAGTCATATTGGCTACGGTGAACAGAACCAGCAGAACGATAAAATGATAAGGTACTGTCGAGTAGTACTTGAGGTTTAAGGGTGGTGGCAGTTGAATCTAAATAGACAATTTGACTTTCTTTAAAAAAAGGAAATTGCTGACGAAAATTAGAAAAATCAAAAGGTTGAGATTGTATTTTATCCATTGCTATATATTTACAGTAGATTGTTTTTTAATTTTGTGTGCCTAATTTTACTTATTTGCTTAATTTTTATCAGTCAAATGTTACTTTTTTGATAAAAATTAAAATAAATTTTAAAAAATAAGATTTTGAATCAAAATCAGAGTAGAATTATACCGTTTTTGGTGAGATTATCGAAAAATTATGTTGTTACGTAAAATCATTGAGTTATCTAGAGCGATTTTGATTATTGGTGGTATGCTTTATCTAGGAGATTGGATTAGATATTTCCTGCCAATAGGTGTCCCTGCTTCTATTTGGGGATTATTATTACTCTTTATTGCTTTAACATTAAGGCTCATTCAACCCCAATGGATTGCACCTGCTGCACTACCTCTAATGAAATATATGTCAGTGCTTTTTATCCCAGTGAGTGTTGGCATTATAAATTACTTTGATCTATTAGTTGAACAGGCAAAATCATTATTATTACCTAATATTTTAAGCACTTGTATTACGGTGGTGATAACAGGGATATTAGCTGAATATCTCTTTTCACGCCGTCAATTTAGCCGTTTACGCCAGAAAGTGTTAAAACGAACTAAAAAAGAAAAGTATAAACAGAAAAAACAGCTAAAAAATTTTGGGGAAAAAGTATGATGTATTTATATAGTTTATTGACTATTTTAGCTTTTAGTATAGCAGTTTGGATCAATAAGCGTGTGAGATCATTAATTTTTAATTCTTTTGTTATTAGCTTATTATTGTTGATAGCATTTCTTTTGATAAGCGGGCAACCTTATGCTGACTATTATGCAGGTAATCAGCCATTAAATTTATTACTTAGTCCAGTTGTTGTCGCACTCGCATTGCCTTTATATCAGCAATTACCTCAAATTAAACATTATTGGCGATTAATTTTATTAGTGATTATTGTCGCTTCTGTATCTGCAATGATCAGTGGTACCGTTTTAGCCTTATGTTTGGGTGGTGATCTTGAAATTATGGCAACGATGTTACCTAAATCAGTAACAACACCTATTGCAGTTGAAATTGCGAATAATGTTGGTGGTGTGCCAGCAGTTACAGCTGTTTTGATTGTTGTTGCAGGCTTGACAGGCTCAATTTTAGGCTATCCTATTTTACGTTTGGTGGGCGTAAAACGTAGTGAAGCGATAGGATTAGCCATTGGTTCGGCTTCGCATGCGTTAGGCACGGCAGTATGTATGGAACGAGATCCTAAAGCTGGGGTATATAGCTCAATGGCGTTAGTTTTATGTGGTATTAGTAGTTCTTTATTAGCACCGCTAGTGTTTAAATTATTAGTAGCAATAGTCTATTAGTGAATAATGTGTTTAGTATGAACTGATGGAATAGTTTTCCAACTTTGATATAGCCCATTGTGTTGGTAAGCAAGATAATCTAATTCTTCGACCAATTTAAATATTGCATTGTCATGAAGTGAAATTTTGTGTTTTAGCATTACCAAATAGAGATATTGTTGTTGGTACTCTAAATAGACGGGCTGTTCGGTATAATGAATTTGAAAATCAGCAAGTTGTGTTAATTCATTATTTTGGATAAAGAGGTACATATCTTCTTCATTTTCAAATTGAAAACTATGTTCAATTACATGTGGAAGACTTAAATCTTCGCCTTGTTGTTGTAATATCTCTAAATTTTCTAAGGTTGAATGAATATTTAATTCTAAAGGGGAAGGAAGTAAAAAGTTATAGTAAATATCCCAGTCATGATCAAACTGTTGTTCAATCTGTTCAACTTGTTCAAAAAAAGCAAGTGATTCAACAAGATAACTAGGATCATCACTGTAAAAATAAATGTTAGTTTTACCGTTATTAATAACGTGTCCAGCATAGAAGATATCATCAAGTGCTTCTAGCTGAATAAGAATTCTGAATAATGTTTCTAGGTGTTCTTGATAAATATCTTTGTTTGGTAAACCACTTTCATTCGCAGTATAGGGGATTGAAAAATGAACACAAGTTACATTTTTTCCTTCTTCGTAACGATTCGCAAGAGATAAGTTAACAGAAAAAAGAGCAATCTTATCATTGAGAAGAGAGCGATACGATTGGAAGTTAGTAGTGGTGTCTTTCATTCTCAATCCCTTATAGTTATTCAAATTCAGCCCAAACAGGTGCGTGATCTGAAGGTTTTTCCATTGATCGTATATCGTAAGCAATACCTGTTTTAGTACATCTTTGAGCTAATTTAGTATTTGCTAAAATAAGATCGATTCTTAAGCCTCGATTATCATCAAACCCTTTTGAACGATAGTCAAACCAGGAGAATTTATCGTTAGTCTCAGGATTAAGTTGACGGAAAGTATCGACTAATCCATAGGCATGTAATCGACCCAGCCATTCTCTTTCTTCTGGTAAGAAAGAACATTTTCCAGTTTGTAACCAACGTTTACGGTTAGTTTCTCCAATCCCTATGTCAAGATCTGTTGGGCTAATATTCATATCACCCATAATGATTAAAGGATTTTCTGGATTATGATCTTCTTCGATATAACGTTGCAGATCAGCATAGAATTTCTCTTTTGCAGGAAATTTTGTGGCGTGATTTCGATTTTCTCCCTGAGGAAAATAACCATTTATTACGGTGAGTTGACCAAATTGAGTTTCAAGATCCACCATAATAATCCGCCGTTGGGCATCAGCATCATCTGTTGGAAAGCCTTTTCTCACATCTAATGGTGCTTGTTTGGTTAATAAAGCAACCCCATAGTGTCCTTTTTGACCATGATAATAGACGTGATAACCTAAATCTTGCACGATTTCATGTGGAAACATTTCATCGGCAACTTTAATTTCTTGCAAGCCAATGACATCAGGTTGATATTGTTCAACCACTGCTTGTAATTGGTGAGGTCTTGCTCGTAATCCGTTAATGTTAAAAGAGAGGAATTTCATTGCTTAATTATTGAACATGGTTGAAATAGATTCTTCGTTGCTGATGCGGCGAATAGCTTCAGCTAACATTCCCGAAAGAGTTAATACTCTAACTTTATTCAGTGCGATAATTTCCTGACTAAGTGGAATTGTATCGGTAACGACAATTTCATCTAATACATCATGTGCTAAATTTTTTGCTGCAGCACCAGAGAAGACGGCGTGAGTTGCATAAGCAAAAACACGTTTTGCTCCACGTTCTTTTAAGGCTTCAGCAGCTTTACATAGTGTACCACCTGTATCGATCATATCGTCAACGAGAATACAATCACGATTAGAAACATCGCCAATAATGTGCATTACTTGTGATACATTTGCACGAGGACGGCGTTTATCGATAATCGCCATATCTGTATCATTTAACAGTTTTGCAACAGCTCTCGCACGGACTACCCCTCCGATATCTGGTGAAACAACAATCGGATTTTCTAAATCTGTTTTTTTCAAGATATCATCAATTAAAACTGGTGAACCAAAGACATTATCCACAGGAACATCAAAGAAACCTTGGATTTGTTCAGCGTGTAGATCACAGGTGAGAACACGATCAACACCAACGCCAGAGAGAAAATCAGCGACTACTTTTGCTGTAATTGGCACACGAGCTGAACGAACTCGACGATCTTGACGTGCATAGCCAAAATATGGAATGACGGCAGTGATACGACCAGCAGAAGCACGGCGTAATGCGTCAATCATGACGACAAGTTCCATTAAATTATCATTAGTAGGTGCACAAGTAGATTGAATGATGAAAACATCAGAACCACGGACATTATCATTAATTTGAACTTGCACTTCGCCATCACTAAAACGACCAACAGTTGCATCACTAAGTGATGTATAAAGACGCTCAGAAATACGTTTGGCTAATTCTGGCGTTGCGTTACCAGCAAAGAGCTTGATATCAGGCATTTTAACCCCAGTGTGTTATGGATATTGTAAAGTAGGATTGCAAAAGCAATCTGAGTATTCATTTTTCTCAAGTACAATTATCGCTTATCAAGGTATTGATGAAGCGGAGAACGGTTTAGTCCTTGAGCGATAAAACCTTCCCAATATGAAGGTTTTTGTTGATAGACAAATTTTGCTTTCTCTTGTGTATCAAATTCGGCAAAAACACACGCTCCCGTTCCAGTTAAGCGTGTTGGTGCATATTGTATCAACCACTTAATGGCGAGTTCAACCTCAGAATACTTTTCTCGTACAATTTTTTCACAATCATTTGAATATTTTTGGCATAAAAGATCTGTTAGAGAACGTTTCGGCGTATTGCGAGGTAAGTGTTCCGCTTGGAATATATCCACTGTAGAAATTGAAACATTTGGCTTTAAAACAAGATAATATTTTTCAGCTGGTTCGCATTGTATTAATTTTTCCCCAATACCTTCGGCAAAAGCAGCATATCCTTGAATAAAAACGGGAACATCTGCACCTAAGGTTAAACCTAACTCAGCGAGATTTTCAAGTGAGAGTCCTGTTTGCCATAAATGATTTAAAGCGACCAAAGTTGTGGCAGCGTTGGATGATCCACCACCTAATCCTCCACCTTGAGGTAAGATTTTTTCTAAGTAGAGATCAGCCCCTAAATGGCATTGAGTTGTTTGTTGTAAGAGTGTTGCCGCTCGAAAAATAAGATTTTGTTCGGTTGGAATATTTGGCAATTCGGGGAACAAATTAATTTTTGAATCATCTTGAAGATTAACAGTAAGCCAATCGCCATAATCTAAGAATTGAAATAAAGTTTGTAATTCATGATAGCCATCAGTACGACGGTTATTAATATAAAGAAAAAGGTTTAATTTAGCTGGGCAAGGAAAGCGATTGATTGGACTTTCCGTTGCTAAAATAGAGGAAAAACAGAAGTTAGGATTCATTGTAATGTCCAGTGTTTTAATAGTATTTTGAGACTTTGTTCACTATTTTCTATCAGGATTTGCTTAGGTAGAGCAGGTTGAACAAAGAGATCATAGTTAAGATATTTGATTTTCCATTGTTGTCCATTTAATTGATAGTCGAAACTATCCAATAATCCATTATTTGTTAAGCGATAATTTTTAGTTTGTTGTGGTAAACCTTTTAACCAATCAGGAAATGCTTCTAATGGAAAATCGAACCCTAAAACTCGTTGAATTAGACGATGAGAATCACGATCTGTGTAGCTTTTCCCATTATCATCAATAATGGTTAATTCTGATTGAGTACGAATAAGACGTATTTCTTTGCCAATTAGGGCAATAGATAAAATTAATTGATAATTTTCAGGATTATGATATTGCCAATTAAAATGAGTGGAAAACCGTTTTTTACCAATATAGCCTAATTGACCATTAACTTGATAAGCACGAATATTTTCGAGTTGTTGTCTGTGTTTTTGCCACGCCAGTGTTTGATCTATTTTAGCTTGAGTAGGTGGTATTGATTGAGATATTTGGCTACTACAAGCCGTTAGGATCAGACTAGTTATTAGTAAAATAGCAGTGCGATATCGACTTATGCGATATGATAGTGTGCAACTATATGATAAAAGTGTATGAAAAATTGGAGTTAAGCACATAGTATTTATTTTAATAAAGAGTAAATAAAGGAAAACCTTTCTGGTTTTCCTTTTTATCTTAGCGAGTTAAACAAGCAAATGCTCGGTCAGCGGCTTGTAGTGTTTTTTCAATATCTTCATCGGTATGAGCAAGTGACATAAACCCAGCTTCAAATGCTGATGGTGCAAGATAAATACCTTCTTTTAACATAGCTTGGAAAAAGGCTTTAAACCGTTCAATATTACATTTCATTACATCTGCATAACAAGTCACTTGGGTGTTTTCAGTAAAGAAGAAACCGAACATACCTCCAACATAATTGACAGCAAATGGAATTTGATGTTTGTCTGCTAATGCTTTTAGGCCTAAGGCTAATTTTTCAGTTTTTTCTGCTAATTTTGCTTCATTGCCAGCTTTAGAGAGTTCAGTTAAACAAGCCAGCCCTGCTGCCATTGCAATAGGGTTACCTGATAAAGTACCTGCTTGGTAAACGGGACCAGTAGGAGCAATATATTGCATAATGTCTTTTTTACCACCAAAAGCACCAACTGGCATACCACCACCAATGATTTTACCTAAGCAGGTTAAATCTGGAGTGACATTATAATAAGATTGAGCACCTGCTAATGCGACTCGAAAACCAGTCATCACTTCATCAATAATTAATAAAGCACCATATTGATCGCATAATTGACGTAATCCAAGTAGGAAACCTTCTTGTGGAGGGATACAATTCATATTCCCAGCAACAGGTTCAACAATAATACAAGCAATATCTGTTGGATATTGTTCAAAAGCCTGTTTTACAGAATTTAAATCATTATAAGTACAAGTCAGCGTATGTTTTGCAAAGTCAGCAGGAATACCGGGGGAACTAGGTTGACCTAGTGTTAAAGCTCCAGAACCTGCTTTAACTAACAATGAATCAGCGTGCCCGTGATAACACCCTTCAAATTTAATAATTTTATCTCGCTGAGTATAGCCACGAGCTAAACGAATAGCAGACATTGTAGCTTCGGTACCAGAGCTAACCATTCTTACCATTTCAATTGAAGGAATTAATTCACAAACTTTTTCGGCTAACGTAATTTCTAAAGCAGTTGGAGCACCGAAACTTAATCCTTTTTCTGCTGTTTTAATAACGGCTTCTCGGATTGTTGGATGGTTATGACCTAAAATCATTGGTCCCCAAGAACCAACATAATCAATATAGTGGTTTCCATCACTATCAAAAAGATAAGCACCTTCTGCTTTTTCAATAAAAATAGGTGTACTGCCAACGCCATTAAATGCACGTACCGGTGAATTTACACCACCTGGAATTGATTTTTGTGCTTGAAAAAAAAGTTCGTTTGAATGTGTTAGACCAGAAATAGTCATAATTTGATCCTATAAAAGTAAATACTTAATCAATAAAGGTAGATATTTTACTGGAAACTGAGCTTTAGATCTCGGGTTAGTAAAAAATTTATTATTTTATTCATTAAAGTTCTCTAATATTAAGAGTAATAAAATGCTTATTTAAAATAGATAGTCACTAAAAAAGTACATAATAGTTATTCAAATTTATACTGAATAGTCATCTAATTTGCTATTTTTGTGCTAAAAACAACAAAAAATGATTAAAAAATCTAATTAACGGCTAAAATAACAACAAGTGAAAAAAAATATGAAAAAAGTGCTAGACAGGTTTAGGGAAAGTCATTAATATACGCCCCGCAACGACGCGAGAGCGCTCGTAGCTCAGTTGGATAGAGCGTTGGCCTCCGGAGCCAAAGGTCTCAGGTTCGAATCCTGTCGAGCGCGCCATTTGCGTTCACTGTGATTCAAAGCTAACGCTTAGAAAACTTAATATAATATATGGTGGCTATAGCTCAGTTGGTAGAGCCCCGGATTGTGATTCCGGTTGTCGTGGGTTCAAGTCCCATTAGCCACCCCAATCTAATACAGATTAAATCGGCGAGTAGCGCAGCTTGGTAGCGCAACTGGTTTGGGACCAGTGGGTCGTAGGTTCAAATCCTATCTCGCCGACCATTTTTGTTCTTTAAAAAGTCATCAGACAATCTGTGTGGGCACTTGGAGACGTTAAGGCGTCCGAGAGTGCTGAAGAAGAAGTCAGTAAGAGCGGATGTCGATTCAAGAATTGAAAGATTAAAAAGATTAAATTGAAGAGTTTGATCATGGCTCAGATTGAACGCTGGCGGCAGGCTTAACACATGCAAGTCGAACGGTAGCAGGTAAGTACTTGTACTTACGCTGACGAGTGGCGGACGGGTGAGTAAAGCTTGGGAATCTGGCTTATGGAGGGGGATAACCATTGGAAACGATGGCTAATACCGCATAGTATCGAGAGATTAAAGGGTGGGACTTTTAGCCACCTGCCATAAGATGAGCCCAAGTGAGATTAGGTAGTTGGTGGGGTAAGGGCCTACCAAGCCGACGATCTCTAGCTGGTCTGAGAGGATGGCCAGCCACACTGGGACTGAGACACGGCCCAGACTCCTACGGGAGGCAGCAGTGGGGAATATTGCGCAATGGGGGGAACCCTGACGCAGCCATGCCGCGTGAATGAAGAAGGCCTTCGGGTTGTAAAGTTCTTTCGGTGATGAGGAAGGTGTATTGTTTAATAGATAATGCAATTGACGTTAGTCACAGAAGAAGCACCGGCTAACTCCGTGCCAGCAGCCGCGGTAATACGGAGGGTGCGAGCGTTAATCGGAATAACTGGGCGTAAAGGGCACGCAGGCGGATGGATAAGTGAGATGTGAAAGCCCTGGGCTTAACCTGGGAACTGCATTTCAGACTGTTCATCTAGAGTTTTGTAGAGAGGGGTAGAATTCCACGTGTAGCGGTGAAATGCGTAGAGATGTGGAGGAATACCGGAGGCGAAGGCGGCCCCTTGGACAAGAACTGACGCTCATGTGCGAAAGCGTGGGGAGCAAACAGGATTAGATACCCTGGTAGTCCACGCTGTAAACGATGTCGATTTGGGGGTTGGACATAGTTCTGGCTCTCGTAGCTAACGTGATAAATCGACCGCCTGGGGAGTACGGCCGCAAGGTTAAAACTCAAATGAATTGACGGGGGCCCGCACAAGCGGTGGAGCATGTGGTTTAATTCGATGCAACGCGAAGAACCTTACCTACTCTTGACATCCTAAGAAGGTCTTAGAGATAAGACTGTGCCTTCGGGAGCTTAGAGACAGGTGCTGCATGGCTGTCGTCAGCTCGTGTTGTGAAATGTTGGGTTAAGTCCCGCAACGAGCGCAACCCTTATCCTTTGTTGCCAGCGATTAGGTCGGGAACTCAAAGGAGACTGCCGGTGACAAACCGGAGGAAGGTGGGGATGACGTCAAGTCATCATGGCCCTTACGAGTAGGGCTACACACGTGCTACAATGGCGTATACAGAGGGAGGCGAAGCTGCGAAGTGGAGCGAACCCCAGAAAGTGCGTCGTAGTCCGGATTGGAGTCTGCAACTCGACTCCATGAAGTCGGAATCGCTAGTAATCGCGAATCAGAATGTCGCGGTGAATACGTTCCCGGGCCTTGTACACACCGCCCGTCACACCATGGGAGTGGGTTGTACCAGAAGTAGATAGCTTAACTGCGAGGGGGGCGTTTACCACGGTATGATTCATGACTGGGGTGAAGTCGTAACAAGGTAACCGTAGGGGAACCTGCGGTTGGATCACCTCCTTACCGAAAAGAGGTCTTTGGGTGCTCACACAGATTGTTTGATGGGAAGTAAAGAAGGGTATCGTCAAATGTGTCCCCATCGTCTAGAGGCCTAGGACATCGCCCTTTCACGGCGGTAACCGGGGTTCGAATCCCCGTGGGGACGCCATTTGACGGTATCTTTACGATACATTGTTCTTTAAAAATTTAGACACAAGCAAAGAAACGAGAAGAGTACTCAAGCGACCGAGAGGTTGTGAAGTATTTGAGAGAAGAAGTGTTGAAGCGAAAGGCGATACTTCTGATAAGCATCAACCACAAAGGCAAAGTAAATCAAAGCATTTGAGGTTGTATGGTTAAGTGACAAAGCGTACACGGTGGATGCCTAGGCAATCAGAGGCGAAGAAGGACGTGCAAATCTGCGAAAAGCGTGGGAGAGTCGATAAGAGGCGCTATCATCCCACGATATCCGAATGGGGAAACCCGATAGATGAAGAATCTATCATTCCTTTGTGAATCCATAGCAAAGGAAGGCAAACCGGGAGAACTGAAACATCTAAGTACCCCGAGGAAAAGAAATCAACCGAGATTCCGTCAGTAGCGGCGAGCGAACGCGGAAGAGCCGTTAGAGATAATAATAAAGCTAAAAGAAGTGGCTGGAAAGCCAAACCAAAGAGGGTGATAGTCCCGTATTTGAAAGCGTTATTATGGTACTAAGCTAACAACAAGTAGAGCGGGACACGTGATATCCTGTTTGAAGATGGGGGGACCATCCTCCAAGGCTAAATACTCCTGATTGACCGATAGTGAACCAGTACCGTGAGGGAAAGGCGAAAAGAACCGTGGCGAACGGAGTGAAATAGAACCTGAAACCGTGTACGTACAAGCAGTGGGAGCCCCTTTTAGGGGTGACTGCGTACCTTTTGTATAATGGGTCAGCGACTTATATTTTGTAGCAAGGTTAACTGAATAAGGGAGCCGAAGGGAAACCGAGTCTTAACTGGGCGATAAGTTGCAAGGTATAGACCCGAAACCCGGTGATCTAGCCATGGGCAGGTTGAAGGTTGGGTAACACTAACTGGAGGACCGAACCGACTACTGTTGAAAAAGTAGCGGATGACTTGTGGCTGGGGGTGAAAGGCCAATCAAACCGGGAGATAGCTGGTTCTCCCCGAAATCTATTTAGGTAGAGCCTTGAATGAATACCTTTGGGGGTAGAGCACTGTTTCGGCTAGGGGGCCATCCCGGCTTACCAACCCGATGCAAACTCCGAATACCAAAGAGTAATGTTCAGGAGACACACGGCGGGTGCTAACGTCCGTCGTGGAGAGGGAAACAACCCAGACCGCCAGCTAAGGTCCCCAAGTCTATATTAAGTGGGAAACGAAGTGGGAAGGCTTAGACAGCTAGGATGTTGGCTTAGAAGCAGCCACCATTTAAAGAAAGCGTAATAGCTCACTAGTCGAGTCGGCCTGCGCGGAAGATGTAACGGGGCTAAATATAGCACCGAAGCTGCGGCATCAGACGTCTGTCTGTTGGGTAGGGGAGCGTTGTGTAAGCCGTTGAAGGTGAATCGAGAGGTTTGCTGGAGGTATCACAAGTGCGAATGCTGACATAAGTAACGATAAAGGGGGTGAAAAACCCCCTCGCCGGAAGACCAAGGGTTCCTGTCCAACGTTAATCGGGGCAGGGTGAGTCGGCCCCTAAGGCGAGGCTGAAAAGCGTAGTCGATGGGAAACGGGTTAATATTCCCGTACTTGGATAAACTGCGATGTGGGGACGGAGTAGGTTAGGTTAGCGTACTGCTGGATATGTACGTTTAAGTTGGTAGGTGGGTGAACTAGGCAAATCCGGTTCACCGCTAACACTGAGAAATGATGACGAGACACTAAGGTGTTGAAGTAACTGATACCACACTTCCAGGAAAAGCCACTAAGCTTCAGGTTTATCTAAACCGTACTGAAAACCGACACAGGTGGTCAGGTAGAGAATACTCAGGCGCTTGAGAGAACTCGGGTGAAGGAACTAGGCAAAATAGCACCGTAACTTCGGGAGAAGGTGCGCTGGCGTAGTGTGAAGTTCTTCGCGAATGGAGCATGAACCAGTCGAAGTGACCAGCTGGCTGCAACTGTTTATTAAAAACACAGCACTCTGCAAACACGAAAGTGGACGTATAGGGTGTGACGCCTGCCCGGTGCTGGAAGGTTAATTGATGATGTTATCGCAAGAGACGCATCTGATCGAAGCCCCAGTAAACGGCGGCCGTAACTATAACGGTCCTAAGGTAGCGAAATTCCTTGTCGGGTAAGTTCCGACCTGCACGAATGGCGTAATGATGGCCAGGCTGTCTCCACCCGAGACTCAGTGAAATTGAAATCGCCGTGAAGATGCGGTGTACCCGCGGCTAGACGGAAAGACCCCGTGAACCTTTACTATAGCTTGACACTGAACATTGAATTTTAATGTGTAGGATAGGTGGGAGACAATGAAGATGAGACGCCAGTCTTGTTGGAGTCAACCTTGAAATACCACCCTTTAACGTTTGATGTTCTAACGAAGCACCCGCACAGGTGCTCGGACAGTGTCTGGTGGGTAGTTTGACTGGGGCGGTCTCCTCCCAAAGTGTAACGGAGGAGTACGAAGGTTTGCTAATCACGGTCGGACATCGTGAGGTTAGTACAATGGTATAAGCAAGCTTGACTGCGAGACAGACACGTCGAGCAGGTGCGAAAGCAGGTCATAGTGATCCGGTGGTTCTGCATGGAAGGGCCATCGCTCAACGGATAAAAGGTACTCCGGGGATAACAGGCTGATACCGCCCAAGAGTTCATATCGACGGCGGTGTTTGGCACCTCGATGTCGGCTCATCACATCCTGGGGCTGAAGTAGGTCCCAAGGGTATGGCTGTTCGCCATTTAAAGTGGTACGCGAGCTGGGTTTAGAACGTCGTGAGACAGTTCGGTCCCTATCTGCCGTGGGCGTTGGAGAATTGATTGGGGTTGCTCCTAGTACGAGAGGACCGGAGTGAACGCACCGCTGGTGTTCGGGTTGTGTCGCCAGACGCATTGCCCGGTAGCTAAGTGCGGAAGAGATAAGTGCTGAAAGCATCTAAGCACGAAACTTGCCAAGAGATGAGTTCTCCCAGTCTATAAGACTGTAAGGGTTGTTTAAGACTAAGACGTAGATAGGCGGGGTGTGTAAGTGTAGTGATACATTGAGCTAACCCGTACTAATTGCCCGAGAGGCTTAACCATACAACGCTCAAATGTTTTGGGGAGTGGGTACTCTTGAGTAGCTTGTGGCTAAATAACTTAACGAATGTTAAGCCGTTAACTGGTGAGTTTAACGTTATCTTTATCAATAAATAAAGAAAATTAACAAACTCACGACAGAACGAAACAAACAGAGAACAACGAATAACAAACAACAAGATAAAAAGAATTTTCCCGGCGGTCATAATGCAGTGGTACCACCTGATACCTTGCCGAACTCAGAAGTGAAACGCTGTGATGCCGATGGTAGTGTAGGGTCTCCCTATGTGAGAGTAGGGTACCGCCGGGGTTATTTTTTAAGTATATTTGATTAAAGTATTCTTAAAAAATAAAAATTTTCTAGCGATAATAGTGCAGTGGTACCACCTGATACCTTGCCGAACTCAGAAGTGAAACGCTGTAATGCTGATGGTAGTGTAGGGCTTCCCTATGTGAGAGTAAGGCATCGCTAGATACCTAATTTGCGGAGTGGTAGTTCAGCTGGTTAGAATACCTGCCTGTCACGCAGGGGGTCGCGGGTTCGAGTCCCGTCCATTCCGCCATTTTTTTATCTAAAATCCTATCTTTAGGGGCGTAGTTCAATTGGTAGAGCACCGGTCTCCAAAACCGGGTGTTGGGAGTTCGAGCCTCTCCGCCCCTGCCATTAAGAGTCTACTTCTTTTATTTCTTTCCTTAGAAGACTACACATTTTTTACTTAATCAGCTGTTTTTGACTTTTTTATATAAATTTAATACATGAATTATCAGTAATTCAAAGTGATATTTTTATATATTATTGATTTATAAAGAATAATATTTAGTGTATTTAAACTCTAAGTGGAGAATATTCCTATTGTTGTTTATTAATAGAATCAATATTTATTGTTCTTAGAGTTAAATACCATAATGAGATTAATATTTTTCTAATCCTAAAACTTTTCTGCCATTATGACTTGCAATATCAACCATCGTTTCTAAGTGTGGGAAACGACAGCCAGCTGAAAGAAGGCTTAATTCTTGCCACATATCTCCCTCGCATAGCGGTACCATATAATCACAGATATTATCAGTACCGATAGCCACAGTAATTCCTTCTGGAATCATTTCATCGACAGGTGTTAATGCGTTATGGAATGGCATTAGTTCTTCTTTACGTTCACTATCGATCCATGCCATAGGGCATGCAATCATCATCATTTTGGCTTTTCTCATTTTTTTATATAGATTGTAACGGTATTGTTTTGAATGAGCCCCAATCGAAATTCCATGGATAGCGACTACTTTTCCTTCCATTTGATGTTCAATGGTTTTATCGCAAAGTTGTTCCGTTTCTTTTTCTTGCGGTGTATTAAATTGATCAACATGAACATGTAGCATTTTTCCTAAGGATTTTGCTTTATCCATTAAAATATCCATCGCTTCTAATCCTTTACCGTGATCAACTTCATCTCGATATGGTAAACCACCGATGATATCCACCATTTCTGCACCTATGTCAAACCATTGTTTTGCAATAGGATCAATAACACCTTTTAAGGTTTGGTTGGCAAATTTAAGTTCAATATCATTTTTATATACTTCACGGGCTTTATGTGCGGCAAGAATAGCTCGATCTCGACAAATTGGATCAATATCAACAAAGGTACCAAAGGCTGTTACCCCTTGTGAAATCATAAGTTCTATTGCTTGACTAAAGCGAGCATAATAATCATCAATACTTGAATTGCGTTTAATTTCATCCACTAAATCCCATTTTTGCTGTAAGTTGCTATTGTGGTAGATATGAATTTTCTCTGGGGTCATAGTGAATGCACGATCTGCATGAGCGTGTGCATTTACCCATCCCCCTTGTTTGATAATTTGATCACGAATATAGGATTTAAACGTACGAATATGGTTCATTATAAGCTCCTTAATTAGGTATCAGTATCGGGGGAAAGTAAAACGACAGGTAAAAAAAAATCCTCAAATGAGGATTTAATTTTAGAAAGAAAAATGAAAAATAATACGATCAGTGATCGTAAATGAATTTTTGATTGAGATGGGATTATTCGCCAATTAAACATTTTCTTTCTATGGTATGAGTTTGATAAACACTAGCGAGGAAGTATAAAGTGTTATAATAAGAAAAGATAATAGTTTTTAACTATTGCTAGTAAGAAAAAAGTGTGATTTTAACTATTATAGTTATGTAATCACACTTTTAAATTAGCTAAATGAAATCTTGAGGCTTAATTAAATAAGCCACTCCAGAAAATCGTAAAAATAACAATGGGAACGATAACCGCTAAGCCAAAATAAAATAATTTAAAGCCCAAAGAGTGGTTATTATGCCCAGCTAAACTGATTTTAATTGGTTTCCAAGAGAACCAAGCAACAAAGATTGCTAGGCATATTTCGCCTAATGGCATCAGAATATTTTGAGTCAGTTTATCTAGAGCATCAAAGAAGTTATAACCGAAGATAGTATATTCACTCCAAGAGCCAAGTGACAATGAAGCTACTGCACCGACTAGGAAAAAGAGGATAAAAGAGAGAATACCTGCTTTTACTCTTCGCATTTTAAATTCATCAATGAAGAAACTGACTAATACTTCTAATAATGAAATAGAAGAGGTTAAGGCTGCAACTAATAAAAGAGCAAAAAATAGAGAAGAAAAAAGAGCACTAAATGGCATACTTGCAAAGACGGCAGGCATAGTGATAAAGGTTAGTCCGGGACCAGCTTCTGCTTTAAAACCAAAGGCTGACATCGCAGGTAATACCATTAAACCTGCTAAGATACAGGTGATGAGTGTTAAAATAATTACCCAAGCTGAGGAGTTAAGTAATTTAGTTTCAGGTCCAACATAGGAACCATAGGTAATCATTGCTCCGAGTCCTAATGAAAGAGAAAAAAAGGCGAGTCCCAATGCTTCTAGCCAAGTATTACTGGTTACTTTACTAAAATCGGGGGTGAGAAAGAAACGGATACCTTCTTCTGCACCCGGTAAGGTAATGACTCTGGCAATTAATACTAAGATTAATAAGAGTAATAATGGCATTAAATATTTCGCCATACGTTCTATACCTTTTTCAACGCCTGACATGACAGTAAAGAGTGTTAAGAACGCAAAAATAAAATGATAAAAGATTGGTGAATAGTCATCGGTAATAAAATTCGTAAATTGGGCTTGATTCAGGGTAGAATCGGTTGAAGTGACCAAAGAACCTGTTATAGATTTGACTAAATAAGCTACAGTCCAGCCACCAACAACACTGTAAAAAGATAAAATGAGGAATGCGACAACAACACTCATAATACCAATACTTGCCCAAGCTTTACCTCCTAAGCGGCGAAATGCACCGATAGGTCCAGCATGAGCTGTACGTCCAAGAGCCATTTCAGTTGACATTAGGATTAAGCCGATAGTTAAACTAATCACTAAGTAAATAAATAAGAATGCACCTCCACCTTGTGTTGCAGTAACATAAGGGAATTTCCAAATAGCACCTAAACCGATAGCAGAACCGGCTGAAGCCAAAATAAAACCAATGCGGGATCCCCACTGGGAACGAGACATAAAAAACCTCTATATAATGAAAAGTTGCTGTTATGGTTGAAAACAGCCTGAAAAATTGAATAAAAATAAGTAAGATAGGAGAAAAGTATGCAATACAATTCTTTTCCTTTCTTTTCTGAAAGCGGACAATTATACAGATTAGTACAATGAGTAACAACTAATGAACGATAATAGCCTAATTACCCTTTTTTTAGATGATTTATGGCTAGAAAAAGGACTATCAGAAAATACAATTTCATCTTATCGCTTAGATTTAAAAATATTGAGTCAATGGCTAAGCGAAAAGCAGCTTACTTTTTTGACAGTTGATTACCTTGGTTTACAACAATTCTTAGGACAACGCTTAGAGCAAGGCTATAAAGTAACTAGCTCGGCTCGCCTTTTGAGTGCAATGCGAAAGCTGTTTTACTATTTATATCAAGAAAAATATAGAGCAGATAATCCTTGTTCCCTTTTAACTTCGCCGAAGTTACCAAATAGATTGCCAAAATCTCTGAGTGAAGATCAAGTTATGGATTTGCTTAATGCCCCTCGAGTGGAAGATCCGCTAGAATTGCGTGATAAAGCTATGTTAGAGCTGTTATATGCAACAGGGTTGCGAGTTAGTGAATTAGTGGGCTTAACGATGAATAATATCAGCCTTAATCAAGGTGTGGTAAGAGTGATGGGAAAAGGTGATAAAGAACGTTTAGTTCCAATGGGAGAAGAAGCGACTTATTGGATAACAGAATTTATTCAGTATGCACGTGTTATCTTACTATCAGGGCAAAGCAGTGATATCGTGTTTCCTAGTCGGCGAGGTAATAAGATGACTCGCCAAACATTCTGGCACAGAATAAAATACTATGCATTGCAAGCAGGTATTGATAGTAATTCTCTTTCACCACATGTTGTCCGCCACGCTTTTGCTACTCATCTGCTGAATCATGGAGCGGATTTAAGAGTTGTACAGATGTTACTCGGGCATAGTGATTTATCGACAACTCAGATTTATACGCATGTTGCTCAAGAACGTTTGAAACGTATCCACGAAAGATTTCATCCAAGAGGATAAAAAACCGCACTAAATGCGTGCGGTTGGATAATTAATATCGTTTATTATTGCAATAAACGATTCACACGTTTAATAAATGCGCTAGGATTTTCTAAAGTACCGCGTTCTGCAAGCATTGCTTGATCAAGGAGTAATTCAATCCATTCAGCAAATTCTTGTTCATCAGCAATATCAGCCACTTTTTTCACTAAATGATGTTCAGGATTTAATTCAAAAGTATATTTTACTTCTGGCATTTTTTGTCCTGCAGCAGCGAAAAGTTTTGCCATTTGGGTCGTCATTTGATCATTATCAGTTGAAACAACAGCAGGTGTTTCGCTTAAACGATGGGTTAAGCGAACATCTTTTACTCGTTCACCTAATAATGTTTTTACTCTTTCAATAAACGAGGCGAAGGATTGATCTTCTTCTTTATGCTTTTCTTCATCTGCTTTATCGTCTAGATCGCCGAGATCGAGATCTGATTTACTGATGGTTTGTAGTGGTTTTCCATCAAATTCAGTTAAGTAACTAATTAACCATTCATCAATGCGATCAGAAAGTAATAATACTTCAATTCCTTTTTTATTGAAGATCTCTAAATGTGGGCTATTTTTAGCTGCAATGTAGCTATCCGCTGTAATATAGTAGATCGCTTTTTGCCCTTCTTTCATGCGGGCAACATAATCTTCTAAGGATACGCTTTGTTCGCTGCTATCATTGTGTGTTGACGCAAAACGAAGTAGTTTCGCAATTTTTTCTTTGTTGCTAGGATCTTCTGCTGGACCTTCTTTCAGCACCAAACCAAATTCTTGCCAGAATTGTTGATATTTCGTTTTATCTTCATCTTTAGCAAGTTTTTCTAGCATAGATAAAGCACGTTTAGTTAATGCTTTGCGTAGTGCTGCAGTAACTTTATTATCTTGTAAAATTTCACGTGAAACGTTTAATGGTAAATCGTTAGAATCAATTAAGCCTTTAATGAAACGTAAATAGTTAGGCATAAATTGTTCAGCATCGTCCATAATAAAAACACGTTGAACATAAAGTTTTAAACCATGTTTTTGTTCACGATTAAACAGATCCCAAGGTGCTTTAGCTGGAACATAAAGTAGGCTTGTATATTCTTGATTTCCTTCAACTTTATTATGAGCCCATAAGATAGGTTCAGCAAAATCATGACTTAAATGTTTATAAAATTCTTTATATTCATCATCACTAATTTCACCTTTTGAGCGAGTCCACAATGCTTGTGCTTTATTGATTTTTTCCCATTTTGTTCCTGTTTCTTTGCCTTCTTCATCAAATTCTTTGGTTAAGATTTCAACAGGTAATGCAATGTGATCGGAATATTTACTGATAATTTCTCTTAAACGCCATTCGTTTAAAAATTCTTTTTCATCTTCTCGTAAATGTAAAGTAATTTCTGTACCACGTTCTGGTTTAGAAATATCTGCAACAGTAAACTCGCCCTCACCTGCAGATTCCCATAAAACAGCTTGATCTGCTGGAACGCCCGCAGCACGGCTTTTTACTGTCACTTTGTCAGCAACAATAAAGGCAGAATAGAATCCCACTCCAAATTGTCCAATAAGTTGGCTATCTTTTGCTTGTTCAGCACCAATGGTGGATAAAAACTCTTTTGTACCAGATTTAGCAATTGTACCTAGATGTTCAATAATTTGATCGCGGGTCATGCCGATCCCGTTATCGCTAATAGTGAGAGTACCTTTTTTCTCATCAAAATGAATGCGAACTTTTAATTCTCCATCACCTTCATATAATTCAGGTTGAGAAAGTGCTTTAAAACGTAATTTATCTGCAGCATCAGAAGCGTTAGAAATTAATTCACGTAGAAAAATCTCTTTATTAGAGTAAAGAGAGTGGATCATTAATTGTAATAATTGTTTTACTTCAGACTGAAAACCACGAGTTTCTTGATTTATAGACATGCTTTTCTCCATTATGTATCCAATAATTTTTTACTTCTAGCAAATGGGGACAATACATCTTATTTCAAGTTAGAAAATGTAGGAATAAATAGAATTTAAGCTAAAAGGTGGCAAACTAAGCCCACTTTTGCCTCAAAATTCGTTATAATTACTTTTAATTAATGAATTTAATCAAATGAGTAAAAGGTATTATGTTACAGTCTCAATTTGTGGAATTTGAGTTAGATCCAGCCCTATTAAAAGCATTACAGCGGAAAGGCTATCTTCGTCCGACAGCTATTCAAACTGAAGCTATTCCTGCTGCAATGAATGGTAGTGATGTGTTAGGTTCTGCTCCAACGGGTACAGGAAAAACAGCCGCATTCTTACTACCAGCGATTCAACATTTATTAGATTATCCTAGACGCAAGCCAGGTGCACCAAGAGTTTTAATTCTTACACCAACGAGAGAGTTAGCCATTCAAGTTGCAGAACAAGCAACAGAGTTAGCTTGTTTTACGCATTTGAGTATTGCGACTATTACTGGTGGTGTAGCCTATCAAAATCATGGTGATGTATTTAATAAAAATCAGGATATTGTCGTCGCAACACCGGGACGCTTATTACAATATATAAAAGAAGAAAATTTTGACTGCCGTGCAGTTGAAATTTTGATTTTTGATGAAGCTGATCGTATGTTACAAATGGGATTTGGGCAAGATGCAGAGAAAATTGCAGCAGAAACACGTTGGCGGAAACAAACTTTACTATTTTCAGCAACGCTAGAAGGTGAACTGTTAGAAGATTTTGCAACTCGCTTGTTGACAGATCCTGTTAGGGTTGAAGCTGAACCTAGCCGACGTGAACGGAAAAAAATTAATCAGTGGTATTACCATGCAGATAATTTAGAGCATAAAATCAAGTTGTTGGTACGGGCGATCACAACTGAACAAGTTACGAGAGGAATCGTATTTGTACGTCGGAGAGAAGATGTTAGAGATGTAGCAGAAACCTTGCGTAAACGTGGTATTCGAAGCACCTATTTAGAAGGTGATATGGCTCAAAATCAACGTAATAATGCACTGGATAAATTAAAAAATGGCGTGGTGACAATCTTAGTTGCGACTAATGTTGCTGCAAGAGGTATTGATGTTGAAGATATTTCACATGTCTTTAATTTTGATTTGCCATATAGTGCGGATATTTATTTACATCGAATTGGACGGACGGCAAGAGCAGGGAAAAAAGGGACTGCAATTTCTTTTGTTGAAGCACATGATTATAAATTATTAGGTAAAATTAGACGTTATACTGGTGAATTGCTTAAAGCAAGAGTAATAGAAGGATTAGAACCAAGAACAAAAGCCCCGAAAGATGGGGATATTAAACGGGTAACGAAAAAACAAAAGGCAAAAATTAAACAACGAAAGGAAGAGAAAAAAGAGGCAAGTAAGAAAAAAGTGAAGGTTCGCCATCGGGATACTAAAAATATTGGTAAACGTCGTATGCCAACCTCGCAAAGATAAAAAGGAATGATCTGGTTTTAATCGAAAATAGGTAAGAGAAATTCTTACCTATTTTTTTAGGTTTAAAGTGTTTTGAGGAATTTTGGTTGATAGTAAGGTTGTTTTTTTAATTTTTTGTCAAAATGACGCACAATTAAAAAAGATAGTAGTGTCATTACTAAGGTAAGTAAGGCTATGATACTTTCATTGGAGGTAAAAAATGAGGTGATTATTGCAGTAGTTAATAAAGTGATTAATGGAAGGATATAGACGAGTAATACCGAATGAATGAGTGCTTTTTCATCTAAACCAACTAAGATTTTTTGCCCTGGGGTTAGAGGAATTGAACTGGTAATAGTAAAGTGATGTTCCTCCGCTTTACCAGTGAGTTGACCTAATTCTGATAATACAGAGACACCACAATTTGCTTTGGCTTGGCAATGACCGCAACTGGTTTTACTTTGGCATTTTACGGTGGCAATGCCATTTTGATAGTCAATTACGGTCGCATTTTCAATCATCATTGCTTTTCCTCTCCTTTGGCATTGGCTTTAAATTTAATATCTTGTACTACACGGCGGGCAGTCGTCGCAGGGATTTGTCCAATGATAGTAACAGCATGACCATTTACGTTGTCTGTATAAATTGTATTTAGACCTGTACGGGCAATACCACTAAAAGCCGATGGAATAGGCTTATTGGTAACATAGATAGAAAAAGAGAACAGACCATCGCTATATAGGCGGCTTTCTTGCAAGTCTTGTCCCGGTAGATAAGCGTGGTTAAGTTCGATAAACCCCTTAGGTAGCCAAGATGGTGTCCAGTTAAATGTTGGTGTTGGGTTAGAGGTTGTGGTGGTTGAGTGGGTATTTTTATTATCCACTCTTTCTTCTTCTAGCGATAAAATCGGTGGTAATGTAAGGCTATTTAATGGTGTAATAATCTGTTTTAAGTGATCGCTTAAGGTAAGATCAATCACTTTAAATTGATCAAGAATATTACCATTCCGATCGAGAATTTCACTACGGAGCAGTAAACCACTATTTTCATCAAGCCAGACAACATATTGATAACGGAAATCATCTTTTGGCAGGATACGAATGACATAAGCAATATGATCTGCTACGCGATCTTTTCCTCCTTGAATAAAATCGTAATATTTAGCTAATTGGTTCCAATCGGCATATAACACCGCAGGTAGTTCATCAATAATATGTGATCCTTGGATACTGAAAGGAGGATAGTGAGGCGTGAAATAGCTGATGATATTATCACGTTGTAAAATTTCTTGTCGTACCCCATCAAGATAAAGTAATTGTGCATATTTTTTACCATTATCATTAACATAACGATAACGGACAGAAGTATCAGCAAGATCTGTATTACGTGAAAAATAGATTTCATAATTACTTTTCTCACTTGCTTCAGTCATTTGTTGTAAACGAGTAAGTGCAGGGGAGTTAAGCGGTATAGTTTTATCTGCTTGAACGATTTGAGAGAAGAGACTGATAAATGAAGTGATAATTAAAGAGACAGTCAGTTTTATTCTCATTTGATATTTCCTTACGTCACACTACTTGTAATCTATTGTAATTAAAAATAATTTCACCACCTAGTGGTGGTGAAATTATTTTTGTTTATTTTCTATTTCTGGTATATCCGACGTTGTAATTCGTAGTCTTGGAACATTTGATTGATTTTTCGATTTTGTTGTTCAAGTTCTTCACGACTTGGGGTATTTTTATCTGCAACATTATAACTTACTTCTTCTACGGAACGAGTAAATGGTAATGTTTGTAAAATTGGTACATCTGCTGAGTTACGTTCTCGATCTGCTTGATTGAGAGATTGTACACCAATAATCGCAACGAAACACACACTTGCAGCAACAGCAAGTTGGAGAACAGGTGCAAAATAGCGTTTAAGCGTTGTTATAATTGGAACTGTTGGCGGTGTAGGTTGTTCATCTAACACTTTTGTTTCTTGTTCAATTAAACTTGCCATCTTGGCAGTGAAATCATCGCCTAATACTATTTCACTTTCTTGTCTTACCACTGAACGTATTAAATGTAAGGTATGCCAAGACTGTTGTAGGTCTTGATCTTGGCAAAGTTTAGCCGTAAATTCCTGACTAACTTCTTCACCATCAATGTAAGCAGAAAGTAACTCTTTATATTGCATAATCAATTTGCTCCGATTCTGCGGTATTTGTCTTTGATTGTTTTCTATCAATGACACAATATTTTTTAATTCTGTTTTCTCAAATGAATTTGACGTAAAGGGGCAATTTTTCCTTCAATTATTTCCCTTGCTCGAAATAAACGAGAACGGACAGTGCCGATAGGGCAATTGAGTTGTTTCGCTATTTCTTCATAATTTAATCCTTCAACTTCCCTTAGCAAGAAGGCTTTGCGTAAATCTTCGGGTAAGTTTTCTAGAGTCTCCATCACGGTACGTTTAATTTCATTACTTAAAAATATATTTTCAGGGGTCTCAATTTCTTTTAGTTTATCGTCATCAAAACCTTCAGTCTCTTCAATCGGAATAACTTCTGATGAAAACCGTTTTTTTTCATTCATTAAATGTGCTTTAGCGACATTAGTTGCAATTGCATACAACCAAGTGGAAAAAGCACTATCGTTACGAAAAGTATGTAATGAACGATAAACTCGTAAAAAAGTTTCTTGTACCAAATCGGGAACATCAGAAGGTGATACAAACCGATTGACTATACCAGCTACACGATTTTGGTAACGAGAGACTAACAAGTTAAATGCCTGTTTATTTCCCTGTTTTACTTTTTCAATCAAGGATTGATCTGTTAGTTGCTCACTCATCGAAAGTGAATCTCCTTACCTTATTCTTTTTGCTAACAGTATTATCAGGGTTAAGGCAAAATAAGATCGCTTTTTTCTTTTATTTAGAGTCTGTTTTAAGCAAAAAGTTCAAAATTTTTTTAAAATTGATTATTTCTTAGTGATTAATTTGGTTTTTATTTGCTCGATTAAGTGTTGTAACTCTTCTGTTGGAGCTTTACTTTGATTCATAAACCAAGAGAAAAGTTGTGGGTCGGTATAGCTTAAAAGTTCAACAAACAGTGCTTTTTGCTGTGGTGGTAATTGTTCAAATTCTTCTTTATAAAATGGCATAATGATGTTATCTAATTCTAACATACCACGTCGGCAATCCCATTCAAGACTTAATTTATTGTATTGTTCCATTTCTTTTCAACATTATTTTAATTGATAAATTTAATATCTAATTATAGGCATTTTTCCTTTCATTTATAGCATAATCATAAATTTTTGTTAAAATTAACGTCAATTTTTAATTTATCCACAAAGTGAGGATATGATCGAAACTTGGCAACGTGGTTTTGTCTTGCATCGTCGGGAGTATAGTGAAACTAGTTTATTGGTGGATCTTTTTACTGAAGAGTATGGACGATTAACTGTCCTAGCAAAAGGTGCGAGGGCAAAGCGTTCCCCATGGAAAGGGGTTTTACAACCTTTTACACCTTTGTTGTTACGTTGGGGAGGACGTGGAGAATTAAAGATCTTAACAAAAGCAGAGCCTGCAGCATTAGCCTTACCGCTTAGCCAAATCGCACTATTGAGTGGTTTTTATTTGAATGAATTATTAGTGAGAGTTTTGGAAAACGAAACGCCTTATCCTAGCTTGTTTCAAGATTATCTTTTTTGTCTAACAAATTTAGCCACTAGTCAGTCAGTAGAACCTCACTTACGTCGTTTTGAATTTCGTTTATTAACTGCTTTAGGTTATGGCATTGATTTTTGTCATTGTGCTGGCACAGGGCTATTAGTTGATGATGATATGACGTATCGCTATCGAGAAGAAAAAGGGTTTATTGCCTCTTTAATTGTAGATAATTTAACTTTTTATGGTCGAGAATTATTAGCTTTTGAACGGTTACAATTTACAGATAAACAAGTATTACAAGCCGCAAAACGTTTTACACGTATAGCATTAAAGCCTTACTTAGGTGGTAAACCATTAAAAAGTAGAGAGTTATTTCAACAACATTTATTGTATTTAAAGAAAAGATAAAATTATGGTTTTACTCTATAACCAACCTAAAAAAATTCAACCTAAGCAACGATATTTCACTTTGAATATTGAAAGTTTAGATTATCAAGGTTTTGGTCTTGCTCGGCAAGGCAATAAGCAAGGTGGAAAATGTTGGTTTATCGACAACGCATTACCGAATGAAGTCGTGGAAATAGAGGTGCTTGAAGAAAAAGCTCGTTATGGTCGAGGTAAAGTTGTGCGTTACTTACAACAATCTTCCCAGCGGCGAGAACCTAAGTGTCAGCATTACCATTTGTGTGGTGGTTGTCAAATGCAACATGTTGATTTGGCATTACAACGTTCTACCAAACAGCAAGCTTTGTTATATCCATTAGGTCGATTAACGAAGACATTTACTGAAAAGCCAATGTTAAGTGGAAATGAATGGCACTATCGTCGGCGATTACGCCTAAGTGCAGTTGTGGGAAAAAAAAGTGGTAAATTAACATTAGGACTACGCCAACGTGGCTCAAATCAAATTGTTTCACTAACACAATGCCCCGTATTAGAAACGAGATTAGAGCAGTTACTTCAGCCTTTGCAACAATTAGTAAGACATTGGCAACGTGTGAAACAATTTGGGCATATTGAATTAGTGTTGGCAGAAAATGGCGTGGTGATGTTATTGCGTCATCAAGGAAAAGTGAGTGATGCAGATAGACAAGCATTGTTGGCTTTTGCCCATCAATATCAATTAATTTTATTTGTACAGGAACAAGAAGAAACGATTGAACAGTGGTTGGGAGAGCAACCTTATTATCGGTTGAATAACTTAAAACTTTATTTTGATGTACGAGATTTCATTCAAGTAAATGCACTTTTAAACCAGAAAATGGTTGAGCAAGCTTTAACTTGGTTAGATCTAAGTCCGCAAGATCGGGTTTTAGATCTCTTTTGTGGTATGGGAAATTTCACCTTACCACTAGCACAGCAAGTTGAGTCGGTGGTTGGCGTTGAGGGCGTTATGGCAATGGTTGAAAAAGCCAAGCGGAATGCAAAATTAAACCAGATTGATAATGCTACTTTTTATCAAGCTGATTTATCTCAGCCTTTTAAGGGGCAAGTTTGGGCAGAATTAGCTTTTAACAAAGTATTGTTAGATCCTCCTCGTAGTGGGGCGGCTTTTGTCTTACCGCATATTTGTGCTTTACAGCCAGAAAAGATTTTGTATGTTTCTTGTAATCCTGCTACTTTAATTAGGGATACAGAAATTTTGTTACAGAATGGCTATCATTTAATCCAAACCGCGATGATTGATATGTTTCCACAAACCGGGCATTTAGAATCAATTAATTTATTTTCTAAATAAGCTTTTTCTTTAAGCAGTATGTAGGGAATTACTATGGTTGCAGTCAGAGGTACACATTTAACGACCCCAGATAATTTTAATGTCGAACAGTGGCTGAATAGTTTATCCGTGAATCCTGATATTCATCAGGCACTCGCAAAAACCTATCAGTATGTTATGCACAAATTATCTGATTCCGCACATATCAGTGATATTCTTGCTGATGGTGTTGAAATGGTTGATATTTTGCATGGCTTAAATATGGATGAAAGTACCTTACATGCCGCTTTGCTTTTCCCTCTAGTGGAAGAAAAATATTTGGATCTTGACACTTTAACCGAAGACTTTGGTTCTCAAATTGGTAAATTGGTTAAAGGTGTTTTGGAAATGGATAATATCCGCCAGTTGAATGCGGGGCAAAGTGCAAATAGTCTGCAAGTTGATAATGTACGACGTATGTTATTAGCTATGGTTGATGATTTTCGTTGTGTCATCATAAAGTTAGCGGAACGTATTGCTTTTTTGCGGGCAGCTGATAGTCGGATCAGTGAAGAAGATAAAGTTTTAGCGGCAAAAGAGTGTGCCAATATTTATGCACCATTGGCAAATCGTTTAGGTATCGGACAGTTAAAATGGGAATTAGAAGATTATAGTTTTCGTTATTTATATCCAGATCAATACCGCTTAATTGCAAAATTGTTACATGAACGTCGTTTAGATCGGGAACATTATATTTTAGATTTTGTTACTGAATTAAAGGGTTATTTACAAGAGAATCTTGAACAGGTTGAAGTTTATGGTCGCCCTAAACATATTTATAGCATTTGGCGAAAAATGCAGAAAAAACATTTGGAGTTCAATGGCTTATATGATGTTAGAGCCGTGCGAGTCATCGTCAATAAATTACAAGATTGTTATGTAGCTTTAGGGATAGTCCATACTTATTTTAAGCATTTACCAAAAGAATTTGATGATTATATTGCTAACCCTAAACCAAATGGCTATCAATCTATCCATACGGTGGTATTGGGGCAAGGTGGAAAACCTGTTGAAGTTCAAATCCGCACTCAACAAATGCATGATAATGCTGAGTTGGGAGTGGCAGCACACTGGAAATATAAAGAAGGTAATAATACCACTCGTAGTGGATATGAAGAAAAAATTACTTGGTTACGGAAGTTATTAGCTTGGCAAGATGACTTGGCTGATTCGGGTGAAATGTTAGCTGAAATGCGAAGCCAAGTTTTTGATGATCGTGTTTATGTCTTTACCCCGAAAGGTGATGTAATTGATTTACCGACAGGCTCAACACCACTTGATTTTGCTTATTCGATTCATAGTGAAATAGGTCATCGCTGTATTGGTGCGAAAGTGGCAGGGCGAATTGTGCCTTTTACCTATCAGCTACAAATGGGAGATCAAATTGAGGTGATCACCCAAAAAAATCCTAATCCCAGTCGTGATTGGTTGAATCCAAATTTAGGTTTTGTGCATACCGCACGGACAAGAGCAAAAATTCATGCTTGGTTTAAGAAATTAGATCGTGATAAAAATATTCCTGCTGGAAAAGAGATGTTAGAAAATGAACTGGCTCGAATAGGACTTAGTTTAAAACAAGTTGAACAATATGCTTTGCCTCGTTATCAGTTACGTTATTTAAATGATCTCTATGCGGGTATTGGTGGTGGTGATATTCGTCTTAACCATTTGATTAATTTCTTACAAAGCAAATTGATTAAACCAGATATTCAAGCGGTAGATGAAGATATTTTGCGTCATATTACCGCAAGAAGTCAGCAAGTTGAGCGTCAACAAAAAGAACGTAAGAATAAAGGACAGGTGGTAGTCGAGGGAGTGGGTAATTTAATGCACCACATAGCACGTTGCTGCCAGCCTATTCCGGGAGATGATATCGTCGGCTATATTACTCAAGGACGTGGAATTTCAATTCATCGTTCTGATTGCGAACAGCTTGCAGAGTTACAAATTCATAGCCCTGAACGTGTCGTCGAGGCAATATGGGGAGAACATTATAGCAGTGGTTTTCATCTAGGCATTCAAATTATAGCTGGTGATCGTAACGGTTTGTTACGAGATATTACGACAGTTCTAGCAAATGAAAAGGTGAGTGTGCTAGGGATAAATAGTCGCACTGATACTAAACGCCAAATTGCGGTAATTGATATGCAAATCGAATTAAACAACGTCCAGATTTTAAGCAAACTTCTTTCACGTTTAGCTAAACTTGATGATGTGATTGAAGCAAAACGTTTAACTAGTTAATTTTATTGATTATTGAGAGAGAAGGTAAAGCAAAATATGCAGAAATATACGGGATTGACGCATTTTTTTAAGGCAGCAGGGTATTCAATCCAAGGGTTAAAGAGTGCGGTTAAGTATGAAGCCGCTTTTCGACAAGAGTTAGTTGCAGCGATTATTTTATTACCTTTAGCTTTTTGGTTAGGTAAAAGTAATATTGAAATTGCATTAATGGTGGGATCTGTATTGGCGGTATTAGTTGTGGAATTACTCAATAGTGGCTTAGAAGCAATAGTGGATCGAGTAGGCAAAGAGTATCACGAATTATCAGGGCGAGCCAAAGATCTTGGTTCTGCTGCCGTATTTGTTGCAGTGTTAAATTGTATTATTGTGTGGGCAATTATTTTATTGGGGTAGTTTAACGAAGATGAAAGGCAACACTGAAATAAATTTAGCCTCATATCATACATTTGGTATTGATGTTAAAGCACAACAAATTCAAGTTGTTACTACAATTGACCAATTGTATCAATACTGGCAACAAGCAAGGGCAATACAACAACCAGTTTTGCTGTTAGGTGGTGGGAGTAATGTTTTATTTGTCGAAGATTTTCAGGGAAGAATATTATTAAATCAGATCAAAGGAATTACCCAATGGCAAGATGAAGATAACCATTATTTTGAAGTCAAAGGTGGAGAGAATTGGCATCAATTTGTTGAAAATGTCGTAGCACAGGGGATAGGTGGTCTAGAAAATTTAGCATTAATACCGGGGTGTGTAGGTTCTGCACCAATTCAAAATATAGGGGCTTATGGTGTTGAATTTCAACAGGTCTGTCTAAATGTTAAAGTGTTAAATTTACAGAATGGGGAAATAGTTACCTTACAGCAAGATCAATGTCAGTTTGATTATCGTGATAGTATATTTAAACAGCAGTATAAAGAACATTATGCAGTAGTTGCAGTTACTTTTAAACTGACGAAACATTGGCAGCCAAATTTAAAATATGCACCACTTGATCAACTTGATCCTCACTCTGTTACACCACAACAAATTTTTGATCAGGTTTGTGCGATCCGTCAGACAAAATTACCTCATCCAAAACAATTAGGAAATGCAGGGAGTTTTTTCAAAAATCCTATTGTCCCATCACAGCATTTTGATAGGTTATTCGAGCAATATCCAAATATTCCATATTATCCACAACCTGATGGTAGCGTGAAGCTAGCTGCTGGGTGGCTTATCGATCAATGTGGGTTAAAAGGGTTTCAATTAGGTGGTGCGGCAGTTCATCAGCAACAAGCGTTAGTTTTGGTGAATTATAATAATGCGACTTCTACTGATATTGTTGAATTAGCTCATCATATTCGTCAAAAAGTGGCGTATCACTTTGATGTTTGGTTAGAGCCTGAAGTGAGATTTATTGGTGCAAATGGCGAAATTAATGCAGTAGAGAAAATTAGTTAATAATCTACCGCATTAAGATTAAGTCGAAGCTAGATGCCTACAATCACACAGTTGGCGAGATTTTTTACTTGAGCTTGTTTAGTTTCAGCTTGGCTTTTACTTTCATAGGGACCAGCAAAAACACGATACCAATTAGCACTGTTTTTTACCTTACTCACTAACCCATTGAATGCAAGTTGAGCTTGCAGGCTTTCTGCTTGTTCTTTGTTTTTAAATGCACCACATTGTAAAGTATAACGAACATTTTTTTGGGTATTTGTTTTCTTTTCTGTCTGAAATGCTTTACCACCATCTTGCATTAACTGTTGCAAGATCTTTTGTTGTTCTGGTCTAAGCTGACTATTTTTAGTTAGAGAGTGCGTATTATCAATAGGCACTTCTCTGGTTTCTAATTGTTTGATATAACTCCATTCAATTTCTGGACGACTCGGTAGCTCCACTTTTGAATGTTCGGGTTTAGCAGGGATTACTTCAGTTCTTTGAGAGGTAGTGGTATGGAATTTTCCCCATACAATAATACCTATAATAATAATGAAGAAAAAAAGAAACAAATAGCACCATAAATGATTAGAATTTGCTTTAGTATGGGATTTACGTCCCTTTTTTTTCTTTTTGGGAGCTGGTCGTCGGTTTACGTAATCCTTTTTTGCCACCTGAAAGCCGCCTAAATAAGAGTAAAATGTTGTTAAATAGTTACAATTTTACTTAAAAAAAGTGCTATTGCCTAGATATTTTGCGATTAGCTAAAGTCGTATGGATCAACATCTAGTGTTAAATGAACGTTGGTTGAAGTTAAAGTGGCAATTTCTAACTCAAGTACGGAAAGTAGTTTTTGTAAACTTGCTCGATGAGGGGTTTGAATAAGTAATTGCCAACGAAAGAACCCTGCTTTTTTGGCTTGCAAGGCGGGCATTGGTGGTAGGCATTGAATGCTTGAAAAAGTAGGATTTTGAGTGAATGCCATAATTTTTTGTGCAATTTGCTCTAAAACATTTTGTGCTTTATCACTTTGCTTGCTGCGAGCTTTAAATAATGCTTGATAACTTGCGGGTGGTAAGCCCATAGTTTGCCTTTGGTTGAGTGCTTGTTGTGCAAATGCACTATATCCATGGTTTAAAAGTAATTGTAATAAAGGGTGATCGGGATAGTAGGTTTGCAATACCACTTCCCCCGCTTTTTCAGAACGTCCCGTCCGTCCTGCAACTTGCGTATAGATTTGGGCAAGACGTTCTTCTGCACGAAAATCAAGAGAAAATAAAGCATTATCAATATTGATAATACCGACTAGGGTGACATTCGGAAAGTGATGCCCTTTGGCAAGTAATTGTGTACCAATCAAAATTTGACTATGTCCTTGATTAATTTGTTCTAGGTGTTTTTCTAGTTGTCCTTTTCTGGTGGTGGTATCTCGATCTAAACGAGAAATTTGATATTGTGGGAAATGTTGAATTAAACTTTTTTCTAATTGTTCTGTCCCAATACCACTTGTAATTAAATGCGTAGAACCACAATTTTTGCATTGATGAGGTAACTTAACTTGTGCAGAACAGTGATGACAATGTAAAGCAGAGCGGTGTTGGTGGTAGGTGTAGGGCTTATCACAATGTTGACATTCTGCAATCCAACCACATTCATGGCACATTAAAATAGGTGCGAATCCACGTCGATTTAGAAAGAGCATCACTTGGTTTCCTTGCGACAAATGTTGTTGCATAAGGTGGAGTAATTGCTCAGATAATCCGTGATAAACCCGTTGTCGTTTGAGATCGAGTAGCCGATAATTCGTTTTTTGTTGGCTTTCTGCTCGTTGTTTTAATTGGAGTAACTGATATTTACCTTGTTCAACATTATTGAGGCTTTCTAAACTGGGTGTTGCTGAACCTAAAATAATCGGAATTTGATGTTGTTGAGCCAACATCACTGCTAAATCTCTCGCATTATATCGCCAGCCTTCTTGTTGTTTAAAAGATTGATCATGCTCTTCATCCAGCACAATAAGACCTAAATGCTGAAAACGTGTGAAAAGCGCAGAGCGAGTACCAATCACAATCGCATTCTGCCCTAGACTACTACGCTGCCAGACAGCAAGGCGTTGGCTATCATTTAAATTAGAATGAAGAACATCAATAGGCAGATTAAAGCGTGCTTCAAAACGGCGGATAGTTTGTGGCGTGAGACTGATTTCTGGTACTAAAACTAACACCTGTTTTCCTTGTTTCACAACTTCTTCGATAACTTGGAGATAGACTTCAGTTTTACCAGAACCTGTGATTCCTTGTAGTAACCAAACTTTAAATGTTTGCTGAAAAACCATTAGATTCACTGCAAGGGCTTGTTCTTTATTTAAGGTTAATTTATTTTTCGTTTTAATGATCTGTTCTTTCTGGGTTTGCCACTGAGTTATCGGAGTAGAAATGTCATATTCTTCAATTAATTCTTTGGCTAATAGATTTTTTTTTATTGTTGAAGATAGTTTCAAGGTATTTGTGTATTGCTCGGTGGTGATAGAAAGGCGTTGTAAGGCTTCAAGTTGTTTTTTAGACCTTGCTAAACTGCCATCAGAGAGTGCTTGTTGACCTTTTTCTGTTAAACGATAGCCAGTTTCAGTTTGCATTTGGTTATCTTTACCTTGGCGTAATTTCTGTGGTAAAGCTTGAAAAAGAACATCTCCAAGTGGATGGTGGTAATAGTTTGCAGACCATTGTAATAATGCCCAAGTTTTTTGATCGAAAATAGGTTGTTGATCTAATACAGTTTTAATTGTTTTAAGTTGCTCAATCTGATATTCAGAGGTGGTAGCAAGCTCAACGATAATCCCTATTTTTTCATGCGGTCCAAATGGCACCATGACACGCATTCCAACTTGGAGCGAAGGAAAATCTTGAGGTGGTACAAGATAGTCAAAGGTGGTTTTCAAGGGAATTGCAAGTGCTACTCGGACAATATTCATAATAACTCATTTTTTATGTGGTAAATGAGACACAGTATAACAAAATTAAAGAAAAAATTTGGGGTATTAAGACGAAATTTAAACTAGAGTAAATGGTGAAAATCGCCAAGTATATTTGTGGCGTATTTTGATTTTTCCCCCTTAGTGTTGAAAATAGTTAAGCGTTAAAGTTCAGACAAACATCTTGAAAAATGGTGCTTTTTTATATATTATTCCAACCCTTTAAAGGTGCCGTATCCAGTCGGCAAATTCACAATAAAAAAATACATACGGTATCGGTAAAGTAGCTCCGATGGCGGTATGGCTTCCAAACAGAGGTTTTCTATGAAACAAGGTATTCATCCAGAGTACACAGAAATTACCGCAACTTGTTCTTGTGGTAATGTAATTAAAACACGTTCAACTATTGGCCGTGATATTTCTTTAGATGTATGTGGTAAATGCCACCCATTCTACACAGGTAAACAACGTGTTGTTGATACTGGTGGTCGTGTTGAACGTTTCAACAAACGTTTCAGTATCCCAAGTTCAAAATAATTTGTTGTTTGTTCTAATTGCTAGTTTATTATTTAGCTTAGAACAGAGATTAAACAACCAAGCTCAAATTGGGCTTGGTTTTTTTATTGAATTTTTATTATTTGAAATATCCTTTAATAAAATAGAAAAAACAAGCTATATTATTGAGTAGTTAAAATTTGTGATTATAAAGATATAATTATGAACCTTCCAAAAACACCTATTTTCATTTATCCTGAACGCCAACAATTATTTCATCATTCCACTTTTTTCAGTTTAGAAAATTTAAAATATTCTACTCGCAAATTTTTGCATAGAAAGGCGGTGCAAAAATTTGAAACGATGGTGAATCAACAAGAATTATGGAAAATGTTTTTTCGGCACAACCCATATGCTTGTTATACCGTTTTACACAGTTATGCAAGTAAACATTTCACCCCACAACAGCGAGTTGAAGCGCTAGAAACAGATTTAAGCAGTGCGTTAATCCATTTTGGTGAGACATCTTGCGAACAAGTATTTTGCCAGAATAAACCCTTAAAATTAGCACAATTAACCGATGACATTGCATTATATTTGCATAAAAATGATCTTTGTTTATTAGAAGCCTTATGGTCGGTAAGTTTACGTGATAAAGAAATGAATCGTTTATACAACTGTACGTTTGTTTTTCTTAGTCAATCAGAAATCTTACTTACCTCAGTGCAAGGAGGAGGGAGTAAAGAGGAAGTAAGGGATCTCACTAAACAATTACATGGTTTACGCCCTATGCAGTTGATGGTTAATATTATGCAACTTTTTGCTTCCCATTTAGGTTGTACAGCATTATATGGTATTCCACAAAATTTACAGGTTAAATTAAGACGTTTTAAACGTAATCACGTGTTGTTTAGCTACGATGATTTTTGGCAAGAATTTGCGGGTAAAAAACAACATAATCCAATACGTCCATTTTTTATCTTACCACTATCTGCAACTCGTAAAGCGTTTGATGAAATTAGTAGTAAAAAACGTGCAATGTACCGCCGCCGCTATCAAATGCTAGATCAAGCCTCTGCAGCAATTCTCACTTTTTTATCAAAATAAATTTTTCTAAAAAGAAAATTCTAAAAAGCAGTTTGAAATTGCTGCTTTTTAGAAATAATTTAATTTTTATGGTAGTAAGTTCGAAAACTATTCTTGGTAACAAATCTGAGAAAATTGTTCAAAGAATGTAGGGAAGGTTTTTGCAGTACATTTGGGATCTAAAATCGTAATGGCAGTATTTGAAAGTGCTATTAGAGCAAAACACATTGCAATACGATGGTCGTTATAGGTTTCGATTTTTGCGTGTTGGAATTGATCTAAGTTGAGGGGTTGGATCCGAATATAGTCTTCTCCTTCTTCAACCTCTGCACCTATTTTGCGTAATTCTGTTGCCATAGCGTGGAGTCTGTCGGTTTCTTTCACTCGCCAGTTATAGATATTACGAATGATGGTTTCGCCTTGAGCAAATAGTGCGGTTGTTGCTATTGTCATTGCAGCATCAGGGATATGGTTCATATCCATATCAATCCCATTGAGTTTAGCTTGTTCTACTTCAATGTAATCATCTGCCCAAGTAACCTTTGCACCCATTTTAGCTAATACCTCTGCAAATAATCGATCACCTTGTACGCTATTTTTACCGATACCATTTACTCGAATTTTTCCTTTAATTGCTGCAGCAGCAAGGAAATAAGAGGCTGATGAGGCATCGCCTTCAACCATAAAGTGTTGCGGTGAGCGATAATGTTGTTGACCTTTGATTTGGAAGGTTTGGTAGTTGTTATGGGTTACTTCAACGCCAAAGATCTTCATTATGTTAAGCGTAATATCAATATAAGGTTTAGAGACTAAATCACCGATAATTTCTATTTCTGTATCAGCGGTTGCCATTGGGGAAGCAAGTAAAAAGGCAGTGAGAAATTGTGAGGAAATAGAGCCGTCAATTTTTATTTTACCACCGTGTAAACCACTGTTACGGATCGCAAGAGGGGGATAGCCTTCTTGTTCTAAATAGTCAATTTCTGCACCAGCTTGACGTAAAGCATCGACTAAATGCCCGATTGGGCGTTCTTTCATTCTTGGTTCACCAGTTAGAACAATTTCTTGTGTGTTTTGATTTTCAGGATTGGATAAACAGAGTGCGGCAGTTAAGGGACGCATTGCGGTGCCAGCATTGCCAAGAAAGAGTGCTAATCCAGTTGGGGCTTGAAAGGCTTTACCTAAACCTTCAATCTCACAAACAGTATTATTTTCGGATAGGTGGTATTTAACTCCTAAACTTTTTAATGCAGTGAGCATATGCCGAATATCATCACTATCTAATAAGTTAGTAACTTTAGTTGTACCTTCAGCCAAAGCGGCTAAGAGTAAGGCACGGTTTGATAAGCTTTTTGAACCCGGTAAAGTGATATTACCAGCAACTTTGGTGACTGGGTTAAGTGTAATTTCCATCATAATCAACTCTGTTTTTATTTTTTCTGTGTAACTTTATATTATAGTCCGAGTATTTCAGTTAATGCTTGGATAAACTTTTGGTTTTCTTCCTTTAATCCAATACTGATACGTAGATGATTTGGCATTCCATAACCAGCAATAGGGCGAACAATCACACCTTTTTGCAATAGGGCTTGATAGATAGGGAGTGCCGGTTGTTTTAAATCTAAAGTAATAAAGTTTGCTTTTGATGGAATATAGTCAAGTCCGTATTGTTCAAAGAATTGGCAAAGTTGTGCTAATCCTTGACGGTTATTTTCTGCTGTTTTAGCTAAAAAATCTTGATCATTGATTACGGCTGTAGCAGCGGCTAATGCCAAACTGTTACAGTTAAAGGGTTGACGCACTCGGTTAAATAAATCGGCAATTTCACTGCTAGAAATAGCATAGCCAATACGCAGTCCTGCTAAGCCATAGGCTTTTGACATAGTGCGACAAATGACAAGATTTGGATATTTTTTTAGCAGTTCAAATGACGGGATTCTTTCTTCTGGTGGTGTAAATTCAGTATAAGCTTCATCAAGTACAACGATCACTTGAGGTGGAACTTTAGCGAGAAAGGTTTCAATTTCACTACAATTTAAGAAAGTGCCTGTTGGATTATTAGGGTTTGCAATATAAATCAGTTTAGTTTTATCCGTTAAATGTTGAGCAAAGGCAACAAGATCATGCCCCCAATTTTTTGCTGGTACAACAACAGGAGTAGCGTTAATAGCTTGGGTTACCAGTGGATAGACAATAAAAGCATATTCAGAATAGATAATTTCATCACCTTCACTGGCAAAAGTGTGGGCAATTAATTCTAATAAATCATTTGATCCATTTCCTAGGGTAATTTGGTCAGGTTTCACCACAAATTTTTCAGCAATTTTTTGTTTGAGGTAAAAGCCATTTGAATCAGGATAGCGTGTTAGATGATCGAGCTCTGCTAAAATGGCTTTTTTGGCACTCTCAGGAAAACCTAAAGGATTTTCATTTGAGGCTAATTTAACAATATTAGTAATGCCTAATTCTCGTTCTAATTCTTCGGTAGGTTTACCTGCTTGATAAGGAGAAAGTTGTTTTACTCCTGTATTGACAACATCAATAAATTTCATCTTTTACTCTTTTGTGTTTGCACTTAGTTGAGTTGATAATAAGTTTGTTTATTTTGTTTTATATTTTTGTTCAAAGTGATGCATAAAATCAATTAATGCTTTGACCCCTTCAAGTGGCATTGCATTATAAATTGATGCTCTCATTCCGCCGATAACTTTATGCCCTTTTAATGCTCGTAATCCAGCTTTATCTGCTTCTGCAACAAAAAGTGCGTTGAGTTCATCATTATTGGTGGTAAAGGTAACATTCATTAAAGAACGATATTGTGGTGCTACTGTATTATGATAAAAATCACTATCATCTATCGCTTGATATAATAATTGTGCTTTGGTTTGATTATGTTGTGCGACAGGTTCTAACCCACCATCAGCTAATAATTGTTCAAAAACTAAGGCACATAAATACCACGCAAAAGTAGGTGGTGTGTTAAACATAGAATCAAAATCTTTTAAGATTTGATAATTCCAGATTGAAGGGACAGCCATTTTTGCTTTACCGATCAAATCGTCACGAATGATGATTAAGGTAATTCCTGAAGGGCCTAAATTTTTTTGAGCACCAGCATAAATCATTCCAAAACGACTGATATCAATTTGACGAGAAAGGATATTAGAAGACATATCCGCCACTAATACAGCATCACCAACATCAGGTATGTCAAAAATTTCAATACCACTAATGGTTTCATTCGGACAGTAGTGAACATAATCATATTGTTCGCTGGCTGTGCTGAGGTCGGGAAGTTTAATCGTTGTTTGCCCATTTTGTTCTGTGAGGATATTGATTTCATCAATCTCCGCAAATAATCTTGCCTCTTTAGCGGCAGAATGAGACCAGTAACCACTAGTAAGATAGAGGGCTTTACCTTTATCGCCAAGTAGATTCATTGGAATGGCTGAAAATTGGCCTCTCGCACCGCCTTGGGTAAAAAGAATTTGGTAATTATCAGGGATAGCATAGAGTTTACGTAAATTTTCAATCGAGCGTTGTGCAAGATCCATAAAGTGTTTACTTCGATGGCTTACTTCCATAACCGATGTGCCTAGTTCTTCCCAATCCAAAAGTTCTGTTTGTGCTTGTTTTAATACTTTTGGCGGTAACATTGCTGGACCTGCACTAAAATTAAAAATATTTGACATAATTTGACCTTTTTACTGAGATTCATTCAAGTAGTTTTATCACTTCAGTTTTATTGACGCAATGAATTTTATGGTGTTTTCATCAATTATCTGAGAATTATTTTGATTAATCTCATTTTAGCGGTTAGCAAACTTTGACGAGCTAGAAAAAACAGGCTACTCTATCAACAGAATGTTTAATTTTATTTAAGAGAAAAAAGTATGGAAAATGTAAATAAACAGAGTTTCCAAGACGTTTTGGAATATGTTCGTATGTACCGCTTAAAAAATAAATTATTACGAGAAATTGCCGATAATGATCGTAAAATTCGTGATAATAAGAAACGTGTTTTATTATTAGATAATCTGAATCAATATATTACCGATGAAATGAGTGTTGCGGATATTCGAGCTATTATTGCGAATATGCGTGATGATTATGAAGCTCGGGTTGATGATTATATGATTCGTAATGCAGAAGCATCAAAACAGCGGAAAGAAATTAGTAAGGCGATGAAGTCTCAAACGCTTGCTCATGCAGAGAAGTTAAAAAAATAGTTGATTAATTTTGTGATAAAACCGTATATAAAGTGAACTTTATATACGGTTTTTTTTGTTAAAGTCCTATTGGCATTGAAAAATACCAACGGCAGCTTGCAGTTGTTCTGCATAAAAGATCAATGGGATACGGTATCTTTGCCAAGGTGGGATATTATATTCTTGCCAAATTTTTTTAATATCTTTATTTTTACTTTTGGGGGTTAAGCGGACTTTTCCGCTGTAATGAAAGCGTAGGTAAATACTTTCTTGTGCTTTAGGTCGGTCTAAAAGAAGGTGTTGTTGTTGCCAATGGATAGCTACTTTTTGTTGTTGTAACAAACAAGAGAGTTCGCCCAAATTATCAGGTAATTGTATTGTTTCCCCATAATTTAATTGGCAGGAAAAGGATCTTGTTTCAGCAAAGATTTCGGTTAAATACAATTTTTGTTGAAAGCGGCGAATCATTTTATCACCCAATCTAAATTGTGGCTTTGCGTCAAGGCGTGCTTGAATAACATTCTTGAGAATTTGTTCAAGTTGAGTTTGCGTTGGCATCATTTGTTGTTGTTTCGCTAGCCATAATCTCAATAATTGTTTTTGTTTAGCGATCGAATAGTGAGAAAAATTCGCTAATTTAAAGTTGAATTGGGTATCAAGATGCGAAGCAAGACAATCTGCCAATAATTCATTAATGAGTTGTTGCTGTTCTAGGCAATGTTCAGCCGAGCGTTGTACAGCTCGATCAAAGTTATGCCAACGTTGTCGAAGTAAAGGCAAGATTTGTTGGCGTAAAAAGTTACGATCAAAGTGAGGATTATGGTTACTTTCATCATAAATAAAGGGCAATTTTTTTTCGGTTAAATACTGTTCTAGTCTTTGTTTATCAAAAGCCAATAATGGGCGAAATAGAGGCAGATCAAATACCTTACTTAGGGTTGGTATTGCTGCTAATCCTTGAACACCACTTCCACGTTTTAAGGCAAGGAAGAAAGTTTCACTTTGATCATCTAAATGATGTGCCGTAACCACAATTTCATTGTTGTACCGTATTTGTGCAATCGCTTGGTAGCGGGCTATACGAGCATTTTCTTCCAAATTTTTGGACTGTTGTAGCTGTATTTTTTGACATAGAAAGTCAATGTTTAGCTGTTGACAAAGGGTAGCACAGTGTTGTGCCCAATCATCTGCATTAGGACTTAAACCGTGATGGATATGTATTGCCCTTACTTTTAGGCTTGGTAAGGTTTGTCGTAGTTGTGCAAAAAGAGCAAGTAGAGCGGTGGAATCTGCACCACCGCTAAATGCGATTAAAAAGGCTTTATCAGTTAAAGCATTTTGTTCGATTTGTTGTCGTAAATATGCAACGAGGTTTGACATAGCTCGGTTTGATCTCACAAGAGAATAATTGTTTTAAGTGCCTATGATTAGGCAATTTTTACAGCTTTAAATTGGCTCTGAGGATTAACAATTAAATTTCTTGCTTTGATAATTTGTAATTCGTATTTACCACTCTCACAGGTAACACTCATCACATCATTTACCGCATTGGCAGTATGCTCAAAAGCACTCAGATCATCTTTACCATTGAGTAAGTTGGCTAAAAAAACTGCACTGGTAAGATCACCGACTCCGACTGGATCTCGTCCAATAAATTGATGTAATGGACGGCTAATATGCCAAATACCTGCATTTGTAGCTAATAGCATCTCAAATTTGTCAGGATCTTTGCCAACTTTGCTTAAATGTTTCACTAATACTTTTTTAGGACCTTTGGATAAAATTACTTCTATTGCTTTTAATGCCTGTGCAAAATTTTCTACGGGTAATTGTGATAATTCACGTAATTCAACTAAATTTGGCGCAATAATATCGGCTTTTTCCATCGCTTGATCGACCAGAAATTCCGCCACCCCCGGTGCAACGATACAACCTTTGTCTGGGTGTCCCATTACAGGATCGCAAAAATAAATTGCTTGAGGATTAGCCGCTTTGACTTTTGCAACGGTATTGAGAATTTCTTGTCCTTGTTCTGCGGCACCAATATAACCTGATAATACAGCATCAC
This sequence comes from Mergibacter septicus, assembly GCF_003265225.1. Taxonomy (NCBI): domain Bacteria; kingdom Pseudomonadati; phylum Pseudomonadota; class Gammaproteobacteria; order Pasteurellales; family Pasteurellaceae; genus Mergibacter; species Mergibacter septicus. The sequence goes on along the minus strand of NZ_CP022013.1, from coordinate 1,494,096 downwards.
ATTCGTGTAAAGCGTTAATCTCTTCTATTCCTTGCGTAATTTCAGCGATTTGTTCTTTAGGAATAACCATTCCTTTCCATTTTTGGTATTGAGTATGGTTTGAAAACTGGACGGTATTTAATGCCCAAGCATCAACCCCGAGTAATTGCATTGGTAAGATTGCAGCTTTATTGCCAGCGTAACCATAAACAACGTGAGATTGGATTGAAAGAACGTTTTTCATCTTGTGTTTGCCTTTTATAGTCAAAATTAGCAGTAACCGTAATTCATTAAGCGTTGATAACGGCGATTGAGGAGTGTTTCTGTGTCTAAATTTTCTAGTGTATTTAGATCTATGAGTAAGCGTTGTTTTAAATTAGCCGACATTGCCTTAACATCTCGGTGTGCACCACCCAAAGGTTCATCAACAATATTATCAATTAATTCTAATTTTTTCAGACGATCGGCTGTTAATCCCATTACTTCTGCAGCAGTTGACGCTTTCTCTGCACTTTTCCATAAAATAGAGGCACAGCCTTCGGGCGAAATAACAGAGTAAGTACTATATTGTAACATATTGACTTTATCACCAACGCCAATGGCTAATGCACCACCTGAACCACCTTCTCCAATTACAGTACAGATAATTGGCACTTTTAACATTGACATCTCTCGCAAGTTACGTGCAATCGCTTCAGATTGTCCTCGTTCTTCAGCTCCCACACCGGGATAGGCACCGGGGGTATCAATAAAAGTAATAATTGGTAGTTTAAATCTTTCTGCCATTTGCATTAAGCGTAAGGCTTTCCGATATCCTTCAGGGGCAGGCATACCAAAGTTGCGTAATACTTTTTCTTTTACACTACGTCCTTTTTGATGCCCTATAACCATCACGGGTTTACCATCTAAACGGGCAAGACCACCAATAATCGCTTTATCATCAGCAAAGGCACGATCACCTGCTAATTCTTCAAACTCAGTGAAAATATGTTTGATATAGTCGAGTGTATAAGGTCGTAGTGAGTGGCGAGACATTTTTGAGACTTGCCAAGGTGTGAGATCAGCAAAGATTTTTTTAGTTAATTCTTCACTTTTCTGCCGTAAGCGTGCGATCTCTTCATCAAGATTAATTTTGGTATCGTCCCCAGATACAGTTTGTAGGGCTTCAATTTTTGCTTCAAGCTCTGCAATTGGAAGTTCAAAATCTAAATAGTCTTGAGTATTCATTAACTTCTTTTTTCCTTGTGATAGTTCAGTAAATGGCAGATATTTTGCATTAAAATGCCTTGTGGTTCTAGGCTTTTTTTCTTGAATTCTCTGTTTTAACCCAGTATTTATTGCAAGAATATCACCGATATATTGAGTACTACTCAAAAGAAAAGCCTACAAATGGTAGGCTTAATACAAGATATTTATACTTAAGGCAGTAATAAATTTGGGACAAAAGTGATAATTTCAGGAAAGAGGGTAATTAAAACCAATGTCATAAAGATTGGAATTAAGAAAGGTAATATCCCTTTTGTTACCGTGCTTACTGACATATTTCCAACTCGAGCAACAACAAATAATGCCATTCCCATTGGCGGAGTGAGAATCCCTATCATCATATTTAAAGTAGTCATCACACCAAAGAAAATTAAATCAATATTGAAATGAATTGCAATTGGAATTAAGACTGGTAAAACCAAAAATTGTAGTGCTAAAGCATCGATAAACATACCTAAAAACAGTAGCAGCAGGTTGATCATAACCAGCACCATTAATGGTGAGTTAGCAAAGGTAATAAAGAAATCTGCAATGCGAATTGCCACTTGTTCTCGAGCGATCATATCGCCAAAAAAAGTAACGGTCATTACCATTAATACAGTTACACCAGTGATTGCTACGGCTTCAATACAGCTTTTAAATAAGCCTTTTACATCAAGCTCCTTATAGACAAACATACCAATAATAATGGAATAGAGTGCAGCAATTGCTGCTGCTTCTGTTGGGGTAAATAGTCCAGAAAAAATACCACCGATGATTAATAGCGGAGTAAGGATTGCCCAAATTGCATTTTTAAATGCAGTACAGCGTTGTTGTAAGGTTGCTTTAGGGGAACGAGGGTAACCCCGTTTTTTGGATATATACCAATTCATTGTCATTAATGCAGCAGTAATTAAGACTCCCGGAACAAAACCAGCAACAAAGAGTTTAGCAATAGATTGATTGGCAATAACGCCATAAATAATCATAGCAATACTTGGCGGGACTAAAGGACCGATAATACAAGAAGCTGCAGTAATTCCACCACAAATTTCATCATCATAACCCGCATCTCGCATAGCTTTAATTTCAAGCTGACCTAAACCACCAGCATCAGCTAAGGCTGAACCTGACATTCCAGAAAAAATTAAACTAGCACCAATGTTAACTTGCCCCATTCCTCCACGATAATGGCCGAGCATCGCTTTTGCAAAATCAAAAATTCGGGTGGTGATACCACCAGTATTCATCAAGATACCAGTGAGAATAAAGAAAGGTACGCTTAGGAGTGAAAAGCTATTGAGGCTTGCGACCAATTTTTCAGACGCTGGATTGACGATATTCCAACGAGTCATAGAAAAGTAAAGAATGGTTGCAATGAATAATGACCACCCCACAGGAGTACCAATAAACATAATCACGAGCCAAGCGACCAGAGAAATATAGACAGCATTTTGACCAAATTTGACATAATTAGTGATTCTAAGAGTTTTATACCAATCAGGTTCAATCAATAAGATGGCTAACAATATAACGCTAGCAATGATGAAAAATGTTGCGGGAAGGTAGCTAATTTGATTTTGATAATTATGATGTTGTGCTTGGAAAAAACGGATTAGCATTAACCCAGCAATCAGAGGAAGTGACGCATAAAGCCATTTTTCTGAGATCCCAAGCGAAACTAACTGAAAGGTTGCCTTATTAAAAAGGCGAATACCAAAGTGAATAAAAAGAATTAATGAAATAAAAATTAAAATTTGTACACAGCTAAAGGCAATTTTTTTTACCTTTGGCGACATTAAATTAGTGATAAAATCAATATAGACGTGTTGTTGTTGACGAATAGCTATGCTGATACCAAGCATTCCAACATAGACAAACAGTAATCTGGCTAATTCTTCACTCCAAATTAATGGGGAGTTAAAAAGTTGACGTGCGACAATTTGTGTAATAAGAATGGCAAAAGTAACCAAAAATAATGTACCACCTAGCCATTCTTCTAGTTGATTAAATCTTTTCATAAAAATCTCGAGATAGATAAAAAAACCTTAACCTTTTAAGCCAAGGTTAAGGTTAAAACATTATTGATTGATCGCTTGAATTTCTTGGATTGCTTTTTCTCCAGTGGTGCCATTTTTCTTGATATATTCTTGATAGAATGGTTTCATTGCGGTTTTAAATGCCGTTAAATCAGGTTTGGTAATGGTAACGCCTTTCTTGGTAAACTCTGCAATAAGATTTTTTTCACCATCTTCAAATAATTTCGTATGATACTTAGCCGCATCAACCGCTGCCTGTTTTACCACCTCTTGTAAATCTTTTGGTAACTCATTCATTGTATCGTTACTAACTAAATAAAGTTGATCGTTGAGAATATGATTAGTTAAGGCGAGATATTTTTGTACTTCATAGAATTTTTGTGCTTGAATGGTAGGCAGTGGATTTTCTTGTCCATCAACGGCATTTGTTTGTAATGCGAGATAAACTTCAGAGAATGCCATTGGTGTTGGTGAAGCCCCAACATATTTCGCAAAAGCTAAGTTTGAGGCTGCATTAGGTACACGTAATTTTAAACCTTTCATATCGTCAATATTGTTAATTGGACGGTTGGAAGTGGTTTGACGTGTTCCATTATATGCATCAGCAAGCACGGTAATGTTTAATTGATTATAGATTTTATCTAATAATTGTTGCCCAAATTTCGTTTCGAATAAGGCTTTTTTAGCTGCATCGAAGTTAGTGATTAAATAAGGTAAAGCAAATGCTTCAGCTTCAGGGAAGAAAAGTTGGAAACGAGCAGATTCAGCAAAGGTAAAATCTAATGCACCATCACTTAGTTGTTTGATCATTGAACGATCATCGCCTAATTGTGCGCTAGGATAAAGGGTAATATCAATTTTTCCGTGGGATTTTTGTTTGACTTCGTTAGCAAAATATTCTGCTGCTTTGTATTCGTTTGAGGTTGAACCTGCAACCATACCAAATTTTAAGTCATATTCAGCAGAATAAGCTACGCAAGATAGACCTAAGCATAGCGTTGCAAGTAGTAATTTTTTAAATTTCATACTTTTCTCCCATAATGTTGTGATTATGCCATTAGATAAAGAAAAAGAGGTTTTACTTAAATCCATTTTAAAGTAAAACTATCTTTTTTTGATTATAAATGAAGTATTTTTTCATTGCTGAGAGATTGATCACAAAATAGAAATTTTGTTGCTTAGAATAATCGTAATTTATCTAAAATTATCGGCTTATTTTTATTTTAGGAGAATGAATAAATGAAGTTTTAAAAGAGTATCGCCTAAGAGGTTATTTTATTAAAAAAAGTACAGTGATCTAGTCACTGTACTTTTTATACTTTTGAGAGGTAATTACATTTTTTCTACGGTTCTAATTCCAAGTAGATCCAACCCTTGTTTTAAGGTTTTAGCAGTGAGTGCCGCCAGTTTCAGACGACTTTGTTTTACGGCTAGATTATCATTATTAAGAATTGGACAGCTTTCATAGAACGATGAGAAAATACCTGCTAATTCATAGAGATAACTACACAAGATATGTGGTGTCCCATCTTTTGCAACACTATTTACTGCTTCTTCAAATTGTAAGAGTTTAAGGGCTAAGGTACGCTCTTTTTCGTCTGTTAGGCAAATATCGCCTTCTAGTTGTGTAGGATCAATCCCACTACGAGAGAAAATCGAATGAATTCGAGTATAAGCATACTGCATATAAGGTGCGGTATTGCCTTCAAAGGTCAGCATATTATCCCAATCAAAGACATAATCGGTGGTACGGTTTTTTGATAGATCCGCATATTTAACCGCACCAATTGCGACGGCTTCCGCAACATCTGTAAGTTCTTGCTCGGTTAAATCGGTAGCCTTTTCACTAATTAAGGTGGTAGCACGTTTTACCGCTTCATCTAAAAGATCGGAGAGTTTAACTGTTCCGCCAGAACGTGTTTTGAAAGGTTTGTTATCTTTCCCTAACATCATACCGAAGTTGAAATGCTCAAGACTCATCTCTTGAGGTATATAACCTGCTTTGCGGACAATCGTCCACGCTTGTTGTAAGTGTTGGCTTTGACGAGTATCAATAAAATATAAAGCACGATCGGCATTTAAGGTTTCATAACGGTATTTTGCACAGGCAATATCGGTGGTGGTATAAAGATAGCCGCCATCTTTTTTCTGTACAATGACTCCCATTGGTTCACCATCTTTATTTTTAAATTCATCAAGGAAGACTACCACTGCACCTTGATCTTCAACGGCTAAGCCTTTTGCTTTTAAATCAGCAACAATTTCAGGCAACATTGGGTTATATAAACTTTCGCCCATAACGTCTTTTTCGCTTAAGGTAACGTTTAGACGATCATAGTTCCGTTGATTTTGCTGCATTGTAATATCAACCAATTTCCGCCACATTTGACGGCAATATTCATCACCACTTTGGAGTTTTACCACATAACCACGTGCTTTTTCGGCAAAGGCAGGATCTTCATCATAATGTTTTTTGGCTTCACGATAGAAACTTTCTAGATCAGCTAATTCCATTGCTGAGGCATTTTCATTTTGCATTTTTTCTAAGTAAGCAATTAACATACCAAATTGCGTTCCCCAATCTCCAACGTGATTGGCTCGAATCACTTTATGCCCTAAGAATTCTAAAACCCGAACAACCGCATCGCCAATGATGGTAGAACGTAAATGCCCGACGTGCATTTCTTTGGCAACATTAGGAGCCGAATAATCTGCCACGATTGTTTGAGGGGGAACTTGGGTTAAGCCTAATTTCTCATCTGTTAATGCGAGGTTAGTTTGTTGGGCAAGCCAGCTTGGTTTTAGGAAAATATTGATAAATCCCGGTCCTGCAATTTCAACTTTCTCAATTAAATCTGCTAAATCTAATTTTTCGACTACTTTTTGTGCGAGTTCACGTGGTGGAAGACCTAATTTTTTTGCTGCTGCCATAATACCATTGGCTTGATAATCGCCAAATTGTACTTTTCCAGATTGACGTACTAAGGCTTCACAATCGGTATTTGCACCAGCAGCGAGCATTGCCGCTTTAATTTTTTCAGATAAAATAGCTTGAATATTCACAAAATATCCTTTGATTATTATTTCAATATATTAGTAGCATAAAATTCTACTGTTTCTTCTTAATTTGCTTATAATACAAGGGATCTTGTGTTGAGAAAAGCTAAAAGCCAAGATAAAGTATAAGATTAAAAAATAAATATTAGGATTAATGGGTATAACTCATCAAGATAAGTATGAAGTTCTCTTTATGATAACCAGTGACAACTTTCCAGTAAGTATTGCTACTTTATTACAACAATTAGAACAGAAAAAACGTGCTTTTATTCATTTGGCGGAAGCGATTGGATTAGATCTCAAGCAAGTTCAAATTGATCACCTAGCATTACGCACTAATCATCAATCTCAAGCAGATAAATGGCGAGCAGTATTTTGTCAAAACGCAAAAATATTAAGCCAGAATCAAGTCAATGGCAGACCTATTTATCTTTTTAAACTTGATCAAGCCATCGATTTTTGTCAACAATTAATTGATATTGTTGAATTACCTTATCCGAATGATAAAACCTACCCTGAGGAAGGCTGGGAACATTTTGAAGTTGTTTTGCCTTTTTTACCTGATGAAACGATTTTTGAATGGCAACAACGAATTGATACTTTATTTCAGTTAACCGAAAAAGAATACCTCTGTTTTAAAGTTAGCCAGCCTAAGGTGAAGGGAGAACAATTACCTAACCCATCAATAGCGATACGTTTTAACCCTTTAACGATTGAAAAAAGTAAATTTAAGCAAGGAGCGGATCTTAATTTATGTATTAAAATCCATCCTTATAGTATAGAACAAGTCGTTCAAGCAGAATGACTATGCATCACAACAATTAACCAAAAGGATAGATTATGACTATGATCGTTCGTCTTTCTACTCAAGCTGCACCACAACAGTGGGGAAAAGCAGCCATATTAAGTTTTTCTGCTGATGAGGCGATTATTCATCTTCAGCAAGCAAATGATTATCAACGAGTACAGCAGGCAGCTCGTAAATTACGTGGTCAAGGGATAGATGATGTTGAACTTGTCGGTGATTGGGACTTAGAACAATGTTGGGCGTTTTATCAAGGTTTTTATTCGGCTAAGAATACCTATGCGATTGAATTTCCGCATTTAGAAGGTGATGATGAAGCTGAACTTTACGAGCGAATGCGTTGTGGCGATTTTGTCCGTGAAATAATTAATTTACCTTCAGATGTGATTACACCGTTAGCTTTAGCACAACGTGCCGCAGCATTTATTAGCGAACAAGCTGAAACTTATGCTGAAAAAAATGCAGTTACTTTTAACATTATTACTGGGGAAGAATTAGCACAGTTAGGTTATCAAGGGATCTGGACGGTAGGAAAAGGTTCAGAAAATCCGCCTGCAATGTTGCAACTTGATTTTAATCCAAGTGGTGATCCTGATGCACCAGTCAGAGCTTGCCTTGTTGGGAAAGGCATTACCTTTGATACAGGTGGATATAGCTTGAAACCAAGTGAGTATATGGACAGTATGCGTAGTGATATGGGTGGTGCAGCGTTAGTTACTGGTGCATTAGGGTTTGCCATTGCACGAGGTTTACAACATCGTGTTAAATTATATCTGTGTTGTGCTGAGAATATGGTCAGCCATAACGCCTTTAAATTAGGGGATATTATTACTTATCGTAACGGTGTTACAGTTGAAGTGTTGAATACAGATGCCGAAGGGCGATTAGTGCTGGCTGATGGCTTGATCGAGGCGTCAAAACAAAACCCACAATTTATTGTGGATTGTGCAACTTTAACAGGTGCAGCAAAAGCAGCTGTCGGGAATGATTACCACTCAATTCTCTCTATGGACGATCATCTTGTTAATGCACTGTTGAATGCAGCGAAAGAAGAAAATGAAGCGTTCTGGCGTTTACCTTTTGAAGCCTTTCATCGTGATCAAATTAAATCTTCATTTGCAGATATTTCAAATACAGCAAGTATTTCCACACCAGCAGGAGCAAGCACAGCAACCGCATTTTTATCTTATTTTGTGGAAAATTATCAGCAAAATTGGTTACATATTGATTGTTCTGCAACATTCCGTAAAACAGGAAATGCGTTATGGGCAGTTGGTGCAACGGGTATAGGGGTGAAAACATTAGCAAATTTATTATTCACCGCTTAATTTATCCTAATGAAGAAAAGGGATTACCACATTCTGAGTGAATATTGAGAGCAAAGTAATGGCATTAGAACGAACTTTATCGATTTTAAAACCTGATATTGTCCAACGACAGTTAATCGGTACGATTTTAGCACGTTTTGAAACGGCAAAATTCCGTATTGTTGGTTTAAAAATGGTACATTTAACCCAAGAACAAGCGGAAGGCTTTTATGCTGAGCATCAAGATAAGCCATTTTTTCCCCAATTAGTCGAGTTTATGACATCTAGCCCAGTCGTGGTGGTTGTATTAGAACGAGAAAATGCGATTTTAGCTTATCGAGAACTGATAGGAAAAACCGATCCTACTGAAGCGGCAGTCGGCACTATTCGGCATGATTATGCCCTCAATGGACGTCAAAATAGTGTTCACGGTTCGGATAGCCAAGCATCAGCAGAACGTGAAATCGCCTATTTTTTTAGTCAGAATGAGTTGTTTTAATGAAAAAAGCTGGAATATTTCCAGCTTTTTCTTTTTAACAATGTTTTACTGCGGCGGCGATATGTTGTGCACTTTTTTCTGCTAAGGCGTGATCTTGGCATTCAACCATCACTCTGATTAGTGGTTCTGTGCCTGATTTGCGTAATAAAATTCGTCCTTTACCTTGTAACCATTGCTCTGCTTCAGCGGTAGCACGTTTTACTGCTTCGCTTTCTAAATTATTAGCAGTTGTTCCCTGTTCAAGACGGACATTAATTAACACTTGTGGAAAGAGTTGGACGGCACTCGCTAAATCGTTTAAGCACATATTATGCCGTACCATTGCCGCTAGCACTTGTAATGAGGCAATGATACCATCACCAGTGGTATTTTTATCGGTGATAATATGCCCTGAATTTTCCCCCCCTAGTTTCCAGCCTTTTTCTTGCATTAACTCTAATACATAGCGATCCCCTACTTTGGCTCGCACAAATGGAATACCTAACATTTTTAAAGCAAGTTCTAGGCTCATATTACTCATTTGTGTTCCAACCACACCACCAGAAAGTTTGCCTGAACGGAGATCTTCTCGTGCAATAATAAATAGAATCTGATCACCATCGATCTTATTACCTAAATGGTCAACCATAATGATCCGATCACCATCTCCATCGTAAGCCAAACCGACATCTGCTTTGTTTTGGATAACGGCATTTTGTAATGCAGTGATATCAGTTGCACCACAATGATCATTGATATTCATACCATTAGGCTTAGTCGCAATTTCAATTACCTCTGCACCGAGTTCTCGTAAGACGTTTGGAGCGATATGATAAGTTGCACCATTGGCACAATCGACAACAATTTTATATCCTTCAAGGCTCATTTCTGTTGGAAAGGTACTTTTACAAAATTCGATATAACGTCCTGCTGCATCGTTGATACGGCTTGCTTTTCCTAATTGGGCGGATTCAACACAGGTCATAGGTTGTTCTAACATTGCTTCAATTGCTAACTCAATTTCATCAGGTAATTTTGTGCCTTGAGAGGAAAAGAATTTAATGCCGTTATCATCAAATGGGTTGTGTGAGGCTGAAATAACAATTCCTGCTTCGGCACGAAAAGTGCGTGTAAGATAAGCAATAGCAGGGGTAGGCATTGGGCCAACAAAAGCGGCAGAAAGTCCAGCAGCAGCTAAGCCTGCTTCTAAAGCGGATTCCAACATATAGCCAGAGATTCGAGTATCTTTACCAATTAAAACTTTGCCTGTTCCTTGTCCGGCTAATACTTTGCCTGCAGCCCAACCTAATTTTAGGGCAAAATCTGGTGTGATAGGATAAGCCCCGACTTTGCCACGAACCCCATCAGTACCAAAATATTTGCGTTCTGTTGTCATAAGAAAAAATCCTTCTCTGTTTAATACATTTTTAACTATTTTGAATTTGCCAATATATTTATTTTAATGATGTTTTATGCGTATCTTACTAAATTTCCACTTTAATAGGGAAAGTTACTTTGATCGGCAAGTGTCATCGCTTCAAAGATTTTGATTGCTTCGACTGTTTCTGCAACATCGTGAACACGTAAGATTTTTGCACCATTAACTGCGGCTAATAATGCACCACCGACACTACCAATCAAGCGTTGTTCAACGGTTTTATTTAATACTGCACCTAGCATAGATTTTCTAGATAAGCCGATGAGGACAGGAAAACCTAAGGCGGCAAAACGTTGACAATGTTTTAAGAGTTGGTAGTTATGTTGTACCGTTTTACCAAAGCCTAAGCCCGGATCAAGAATAATGTTGTCTGGCTTGATGCCTGCGGCAATACATTGTGTAGCTCGTGTTATTAGCCAAGTTTCTACTTCCGTTACCACGTCTTGATACTGTGGATTATGCTGCATTGTTTGTGGTGTTCCCTGCATATGCATTAAACATACAGGAACATTTAATCTAGCGGCTGTCTCTAACGCATTAGGTTGTTGTAATGCTCGAATATCATTAATCATATCCGCACCTAAAGCAATTGCTTGTTGCATAACTTCAGCTTTTGAGGTGTCTATTGAAATAAGACAATCAAAGCGTTGTGTTATGGCTTCAATAATAGGGAGAACACGATCTAACTCTTGTTGTAGTGAAATAACATTTGCTTGTGGACGAGTGGATTCTCCTCCAACATCAATAATATCTGCCCCTGCATTTAACATTTCTTCAACGTGAAAAAGAGCAGAATCTAAATTGAAGAATTTTCCATTATCCGAGAAAGAATCAGGCGTAACATTTAAAATACCCATAATTTGTGGGCGAGAGATCTCTGATTGGATTGGTTGAGTGTTATGCATAAATACCACTTAATTTTCTGAAGGTGTTTTTGTTTGTTTAAGATCTTTAATTGCCATACCTTTGAGTAATTTTCTGATCCAATTACGGTTAGGGCTTAATGTATGCAAAATATCTTTCCCTAAAGGTAACGGGTGATTGAAAATTAAAGAGGCTAGCGTTTCTCCAAGCAAAGGTGCAGAGGTTAAACCACGAGAGCCTAAGCCACCGATTAAGAATAAATTTGGAAAAGATTTTGCAATCGGAACCGTTTGACGTCGCCGCCGTAAATTATAGAGATTATGGTAATCAAGGTATTGTTGTTCAATATCAGCAACATTACCTATTAATGGCGCCCTATCTCGGGCACTGCTACGCACCCCCATTCTTGCAAGATTTGCACTGGTATCCACCTCTTTAACCCACTGGATCGTACTATCAGGGTTAAGATTTTGTTGGATTTTTTGTTGATTTTGCTGTTGTTCAAGAGGTGAAAAATCCGTATCACTATTATCTCGTATATGACTTGCGCCAATACAATGCGATTGTTTAGCCAGATCAACGGGTGTGAGGTAACCATCATAACAGAGTACCGTGCGTAATTGACTTAATTGAGGGGTTGTTGGAATTTGACTGACTTGCCCTCGTACGGGATAAAGCGGTAAATTTTCAGTTTGTTTAAACTGGGTTAATAAATGCCCATTGGCAAGAATAACACAACGATGAGAATAGGTATTTTGTTGTTGATCTCGTAGCAGCCAATCTTCCTCTTGTTGTTGCAATTCAACGATCTGGGTTTCAGTTTTGAGGATTAGCCCCTGTTTTTGTAATGCAGTAAAGAAATTTTGTACTAATTGACGTGGATTAATCCAAGCCCCATTGGGAATGAATCCGCCATCACAAGCTAATGGCAAGCCAGCTAGTTTACTCAGTTGTTGTGCCGAATAACGGGCAAAAATAGTGGGTGGTAAGCCTAATGCTGCGATTTTATCTAATTTTTGCTGTGCTTTGAGGTTATAACCACATAGCGTTACACCACACCATTGGTGTTCAAACTCAACCCCTTGTTGTGCTAGTTGACGGTAGTAATGTTGTCCAAAAATAAACGCCTGAGCATAAAATTGACAAATGTGTAAATCATCATCACTAAGTTGAGGATAAAAAGCCCCTTGCTTATTTCCTGACGCATTTAATGCGGTTTCAGCATCTTTACAATAGAGTGTTACTTTAGCCCCTCGTTGTAAGAGTGATGCAGCGGTACAAAGTGAAGCAATACCACCACCAATAATGGCAATATCCGCAGGAGAGTGAGAAAAATTAGCAGGTTGTGCCAAATACCAAGGTGCAGTATAGGTGGTATCTGAGTTGTTTTTCTGTTGATCTTTGTAACCGTGTAAGCATTCTCGTTTTTTACCATAGCCTTTACGTTTCTTCACTTCAAAGCCAGCTTGTAATAATCCTTTCCGAACACTAGATGCAGCGGTGAAAGTCGCAAATGTACCATCAGGGCGAGTATAACGATACATTTGCTGATATAAACTTTCCTGCCACATTGCTGGATTTTTGCTAGGTGCAAAACCATCAAGCAACCAAGCATCAATTTTATTGTGCATATAATCCCCAAGTTGAGGGAGATTTTCTTGTATATCACCAAACCAAAGATCTAAATAAAGGTGATCAAAGATAACACGTTGACAACCTGAAATAGGTTGGTCGAGCTGTTGAACTAATTTTTCTGAGAGAGCTGAAAATTGCGGATATGCTTGGTGGGCTTTTGCTAAATCTTCAGGTGTTAAAGGGTATTTTTCAAAACTAATAAAAAAAAGCTGTTGTAAGGTCGCATTGGGATAATGTTGGCGAAAACGCTTAAACTGTTCTGCTATCAAAAGAAAGTTAAGCCCTGTTCCAAAGCCAGTTTCAGCAATCACAAAATGCGATTTCTGGCATTGTTGCCAGCGTTGCCATAAATCATTACCTACAAAAAAAACATAATAACTTTCTTCTAAACCATTTTGCTGACAAAAATAAACATCATCAAAAAGGGTTGAAATTGGGGTGTTTTTTTCATTAAACGTCAGGTTTGCAGGTTTAATTACGGTTAAACTTTTCTTTTTCATTGTGTTACTTATGTGGTCTGATCTGTATATCGCTACTTTATTGAGGATTTTTATCATATTATAATGTAGGGCGAGTTTTATTGATATTGCTCATAACCCGAATTCTAAACTACATAATAAGGATTGAGTATGAAAAGAGCGGTTATTACTGGATTAGGTGTTATTTCCAGTATTGGTAACAATAAAGAAGAAGTATTAGCAGCGTTGGCTGAAGGGAAGTCAGGGATTGAATACGTACCAGAATTTGCAGAAGTGGGTTTAAGATCACAAGTAGCTGGAACATTAAAAATTAATCCAGCTGAACATATTGAACGCAAAATTTATCGTTTTATGGGAGATGCTGCTGCCTATGCTTATCTTTCAATGCGTGAAGCAATTGAAGATGCAGGATTAACCGAAGAGATGGTTTCAAATGAGCGTACTGGCTTAGTAATCGGAGCAGGGACAGGTTCTGCACATAATCAGATTGTTGCTTGCGATGCAATGCGTGGTCCACGTGGTGTGAAGGCGATTGGTCCTTATGCTGTAACGAAAACAATGGCATCAAGTGTTTCTGCTTGTCTTGCAACACCGTATAAAATTAAAGGGGTAAACTATAGCTTAAGTTCTGCCTGTGCAACTTCAGCACATTGTATTGGGCATGCTTGGGAATTAATTCAATTAGGTAAACAAGATATTGTTTTTGCTGGGGGAGCAGAGGAGCTTTCTTGGGAATGTACTTGTGAATTTGATGCAATGGGAGCAGTATCCACCAAATATAATGATACGCCAACTAAAGCATCTCGAGCTTATGATGCCGCTCGTGATGGCTTTGTTATCGCTGGTGGTGGCGGTGTCGTTGTTGTTGAAGAGTTAGAACACGCATTAGCACGTGGTGCCAAAATTTATGCTGAGATTGTTGGCTATGGTGCAACGTCTGATGGTTATGATATGGTGGCACCAAGTGGTGAAGGGGCTATTCGTTGTATGCAACAAGCATTAAAAGATGTTGATACCCCAGTGGATTATCTAAATGTTCACGGTACTTCAACACCAGTTGGTGATGTAAAAGAGTTAAGTGCAATTAAAACTGTTTTTGGCGATAAAATGCCAGCAATTTCTTCGACTAAATCAATGACTGGGCATTCACTTGGTGCAGCAGGGGTGCATGAAGCCATTTATACTTTAATTATGTTAGATAATGATTTTATTGCGCCAAGTATCAATATTGAAACCCTTGACGAGCAGGCGGAAGGTTGCAACATTATCACTGAAACACGTCACAAAGCAGGCTTACAGACAGTAATGTCAAATAGTTTCGGCTTTGGTGGTACTAATGCAACATTAGTATTTAAGCGATATCAGGGCTAATTAATTTGATTCATTAAAAAACGTACAGCTTTGTCTGTACGTTTTTTTATTTGATTAAAAGCTTAACCTAATTTGGCTAAGCTTTGGTAATAATGAATAGACTACTTAGTTGGGGTAACTTCGGTTACAAAACCAATTTTACTAATACCAACTTGGCGTGCGAGATCTAATAAGCCTGCTACAAACTGATAATTAGTTTTTTGATCAGCACGAATAGCAATTACACTTTCTTTTTGTTGTTGATAAAGTCGTTGTAATTCTTGTTTTAATTCATCTAAATGATAAGGTTGATCGGCAATATAATATTTGCCATCAGCATCAATAATCACCCGAATGATATTAGGGGATTTCACGTTTTCACTGACGGTTGTTGATTGTGGCAGTTGAATTTGAATTGATGAAGTAAAAACAGGCATTGCGATCATAAATACAATTAACAATACCAGCATAACATCGACCAATGGCGTTACATTCATATCCGCCATTTCATTATCATTTTGATTAAAATTACCAAATGCCATTGTTTTTCCTTATTTTATTTGGTGTAAAAAGAGTCGATATAAATTGTGTGCAAAACTATCTAATTTTCGTCCTAAAACCCGATTACTGCGGTTTAAAGCGTTATAGGCTAATACTGCAGGAATCGCAACAAAAAGCCCAAATGCGGTTGCAATCAATGCTTCTCCAATCGGGCCTGAAATTGTTGCAATATTCACACTTCCCATCACTGAAATATTAATTAAAGCGTGATAAATTCCCCATACTGTACCAAATAAGCCAACAAATGGTGCGGTCGCACCGACTGAGGCTAATACGGTTAATCCTCCATCTTGGGCATTTATCGTATTGTCTAAACCGTGGCGAATATTACTCATTAAATAATCTGCATAATTAAGATCTTCTTTATTTGAACTATTTAATAATTCTTCTCGGCTATTAATGGCTAAAGTTAAGAGCGTTTTTATCGGCGATTTTCCGTTCATCAGTGCTAATCTTTCTTTAAAAGAGAGTTCTTGTTGGTTAAAGAAAATCGCTAAATGCCGTTTTATTTGTACACGCACTTGAATCGCATAAAAAGTGCGATAGAGCAGAATAGTCCAACTGACTATACTCATAGTTAACATTAATAAAAATGTTCCTTGCAAAACAAGATCACCGTGTCCAAAGAGTAAATCAAGTACATCAGGTGGAGTATTGTTTTCAGCACCTGTTATAGGGGGAGAGGCTAAAGCAGGATCTGGCGTAATTGCTGTTTCAGCAATATTAGTTTCTGGTATAACTTGCTGAGTAGCGATATCTGAAAGTGTATTTTGGCTTTGTTGTGTATTTTCATTCATAACTACTTACCTATCTGTTAATGAAAATTGGATATTAAAAACATAACTAGATTGTACAGGTTTACCTAGTCTAGTCGCTGGAATAAATTGATATTTTTCGGTTACCACTTTGAGGGCGGCTTGATCTAAACGGCGGTATCCACTCGAATGGACGATTTCAACTTTTGATGGACGTCCATTAGGTTCAACGATAGCACGCAAAGTAACAGTACCTTCTTCCTCTTTTTCAATCGAAACTGCTGGATAAGGTGGTTTTGGGTTGTGTAGGTAACTACCACGGTGTGAAGCAGAGGTTTCACTCGCAACACCTTCCCCTTGTTTACCCCGAGCTAAGCGAGAATTACCACTCTCACCTTTCACCGTTTGGTTACTATTTCCCTCTTGTGGTTTTTGTTGAGAAGGTTTTACCTCCTTCTTAGGTTTTGTTTTTACTGTTTTTTCAGGCTGACGAGGTGTTTTGGTTATCTTTTGTGGCTCCTCTTTTTTGTTTTCAATTTTTTGTGGTTTTGTTACAGCTTGAACAGGCTCAATAGGTTTTTCAACCACCTGTTCGGTGGTATTTTCTATTGAGGGTTCAACTAAATCCGCTTGTTCTGGTTCAGTTGCGGTAACAGAAAAAGTTTCTTTCGGTGGTTCAGGCGGTTGTTGACTCACTTCTGGGACGAAATCTTCAATCGCAACAATCTCTAGTAATTCATTGACTGAAGCCCCTTCAGTTGAATCCGAGGTTGACATTGAAGCAATTTGCAGTTGTGGGGTACGTGTACTTAAGATGGCATAGATAGCCAAACTATGTAGTGCAATGACTACACAAAATAGAGTTATCGCTAACCAACCATTTTTTTCTGAATTCAGATCATTCACAATTCACGCCTCATCTAAAATGTACGTTCAAAAGTTAGAAAGAGTTCTTTTTTACTAAAACGATGTAACGCACTGTTACTATTGTGGCGGAGATAACGCAAGGTTAATTTAGGACGAATACCATAAATTGCTACTTTCTGGTGATGGAAAGTGGTGGTGACTCCCCACTCCTGATCTCGGCGTTTCTGATTTCCTGTTAAGAGAGTAGCACCTTGATAATTTGTTTTTAAATAGTTTAATCCCAGCCGTGACGCTAACCCATTGTGCCATTGTTGATACCAATTAACGATTAATCCCCACTCTCGATAACTATCATCAAGATCTCTGGTACCATATTTACGACTAAAATCTTGGCCAAAACTAATCGTCTGATTTGGGGTTAAGCGGTAATTTTCTCTTAAACTAAAGCTTTGCTTATGCCCATTGAGAAAAGAGGAGGTTAAGTACCTTTCTGTTTCATAGCCTAAGCCTGCATAGGTAGAAAATTGAGGTTGCCATTGTTGTAACCAACCTAAGCGTAAGCCACTGGTATTACTATAAAGTTTGTTGCCATACCAACGTTTTAGTGCAAAAGGTTGTAAGAGAAAATCTTGAGTTTGATTTTCTAGCCCAATTCCAAAACTAAGATTAGCTTTAGTATCGTTATAGGCTTTTTCTTTCAGATAGTATTTACCGAATAACTCAAAAGCAGGTTGAAAATAGACCCCTTTATTAGCAACCAGTTTTTTTTCTAACCCAAATTGATAGAAAATCCCTGTATCACTCACTTTTTCTGGAAAAGTAAAACCACCTGAGTAACGTTCATCTGGAGCGTTATTAATATTGCGATCATAGCTCCAATTTAGATTAGCTCGAAAACGCCAAGCTTGTTGCCCATCAATCGCCGCTAAAAATTGGTTAATTTCTTGTTGAATAGAAGGCGGTGGATCTTGTTGCAATAATTGCTCAAATAACTGTTTTGCTTGATAAAAATGGTTATTCTCAAAAGTAGCAACCGCATAATAAAAGCGTGCAGTTTGTGCTTGAGGATATTTTTGTAATATCTTAGCAAATTCAGCCGCACTTTCACTGGCTTTATTTTGCCCTAAAAATAATAGTCCTTGTGCATAGGCAATCAATTCAGGGTTGGCGATGGGACTTTGTCGATATAACGGTAATATTTTTTCAATCCCAGCTAAATAACGTTGTCGAATAACTGCAATCATCGCTTGGCGTAAAAGTGCTGGATCATTGCTTAATGTTTGGCTATCAAGCGTTAAGGTTTTGCTTTCACGATCAAAAGCTAAATTAGGTTTTTTAATTTGCTTATCAGACGACCAAATAGGTGTCGTTAAATAATTATTTGGTGGAGGTAAAGGCGTTAAGTTGCCATTTGCTACCCCTGATTTGGCAATGAGAGTGAGTAAAATAATACTACAACTTTTTTTCATTATTGATACCTAAGGCAGGTTTAACAAACTTAACCTGCCTGTTTTGTGTTAACTAAAATTTCACTTCTAAGTTGATAAGGAAGTTTCTACCCGGAGCAGCAAGTATGCTGTAATTATTGGTACTGATTCGTGCTTCAGGGCTAAAACTTGTTTGGCGGGCGGATTCCCAAGTGATATAGCGATAGTTAAACAGGTTATATACACCAGCACGTACCGTTATGTTTTTGTTATAGCGATAATAGCCAGTTAAATCGGTGGTGAACCAGCTACGGGTACGGATATTCGCAAAGCGAGCCCCTTCTGCTTCATAGCCACCTGTTCGTGTATAACTGATTAATTCTTTTGGATCTTTACCTTTTGAATAAGTATGAATAATGTTGAAACCATACTTTTCATCGCTACTGTTATAACTTAATACCTGAACCACTTTTAGTGGAGAAATCGCATCAAAAGGATAAGTCTTGAAGGAACTAAACTCTGCACTTGGTAAGTACAGTTTTTTTAATTTATTCACACCGACATTAATAGAATATTCTAAGCCCTCAGGTAATTTATTCCACAATGAATAGGCATCAAGTGATAATTTTGCATCAATACCGTGTGTTTTAAAATTATGGATATTATAAAACGCATAATGATCCCCTACACGATCTGCCGCTGGTTTTGCTGCCCAATCAATTAAGTTTTTATAATCGGTATTAAAATAGCTTACAGATAACTTAAACGCAGGGGCAATATAATTGAAACCAATCTCCTGATTAAAGGATTGTTCTGCTTTCAATTTGCCTTGTTCAAAACCTTTTACCGTTTCATCAGTGTTAAAGAATGGTCCAATCTGCTCAATAATACTTGGAACACGGAAGCCAGAACTTAGGCGATAGTTAATTGAAAAAGATCGTATCGGTTTAATTGCAATCCCAATATCATAGGAATAATTATTATAAGAAGAATTAATATTATGATTACCTCTTAATTTTTGTTGTTCCGTTGGATTGGCAAAGAAACGAGTACTATCAAATCGACCCGCTAAACTTAAGCGTAAGTATTGGTTAAAATCAAACTTATCACTTAAGCCAACAAAGTAATTTTTACTTTTCAGCTTCCCA
The DNA here is from genome assembly GCF_003265225.1 of Mergibacter septicus. NCBI lineage: Bacteria > Pseudomonadati > Pseudomonadota > Gammaproteobacteria > Pasteurellales > Pasteurellaceae > Mergibacter > Mergibacter septicus. The sequence continues at coordinate 1,474,662 of NZ_CP022013.1, read as the reverse complement.
GTCGAATAGAATTCATTTTGATTTTTATAGCAGTAATGAGCCTTGCCAAATTTTTCCGAGTCTATAGGTGTAGTATAGGTACATTCATTTGGTTTTGGTTGGCTGCTTTCAACTTTATTTAATGAGTAATGCGAATTATCGTCAACCATATAAGTTGAGTAAATCGTACCACCAAAAAATGACACATTATGATTGCGATTCATAATTTGCATTTTTTTATTTGTGTAGAAATCAATTTTTATATCATTTTCTGATAGTAAGGCGTCATCAACCGACTTCCGTTGACCGTAGATATTGACATCATTTACAACTGAACAATTTGAATTAACATTAGGGAATGTCGCACAGTTTAATCTTGCAACATTACTTCTCAGTTTTAATTTACGGTAATCTAAATGTACGATTGCAGAATCAAGATAAGTATTATTGACTGGTGTAAATTTATATTCTAACCCTATCCGATTATTGGAATGTTTATCGGTATAAAATAAGGTTGGTGTATATTTAACAATCTGACTATCTGTAACTTGATCATCGAAGATTTTAGGGGTGTTTTGATCAGTATGGTAGTTTGGCAAGCTCATTTCACGAATGAAATAACGTTGTTTACTATGATCAAGAATTAAACCAAGATAGTGTTCTGGGGTTAAATGGACGCCAAATTTACTGAGTAAGGCTTCACTATGATAGTCTAATGGATTAGGGATTTTTCTGGTTGAACCACTAACTTCATTCGCTTTGAAATAGCTTTCTAAAATATTACCTGTACCATTTGGATCATAATATCGAACTAAATTGCCCGTATCATATAAATCCCCGTGTGCTTTAATTTCATGCCCATCACGAATGGTATATTGAATAAACCCTTCAAATTTTCCTTCTCTGCCAGCTAAAGCAAAGGAAGATACTTTACGTAAATCTTTTGAGGTATAGCCGAGTTTTACACGCCCAGCTAATTTATCTGTATCATTTGAGAAGAAATCAGCGGTATCTTTTGTTGTCATACTGACAGAACCACCTAACGCACCACTTCCTGTTTCTGTTGAGGCAGAACCTTTACGAATATCCACCAATTTTAAGTTTTCGTATTCAACTTCGCCGATAGATGAACTTTGGGTTGAGGCAGAATGTAGATATTTACGATCGTAACGGCGTAAAATAGGGGCAGAAGAAAACCCGTCAACTGTAATTCCAACCCTTTCTTTATCTACCCCACGCATTGAAAAGCCACGAGAGGTGCCTCGTCCACCAGATTCATTGACACCAATGGTTGGATCATAACGGGTTAAATCACGGATATTTTCTACTTGATCGGCTTGTAGTTTTTCTGCTGTTTTTTTCAATTCAGCTAAACCTGTTACGTCATAATTCAGAGGTTGAGTTTTTTTTGAACCGAAAACTTGAATGGTATTTAAGGGCGTTTCTTGATTTTTTTCGCTATCTTCTGCCATTGCTGGTAGTGCCAATCCAAGTAAAGAAAACGTTATGATGTTTAATAAAAAACGAGAATGAAAAGTATGCTTATACATAGTCAAAATTCCTTTAATGATAAAATTTACTTAGATTGGGTTTCAATTTGTTTTGCCCCAAAGACACCGCCAGCTTTTTTATCTTCAGAATAAAAATGCCCACCTAATTCATTTGCATTTTTGCCGTAAAAATGCCCTTCAACTTTGATATCATTTACTGTAATTTTTGTATCATTTAGGCTATCTTTTGATGTATCTGTAGCAACTTCAAGTTTTGAATTATTGGCAGTGAAAGAATTACCAGAAATTGTTGCTGTAAAATTTAAGGAACCATCGCCTGTTTGATTTTTATTAAACAGTTTTCCTTCTAATTGTTTCTCTTGCCATTTAGCCGTAAATTTTGCATCTAATGCTTCACCACTAAATACACCTTTATCACTGCTAGCATAACCATACCAACGCCCATCGTACTTACTGGTACCTGTTGTAGGAACTTCTGAGGTAGGGGTTAAGACACCTTGAACAAAATAACCACCAACTTTATTATCTTCGTTACTAGTATTAGAACCATTTTGAGCTTGTTTGGTGTAACCATATTTGCCGAATTTAACTGATTGAGTGGTTAAACCATTTTCTTCGCCTTCTTTTGCAGAACAACAAGCTTTGTTTAAGTCAGAATTTTTGGTGAGGTCGATTAACATACCGTCAACTTGTAATTTTTCGATATCGCCTGAGTAGTTAACTTTTTGATATTTCCCTAATTGATAATTAGGTGATTTAGAATTAGAAGCAGAGGAACTATCCATTGAGGCTGGTTGGGTGCTGGCGGCGGAGTTAGAAGGAACGGCAGTAAAGGTCATCACCCCAGCTTGGAAGAGATCGCCATCAGTTTTAATGTCTGTTCCACCATTTTCTTTCTTCGCAGCGAAGACCCCAGCCCAAGCATTATCATTTGCAATCGCTTTTCCTGCTAATTCTGCTGCTCCTTTACCAAAGAATGAACCAGATACTGTGGCAGGAGATTTATATTTCTCTCGATTAAATTTATACTCATATTCACCTGTGGCATTTCCTGTAAAGCCATTGCCTTTTATATTAGCATTAATCTTGTAGTCAAAATTAAAATCTTCATCAGATCCTTTTAGCTCACCAGTGAGTTGTTTAGTAGAAAAATCAGCCTTGAAATCAGCAGTATAAATTGTTAAGTCTTGTCCATTTCCCCCCATAGTTTTTTCATAATCGTTAGTTGCTAATTGGGTTGCAAATGCCCAGTAACCTTTATAGGTGAGAGTTCCTGAAATAGGAACATCAGTGGTTTTATCTTTTCCTCGGTAGAAAATTGAGCTTATCCATGAATTATTAGATGTAGGATTTTTGATTCGTACAAAGCCGACTTTAGTGTTATCAAATGTAAAAAGTTTTAATCGTGCTTCTTCAAAGCTACTGTCAGCATAATATTTACCTACTAATTTTTGATTGTGTTTTATTTCAATAACACCATATTGTGTTTTTCCTTTCTCTGTTAAATAACCCCATTTACCATTTGTTGTACCTTCAGGTTTGATATTTATGTTAATTTTTTCTTCTTTAATTACTTTTTGATTATTTTCTTTAGCTGGGTAGCGAATAATTAATTGATCATAGTTTTCATCTATATGGATATGCTGTTCAGCTGGGTTTACTGTATATAATTCCCCCGTTTCACCTATCCTTAGCAAATTAATTGGAATCGGACTATTAAAGGTTGCACCCATTTCACTAAAATTTTGCGGATCAGGTTTTTCAGCTTGTTTATAGGTAACTTTTTTATCGGCTGGATTATTAATAACTTTTGTTGGTTCCACTTCTTCTACATCGAAACTACCGCCACCAGAAAGACAACCAGTTAAACTGGCTGATAATAGAATAGCTAAGTAATGCTTATGTAATTTCACGGAATTCTCCTTAAAACTCACACTAATTAGAATGGAGTAATTAAAAAAGGGTAATAAAAGAGTGGGTATTGTATTTTAAATTAAATTTGTTAGCAATAAGAATTATTATCATTCACAATAATATTGATGATTATTTAATCGTTTGCATTAGAAATTACTTTGCTGAAGTTATAGGCAAAACCGAATTAAAAATTCTTTTGTTCTCTAGGTTTCATCTATACAATAGCCGCTTTATTGCGAAAGTGATTCTGTTGTTTTGCGATAAATCAGGGATTTGAAGAGACAATTTTTATATTTATTTAGAGGATACCAACGTTGGAAATGATCCCACTCGACAATGAAACAGTTGCAACTGTTGAGACAACTTGTCAACCATCAGGAATAGTACCACCAGTGGATAGTTTAAAAGAGATAAGTAATATTCAATACTGGGGAATGCGTTATTACGATGTCGATGAGAATGGGGAAATTTATGTTTGCCCTAATCCAGAACAGCCACAGAATCGCATTTCGTTATCTGCACTGACCCAACAAATGCAGAAAAAACACGCTAAATTACCCGCTCTTTTTTGTTTTCCACAAATTGTTCAACACCGTTTATATTCGATTAATCACGCTTTTTCTAAAGCCAAAGAAGGTTTTGGCTATGATGGAGATTATTTTTTAGTTTATCCGATTAAAGTAAATCAGCATCGCCGTGTGATTGAGGCGTTAATTAATTCTGGTCAGCCATTAGGGTTAGAGGCTGGTTCAAAAGCGGAATTGATGGCGGTATTAGCTCATGCAGGGCTAACACAAACGGTGATAGTTTGTAATGGCTATAAAGACCGAGAATATATCCGTTTTGCTTTAATGGGCGAGAAACTGGGGCATAAAGTCTATTTGGTGATTGAAAAACTATCTGAAATTGAATTGGTTTTAGATGAAGCGGCTAAACTTGGGGTTACGCCACGTTTGGGCGTACGAGCTAGACTTGCTTCGCAAGGGTCAGGTAAATGGCAATCCTCGGGTGGTGAAAAATCAAAATTTGGGCTTTCCGCCTCACAAGTATTGGAGTTGATCGAGCGTTTACGCCAACATAATAGCCTTGATTGTTTGCAACTTCTTCATTTTCATTTGGGTTCACAGCTTGGCAATATTCGTGATGTTGCAACTGGGGTGCGTGAAAGTGCTAGATTTTATGTTGAGTTGCATCGCTTAGGCGTCAACATTCAATGCTTTGATGTTGGTGGTGGTTTAGGGGTTGATTACGATGGTAACCGTACCCAATCTGATTGCTCGGTTAATTATGGTTTAAATGAATATGCTGAAACGGTGGTTTGGGGTATTGGGCAAGTATGTCGAGAGTATGACTTACCTTATCCAACCATTATTACTGAATCTGGACGGGCGGTAACGGCTCATCACGCTGTGTTAATCTCGAATGTAATCGGGGTTGAACGCTGTTTACCAATTCGTTTATCTCCACCGAAAGAAGACGATCCGACCGTGTTACATAGTATGTGGGAAACTTGGACGGATATTCAGACCTCACGAGAAAAACGTTCCCTTCGTAGTTGGATTCACGAAAGTCAATTTGACTTAGCTGATGTCCATAATCAATACAATGTTGGCTTATTGAATTTAACCCAACGAGCGTGGGCAGAGCAGTTATATCTCAATATTTGCCATGAAGTCGGAGAATTATTTAGTGAGAAACACCGTTCTCACCGTAGTATTATTGATGAATTGCAAGAACGTTTTGCCGACAAATTATATGTTAATTTTTCTCTCTTTCAATCTTTACCCGATGCGTGGGGGATTGATCAACTGTTTCCTGTCTTTCCAATTACCCATCTGAATCAACCTGTGGCACGGCGAGCCGTCTTGCTAGATATTACCTGTGATTCTGATGGTGCGGTTGAACATTATATTGATGGTGATGGGATTGCAACAACGATGCCAATGCCAGATTATCCAGCGGATCAACCACCATTACTTGGCTTTTTTATGGTCGGGGCATATCAAGAGATTTTAGGCAATATGCACAATCTGTTTGGTGATACTACCACGATTGATATTGAGTTAGATGAAAACGGCCAAGTACAGATTTTAGATTATGACGAAGGGAATACGGTTGCAGATATGTTGCATTATGTTTATCTCGATCCTAATAAATTACTTGACCGCTATCGGGAACAGATTGAGCATTCCAATTTACCTGCTTCAGAGGCGATACATTTCTTAAAAGAGTTAGAAGCAGGCTTAAATGGCTATACTTATTTGGAAGAAGAATAACGCTGTTTGAAAAGGATTGATTATGTATAACACACTTAGACATCAAGAAGATATTTCATTAGTTGCAAATAATTTTGGTTTTTTACGTTTACCACTGCATTTTATGCCTCAAAACAGTGATGCTGATTGGGTAATAACAGGTGTCCCTTTTGATGCCTCTGTTTCAGGACGAGCAGGTACTCGCTTTGGTGCAGAAGCTATCCGCCGTGCTTCAGTCAATTTAGCTTGGGAACATTGCCGTTTTCCGTGGGATTTCGATGTTCGAGAAAAGCTAAAAATAGTCGATTGCGGTGATCTGGTTTATGCATATGGTGATAACCAAGACTTTGTCGAGAAATTAGAAGCCCATACTTTTGAATTATTACAACAAGGAAAGCGTTGTTTAACTTTAGGTGGTGATCATTTTATTACCTTGCCGTTATTGCGAGCCCACGCTAAGCATTTTGGTAAACTGGCGATGATCCATTTTGATGCCCATACAGATACTTATCAAAACGGAAGTTGTTTTGATCACGGCACAATGTTTTATCACGCACCAAAAGAAGGCTTAATCGATCCTGCACATTCAGTGCAAATAGGTATTCGGACTGAATATGATCGGGATCTAGATTTTACGGTTTTAGATGCACCTTTAGTCAATGAACAAAGCGTACAGGCAACAGTTGAACAAATTAAAGCAGTGGTTGGCAATGAATTACCGATCTATCTCACCTTTGATATTGATTGCCTCGATCCTGCCTATGCTCCCGGTACAGGCACACCAGTTTGTGGTGGGCTTAGCACCGATAAGGCATTAAAAATCTTACGAGGATTAAAAGATCTCAATATTGTCGGTATGGATTTAGTCGAGGTATCCCCCGCTTATGATAAAGCAGATATCACCGCTTTAGCAGGAGCAACGATTGCACTAGAAATGCTTTATCTGCAAGGTTCAAAACAGAAATAAGAAAGCCTGTGGAATATTTTTATTCCACAGTTTTTTTATTTTGTTCACTAGTCAGAAATGGTTGAATTGAATCTCTAAGATAGACTTCTGGAGTTAGAATAATATTTTCAGTTGGGGTATTTGGATTTTTAATCCGCTTAATCAATTGTTGTACCGCAAGTTTTGCTAAACGATTTTTAGATTGGTGAATAGTAGCAAGTGGTGGACTTAAATATTGAGCAATATCAATATTATCATAGCCAATAATAGAAAGATCTTTCCCGGCACTTAAACCTGCTTGCCATAAAGCTTGATATGCTCCCACAGCAATAGTATCTGAACTGGCAAATACTGCCGTTGGACGATTTTTTAGCGTGAGCAATTGTTGCATACCAGCTAAACCACCGTTGAAATTAAATTGTGATTGGATAATCCAATCAGGGTTGAGCGTAATTTTTGCTTCATCTAACGCTTTTTGGTAGCCAGTTAGGCGTTGTGTAGCAAGTGATTTTGTTAGACTACCTGTTATAATGGCGATTTGTCGATGTCCTTGTTCTAACAAGGTTTTAGTTGCTAAATAGCCCCCTAATTCAGAATTATCAAAGACTTTATCTGCATTTATATCTAATGGCCACCAGTCCATAACTACTTTGGGAATAGGCTCTAATGCAGGTAAATTATGACTAAGTTGCCAATCGGATTCAGTACACATTAGTAGCAAACCATCAATTTGTTTTTGGATTAATGTTTGCAGATTTTTATGTAAACGTTGGCTATCTCCGTCTGTATATGAAAGCAGTAAATTGTAGTTATGTTGATTGCAGTAGCGTTCTACACTGCGAATCACTTCAGCAAAAAAAGGGTTATTACTTGCGGTAACAAGCATACCTAAAGTGCGTGTTTCTCGTACCTTTAAACTGCGAGCAAGGGCAGAAGGAGTATAGTTGAGTTCGGCAACGATTTTAAGGACTTTTTCTCGAATTTCTTCGCTAACAAATCGACTGTTATTGATCACATGCGAAACGGTTGAAGTAGAAACTTTTGCTAGCCGAGCAATATCTTTCATCGTTGCCATTATGACTTCCTTAAGAATAAAAATTTTTCGCTAAATTTTAATCTTGTTGTGCTAAAAAAGCGAAAATTTCTTCTCGTTGCGGAATAGATGGCTGTGCTTGATGACGGGTAACAGAAATTGCAGCGGCGGCTTGAGCAAAGCGGATCGCTTTTTGCCAATCATCTTGTTCTAATAATTGGCTAAGTAAGGCACCATTAAAGGTATCGCCTGCGGCAGTGGTATCTTTAGCAATTACTTTGAAGCCATCAAATTGTTGTTGATAAATTTGCTCTCCTTGTTGTTGGCTGAAAAACACGCCTTTTGCACCTAAGGTGATGATAACTTGTGGAATACCTTGTTGGTGAAAAATATTTGCAGCTTGGCAGGTAGAGGTATAATCACAGACTTTGATTTGTGTCAGTAATTCTGTTTCTGTTTCATTTGGGGTAATTAAGTCAATTAAGCTAAGCAATTCAGGGGGGAGTTTTTGTGCTGGTGCTGGGTTGAGAGCAATTTTTGCCCCTGCTTTTTTCGCAATCTTGCTGGCGTGGATAAGGCTATTAAGTGGTGTTTCTAGTTGGATTAATAACCAGTCAGCTTGACAGAGTAGATCGGTGGCTTGTTCTACTTTTTTAGGTGTTAAATCACCATTTGCACCAGCGGAAATCACAATGCTATTTTCTCCACTTTGGCTGACTTGGATCATTGCAATGCCTGTAGTTTGGTTAGGTTCAACAAAGATATAAGAAGTATCTATCCCATCTTTAGTAAAGGCTTGACACATTTCTTGTCCAATAGGATCTTGTCCAATACAGCCGATAAAGTGAGGTTGAATTTGATTTTTATCTACAGATCTCGCCACTGCAACAGCTTGATTAGCACCTTTACCACCATAAGCAATACGATAATTTTCTCCGAATAAGGTTTCTCCTGCTCGGGGAAAATTTGGAACTTGGATAACATGATCTGCGTTGATACTACCTAAAACGACTAAATTTTTTTTTGTTTGATTAGTTATCACCATAATTTCACCATAACTTTTTGGTATAGATAAACTTGATTAGATTACTTGAAAGATAACAGGGGGATTTTCCCCCTGTTTTTGTTATTGAGTAATCACTTTGAGATCGACAGGAATTTTAGCAGGAACAGACTCTTTTTTAATGATTTTATCTGCAGTTTGAACACCTAATTCTCCAATTTTTTCAGGTTGTTGAGCAATAGTTGCAGCCATTTTACCGCTTTTAACGGCTTTAATTCCATTATCCGTTCCATCAAAACCAACTACTAATACTTTTTTGTTTGCGGCTTTGACTGCTCGTAATGCACCTAAAGCCATTTCATCGTTTTGTGCAAAAACAGCTTGAACATCTGGATGAGAGGTAAGTAAGTTTTCCATTACATTTAAACCTTTACTTCGGTCAAAATCAGCAGGTTGGCTAGCTAAAATATCAAAATGATGTGCTTTGGCTGCTTGAAGAAATCCTTCTCCTCGTTCTCTTGCAGCAGATGTCCCCGCAATGCCTTCAAGTTGAATAACTTTTGCACCATCGCCTAATTTCTCAGCGATATAGTCGCCAGCAGCTTTACCACCTGCAATGTTATCAGAGGCAATATGACTGACTACATAACCTTGTGATGCACCTCGATCTAAGGTGATAACAGGGATATTTTTTTGATTGGCTATTTTTACTGCGTTGCCTACGGCATCTGAATCAGTTGGATTGATCAACAGTATTTTAGCACCTCGCACACTAATATCTTCGACATTAGCTAATTCTTTGGTTGGATCATTTTGGGCATTGAGTACTAATAATTGATAACCTAACCGAGTTGCTTCTTTTTCTGCCCCTTCTTTTAAGGTAACAAAAAATGGATTGTCTAAAGTTGAAATCGCTAAGGCGATAGTTTCTTTTGCTTGAGCTACGCTTGCTATATTCAATGCAAGTAAAAGACTGGTTGCTAAATGAGAGAGTTTTTTCATTATTAGTTTCCTTCTAGGTTAAGATAAACGTTTTTGGTTGCCTAAATAGTGATCCGCTAAAACAGCAGTTAGAATTACCAAAGCTTTAGCAATCATTTGGTAATATGATGAAATATCTAATAAATTTAGTGCATTGTTAAGAAAACCAATGATTAATGCACCAATTAATGTTCCCATTACTCGTCCTTTACCTCCCATTAAACTTGTTCCACCTACGACAACAGCGGCGATAGCATCTAATTCATATGACATACCAGCAGTTGGTTGAGCAGAGGAAAGGCGAGAAGTAACGATTAAACCAGCTAAGGCAGAGAGTAAGCCACTAATTGCATATACGAAAATTTTGATTTTATTGACATTTATACCAGAAAGTGCAGTGGCTGCTTCGTTACCACCTAAGGCATAGATATAGCGTCCAATCGGGGTGTGTTTGAGGATATACCAAGCAATAGTAAATACCAGTGCCATTAGCCAAATTGGGGTTGGTATAGAGAAAAGATAACCTGAACCAATTTCAGCGAAAGTATCGGCACTATCTGAAAAACCAGTATTAATTGGGCGTCCATCGGTGTACACCAGAGTTATCCCTCTTAATAGGGTCATTGTAACTAACGTTGCAATAAAGGCCTGTACTTTTCCTTTTGCCACAATTAAACCACTGATACTCCCTAATAAAAGACCACAGAATAAGGTTGTTATTACCACAAGACTGATTGGAAGTTCTAAGCTAACTAGAGTGGCTGCAATTGCACCAGTGAGGGCTAGCACCGAACCAACTGAGAGATCAATCCCTGCGGTTAAAATAACAAAGGTCATTCCAACGGCGATAATTGCATTGACTGAGGTTTGTCTTAAGATATTTAAAAGGTTATCAAGGCTAAAAAAGTTAGGATTAATGACGGAAACAATAAAAATTAATATTAAGAGGGCAATTAATGAACGCTGTTCGATTAAGAATGTTTTTAATTGAAAGTGATTTGGCAAATGCTTTTTCATTGTTTCGTTCCTTAATTGTGATTATGGTTATTAATTGCAGCAGCAAGAAGTTGTTCTTGAGTTGCTTGGTTTCGCTCAAATTCAGCACTAATTTTTCCTTCTTGGATCACAATGATGCGATCGCTCATACCTAATACTTCAGGCATATCGGATGAGACTAGGATAATGCTCATACCCTCATCTTTAAATTTATTAATTAGGTGGTAAATTTCTTTTTTAGCACCAACATCTACGCCTCGTGTAGGTTCATCTAGTATGAGAATTGTAGGACGGGTCATTAAGCCTTTGGCAATGGCTACTTTTTGTTGATTACCGCCAGATAATAAACCAATGGCTTGTTCTCGGTGAGGCGTTTTAATGTTGAATAATAAGATAAAATCATCAACCGCCATTGTTTCTGCCGCTTGATTGATCTGTCCTAATCTTGAAAAATAATTGAGGGCGGTAAGTGACATATTCTCTTTTACTGACATACCAAGAATTAAACCATCACCTTTGCGATCTTCAGAAATATAAACGATGCCTGCGTTTAAGCCTTGTTGCGGAGTACGAATATCAATTTCTTTACCGTGTAAGTAAATATGCCCACTTTGTTTAGGATTAGCACCATATAGCAGTTTCATTAATTCTGTTCGTCCAGCACCCATTAAGCCTGAAATCCCTAGAATTTCACCCGCATAAAGTTTAAAACTCGCATTGTTTACGCCTGTTCCTGCTACGTTATCTACTTCCAGAATAAGTTTGCCACGTTGTTTGTCTAAATGAGGATATTGCTCATCTAATTTACGTCCAACCATCATTTCTATCAGTTGATCCTCAGTCAAATGACTGATGTTATTTTCAGCAATAAATTGACCATCACGGAGAACGGTAACATCATCGCAAATAGCAAAAATTTCTGGTAAACGATGGGAAATATAAACAATACCTTTTCCTTCTGCTTTTAATTCTCGAATGACGTTAAAAAGAGAGGCTGTTTCGGTATCGGTCAACGCATCTGTTGGTTCGTCCATAATGATGACTTGAGATTGAAAACTTAATGCTTTTGCTATCTCAACCATTTGCAATTCACCAATCGAGAGTTGGTTAGCGAGTGTTAAACTACTATGCTTTACACCGAGTTTCGCAAGCAGTTTATCCGCTTCTTGTTGCATTTTTTGCCAATCAATACCACCAAATTTATTCGTGAATTCTCGCCCTAAAAAAATATTTTCGGCAATGGTCAGATTACCTAAGAGATTGAGTTCTTGATGGATAATGCTGATACCTGCAAGTTGGGATTCTTTGGGATTATTAAATTTGACTGACTTACCTAAATAATAAATTTCCCCCGCATCTTGAGAATAAATTCCTGTTAGGACTTTCATTAAGGTGGATTTTCCTGCACCATTTTCCCCCATTAATGCCATTGCCCGCCCAGCATAGACGTTTAGTCCTGCTTGATTAAGTGCTTTAACTCCGGGAAAACTTTTCTCAATTCCTGAAAGTTGTAGCAGTGTTTGGAGATTTTCAGCCATTATAGTTACCTAAAGGTTATTAATTAAAAGGGGACACCTGAATATAAGATTACATTTGCATAAGGACTACATTCACCTGTGCGCACAATTCCTTGGCTTTGCCCAGTATGGAATTTAAAATCTGTGTGAGGTGTGTATTCAATGCTGATTTTATTGCCTTGCTGCTGTTCTAATTGTTTTAAAATGGTTAATAGGGTTGTATGAATAAGTGGATTATGTTGTTTAATTTCTTCAGCTAGTAAGGCTTTTTCTACAAATAGTTCGCTGATTATTGTTTTTAAGGTCGTTATAAAATCAGGAACGCCAGAGGTTAAAGCGAGATCGATAGAGGGGGTTTGTCGAGAAATTGGTAGACCAGCATCACAGATCACAAGGCTTTGAGTATGCCCTAAACTGGCAATAAGATTTGAAAGTGGGGCATTTAAAACTGCGGTTTTTTTCATTTTATTTACCTTAGTATTATTTAATACATCAGTTTTTAGGTATATCGAAACGTTTCGATAGGGATTTAATGTTAGTTTATGTAAGAAAATCTAAAAAACAATGTGCTTTTTTTTAAAGTGTGAAGTGGTTCAAGTTTTTAAATGATATTTTAGCGAGAGGGTATTGGCTTATTAGAGCTATTGAACTGAATTACAGTGTATAAAAAGATAAAGTGCAGTGGTTGCCACTGCACTTACTTTTTGTTATTCAAAGCTTAATGCTTGATCGTTATCACCTTCTTTTATGCGGTTTGGTAAGCCGATTTGATTGAGAAGGTTAATAAATGGTTTTGGATCGAGTTGTTCAACATTCACCATTTTTTCTACGTCCCAGATACCTTGTGCCACTAGTATTGCTGCAGCAACGGGTGGTACGCCAGCGGTATAGGAAATGCCTTGACTACCAACTTCTGCATAAGCTTCGGCATGATCTGCAACGTTGTAAATAAAGATTTCTTTTTCTTTGCCGTCTTTGATGCCTTTTGCTAGTGTGCCAATACAGGTTTTTCCTGTGTAATTTGGTGCAAGAGAGGACGGATCTGGCAATATGGCTTTCACCACTTTTAATGGGACAACTTCGAGTCCTTCGGCTGTTTTAACAGGTTGTTCAGAAAGTAGCCCTAGGTTTTTTAGTACGGTGAAAACGTTAATATAATGTTCGCCGAATCCCATCCAAAAGCGGATATTTGGTACATTGAGATGTTGGGATAGGGAATGAATTTCATCATGTCCTGTCATATAGGAAGTTTGTTTTCCTACAATAGGTAGATCATCTGTTCGTTTAATTTCAAACATTTTATTGCTTACCCATTGGCGGTTTTGCCAGCTCCATACTTGGCCTGTAAATTCACGGAAGTTAATTTCAGGATCGAAGTTAGTGGCAAAATAGTGATGGTGATTGCCCGCATTGATATCGATGATATCTAGGCTATCCGTTTGATCTAGATAGTCGTTAACGAGTAATGCAGCATAGGCATTGACGACACCGGGATCAAAGCCTACACCTAAAATGGCGGTAATTTTATTTTTTTCGCAGGCTTCACGGCGTTGCCATTCGTAATTATTGTACCAAGGTGGGGTTTCACAAATTTTATGCGGTTCTTCGTGAATTGCCGTATCCAAATAAGCTGCTCCAGTTTCAATACAAGCTTGTAGTACGGTCATATTAACGAATGCTGAAGCAACATTAATCACAATTTGTGAGTTTGTGTGTTGAATCAGTTGTTTGATCTCATCAAGATTGAGTGCATTTAATGCGTAGCAATCAATTTTGGCAGGAAGTTTAAAGGCTTTTTTTTCAATCACACTTTGTGCGATAGCTTGACATTTTTCTAGGCTACGAGATGCAATAGCAATAGAACCGAGAATATCATTGTGTTGGGCACATTTGTGAGCAACTACTTGTGCTACACCACCAGCACCAATAATTAAGATGTTTTTTTTCATTTTTGCATAGTCCTCCTTAATGTCAAATTATGGTAGTACTTTGTCTATCATAATTGGCATAGTCGATATGTTTTGTTACTTTAAAAACAGCTAGTACAAAACGAATTTGATTCGTTGCTTGACCTATTAAGATAGGCTGTCAACGTAATCGTTAAAATTGAATTGTTTGATTAATTTAATCTCACCATTCAATTCTTTGATTGCAATAGACGGCATATTGACGCCATTGAACCAATTCTTTTTCACCATTGTGTAGCCGCCTGCATCATTGAAAGATAAGCGATCGCCTACTTGTAGTGGTTTAGGAAAGTTGTATTCACCAAAAATATCACCAGCGAGGCAGGATTTACCGCAGATCATATATTGGTAATCGCCTTGATTTGGGGATAATTTTGCATTTTGGCGATAGATTAAGAGATCGAGCATATGGGCTTCGATTGAACTATCGACAATCGCAAGATTTTTTTTGTTATAAAGGGTATCTAATACCGTCACTTCTAGGCTAGTACTTAGTGTAATAGCGGCTTCACCCGGTTCTAAATAAACTTGTACTTGATAAGTTTCAGCAAATTGTTTTAAGCGATCTGCTAGTTGATCCAGTGGGTAGTTATCGGCGGTAAAATGGATTCCTCCTCCTAAACTAATCCAATCAACTTGAGCGAGAACTTCAGCGTATTGCTGTTCTATTTGAGTGAGGAGTTGATTAAAACGGTCAAAATCGGCATTTTCACAATTATTGTGGATCATAAAACCATTGATTAATGGCATAATTTGACGGATTTTATCCAGATCTGTTTCACCCAAACGGCTAAAGGGGCGGGCTGGATCGGCGAGATCAAAATCAGAACTACTGATTTGAGGGTTTAGACGTAAACCTCGTTGGATATTTTTCGCTTTCTCTGCATAGCGATTGAGTTGGCTTATTGAATTAAAAATAATTTTATCTGCTTGTTCAATCACTTCATCTATTTCAGCATCGCTATAAGCGACACTGTAAGCGTGGGTTTCACCACCAAACTTAGTTCTGCCTAATTTCACTTCATACAGCGAAGATGAGGTTGTGCCATCCATATATTCATGCATAAAATCAAACAAACTCCAAGTGGCAAAGCATTTTAAGGCTAATAAGGCTTTAGCACCTGAACGTTGGCGTAAATAGGCAATTTTTTGTAAGTTTTTTAATAGTTTGCTTTTATCAATCAAATAATAAGGGGTGGCTATTTGAGTCATTATGAACCTCATTACAATAAATGTTATCCCAAGATAAATAATCGCCAAAGCAATAAGCTTCGGCGATTATTTATAGTTAGAATCAATATTATAAAGAATCTAATAGTTCAACTTCAAATACTAATGTACTAAATGGTGGTATGGCATTGCCTGCACCACGTTCACCATAAGCTAGGTGGTGTGGAATAACTAAACGCCATTTTGAACCGACAGGCATTGCCGTTAGTGCTTCAGTCCAACCTGCAATAACACCATTTACAGGGAATTCGGCTGGTTGCCCACGTTGGATAGAGCTGTCAAAAACGGTGCCATCAATTAAAGAGCCTGTGTAATGTACACGTACTTTATCTGTTTTGGTTGGAATTTTTCCTTCACCTTTGATTAAAATTTCGTATTGTAAACCGCTTTCGGTTTCAACCACATTTTCGTGTTTTTTATTTTCAGCTAGGAAAGCTTTACCTGCTTCTTCAATTTCTTTGTATTGGGCTTTTTTTAATTCTTCAACTTGTTGATAAAGTTGTTGTACTGCTTGTGCAATTTCAGTTTGTTCAATTGCGGGTGGGTTTTGATGTAACGCATCGAAAATCCCTTTTGCTACACTGTCAATTTCAACTGCTAATTGACTACCAAGTAGTTGTTGTCCGATTTGTAATCCAATACCATAGCTACCTTTCGCTTCGGTACTTTCAAGTTTTACTTGTTCAAAAAATGTCTTACTCATATTGTTTCCTATTATTGAGTGATTAAAGTGAATCGTGTTTTTTTTCAATTTTATGGGCAAGGATTTCTCCTACTTTTACCATACTGCCTTGTTCTAAATAGGTTGCAAACTGGATTTTATTATTTTGGAATAAATTAATAACTGTTGAACCTAATTGGAAAGCCCCCATTTCTTGCCCTTTAGTTAAACTAATACTACCAGCTTCACCTTTTGCTGGGTAACTCCAAGTTTGAATTTGACCTGAACGTGGCGGATTGATTACCCCAGCCCAGTTCGTACTGATACTGGCAGTAATTGTTGCTCCAACCAGTATTTGTGCCATATAACCAAATTCGGTTTCAAATAAGCAGATGACACGCTCGTTGCGGGCAAAAAGGTTTGGAATTTCTGCAGCAAGAAAAGGATTGACTGAAAAAAGATCGCCCGGAACATAGATCATTTTACGTAAGGTGGCATCACAAGGCATATGCACTCGATGATAATCTCTTGGTGAGAGATAGGTCGTGATAAACTGACCATCACGAAATAGTGTGTTCATCTGAGGATCGTTAGCGATTAATGCCTCTAATTCAAAATAATGCCCTTTAGCTTGAATCAGCAGATTTTGATTAATAGCACCAAATTGACTAATTTGTCCGTCAGCAGGTAAAGAGAGTGCATTAGGATCTTGATTGATTGGTCTTGCATGATCTGCAAGTGGACGAATGAAGAATTGATTAAAGCTCTGATAGTTTTCAATTTCAGGTTCTTTGGCTTCAGCCATATTGATTTGATATTTTTTGACAAAAGCTTTAATAACTGTGTGAGTAACAATTCCCCATTCTTTTTCCGCAAACCAGCCAGCAAGGCGAGTAAGTAATAAATGCGGTAGTAAATAATGGCAAGCAACTTTTACTTTTTGTAAATATTGATTTGTTTGTATATTCAAAGAGTTATCCTTTCAAATTGATTAAAAACTTTTCTGCAATGCGGCGTTCCTGAGAAAGAAACGGAAGGCGATTATAACAACTTGTACTTAGAGTGCAATTATAGGCTTAGCTTATTTCAGATTTGTTAAGCCTATGAAGTAAAAAAACTTAGAAAAAAAGTTTGTATTCCCTTTGACTATTGTTGCATCTAACGTTAATATTTGCACCCTATGCAAAAGGTAAAACTACCCCTGACTGTTGACCCAGTCAAAGATGCCCAACGACGATCAGACTATGTTGGCTATTACACTATTAGTCAAGTTGAGCGTTTGGCGGAAGCGGTCAGTAAAGTGCTAAGCGATATACAAGTTTCACTTTCGTTTTCAATTGATTCACAAAAGTTAGCGGTAATCAAGGGTTCTGCTAAAACAGAAGTAGAATTGATTTGTCAGCGATGTGGAAAGCCGTTTGTATATGCGTTGGATTGCACTTTTTGTTACAGTCCAGTGTCTAATATGGATCAAGCTGATGTACTACCTGACATTTATGAGCCGATTGAAGTTGATCAATTTGGTGAAATAGATTTGTTGGCATTGATAGAAGATGAATTGATTTTATCGTTACCATTAGTTCCGATTCATCAAGCTGAACACTGTGAAGTGTCCGTGGCGGTGCAGGTCTTTGGTGAATTGCCAGAAGAGTTGGCAAAAAAACCAAACCCGTTCGCTGTATTAGCTAATTTGAAAAAGCAAAAATAATTTAGGAGTATAGCCAATGGCTGTTCAACAGAATAAAAAATCTCGTTCTAGACGTGATATGCGTCGTTCTCACGATGCTTTAACTACTGCAGCAGTATCTATTGATAAAGAAACTGGTGCAACTCACTTACGTCACCATGTTACTGCTGACGGTTATTACCGTGGTCGTAAAATCAAATAATTTTTGATTTAGAGGTCATTCGTTGAATCTAACCCTTGCGTTAGATGTAATGGGCGGGGACGTAGGTCCCCGTATTACTATCCCAGCAGCTTTGCAAGCATTGAAAAATGATTCAAGGCTGAGTTTGCTTTTATTTGGTGATAGACGACAAATACAACCACTCATTCCTTCTCTTTCTTCTTCTATAACTTCACGTTTTACATTAGTCCATACTGATAGATATATTTCATCCGATACAGGTGTTACTCAAGCTCTACGTTACAGTAAAGGGACATCAATGCGACTTGCATTAGAAGCTGTGCAGAAAGGTGATGCTGCAGCTTGTGTTAGTGGTGGGAATACCGCCGCTTTAATGGGATTGGCAAAAGTTTTAGTTCAACCTTTAATGGGGATACAACGTCCAGCATTAGTTTCTATATTACCAACAATAAATGGAAAATATTCAATTATGTTGGATCTCGGAGCAAATGTAAGTGTGACATCTGAAATTTTAAGCCAATTTGCCTTAATGGGAACGGTATTAGCTGAGAATCAGTTTAATTTGGTTTATCCAAGAGTTGCGTTATTAAATATTGGTATTGAGAAAACTAAAGGTTTGCCTGTGATACGGGAGACTGATCATTTTTTACGCCAACAAAATATGCTGAATTACATCGGTTTTGTGGAAGGAAATAAGTTATTAAATCATTATGCTGATGTTATTGTTTGTGATGGTTTTTCTGGAAATATTGCACTTAAAACCTTAGAAGGTGCATTAAAAAATATTGTTACGCTAATTAAACAACCGTTATCTAATCCTTCTTGGTGGGAAAAAGGATTAAAATTACTCGCTAGACCTTTATTAAAACCATATCATCGACAACTGCAAATATTAAACCCTGATGATTATAATGGCGCATCTTTGTTAGGTTTACGTTCAGTTGTGGTTAAAAGCCATGGTAGTGCAAGTGCGGTTGCTTTTACCCGAGCAATAGAACAGGCAGCTTGGCAAGTTCGGCAACAAATACCAAATAAAATTCTTACTGGGTTACAGCAAGGACATTTTAATAATCGCTAAAATTGCGGTATTATTTCAAAATAATTTAATAAATGGAAATATTATGTATAGTAAAATTTTAGCCACAGGAAGCTATTTACCACAAACAATTCGTACGAATGCAGATCTAGAAAAAATGGTTGATACTTCTGATGAGTGGATTACCGTTCGTACTGGCATTAAGGAAAGACGTATTGCGGCTGAGAATGAAACTGTCGCAACAATGGGATTTGAAGCGGCTAAAAAAAGCTTAGAAATGGCAGGGTTAGATCCTAATGAGATCGAGTTAGTTTTAGTTGCAACGACAACAAATTCCCACGCTTTTCCTAGTGCAGCTTGTCAGATTCAACATTTATTAGGTATTCAAGATGCGATTAGTTTTGATCTTGCGGCGGCGTGTTCTGGGTTTGTTTATGCATTGAGTACCGCTGATCAATTTATTCGAGCAGGAAAAGTGAAAAAAGCATTAGTGATTGGTGCAGATCTCTTTTCTCGCAGTTTAGATAATCAAGATCGAGGAACCGTTATTCTTTTTGGTGATGGTGCTGGTGCTGTGATTTTAGAAGCCTCAGAACAAGCAGGAATTATTTCTACCCATTTACACGCAAGTGGTGAAAAAGCAGAGGTTTTAAGTTTAGCGAATGCAATACCGAGCCGTGAAATGGCAGATCCTGCATTTTTAACTATGCAGGGCAATGAAACATTTAAGATTGCTGTTCGAGAGTTAGCTAATGTGGTAGAAGAAACATTAGAAGCCAATCAATTAGATAAGAAAGCAATTGATTGGTTAGTTCCTCATCAAGCTAATTTACGTATTATCAGTGCGACAGCCAAAAAGTTAGATATGGATTTATCTCAAGTGGTGATCACCTTAGATCGGCATGGCAATACTTCTGCTGGAAGTATTCCAACTGCATTAGATGAAGCAATTAGAGATGGACGAATTCAACGAGGGCAATTATTGTTATTAGAAGCTTTTGGTGGTGGTTTAACTTGGGGATCTGCATTGATCCGTTACTAGTGTGATTTTGAAAAAGGGAATAAAAATGAAAAAATTTGCAATGGTATTTCCGGGACAGGGTTCGCAAGCGATAGGTATGCTAGCAGAATTAGCTCAGGAATTTTCAATTGTTGAGGAGACTTTTGCACAAGCTTCCGATGTTCTTGGGTATGATTTATGGCAGTTAGTGCAAAGTGGAGAAGCGGCGGAGTTAAACCAAACTTGGCGGACTCAACCTGCATTGCTTGCTGCCTCTGTTTCAATTTATCGAGTTTGGCAACAGCAATACCCAACATTAGTACCAACTATCATGGCTGGACATAGTTTAGGTGAATATTCTGCTTTAGTGTGTGCTGGGGTGTTAGATTTTCAAGATGCAGTTCGCTTGGTTGAATTGCGTGGTAAATTAATGCAGAAAGCCGTGCCTGAAGGTACAGGTACGATGTATGCCATTATTGGCTTAGATAACCAGAGTATTATGGATGCTTGTAAAGCGGCGGAACAAGGTGAAGTAGTATCTGCAGTAAACTTTAATTCACCGGGACAAGTTGTGATTGCAGGTACAAAAGCAGCGGTGGAACGTGCGGCAGTTTTATGTAAAGAAGCAGGTGCAAAACGCGTATTGCCTTTAGCTGTAAGTGTACCTTCTCATTGTGCTTTGATGAAACCAGCGGCAGATCAACTCGCAATAGCTTTGGAATCTACCACATTAAAAGAACCAAAAATACCAGTGATAAATAATGTTGATGTTAAAACTGAAAATTCTGTGGAAGCTGTGCGAAGTGCATTAGTACGTCAATTATACAGCCCTGTTCGTTGGACAGAAACTGTTGAAAAAATGGCAAATAATGGCATAACGACTTTATTTGAAATTGGACCGAATAAAGTATTAACAGGTTTAACAAAACGGATTGTTGCTGATTTACAAGCTCAAGCTGTCAATGATCCTAGCTCTTTAGCGAAAGTCACAAGTTTATTGGAAGACTAAGTTTTATTTGGATTTTATAAGGAAGATTAAGATGAAAAAAATTGCATTAGTGACTGGTGCTAGTCGTGGGATTGGAAAAGCGATAGCTCAAGAATTAGTTGCAAAAGGTATGATGGTTATTGGTACAGCAACATCAGAGAAAGGTGCTGAAGCCATTTCAGCTTATTTAGGTGAGAATGGGAAAGGATTAGTCCTAAATGTTACTTCTGTTGAATCGATTGATGCGACATTAGCTCAGATTAAAGCTGAATTTGGTGATATTGATGTATTAGTGAATAATGCTGGTATTACACGTGATAATTTAATGATGCGAATGAAAGAAGAAGATTGGGATATTATTTTGCAGACGAATCTAACTTCTGTATTTCATTTATCCAAAGCAATGTTACGCAGTATGATGAAAAAACGTTTTGGGCGGATTATTACCATCGGATCAGTAGTAGGTTCAATGGGAAATGCAGGACAGGCAAACTACTGTGCAGCTAAAGCGGGATTGATTGGTTTTTCAAAAGCACTTGCAAAAGAAGTAGCTTCACGTGGGATTACTGTTAATGTTGTTGCACCTGGATTTATTGCAACAGATATGACAGAGTCTCTAACTGATGAACAAAAGGCAGTGACTTTAGCACAAGTACCAGCAGGGCGTTTGGGAGAACCCGCAGAGATAGCCAAAGCAGTTGCTTTTTTAGCATCTGATGATGCAAGTTATATCACTGGGGAAACCTTACATGTAAATGGTGGTATGTATATGAATTAATTTTTGTCAACCTTTGGTTGGTAAAAATAAGATTTTATCTAATATACAGATAAATAGGGGATAAAATAATGGCAAGTATATAAGCTTAATGGTAAAATTAAGCCGAGTATGTAACTTGGTCAGGTATACATAGAATGACCAGCCTTATTAGATTTTCTGATAGGAGTTGCAACTTATTTATATGTATACATTTATCCTTATCGCATAGACAATTAGCAAATAGGAAACTAGAAATGAGTATTGAAGATCGCGTAAAAAAAATTATCGTTGAACAGTTAGGTGTTAAAGAAGATGAAGTAAAACCAGAATCTTCTTTTGTAGAAGATTTAGGTGCTGATTCTTTAGATACAGTAGAATTAGTGATGGCTTTAGAAGAAGAATTTGATATTGAAATTCCTGATGAAGAAGCTGAAAAAATCACTACTGTTCAATCAGCGATTGATTATGTTCAAAACCATCAATAATTAAGTTTGATATTTAGGCGGTAAATTTACCGCCTAAATATTTTTTATCCATCAAACAGAAAACACCACAAAATAGCGATAAATTTTTAAGTAGTACATTTAGCAATAGTAAAATCGTATGAGTGGTCGTACCAGTATCTAAACAGTAAGTTTTAGTCGTTATTTCTGATTTGTATCTTATTTAAAGGGTAAGTTTTCGGATTATACCAATCTCTTGTGATTATTTTGGCACTGTATTGAGGAATTTGATTATACTTTCAAAGTATTCTGCTTTGTGTGGTATGAATAAAAGAGATAAGAATTAAACAGTTAAAATTTGATGATTCGGGAGATTTATAGAAAGTTAGATTTGGTGGAGCTGGCGGGAGTTGAACCCGCGTCCGAAATTACTCTACCTTCAGTCCTACATGTTTAGTCTCGTCTTTTATTTCACTTAATTACTGCGGACAGACACGCGATAACTAAGCTAGCTTGGTTTAATTTAGTGCTTCGATCCTCAAGCAGCGGCTTCCACACGATCTCGTTTCGGCTTGACTCCTCTTGATCCCCGTCTTACGAGCGAAAGCTGGGGAGAGAAGGCTATGAGCAGGTTATTAAGCTGCTAAAGCAAATTGTTCGTCGTTTGCGACTATTTTTTTGCGGTTTATTTACGAGGCCTACCGCCCCTCGACATGCACCTTGGGCTTCGCTAATCCCGTCGAATCCAGAATCAGCCCCATAAGAGGTTGGTATTCTAGCAAAAAAAGATAGGCGGTTAAAGTCCTATTTAACCGCCCTATAATGGTTGATTAATTTTCTGGGCTATTTGGAGCAAAAGCGGGAGAAATTTTTGCTGGTGTAAAAGGTGGTGCTAAGAACCACAAATTTTTGACACTAATACTTGTGTTTTGATTTTTTACACAGTCACCTAAACGAAAATCAGAATAGCTATTTCCCGCAGTTAAGCATTTTCCGCTTCCAATTGATTCAATTTGTAATGCCCCTGTATCGGTTGGTAATAATGCCCATAAGGTATTACTATCTAGCGGATCGCAGTGGCTGACGATTAATCGGGTTTTAAATGTATAAAGGCAATGATCAAAACCGAGCGCTTTAAATTGGCTTAAACCGTGAGATAGCTTAAAAGGAGTTTTCTTTGCATCAATTTCTTCAATATGCCAGACAAATTGTCGGTTATCTTGGTATTGTTGATTACTCAGAGGTACGCCTGTTTCTAAGCTACGTAATGAAATAGCTGGGTTAAATTGCACACTGTCATCAATTAAGAGTATATCTTGTTTGTTTGCTGCGAAAGCATAATGGCAAACTAGACTAAACAATGCGATAAATAAGCCTATAATTTTTTGCATAATCAGATCCTTGAGACGTTACAAACTAGGGTACAAAGAAACCAACTGGGCGGTGGTCTGAAAGTAATTGGCTACGAACTTGTCCAAATAACAGGGAGGCAAGTAGTGCAGTGCCTAAGAAGTTGTTTGAATTTCCTACTACCGCATAATCTAATACGCCACCGCTTTGTTGGGTTGGGGCTGTTGGGGCTAAAATCGCAACATGGCGTTGAACACCCGGTTCTAACGTGCTTTGCAATCTTGCCGGAGAACGATTAAAGTCACCGGCAATAATCCAATTAGTATCCCGTTGTGTTGGGTGTTGATTAAAATACTCAAAAACGGCATTTACGATTGCTGGGGAATCAGATCCTCGGTTAGCGATTGCGTGTGTTGTGAAAAAAGCATCATTACCAATACGAATGCCAATAATAGGGCGAGATACTGTTGTTGGTGGTGGTATAACAATAACTTCTTCTGCTTGCTGGCGACTAACAATCGCTAAATTTACTCTATTTGCACCGACATCAACACGTGAATAATAGATGTAAACATTATCAGGACGAGACATTGATCCTAGATTCCAGATATACTCGTGAATTGGAATACCACCAGGTTGAACCATTCGTTGGGTCATTACTGCTGTATCAGGCAGGCTTCCCGCTTCTTGAACCATTAAAATATCGGCAGCACCTTCCCCAGTAATTAATTGGCGAATACTGACCGACCATTTATTTTCACTGGTAGCACCAGAGCCTTGTAAGTTCCAAGTGGTAATCAAATAATTTTCTAAGTTAGCCGAAGCAGTTTGTGTTAACAAGATACAGCTTAAAAGTATCAATAAACTTTTCGTGAATGCTTTATGTAACATATTACTTTCTCCCTTTACTAACGTGGATAAGCTTGTGAAATGGGTGGTGCGATAAACCATTGCTGGTCTAGGGTTGTTTGACCTTCTGTGATGCAATTTGCAAAGACTAAGGACATATAGGTTGTTTTACGGAATAAATCTGTGCGTAAACAGCGTGATTGTGAAGCACTTTTTATTAGCATTGCACCATTTGTTAGTGGGACTAAGTCAAATTGCTGATCTAAATTATTGGGATCACAATAGCGATGAATAATCCCGTTACCGTGAGCCGCCATACAGGTATCCGTACGTTTGTTACGGAAGGTAACAGAACCATTTGGATTATCAATGACTCTCCAATTACGAGAATCACCAAAGTTTTTTGAGTCATAAGGGGAATAGCCCCATAACCAGTTACCTTCTTCTAATGCCCATACGGTGATGATGCCTGAGGTTGGACTCATAATACTTACTGTCGGTGGGGTTCTTCGTTTTACTGTGGCTTTTACTTGCTTCTCTGGTAGGGGAGTCGGCACAGCACCTAATAATACGCCGACTTTTTCCGATGGTGGGGTGGGATCAATTTGATTTTCAACAGACTGTGTTTCTATTTTACTCCCACAACTAGTGATGACTAAGATTGAAATGAGTAAAAAAGAAGGGCGAATAAGAGAAAATTTTTTCATATTATTTACCTCAATGAATCGACTTAGATTGAAAGGTATTATAGGTCTAATTTATGAAATTACAGCTATTATTCTTTTCTCTTTACAAAAAAAATTTACATTAATTTCTTTCAATTTTGTTAAGTTGATTATATCATTCACGGTTCAATTCAAGCTGGTAGCAACTCTTTTTATTAAAGATAAAACTACCTGCTTTTTTATTTATCGTGATTTTAGTATTTAGGGAGAAAACCAAAGCTAGTGGAAAAGCCAGTGCCAAAAAAACCGATTATAGAGCTACGTTCGTTGACTAAAGCTTATGACGGTAAGACCATTATTGAAAATATTAATCTAACGATTAACAATGGTGAGTTTTTAACAATTTTAGGCCCTTCGGGTTGTGGTAAAACGACAATTTTACGTTTAATTGCAGGCTTTGAAGAAGTAAATGGCGGACAGATTATTTTAGATGGGCAGGATATTACTCAAGTTCCAGCCGAGCAACGCCATATTAATACTGTTTTCCAAAGTTATGCTCTTTTCCCTCATATGACCATTTTCGAAAATGTTGCTTTTGGATTGCGAATGCAAAAAGTAGCAAAAGAAGAAATTAAACCTCGTGTATTAGAGGCATTACGTATGGTGCAATTAGAAGATTTTGCCGATCGTAAGCCAACACAACTTTCGGGTGGACAACAACAACGTGTTGCTATTGCTCGAGCGGTTGTCAATAAACCTAAGGTTTTATTATTAGATGAATCCCTTTCTGCATTAGATTATAAATTACGCCAAACAATGCAGAATGAATTAAAAGCATTACAACGACAATTAGGTATTACCTTTATTTTTGTTACTCACGATCAAGAAGAAGCCTTAACAATGTCAGATCGAATTATCGTGCTGAAAAAAGGCAATATTGAGCAAGATGGTACACCACGAGAAATTTACGAAGAACCAACCAATCTTTTTGTCGCAAAATTTATTGGTGAGATTAACATTTTTGATGCAACGGTATTACATCGTATTGATGAAAAACGAGTGCGAGTAGTGATTGAAGGACGAGAATGTGATATTGCAACTACTTTACCAGTTACTGCTGATATGGTGTTGAAAGTATTGTTACGTCCTGAAGATGTTCGTATTGTTGAAGTACACGGCAATGAAAGTGCGGAAGGCTTTATAGGGTATGTGCGTGAACGTAACTATAAAGGTATGACCCTTGAATCAACAATTGAATTAGAAAGTGGCAAAAAAGTTTTGGTAAGTGAATTTTTTAATGAAGATGATCCTGATGTTGATCATTCACTTGATCAAAAAGTTGCCGTAACTTGGGTTGAAAGTTGGGAAGTGGTGTTAAAAGATGAAGATGACAACTCGTAAGTTTCAGAACTTTACTGTTGCTGTTATCTTTGCTTGGTTAATCTTTTTTATTCTAATTCCAAATTTACTGGTATTAGGTACAAGTTTTTTGACCCGAGATAGTAGCAATTTAATTGAATTTACCTTTTCACTTGAGAGCTATAAACGCTTAATTGAACCGCTTTACGCTCAAGTGTTTTGGAATTCACTTTATATGGCAGGTCTGGCAACTTTGTTTTGCTTATTAATTGGCTATCCCTTTGCATTTATGATTGCCAAAATGAAAGCAAAATATCGTCCAATAATGCTTTTTTTGGTGATTTTGCCATTTTGGACCAACTCTTTAATTCGCATCTATGGTTTAAAAATCTTTTTAGGAGTTCGTGGTATTCTTAACTCCAGCTTACTCTGGTTGGGTGTGATTGATAAACCAATCCGTATCTTAAATACGGAAGTGGCTGTTATAATTGGCTTAGTCTATATTTTATTACCATTTATGATTTTACCGCTCTATTCTGCAATTGAGAAACTAGATTATCGTTTGCTTGAGGCAGCAAAAGATTTAGGTGCAAATGCACTGCAACGTTTTATTAAAATCATTATTCCACTCACTATGCCGGGCATTATAGCAGGATGCTTATTAGTATTATTACCTGCAATGGGAATGTTTTATGTTGCCGATCTACTCGGTGGTGCGAAAGTTTTATTAGTTGGTAATGTCATTAAAAGTGAGTTTTTAATTTCACGCAACTGGCCATTTGGTTCAAGTATCAGTGTTACTTTAACCATTTTAATGGCATTGCTAATTTTTGTTTATTATCGAGCAGGAAAGCTGCTTAATAAAAAATCGGAGTTGGAGTAATAATGGCACGTTCTTTACGTAATATTTTTATGTTTGTGGTATATGCCTATCTATATATCCCGATTGTCATTTTAATTGTTAATTCTTTCAATGCAGATCGTTATGGCTTAACTTGGAAGGGGTTTAGTTTAAATTGGTATGGGCGTTTATTTAATAACGATACCCTTATTCAAGCAGCGGGGCATTCAGTTACCATTGCATTTTTTTCTGCCACAATGGCAACCTTAATTGGTAGTTTAACGGCAATTGCATTATATCGTTATCGTTTTAAGGGAAAACAATTTGTAAGTGGTATGCTTTTTGTTGTCATGATGTCTCCCGATATTGTGATGGCGGTATCGCTCCTTTCACTTTTCTTAATTGTAGGAATTTCTCTTGGTTTTTGGTCGTTACTCTTTTCGCATGTTACTTTCTGTTTACCTTATGTTGTGGTTGCCGTTTTCTCACGTTTGAAAGGTTTTGATATCAAAATGCTTGAAGCCGCCAGAGATTTAGGGGCTAGTGAAGTAACGATTTTACGCAAAATTATTTTTCCATTAGCATTACCTGCAATTATCTCTGGTTGGCTACTTAGCTTTACTATTTCACTTGATGATGTGGTTGTATCATCATTTGTAACGGGAGTAAGCTATGAAATTTTACCATTGAAAATTTTCTCTTTAGTAAAAACAGGTGTAACACCAGAAGTTAATGCACTTGCTTCAATAATGATTGTATTTTCATTAAGTTTAGTCATTCTTAGCCAGTTGATCGGTAAAAAGAATAACTAGACCTGATACCTCACAAACGCCCAAAAAGGGCGTTTAAATCGTTAGCTTATAACTTAATATTTTGGACTAAAGGAGTCTAATTATGAAAAAATTTGCCGCTTTATTACTTGCGGGAATGATGATGACAACGTTACAAACAGCTCATGCAGAAGGAGATACTGTTTATCTTTACACTTGGACAGAATATGTGCCTGATGGTTTATTAGATGATTTTACGAAAGAAACGGGCATTAAAGTAAATGTTTCCAGTCTTGAGTCTAACGAAACAATGTATGCTAAATTAAAAACGTTAGGTAATAGTGCAGGTTATGATGTTATTGCACCATCTAATTACTTTGTATCAAAAATGGCAAAAGAAGGGATGTTAATGCCATTAGATCACAGTAAATTACCAGTAATGAAAGATCTTGACCCAAATATGTTGGATAAACCTTATGATAAAGGTAATAAATATTCTTTACCCCAACTGCTTGGTGCACCTGAGATTGCCTTTAATACAGATAGTTACAATGCAAAACAATTTAATTCATGGGCAGATTTATGGAAACCTGAATTTAAAGGAAAAGTACAATTACTTGATGATGCACGTGAAGTATTTAATATTGCTCTCTTAAAATTAGGTAAAAATCCTAATACCACCGATCCTGCTGAAATTAAGCAAGCTTATGAAGAATTATTAAAATTACGCCCAAATGTTTTAGCTTTCACATCAGATAATCCGGCTAATTCTTTTATTTCAGGTGAAACGGAAGTGGGACAACTTTGGAATGGATCAATCCGCATTGCAAAAAAAGAAGGTGTACCACTTGATGCGATCTATCCAAAAGAAGGCCCAGTATTATGGGTTGATACGCTTGCAATTCCAGCAACAGCGAAAAATCCTGATGCGGCACATAAATTAATTAACTATCTTTTAAGTGAAAAAGTGGCAGCACGTTTAGCAACTGAAATTGGCTATCCAACTTCAAATTTAAAGGCTAAAGCACTTTTACCAAAAGAAATCACAGAAGATCCAGCAATCTATCCGCCAGCAGAAGTATTACAAAATAGTTACTGGCAAGATGATGTCGGAGATGCGATTCAATATTATGAAAATTACTATCAGAAATTGAAAGCAGCACAATAATAAAATCAGAAGGGGGAGATAATGCTTCCCCTTTTTGACAAATAAAGATTAGGAAATACGCTATAAAATTAATGAGTCATTTTAAAATTGAAGTTAATAGGAGATGTTAATATTTGCCTCTTACAATAGCTTCCTTTTATGTAAGTCTTATTAATGTTAGCTTAATATTGATGATAAAAAAACACCTACTATATAGTAGGTGTTTTTATAATAATGAAAAGATTATTTTTATTGTGCTTCAGCAGGGGTTGTCGCTGGTGCTAAGATAGTCGTTAATTCTGCTGTCGCTGCGTTAATTTTTTCTTGGGAGCTTTGTTGTAACTGACCAATTTGAGCTTGTTGCTCTTCCGTTAATTGTTTACCAGCATTCTCTGCAACAAATTGCATTAATTGAATAAAATCATCTAAACCATCAACAAGTTTATTTCTAATATCTTGTACTTCTTTAGTTTTTAATTCTAACGTTAAGATTTGTTGTTTATTGGCTTTAAATAGAGCAACAAAGTTAGCAAATACTTGGCGTTGTTCTTCAACTGTTTTTGCCTCTGAAATGGCAGTAAAGAGTTGTTTAAAATTATCACTTTGAATTTGTTTTTCTGTAATATCTTTTAATTGAGTTGCTTCTGTTTGGATTAAATTTTCCTGATTAACTGTTTCAACTTGAGCTACTTCTGGTGCTTTTGTTGTTTCAGTTTTGTTTTCTTCGGGTTTATCTCCACAAGCAACTAACATTGAGCCTAAAACACAAAGTGTAAAAATTTGACTAATACGTTTCATTTCTTATCCTTTTCCTTTAATAGTCTATTTTAAAAAGAGTTATCTTGATTATTCTACGCTTTTTAGGTTGAAATAGAAAGACTAAAAACTATCAATCTGGCGTGTAATATAATTTTCCAATCTCGATCTTTGCTCGGCCTTGTGATTCTCGCCACCGATTTGTATCACGTAAAGAGTAAACACAACCGCAATATTCTTGTTGATAGAAACGTTCACGTTTGCTGATTTCAATCATACGTTGTGATCCACCGCCTTTACGCCAGTTATAATCCCAATAAATCAGATTATCGTATTTTTCAGCCGCACGATGACCACATCCATTAATTTGATTCATATCTTTCCAACGTGAAATACCTAAACAACTGGTAAAAACAGGAAAGCCGTTTTCATACGCATATTGTGCAGCTTTTTCAAAACGCATATCAAAACACATTGTACAACGAATTCCACGTTCAGGTTCATTTTCCATTCCTTTCGCACGTTCAAACCATTCTGCACGATCATAATCAGCATCAATAAATGGAATATTAAATTTCTTTGCAAATGCAATATTTTCTTCTTTGCGTAAAATATATTCTTTTAATGGGTGAATATTAGGGTTATAGAAATAGATAGTAAACTCAATTCCAGAGGCTAAAATAGCTTCCATTACCTCACCTGAGCAGGGAGCACAACAAGAATGGAGGAGTAATTTATTATGCCCGTTGGGTAAGGTTAATTTAGGACGTACAAAAGGTGCATTGGGATCTTTTTTCTGTTTTCGTCTTTTGCCGTTGGCTTGAAGTGATCTATGGTGATTTTGGGGTTCCACTGGTGCAGGACTATTTTGTTGATCTAATTTAGATTGTTGCATAATTTACTCTTAATATGTTCTCTCAACGGATAAGTAGGCTAAAGAGATTAGGGCTTGTTTATATTCGCTTTCAGGTAGAATACTAATGGCATCAACGGCTTTTTGTGCTTCTTCTCGTGCTTTTTGCATTGCATAGTCTAAAGAACCGTGTTCTTGCATAATGGCTAAGACTTGCTCTAAGACTTCTCGACCATTACCCTGTTCAATCACTTGGCGAATTAATTTAGCTTGTTCTGGATTACCGTTGTGCATTGCATGTAATAGCGGTAAGGTCGGCTTTCCTTCAGCAAGATCATCACCTCGATTTTTTCCTAGCTGTTGAGCATTTGCACTATAGTCTAAGACATCATCGACTAACTGAAATGCGGTGCCTAAGTAACGTCCATAATCTCTTAATCCAGTTTGGAGTGCGATATCCGCTTTAGCTAAAATTGCAGCACATTGCGTAGAAACTTCAAATAAACGTGCTGTTTTACTATAAATTACCTGTAAATAACTCGCTTCAGTGGTATTAGGATCGTTACAGTTCATTAATTGTAAGACCTCACCTTCAGAAATGACATTTACTGCATCTGACATAACGGCTAAGATTTCCAAGGAATTTAATTTTGTCATTAATTGGAAAGCTCGGGTATAGATAAAATCACCTACTAAAACACTCGCAGCATTACCAAATAATGCATTTGCTGTTTCTTTTCCTCGTCTTAGTGTTGATTCATCTACTACATCATCATGTAATAAGGTTGCGGTATGAATAAACTCAATAAAGGTAGCACAAGT
Source organism: Mergibacter septicus (assembly GCF_003265225.1). Taxonomy (NCBI): domain Bacteria; kingdom Pseudomonadati; phylum Pseudomonadota; class Gammaproteobacteria; order Pasteurellales; family Pasteurellaceae; genus Mergibacter; species Mergibacter septicus. The sequence continues at coordinate 1,443,165 of NZ_CP022013.1, read as the reverse complement.
GATATGTTCTGTACCTGCAATGCCTAGTGCTTTTGCAGCAAGTACAGCAATTAAAGGACGAATCCGCTTACCACCACCACTAATAATATAATGCCCTAGTTGGTTGATTAACACCACATTAGAATTTAGCTGTGCTAAAATCATTTCATTGACTGCCTGCATATCAGGAGCAGCTAAAGCTTGAATCGTTTTTAAATCCATTGGATATTTCACGTTATTTAACCTATTTTCTCGCAATAATTTATTGTTATTAGTCGAAATTTGATGGATAGTATAATAGATGATAAAAAGCTTGCCTATGCTAATCATTAAATAAATTCGATCTTAATTCGGCGAGGATCAAAAATGATCGGGTTAATTGATCATAAAGTTGATTTTTTCATTTTGTTTGAATTCTACACTTGCCAAATAAAGATTTTTTGCGTAAAATCCGCAACCTATTATATGAATATTTAACGTGCTAACAGATAAACAAAAAGTTTTATTTCAAGCACGAAATTAGCGGAGTTTTCTATGTACGCGGTTTTCCAAAGTGGCGGCAAACAACACAGAGTAAGCGAAGGTCAAGTTGTTCGTTTAGAAAAACTTGAAGTTGCAACTGGTGAAGCAGTTGAGTTTGATTCAGTGTTAATGGTCGTTAATGGTGAAGATGTAAAAATCGGTGCACCCGTTTTAGCTGGTGCAAAAGTAGTGGCTGAAGTTGTATCTCACGGACGTGGCGATAAAGTTAAAATCGTTAAGTTCCGTCGTCGTAAACACAGCCGTAAACAACAAGGTCATCGTCAGTGGTTCACAGAAGTGAAAATCACTGGTATTAATGCGTAATTTCAGAGGAGATCAGACAGATGGCAACGAAAAAAGCTGGTGGTTCAACCCGTAACGGTCGTGATTCTGAAAGTAAACGCCTTGGTGTTAAACGCTTCGGCGGTGAATCAGTTTTAGCAGGTAGCATTATTGTTCGTCAACGTGGTACTAAATTCCACGCTGGTACTAATGTAGGTATGGGACGTGATCATACTTTATTTGCTACTGCTAACGGTAAAGTAAAATTTGAAGTGAAAGGCGACAAAAACCGTAAATATGTAAGTATTGTTGCGGAATAAACTTCAATTCGATTTTTTAGAGCCCCACAATATTTTGTGGGGTTTTTTATTACTTCTCTTTACTAGAAAAGTCTTAAATAATTAAAATAAAAAATCCGTTATAATGCCTCTCTTAGTGAAAGAGAACGAATCAATCTTCTTGTAATTTTCAAATAGTCAATAGGAAAACTGATGAAGCATACTTACCGTCCCGTTTCTGGTTTCTTTTTAGCATTAAGCACGGCTTTGTGCTGGGGATCATTACCTTTTGCTTTACAAGAAGTCTTAAAGGTAATGGATAGTCAAACTATTGTTTGGTTTCGTTTTATGGTTGCGGCGATAGGTTTAATGATTTTATTACGTATCTCTGGCAAGTTACCTCCTATCCGTCTAATGCTTAAATCACGTTTTCTTATTTGGTTAATTATTGGTACGTTAGGATTATCGGCAAATTTTATTTTATTTAATACTTCTCTCGAATATATCAAACCCTCGGTATCTCAAATAATTGGGCAAATTTCCCCTTTTATTATGATGTTAAGTGGTGTGGTGATTTTTAAAGAAAAGTTAGGATTACATCAAAAAATAGGCATAGGCTTATTAATTACAGGCTTACTCCTATTTTTTAATAGCCGTTTACTTGAACTTTTTACAAGTATGACAAGCTATACTAAAGGCGTATTACTCTGCTTGTCTGCTGCAATTCTTTGGGTGTTATATGGCCTTGCTCAAAAATTTATGCTCCGCCGTTTTAATTCACAACAGATCCTGTTTGTATTTTATATTGGCTGTGCTGTTATTTTTACACCTAGTAGTCATGTTAGCCAAATTCAACACTTAAACTGGTTTTATGGACTTTGTTTAGCTTATTGTTGTTTAAATACGCTGATCGCTTATGGTGCTTATGCTGAAGCATTAAACCGTTGGGATATTTCCAAAGTGAGTGCGATTATTACATTAACACCACTATTTACAATTACTTTTTCAGAAATTCTTTCCCTACTGTATCCACAAAGGTTCAGTGGGCCAGATATGAATACTTTAGCTTATATTGGGGCATTTATTGTGGTAACAGGTGCGTTAACTTCTGCGATTGGCCATAAATTTTATCGTTCTACCCCTTAAACTGCCGATTAAAATAAAACTATATTATTAGGAGATAAAAGAGATGAAATTTATTGATGAAGCATTGATCCGAGTTGAAGCGGGTGATGGTGGTAATGGCTGTGCTAGTTTCCGCCGAGAAAAGTATGTTCCAAAAGGTGGGCCAGATGGTGGTGATGGTGGTGATGGTGGTGATGTTTATCTTATCGCTGATGAAAATCTTAATACCTTAATTGATTATCGCTTTGAAAAACGTTTTGCGGCAGGTCGTGGTGAAAACGGGCGGAGTTCAAATTGTACAGGACATCGAGGGAAAGATATTACTTTAAGAGTACCAGTAGGTACTCGAGCGATTGATAATGATACCAAAGAAATCTTAGGCGATCTTACCCAACATAATATGAAAATATTGGTGGCAAAAGGGGGATATCATGGGCTTGGAAATACACGTTTTAAGTCTTCAGTTAACCAAGCACCACGTCAAAAAACCAGTGGTACACCGGGAGAAAAACGGGATCTTCAGTTAGAACTGCTGTTATTGGCAGATGTTGGAATGTTAGGGTTACCTAATGCAGGGAAGTCCACCTTTATTCGGGCAGTGTCTGCTGCAAAACCGAAAGTGGCAGATTACCCTTTTACCACCCTAGTGCCTAGCCTTGGTGTGGCGAGAGTTGATGCTCACCGTAGTTTTGTGGTGGCGGATATTCCGGGATTGATTGAAGGAGCGGCGGAAGGTGCAGGGTTAGGAACACGTTTTCTAAAACATTTGGAACGTTGCCGTATTTTATTACATCTTGTGGATATTAATCCGATTGATGGCAGTGATCCAGCTGATAACATTGCTATTATTGAAAGTGAATTATTGCAATATAGTGAAAAATTAGCGGAGAAACCTCGTTGGTTAGTTTTCAATAAAATTGATACTTTAAGCGAAGAAGAGATGAATGAAAGAGTAACCGATATCATCACTCGCTTGGGTTATGATGATAAGTATTACTTAATCTCGGCCGCCACTCAGCAAAATATTATTGAGTTGGAGCGAGAATTAATGGATTTCATTGAAGCACATCCACGTGAAGAACAACAAGCAGAAACTGATAATGAGGTAACCTTTAAATGGGATGATTATCATCAACAACAACTTGATGCGGTTGCAGAAGATGATTGGGATGATGATTGGTCAGAAGAAGATGAAGAAGGGGTTGAATTTATTTATAAGCCTTAATTATCCCTGTTTCTTTCATAAAAAAATTGCCCAGTTTACTGGGCAATTTTGCTTTTAATTGTTACTTTTGATATTGATAACTACCATCTGTATTACGAATAAATCGACTACCATCAGATAGGCGTAATTCAGTTACCCGACCATGTTTAACATTGACTTGGACTTTATCACCAGGTTTAAAACGGCTTAACATTTTTGCACCTTTAGTTTTATTCATCGCAATAATATCAGATATATTTAAATGATTATCTCGAAAAACTTGCATTAAAGACTTACCAGAAGAAATCACTAAGGTCTTATAATTTATTGTTGTATTATCAGTCTGCCCATTTGAAACAGTTTGTGCGAGGGTCGTAGGCTCTACCGAAGCTATTTGCTGATTTTCTGGAATGGTACCGCCATTTAAAATGGCTAATGCTCTTGCTGCTTCTGCTTGTTCATTTTTAATGTTTTCTACAACCTCATTTTGTGCCTGATTGCTATTTTCTCGAATAATAGTATAGCCATCACTATTTTGTTCAATTGTGGTATTTGGAAGAGGAGTGATATTTTGATCAATAGAGGTGTTTTCTGTTGGCGTGAATGCTGAAATACTCTCGGTAGATTGTGCTAACCATGGAATATCTGTGTTATCTGCACTATTATTTTGGTCTAACGGTTGATAGGTAATGGCTACATTACCATGTTGTAAACTATCTACTGGAGATTGTTCAGGTTTCAACCAGAAAAAAATTAATAAAATTACTATTAAGCCACTTAAAGTGATGGCTAAACGGCGATGTTTGATTGGTAATATAGCAAAAAATTTAGATTTTTGGTGTGTTTCGAGTGTATTAATAGGGGCTGTTTCTGTTTGTTCAGACGCTAATGTTTCAGCGGTAGTTTCTGTGGTTGTTGCTTGAGTTTTTTTTGACTTTTTACTTAGCATAGCTTGTTGCCATTTTTGGCTTTGTCGCTGGTACCAGAGCTGTAAACTATTGATTAACCCTACATTAGGTTCAACAGTTTTTTTCGGTGTGATTGGTTCCATTTCACTGAAATCTAAGTTTAATTCATTTTGTTGAGGCGGGTCTTTCTTCATATTGTCATTTTGATCTGGTTCTAAATGTTGTTCTTCATTCCTATTCATACTCGCCTCATTTTTTTTAGTGTTTAGATAATCTCATTCTTTTGCTGTTTAAGCATTTCTATTATAACGCCGCATATCAATAAGTTAAATGGCTTAAAAGAGGAATTAAAAAAGGATAGTTGAGTTTGTTATAAATAAAACCGTAATCCTCTTTTTTAATGCTTATTTTGTTTTTATCAGTGCATTGAAATATTTGTCCCATTCAAAATATTGTCCCGGATCGATTTTTCGATTAGGTGCAATATGGCAGTGTCCCACGATCCGTTCAGGGGTTATTTTGGGATAGGTTTGGCAAATTGCTTGAGTTAGATAGATCAGTGTGTGGTATTGTTCAGGGGTGAAAGCGTGATGGTTACTTCCTTCTAATTCTATTCCAATAGAAAAATCATTGCATTTTTCTCTCCCAGCAAAGTATGAAACACCAGCGTGCCATGCTCGGTGGTTAAGATTTACATATTGTGTAAGTTTTCCTTGTCGATCAATAAGACAGTGGGCAGAAACTTTGAGTCCTTTTAAATCGTGAAACGTTGGGTGAGCCATAGGATCTAGCCTACCGAGAAAGAGATCATCAATATATTTTTCGCCAAAATGATTTTCAGGCAAGCTGATGTAATGGATAACCAAGAGAGAAATGTCAGTAGGATCAGGACGAAGATCAAAATGAGGAGAAGGGAGGTAACGACAAGGGAAGATTAATCCTTGTTGTACTTGATATTTTTCAATGTTAGAGGTGTTATCTCGTTGAGCGTGTTGCGATGGCATTGGTGATTTTCTCTTTTTTGCGATCTTTCTCGCAGTCGTGTAATTCATTCTTTGAAAGAAGAAAAAAGTTTGCGATTTTATTGGCACAGATTTTAGATCACAGAGTATAACTTTTTGGAGGTGAGAATGAAAAGATCAACCTTAACTCAAGCAGCTTTATCTCGAGTTGGATTATCTCAAGGCTTTACTTTAATTGAATTGATGATTGTCATCGCAATCATTGCTGTATTAGCCACGGTGGCTATTCCTTCCTATCAAAACTATACCAAGAAAGCTGCAATGTCAGAATTGATTCAAGCTGCTTCGCCGTATAAGGCTGAAGTTGAGTTATGTATTTATAATTCAGGTTCTAAGACAAATTGCTCAGCAGGGCAAAATGGTATTCAAGCGGCGGTTACTGAGAGTGAGAAAGTAAAATATTTGAAAACGGTCGGAGTAAATGCAGGTGTTATTTCAGTAACAGGTAAAGGAACATTGGAGAATATTGGATATACACTGACGCCAAATGGTGGCGAAAATGGAGAGGTCATTGATTGGGCTGTAAACTGTACGGGGGATAAAGGAATATTTCCAGTAGGTTTTTGTGCTAATTAGATAAAGGTTGGTGGGGAGAATATGTTGTATAGCGTGTTTGAGCAAGATAGCCAACGGGTCTTTACGATATCGACTGAGTTATGGCAACAGAACCAACAAAAATACCCATTATTACTGCGTTATTTAGCTGTACCAGTGCAAGAAGACTCAACGACTTTATGGTTAGCTATTGAATCGTTGAATAATATTCGTGGCTGCGAAACCTTTTCTTTTTTAACTGGAAAAATCGTTGAACCCGTAGTAATTGGGCAATTTGGTTTAAAACAGTTATTGCAAGCATTAAATCCACAGAATGATGCAATTTATGCTGTGGCTAAGGAAAATACTTTATATGAACCACAAAGTGATTATTTATCTGATAGTGTGGAATTGGATTCAGATGAACCAATGATCAAGTTATTTAATCAGTTGTTAGAACAGAGTATTCAACACAGAGCATCTGATATTCATCTTGAACCAAGTGCAGAAAGTTATCTAGTACGTTTTCGGATTGATGGTATTTTGCAGTTACAACAGCAGTTTAACTTTTCTTTGGGCGGGCGATTGCTATCTCGTCTAAAGCTATTAGCGAAGTTAGATATTAGTGAAACACGTTTACCACAAGATGGGCATTTTTCTTTTAAAACCACTTTTGCTGAAACCTTAGAATTGCGTCTTTCCACCTTACCGACTCAATTTGGTGAAAAAATGGTATTACGTTTACAGCATAATCAACCTACTACATTGAATTTTACTGAGTTAGGTATGACGGCAGCACAAGTTGAGATGTTTAAAACTGCATTGTTACAACCACAAGGCTTAATTTTAGTAACAGGACCAACTGGTAGTGGTAAAAGTTTAACTTTATACAGTGGGTTAAGCTTTTTAAATGCTGAAGATAAACATTTAATGACGGCGGAAGATCCGATTGAAATTCCATTAGTAGGCGTAATTCAAACACAGGTAAATAATCCTATTGGATTAACCTTTGCAAAGTTATTGCGTACCTTTTTACGGCAAGATCCTGATGTCATTATGGTTGGAGAAATTCGAGATCAAGAAACCGCTGAAATGGCATTAAGAGCAGCACAAACAGGGCATTTAGTTTTATCGACCTTGCATACTAATACCGCCAGATCGGCGATCACACGTTTACAGCAATTAGGTATTCAACAAAGTGAGTTAGAAAATACGTTGTTGCTAGTAATTGCTCAACGCTTACTGCGAAAAAAATGTCAAAATTGTTGTCATTTATCGCAAACAGCTTGTCAGTGTACTAATGGTTATACTGGGCGAATAGGGGTATATCAATTTTTAGTTCGCCAAACTGTTAATCAACAAGAGTCGTTTATCAGTGATTATGACAGCCTTGAACAAGCTGCACTTCCTTTATTGGAAAAAGGCATTACTGATCAGGCAGAAGTCGATCGAGTATTAGGCACTCAACAAATTCATTACTAGGATAAGGAGATTTTATGCCTGAATATCGTTGGCGAGCGATAGATCAGTTTCAATTAAAACAGCAAGGAAAAATTATTGCAGAATCAGCACAGCAGGCAAAAGAGCGTTTATTACAACAGGCGTTATCTGATATACGTTTGCAGCGTAATTGGCAATTTAAGCGTAATCCTGACTTGCAAGAAAGTTATGATTTCTTACAGCAATTTGCTTTATTGTTACAAGCTGGCGTGCCTTTAGCTCAAACGCTGTATTTGTTGCGAGAAAATTGTCAACAGCTATGTTTATACCAGTGGTTAGGGGAATGGTTAGAGGGATTGGAATTAGGGTTAGCTTTTTCTGCTACTTTGCAAACGAAACATCGTATATTTTCACTGCAGGAACGGCAATTGTTACGTAGCGGTGAGGTTAGTGGACAGTTAGCACAAATTATCCAGCAATTAGCTTTAGCAAAAGCTCAGCAAGCTAGTTTACAACAGAAAATACAAAAAATTCTTTTTTATCCTTTGGTGGTGTTATCTATTTCTTTGCTTTTAACCTTAGCGTTGTTATGGTTTATTGTACCGCAGTTTGCGGATTTATATCAAAATCAACAGGCTAATTTACCTGCATTAACAGCATTTCTATTGTTATTATCTAATATGTTACATCAACATTTTATTAGTTTGTTATGTGGCATAAGTGCAACAGTGTGGTTGATGAGGATACTGTATCAAAAATCCATTTGGTTACAACAGATATTATTACGAATTGTACTGTTAATACCATTAATCCGAACTCTCTACACTCAAACAAAACTGGTTAATTTTACGGCTGGATTAGCTTTGATGTTAAAAGCAGGTATCACCTTACCACAGGCGTTACGTACTTTTTTACCTCATCATTTCTCTCCTAAAAAAACAGTTATTCAAAGACAACAACAAGCATCAATTAATCCTTTAGATGCTGAAATTGAACGTTGCTTACAGGGATTAGAACAAGGGTATTCTTTTTCTCAAAGTTTGAGTTATAACCTTTTTCCACAGCAAGCAAAGCAGATGCTAGCTCTTGGAGAAAAGAGTGGAAATTTAGTTGAGATGTTACAGCATATTTCCCGCCAATATCAGCAGAAATTAGCCTATCAAATTGATCTCCTTTCACAATTATTAGAGCCATTATTAATGCTAGTCATTGGTGGTTTAATCGGTATGGTGATGGCAGGAATGTATCTTCCTATTTTTAATTTAGGTAGTACGTTAGGCTAATTTATGTATCTAAGAAGATGAAAGCAAAAAGAGGCGATTAAATGGAGTTAATTTCATTTTTATTTATTGTCTTTTCACTGGTAAGTTTTGGTATCAGTATAGGGTATTTAGGGTATTTAACATCATCTTTGATACCAGAATTGAGTAAGCGTGAGGCATTATATATGCCTAAACTAGGGATTGCTCATTTCAGTCTATTTAGTATAGTTAGTTTATTGATTTTTATTGTTGCTTATTGCCAAACTATGACACCGATTGAACAGTTTATACTGTTTTCTTTCTATCTTTTATTATGGTTGATTGCTTTTATTGACCTTTATTATCGTTTGATTTCACTCTTTCACTGTTTTTTAGTGCTGATAGCGGGGCTATATTTGGTACAATTTGAATTATTGCCGCTATCCTTTTCTTTATCTCAGAGTTTATTAAGTATCACCCTCACTTTATTATTAATGGGGATTTTTTATTTTATTTGTCGCTTGATATTGAAACGAGAGGGATTTGGCTTTGGTGATGTTGTATTAGCTAGTGCAACGGCGACAGTATTAACTTGGCAAGTACTTGGCTATTATCTCTTTTTTGCTTGTCTTACAGCTTTAGTGATGTTTATCTTTTCTAAAGATAAAATTACGCTAAGGCAAAAAGGGTTACCCTTTGCACCATTTTTAAACCTTTCTGCGGGGCTTATCTTTAATCTCCAATCATATCTTGTTATAGTGCCTAACATTTAACAATATTTATTTAAAAAGTGTGAATAAAGAGATTAGAAATGAGTTATGTGGTTGGATTAACAGGAGGAATTGGTAGTGGTAAAAGTACGATTGCCGATCTTTTTGCTGAGATGGGGGTTCCAATTGTAGATGCGGATATTGTTGCTCGTAAGGTGGTAGCAAAAGGCTCGCTATTATTAGAGAAAATTAAGGGGCATTTTGGCGATGATATTTTAACCAGTGAAGGGGAATTAAATCGTATTTTATTACGGCAAAAGATTTTTACTGATCCTGCTGAAAAAGTATGGTTAAACCAGCTATTACACCCTGCAATTCGCCAAGCTATGTTGGAAAGTTTAGCTCAATATACACAAGGATATGTTTTATGGGTGGTACCACTGTTATTTGAGAATAAATTAACCCCTTTTTGTGATCGGATTTTAGTAGTAGATGTGAATGAAGAGATTCAGATCCAGCGTGCAACTAAACGGGATCAAAATTCTGTTACCTTGATTAAACAGATTATGGCAAGTCAGGTTAGCCGTTCAGAACGATTAGCTCAAGCTGATGATATAATAGAGAATAATCGAGATTTGAATGACAACTTAGTTAAGTTACGCCAACAAGTTATCAAATTACATCAGTTTTATTTAGAATTAAGCCAACAAAAAATAATGAAGAGAGAAGAAAATGAGTGATGAAGTTTTGAAGGTTTTATGCCCAACTTGCCAAGCTGAAGTGGTATGGTCAAGTGAAAACCTGTTTCGCCCTTTTTGTTGTAAACGTTGCCAATTAATTGATTTAGGTGAATGGGCAAATGAAGAAAAAGTCATTGCAGGGGAAACTGTTATCACTGAAAGTGTATTTGAAGATGATAATGTATTTTATCAAGATTAATTTTTTTATTTGATTATAGCAAAGTGGTGAATTATGCAGATGATTAATTCAGAAATTCAACAGTTTGATGATGGTAAGCAAGGAATGTTTTTTATTGAACGTTCTGGAAAACGTTTAGCTGAATTAAGTTATTTTTATCAAGATCCTGATACAATTAATGCAAACCATACCTTTGTTGCGGTTGAATTAAGAGGACAAGGTATAGCAGATCAACTTTACCAAGCATTGTTAGCTTGGTTAGCACAGCATCCCAAAAAACTAGTAGCTGGATGTAGTTATATTGCAGCTAAACAGGCAAGAAAATCGACTTGATTTCAGGATCATTCCTTGTTAGCATTTTCCGCCTAAATTTTTAGATTAATTTAGCAAGTTCGGACGAAGGTAGCTGGAGAGTAGGGAAGAGACCCTACACCGACGAGGAAAAATCTTTCAGGTGCTGGTTATTCCAGCAGGGACTGTTACTGGACGAACCCTTGGAGAGAGCCTAGCAAATACGTGAGATATTTGGATTAGGACGCCGAAGGCGCAAAAAAGTATCAGATACTTTTCAAACGCTCAGGCAAAAGGACAGGGGCTGGAAAGACATATTCTATTTATCCTAAGTTACGCTATTTAAGGCGGATATCTTTTCTTTTGTGCTTTTCATCTCCTTGTATATGTTGTTTTTTACGAGGAAATTTCATGACTATTCAGCAAATTTTAAGCTTAATTGATGATTTTGTCTGGGGACCACCACTACTTATTTTATTAACTGGGACGGGCATTTATTTATCTCTTCGTTTGGGCTTTTTACAAGTTTTACAATTACCAAGAGCTTTAAAATATCTTTTTCAACGTAGTACAGGGCAAGGCGATGTTTCTGCGTTTGCTGCACTTTGTACCGCATTATCAGCGACTATTGGTACAGGAAATATTGTTGGGGTTGCCACAGCGGTACAGACTGGTGGTCCCGGTGCTATTTTTTGGATGTGGATTGTTGCTTTTTTTGGAATGGCAACAAAATATGCGGAATGTTTGTTAGCAGTAAAATATCGGGTTAGAGATAAAAACGGCTTTATGGCTGGTGGTCCAATGTATTACATTGAACGTGGGCTAGGGATTAAATGGCTGGCTAATCTTTTTGCTATTTTTGGGATCTTAGTTGCATTTTTTGGCATTGGTACCTTCCCACAAATTAATGCGATTACCCATGCTATGCAAGATACGTTTCACGTATCAGTAGAAGTAACTGCTATGGTAATGACCGTTTTAGTCGCTTTAATTATCCTCGGTGGGATTAACCGTATTGCCGTAGCTTCATCATTAATTGTGCCATTTATGGCGGTCTTATATGTTGTTACAGCATTGATTATTTTGATCTTAAACTGGCAGGCTATTCCAGCGGCAATAAGTTTAATTATTCATAGTGCTTTTGATCCACAAGCTGCTTTAGGGGGAACGTTAGGTTTTAGTGTGATGAAAGCGATCCAATCTGGGGTGGCGAGAGGAATTTTTTCAAATGAATCTGGTTTAGGGTCAGCACCAATCGCAGCTGCAGCTGCTCAAACTAAAGAACCAGTACGCCAAGGTTTAATTTCAATGACAGGGACTTTTTTAGACACTTTGATCGTTTGTACGATGACAGGATTGGTACTAGTGATTACAGGGGGCTGGCAATATGATGTTACGGGAGCTGCAGTAACAAATTTAGCTTTTTCACAAGGTCTTGGTACAGGAATAGGGGCTACTATTGTTACTATCGGTTTACTCTTTTTTGCTTTTACAACCATTCTTGGTTGGTGTTATTACGGTGAACGTTGTTTTGTGTATTTGGCTGGTATTAAAGCGATTAAGTTATATCGAACTTTATTTATTTTGATGATTGCAGTTGGTGCCTTCATTCAGTTGGAAGTCATCTGGACTTTAGCGGATATTGTAAATGGTTTGATGGCGATACCAAATTTAATTGCCTTAATTGGACTACGTAAAGTGATTATTAGTGAAACGAAAGATTATTTTGAGCGTTTGAAACAAGAGGGAAATGATCGTGATCAGCAAGAAAGTGAAGTCGGAACGGGTAAGAAGTCTGAAATTGTAGGTTGATTTAGCAAGAAAAATAGTTGATAAAATCTTACCTATCCTATTGCCATATTTCGGAAAAGAAAAGCGGATTTTCACTATTTTTCGATCAAGCTCACTATTTTAAAATTTATTTTCTGAACCTATTGAAAAGTAAATAAGTTGGTATTATGTTTTAGACAGATGAATAACGTTACGCTTAACTCAGTGAGGTAAATAAGATGACATTAAATATCACTAGTAAACAAATGGATATTACCCCAGCAATTCGTAGTCATATTGAGGATCGTCTTAATAAATTGAAAAAATGGCATACACAGCTAATTAATCCTCATTTTATTTTGAATAAATTACCACAAGGTTTTGAAGTTGAAGCAACAATTGGAACCCCGTATGGTACTTTAATTGCACATTCTGCAAATGAAGATATGTATAAAGCAATCAATGAAGTTGAAGAGAAGTTGGAACGGCAATTAAATAAACGGCAACATAAAAGTGAATCTCGGCGAGCGACCGAACGTTTAAAAGATTCTTTCTAAGATAATTATATAATGCCCGACTAAAGGTCGGGCTTTTTTATGACTTTTTTTTAGTGATCTTTTGTTTATGCTTGAGAAAATTTTTTTGCTAGTTACAATCCTTAAATATACTTAAAGACAGTAACTATAACAGGAAATATTTATGTCGTTAGATCTAAGCCAAATTCGTCAGAAAATTACTGAAGTCGATCGGACATTGTTAAATTTACTTGCTCAACGGCATCAATTAGCATATGAAGTTGTAAAGAGTAAAGAGATCACTAAAAAGCCGCTACGTGATATTGAACGAGAACAACAACTTCTGCAATCTCTGGTTCGTTATGCTCAAGCACAAAATTATCCTTTGAATCCACAATATATAACTGAAGTTTTTCATAAAATTATCGAAGACTCTGTTTTAACTCAGCAGGCTTATTTACAAACTAAATTGAACGAACAGCTGCAAAATAATATTCGAATTGCGTTTTTAGGTATGAAAGGATCATATTCTAATCTTGCAGCACGACAATATGCTCAGCGTTATCAAAAAGAATTATTTGAATTAAGTTGTGAGTCATTTCAACAAGTGTTGGCTAAGGTTGAATCAGGAGAAGCAGATTATGGGATTTTACCATTAGAAAATACAACTTCAGGGTCAATTAATGAAGTATATGATCTATTACAAGATACCAGTTTAACCTTAGTAGGAGAATTGAGTTATCCAATTAAACACTGTGTTTTGGTGAGTCAAGTAACAGAGCTTAGCAGGATTGATACATTATATAGCCACCCACAAGTTATTCAGCAATGTAGCCATTTCATTCATAATTTAAATCCAATTCATGTTAAGTATTGTGAGAGTTCTTCGCATGCGATGCAGTTAGTTGCTAAAATTAATCAGCCTAATGTTGCAGCTTTAGGAAATGCTGAGGGCGGTAATTTATATGGTTTACAGGTTTTAGAAGATAATATTGCTAATCAGATGCATAATATCACTCGCTTTATTATTTTGAGTAAAAATGATGTAGAGGTATCATCGCAAGTTAATGCAAAAACGTTATTATTAATTTCAACATCACAGAAAGCGGGGGCTTTAGTCGATGCGTTATTAGTTTTTAAAAAGCACCAGATTAATATGACTAAACTTGAATCTCGCCCTATTTATGGTAAACCTTGGGAAGAGATGTTTTATATTGAAATTGAAGCAAATTTAAATACTGATACCACTCAGCAAGCATTACAAGAATTAACGCATTATTGTAGTTATTTGAAAATTTTAGGTTGCTATCCAAGTGATATTGTAAAACCAGTTGATTGTAAACAGCTTTATTAAATTAAGTTTCTGTTGCTATTTAAGTAAAAAAACCGTTTGTAATAACAAACGGTTTTAATCAAATAAAAGAATAAAATAGATTAGATCTCATCAATTTGACCTAAAAGAGAACGTAAACGTTCTTGGAATTGTTGAGATTCTGCTTGTTGTCTTTCTGCTTTAGCTGCTAATTCATTTTTTTCTGTTACAAGGGCATTGTTTTGTTCTTTTAAATCTTCAATTTCCATTTGTAATAATTGAATTGTTTCAACCGCTTGTTTAATTTTACTTTCTAATTGATCTAAAATTTGTAATGACATAGTCGTTTCCTCTGTTTATATGCTTTGACAGGATATTATCATTGCCCCATTCTACCTCAGTTAGCGGATAATTTCACGAAAATTAGTAAATTTTGTGAGCTTAGCTAACGCTATCATTCTGACTATAATAATTTTTATCATTTATTTAACTCTCAGTTAATAAACGATGTATTGCATTTTCAACCATTGAAGGTGAGAGATCGATTAGGCTTTGATGGTACCCTTGTTGATTATTTTTATCCTCACGAATTTTGATTAAGCCTCCTTCAATTGTGCGGAGAATTTCAACTTTCTCTGCCAGTGGTGGGGTATATTTAGGGCTTGTTGGACCATAAAGTGCGACAAGAGGTCGTTGTAATGCAGCTGCAATGTGCATTAAACCTGAATCATTGCTGACAACTAGTTGACAACCAGAAAGAAGATCAATCGCTTCTTCTAGTGTTGTTAATCCAGCAAGATTTTGGCAATAAGTTTGTAATCCCATTGGTAACATTGTCCGAATATTTTCACTTATTTCCTGATCTTTTATGGAACCAAACAGTTGAATTTTAAATCCTTGATTGATGAGATTTTCGGCTAAAGTAGCATAGTGGTAATGAGGCCAACGTTTAGCTGGCCCAAATTCGGCACCCGGGCAAAAAGCAATAATTGGGCGTTCTTGTTCTTCTAGAGTTGATCCCTGTTGAGAGAATTTTTGGTAAGTTTGGGCAACTTGTGATGTTTCAATTCGTAAGTAAGGTTTTGGTAAGGGTAAATGAGAAGGGCTTGGTACTTGATTTGCTTGGAATGCTAATGCGACATAACGTTGCACCATCATTGGATAATCATCTTTATTTTGGCGTAAGTCATTCAGTAAAAGATAACGTGTTTCACCTTTCCAACCACGGCGTTGTTTAATTTGAGCAAAAAGAGGAATTAAGGCAGATTTAAATGAGTTAGGTAGGATAATGGCTAGATCATATTGTTCCGATCGTAATTGTTTGCCAATCTTATAACGTTCTATTAAGCCTAAACGTCCGTGTCCTAGTGGCATTTCAATTGCCTGTCGTACTTCAGGCATACGCTTAAGTAATGCTCTACTCCAGTTTGGTGCAATAACATCAATTTGAGCTTGTGGATATTGTTGCTTCAGCATTTGGTAGAGGCTATGCGACATCATCATATCCCCAACCCAAGCTGGACCTACTACTAATATTTTTGTTTTCATCGTGAATACAGATTGACTGCTCCTGTATAATTAAGTTGTCGCCATGCTTCATAAACAGCAACAGCAACAGAGTTAGATAAATTCATACTCCGACTATTTTCACACATTGGAATACGAATTTTTTGTTCTAATGGCAAACTATCTAGGATAGTTGCTGGTAATCCCCGTGTTTCTGGGCCAAAAATTAAGAAATCACCTATTTGATATTGTACTTGACTATGGGTTGGTCCACCTTTGGTGGTCAGTGCAAATAGTCGCTGTGGTTTTGTTTGTGCAATAAAAGTAGCAAAGTCAGGATAATGTTGAATATCCGCAAATTCGTGATAATCTAAACCACTACGACGGAGTTTTTTGTCTTCCCACCCAAAACCTAATGGGTGAATTAAATGAAGACGAAAACCACTATTAGCACATAATCGAATGATATTTCCTGTATTTTGTGGAATTTCTGGTTCGTAAAGTACTATATCAAGCATAAATGATCCTTATTGTACTAAAATGTTCTATTTTGCGTGATTGTTTGTAAATTGCCAACCTTTTCTAATCAGATAATGAGAATATTTTTTAAAATTGTTTGAGAGAATATGAAATAAATAGGATTTATTGAGTAAAATCAGTAAAATATTGATGACACTGTACAGGTTTAAAGAGGGGATCGTAATGATTTATAGTATGACTGCATTTGCTCGTCATAGTCTTAAACAAGATTGGGGCAATGCCGTATGGGAAATTCGTTCGGTAAATCAACGCTATTTAGAAACATTTTTCCGTTTACCAGAACAATTTCGTGGATTAGAAAATAATTTAAGAGAAAAATTACGCCAACGTGTAACTCGCGGTAAAATTGAGTGTGGTTTAAAAATTGAATTGCAGCAAAGTCGAGCAGAATTAAATTTGAATCGAGAATTGGTTACTCAAGTTACTGGTTCTTTAAAAGTATTAAAAAGTGAACTAGGCGAAGGAGAAATTAATCTAGTTGATTTGTTACGTTATCCGGGGGTTGTTGAAGCAACGGAGCAGGATATTGATCAGATTGAACAAGATTTATTACTTTCTTTCGATCAGCTAGTTGATGAGTTTGTCGCTATGCGAGGACGAGAAGGGGATAAATTAGCTGAATTAATCCACCAGCGCCTTATCGCTATTAATAATGAAATAGAAAAAGTGCGGTGTAAAATGCCTGAAGTTTTAGTTTGGCAACGTGAACGTCTCTTACAACGTTTTAATGACATTCAATTACAGCCAGACCCGCAACGATTAGAACAAGAAATGGTGTTATTGGCACAAAAAACAGATGTTGCAGAGGAATTAGATCGTTTACAACTGCATGTTAAAGAAACGCAGTCAATTTTAAATAAAGGTGGTGCAGTTGGGCGTCGTTTAGATTTTATGATGCAAGAATTAAATCGGGAAGCAAATACCTTAGCATCAAAATCAATTAATGCAGAAGTAACAAATTCAGCAATAGAACTGAAAGTATTGATTGAACAAATGAGAGAACAGATTCAAAACTTGGAGTAAAAAATGCGTGAATGTGGAAAGTTTAGCCAACTTGCTTGTGCTTTGCCTGATTATGTAGTGGTCTTAGTAGAAGGTAGTGATGCAACTAAATTCTTACAAGGACAATTAACCTGTGATGTTATTAAATTAGCGGATAAGTGTTCAACTTTAGCAGCACATTGTGATCCGAAAGGCAAGGTCAATTCCCTTTTTCGTCTAGTTAAATTTAATCCAGAACAGTTTTGGCTTATTCTTGAGCGTTCATTTTTACCATCTGCTATTAATTTTCTAAAAAAATATGCAGTGTTCTCAAAAGTGACTTTTACACCATTAGAGCAAAAATATTTGTATGCTTTTTCACTACATCGCTTTACTGAAATAGCGACTGAGATTGATTTTTCTGTGAATTCAGTTATTAGTTTATCTTCTGAACAAGTTACGATTAAGGTTGATCAAGCTAATCCGTATGTTTTAGTGGTAAGCAATCATCTAGTGGATGTCAATGGAGAGCAGGTTGAATGGCAATTACTTGCCATGCAAAATGGTCAACCATTATTAACACTTGATAACCAAGCGGAATTTTTACCTCAAGCAATTAATCTACAATGTTTAGAAGCAACTATCTCTTTTAGTAAAGGGTGTTATATCGGACAAGAAATGGTTGCAAGAGCCAAATATCGTGGCGCAAATAAGCGAGCAATGTTTACATTAGTCAGTGAACAAAATACTGGTCTTGCTTTGCCTAAAATTGGTGATGGTATTGAGCTTAAGCTTGAAACAGGTTGGCGAAAAACTGGGGTGATTATTTCTTCTATTCAGATTGAAGAGAGAGTTTGGTTACAAGTCGTTTTAAATCAAGATATTGAATCTGAAGCTATTTTTCGATTGTCTGAACAAGAAGAAGCAAAATTCATCATCGCTCCTTTACCTTATTTAATCACGGAATAGCAGGTATTATGATTGCAGAACAGCAAGGTTATTGGCTTTTTAGCCAAAACAATATGTTAGCCTTAATAGAGGGTAATTTACCTTTTGGTTCTGCGAAACAATGGAATAGCTTAAATTTACCTGTCCGTTTAATTGGAGAGTTTAAAGCACAACCCTTGTGGTTAGTTTTAACCGATAACAGCTTTCAACTGCCAAGCACTTTACGTTGGGAATCGTTACGCAGTCAGTTATCTCTTAGTGCCACTGAATTTAATTTACTTGGACGAGGGGTTAGCCTTAACCATTTTTTTAACACTCACAGGTATTGTGGGTGTTGTGCTACGCCAACAGAAGTAGCAAAGGATGAATTAGCCGTTTATTGTCCAAATTGTGAATATCGACATTACCCTGTTATTTGCCCTTGCATTATTGTTGCAGTCCGTAAAGGGGCGCATATTTTGCTGGCAAATCATCAACGGCATAAAGGTGGAATATATACTACTTTAGCGGGGTTCGTTGAAACGGGGGAAACGTTTGAACACGCTGTTAGACGAGAAGTTTTTGAAGAAAGTGGCATTATAGTTAAAAATATTCGTTATGTTGCAAGCCAACCTTGGGCATTTCCAAATTCACTGATGGTAGGGTATTTAGCCGATTATGCTGCTGGTGATATTGATCTACAAGTCGATGAAATTCAGACTGCTGATTGGTTTCATTGCAACCAACCTTTACCACCTCTCCCTGAAACAGGTACCATTGCACGACAACTTATTGAAATGACTTTAGAGCTTTGTCGTGCTGAAAGTTTAGCATCTAGTCAAAATATTAAGGAATAAGATAAATGAAACCATTACAAAATGATCGTTATTTACGGGCATTATTACGCCAACCTGTTGAGATGACACCAATTTGGTTAATGCGACAAGCAGGGCGTTATTTACCAGAATATAAAGCTACTCGAGCACAAGCAGGCGATTTTATGTCATTATGTCGCAATGCGGATCTCGCTTGTGAAGTAACTTTACAACCTTTACGTCGTTATCAACTTGATGCCGCAATTCTTTTTTCTGATATTTTAACTGTTCCTGATGCTATGGGATTAGGGTTAAGTTTCGGTGCAGGTGAAGGGCCAAAATTTGCGAAAGTGATTAGCTCAAACCGTGATGTAGAACAATTGCCAATTCCTGATCCTGAAGGGGAGTTGCAGTATGTAATGAATGCTGTACGCACAATCCGTCGAGAACTTAATGGTGCTGTCCCATTGATTGGTTTTTCAGGTAGTCCTTGGACTTTGGCAACTTATATGGTGGAAGGTGGGAGTAGCAAAGCCTTTACTAAAATTAAGAAAATGCTATATAGCGAACCGCAAGTATTAC
The DNA here is from genome assembly GCF_003265225.1 of Mergibacter septicus. NCBI lineage: Bacteria > Pseudomonadati > Pseudomonadota > Gammaproteobacteria > Pasteurellales > Pasteurellaceae > Mergibacter > Mergibacter septicus. The sequence goes on along the minus strand of NZ_CP022013.1, from coordinate 1,423,763 downwards.
ACCAATTATTAGATAAGTTAGCTGATAGTGTTATTTTATACCTTAATGCCCAAATTAAAGCAGGCGCTCAAGCGGTGATGATTTTTGATACTTGGGGTGGCGTATTAGCGCATCGTGAATATCCTGAGTTTTCTTTACAATATATGCAAAAAATTGTTGAAGGATTGATTCGAGAGAATGAAGGGCGAAAAGTACCTGTTACACTCTTTACCAAAGGTGGTGGTTTATGGCTAGAAGCCATTGCAAATACGGGGTGTGATGCAGTAGGTTTAGATTGGACAGTTAATCTTGCCGATGCAAAAGTGAGAATTGGAGATAAAGTCGCATTACAAGGAAATTTAGATCCTAGCGTGTTATATGCACCTTCACAGCGGATTGAACAAGAAGTTCAACAGATTTTACATGATTTCCACACTACGGGTAGTGCCAACGGACAAGTGTTTAATTTAGGACATGGTATTCATCAAGATGTTCCAGAAGATGCACCAAAAATTTTAGTTGATGCGGTTCACCGTTATTCTCAACCTTACCATCAACAACAAAAATAAGAGCAGTGGTAGTATGCGAAATCCTATTCATAAAAGATTGGAACATTTTGAAAGTTGGCAACATATCGCTTTTATGTTGTGTTTATGTGAAAGAATGTACCCTAACTTTCAAAATTTTTGTCATTTTACTGCACAAAGTCAAAGTGCTAAACGTTATTCCTCAATTTTAAATTTAGTTTGGGAATATTTAACGGTTAAAGGGATAAAAATTAATTTTGAAAGCCAGCTAGAAAAATTTGAAGAAGTCATTCCCGATATTAATGGTTATGATTTTTATGGTATTTATCCTGCAGTTGATGCGTGTGAAGGTTTAGCTGAGCTATTACATAGTATTATTGCTGGTTCTACTTTAGAACAAGCAATTAAAATAAGTCGGTTATCTCTAAAGACAGTAGCAACTTTATTAGAGGCTGAAAATCAATGTGAATTGACAGACAATGAGTTGAAGCAACATGAAAGCATTCAACAAGAACTAGATGTTCAATGGGCTATTTATCGAGCGTTAAATCAAGCTGAAAAACGTGATATAAACTTGTTATTAGAACTTAAAAATGAGATCAGAGAACAATTAGTGAGTAATATTGGGATCGAGATCATAAAATAGTGTGATTTTCTTCTAATTTTCCTCATAAAATTCTTTGAATATTTAGCAAGTTAGATTAAGCTTGTAGCACTGTTTGAAACAGTGGTTACAGCGAATAGGTGTTAAGTTAATGAACTAATTTAACAGCTGAACACAAAATTTAAATAAATGCGAAAGGTAATTATTTATGAACAAGACTGAGTTGATTGATGCAATCGCTGCAAAAGCGGAATTAAGTAAAAAAGATGCTAAAGCAGCATTAGAAGCAACTTTGGAAACAATTACAGAAACTTTAAAAGCTGGTGAAACAATACAGCTAATTGGTTTCGGTACATTTAAAGTGAATGAACGCAAAGCCCGTACAGGTCGTAATCCAAAAACACTAGAAACTATTCAAATTCCAGCTTCTAAAGTGCCCGCTTTTGTTTCAGGGAAAGCATTAAAAGATGCAGTAAAATAATTTTGCCTGCATAAGTAAAACCCTAACAGTGAAGTTAGGGTTTTATTTTATCTCTAATTTTTATCTATCAAATCTGTCTTATTCTTTTTATTTCAATACGTTATCATTAAATCCAACATCTTATTACTGCAAATGGAGTAGAGATAACTTATAATATTGTAGATAAAAAGTTGTTATTAATTATGGGAGTCTATTATGTGCGGGATTGTTGGTGCGGTAGCACAACGTGATGTTGTTGAAATTCTTGTACAAGGATTACACCGTTTAGAGTATCGTGGATATGATTCTGCGGGTGTTGCAGTAGTTAATCAAGCAAAAGAATTACAACGTATTCGTTGTGTTGGCAAAGTAAAAGTATTAGACGATGAAATTGAAAATAACCCAATTACTGGTGGTACTGGGATTGCACACACTCGTTGGGCAACGCACGGCGAACCTTGTGAAGCTAATGCTCACCCACATCGTTCAGGAGATATTGTTGTTGTTCATAATGGTATTATTGAAAATTACGAACCGTTAAGAGAACTATTACAGCAACGAGGTTACCACTTTAGTTCTCAAACTGACACTGAAGTGATCGCTCATTTAGTCGCTTGGGAATTACAACAAAGCCAAACTTTACTTGAAGCGGTTCAAAAAACGGTGGCACAACTGACAGGTGCTTATGGAATGGTGGTGTTAGATCGCCGTGATCCCGATCGCTTAATTGCTGCTCGTTCAGGGAGTCCATTGGTCATTGGCTATGGCGTAGGGGAAAACTTTTTAGCCTCAGACCAGCTTGCATTATTAAGTGTAACCCGTCGTTTTAGCTATTTGGAAGAAGGAGATATTGCAGAAATTACTCGCCGTAGCGTGACAATTTACAATCAACAAGGTGAGCAGGTAGAGCGTAAAATTAGTGAGTCAAACTTAGAACAAGATGCAGCGGATAAGGGAAAATTCCGTCATTTTATGCAGAAAGAAATTTTTGAACAGCCGACCGCTATTTTAAATACGCTGGAAGGACGTATAGCAGGTGATAACGTTATCGTTGAAAGTATTGGTAATGGAGCAAAAGCCATTCTTGAAAAAGTGGAACATATTCAAATTATTGCTTGCGGTACTTCTTACAATGCTGGAATGGTTGCTCGGTACTGGTTTGAAGCTATTGCAGGAGTAAGTTGTGATGTTGAAATTGCATCAGAATTTCGTTATCGCAAATTTGTTACACGTCCAAATAGCTTATTGCTCACTCTTTCACAATCAGGTGAAACTGCAGATACGCTAGCAGCTTTACGTTTAGCGAAAGAAAAAGGTTATATGGCAGCAATGACAATTTGTAATGTTGCTGGTTCATCGTTAGTACGAGAGTCTGATCTAGCCTTTATGACCCGAGCTGGGGTAGAAATCGGTGTGGCATCAACTAAAGCTTTCACTACACAGTTAACCGCAATGCTAATGCTAGTTACTGCTATTGGTAAATTAAATGGTCAAGTTAAAGCAGAACAAGAAAAACAAATTGTTGCTGCATTAAAAGGTATTGCAAGAGATGTAGAAAAAGTATTGGCATTTGAGAAAGACATTGAACATTTAGCCGAAGATTTTGCAGAAAAACACCATACTTTATTCTTAGGACGGGGAGAGTTTTATCCGATTGCTGTTGAAGCAGCGTTAAAACTAAAAGAAATCTCTTATATCCATGCTGAGGCTTATGCTGCTGGTGAATTAAAACACGGTCCATTAGCCTTAATTGACGCTGATATGCCAGTGGTAGTGGTAGCACCAAACAACGAATTATTAGAAAAAGTGAAATCTAATATTGAAGAAGTCAGAGCAAGAGGTGGGCAACTTTATGTATTTGCAGATGCAGAAGCTGGCTTTACTGCTAGTGAGGGAATGAAAATCATCACTTTACCAAAAGTAAGTGAAATCACTGCCCCGATTTTCTATACCGTGCCTCTACAACTTCTTGCTTACCATGTCGCCTTAATCAAAGGCACCGATGTTGACCAACCAAGAAACTTAGCAAAAGCGGTTACGGTTGAATAGAGTAATATATAAAAATAGCGAGTTAAAACTCGCTATTTTTTCTCAATGTTTGAATAACTTATTTTGTTCGCTATATGAGATGGTATCACAGTTATTTAGACGTATCTTTATGTTGTTTATACACCTGCACCGTATTTGCCATTAGCATTGCGACAGTCATTGGACCAACACCACCGGGAACAGGCGTGATATAGCTTGCTTTTTGTTGGGCTTGTTCAAATTCGACATCACCGATGAGTTTACCGTTAACTCGGTTAATACCGACATCAATAACGATTGCTCCCTCTTTGATCCATTCGCCTTTAATTAAATGTGGTTTGCCGACTGCAGCAACGACTAGATCAGCTTGTTTGATTTGTTCAGCTAAGTTGGTTGTAAAACGGTGTGTAACGGTAACAGTGCAACCTGCTAGGAGTAATTCTAGTGCCATTGGGCGTCCGACAATGTTTGAAGCACCAACAATAACGGCGTGTTTACCTTGTAATGGAATGGTGGTGTTTTCTAGCAATTTTATTATGCCGTATGGGGTGCAAGCTCGTAAGGTTGGAATACGTTGACAGAGTCTGCCGACATTATAGGGATGAAAACCATCAACATCTTTATCGGGAGCAATGTTTTCAATCACTTTGCTACTATCTATATGTTCAGGCAGTGGAAGTTGCACTAAAATGCCATCTATCTGAGGATTTTGGTTTAGTCGTTGAATAAGATCCAACAATTCGTTTTCTGAAGTGCTGGTAGGGAGATTGTATGCCGTTGACTTGATGCCGATTTCAAGACAACTTTTACGTTTGTTTTCAACATAAATTTGTGAGGCGGGATCTGTTCCAACTAAGATCACTGCTAATGCTGGTGGGCGTTTTCCTGTGGCAGTGAGAGTTTGTATTTCTTCGGCTAATTCTGCTTTAATTGTTTTAGCAAGTGCTGTGCCTGATATAACCTGTGCTGACATAGATTTTGTTATCCCATAAAGGCTAAAATGATATTGATTATTGTCGCAAAAAAAGCAGGATTTGATAAGGGTTTACTAGCTAAATCCGAATTTAATTGAGAAAAAGTGGAATAATTTTAGGCAATTAAAACAAATTTTAAAAAAAAAGGTTGATCTCTATCTTCTTCCTACTATAATTCAGATCCGTTGTCGGCGAGTAGCGCAGCTTGGTAGCGCAACTGGTTTGGGACCAGTGGGTCGTAGGTTCAAATCCTATCTCGCCGACCATTTTTTTATCTATCTTTACCTCACCTGCGCCCTTAGCTCAGCTGGATAGAGCAACGGCCTTCTAAGCCGTAGGTCACTGGTTCGAATCCAGTAGGGCGTGCCATTAAAATTCCTTTTCATTTATTAATTATTTCCCTTTTATTCTGATTCAAGGTATGAGTTAGTTTAATTAGATAAATTCTTTTTGTTCTATACCACTTATTACTTTGCAATCTTCGATACGATGTTGGTTACATTGAGCGATACTTTGTAAGAAATTTTCAATCTCTTTTAATTGCTGAAGTTTAATTTGCACTTGTTTTAGGTGGGTTTGAATGAGTTTATCGGCATTCTCACAGTCAGCTGTAAGATTGGTTCTAAGTTGGTTAAGTTGTTTTATCTCCTTCAAACTAAAACCTAGAGTACGGCATTTCTTAATAAAATGAAGTAAGTCTAAGCTTTGTTGACTATACAGTCGATAGCCATTATTTGCTCGCATGGGTGGTGGTAATAAGCCAATTTTTTCGTAATAACGAATTGTTTCTAGGTTGATTCCACTTTGTTGGCTCAGTTGGTTGATTTTTAAAAAATCTGTCATTTGATGCTTGACCTTGTAGTCACTACGGAGTTTATAGTCTAACTCAAATTTTTGCGGAAAACAAAGAAGGAGCTATTATGTCTCATTGCTGTTCAAGTGGATGTTCATCATCTTTTAATCAAGCAAAATATCGTACTGTATTATGGGTTGCGATGCTAATTAATCTTGTAATGTTTATAGTAGAGATAATTACCAGTCAAACTTCTGGTTCTATATCGTTATTGGCTGATTCTTTAGATTTTTTTGGAGATAGTGCTAATTATGCAATTAGCCTATTTGTATTATCAAAAGCATTAAAGATCCGAGCAAAAGCATCTTTATTAAAAGGTGGTTCTATGGCAATTTTTGGGAGCTGGGTGTTGTGTAGTACACTTTATCATCTTTTCTTGGGAGAAATACCAAATTACCATCAAATGAGTGTGGTTGGCGGATTGGCTTTAGTGGCTAATTTAATTTCAGCTTGGATTTTATACGCTTATAGTAAGGGTGATAGTAATATGCAGGGAGTATGGATTTGTACACGTAACGATGCTATTGGGAATATTTTAGTTATTTTAGCTGCAGTGGCAGTTTATTTCACTCAATCCTATATTCCTGATTTACTGGTTGCTTTTTTAATGGCGTATTTGGCAATTCAGGGGGCTTGGCAAATTATACAGCAGGCAAGAAGGGAATTATTAATAGAGCGAGAATAAAAGGCGGTGAACCGCCTTTTTTATTAGATATTTTTATTCATTGGCTTGTTTCTCAGCAAATTTTGCCATTTCAAATTCAACTAACATCATCAAAATATGGATAACTTTGATATGTACCTCTTGAATACGATCTGCATAGCCAAAGTGAGGTACTCGGATTTCAATATCGGCTAAGCCTGCCATTTTACCACCATCTTTTCCTGTTAAAGCAATAACTTTCATTCCTTTCGCTTTAGCAGCATGGATTGCATTGATGATATTTTGTGAATTTCCTGAGGTTGAGAGTCCGAATAAGACATCTCCTTTTTGTCCGACCGCTTCAACATAACGAGAGAATACATAGTCAAAACCAAAATCATTACTGACGCAGCTTAGATGACTAGGATCAGAAATAGCAATTGCTGGATAGCCCGGACGATTTTCACGATAGCGACCTGTTAATTCTTCAGCGAAGTGCATTGCATCACAGTGTGAACCGCCATTACCACAAGAAAGTACTTTTCCCCCTTGTTGAAAACTTTCCGCTAATAACAGAGCTGCTTCTTGAATTGATTTTATATTTTGTCCGTTATTAATAAATTTATTTAATACCTCTGCGGCTTGATTTAATTCAGACGTGATTTGTGAAAGGTACATTTGATTTTTCCTTGTTGTGATGATTTTAGGCTTAAATTCTATTGCTAAAGATAACATATTTAGATAAAAAGAGCATTAATTCTCAGAATACTTATTGTGAGTTATTTGTTGGTGAACTTGGAGCTAAAAATGGCGTTAATTCAATGTCCTGATTGTGGAAAAAAAGTGAGTAGTGAGGCTGAAAAATGTGTGAGGTGTGGTTTTCCATTACAAAATATATCGCTTATGCAGTATCAACAAAGTTTTAAAAAAAATATTGCAGAACGACAAGCTTTAAACCGTCAAAATGCGAAAATACAGCTAATTTGGTTAGTTATTTTTAGCTTGATTATTGTTATATTTACTTGGTGGAAAAATTAACTTTAGTGTGAGGAAATGATGTTTAATTCAGCGTATTTTATTGATCTAGTTGAAAAATGGTCAGATATAATTTTTATTTATTTAATAAAAATTGTTTTAGCTGCATTAGTTATTGCGGTAACTTATTATTTTGGTAAAAAGATACGATATTTATATGAAGTAAAATCGAAGAATTATTTTGCCGAACGACATCATTTAAATAAATTTATTACATTTTGTTTATCCTTTAGTTTTATGATTGTCGGTTATTTTATTGCAATTCATATATTAGGATTAGAAGGATTATTAACTCAATTATTAGCCAGTGCGGGCGTCATTGGTATTGTTATTGGTTTTGCAACTAAAGAAACAACGGCAAATTTTTTCTCTGGTATTTTAATTAATATTCAAGTGCCATTTAAAGTGGGAGATTGGGTTACGATTAATGGTCAGTATGGGCAAGTGAAACAAATAGGTTCATTATTAACTATCATTATGACTGTTGAAGGACAGAATGTTTATATTCCTAACCAATTGATTTATACAGGAAATGTAGTGAATTATTCTTCATCAGGTAAGCGTATGGCGATCGTATCCACAGGTGTTTCTTATGGTGATGACTTAGATAAAGTAAAGAACGTGGTGATGGATTGTGTGCCACAAATTGAAGGAGTTATTACTGAAAGTGAAGATGAGTTATTTTTACCTAGATTATTTTTTACGAATATAGGCAGTTCAACTTATAATTTTGAATTACGGATTTGGATAAATTTTGAAAGTCATAATCAATATATGAAAGCAATTAATGATGGGATTGTATTGCTAAAAAAACGTTTTGAAGAAGAAGATATTTGTATTGCTTATGAAGTAACAACCTTAGATTTTGGTGTTAAAGGAGGGGTTAATTTATATGATAAACCCATTAGCTTTAGTGAAGTTATTAGCCAAAATAAGGACACTAATGTAGTATCTAATAATGCTGATATTATATCAAAACCATCAGATATAATGATGGATAAAAAAGTATAAGATTATTTTAATTTTATTCATAAATAAACTTAAACCACATTATTTAATAATAATGTGGTTTTTATTTAGTGATTATTTATTGCTTCTGCACAGGCATAAGCAGAACTCCAAGCCCACTGGAAATTATAACCACCAAGCCAACCTGTCACATCTAGTACTTCCCCAATAAAATATAACCCCTTAACCTGATTTGCTTCCATCGTTTTTGATGAGATGGTGTGAGTATCAACACCACCTAAAGTTACTTCTGCTGTGCGATAGCCTTCGGTTCCATTAGGGATAAATTGCCAATGGTGAATGTATTGTTCTAATTTATTTAGTTGAGCGTGGCTTAGTTGTGCTAGTGTTAGTTGCCCCCAATTGGCAAAATCAGAATGAGTAAAAAATAGTTCTACCCATTTTTTAGGTAATTGGCGATTTAAAGCCGTTTTTAGCTGTATTTTGGCAGTGGATTGACGGAGTTGCTGGAGATATGTTTTTAATTCAAGCTGTGGTAGGAGATCAATTTCAATACTTTCTCCGCTTTGCCAATAGTTAGAGATTTGTAAAATAGCGGGGCCTGAAATACCTCGATGAGTAAAAAGAAGTTGATTATAGAAACTTTGTCCACAGGTGGCGGTTACTTTGACGGGTAAGGATATTCCTGCTAATTCCGCTAGCCATTTATCCTGTTCTCGCCAAGTAAAAGGGACTAAAGAGGCTCTTGGTGATACGACTTTTAAACCAAACTGTTCTGCAATTTGATAGCCAAATGGTGTGACTCCCAGTTTTGGCATAGAAAGACCACCAGTCGCAATAACAACGTGTCTGGCGTGGTATTTCTCTCCGTTATTGTTAGTTAATGTAAAATAGTCAGTTTGTTTACTGAGCTGTTGTATAGTAGAACGTAGTTGAATCACCACCCCATTTTTTTCACATTCAGTGAGTAGCATTGAAACGATTTGTTCTGCCCCTTGTTGAGTAAATAATTGCCCCAGTTCTTTTTCATAATAAGCAATGTTATAACTTGATACTAAGGTAATAAAATCCCATTGTGTATAACGAGCCAGTGCAGATTTTACAAAATGTGGGTTTTGTGAAAGATAATGGCTTGGATTGACATCTAAATTAGTAAAATTGCAAAAACCACCACCCGACATCAGGATTTTTCTCCCGACTTTTTTTCCACTTTCTAACACTAAAACTGATTTGCCACTTTTAGCGATTAAAGCGGCACAAAATAATCCAGAAGCCCCCGCACCGATAATAATAACATCTAAGATTTTCATATTTACCTACTGGTGTTTTTCGTCAGTTGTATTGGCTATTGGTGATGGAGCGGAGGATTCATCAGTGGTTGTATTTTCTTCGGCATTAGTTGTTTTATATTCAACATAAAGTGGGATAATACCTAAATTTTCTTGGTTTAATACTGTTTTTAATTGGTTTAATTGAGCGACAATTCTAGCTGTAACAGCTTCAGCTTGCGGAACTAATGAAACGATATGTGGATCTCTTTCACCAAAAAGAGAAGCATTTAGGAGACGTTCTGCGTGCATACCTGGGCGACAATAATGTAAAACACCGGGAACTTTATCTTCAAATAACACACCAACAACGGCAGCCTCAGTAAAGGCGATCCCAAGAGAGGCATCTTCCCCACCATAGATTTTAAATAATTCATCAGTGGGAAAACCACCCGCAGCAAGAAAAATTGAACGGCGGAAGATCATATTGCCGCCAACAGTCATTTGCAAGGTTTTCCACGCTTCTTCTAAACCTTTACCTGCATAGGCGGTGTATTTAGGGTCGAGATCTACCGCTGTTAATGATAAGCGAACTAAGGCAAGCTCATTAAATCGTGCAAAAGATAAAATCGGTGCAGCTAAAGCGTTATCTTGATAAGCATCATCTGCATCAAGAAACGCAATTAAATCGGCTGAGCTATGTAATGCTGCCCAGTTACGTGCTGCAGCAACCCCACTATTTTGTGGCATTTGTAGTGCTTTTACTTTTGGAATAGCTTCAGCTAATTGAGAGATGATGTACCAAGTATTATCAGTTGAACCATCATCAACGAGATAGAGATGTTGAACGTATTGTTGTTTTAAAACGCTTTCAACGGCTCTTAATAATGTATTTTCAGCATTATAACAAGGAATAATAACATCAATTGAGGGTAGAGATTGTTGTTGAGTTTCCATTAGATTTTTCTTTGTGCCTAAGTAATTTATTTTTAATGATAAATAATGGTTTTAATTGTAACAAGATTTTGCACTGATTTGTATCTGTGGCTGAAATGTGAAAAAAGAAAACTCTCTTTTACATTTAAATAAAAGAGAGTTTAAGTGGTGATCAAATATTATGCTTAGATTTTTGTTTGAAAAATAACTTTATCAGCTTTTTTAACATAACTATTAATATGATCAAAGTTCATATATCGATAGGTATCCTCTTTATCGTGTTGTAATTGTTCTGTATAAGCAAGGTACTCTTCTACTGTCGGTAATTTGCCTAATAATGCAGCAATTGCAGCTAATTCTGCTGATGCTAAATAGACATTAGCACCTTGTCCTAAACGGTTAGGAAAATTACGTGTGGAGGTTGAAACAACAGTCGCTTGAGGGGCTACTCGAGCTTGATTTCCCATACAGAGAGAGCACCCCGGCATTTCTGTTCTTGCTCCACTTTTACCGAATAAGCTGTAATACCCTTCTTCGGTCAGTAGGGCGGCATCCATTTTAGTTGGTGGTGCAATCCATAATCGAGTAGGAATAACCCCATCAAAATTTTGTAATAATTTACCTGCAGCACGGAAATGCCCAATATTTGTCATACAAGATCCGATAAAGACCTCATCAATTTTATCCCCTGCAACTTCAGAAAGTTTGCGAGCATCATCAGGATCATTTGGTGCACAAAGGATTGGTTCTTTGATTTCATTCATATTGATTTCAATGATTGCAGTATATTCAGCATCAGGATCGGCTTCGATTAATTGTGGGTTTGCTAACCATGCTTGCATATTTTGAATACGCCGTTCTAAGGTGCGAGCATCGCCATAGCCTTCTGCGATCATCCATTTCAATAGGGTAATATTAGAATTGATGTATTCAATAATTGGTTCTTTATTTAACTTAATTGTGCAAGCAGCGGCAGAACGTTCTGCTGAGGCATCAGATAGTTCAAAGGCTTGTTCAATTTTTAGATGCTCTAAGCCTTCAATTTCTAAAATTCTACCTGAAAAAATATTTTTCTTTCCTTGTTTTTCAACAGTTAATAAACCTTGTTGAATGGCATAATAAGGAATTGCATGAACCAGATCACGTAAAGTGATGCCCGGTTGCATTGTGCCAGTAAAACGGACTAAAACAGATTCAGGCATATCTAGCGGCATAACCCCCGTTGCAGCCGCAAATGCCACTAGACCTGATCCCGCTGGAAAAGATATCCCTAACGGAAAGCGGGTGTGGGAATCTCCGCCTGTGCCAACTGTATCAGGTAATAACATTCGGTTTAACCAAGAGTGAATAATACCATCGCCAGGGCGTAAAGAGATACCACCTCGGTTCATCATAAAATCTGGTAAGGTATGATGTGTTGTAACATCAATCGGTTTTGGATAAGCCGCAGTATGGCAGAATGATTGCATCACTAAGTCAGCCGAAAAACCAAGGCAAGCAAGATCTTTTAATTCATCTCGAGTCATAGGACCCGTGGTATCTTGAGAGCCTACGGAGGTCATTCTCGGTTCGCAGTATTGACCGGGACGAATTCCTGCAACACCACAGGCTCGACCAACCATTTTTTGTGCCAAGGTAAAGCCTTTTTTACTCTCAGTGACTACTTGGGGTTTGATGAAAACATCACTTTCAGGTAAGCCAAGTTGTGTTCTGGCTTTATGGGTTAGCCCACGCCCAATAATTAACGGGATACGACCACCAGCACGGACTTCATCAAGTAGTACTTGGGTTTTTAATTCAAAATTAACGATAACTTTATCGCTGTTATGACTGCAAATTTTGCCTTGATATGGGTAAATATCAATAATATCTCCCATCTTGAAATGGCTAACATCGACTTCAATTGGTAATGCACCTGCATCTTCGAGAGTATTAAAGAATATTGGGGCAATTTTACCACCCAGTACCACACCACCTGCTCGTTTATTTGGAATAAAAGGAATATCCTCTCCCATATGCCATAACACCGAATTAGTTGCTGATTTGCGTGATGAACCTGTGCCGACAACATCGCCAACATAAGCAAGAGGAAAACCTTGCTCTTTTAATTTTTCAAGCTGTTTAATTGGACCAATTTCCCCTTCTTTATCAGGTATAATCCCTTCTCTGGCATTTTTTAGCATTGCTTGAGCATGGAGTGGAATATCTGGACGGCTCCAAGCATCTTGAGCGGGGGAAAGATCATCAGTATTTGTTTCACCACTTACTTTAAATACTGTAACGGTAATTTTTTCCGCAAGTGATGGGCGGGATAAAAACCATTCAGCATCTGCCCAAGATTGTAAAATTTGTTGTGCAAAGGCATTTCCTGCGGTTGCTTTTTCAACTACATCATGAAAACTATCAAACATAAGTAATGTTTTTGATAAGGCTTGAGCAGCGATAGTGGCTAATTTGGGGTTATCTAGGGCATTAATTAAGGGTTCAATATTGTATCCCCCTTGCATGGTACCTAGAATTTCGATTGCCTTTTCAGGTGAGATTAAGGGAGAGATAACATCACCTTTAGCTACCGCAGACAGAAAAGAGGCTTTCACATAAGCTGCTTCATCAACACCAGCAGGAATACGAGTTTCAAAAAGTTCGAGTAGAAAGTCTTGATTAATGGCTGGAGGATTTTTTAATAACTCGATTAATTCTGCCGTTTGTTCTGCGGTTAGAGGTTGAGGACAAACGCCTTCAGCTTTGCGTTGTTCAACTTGTTGTTGATAGGAAAGTAGAAAGTCAGACATAGTGCTTCCTCGTCAAATTTAGAGTAGAGAATTGGGTGTTGCATGTATCAATCCATCATTAACGTACCATTGAAAATACCCTAACTGAATTGTTGAATTTTTGTTAAATATAGGACTGGCTTAGAAAAAAGTCAAAATAGAAAATGAATTATTGTTAACTAGATCACAACAAAATCACTGTTTAATTAGACGGGTGGAGGGAGTAACAATGAGATAAAAAAATCCTATTGAAAGGATTCAATAGGATTGATAATAGAATTAAGGAGAATTTTACTGAGTGAAATTAAAGAATGTTTTCAAATTCTTCTAAGACTTTAGTTGGCCATACGCTAGATTGTACTTCACCAATGTGTTTTTTCTGTAGCATAAACATTGCCATACGTGATTGACCAATACCACCACCGATGGTTAAAGGAAGTTCTCCCGCAAGAAGTTTTTGATGCCATTCAAATGCTAGACGATCTTCATCGCCTGTAATTGCTAATTGGCGGCGTAAAGCACTTTCATCAACACGGATTCCCATTGATGAAATTTCAAATGCACTACCTAATGCTTCATTCCAAACAAGAATATCACCATTTAATCCTTTGTATTCGCCTTCAGAGACAGTTGTCCAGTCATCATAGTCTGGTGCACGAACATCGTGTGGTTTACCATCTGATAATACACCCCCGATTCCGATTAGGAATACAGCTCCGTATTCTTTACAGATCGCACTTTCACGTTCTTTATCGGTTAAATCTGGGTAACGTTGTACTAAATCTTCAGAATGAATAAAAGTAATTTCTTCAGGTAAGGTTGCTTTAATACCGAATTGTTTTTCAACAGCTTGTTGTGTTTCACGCATTGCAGCGTAGATTGAACGTACAGTCTCTTTTAGGAATGTAAGATCACGGCGACCTTCAGGAATAACTTTTTCCCAATCCCATTGATCAACAAAAACTGAATGAGTGCAATCTAAAGAATCTTCATCAGGGCGTAAGGCTTTCATATGGACAAATAATCCTTCACCTGGTTTGAAGTCAAAACGGGCTAAAGTATGACGTTTCCATTTGGCTAATGAGTGGACGACTTCAAACTGAGCATCTTCAATTTGTTTTACTTTAACTTGAACTGCTTTTTCTTTTCCTGATAAGTTATCCTGCATTCCATTACCAACTTGACTTAAGATTGGTCCTTGGACTTCAACTAAACCTAAGTGTTCAGCTAATTTGTGAGAGAAAGTGTCTTTAACAAAACTAATTTCTTGTTGTTGAAGAATAAATGACTTTTTCATAATTTGTGTTCTCTTAAAATATGAGTTAGATAGAAACGCAGTTACAACTTCAGACTGCTGTTATTTGCTTGTTGGTTATTATTCAAAAAAAATGCCGTATTGCAAGAGAAAATTTTAATAAAGTTTTATACCGTTAGATATTATCTAATTTAAATCGTATTTTTTAGATGATATTCAAAAAAGCAGTGTTTTTGCTTGGTGGTGGTTAGATTTTATCCGAATGATGGAGTAAGACAAAGCGTTCCCATAGTTCATCTTCACTTTCAATATGTGCAGGATCTTGAATAATGCAATTATTAATCGGACAGACTTTTTGACAAGTTGGCGTTTCATAGTGTCCGACACATTCTGTACAAAGTGTTGGGTCGATTACATAAATTTGCTCTCCCAGAGAAATAGCTTGGTTTGGGCATTCTGCTTCGCACATATCGCAATTAGTACATTTAGCTGTGATTAAAAGTGCCATAACACCTCAACGTTAATAATTTCATTGGTATTACCTTCAATAGTCGTAAAATCGGGCGATTATAAAGAAATAGCCTTTTAAAATCCAATATGTTATTTTGTTCTCCGTTTTTGTTTATATTGTTCGACCTGTAATCGGTTGATACTATTAGTTTTAAAATGAATTAATCTGATGATGCAATTATCTTTTCGTATCAAATTGTTATTAATCCTATTGATTATCGTTTTAGGTGCGACTTTTTTTGTTATTCGGACAAATCGAATCGCAGAGATAACATCTCAATCAAACCAATATGAGCTTACTCAGTTCCCAATAAAAAATTATGATTATCACCTTGCAAAAGATAAATTTGGGGCAAATCCTACTGCACAAGTAGATTTTTATACTTTGGTTTTATCGTGGTCGCCAGCTTATTGTGAAAGAGTTAAACAACGCAATCAGGGAGCTATTCCTATTAAAGATCGTTTGCAATGCGAACATCGTTTTGGCTGGATCATTCATGGTTTATGGGCAGAAAATGCTGCTGCCCAGCAGATTACAGATCATCCTAGATTTTGCCAAGGCGATTTACCTGAAGTAAAACCTGAGATTATTCAATCTTATTTAAAGGAGTCGCCTTCAGCCCATTTACTTCAAGGTGAGTGGGAAAAGCACGGTGCTTGTATCTTTAATCAAGCACAAGATTATTTTGCTAAGCAAAGTGAACTGTTTCATCAGCTCGTATTACCAGATAATAATTTTGAGAAAAAAGCATTGATTAATTGGTTAAAACGATATAATCCCAACTTAGAAAATAAAAGAATTAGCGTGAATAAGAATGAAATAAAAATTTGTTATGACTTAGATTGGCAAGTGATGAGTTGTCCTTGGTAGTTGTCATAAAATAGAGAGTATTGAAAATTATTTATTTATACAAAGTAATATTCTTTATAGAATTATTTTATTTAATAAAACAAATTAATGGTTAAGTTGTTACAATTTGATCTAATCCACACTTTTCAAATTAAGAGTTGTTATAATGTATCTTAGATTAAGTAGTATTAACGGAATTCTATTCAACTTTAAGTAAATAAAGAGGACTTATTATGTCAGTAATCAAAATGACCGATTTGGATTTAGCAGGAAAACGTGTGTTAATCCGTTCAGATTTAAATGTACCAGTAAAAGATGGTAAAGTAACGTCTGATGCACGTATTAAAGCTTCACTGCCAACCATTAAGTTAGCACTTGAACAAGGTGCAAAAGTAATGGTTACTTCCCACTTTGGTCGTCCAACCGAAGGTGAGTACAATGCTGAATACTCATTACAACCTGTTGTAGATTACTTAAATCAAGCGTTAGATATTCCTGTTCGTTTAGAAAAAGATTATCTTGAAGGCGTTGAAGTAGCTCCAAATGAATTAGTTGTATTAGAAAATGTTCGTTTTAATAAAGGCGAAAAGAAAGATGATGAAGCCTTATCAAAAAAATACGCAGCATTATGTGATGTCTTTGTAATGGATGCGTTTGGTACTGCTCACAGAGCCCAAGCTTCTACACATGGTGTTGCAAAGTTTGCTACCGTTGCTTGTGCAGGGCCATTATTAGCGAATGAATTAGAAGCGTTAGGTAAAGCATTAAAAAATCCTCAACGTCCAATGATTGCAATAGTGGGGGGATCTAAAGTTTCTACCAAGTTAACTGTATTAGACTCTCTTGCAAAAATTGCTGATCAATTAGTTGTTGGTGGTGGTATTTCTAATACTTTTGTTGCGGCTGAAGGGTATAATGTCGGCAAATCTTTATGTGAAAAAGATTTAATTCCTGAAGCACAACGTTTAATGCAAGAGTGTGATATTCCTAGTGCGATAGATGTTCGAGTTGCAAAAGAGTTTTCAGAAACAGCGACAGCAACAGTAAAATCAGCAACTGAAGTTCAAGATGATGAGCAAATCTTAGATTTAGGCGACCAATCAGCTCAACAGCTTGCAGAAATTATTAAAAATGCAAAAACGATTTTATGGAATGGACCAGTAGGTGTATTCGAGTTTCCTAATTTCCGTAGAGGAACTGAAATTGTTGCCCAAGCGATTGCAGAGAGTGAAGCCTTTTCTATTGCAGGTGGTGGCGATACTTTAGCAGCAATTGATATGTTTGGAATTGCGGATAAAATTTCTTATATTTCAACAGGTGGTGGTGCTTTCTTAGAATTTGTTGAAGGCAAAGTATTACCAGCGGTAGCGGTTCTTGAAGAGCGTGCAAAAGCTTAATTTTTTATAATTGAAGGGGAGTTTTCCCCTTCTTATTTATTGAGAGGAAAAATTTATGTCTAAAATTTTTGATTTTGTTAAGCCGGGTGTGCTTAGCGGTGATGATGTACAAAAAGTCTTTAAAATTGCAAAAGAAAAAGAGTTTGCGATCCCTGCGGTAAACTGTGTTAACTCAGATTCGGTGAATGCCGTATTAGAAACTGCTGCACGAGTGAAAGCACCAATTATTATTCAATTCTCTAACGGTGGTGCTTCTTTCTATGCAGGAAAAGGAATTAAATTACCAGAAGGTCAACGTGCAGATGTTATTGGGGCTATTGCAGGTGCAAAACATGTGCATGCCTTAGCAGAAGCATATGGTGTACCAGTAATTTTACACACCGATCACGCAGCTAAAAAATTATTACCTTGGATCGATGGCTTGCTTGAGGCAGGTGAAAAACATTTTGCAGAAACAGGTAAACCATTATTTTCATCTCATATGATTGATCTTTCAGAAGAAAGTTTAGAAGAAAATATTGAAATCAGTAAAAAATATTTAGAGCGTATGGCTAAACTAGATATGACCTTAGAAATTGAATTAGGTTGTACTGGTGGGGAAGAAGATGGCGTGGATAACAGCCATTTAGATAATTCAATGCTTTACACTCAACCAGAAGATGTCGCTTATGCGTATGAAGAATTAAGTAAAATCAGCCACCGTTTTACCATTGCTGCATCTTTCGGGAATGTTCATGGGGTTTACAAACCGGGTAATGTTAAGTTAACACCAAAAATTTTAGATAATTCACAAAAATATGTTTCTGAAAAATATGGTATTCCTGCAAAATCATTAGACTTTGTCTTCCATGGTGGTTCTGGTTCAAGCCAAGAAGAAATTCGTGAAGCGGTGAGCTATGGTGTAGTAAAAATGAATATTGATACTGATACTCAATGGGCAACTTGGGAAGGTATTTTAGATTATTACAAAGCAAATGAAGCCTATTTACAAGGTCAATTAGGTAACCCTACAGGTTCTGATGCACCAAATAAAAAATACTATGATCCTCGTGTTTGGTTGCGTAAAGGTGAAGAGTCAATGTCAAAACGCTTAGAACAAGCATATGACGACTTAAATTGCCGTGATGTATTATAATTTCATTGTTTGATAAACAACACCTCAGTTTTTTTGAGGTGTTGTTATTTTAGTACTGTTGTAAAATAGTCAGAGGAAATTTCTTACCACTTAAGTAATCATTAATAACTTCTAATACTAAGGGATTTCTCAAACATTGATTCGGTTGCTGAATATATTCTTGTACTTCGCCAAGAGTAAGCCATAAAGCTCGATTAATATCAGTATCTTGAGGTTGAGTGGGTAAGCATTGATCTAATTCAACAATAAAAATAAAACGTAAATAATCAATTCCTGACTGTGGTGCCTGCCATTGATATATGCCAAGAAGAGACTGCATTTTGGCTTTAATGCCTGTTTCTTCAAATAATTCTCTTTCCGCACCTTCAACTAAACTTTCATTTGCTTCTAAATTCCCAGCAGGTTGATTAAGCGTCATCTTGCCATATTCAAATTCTTCAACAAATAAAAATTTTCCTTGGCAATGAACAACGCAAGCAAGAGTAATATGGGGTTTATGCATTATGTTGATCCTTATTGTCTTAATTTAAGATATTGAAATAATTTTTCTTTTTCTTTTTGATCGAGTTGGTAATATTCACCATTTTTTAGAAAAGTTTTGAGAGTACTGTATTGTTGAATTAAAGTGAAATTTGCAGCAGATACTCGAATTAAACGTAAAGTAGGAAAACCTATTTTAGCGGTCATTCTACGGACTTGACGGTTTTTACCTTCACAGATTGTGATAGATAGCCAGCTAGTTGGCACAGTTTTTCGTTCTCGGATAGGGGGATGGCGTTGCCATAAATTGACGGGTTGTTTTATTTGCTGGACTTTAGCAGGGAGAGTTTTTCCATCTTTTAAAATGATACCTTGACGTAATAAATCAAGATCATTTTCGGTAGGAATGCCTTCGACTTGTACCCAATAGGTTTTTTCTGTTTTAAATTGAGGATGACTTAGCCGATGTTGTACTTCACCATTATTAGTGAGTATTAATAAGCCTTCACTGTCTCGATCTAAACGTCCACAAGGATAAATATGTGGAATTGGAATAAAATCTTTTAAAGTTTGCCTGCCTTGTTCGTCACTAAATTGGCATAGCACGTCATAGGGTTTATTAAATAGAACGACTTTGGTGGTTTGAAAAGTAAGTGAAGAAGAAAAATGTTTTTGTTGACATTTAGAGAAGGATTTTTTGTTAATGGTAGATGTTTTAAATTTAGGTTGAAAGGTATGGTGGTGTTTTTTCTGCATAATGATTAAAAAAATGTTAAAAATGTGAACTAAGTCGTAAATTGACGTTTGTCGTTAGAGATATTTTATACTAAATTGCTTTCGTCTGGGTACGTCTATTCTCGTCCTGTTTTGCAATGATTTTAATAGAAGGAAATGGTTATGCAATCACATATTATTACACCACCACAAGGTGAAAAAATTACACGACAAAATGGTAGTTTCATTGTGCCAGATCAACCAATTATTCCTTTCATTGAAGGTGATGGAATTGGGGTTGATGTTACACCAGCGATGAAAAGTGTGATTGATGCCGCAGTAGAAAAAGCTTATAGCGGACAGCGGAAGATTCATTGGTTAGAAATTTATGCTGGTGGTAAAGCAAATCAGCTTTATGGTGGAGATATTTGGTTACCTGATGAAACGATTGCAACCATTCAAGAATATCATATTGCGATTAAAGGTCCATTAATGACTCCTGTTGGAGGAGGTATTCGGTCATTGAATGTTGCAATGCGTCAAGCTTTGGATCTTTATAGTTGTTTACGCCCTATCCGTTATTATCAAGGTACACCTAGCCCAGTGAAGCACCCTGAATTGGTTGATATGGTTATTTTCCGAGAAAATTCTGAAGATATTTATGCAGGGATAGAGTGGAGCGCAGGTTCTGCAGAGGCAGATAAAGTTATTCACTTTTTACAAACTGAAATGGGGGTAGCCAAGATCCGTTTTTCCAAAGAGTGTGGCATAGGAATTAAACCTGTATCAAAAGCAGGAACACAACGTTTAGTTCAGGCGGCATTGCAATATGTGATTGATAATGATCGTGAGTCTTTAACTCTCGTTCATAAAGGGAACATTATGAAGTTTACTGAAGGGGCATTTAAAGAATGGGGTTATCAAGTTGCAAAAGAATTTGGTGCGCAAGAGATCAATGGTGGAAATGGATATAAATTAATTAATCCAAAAACAGGAAAAGAGATCATCATTAAAGATTGTATTGCTGATGCTTTTTTACAAGAAGCTCTCTTACACCCTCAAGATCACGATGTTATCGCAACATTGAACCTTAATGGTGATTATATTTCTGATGCACTGGCTGCACAAGTTGGAGGAATTGGTATTGCACCGGGTGCAAATATTGGGAGTGAAACAGCTATTTTTGAAGCTACACACGGTACAGCACCGAAGATTGCAGGTAAAAATATTGCTAATCCGGGCTCATTGATTTTAAGTGGTGAAATGATGTTACGCCATCTCGGTTGGTTTGAAGCGGCAGATTTAGTTGTCAGGGCTGTTTCTAAAACTATAGCGAATAAAACAGTAACAGCTGATTTTGCTGAAATGCTTGAAGGTGCTAAATTGCGTTCTACTGCTGAATTTGCCAAAGATATTGTAGTGAATATGGAAGGATAAATCAGCAAGGCACCAATTTATCATTTGGATTTTATCTTATTTTATGGTATAAAACGCACCGTCTTTTTATCGTCAATTTAGGTTATTGCTAACTTATTTTTAATGATAAAAGACGGTTATTTTTTTAGTTATTTTAGAAATCACACACATACCATGACTGAAAATCGGGGTGCCAAACGGTCGATTTTTCAGGGTATGTGGAGGCTAAACCCCAATAGAAGGAAAATAGTATGGCACAAGTTACAATGCGTGAAATGCTTCAAGCAGGCGTTCACTTCGGACACCAAACTCGTTATTGGAATCCAAAAATGAAATCTTACATCTTTGGACCACGTAATGGTGTTCATATCATCAATCTTGAAAAAACTGTTCCTATGTTCAATGCGGCATTAGCTGAATTACAACGCATTGCAAGCAATAACGGTAAAATTTTATTCGTTGGTACTAAACGTGCAGCAACTGAAGGTGTTAAAGCTGCAGCATTAGATTGCCAACAATTCTATGTAAATCATCGTTGGTTAGGTGGTATGTTGACTAACTGGAAAACAGTACGTCAATCAATCAAACGTTTAAAAGACTTAGAAAACCAAGCTCAAGACGGTACTTTCGATAAATTAACTAAGAAAGAAGCTTTAATGCGTACCCGTGAAATGGAAAAATTAGAATTGAGCCTTGGTGGTATCAAAGATATGGGTGGTTTACCAGATGCTTTATTCGTCATTGCAGCGGATCATGAGCATATCGCAGTTAAAGAAGCTAATAACCTAGGTATTCCTGTTTTCGCTATCGTTGATACTAATACAGATCCAGATGGCGTTGATTATGTAATTCCGGGTAATGATGATGCAGTACGTGCAATTCAACTTTACTTAACAGTAGCGGCAGCAGCAGTAAAAGAAGGTCGTGCTCAAGCACAAGGCGGTACTGTTGCTGAAGAAATCTTCTCAGCAGAAGTTGCAGAGTAATTTGCTCTTTAAGTAAAGCAAGCCCTTATTTAACCGAAGGGTTTAATTGGTTAGCAGGGGGCGTTAGTGTCTCCCTGTTTTTTTATCAATTAATCGACAGATAGAGTGTTAATCGTGTTGCATAGCAACAGGTATAAAGAGGATTGAAAAATGGCTGAAATTACAGCGGCTCAAGTAAAAGAACTTCGTGAACGTACCGGCGCTGGTATGATGGAATGTAAAAAAGCATTAGTAGAAGCAAATGGTGATATTGAATTAGCCATTGATAATATGCGTAAATCAGGTCAAGCGAAAGCAGCGAAAAAAGCAGGTCGTGTTGCAGCTGAAGGCGTAATTATTGCTCGTGTTGAGGATAGCTTCGGTGTTTTAGTTGAAATGAACTGTGAAACTGACTTTGTTGCTAAAGACGCTGGTTTCTTAGAATTAGCAAATAAAGTTGCTGATTATGCTTTAGCTAATAAAGAAACTGATGTTGAAGTATTAAAAGCAAAATTTGAAGATGAGCGTGCAGCATTAGTAGCAAAAATTGGTGAAAATATGAATATTCGCCGTGTAGCGGCTATCAGCGGTGATGCAGTTGGTTCATATTTACATGGTGCAAAAATTGGTGTGTTAGTCGCTGCAACTGGTGCTGATCAAGAGTTATTAAAACACATTGCAATGCATATCGCAGCAAGCCGTCCAGAATTCGTAGATCCTTCAGATGTTCCTGCTGAAGTAGTTGAACGTGAACGTCAAATCCAAGTTGATATCGCAATGCAATCTGGTAAACCACGTGAAATTGCAGAGAAAATGGTTGAAGGTCGTATGAAGAAATTCACTGGTGAAGTATCATTAACTGGTCAACCATTTGTTATGGATCCTTCTAAATCAGTAGGTGATCTATTAAAAGAAAAAGGTGCAACTGTTACTAACTTTGTTCGTTTAGAAGTTGGTGAAGGTATCGAAAAAGTTGAAACTGATTTTGCCGCAGAAGTTGCTGCAATGTCAAAAGCTTAATTAAGCTTAAAAAAGCGAGGAAACTCGCTTTTTTTATGTTTTGTAAAAGCCATTTAATCAGGCTTATAGAGAAAGCATTGTAAAGTTTAATCAATATTTTCCAATGTTTTTACTTTGTAATAATGAGAAAATTGAGAAAAGAAAGATGACAGCAAAAAATCCAGTATATAAGCGAATTTTATTAAAACTGAGTGGTGAAGCTTTACAAGGTAATGAAGGATTTGGGATTGATCCTTCAGTGTTAGATCGTATGGCTGAAGAAATCAAAGAGTTATTAGATCTTGGCGTACAAGTTGCCGTAGTGCTTGGTGGTGGCAATCTTTTCCGTGGTGCAAAACTGGCGGAAGCGGGTATGAACCGTGTTGTTGGTGATCATATGGGAATGTTAGCCACAGTGATGAATGGTTTAGCGATGCGAGATGCCTTACACCGTGCTGATGTGAATGCAAAATTAATGTCAGCATTCCCATTAAATGGGGTATGTGATAGTTATAGTTGGACAACTGCAATCCGTATGTTGAAACAAGGACAAGTAGTTATTTTCTCTGCAGGAACAGGTAACCCATTTTTTACAACTGATTCAGCGGCGTGTTTACGTGGTATTGAAGTTGAAGCAGATGTGGTTTTAAAAGCGACTAAGGTTGATGGAGTTTATGATCGTGATCCAGCCAAATATGCTGATGCGATCTTATATCAAGAATTGAGTTATCAAGATGTTCTAGAAAAAGAATTAAAAGTGATGGATTTGGCGGCATTTACTTTAGCAAGAGATCATAAAATGCCAATTCGAGTATTTAATATGAATAAATCAGGTGCATTAAAACGTGTCATTTTAGGGGAAGATGAGGGAACATTAATCACCGAGAAAAAAGCATTTTAAAATTAATACTTATTCGTTAAAATATAATAGTAACAAAGAGTTATCACTAAATAGTCAAATAAGACTACCTTTAGTGGCTGAATCAAAGATAACTTAATAAAGGAAAAAAACAAGTGATTAAGGCAATTAAAGAAGATACGCAACAACGTATGGAAAAAAGCGTTGAAGCATTTAAATCGCAAATTTCAAAAGTTCGCACTGGTCGTGCTCACCCAAGTTTGCTAGATGGGATTCAAGTTGAATATTATGGTGCAGCAACGCCATTACGTCAGTTAGCTAATGTGGTAGCAGAAGATGCTCGTACTTTAGCTGTTACTGTATTTGATCGTAGTTTAATTAGCAGTGTTGAAAAAGCTATTTTAACCTCAGATTTGGGTTTAAACCCAGCATCAGCAGGAACGACTATTCGTGTACCTTTACCTCCTTTGACAGAAGAACGTCGTCGTGATTTAACTAAAATTGTACGTTCTGAAGCAGAACAAGGTCGGGTTGCTGTTCGTAATGTTCGTCGTGATGCTAATGATAAAATTAAAGCATTATTAAAAGAAAAAGAAATCAGCGAAGACGAAGAACGTAAAGCACAAGACGAAGTACAAAAATTGACAGATCAGTTTATTAAAAAAGTTGATGAAGCTTTGGCTGATAAAGAAAAAGAATTGATGGATTTTTAATTTAATCCATTTCGCCAAGTAGCTTAAATTGAGGGCGTGAAGTATCACGCCCCTTATTTATTAGAGCAAATTAATTATATTCTCTGTTTGCAGGTAAGTTGGGAAGATATGAAGAAGATAGTGATCTTAGGTTCAACCGGATCTATTGGCTGTAGTACATTATCCGTAGTTGCAAAAAATCCAGAAAAATATCAAGTATTTGGCTTGGTGGCGGGTCAGAATATTAACCTAATGTTGCAGCAGTGTTTACAATTTAACCCGAGTTTTGCGGCTATGGCAGATCCTGAGGCTGCACGTCAACTGGCTATTGCTTTAAAGCAACAAGGAAGTAAAACCGTCGTCTTAGATACGCTTGATGCGGCAAGTGAATTAGCCGCTCATACACAAACTGATATTGTGATGGCTGCAATTGTAGGGGCAGCAGGTCTGTTACCGACTTTAGCCGCAGTAAAAGCAGGAAAGCGTGTTTTATTGGCAAATAAAGAAACCCTAGTAACTTGTGGTCAGCTTTTTATTGATGCTGTAAAGCAATCAGGGGCAGAGCTTTTACCTGTGGATAGTGAACATAATGCTATTTTTCAAGTACTACCATTATCGGCTCAACAACAACTCGGGTATTGTTCGCTAGAGCAATTAGGGATCACGAAGATAGTCTTGACGGGATCGGGAGGGCCATTTAGAAGCCTACCTCTAGCATTATTTGATCAAATTACACCAGCACAAGCAGTTGCCCATCCAAATTGGTCAATGGGACAAAAAATTTCAGTTGATTCAGCTACAATGATGAATAAAGGGTTGGAGTATATCGAAGCACGTTGGTTGTTTAATGCTCAACCTGAACAGATGGAAGTAATCATTCATCCACAGTCTATTATTCATTCAATGGTACGTTATGTTGATGGTAGTGTGCTAGCTCAAATGGGAGTGCCAGATATGTGTACTCCAATAGCTCAAACTTTAGCTTATCCAGCACGTATTAATGCAGGGGTAAAGGCCTTAGATTTTTATCAGTTAAATGGGTTAACTTTTATATCACCTGATTTTCAACGTTATCCAAATTTAAAATTAGCGATAGAAGCTAGCCAATGTGGGCAGGTGGCAACTACTGCAATGAATGCAGCAAATGAAGTTGCTGTTGCGGCTTTTTTACAAGGGCAAATCAAGTTTACACAAATTGCTGAAGTAAATTATAGAACGGTAGAGCTATTTAGTCAGACTAATCAGATTGATTCAATTGAAATGGTATTAGAAATAGATCAGCAAGCTAGAATAAAAGCAAATAGAATAATTACTGGTCTGTGATATAGTGAAAAAATTAATTTTAGTTTAGTTAATTAAATATAATGGAATAAAGCATGATAGTTACCCCAAATTTACCCCAACATATTGCAATTATTATGGATGGTAATGGTCGATGGGCGAAACAGAAAGGAAAATTACGAATTTTTGGTCATCGCAATGGTATTCAAGCTGTGCGTCGTACGGTTGGGTTTGCCGTTAAAAAGGGAATTAAGTATCTTACTTTATATGCTTTTAGCAGTGAAAATTGGAAACGTCCGGCACAAGAAGTTAATGCTTTAATGGAATTATTTGTGCGTGCATTGGATATCGAAGTAACAAAATTACATAAAAATAATATACGGCTTCATATTCTAGGTGATATTTCTCGTTTTAGCCCTTCTTTACAGAAAAAAATCGTTGCAGCTGAAGCCTTGACTGCAACAAATACTGGTTTAGTACTCAATATTGCAGCAAATTATGGTGGGCATTGGGACATTTTACAAGCAAGTAAGAGATTTGCTGAACAGGTGAGAAATGGACAAATTGGATTGGAGAATTTAACTGAGGAGTATTTTTCTCAATTATTAGTAACAGGTTCACAACCTGCACCAGATTTATTAATTCGTACAGGCGGCGAACAACGCATTAGCAATTTTTTATTATGGCAAATAGCTTATGCAGAGCTTTATTTTAGCTCTGTATTATGGCCAGATTTTGATGAAATTGAATTTGAACAAGCACTATTGGTTTATCAACAAAGAGAACGTCGTTTTGGTGGTTGTGAGGATTAAAGAGAGTCATTAGATTATTTAAGGAGTTTATTTTGCTTAAAGAACGTATTTTATCTGCGATAGTAATGATTGCTATTGTTCTTATTACTCTATTTTATTTTCCACCACTTTGGTTTGTTTGTGGAGTAGCTTGTGTAGTAATTGCCGCAATCTGGGAGTGGACAGGGTTTGCTGAATTAAAACAAGCCTTTACTCGTGGGTTAACCACCTTTCTTGCGGGTATTTTTATTTTTGTCTATATCTATGCAAATAGTGGTTATATCAGTGCGGGTAATATTTTAAATAACCAAACAGAATTTTTACTGATGTTTTCGCTACCTTGGTGGTTAATTGCACTTTGCTTAGTAATAACCTACCCTAAAAGTGCCAAGTTTTGGCGTAAGTCTTTTATCGCCCATGCAATTTTTGCCACTATGAGTTTAATTCCTTTTGCATTAGCTTTGATTGCTTTACGTTTTGATAACTATAATATCGACCAAACACACGGTTTAGTGTTATTACTTTATGTATTTATTTTAGTTTGGAGTGCTGATTCTGGGGCTTATTTTGTTGGACGAGCTTTTGGAAAACATAAGTTAGCACCACAGGTTTCTCCCGGTAAAACTTGGCAAGGTGCTATTGGCGGAGTGGTAACCGCTACATTGACAGCATTTATTTTTTTACAGTTTGAACCGTTATACCAATACAAAGCAGGGTTAGGATTACTACAATTTATTTTAATTTCTGTGGCAACCGTTGCAATTTCAATTTTAGGTGATCTCACCGAAAGTATGTTTAAACGTGAAGCCAATCTGAAAGATAGTAGTCATTTAATCCCGGGGCATGGTGGAATATTAGATCGTATTGATAGTTTAACTGCGGCATTGCCATTATTTACGCTATTTTATCTCATTCTGTCGTAGGAGGCGTTATGGCAGGATTTTGGTGGTCGGCGTTCTCATTCATCATTGTGATTGCTGTATTAGTTTTTGTCCATGAATATGGGCATTTTTGGGCTGCACGCAAATGTGGAGTATTTGTACAGCGTTTTTCAATCGGTTTTGGCAAAGTACTTTGGCAGAAAACGGATAAGCATGGAACAGAATTTGCAATAAGCCTTATTCCTCTGGGGGGGTATGTCAAAATGCTTGATACACGGAATGAAGCAGTACCTGAGGAATTAAAAGAATACACCTTTGATCATAAAAGTGTTGGGCAACGTGCATTTATTATTGCCGCTGGTCCATTAGCTAACTTTTTATTTGCTATCTTTGCTTATTGGGTGGTATTTCTTTATGGTTTACCCATTGTGAAGCCTGTGATAGGCAATGTGGTTCCACAGTCACTTGTTGAACAAGCTGGGATTAAACCTGATTATTTAATTGAAGCGGTAGATGGCGTTAATACACCTGATTGGGAGAGTATTAACTTACAGTTAGCAACTAAAATTGGTAATCCGAGTGTAACATTAAAATTACGCCAATTTGAGAATGATAGTAGCATCATTAAAACGATTAATTTACAGCATTGGAACTATAATCCTGAGAAAGAAAGTGCTTTTACTTCATTAGGTATAGAGCCTAAACGTGCAATAGCTGAAAATAAATTACAACAGGTGATGGCACAGTCTCCAGCAGCTTTAGCTGGCTTACAAGCAGGGGATATAATCTTATCTGTCAATGGACAAGTAATGGATTGGCAACATTTAGTTAGAACAATTCGGCAGGGAAAAGAACAACAAATTACGTTAGTTATTGAACGTGACGGAAAACAAAAAACAGTGACATTACAGCCGAAATTAAATGATAACAATCAACCTTATATTGGGGTGGTGCCTGTATTTAAACCACTTGAGCAAAAGTACCGTGCTACTCTAAAATATGATATTCTGCCAGCTTTTAGTTTAGCATTAGAAAAAGTACAACAATTAAGTTGGACAACAGTTAAAGTAATGGGAAAATTATTGACTGGTGATATTTCAGTAAAAAATTTAAGTGGTCCAATTTCTATTGCTCAAGGTGCAGGCATATCATCTCGTATTGGATTGGTATATTATTTGAGTTTTATGGCATTAATAAGCATTAATTTAGGAATAATGAATTTATTTCCTTTGCCAATTTTAGATGGCGGACATTTGGTTTTTTTAGGTGTGGAAGCCATTACTAAAAAAGCAGTTTCTGAGCATATTCAAGGTATTGCATATAGAATTGGTGCTATATTATTACTGACTTTAACTATTGTCGCATTATTTAATGATGTAGCACGTTTATAACTAGGTAAATTGTGGGATTAAGCCATATTTTACTCAACTTTAAATAAGTTATCCCTAATGCAGGGGAATAGGATTGAATTGATGAAAAAATTTCTTTTAACCTCTTTACTTTTTGGTAGTTCAACTATGGTTGCTGCCGCTCCTTTTGTTGTTAAAAATATCCAAATTGATGGCGCTAATCCAAGCACAGAGCAACTTATTCTTTCTCAATTACCAGTAAAAGTTGGGCAACGTGTTGGTGATCAAACATTAGCAAATCTAGTGAGAACACTTTACACTCAAGGTGATTTTAGTGATGTACAGGCTAAACAGCAAGGCAATACACTTGTTATTCAGGTTGTAGAAAAACCGAAAATTGCAACGTTTGAAATTACTGGGAATAAAGCGGTACCAACGGATGCTTTAAAACAAAATTTAGCAGCGAATGGTTTGACTGATGGCAATATTCTAAATAAAGAGAAATTAAATGCCTTCATTGATGAATTGAAAAAGCACTACGCTACTATTGGTCGTTATAATGCCACAGTTGACGTTATTTATACGCCAGCGGCAAATAATGGTGTCAATATCAAATTAGAGATTAAAGAAGGTAATGAAGCATTAGTTAAATCCGTGATTTTTGAAGGAAATAAAGTTTTTTCTGATAGCAAATTATTAGAACAATTAGAAATTCACCCTGATGTTTCGTTATTTAATTTCTTTGCGAGTAGTCGTTTTTCACAGCAGAAATTACAAAATGATATTACTCAATTACGGGATTTTTATCTAAATAAAGGCTATGCACAATTCCGTCTTGATGATGTACAAACTAAGTTAAGTGATAATAAAGAAAATCTCACACTTATTTACAAAATTTACGAAGGTGAAAAATATAATGTCGCAAGTGTTAGAATTGTGGGGAATACAGCAGGTTTAGCTTCTAAATTACAACCATTGTTAGATAAAATTGCGATTGGTAAGACGTTCCGTGGCAGTGATGTTACAGATGTTGAAAATAATATTAAAAGTATTTTAGGTAATGCAGGATATGCTAGTCCACAAGTCACAGTAAGCCCGACTTTTGATCCTGCTAAACAGACGATGAATATTACTTTTGTTGTTGATGCAGGAGAACGCTATTACGTTGATAAAATTATTTTTGAAGGTAATAGTAGTACTCACGATAGCACATTACGTCAACAAATGCGTCAACAAGAAGGGAGCTGGTATTCAGCGAATGCGGTTGATCTTGGTAAGTTACGTTTAGAACGTACAGGTTTTTTTGAAAGTGTTAGTAGTAGTACAAAACTTGTACCGGGGACTAAAGATCAAATTGATATTATTTATAATGTAAAAGAACGTAATACTGGCAGTATCAATTTTGGAGTTGGCTATGGCACAGAAAGTGGTTTTAGCTATAACGCAAGTATTCGTCAAGACAATTTCTTAGGCAAAGGCTCATCTATCAGCTTGGGTGGTACTCGTAACGATTATGGTACAAGTATTAATTTAGGTTATAACGAACCTTACTTTACTCAAGATGGGATCAGTTTAGGTGGTAATGTTTCTTATAGTACCTATGACAACTCTAAAAATAAAAACTCAGCGAGTTATTCTCAAACTAGTTATGGTGTAGGTACAACGTTAGGCTTTCCTGTTAATGAAAATAACTCTTATTCCACTGGATTAAGTTACAACTATAATAAATTAAGTAACATTGACCCAGAGTATCGCCGTGCCTTGTATTTAGATTCGCTTGGGGCTAAGCAATGGAGCTATACCACCAAAGATCTTAATTTAAGTTTTGGATGGAATTATAACAGTTTAAATCGAGGTTTCTTCCCAACGCAGGGAACAACGGCAAATATTGGTGGAGGCGTTACTTTGCCTGTTTCGACTAATCGATATTATACCTTAAATTTCAATACACAAAGTTTCTATCCACTGAATCGAGATCAAACGTGGGTATTAACAGGTCGAGCATCATTTAATTTTGCGAATGGTTTCGGAGGGAAAAAATTACCTTTTAACCAATATTTTTCAGCGGGTGGCATAGGAACAATACGTGGTTTTAGTTATGGTTCTATTGGTCCAAAAGCACTTTATTTACCAAATAATGCAGACAATAATTGCAAAGTAGGGGTTAATCCTAATCCAGCTTGTTATACGAGTTTAAGCAATCAAGTGGTAGGTGGTAATGCAATGGCAACAGCAAGTGTAGAATTGATTTTTCCAACACCATTAGTGAGTGATCGCCATCAAATTAATGTCAGAACCTCAGTGTTTGTTGATGCTGCTTCTGTTTGGGATACTCATTGGAAAAAAACACCGAAACCAGCAATTGAAAATTTACCTGATTTTGGAAATGCAAAACGTTTTCGTGCATCAGCAGGTATTGCATTACAGTGGCAATCACCAATTGGACCTTTAGTCTTTTCATATGCTAAACCGGTTAGAAAATATGCAAACGATGATGTTGAACAATTCCAATTTAATATTGGTGGAACTTTTTAATAAAATTAAAGTCTAATGTTTGTATTTGCCGATAGCATCTTGTATGATCTATCGGTAAAATCAGGTCTTTAATTAATATAATTCAATCTATCTTTATTGAATTTTCTAAATAATTATTTTATTTATTCAAGAATTTTTATTTATATTTAGGAGTTTCTATCTTATGAAAAAAGTATTTAAGACTGCTGCTTTAACTTTAGCACTGATGGGTGCTACTGCTTTTGCTCAAGCTGATGAGAAAATTGCATTAGTAAATGGTGATTTACTTATTCAACAATTAATTACTTCAGAAAATGTTGGTCAGAAAATTGATAATGAATTTAAATCTGAAATTGAAAAAGTACAAGCACAACAAAAAACACTTGTAACTAAAGCAGAAGCTTTAGAAAAAGATCGTAAAAAATTAAAAGCAGCAGATTTGAAAAAACGTGAAGAAGAGTTAAATAAATTACAAGCTGATTATGTTCGTGCTGCAAATGAATTACAGCAAAAAGTTCAAGTTCGTCAAAATCAAGAGCTAGAGCGTGTTACTCAAGAAGCACAAGAAGCACTAAATAAAGTTGCAAAAGAGAAAGGTTACACAATCGTATTTAAAACTGAAGCTGCTGCCTATGCTGTAGATGGTAAAGATATTACTCAAGATGTTTTAAAAGTATTAATTAAGCTAACTCCAGCAAAAAAATAAGCGGATAAAGATATGCAACAATACCGTCTAAAACAATTGGCGGAAAAAATCGGCGGTACCGTTCGTGGTAACGCCGATGTTTTAATTGAAGCCATTGCACCGCTTACACAAGCCGGTGAGACTCAACTAACTTTTATTTCTAATCCTAAATTTCGTAAATTGCTGTCAGAAAGTAAAGCAGGTGCAATTCTGATTACTGAAGATGATCTTCCGTTTTGTTCTGAGCAGAGTAATTTGTTGATTGTTAAAGATCCCTATTTAGCATACGCTAAGTTAGCACAATATATGGATAGCACACCAAAATCAGCTCGAGTAGGAATAGCTAAGAGTGCCGTAATCGCAGAAAATTGCAAATTAGGTAATAATGTTTCAATTGGTGAAAATGTTGTTATTGAGCAAGGTACAGAAATTGGTGATGATGTACAAATAGGTGCAGGCTGTTTTATTGGTGAGAATGTTAAAATTGGGGCAAGAACTAAGCTTTGGTCAAATGTGAGTATTTATCATCAAGTCCAAATTGGTTGTGATTGTTTAATTCAAGCTTCGGCGGTTATTGGAAGTGATGGTTTTGGCTATGCAAATGATAAAGGTCAATGGGTAAAAATACCACAGACAGGCAGCGTTATTATTGGTAACAGGGTAGAAATCGGGGCTTGTACCTGTATTGATCGAGGGGCTTTAGATTCAACTATCATTGAGGATAATGTTATCATTGATAACTTGTGCCAGATTGCACATAACGTTCATATCGGGACGGGAACAGCAGTTGCTGGTGGTGTAATTATGGCTGGTAGTTTAAGTATTGGCAAATATTGCTTAATTGGCGGGGCAAGTGTTATTAATGGTCATATGGAAATTTGTGATGGTGTGACTATTACAGGAATGAGTATGGTAATGCGTCCAATTACACAAGCAGGCACCTATTCCTCAGGGATTCCATTACAAACAAATAAAGAATGGCGAAAAACCGCAACCTTAACTTTAGGGATTAATGGTTTGAATAAACGTCTTAAAGCACTGGAAAAAATAGTTAAAGATAAGGCATAATTAACAATAAATTAACGAAAGTAAAAGTAATAAGGATTAACAAGTGGCTATAGAAGAAAATAAAAGTAAAATAGTTGATATTGACGAAATAATGCAGCTATTACCTCATCGCTATCCATTTTTATTAGTGGATAGAGTAGTTGATTTTGAAGAAGGTAAATGGTTGAAAGCAATCAAAAATGTTACTTTCAATGAACCTTGTTTTACTGGTCATTTCCCACAAAAACCGATTTTTCCGGGAGTATTAATCTTAGAAGCATTGGCTCAAGCTGCAGGTGTTTTGGCTTTTAAAACAATTCAATTATCGAAAGATGAATTATACTATTTTGCCGCAATTGATAATGCTCGTTTTAAACATCCAGTTGTTCCCGGTGATCAAATGGAATTATTTGTTGAGTTTTTAAAAGAAAGACGTGGTGTAACACGTTTTAAAGGCATTGCAACTGTTAATCAACAAGTTGTCTGTGAGGCAGAATTAATGTGTGCAAGACGTGGTATGTAACTGATAGTAAAAGAATATGAACCATATTGAATATATTAAAGCGTATCCAGGTGCTACTATTCATCCAACTGCATTGGTTGAAAAAGGGGCTAAATTAGGTAAAGATGTTGTAATTGGACCTTTTTGCTTAGTTGAAAGTACGGTTGAAATTAGAGATAAAACAGTTTTAAAATCGCATGTTGTTGTAAAAGGGAATACGATTATTGGTGAAAATAATCAAATTTTTCAAGGTGCGAGCATTGGTGAGATCAACCAAGATCTTAAATATGCGGGTGAACCGACTGAAACTATCATTGGTGATCATAATCTTATCCGTGAGAATGTTACAATCCATCGAGGAACAGTACAAGGTGGCGGTACTACTCGGATAGGCAACAATAATTTATTTATGATTAACTCCCATATTGCACACGATTGCCAGATCAAAAATAATTGTATCTTAGCCAACAATGCGACTTTAGCGGGGCATGTAGAATTAGATGATTTTGTGATAGTCGGTGGAATGTCAGCCATTCATCAGTTTGTCATTATTGGGGCGCACGTTATGTTAGGTGGTGGCTCAATGGTTAGCCAAGATGTTCCGCCTTATGTTATGGCTCAAGGAAATCACGCTCGTCCGTTTGGAGTGAATATTGAAGGCTTAAAACGCCGTGGTTTTGATAAACCTACTTTGCACGCAATTCGTAATGTCTATAAATTAATTTATCGTAGTGGAAAAACGTTGGAAGAAGTGCTACCAGAGATCGAACAAATTGCTGAAACTGATAGTGCAATTAGTTTCTTTGTGGACTTTTTTAAACGTTCTACCCGTGGAATTATTCGTTAATTTAAAGATGTATTATCATAGACTAAGTTTTATTTTTAAAACTTAGTCTTTTTATTTATTGCTACATTTACGTTTTAAAATCATAAAACGGCAGGAATAAGGATTCTCTTGATCTTCAGAAATATAATTTTCATATTCTGTTTCCCACTCATCAAAATGAATTTCAGGAAAGTAGGTATCTCCTTCTAATTCAGTTTGAATCTCGGTTAGATATAATTTATCTGCCAGTTTTAGGGTTTGTGTAAATAACTCTCCTCCACCAATTACCATTATTTCATTCGCTGGGCGAGCTAATTCTATCGCTTGAGATAAATTGTTTGCCCAATTTATATTAGGATGATTAAACTGGGTACGAGAAAGGACTATATTTTGTCGTTGAGGTAACGCTTTTCCAATGGATAAAAAAGTCTTTCTCCCCATAATAATTGGTTTTCCTAAGGTATTTTGTTTGAACCAACGGAGATCTTGGGGTAAATGCCATGGCATTTTGTTATTTCTACCTATCACACGGTTTTTAGTCATGGCGACTATTAAGCTTATTATCATTGTTTAACGTTCAATTCATCTTTTTTAAATGGGTAGATATTATATCACTTTAGACCACAGGCTTGGAACGATAAAATAATAATCCAGGTAAAGCTAGACCAAAAACTAATGCGGCTAAAAGAAAACAGGTTTTTAAGAAATAATCTAACGCTTGAGTAAAAAGGGCTAAAGTAAAGCCATAATGACTAATTTGAACAATTGCTATCATTGCTTTATAGGCATAAATTCCGGGAATCATTGGAATAATGGCGGCAACAGTAAATACTTTTGGATGAGCGAGATAGCGCTGAGAAAGGTAGACTCCGATAAAACCAATTAATGTGGCAGAGAAAAAGGTAGAGAACACCATTGGAATATCAAAATAGGTCATTAAAATAGTTCGACAAAGATGTCCTAGTGCACCTAAAACACCACAATATTTTAATGCTGAGATTGGTACATTAAACAGTAAAGCAAAACCAATCGCAGGAATTGCAGAAAATAACATATCATTTGCTAGATAGAAAAACATATCCATTATGCGTGTCCCCAATCACTGATTTGTAGCAGTGTCAAAGCGAAAACAATTCCAATACACGCCACTAAAGTTAAGATAGTAGCAATAGTCCAACGGCTGATTCCCATATTTATATGCCCTTTTAATATATCAGAAAGTGCATTAATTAAAGGAAAACCAGGAACAAGCAATAATACACTTGAAGCTAAGGCAATTTGTGGATCATTACCCCAATTATAGCGTAAGGATAGTCCAGCAATACATGAAGCAACAAAAGCTGTAACTGCAAAGCTAATCATCGGATTAAAATGTTTATTAATTAATTCTTGTCGAATAAACATAGAAAAAGCAGAGGCAATGAAGGTAATTAAGGCAATAACACCATCACCACCAGCTAAATGAGAAAAACTTGCACAAGATAAACCAACCATGAATACAACTAACCAGCGGTTATATTTAAAAGGCTTAATATTATTAAGATGTTTTTGTACCTGATAGATATCATAAATATGATGTTCGGCAGCGATAACAATCCGTTGTACTTCAGTAACAATATGCATATTGATTCCCTTATCATTATTTTTACGTGTGGTGGTAATACAATGAGATTGATAACGAGTGGTTAAAACGATAGCATTTGGTGTTAAAGCACATTCAACCGAGTCCATTCCTAAAGCAATGCCTAGACGATAAGTAATTTGGTCTATTAAGGTACTCTCAGCACCGTGTTGTAATAATAAAAGTGCTGTTTTAGCACAAAGTCGAGTGATTTCTTGCTGTTGTAAAGGAGAGATGGAGGGCATAATAGTAAATATTCTCTGATTAATTAATAAACGATAATTATAGGTTAAATTTTGTAAGCGGCAATGTTTTGGCTCAATCTTTAGTTATTTTCTATGGTATAAATGATTTTACTTTTTGAAAAGTGTTCAATACTATTTAAATTTAAGTAATAAGAATTAGGTATAATATAAAAATGGTTTAATATAGAAAATGTTTTTCTATGTTAAAGATTATGTAAATTATATTTACTTGTCTATTTGAACTTATCAAACTACTCAAGAATTTAAGCTATTAAATAACTTAGATGTTGTTGGAGACTTTATGAAAGAAATAAAAGGTTTTAAGTATGTTTTAGTTAATTTCATTAAAAGTGAATCTTTTGGTGGTGTATTTTTATTTATTTGCGCTTTGTTAGCAATGGTAATGGCAAATTCACCTTTGAGTGAACAATATTTTAAATTATGGAATGTTGATTTTGGTATTAAATTAAGTCAAAGCCAAATTTTTGGTTTAAAAATAGGCAATGATGGTTTTATTGGTTTGAGTTTATATCATTGGATTAATGATGTTTTAATGTCATTATTTTTCTTAATGGTTGGATTAGAAATAAAACGAGAAATTTTATTTGGTGAGTTATCTAGTCTTAAACAAGCTTCTTTTCCTATTTTAGCTGCAATTGGTGGAATGATTGTACCGGGTATTATCTATATAGCTTTAAATTTGAATACACCATCAGTGGATGGTTTCGGAATACCAATGGCAACCGATATTGCTTTTGCATTAGGTGTTGTTATGTTACTCGGAAAACGAATACCGATGGCATTAAAAGTATTTTTAGTTACTTTAGCCGTAGCAGATGATTTAGGTGCAATAATTATTATTGCAACATTTTATACCACAGAAATTAGTTTTTATTATTTATTAGTTTCCCTTGGCTTTATTTTAGTCTTGATTATTTTAAATAAATTAGGCGTAAAAAATATATCAGTTTATCTTCTAGTTGGTTTTGGATTATGGTTTTGTATTCATCATAGTGGTATTCACGCAACTATTGCCGCTGTTATTTTGGCTTTCTGTATTCCATCAGGTAGTAATGGTAATAAACAAGAATTTTCAAGATCTTTATCTGAATTGGCTGATACATTTAAGGTTGATCCATCAATAAAAATGGTTGCAAGTGAGCAAATTAAATTATTAGATAGTATTAAAACATATATTCATAATAAACGTAGTCCGTTAGCCGTATTAGAAGAAAGATTACATCCTTTAAGTGCTTATTTTATTATGCCGCTTTTTGCTTTTGCGAATGCTGGTGTAAATATTCAAGGGGAAATTAATTTAAATATAGATTATATTTTTTGGGGAATTATATTAGGCTTAGTTGTTGGTAAACCGTTAGGAATCGTTTTAATTACTTTTATTTGTGAAAAATTTAAAATTACAACAAGACCGAATGGAATTACTTGGCCGCAAATTATTGGTGCTGGAATGCTAGCAGGTATTGGTTTTACAATGTCAATTTTTGTCTCTAATTTAGCTTTTGATGGTCAAAATGCAGTGATTGTTTCTAAGATTGCTATTTTAGCAGCATCATTAATCAGTGGAATTATAGGCACTATTTATCTGATATTTGCGACAAGAAAATAAATTTTCTAGTTACACTCTTTAATCTGTTATAGAAAATAATAGATGATAAAGTTATCTTTTAAGTTTTATTTTGGTATTCCACAAGAGATTAAATGAGTTAAAGAATAAAAAAAGCAATTAGATAAACTAATTGCTTTTTATTTATTAAAACTTCTGAAAGTTAGAATTTAATTTTATTCTGCAACAATAACTACATTTAATGTTGCAAACACTTCACCGTGAAGTTGGAAACGAACTTCATGTTCTCCTAAGGTACGTAATGGACCTTCAGATAAACGTACTTCGCTTTTCGCTACTTCAACACCAGCTTTAGTTACTGCATCTGCAATATCACGGGTACCGATAGAACCGAATAAACGACCTTCATCTCCAGCTTTAGAAGCGATAGTAATAGTTGCTAAAGCAGATAATTTATCTGCACGAGCTTGTGCTGCTGCTAAGGCTGCAGCTGCTTTTGCTTCTAATTCTGCACGACGAGCTTCAAAATATTCAATGTTAGCTTTGGTTGCCATAACTGCTTTTCCTTTTGGGATTAAGAAGTTACGTGCATAACCAGATTTAACATTCACTTGATCACCTACATTACCTAGGTGAACTACTTTGTCTAAAAGAATTACTTGCATTACCGTATCCTCACTTAATTACTGATGATTGTCAGTGTACGGTAACAACGCTAAATAACGTGCACGTTTGATTGCACGAGCTAATTGACGTTGATACTTCGCACGAGTACCGGTAATACGGCTTGGAACAATTTTGCCGCTTTCTGAGATATAGTTCTTTAATGTAGCGATATCTTTATAATCAATTTCAACTACATTTTCCGCTGTAAAGCGGCAGAACTTACGACGACGGAAATAACGTGCCATTTGGCTAGTCTCCTAATCTATAAATTCGATTTGCTCGGCATGTAATACTAGTTGGAATATT
Organism: Mergibacter septicus; assembly: GCF_003265225.1. Classification (NCBI taxonomy): domain Bacteria; kingdom Pseudomonadati; phylum Pseudomonadota; class Gammaproteobacteria; order Pasteurellales; family Pasteurellaceae; genus Mergibacter; species Mergibacter septicus. The sequence continues at coordinate 1,385,145 of NZ_CP022013.1, read as the reverse complement.
CCACTTTGTGTTTTATGTGAGGTTAAAAATCCTTTCACTAAAACGTTACTGCCGACCGTAATGCTTTGAGTTTTACTTGTTAAATACTTACCACTAAGTTGAACGGGTATTTTACACCAAGCGTTTCTTGATAAACCTGCTTCTATTTGTTCAGAACGGTGTTCTAACCAAAATCGACAATGTTCAATACCACTAGGGCTAGTATTATGTTTCAAATGAGAAGCAACTTTGCCTATCAATGAAAAACAGTTATCAAGTTTTAGATTACTCTTCAGCATCCTCAAAATCGTTGTTTTCAACTTCAGCTAAAGCCTTACGATCATCTTTGGCTTTAACCATTGGGGACGCTTCTGTTACGGCGTGCTTAGTACGAATGATTACGTTACGAAGAATTGCGTCATTGTAACGGAAAGTTGTTTCTAGCTCGTCGATGACTTCTTGCGGTGCTTCTACATTCATTAACACATAGTGTGCTTTATGTAGTTTATTAATTGGGTACGCTAATTGACGACGACCCCAATCTTCTAAGCGATGAATTTGACCACCAGCTTCTTTTACAGAACCTGTATAGCGTTCAATCATGCTTGGTACTTGTTCGCTTTGGTCTGGGTGGACCATAAACACGATTTCGTAGTGACGCATTACTGCTCCTTACGGGTTAATCAGCCTCCGACACTAGACCAGTCGCCAATCTGCGGAAGCAAGGAACGAAAATAGGTACGACTGTGAGGGCAAAATTATACGTATATTTTCTTAAAATGCAAGATAATAAAAAAGACCAAAATGGTCTTTTTTAAGTGTTATGTGTTTTTTAACTTAACAAGTGTTATCAGCTAAATATTTTTCTAGATCATCACTACCACCGATATGTTTTCCATTAATGAATACTTGAGGTACAGTGGTACGACCAGAAACAGCTTTCAAACTGTCAGCTGTTGCATTTTTTCCAATAACAATTTCATCGTATTGGATATGATGATCTGTTAGGAGTTGTTTTGCTTTAGCACAGTATGGGCAATCTGTTTTAGTGAAAAGAGTGGCAATTTGTTCTTGATGATTTGGTGCAATGTATGCCAACATAGCATCAGCACCAGAAACGGTAACATCGTGATCATCTTCTTCAATAAAGAATTTCTCAACTACTCCATTTTTCACCAACATTGAATAACGGCGTGAACGGTCACCTAATCCAATTGCTGTTTTTGGACTTAATAGACCTAAAGCTTGACTAAATTCTCCATTACCATCAGGGATAAAGGTAACTTTATCAGCCTTTTCTGCTTTTTTCCAAGCATTCATTACAAAGGTATCGTTGACAGATACAACAAGAACATCATCAACACCATAGCGTTTAAAGGTATCGGCTAATTGGTTATAACGTGGTAGGTGAGAAATACTACACGCTGGAGTAAAAGCACCCGGTAATCCAAATAAAACGATAGTTTTGTTATCGAAAAGTTCAGAAGTAGTAGGTGAAACCCAAGTACCGTCTTGATAGATTTTAAAGGTTACTTCAGGAAGTTTTTTTCCTTCAAGATTTTGAGACATAATTAACTCCTTAATAGAATAAATAATAAAGTATGTTTATATACCCACCAATTGACCTAATAATATGGTATAGTGTTCTAATCTTACACCTATTACTTTGATTGTTTTTTTAACAATGAGGGATTTATGAATATCCGTGATTTGGAATATTTAGTTGTACTTGCTGATTATAAGCATTTTCGCCGAGCAGCAGATGCCTGCCATATTAGCCAGCCTACATTAAGTGGGCAAATTCGTAAACTAGAAGATGAATTGGGAATTGTTTTACTTGAGCGAACTAGTCGTAAAGTTTTATTTACGCAATCAGGATTGTTGTTAGTTGAACAAGCTCGTAATATTTTGCGTGAAATTCAACTTTTTCGTGAGATGGCGAGTAATCAAGGTAAAGAAATGACAGGTCCTTTACATCTAGGAGTTATTCCAACGGTAGGACCTTATTTATTACCACATATTGTTCCCTTATTGCATCAAGAATTTCCTGATCTTGAACTCTATTTATATGAAGCACAAACTAACCAATTATTAGATCAATTAGAGAAAGGACAATTGGATTGTGTTGTATTGGCAAAAGTAAAAGAGAGTGATCCTTTTATTAGTATGCCTTTATATCAAGAGAAGATGTTATTAGCGGTACCACACCAGCATCCTTGGGCAAATAAACCTTGGATTGAAATGTCAGAATTAAAAGATTGTGAAATGCTGATGTTAGATGATGGGCATTGTTTACGAGAGCAAACATTAGATTATTGTTTTACGGCTGGTGCAAAAGAGAATAGTCATTTCCAAGCGACGAGCTTAGAGACGCTACGGAATATGGTTGCAGCTAACGCTGGGATAACTTTAATTCCTGAATTAGCGGTACCTTCTCAAAATTGTAAGCTACGTAATGTTGCGAATAGGAAAATAGATAATTCTGTGGATGTTATTTTGCCACAAAGTTGTAAGAATATTTGTTATCTTCCTTGTATTGATCCTGAACCAAGTCGAACCATTGAGTTAGTGTATCGTCCGGGTTCACCATTAAGAACACGCTATCAGAAAGTAGCTCGAATGATTGAACGTATAATCACACCACAACTGAGTCGTTTTAGTAAAAATAAAATTGAGGAATAAATTGATATGAGTGGAATTCGGGCAAAACAAAAAGAAAAAACACGGCGTGCTTTAATTGATGCGGCTTTTGATCATTTAAGTGTGGATAAGTGTTTTTCAAATTTAAGCTTACGTGAAGTTGCACGTGAAGCTGGTATTGCCCCTACTTCATTTTATCGTCATTTTAGAGATCTTGATGAGTTAGGTTTAAGTTTAGTTGATGAAGCGGGTTTAATTTTAAGACAGTTAATGCGGCAAGCTCGTCAGAGAATTGAATATGGTGGTAGTGTGATTGCCATTTCAGTTGAAACATTTTTTGAGTTTATTCATCAACGTCCCAATGTTTTTCGTCTTTTATTAAGAGAAAGTTCTGGTACTTCGGCTGCTTTTCGTACTGCTATTTCTAGAGAAATCGCTCATTTTGTTGCGGAATTAAGTGAGTATATTCAAGTGAGGGTCAAGAATGACAGTGAACTTGCGTATGTACAAGCAGAAGCGATGGTAACGTTAGTATTTGCGAGTGGATCGTTAGCTTTAGATATGTCGTTAAAAGAACGGGAACACTTAAAGCAACGTTTAATTTTACAATTAAGAATGATTGCGAAAGGGGCTTTGCTTTGTAACAATGAAAAAATAGTTAAAGATCAGCATCCTTAATTAAAAAACCTTCCATTTTGGAAGGTTTTTCTGATTTTATTCGGCAGAATAATCGTCAAGATTATCGGTGGCAGCTACACCAGATAAAGTGTAAACTCTTTTGATGTGTGAGATACGATTACGATATTTTTGCCACGTTTTTTCAAAAAAGGTTTCTGCAGGGCGTTCACCTTGGCAGAAAGCAACAAAACATTTTTCTTCTTCAGTTTGTGGTTGGCGTTTACCTTGTTCTAATTCTAAAAACGCTTGGCCATGGTTTTCTAATGCTTGGGATTCTCGAATGGTATAATCACCGTGGCGAGAAAAACCACGAGGGTAATTTTTATCATCAAAGAAACGGCGGGTTGTAACAAAACTTTCTGCCATAATATTTTCCTATCTTTGCTATGGATTATGATTCAAGCTACTAGTGCGATGTAATAATTATCGCAATCTAAAAACAAGTTATAAAAAATGGATACGGATTTAAATCAATTCTGTTAAATAAGTCAATATTTTTTTCATAAAAGACAATAATTTCATCAAACTATTAGATAGTTGTGAGGTTAGAAAACAAAATTATGTCTTTTTATTTTTTTAATGTAACAGATAATAAAACAAAGTTATTGATTAAAAATCAGGTGGAATTTGTTTTTGCATGGCAGACCAAATAATACCACTTTCTCTACCATATTGATGGATACAGGTTTGTACTTTATCAATCTCACCATTACGGCAGATTTCTAATAATTGATGATAAAACCATTTGGCAAGATCTCGCCCCCGAGGGTTGGAGAAATAGAATAAACCGACCCTTTCGTATAAGCCTTTTAAACTGTTTAAGATAAGCCCATAAATTGGGTTACCTGAAGCAAAAGCAAGTTTACGGAAAAGATCATAATCAAATTGGGTATATGCTGCAGCGGTATCTTCTAGATGTTCTAGTGGTTTAAACACGGCTAGAGAATCTTTTTGGGCTATTTTAAATGCTTTACGGATATAAATTGATGCTATATTGGTTCGAGCAGATAAAACATTCGAAATTAATGCTGGGATTCTGGTACCATCAAGACGGATTAACACCTCTAAAATATTTAGCCCTGATGTTTCCCAAACGTTATTTACTTTGGTTGGTTTGCCATGTTGGATATTTAACCAGCCATCACGAGCCATTCTTTGCAGAGCTTCTCTTAAGGTTGTACGTGTTATCCCTATTTTTTCGGCTAATGTTCGTTCAGAGGGCAAATCGGAGCCGGGTGGAAATTGATTATTCCAAATACACCTAATAATATATTCCTCGGCTAATCCAGCGGGACTTTGTGATTTTAATAAGTCATCTTTTGGGGACATAAAAACTTGTCTCAAATCATTCTTTTAGCATAATTTAACTAAAAATATTATTTAACATTTAGTTAGATATTATCCGTTAATCTAAATTATATTACAATGCAGCATACTAAATTTAATGCAGTAAATAGTAAGAGGCGTTTATGGATTACTGTCAAGCAGTTACACGCAATTTTTTAGGAAATAGTCCTAATTGGTATAAGTTAGTAATAATCTTATTTTTACTACTGAACCCTTTGGTATATTTTATTAGCCCTTTTATTGCAGGGTGGTTACTTGTTGCTGAATTTATTTTTACCCTAGCGATGGCATTAAAATGTTATCCTTTACAGCCAGGAGGATTGCTAGCAATAGAAGCTGTCTTTATTGGTATGACTCATCCTGAACATATTAAGCATGAAATTTTGCTTAATTTTGAAGTAATTTTATTATTGGTATTTATGGTAGCAGGGATCTATTTTATGAAGCAACTGTTACTTTTTATATTTACCAAGTTATTATTATCGATCCGTTCTAAAATTAAACTTTCACTTGCATTTTGTTTGAGTGCCGCATTCTTATCGGCGTTTTTAGATGCGTTAACTGTGATTGCAGTTATTATTAGCGTATCTATTGGATTTTATGGGGTATATCATAAAGTCGCTTCAGGTATGAAATTTGATGATTCAACAGATATTACGAACGATGATAAGATTGTCAATTCTCGTAAAACATTAGATGACTTTCGGGCTTTTTTACGTAGTTTAATGATGCACGCTGGTGTTGGGACTGCACTTGGCGGTGTTATGACTATGGTGGGAGAACCACAGAATTTAATTATTGCAGAGCAGGCAGGTTGGCATTTTGGTGAATTTTTCTTACGAATGTTACCTATTACTTTACCTGTTTTATTCTGTGGGATTGTTACTTGTATTTTAGTCGAAAAATTTAAAGTTTTTGGTTATGGCGCAAAGTTACCATCAAAAGTATGGGCTGTTTTAGCTAAATTAGATCGTACTCAAACTGAAAAAATGACCAAGCAAGAAAAGGTGAAATTATATTTTCAAGCGGTTATTGCAATTTGGTTAATTATCGGATTAGCCTTTCATTTATCGATGGTTGGGTTAATTGGATTGAGTGTAATTATTTTTGTGACGGCTTTTTGTGGCATTACTAATGAACATGTGATTGGTCGTGCTTTTCAGGAAGCATTACCTTTTACAGCACTCTTAGTCGTATTTTTTACTGTCGTGGCAGTGATTATCGATCAAAAGTTATTTGCCCCTATTATTGAGTTTGTCTTGAGTGCAGATCAACATATTCAATTAGCTTTATTTTATATTTTTAATGGATTACTCTCTGCTATTTCTGATAATGTATTTGTCGGTACTGTCTATATTAGTGAAGCGAAAGCGGCTTTAGAAGTTGGGCGAATTTCATTACAACAATTTGAAGCAATTGCTGTTGCAATTAATGTTGGTACGAATTTACCTTCAATTGCAACTCCAAATGGACAAGCTGCATTTTTATTTTTGTTAACGTCCTCTTTTGCACCATTAATTCGCTTATCATACGGGCGTATGGTATATATGGCGTTACCTTATACTCTGATACTCACTTTAATGGGACTATTTTGTATTGAATACTTATTAGAACCTGTAAATTCTTTAATGATAGCTTGGGGTTGGTTACCCAATTAACTAAATATCGAAAGGGAGATATTATGTGGGAGAATTTGAAACAGTGGTCGCAACAGCGTAGCAGTTGGTTTGTACTGGCATTTTCAGCACTTGTATTAGAAGTGGTAGCACTTTATTTTCAACATGGTTTAGGCTTAAAACCTTGTGTAATGTGTATTTATGAACGAATTGCTTTATGGGGCGTATTTTTTGGCGGAGTAATAGGCTTTCTCGCACCTTCATCGTGGTTATTACGTCTATTGGGCATTGGAGTTGGATTGTGGAGTGCAGTAAAAGGATTATTTTTAGCGGTACAACACGTCGATTATCAATTAAATCCTGCTCCTTGGAATCGTTGTGATCTTTTTGTTAATTTTCCACAAACACTCCCATTAGATCATTGGTTGCCAGCAATGTTTAAAGCTACGGGAGATTGTAGTCAAGTTCAATGGCAATTTTTAGGTTATTCAATGCCTCAATGGTTAATTGTTGTTTTTGCTGTGTATATTGTTATTTTGAGTTTTGTGTTATTAAGTCAGCTTAAACGAGGGCAAGCAACAAGACGGCGTTTGTTTAAGTAAAAGGAGTAAAAATGGGCGGATTACGGCGGTCTTTACAGCATTATATTGATTGGGTTATCCGCCTAGGGCGATGGAGATTTTCAGTTTTAGGGATAGTTGTCCTCGCTACCTTTGCAATTTTTGTCCAATTTTCACTGAGTCTTGTTTTTCTGGGCGGGGTTAATTGGACTGAAATATCTCTTTCTATCTGCTTTGGTTTAATTTCAGCACCCTTTGTTATTTATTTTTTTAATGTTCTTGTTGAAAAGTTAGAGCTTTCTCGCCAGCAGTTAAGTGAGTCTAACTCACAACTTTCAGAGCTATTAAAAAAATTAGAATATGAGATAGAACAAAAAAATAAAGCTGAAATGGCGTTAACGCAGAAAGCAGATTTCTTACGGGCTTTTATTGATGCTTCGCCTGATTTAGTTTTTTCTCGTTTAAACAATAGTCATTTTTTAGATTGTAACCGAGCGATGGAATTGTTGACAGGTAAGACAAAAAATGAATTACGTCAACTCTCAGTAGAGCAGATCTTTTCTCCAGAGATTGCTAATTATATTAGAGAAACAGATCGAGATGTTTTAGCTGGAAATGATAGTGTCACTTATGAGCAGTGGTTACAATATCCTAACAAAAAATGGGTTTGTTTTGAAATCAGAAAAGTTCCCTACTATGATCAGATTCGGCAACAACATTGTTTGATGGGATTTGGACGTGATATTACTGAACGCAAACGTTATCAAGAGACAATTGAAAAAGCCAGCCGTGATAAAACCGCTTTAATGGCGACAATTAGCCATGAACTACGTACCCCATTAAATGGTATTATCGGTTTAAGCCAAATTTTACTTGATGGGGATTTAAATGATGAGCAACGTAATTACCTGCAAACAATTAATATCAGTGCGATCTCATTAGGGCATATTTTTAGCGATATTATTGATTTAGAAAAATTAGATACAAGACGGATTAAATTATTTTACCAAGAAACGAATTTTTATCATTTGTTAAATAATATTAGTAATTTTGCGACTTTAATGGCTCAACAAAAAGGACTTACCTTCCGACTGGAATATCCAAAAAATTTACCTGATTTTATCAGTATAGACCAAGCGAGAATATCTCAGATTTTATGGAATTTGATTAGTAATGCGGTGAAATTTACCCCTAAAGGTGAAATTTGTTTACAGGTTAAACGATTAGATTCACACCATTACAGCATATCTGTTATTGATACAGGAATAGGGATTCCTACTGCTGAACAACGCAAAATTTTTGCAATGTTTTATCAGGTTAAGGGAAGCGAAAATAAGGCGTTAGGTAGCGGTATTGGCTTGGCAATATCAAAACGGATTGCTCGATTGATGAATGGAGATTTAACCGTTCATAGTCAACTTGGGGAAGGATCTACTTTTATTTTTACTTTCCAAGCAGATGAAATTAAAAAATCAACTTCATCTCAACAGATTAATTTAACTAATTTTTCCGTGTTATTAGTGGAAGATATACAGGTTAATATCATTGTAGCTCGATCAATTTTAGAAAAACTAGGCTGTAAAGTAGAAGTGGCGACTGATGGTAAAACGGCGATTAAGAAGGTGCATCAGACGTTATATGATCTTGTGTTATTGGATATTCATTTGCCTGATATGACAGGATTTGAGATAGCTAAAAAGTTGCATAAAAGTTATCAGCAAGAACAGTTGGAATTTTTACCCCCATTAGTGGCGTTGACCGCAAATGTTGTTAGCGATAAACAAGATTATTTATGCCAAGGGTTAGATGATGTATTACAAAAACCTCTCTCGGTAGATGCTTTATTCGATTGTTTAAAAAATATATTGGATTTACCTCAAAGTGAAAGTAGCGAAACCCAATCATCTTTTGAGAAAACTGATCTTCCTATTATTAACAATTGTTCTAAAAAGATAGAATTAGAGGCTGATGTTTATGATAGCGAATTAATCTTGGCATTGCTTGAAATGTTAGGAAGTGAGATTGTATTAAAGAATTTGCAGTTATTTCAACAAACAATGCCGACTTATTTACTAGAGAGCCAAAATGGCTATCAAATCTATTTACAACAAGGGGAACGAAAAGTATTAGCGGATATTGCACATAAAATTAAAGGTGCAGCAGCCGCCATAGGTTTAAAACGTATTCAACAACTAGCCCAATTAGCTCAAGAGCAGCAGGCACTGGAATGGCAAGACAATATTGCTAAATGGCTAGAGCAGATTACACTGTATTGGCAACAAGATGTTACTACATTGGAAAAGTATATTAAATTACAAGTACGGGAAAACCCCGTATCAAAGTGATGATTTTAATGAACCTTTTTCAACGATAATACCGACATTATTGGCTTGAGGAACAGCGGTAGGTTTACTTAATTTAATTTGTATCCATGGAATATTAAATTGTTGTTGTAATGCTTCTGCAACTTCATGTGCAACCCTTTCTATCAGTAAAAAGGCACGATTTTCAACATAATTAAGGATAAATTCGCTTACTTCAGCATAGTTTAAACAGTATTGAACATTATCTGTTTGACTTGCTTGTTGGTTATCCCAAGCCATTTTGAGATCAAAGATAAGTTTTTGCTTGATTTGTTGCTCCCAATCATAAACCCCAATTTGGGCAAAAACAGTTAATCCTTCAATAAAGATAATATCATACATAAATTTGCTTCCTATTTAATTTATTATGCGTATTCTAACGACTTTAGGTACAATAAACGACAATTATTGCTATTTTTAAGGAGTAAAATCAGCGTGTTTGTTTTGTTATATCTGCTATTGGCATATTTAATTGGTTCAATTTCTGGTGCTATTTTATTCTCCAAACTTTTTAACCTACCCGATCCGAGAGAGACAGGATCGCACAATCCTGGTGCAACAAATGTTTTACGAATTGGCGGGCGATTACCTGCTTTTTGGGTGCTGATTTTTGATATTGCGAAAGGAATGTTACCCGTTTGGTTAGGTTATTATTTGCACTTAACTCAGTTTGAATTAGGTATGGTAGCATTAAGTGCTTGCTTAGGGCATATCTTTCCCATTTACTTTGGTTTTAAAGGTGGAAAAGGCGTGGCGACCTCTTTTGGTGCAATTGCACCGATTGGTTGGTCTGTAGCTGCTTTTATGCTGAGTATTTGGTTAGTTGTTTTTTTGATTAGTGGGTATTCCTCTTTAAGTGCAGTGGTGACGGCGATATTAATTCCTTTTTATGTGTGGTGGGTGAGACCTGAATTTACTTTTCCTGTTGCATTAGTCGCTTGTTTACTTGTTTATCGTCATCACGATAATATTCAGCGGATTTGGCGAGGACAAGAAGATAATGTATTGGCGAAATTAAGAAAAAAACGCTAACAAAGTGAGATTATTCTGCTTGATATTGTAATTGACTGTTACATTGTTTACAGCGGTAAATCGCTTGTTGACGTATAACTCGGTTATGCCTTCTTAGGCTAAGATAATGGGTTTGGCAGTGACAAGAATAAGCAAATGTCTTTCCTTGAACATTTGTAATATCAAATTGATGATAGACATCACTTTTTAGATGAAAGAGTTGTTCCATAACAAACTTCCATTCTTTTCCATGTGGACGGACATTACCATAACACGCATATACGATTAAGTGAGCCAACTCATGTGGGACAACTTGTTGAATAAAGTCAGTTGGGTTTTCTAATAGCAGTAATGGATTTAATCGGATTTGCCATTGCTGTAAATAAGCAACCCCAGCTTTTAATCCTCTTACTTGATAATTAACCTGTGGTAATAAAAAATCCCGTTGGAAATGTTGTTCAGCAATCTTTAAACAAGTATTCAATCGTTGTTGAACTTGACGTTTTAAATGGCGTAACTGTTGTTTTGAGGCTAAAGATAATTCTGACATATTATTAGTCTTAAATAACAAAACCACGATTTATTATCGTGGTTTTGTTTGATCAAATAATTAATCGTGCAAACCTAATTTTTTCTCTAAGTAATGGATATTTGTTCCACCTGCTTGGAAGTTTTCATCGGTTAAGATTTGATCGTGCAATGGAATGTTGGTTTTAATTCCATCAATGATTGTTTCTGATAGTGCTTGTTGCATACGACGAATTGCCACTTCTCTGTTTTCACCATAGCTGATTAATTTAGCAATCATCGAGTCATAGTGAGGTGGTACTGTATAGCCACCATAGATATGCGAATCCCAACGAATACCCAACCCACCAGCAGGGTGTAAATGAGCAATAGTTCCCGGAGATGGGAAGAACGTTTTCGGATCTTCAGCATTAATACGGCATTCAATCGCATGTCCTCGTACTTGAATATCTTCTTGTTTAAAAGATAATGGTAAACCAGCAGCAATGCGTAGTTGTTCTTTAACGAGATCAACACCAGTGATCATTTCAGTAACAGGATGTTCAACTTGAATACGGGTGTTCATTTCAATAAAGTAAAATTCACCATTTTCATATAAGAATTCAAATGTACCAGCACCACGATAGCCAATTTCAATACAGGCGTTGGCACAACGTTCACCGATATAACGGCGTAATTCTTCTGTAATGCCGGGTGCTGGTGCTTCTTCAACAACTTTTTGGTGACGACGTTGCATTGAACAATCTCGTTCTGCAAGATAAATGGCATTGCCATGCGTATCAGCTAAAACTTGAATTTCAATATGGCGAGGATTTTCTAAATATTTTTCCATATATACCATATCATTATTAAAGGCAGCTTTAGCTTCAGCTTTGGTCATTGCAATAGCTTCTTCTAGATTTTCAGCTTGGCGAACAACACGCATACCACGTCCACCACCACCACCAGATGCTTTAATGATAATTGGGTAGCCAATACGTTGTGCAATTTCTTTATTTTTTGCAATATCTGAACCAACTGGTCCATCTGAACCCGGAACACAAGGTACACCTGCTTTTTTCATTGCTTTAATGGCAGATACTTTATCTCCCATCAAGCGGATAACTTCAGCGGTAGGGCCAATAAAAGTAAAGCCTGAACGTTCTACTTGTTCTGCAAAATCAGCATTTTCAGATAAGAAACCATAGCCAGGATGAATAGCATCAGCACCTGTTACTTCTGCAGCAGCGATGATGGCTGGAATATTAAGGTAACTTTTGGCTGAAGGTGCAGGACCAATACAAATAGTTTCATCTGCAAGTAGGACATGTTTCAGATCACGATCTGCAGTTGAATGGACGGCAACTGTTTTGATGCCTAGTTCTTTACATGCCCGTAAAATTCGGAGAGCTATTTCTCCACGGTTGGCGATTACTACTTTTTCTAACATAAGCTGTATCCATTTTAAGATTAAAAGTGCATTTAAAATTTAGTGGTAAATGCACTTTATTAATTTGAATTGAGGATTATTCAATGACAATTAATTTAGCATCAAATTCAACTGCATCACCATTATTGACTAAGATTGCTTTGATTACACCTGATTTATCTGCTTCAATACGATTCATCATTTTCATCGCTTCAACAATACAAAGTGTATCGCCAACTTTGACACTACTTCCTACTTCTACAAAAGGATCGGCTTCTGGACTCGGACTACGATAGAAAGTCCCCACCATTGGAGAACGTACAATATGCCCACTGATTTCTGCTGGTTTTTCTGTGGCTGCTGGGGTGACAGGGGAAGGTGTTGCAGGTGCAGCAACTGGTGCTGGAGCAGGGATAGTGTATTGAGCAGCAACAGGTGCAGTCGTTGCTCCTCGGTTAATGCGAACAGACTCCTCACCTTCTGAGATTTCTAGTTCCATAATGCCTGATTCTTCAACTAGCTCGATTAATTTTTTAATTTTACGAATATCCATAGATTTAATTCCTGTTTCTATAAAAGTAATTTTCTCGGTAATTGCGTGGAAGCGAGATTACCTGAATTTTATTAATTTAGCGACTATTTTCTCTTATTTTGATGAATTTTGCTTTCTTTTTGTAAGATAATTGTACGCAAATTCTAATCCATAATGATAGCCTTTTTCCCCTAAACCACAGATAACACCGACTGCAATATCACTCAGGTAGGAATGGTGGCGAAATGGTTCTCGGCGATGTACATTAGAAAGGTGAATTTCAACAAAAGGAATATCAACAGCAAGTAAGGCATCACGTAAGGCAACACTAGTATGAGTAAAGGCAGCTGGGTTAATCAAAATAAAATCAATTTGTTGAAATGATTGATGAATTTTTTCTAGTAACTTTTCTTCACTATTGCTTTGAAAACAAGAGAGAGTAATGCCTAACTTGTTAGCTAAACAATGGAGATTTTCCTCAATATTTTGTAAAGTTTGGTTTCCATAATGGTTTGGCTCTCGCTTTCCTAGCATATTTAAGTTTGGACCATTTAATAGTAAGATTTGAAACGCCATAACTTATCCTATTTTAATATCTGGTGAGGATTAATTCTAAGTTTAGTTAAGTAAAACGATTAATTATATTTTAAATCATTAAATTATAAAATTTTATCAATATATTCACTTTCAAGTCCGACCAGTGGTAGTGTTGAATTTAACCAAGGACGTACTATTTGTACTTTCATCAGATCTAAGGTATCTAAGCCCGGAATGGTATCAGGAGTATATTGCTGAGCAATGCGAGCAAGTTGACTCAAACCAAAACTACTTTCAAGACTTGAGCTAATAATCGCTTCAATTCCAAGTGTTTTTGCTTGTTGAATTAGACTAATACATTTTTCTAAGGAACCTATTAGTGTTGGTTTGATAATTATTGCATTTAGTTGAGGTTCAGAAATGAGATGGAAATTTTTTTCTCTAACACTTTCGTCCCAAGCAATAGCAATTCCTGTTTCTGTCGCAAATTGTCGGCTAAGAGTCATTGTTTTGCAAGGTTCTTCAACAAATTGAATACGATGGCGATGTTCTGGTTTTACATATTTTGCAAACATTAATGCTTTTTCTAAGCTCCAAGAACGGTTTGCATCTAAACGTAGAGATAGATCTGGGATTGCCTCTAATAGCATATCAGCAATAAGCCCGTCACGATTCGCTTCATATAAGCCAACTTTAATTTTGGCAATTTTTTTACCATTCAGTTGTTCTAATTTTGTGTAAAGTTGATCAGGATCGCCATAGCAAAGAGGAGCGACTTGGTAATTTGCATTTGGGGTTAGTTGGTCTTTTAACTCTGCCATTGCACAACTTAATCCAAATGCGACTGAAGGGGATAGGCCATCAAAAGGTAATTTTTGTTGTTGGGTGCGTGCCAGATCCCAGTTTTGTAACCATTCTATTGTTTGCTGTTGAGCTTGTTCTAAAGTTTCACTACTAAATTCAGGTAAAGGTGCAATTTCTCCCCATCCTTCCGCTTGATCACATTTAATCTGGACGAGTAATCCTTCACGTTGTTTTAAAAAACGGTTACGTAATATAACTTGTGAATCCATCGGAATGGTATAACGATAGAGGTGATAACTACGTATGCTCATTTTCGTGTTCCTTAGCTAGTATTAGAGGATGCTGCCACTTATTTGTTTGAATAAGTGGCAGAGTGGGTTAGTTAGTAAAATTGTAAAAATTAATCTGTTTTTAATTTTTCCCAATATCGCTCATAAGTATCTATTGCATTCCCAACATCGGCTTGTAGGATAGCTTTGTTAATTTCCTGTTCAGGTGGGAATAAGACAGGATTTGTTGCATCTTCAGGTGATAATAGCGTTTTTACTTTTTCATTTGGGGTTGAGAATCCCATACTTTCAATCATTGCTTTGGCACTTTCAGGACGCAGCATAAAGTCAATAAATTTATAAGCCGCATCTTTATGCTTAGCATCTTTGGGAATCGCATAATTATCCATCCAAAGAATAGCCCCTTCTTGCGGATAGACAAAACGGATATTTGGATTTTCTTTTTCAGCTCGGAATGCAGAACCGTTCCAGATCATACCGATTTCAGTTTCGCCCTGTAAATAAGGAACTTCTGGAGAGTCTGAGTTAAAGGCTAACACATTAGGCATTAATTTTTTTAAGCGTTGATAAGCCTCTTTAATCTCTTGTGGGTTTTGAGTATTTGGAGAGCTCCCTTGTAATAATAAAGCGATATGAAATACTTCTCGAGAATCAGCGGTTAATAGGACTCGACCTCGATACTCTGGATTCCATAAGTCAGCCCAACTGGTTATTTTTTTAGGATCAATATCGGCAGCATTGACAGCAATGCCAGTCATACCGTAAACATAAGGTAGAGAATATTGATTATTTGGATCGAAATCTTTATTTAAAACACTTAAGTTAATGTTAGCAAGGTTATGAATTTTACTTTTATCTAATTTAGCTAACATTCCTTCTTTTGCCATTTTACCTACATAGTAACTTGATGGAAAAATAAGATCGTAACTACCACTTCCAGTTAATTTGAGTTTTGAATACATTTCTTCGTTACTTTCAAAGGTTGAATAGATAACTTCAATTCCTGTTTCTTGTGTAAATTGTTTTAATAGTGAAGGTGGAATGTATTCAGTCCAATTATAGACATAGAGTTTTTCAGCTGCTAAGAGAGGAGTACTAAGTAGGGTAAAAAATGCAAGAGTACAAGCAGTGATAGATTTAGTGAATAGAGATTTCAATTTTCGAGTCCTCCAAAGCCTAAATAAGGCGAGATAATTCAAATAAGTAAGATATAGAAAACAATTAAACTACTGTATTTAGTCTTTTAATCGTTAAGGTTGTGAGTATAACAGGTGAGTTATAGCTTTAACAGAATAATTATGTTTTATTTCAAGGAAATAAAAGGATAGGGCAAAAAACTTTTGCCCTATCTTGGTGTTATAGTGAGTAGTACATTTCAAATTCAACAGGATGAGGTAGCATTCGCAGACGTTCAACATCTTTTGCTTTTAAGTCAATATAAGCCTCAATAAAGTCTTGGCTGAATACACCACCACGGGTTAAGAAATCGTGATCTGTGGCTAAGGCGTTTAGAGCTTCTTCTAACGAACCAGCAACATGTGGAACTTGTTGAAGTTCTTCAGGTGGTAGATTGTAGAGGTTTTTATCCATTGCATCACCAGGATGGATTTTATTGATAATACCATCTAAACCAGCCATTAATAGTGCAGAGAATGCTAAATATGGGTTTGCACCGGGATCTGGGAAACGGACTTCAATTCGGCGAGCTTTCGGGCTAGAAACGGTTGGAATACGAATTGAAGCAGAACGATTACTTGCAGAATAAGCAAGTAACACAGGAGCTTCATAGCCCGGAACTAAACGTTTATATGAATTAGTTGTTGGATTAGTGAAAGCATTTAATGCTTTAGCATGTTTGATTACACCACCGATAAAGAATAAAGCTAATTCAGATAAACCAGCGTATTTATCACCAGAAAATAGGTTTACGCCATCTTTACTTAGAGACAGATGGCAATGCATACCTGAACCATTATCACCGAAGAGTGGCTTTGGCATAAAGCAAGCGGTTTTACCATGTTCATAGGCAACATTATGGACAACGTATTTATAGATTTGTGTTTCATCTGCTTTTAACGTTAGGGTATTAAAACGGCAGGCTATTTCATTTTGTCCTGCAGTTGCAACTTCATGGTGATGCGCTTCAATCACTAGCCCCATTTCTTCCATTACTAAACACATTTCAGAGCGTAAATCTTGTGAAGAATCAACGGGCGGAACTGGGAAATATCCCCCTTTAGTTGCAGGACGATGACCTTTATTCCCTCCTTCATATTTTTTATCGGTATTCCAACTTGCTTCAATATCATCAATTTGATAGGAGCAACCACTCATACCTGTTTTATAGCGAATATCATCAAAGATAAAAAATTCAGGTTCAGGACCAACTAAAACCGTATCTGCAATACCAGAGGCTTTTAAATATTCTTCCGCTCTTATTGCAATAGAACGAGGATCACGATCATAACCTTGCATTGTTGTAGGCTCATACACATCACAACGGATTGAGAGGGTTGGAATAGAAAAAAATGGATCGATTAAGGCAGATTCAGCGATAGGCATGAGAACCATATCTGATTTATTGATTGTTTTCCAACCTGCAATAGAGGAACCATCAAACATTTTCCCATCTTCAAAGAAATCTTCATCAACGGCACTAACGGGAATAGAAACATGTTGTTCTTTACCTTTTATATCAGTGAAGCGTAAGTCAACAAATTTAATATCGAATTCTTCAATTAGGTTAAAAACATTTTCAATTGCTTGTGTGTTTGCCATAGTAATATCCTTCTTAATTTAGAGTAGTTAATTTATAAAAATGAAAGGAAATGATTGAAAATCAACTAAACAATAGCTTATTTTTTTGAAAAATAAAATGATTTTTTCGTATAAAATTTAATTTTTTTTATTACAAATTGGTTTTTCTATTTTGCAATTATTTGATAGCCGAAAAGCATAAAAATCTGTATACTTTACGGTCTTTCACACTTTATCGAGATCCAAAACAGAATAATACGGTTTGGTTGTCAGATACTCAATTAAATAATTTTTAAATAAAGATTCTATATGAAAAATGACTTAGATATTAGCAAACTTCGTAATATTGCGATTATTGCTCACGTTGACCATGGTAAAACAACCTTGGTGGATAAATTATTACAACAATCAGGTACTTTAGAAGCAGCTCGTAATGGTGATACAGATGAACGAGTAATGGATTCTAATGATTTGGAAAAAGAACGTGGAATTACAATTTTAGCGAAAAATACAGCAATTAATTGGCACGATTATCGAATCAATATTGTCGATACACCGGGACACGCTGATTTTGGTGGTGAGGTTGAACGTGTATTATCAATGGTAGATAGCGTTCTTTTACTGGTAGATGCTTTTGATGGACCAATGCCTCAAACTCGTTTTGTAACACAAAAAGCTTTTGCTCATGGTTTAAAGCCTATCGTGGTTATTAATAAAGTGGATCGCCCGGGTGCAAGACCTGATTGGGTAGTAGATCAAGTTTTTGATCTTTTTGTTAACTTAGGAGCAACAGACGAACAATTAGATTTCCCAATCATTTATGCTTCAGCATTAAATGGTGTGGCAGGACTAGATCATGAAGCACTTGCTAATGATATGACTCCATTATTTGAAGCTATTATCGAACACGTTGAACCGCCTCAAGTGGAATTAGATAAACCTTTCCAAATGCAAATTTCTCAGCTTGATTATAATAATTATGTCGGTGTTATTGGCATTGGACGTATTAAGCGTGGTTCTGTCAGACCAAATCAACAAGTTACTATTATTGATAGTGAAGGAAAAACTCGTAACGGAAAAGTTGGGCAAGTATTAGGGCATTTAGGCTTACAACGTTTTGAAGAAGATGTTGCTAATGCTGGTGATATTATTGCTATCACTGGATTAGGTGAACTAAATATTTCTGATACGATTTGTGAAGTGAATCATGTTGAAGCCTTACCTGCCTTAACAGTAGATGAACCAACTGTAACTATGTTCTTCTGTGTTAATACTTCGCCATTCTGTGGTAAAGAAGGAAAATATGTTACCTCACGCCAAATTTTAGAGCGTTTAAATAAAGAATTAGTACATAATGTTGCTTTACGAGCGGAAGAAACAGAAGATCCTGATGCGTTTCGTGTATCAGGGCGAGGTGAGTTGCATTTATCGGTATTAATTGAAAATATGCGTCGAGAAGGGTATGAATTAGCCGTTTCTCGTCCAAAAGTTATTTTCCGTGAAATTGATGGGCGTAAACAAGAACCTTTTGAACAAGTTACCATTGATATTGAAGAACAGCACCAAGGATCTGTGATGGAAGCACTAGGGATCCGTAAAGGTGAAGTAAAAGATATGGTACCAGATGGTAAAGGCAGAACTCGCCTTGAATATATTATTCCTAGTCGTGGTTTAATTGGTTTCCGAAATGAATTTATGACAATGACTTCAGGTACTGGATTGTTGTATTCAAGTTTTAGTCATTATGATGATGTAAAACCGGGTGAAATTGGACAACGTAAAAATGGTGTATTAATTTCAAATGCAACGGGTAAAGCGTTAGCTTATGCTTTATTTAGCTTACAAGAACGTGGTAAATTGATGATTGAGCATGGTGCTGAAGTTTATGAAGGACAGATAATTGGTATTCATAGTCGTTCTAATGATTTAACTGTAAACTGTTTACAAGGGAAAAAATTGACGAATATGCGTGCTTCTGGAAAAGATGATGCTGTTGTATTAGTTCCACCAGTGCGTTATACCTTAGAGCAAGCCTTAGAATTTATAGATGATGATGAGTTAGTTGAAGTTACACCAACTTCAGTACGAATTCGTAAAAAATTACTCACAGAAGTTGAACGTAAGCGAGCTAATCGTACAACAACAAGTACCAGCACACGTTAATTCATCTGCTAAGTATTAAATAAAATTAAGCCCCTAGAATAGGGGCTTTTTAAATGGATTGTAGAGGTGTTATTTCCCAATTAAATGGATAAAATCTTCTGTTTCAAAACCATGATTAGACATATACCGCCAGATTTTTTGTTTTATTTTCAGATCATTTACGTGGTGATAGTCAGGAAATTTCTTCTTTAAGCAAGCAATCGCTAATTCTTGCCAATTAATCTCTTGTTCTTCTAAGACTAGAGATAAAGTTTGGTTAGTAATTCCCTTTAATTTTAATTCTTGTTTTATTCGTTTTAATCCATATCCTTTGTGGGCACGAGCTAAAAGGTAATTTTCACAAAATCGTTGATCACTTTGCCAATTACGTTGTTGGCAGTGTAATAAAGCGTGATCAATATCATCATCAGAGAAACCTTTCGCTTGCATTTTATAACGAATTTCATATTCACTATAATCTCGCCGAGCAAGTAATCCAATAAGGTAATTGAGTGCTGATATAGACATAAATGTTCCTTTATTTATACAAACGGCGACGACGATGATATGGCATGGTTTGCTTTAAATGTGAAGTAGATCTTGTATTTAATGTATTGATTATATTTGTTTTTCTACGTTTTCTTTTCCAATAAAGAAGACTACTAGTGAATAATATACCTGTTAAAAAGACAATAATGATTTGTCCATATAAACGATGAAATTGCCGATCTAAAATTTCATTTGCATCTTGTCCAAATTGTCCATTAAACGTAACTCGTAGAAAACCAATTAAACCAGATGATGAATAAATAGGCTCTACCACTTGTTGGGTTATTTGTTGTTCTTGGTGAGGTTGAGTTAGGTAATGCTGACTGTGGGCTAATAGTTCACCATTTTGATTGTAAAGACTTGCATCAACAATAAATTTTTCTTGAGTGAAACGGGATAAATTTTCAGTGAGACTTTCATTATCTGCTTTATTGAGTAGTAATACAGAAAAAAGATTGGCTTGTTGCCGAACTAAGGTATGTGAAAGATCTGCGACTTGTTCAATACTGGCTTGTTGTGATCCTACTTTAAATTGACTGACTCCGATAAGGATAATGCTTAAAATAAGCACACATAATCCAATAATTATAGATAATAAGCAGAATTTATATTTTCTTTCTTTCCTAAATTGCAAGCTAAATACCTCTAGAGTTTGTATCTATTTAATCAGATAGTTTTTAATATTTCTAAAAATATGTTATTAAGTAAAAGTTTAAATTGTAACAGAAATTTTGTTTTCAACAATCATCTAGTCACTTACTAAAATAATCCTAGATTAATGAGGCTATAATGGCAAATAAACTCTCTTTTGATTCATATTATTTTTCGCCTAACAATATTTTACCAACTCAAACTAAATGTATTTTATATTCAACTACTTTCACACCAGAACATTTAAGTGAATTATTATCTTTGGATACAAAAATAGCATTATTATCTACTTGGCACGTCTTTGAATATCGTTGTGTCCTTATTGCAAGTGAACAATTAGCCATTATTCAACAGTGGGCAGCGCAATTGGGAATAGATTTTGCTAAGTTAGAAACTTATCCAACTTTATTTTCCCAAGGATTATTAGTTATGGATATGGACTCCACCGCAATTCAAATTGAATGTATAGATGAAATAGCTAAATTAGCGAACGTTGGAGAGCAAGTTTCAGCAATTACAGAACAAGCTATGCGTGGAGAATTAGATTTTGAACAAAGTTTACGTCAACGAGTGCAAGCTTTAAAAGGGCAATCTGAACAGTTACTTGAACAGGTACGACAACAGTTACCATTAACTTCGGGGTTAACTCGCTTGGTAAAAACCTTACAACAAAAAGGCTGGCGAATCGCAATTGCATCGGGGGGATTTACCTATTTTACGGAAGATCTAAAACAACGTTTACAGTTGGATTTTACAGTGGCAAACGAACTAGATATTGTTGATGGCGTATTAACTGGAGAGCTAAAAGGACAGATTGTAGATGCACAATATAAAGCGGATACTTTGCTATCTTTAGCACAGGATTACAATATTCCCCTAACACAAACTATTGCAATAGGTGATGGTGCAAATGATTTACCAATGTTACATCGAGCGAGTTTAGGGATCGCCTTTCATGCGAAACCGAAAGTACAGCAACAGGTCGAAACTGTGGTAAACTTTGCTGATCTCACTGCATTATTATGTATTTTAACTGCAGTTGAACATTAAATTTTAACTTAAAGAGGAATTAAAACTTATGCCATCATTTGATATTGTGTCAGAAATTAGTATGCATGAAGTGAGTAATGCAGTAGATAATGCTAAACGAGACTTGAGTAATCGTTGGGATTTCCGTAATGTTCAAGCTAGTATTGAATTAAATGAAAAGAACGAAACTGTAAAAGTTGCAACTGAATCAGATTTTCAATTAGAACAGTTACTTGATATTTTACGTAATGCAATGATGAAAAGAGGAATTGAATCTAGTTCACTAGAGATCCCTGAAAATTATGAACATAGTGGTAAAATTTATAGTAAGGAAGTGAAATTAAAACAGGGCATTGAAACAGATATTGCAAAAAAGATCACTAAAATGATTAAAGAGTCGAAAATCAAGGTGCAAAGTCAAATTCAAGGTGATCAAGTAAGAATAACAGGAAAATCAAGAGATGATTTACAAGCCGTTATTCGCTTAGTTAAAGAAGCAGAACTTGGACAACCATTTCAGTTCACTAACTTCCGTGATTAAAAATCAAGAATAGCGCTTGTTTTTATAACAAAGGTTCACAACTAATTTGGAGGAGTAAGTAAATGGCTAAGGTAGAAAATAAAACGACCTCTAAACTCGGCTTTTTTAAACGAGCTTTGGCAAAATATGATCAATTTTGTAAAGAGTTAGGGATAGATAAGGGAGCTTGCCGTAGTTGTGTGCCAATCTATAAAGAAGATCCAGAGTTGACAGAAAAGGATAAAAGTCAAAAGTGATCATAAGTTAGTTGATGAGATAAGCATTTTTAATCAAATTATTAAAAACCATTAAACCCTTAAGATTTAATGGTTTTTTATTTAATTTGCTTTTAAGCTACGAATGTCTATTGAAGCAGGTGCTTGGAAGGCAGTTAGACCGAATTGCGGTAAGATAGCATAAATGTGGTCGAAAATATCAGATTGAATCCCTTCATAATACACCCAACGTGTATCGTTGGTGAAAATATAGATTTGAATAGGTAGCCCTTGAGGGGTTGGATCTAATTCTCGGACTAAAAAGGTCATATCCTGACGAATATTGATATTTTGTTTCAGAAATTCTTCTAGGTAAGCACGAAATAATGTGATATTTGTTAACCGATTCATTTGTGTAGCAGAAGGAAATTTTTCTAGCTCTTTTTTACGTTTCTTGATTAAGTCTGCAACTAATGGAATCTGGGCTAATTTTTCTTCATCTTGTGCTGAGATAAAGTAAATAGAGTCAATATTAATTAACACTGAGCGTTTAATTCTCCGTCCACCAGATTCTTCCATATGTCGCCAATTAATGAAGGAGTCTTGCACTAAGGCATAAGCAGGAATATTAGTGACCGTATTATCCCAATTTTGAACTTTTATCGTTGTTAAAGAGATTTCAATAATACTACCATTAGCACCGTATTTATCTACTTGAATCCAGTCTCCAATTTGGAGCATTTGATTCGCTGCAAGTTGAATCCCTGCAACAAAGCCAAGAATAGTATCTTTAAATACTAATAAAACGAGACCAGTAGCAACACCTAAACCGCTGAGAAAATAAATTGGTGAACGATTTGCTAAGATTGAAATGATAATAAAAAAGCCAATGGTAAAGAAAATCAGTTTAAATAGCTGAACGAAACTCTTAATGGGCATATTTTTACTTAGATTTTTTAGATCGGCAAAATCATTAGTTGCATCTAAGAAAGCATAACTACTTCGGATTAGAACGATAACCAGCCAAACACCTAAAATACGATCAATCAAATCACTTAGTAAAATATATTTGTCGAGTACCAGTGGAATCAACAAATTCACTACTATTGCTGGGATAGTAAGTGAGAGTTTTTCCAATACTTTATGATGAACGATAATTTCACCTAAATTAGAACTGCTATGTTTAATCATCGGGTTAAGTATTTTTAATAGTCCCCAACGCACTACAACATAAGTAATAAAGGCGATTAAACAACAAAATGTTAACAATATTATGGTAGAAAGATCATCATGAGGTTGAATATTTATACCAAATTTTGACATTTTATCTGCGACAAGCTGACGAATATCTTGAGTCAAAATAGCCCCCTTTAATAGGATTAATTAAACGTAGATATAAAATATTTCTACTGTAAGTTTAGGAATATGTTAATACATCTTTTTAAAAAAACTTTTCAAGTTTATCTGATTCACTTTTTTCCTTTATTTTTGCTTAAAATAGGATTTTTATACAGTATTCTGGATTTATTTAAAAGGTTTATCGTGACTTTGTATTTTGCTGTAATTATTTAGTTTGATTGATTTTATTGGTTGTGGATTTTGTACAATGAGAGAGGAAGATTGTTTACGTTCAATGAGAGAGTTAATGATTTTTTGAAAAAGCGTTTTCACTGCGTTAGCCTTAACCTTAACTATTAAGTAATGATAATTTATTTATCAAAATATCATAAAATTATTTTATTTTTATAAGCATATCATATTTTATTTTGTTTAGTATTATTATTACTTTTTTTAGTTTAAGTGGTGTAAACAGGACATTCGACATAAAATCCCGTAAAATAATGCTAATTGAATTAATTTGGAGAAAAAAATGAGTGTAGAGTTACGTATTGCGGTTTTGGCAGAGTTTGAATTGGCAGAAAAAATTTGTGAGAGTTTAGAAAAAAGTGAATTGTCACAAAGCCATATTACTATAGTTGAAGCAAAACCTTTCAAGGAAGAACAATCAATTCGTTTTAATGGAAAAAGTGTCGAACAATTAGAATCAGAACAAGTTCAGTATAAGGAATTTGATTTACTTTTTTTCGCTGGTAAAAGTAAACAGGTTGAGTTATTAGCTAAATTAGCCGATGCTGGTTGTGTGGTCATTGATTTGTCAGGCGTGAGTGCCAGCTTAGCGGGGGTACCTACTGTTATTCCTAGCATCAATGAAACTGCTTTAACCAATTTACGCCAACATAATGTTGTTGCGTTGCCGAGTCCTCAAATTTCGGCTTTAGCTGTGAGTTTACAACCAATTTTAACAGAAGCGAGCATCGAGCGTTTATTCGTAACGTCATTATTATCAGCCGCTTATAGTAATCAAGTAAATGAGTTGGCAGGACAAACTGCTCGATTGCTAAATGGTATTCCGCTAGAAGATGGAAAACAGCGTTTAGCGTTTGATCTTTTTCCTGCTGATGAAAAACAATCTCTTGTTGCTATGTTACATAAAGTTCTGCCTACATTTAATGGTGAATTTTGTTTACATAGTGTTAATACCCCCGTTTTTTATGGTTTAAGTCAGATGGTTTCACTAAGTAGTGATTATTTACCTGATAGAGAACAGATAGTGGCATCATGGCAGAATAATGATCTTATTCAGTTCCATTCAGACAAAACTATCACACCAGTTTTAAATGGCGAAGAAGCGTCTTCAGAGCAATTACCACAGTTACATATCAGCCGTTTTGAAGAAACAGAAAATGGCTATCGTTTCTGGTTAGTGTGTGATGAACAACATTTTGCGTTGGCTCGTTTATCCGTTACTTTAGCAGAAGTAATTTATCGCAATGGTTATTAATTAAGCATAAGGCTAGTTAAGCAATAACTAGCCTTGGATTTTTAATAGTTAAACCCTGTATGGAACACGTAATATAAAATCGCATAGAATGTTAAATAGGCAAAACCCAGTAAAAAGCGAGCTAGTTTGGCAAAGTGATGGGATAAAACGTACAATAAGCGGGCTAATAAAAACAGAAAGAAAGGATAACTCCAGAGAAAGATATTCATAAACATAAGTTGATTTGAATTTAAGCTAGGATTATTACTTAAGTTTGGTGAGAGTAATAAAGCTAAAGGCCAGAGTAAAGCGGGTAAACAGAAGATCGCAATAGCCCAAGCAAAAGCAGAAAATCCTGAGGGAAAATTATTCTTTTTTCTTGATTTCATTTTTAACCCTTGAATAACAATTTAATCACGAATTTTAGCAATAAGTATAGCTGATTTATGATGAATCCAATAGCAGATGGAGAGAAAATGCAGTACCTTTTTACGTCAATGAGTGAACATATAGCCCAACATTTTAAAGATTATATTCAACTTCATTATCAGCAAGTTTTGTTATTGAAGGAAGACGAACAAGGTATTCATGTATATTTAGATACTCAAGCTATTACTAATTCTGATTCACAATACCTTATTCAAACGATCGAACAAGAAGCGAAGCATTTTCAACAAAATCCTTTTGATCTTCGTTATGAGGAAGCGAGTTGGGAACAAGGAAAAACACAAAGGTTATCAATTTTATGGCAACCTTGGCTAAAAATAATTCCTCATCAACTTAACCAACTCCAACAAGCATTAGTGGCAACGAAATTTACAAGTTTGATAACGATCCTTTGTAGCATCATTTATTTATTGACATTAATGCCTTTTGCCTCAACTATTTTTATGACGTTGCATTTTCCATCATCTCCTTTTTCTGAAGAAGGGTTATACCAGCCGTGGCGCTATTTTTCCCATGCTTTCGTCCATTTATCTATTTGGCATTTTTTATTTAATCTCACTTGGTGGCAAATTTTTGCAGGAATTATTGAACGTCGATGCGGTTCAGTGAAGCTCGTATTCCTTTTTTTGAGTACAGCTATTTTAAGTGGTTTCGCACAATATTTAGATACTGGGGTGAATTTCTTCGGACTATCAGGTGTTGTCTATGCTGTGCTAGGTTATGTTTTAGTACAAAGTCGTTTTCAACCAAAACAATTTCCATTACCAGCTGGATTTGGTTGGTTTTTGTTCATAGGGATTGTAAGTGGCTTTATCTCTCCTTATTTTGGCGTATATTTTGGTAACACAGCACATATTTCTGGTTTATTTATCGGTTGTATTTGGGCTTGGGCAGATATATTGAGAAAAAATAATAAAGTTTAAGGTTAAATATTCATCAAAAGAGGGCAAGTAATCCAGTTGCTTAATAAATATCAAATGTTATTAATAGAAATAATGAAATATCTTTTTTAATGAGTATGAATAGAAAGAAAATATTAGGTATTGAGTATGAAGCAAGTTATTCGTCATAACAAAATTATTGAATTGGTTAAATTAAAAGGATATGTCAGCACTGAGGAATTGGTTGAAGAATTACATGTTAGTCCACAAACTATTCGGCGAGATTTAAATGAATTAGCTGAAAATAATGCGATTAGACGTCATCATGGTGGTGCTGCTTCTCCTTCATCTTCAGAAAATAGTGATTATCTTGATCGAAAAACATTTTTTTCCGCTGAAAAAAAAGCAATTGCTCAAGCGGTTGCAGCGACTATTCCTAATGGCTCATCGCTATTTATTGATATTGGTACAACGCCAGAAGCGGTTGCGTATGCTTTACTTCAACATCAAAATTTACGTATTGTTACCAATAATTTGAATGCGGCTCATATTTTAATGGCCAAGAAAGATTTTAAAATTATTATTGCTGGTGGTGGTTTGCGTAGTGATGGTGGCATTATTGGTGAAGCAACGGTGAATTTTATCTCTCAATTTCGTTTGGATTTTGGTGTGCTTGGAATTAGTGCAATTGATGGCGATGGTTCTTTGTTGGATTATGATTATCATGAAGTGCAAGTTAAACGAGCGATTATTGAAAGTTCTCGTACTAGTTTATTAGTGGCAGATCATTCCAAGTTTAGTCGTAATGCAATGGTACGTTTAGGATCAGTGTTCGATTTAAGCTATTTATTTACCGATCAAGCATTACCGCAAGCTATTCAAGAAAAAATGCACGGAAGTAAGTTACAAGTTCAAATTTGTCCTTTGGATCGTTTGTCATAATCAAGGATGAGAATATGTTTTATTATACCGATAAAATATCGGTCTATATTCGTTTAATGCGTTTAGATAAACCTATCGGAATATTATTATTATTATGGCCAACATTATGGGCATTATTTCTTGCTGCTAAAGGAATGCCAGATTGGCGTACTTTACTCATATTTGTTTTAGGTGTGGTTGTGATGCGATCGGCAGGTTGTGTGATTAATGATTATGCAGATCGAAAGATTGATGGAAAGGTTAAACGTACTTCACAACGTCCTTTGGCTACAGATGAAGTTAGTGAACAAGAAACTAAATATTTGTTTCTATTTTTAATCTTTCTTGCTTTTCTTTTAGTATTACAACTGAATATTTACACGATAGGCTTATCAGTCGTTGCAGCTATTTTGGCGTTTATTTATCCTTTTATGAAACGTTATACTCATTTACCACAAATGTTTTTAGGGGCTGCTTTTGGCTGGGCAATTCCGATGGCGTATGCTGCAGTAAGTCAGAGTTTACCACCAGAATGTTGGTTATTATTTCTGGCTAATTTAGCTTGGACAGTGGCTTATGATACACAGTATGCGATGGTAGATCGTGATGATGATTTACGCATAGGTGTGAAATCGAGTGCAATTTTGTTTGGACGTTATGACAGAAAAATGATTGCATTCTTGCAATTAATTGCAGTAATTATTTTAGCTGTGCTAGGGAAAGTACTTAATTTAGCCTCAAGTTATTTTATTTTGTTAGCACTATCAACCATTTGTTTTTGGTATCAAAGTAAATTGACAAAAAATCGTAGTCGAGAAGGCTGTTTTCAAGCTTTTTTGAATAATAATTATGCGGGTATGGGGATATTTATCGCTATTCTTGCAGGATTATTTAGTTAAATATTATTTCTTATAGATTGAAAGAGCGTGAAAACGCTCTTTTTTATTTGAGCAAAATTCAAAAATTTGATCGGTATAACATTTTTTAGGTAGAAAAAAGCATACAATGGTTTCTTATTCTTTATTGATATCAATCATTACGAGGGAATGTTATGTCAGATTTAAAATCTTATCTTGCGTCTTTAGGTATTCACAATGTTACTGAAATTATTCATAACCCAAGTTATGACCGATTATTTGCAGAGGAAACTAAAGCTGGTTTAGAGGGCTTTGAAAAAGGGCAAGTAACTGAATTAGGGGCAGTGAATGTCATGACAGGTGTATATACTGGTCGTTCGCCGAAAGATAAATTTTTTGTGAAAGATGATATAACAAAAGAGACTATCTGGTGGAGTACCGAAGAATACAAAAATGATAATAAACCAATTACACCAGAAGCTTGGCGAGAAATTAAAAAAATTGCAACCGATGAATTAAGTGGTAAACCACTTTTTGTGGTCGATGCTTTTTGTGGTGCAAATGAAGGATCTCGTCTTAAGTTACGTTTTGTGATGGAAGTTGCATGGCAGGCACATTTTGTAACAAATATGTTTATTCGACCAACGTCAGAAGAGTTAGCTAATTTTGGTGAACCTGATTTTGTTATTATGAATGCTTCTAAAGCTAAAGTTACTCGCTATCAAGAATTAGGCTTAAATTCAGAAACTGCGGTTGTTTTTAACTTAACAGAAAAAGTACAAGTGATTTTAAATACTTGGTATGGTGGTGAGATGAAAAAAGGTATGTTCTCTTATATGAATTACCTTTTACCATTAAGAGGAATAGCCTCAATGCACTGTTCGGCAAATACCAGTAAGGATGGTAAAGAAACCGCAATTTTCTTTGGTTTATCAGGAACAGGTAAAACAACGCTTTCGACCGATCCAAAACGTTTATTAATTGGCGATGATGAGCATGGTTGGGATGATGATGGTATCTTTAACTTTGAAGGAGGGTGTTACGCCAAAGTCATTAACCTATCGAAAGAGAATGAACCAGATATTTATAATGCAATTAAACGTGATGCTTTATTAGAAAATGTTACTGTTGATGCAGAAGGAAAAATTGATTTTTCAGATAAAAGTGTGACTGAAAACACTCGTGTATCTTATCCTATCTATCATATTGAAAATATTGTTAAGCCTGTTTCTAAGGCAGGTCATGCGAATAAAGTGATTTTTTTATCTGCTGATGCGTTTGGCGTATTACCACCCGTTTCGATTTTAACACCTGAACAAACTAAGTATTATTTCCTTTCAGGATTTACTGCAAAATTAGCTGGAACTGAACGTGGCGTTACTGAACCTACACCAACATTTTCATCTTGTTTTGGTGCAGCTTTCTTAAGTTTACACCCAACTAAATATGCAGAGGAATTGGTGAAAAAAATGGAAGCGAATGGTGCACAAGCATATTTAGTCAATACAGGCTGGAATGGCAGTGGTAAACGGATTTCAATTAAAGATACTCGGGGCATTATTGATGCGATTCTTGATGGTTCAATAGATAAAGCACCAACTAAAACGGTTCCTGTTTTTAATTTTAAAATTCCAACAGCATTGCCGAATGTCGATCCTATGATTTTAGATCCACGTGATACTTATGCGGAAAAACAGGAATGGCAAGATCGTGCAAATGATTTAGCCGATCGTTTTATCAAAAATTTTGAAAAATATACTGGAACGGAAGCAGGTAAAGCACTTGTTAGTGCTGGTCCGAAAAAATAGTTCTGCGAGATAAAATATTAAAGCCCATAAAATTTTATGGGCTTTATTTTTTTAAATTAAAACCGTATGAAATAGTACGGTTTTTTATTTCTTTTATAAGATTATAGGCTTTCAGTGAAAGTACGTGTAATCACGTCACGTTGTTGTTCTGGCGTTAAAGAATTAAAACGTACCGCATAACCTGAAACACGAATAGTTAATTGTGGGTATTTTTCTGGATTTTTGACGGCATCTTCTAAAGTTTCACGACGTAATACATTGACGTTTAAGTGCTGCCCACCTTCAACTTTGATTGTTGGTGCAACATCAATTGGTAATTCACGGTATTCAATTTGACCTAATTCATTAATTGCGACAATTTGGTCTTCACTATAATCACCTTTGGCACATAAACAACGTGCTTCTCCTTTTTCGCTGTCTAATAACCAAAAAGAATTTAACAGGTTATCATTCGCAGCTTGAGTAATTTGAATCCCTTTAATCATAAATGCTCCTTAATTAGCTGTGTGGAAATTAATCATCTGATTTTGAGTTTATCAAAATATTTTATCTTTTAAAATAAATTTTAAACAATGATTGTTGAGGAAAAGAACGAAAGATGAAGTAATGCTATGCTTTGTTGATCTATGTCAACTTTTATGAAATGCTTAGAAAAATGCCAAGCCAAAATTTGGGATAGATCAAGATAAAAATACTGATTTAGAATAGATGCTATCCTATAAATTTAGGTTAGATTTTTTTATAATGCCGTTCTGGAATTCGCTGTGGTAAGTAAGGATATGGTATGCAACTTTGGAAAGATGTCATAGGGACAGAAAAAACACAACCCTATTTTCAACAGATTTTAACTCAAGTTAAGCAAGCAAAAGAGAGTGGTAAAACAGTCTATCCACCACAAAATGAAATTTTTAATGCGTTTAAATTAACAGAGTTTGATCAGGTGAAAGTGGTGATTTTGGGACAAGATCCTTATCATGGTCCAAACCAAGCACACGGTTTATCTTTTTCGGTAAAACCCGGCATTGCACCACCTCCTTCATTGGTTAATATTTATAAAGAGCTAGAGAATGATATTGAGGATTTTCAAATTCCTGATCACGGTTATCTCATTGAATGGGCAAAGCAAGGAGTGTTGTTATTAAATACGGTATTAACCGTTGAACATGGACGAGCTCATTCTCATGCTAATTTTGGTTGGGAGACTTTTACCGATCGAGTTATTGAACAATTAAACCAAAAACAACAGCATTTAGTTTTTTTATTATGGGGCAGTCATGCACAGAAAAAAGGACACTTTATAGATCGACAAAAGCATTGTGTTTTAACCGCACCTCATCCTTCACCACTCTCTGCACATCGTGGTTTTTTTGGGTGTAAACATTTTTCAAAAGCGAATAACTACCTACAACAAGTGGGTAAAAGTTTAATAAACTGGCAACTTTCCCCATTATCTTCATTTTCAGTTTGATTAGGAGTATCAAATGTTAGCAGTCATTTCCCCAGCAAAAACGTTAGATTATAAAAATCCTGCACCCAAATTTTCTTTTACTCAACCTCAGTTGACTAGTGAAAGTGAACAATTAATTGATGTTTGCCGTCAATTAACTCCAGCACAAATAGGATCATTAATGGCTATTAGTGATAAGTTAGCAGGATTAAATATGGCTCGTTTTGCAGAATGGCAACTAGAACATAACGAGCAGAATGCAAAAGCGGCTTTATTTGCGTTTAAAGGGGATGTTTATACGGGATTAGAGGCAGAAAGCTTATCTGAGAATCAAGTGTTATATGCTCAACAGCATTTGCGTATGTTATCTGGCTTGTATGGTGTTCTGCGACCATTGGATTTAATGCAACCATATCGGTTAGAAATGGGAACAAAATTAGCTAATCCGAGAGGAAAAGATCTCTATACATTTTGGGGAAATTTGATTGCGGATAATTTACAACAAGCATTAGAACAACAAGGAGATAGTATTTTAATTAATACAGCCTCTGATGAATATTTTAAAGCAGTAAATGTAAAAAGATTAAATGCGAAAGTGATTAAACCTATCTTTTTGGATAATAAAAATGGCACTTATAAAGTGATTAGTTTTTATGCGAAGAAAGCACGTGGTTTGATGTGTCGTTATCTTATTCAAAATCAGATTGATCAAGTAGAAGGGATTAAAGGGTTTGATCTTGGTGGATATTGGTTTGATCCTACTTCTTCAACTGCAACTGAATTAGTCTTTAAACGAGATTTAGCCGATGTGTAACGGCATAAAAAAATATTTATGCCTCTTATTTGTTACCATTTTAACGGCGTGTTCAATACATCCGCCGTTAGAAATAGCCCAATTACCAACAAGCATTGAGTTTGAACAGGCAACTTACCAACAAATAAGGCTTGATAATTTAGGTAAGGTTATTCGAGCGGTTTATCGACCATTATCGCCATCGTTACAAGCTAAAGATCGTTATATTGAAATTTTTCAAGATCTACAACAAGATTTTGCTAAAACAGATCCTTATTTTGTTCAACGGAAAGCGCTACGCCAACGTACTTTCACACAAAATCAATTACAGTATTTTGCATTAATGGTGCAACATCAGCAATTATTAGGATTTGTTCTTTATCCTCCTATTCCACAAAGCCTGAATTATCAAGTTGATGTATTTAGAGGTGAAAATAAAGAAAGTTGTGGTTTTCTTCAAATTCAATATAGTCAGATTTTTCCGTTGTCTGCATTGAAGGGAAAAACTGAACAACAACTTTTCCAGCAATTTATACAGCAGGTTGCAAAGCCTAAACTACTTGCATTGAGTAAAATCTCAATACCGTGGAGGTGCTATGCTAGATAAATATTCTAGTCAAGTAAAACGGGCGGCATTTTTAGCTATTTTCACAGCTTTCTTTTTGGTGATAATTAAAGCAGTAGCTTGGTGGAAAACAGGATCAGTGAGTATTTTAGCAGCAATTACAGATTCATTATTAGATTTTATTGCTTCACTCACAGGTATGCTAATTTTACGTTTTGCCTTAATGCCAGCGGACGATAACCACTCTTTTGGACATGGTAAAGCCGAATCCCTCGCATTATTAGCGCAAGGAATGTTTATTATTGGCTCAGTAGTATTTTTATTTTTACAAGGCATACATAGCCTAAATTCAGGGGAACAGATTCAAAATAGTATTTGGGGAATAAGCGTAACACTTATTTCTGTCATTTTAACCGCTGGATTGGTGCTATTCCAACGATACACCATAAAAAAAACAGATAGCCAAGCGATAAAGGCAGATTGTTTACATTACCAAACAGATCTCTTAATGAATATTGCTATTCTTGTTGCTTTGCTATTAAATAGCTACGGTTTTACTCTCGCAGATGCTATTTGTGCGTTAATTCTTGCGGTTTTATATTTATGGCAAGCAAGCAAAATGGTTTATGAAGCAGTACAAAGTCTGCTTGATGTTGCCTTACCACCTCACGAAATTGAACAGATTAAAACGATAGTATTGAATCATCCTGATATTATTGGTATTCATGATGTTAAAACACGCCGTTCAGGTGCTGTAAGATTCATTCAATTACATTTAGAATTAGATGATAATCTTTCACTATGGAAAGCACATGAAATTACTGAACAAATTGAAGAAGCACTACATCAAGTATTTCCCCAAGCCGATATTATGATTCATCAAGAGCCGATATCAATTGTATTACAGGAAGCCGAACAGGCAAGTAAAATGGCTTAGATCAATCTTTAACGGTTTATTTGAGTTCAGTGAGAGATTTCGCTAGAGCGAAATAGATGAATAGTGTAATCTTAGCCCAGTTTAATTTTTTGGTTTGAAATATTTATATTATAGAGGAACAGCAAATGATTAAAAAAATTGCAGTTTTAACTAGTGGGGGCGATGCACCGGGTATGAATGCAGCTATTCGAGGCGTTGTCCGAGCTGCGTTATCAGAAGGTTTAGAAGTGTATGGAATATATGATGGATATTATGGGTTATACCATAATAAGATTAAAAAATTAGAACGTTATAGCGTTTCTGATGTTGTTAATCGTGGTGGTACTTTTTTAGGCTCCGCTCGTTTTCCAGAATTTAAAGATCCTACTGTACGTGCAAAAGCGGTGGAGAATTTAAGAGCATTAGAGATTGATGCATTGGTGGTGATTGGTGGTGATGGATCTTACATGGGGGCAAAATTACTCACTGAAGAACACGGTTTCCCTTGTATTGGTTTACCCGGCACTATTGATAATGATGTTGCTGGTACTGATTATACCATCGGTTATTACACAGCGTTGGAAACTGTTGTTGAAGCGATAGACCGTCTGCGTGATACTTCTAGCTCACATCAACGGATTTCAATTGTTGAAATTATGGGACGTTATTGTGGTGATTTAACGCTTTCCGCAGCAGTTGCTGGTGGGTGTGAATTTATTGTTGTACCTGAAATTGACTTTAATAAAGAGGCTTTAATTAGAAAGGTTAAATTTGGTATTGAAAAAGGAAAACGCCATGCAATTATTGCCATCACAGAACATATTTGTGATGTTAATCAATTAGCAAAAGATATTGAAGCGGAAGTGAAACACGAAACACGTGCAACGGTTTTAGGGCATATTCAACGTGGTGGAGCCCCTTGTGCTTACGACCGTATTCTTGCCTCTCGTATGGGAGTATATGCAGTAGAATTACTGCTTAAAGGTGAAAAAGGACGTTGTGTTGGTGTACGGAATGAAAAATTAGTTCATCACGATATTATTGATGCAATTCAAAATATGAAACGTGAATTTGACCAAGAATTATTTGAAACCTCAAGAAAACTATATTAATTTTCGCTTCAAAATAGTATTCATTTAATCATTTAATTAATGCACCATAAAGCCTAATTTTAGATTGAGTTTTTATGGTGCATTTTAACGTTAAGCCTTAAGGCTAGGCTGTACAAATAATTTTTTATCTTCCCAACGTAATAGTGTCAGTCTATTTCCCCAGACACAGCCCGTGTCTAGGGCATAAATATTTGAAGGGGTAGGCTGATCGACAAGACTTGCCCAGTGTCCGAAGATTATTGATGTTGTTTGATATAACGGATTAGGTAATTCAAACCATGCTTTTAATTCGGGTGGTGCTTGATTAATAGGTGCTTTACAGGCGAAATCTAAGCTACCATCTTGATAACAAAAACGCATACGAGTTAAAACATTGATGCTGTATCTGAGGCGTTCAATCCCTTGCAAATCATTATGCCATTTTGTTGGTTGATCGGCGTACATTTGACTTAAAAGCTGGTAATAATTACCTTTTTGTAACACTTGTTCAACTTCTTTTGCACAATGAATTGCTGTATTCAGATCCCAATCCGGACTAATTCCAGCGTGTACAACGATAAAATTATGTTGTTGATCGTGGATTAATAGTGGTTGTTGTTGTAGCCAAGCAATTAATTCTTCGCTATCTTGAGCTGAAAAAATGGCTTCAACTTTATCAATAGGTTTAATTTTTTTAATCCCATAAGCGGTTGAAAGTAAATGCAGATCGTGGTTACCTAGTACGGTTTGTACTGCTGAACCTTGTGCTTTCACCCAACGTAAACATTCCAGCGATTTTTCTCCACGGGCAACTAGATCCCCGACTAAATAGAGCTTATCCTGTTGTGGATTAAATTTGACTTGCTCCAATAAGCGTTGAAATTCATCAAAACAGCCTTGTAAATCGCCAACAAAATAAGTTGCCATAAGTCGTTAATTTCCTTTTATGAAAGCTATATTTTATCAATTCTTTAAGAAAGTTTGATTTTTACTCACTTTCTGTTGGTGGTGGATTATCGCTTAACCAATTGGCTAGGCGTGCATAATCTGCAATAGTTAAGTTTTCAGCTCTCGCATTTAGATCGATCTTTAGCTCGCTTAATTGTTCGGAAGTAAAGAGGGTAGATAATGCGTTGCGAAGTGTCTTACGTCGTTGATTAAATGCTTGAGTACATACTCTGTTTAGCCAGTAAAGCTCTTTTACAGGGTATGGTAAGGTGGTATGAGGAACAAGCCTTACCACTGCTGAGTCCACCTTTGGTGCAGGTTTAAAAGCGTGTGGTGGTACGTCTAGTACTGGCATAACTTGGCAAAAATATTGAGCCATTATTGTTAAACGTCCATACGCTTTACTATTTGTGCCAGCACATAAACGTTTTACCACCTCTTTTTGTAACATAAAATGCATATCTTGGATTTGATGATGGAAATCAAAGAGATGAAACATTAATGGGGTAGAAATATTGTAGGGTAAATTGCCGAATACACGTAATTTTTTTCCAACTTCTGCAGATAATGTAGCAAAATTAAAGCGCATTGCATCTTGTTCAATGACGGTTAATTTTTGATGTAAAAATGGGTGATGGCGTAAACGTTTAGCTAAATCTCGATCTAGCTCAACGACAGTTAGATGATCAACTTGCTCAGCAACAGGTTCAGTTAATGCCCCTAATCCCGGACCAATTTCAACTAAGTAGTCCTCTTTTTGAGGATTAATTGCAGCGACGATATTGTTAATAACTTGTTGATCGTGTAAGAAGTTTTGCCCAAAGCGTTTTCGAGCGGTATGTCCTAAATGTGTTTTTGATGTCATATTGTTTTATTAGATTAGAAAACGGCGATAAACTCAAATTAATCGAGTAAAGCCGTTTTGTAAGGTTAATGATTAAGTATTAGTTTAGAATTTTTATTTCAGCTTGCTGACGTAATGCTTTTAACCAATCTTGTGATGCAACTTCAGCTTGTTTATTGATTAAGTCTTCGTAAGCTTTTTGACGATACGCATCTTGGCTACGATCGATATGGCGAATATCGTCCACTTCTACAATATGCCAACCAAATTGAGTTTTAAAAGGTTGAGAAATAGTCCCTTTTTTTGTCTGGCTAAGAGCTTTCTGAAATTCTGGGACATACCGATCTGCAAATCCCCAGCCTAAACTACCACCATCTGCACCAGATAAATAGTCTTTTGAATTAATTCTGGCTGCTTCTGCAAAACTTATTTTACCTTTTAAAATATCCGCTCGAATTTGACTTAATTTTGCTTTAGCTTGTGTATCATTTAATAACGGATTGGTAGGTAATAAGATATGACGGGCTAAATATTCAGGAACTAAAGCTGGTTTAAAGCCTTTTTGCATTTTGGCTTTTTGATATAATTTATTAGCTAACTCATCAACTTGTTCTGGTGTAACAGAAATATTTTGACTAATGCTGTAATTTCTAATTTCTGCCATTAAAATTTGTTGCGAGATTTCTTGACGTAATTGATCGATATTCATTCCTTGATGTGCGAGAGCTTGTAAAAATTGGCTGTAACTTAAACCATTTTGAATAGCAATATTTTCAATGGCTAATTGCACTTGTTGTGGATCGATTTTAATACCTGATTGTTGAATAGCTTGTTCAATCAAGATTTGATCAATTACTTCTTGTAATGCGTTTTGACGATTCGCAGGTGTATTTGCCTTATTCCCTAAGGCTTGACTAACTTGACTATTTAAAACGGGAATACCGTTTACTGTTGCAACTACTTTTTCTACTGCTGCCAGAGTGGGCTTACTAAAGGTTAAAAAAGTGGTTAAAGCGATGGCACAAATTGATTTTAAATAGGTTGATTTCATACTAGTTTCCCATTAATTATAATTTGACGTTGAGAGTGTAAAGCAGACTTTGGTACGAGGCAATTACTTTGTGATTAAAACAACCTGATAGCAACCATCGTATTTTTGCGTACAAACTTGAACTTGCTCTTGACGAGAA
Organism: Mergibacter septicus; assembly: GCF_003265225.1. Classification (NCBI taxonomy): domain Bacteria; kingdom Pseudomonadati; phylum Pseudomonadota; class Gammaproteobacteria; order Pasteurellales; family Pasteurellaceae; genus Mergibacter; species Mergibacter septicus. Next base: position 1,347,460 of record NZ_CP022013.1, on the reverse strand, counting down.
GTAGGTAAGTTTTTGCCTACATAATCTGCTCGGATTGGTAATTCACGATGCCCTCGATCAACTAATACCACCAATTCTGTTTTGGCAGCACGTCCAAAATCAACCAAGGCATCTAATGCTGATCGAATAGTCCTACCAGTGAACAGGACATCATCAACTAAAATGACGATCTTATTTTGAATATCAACAGGATTAGATACGCCTTGATAAATAGGTGATGCATTTACTTCAGCATAAGAGAGATCATCTCGATAAAAAGTAATATCCAACGCCATAATTGGTAGTTGGATTTGAGTTAATTCATTGATTTTATGTTGAATTAATTCGGCAAGCTCCGCACCACGTCTTTTTATTCCGACTATCACTAGTTGATTCAAATTTTGATGTTTTTCAATAATTTCGTGTGATATCCGGGAAATAGTGCGGAAAAATCGTTCTTGCTCAATAATGACTTTTTCCATATTAAACTTTATCTTTTTCTCTTACTGGGAAAAATATTCCCTCTTTTCTAACTCAAAACAGGTATCAAAATAGCATACTTTAGTGAATTTTTCTAACCTAATTGAGTTAGGTAAATTTACTCACTTTGGCTTTTCTTCACTCTTTTAGCACTGATTTTCAAACCAACTTTCTAGTATTAAACAAGCGGAAATTGAATCAATTTTTCCTTTTTCTAATGCTTTAAACCCACCACGAGCAAAAATTTCTGCTTTTGCTTCTGTTGTGGTTAAACGTTCATCTTGGAGTTCTACTTGATATCCAAAACGACTGTGTAAACGATTAGCAAATTTACGAGCAAGATGAGTTAATTCCTGTTCTGTCCCATCCATATTTAATGGTAACCCTACTACTAATTTGTCTGGTTGCCATTCATTCAAACATTTTTCAACGACTTGCCAATTTGGAATACCATCTTGGGCTTTGAAAGCGGGTAAGGCTTGAGCGGTACAAGTAATACTTTGTCCAACTGCACAACCAATACTTTTTAATCCAAAATCAAAAGCGAGAACGGTTAAATTTAACATTAAGCATTTCCTACATAAGAGGCTAGACTATGAATATTAACGCCAAGTTGTTTATAGACTTCATCCCAACGTTGTAAATAATCAGTATCAAATAAAATCTTTTCATCAGCAGGCAATACCTGCCATACATTTTGACGGATTTCTTTTTCAAGTTGACCTTCGCTCCAACCAGCACAGCCCAATGCAACCAGATATTTTTCAGGTTCTTGTTCAGTTCCAAGAATATCAATAATATCAATTGAGGTTGTCAAACAGAGGCGTTCACTAACTTTGCGACTATTCATAAACTGCTGTTTAGTTGGGGTATGTAAAATAAAACCACGTTCAGTATTCACTGGTCCACCTGCTAAAACCCACGATGCTGGATAACTCCGTTCTTTTGCCATCATAAAATTACTTTGAGCAATAATTTCAGCAACACTAATGCTAGTGGGCTGGTTAATCACAATCCCCATACTGCCTTCATTATTATGCTGACAAACATAGATTACTGTATTTTGAAATATTTCATCATTGATCCTAGGGGTAGCCACTAAAAAATGGTTTTGTAACTGTTGTAATTCAGCTGAATGACTGTTTTTCATTGCCGTATTTACTTTTTTTGTCCGATTTCTACGTGTTTTTACTTTTTTCTCTACATTCTGTTCTAAATTTTCTGATGTTATTAATTTTTCCATATTCTTCTACTTTTTCTATTTAACCTAAATCACCATAACAAACTTGTAAGGCTGTAATTGCAGTTAAAGATGCAGTTTCAGTACGGAGGACTCGAGATCCTAAGAGAATATCTATAAAGCCTTGTTGTTGCATTTGTGTGATCTCTGTAACAGATAATCCCCCTTCAGCACCAATTAAAAGACGTACCCCTGCTGAAGGTATCGAGGGTAAATGACGAATGCCGAATTTTGCACGTGGATGCAAATTAAGTTTCAATGCACCATCATTTTCTTCTCCCCAAGCCTGTAATTTCATTAATGGACGAATAGTAGGGACAATATTTCGTCCACATTGTTCACAGGCTGAAATAGCAATTTTTTGCCATTGGCGTATTTTTTTCTCCATTCGTTGTTCGTCTAGTTTTACTCCGCAACGTTCCGACCATAACGGAGTAATTACTTTAACACCTAATTCAACCGATTTTTGAATGGTAAATTCCATTCGCTCGCCACGAGAAATCACTTGCCCTAAATGAATTGGAAGTGGTGATTCTTTATCTGAGAAAAGACAATCTTTGATTTCAACCTTTACATTCTTTTTACTTATTTCAATAATCTCGGCAGGATAGATATAATTACTGCCATCGAATAGTTCAAGTTGATCACCAACATTCATTCGTAAAACACGAGCAATATGATTGGTGGCGTCTTCACTCAAGTAACAAGATTGTTGTCCATCTAGCTTTTCAGGGTGATAAATACGGGGAATTCTCATTTATTTAATCTATAAATTTATTAATCATTTGAAATCTGGTTGTCGATCATAGCACCTAAGTAAACAATTCCCAACAAGAAACAACATTCTAATTTAAATTTATATTACGCATTATGTTGAGAAAATCTGCAAATTTTTGATATAGCTCTAATGCTTAAGGCAAAAGTTTGTTATAGTAACCGCACTATATTTAACTTAACTATGGAGAAATAAAATGGCACGTCGTCCTTTAGTGATGGGTAACTGGAAATTAAATGGTAGCAAAGCATTTACACGTGAATTGATTGCAGGGTTAGAACAAGAATTAGCCACAGTAGAAGGTTGTGATATTGCAATTGCTCCACCTGTGATGTATTTAGCTGAGGCAGAAACTGCATTAGCCAATAGCAAGATTGCATTAGGAACACAAAATGTTGATTTGCAACAAAATGGTGCTTTTACTGGCAATATCTCTGCAACAATGTTGAAAGAATTTGGTGTGAAGTATGTCATTATTGGGCATTCTGAACGTCGAGCTTATCATCAAGAGAGTGATAAATTTATTGCTGAAAAATTTGCTGTGCTAAAAGAACAAGGCTTAGTACCAGTGTTATGTATTGGTGAAAGTGAAGCAGAAAACGAAGCGGGAAAAACCGAAGAAGTGTGTGCAAAACAAATTGACGCTGTATTAGAAACCTTAGGTGCAGAAGCATTTAATGGTGCGGTTATCGCTTACGAACCAATTTGGGCGATTGGTACAGGAAAATCAGCAACACCAGCACAAGCACAAGCAGTGCACGCTTTTATCCGTAATCATATTGCGAAAAAAGATGCAAAAGTGGCAGCACAAGTAATTTTACAATATGGTGGTTCGGTTAATGATAGCAATGCAGCAGAATTATTTACTCAACCAGATATTGATGGCGCATTAGTTGGTGGTGCTTCATTAAAAGCAGGGGCTTTTGCCACTATCGTTAAAGCTGCTGCAAAAGCGAAAAGTTAAGTTTTTCTGATAAGAATAATTTCCCTTTCCTCATCATTTGGAAAGGGATTTTTATTTATTGTTATAGAATAGAAAAGAGGCTTAATGTCGAAAATAATCGAAAGATAAGTTATTTTCGGCAAAGATAATCACCACTACACACCCATTTATACGTTGTTAAGGCATCAAGTCCCATTGGACCTCGAGCATGTAGTTTTTGTGTACTAACTGCGACTTCTGCACCTAACCCGAATTCAGCACCATCAGTAAAGCGAGTGCTTGCATTAATATAGATTGCTGCTGCATCAACTTGTTGCACAAATGCTGTTGCCAGTTGTGGGTTTTGGGTTAAAATACCGTCTGAATGTTGACTGCCATATTGGCGAATATGAGTGATTGCCTCATCTAAGTTTTCGACAATCACGACATTCAAATCTAAAGATAACCATTCTTGATAGAGGTTTTCCTCTTGTAATTCTATGACTTTGGCATTTGTTTGTTGTAATAGTTGTAAGGCTTTACCTCTAGCGTGAAAAGTTACTCGTCCTGCTAGGTGGTGAGCTAATTTTGGTAAAAATTGTTGGGCAATATCGGCTTCTACCAGTAAAGTTTCTAAAGTATTACAAGTGCTACAACGTTGGGTTTTGGCATTTTCTATGACAGCTAGAGCTTTTTCTTGATCTGCACTTTGTTCAACAAAAAGATGGCAGACACCTATGCCTCCTACGATCACTGGAATAGTGGAATGTGTTTTGCAAAGTTGATGTAATCCCGCACCACCTCGTGGAATAACCATATCTACATATTGATCGAGCTTTAGTAATTGCATCACTAATTCACGATCAGGTTGAGTGATAGCTTGTACAGCGTATTGTGGTAGTCCAGTGATTGTTAAAGCGTGTTGAATAACCTCGACCAAAGCCGCATTCGTGCGGTATGTTTCTTTACCACCACGTAAGATGACCGCATTGCCAGTTTTTAAACAGAGGCTGGCAACATCAATAGTTACATTTGGGCGAGCTTCATAAATTGTTGCAATAACCCCAACGGGTACACGAATACGTTCAATTTTTAGACCACTATCTAAAGTTCCGCCATCAATAATTCTACCAACAGGATCGGCGAGGGATACAACGTTACGAACATCATTTGCAATGGTAAGCAGGCGAGTTGGAGTGAGTTGTAAACGATCTAATAATGCTTCACTAATGCCATTTTGTTTTGCTTCGGCTAAATCTTGTGTATTAGCCTGTAAAATTTTTTCTTGTTGTAATTCAAGTTGTTGTGCTATTTCGAGTAAAGCTTGGTTTTTAATTTTAGATGAGATTTGAGCAAGTTGAAAAGCGGCTTGTTTTGCTTTTTTACCTATTTCAATTAAATTAATCATATTGGTTTCCTTTGTTATTGTAAGCAAACTAAGTCATCACAATGGATTGCAACTGCACCATATTCATAGCCTAAAATAGGTTCAATTTGCTGTGATTGCTTCCCTTTAATTAAATTGAGAGCTTCACTACCATAGCGTACCATACCCCGAGCCAGATCTTTGCCTTGTTGATTGCGTAGTAAAACAACCTCTCCACGTGAAAAAGTGCCTTCTATTTGCATAATACCAGCAGGTAATAATGATTTATGTTGTATTGTTATTGCTTGTTCTGCACCTTGATCTAGATGGAGTACGCCTGCAATAGGTGCAGCAAAAAGCCAATGTTTACGTTGTCCTAGCAGATCTGTTGGAATTAAAAATTTTGTTCCTATCGCCTTTCCTTCAGCTAATTCAATAATGACATTTTGGCGACTACCTGAGGCGATAATTGTTTCAACACCTGACCGTGTAGCGATATCTGCTGCGGTTACTTTGGTATTCATTCCCCCTGTTCCTAATCCTGAAATACTACCACCAGCTATTTTACGTAGTTGGTGGTTAATTTTAGGAATGGTTTCAATCAGTTGAGCTTGTGGATTAGTACGTGGATCACTATCGAAAAGTCCTTGTTGATCAGTGAGTAAATAAAGTTGATCTGCATGAACTAAGATTGCCACTAATGCAGATAAATTATCGTTATCACCAACCTTAATTTCGGCAGTGGCAACCGCATCATTTTCATTGATGATAGGAATAATTTTATTTTCTAAAAGTGCATATAAAGTATCTCGAGCATTTAAGAAACGTTCCCGATCTTCAACATCGGCTCGACTTAAAAGTACTTGCCCAATTTTAATCCCATAAATATCAAAAAGTTGTTCCCAAGTTTGAATTAATTGGCTTTGCCCTACTGCAGCAAGTAATTGTTTTGAAGCAATGGTGGGTGGTAATGGAGGATTATTTAAATAATCTCTTCCTGCTGCAACGGCACCTGAGCTGACAATGACTAAGCGATATCCTTGTTGATGTAATATTGCACACTGGCGAACAAGATCTAAGATATGAGGACGATTCAAACTTGCTGTACCTTGCGTTAGTACACTGGTACCAAATTTCAAAATAATAGTTTTTAATCTTTTCATAGATTTTAGCTTTAATGACAATGTAATTAAAAAGAGATGGAAATAAATTAGCATTAAATAAGTGAAAAATCATTGTTTCTGTAACAGGTATCCATAATTTTAGATAGAAAAAATGTTGATTATTTGAGCTTTATTTTTAAGCTAGACCGAAAAATGCTCTTGAGTTTTTATTTTCAGTTGAATGGTCTTTGTAGAGAAATTGTTGTGGTAACGATAGAGGATAGTTAGTCGAATAAAAAGGTGCCGAAGCACCTTGTAATTGTGAATCAAGTTTTTTAACTTAAAGATTCGATTAATTCTCGTATGTTTTTTACTGGAATGAGGCGTTGCCCTTCGGTACAAGCCTCCACCATTTCTTTGCAGTAGTTAGCTTTCGGTAGGTAAATGATTTTTTTTCCGTGATTTAAAGCTTCTTTCACTCTTGAAATGCCCCCTTGCACTTGGCGAATTTCCCCCGTTAAAGCGATTTCACCGATAAAGACACTATCATCAGGGACTGGGGTATCATTGATTGAGCTAATCAGTGCGGCGGCAACGGCAAGATCGGTTGAGGTTTCAGTCTCGTTAAGTTTTAGTCCACCAACTAAGCCAACATTAATATCATAGAAGGTACGAATACCTCCGTGTTTTTTCAGCACTTGAGTGATCAGATTAAGGCGATTGTAAGCGATGCCAATACAGTTTCGCATCGCTTTTTCACCCTCTACTTCAGTAACCAAGGCTTGAATTTCAACTAATAGGTTTCTTGCGCCATCTTTAATAACACAGACTGCAGAACCGCTAAATTTTTCATCACTACCAGAAAGAAAAAGACGGCTTGGGTTAGTAACAGATACCATGCCACGCTTTCCTGTCATTTGAAAGACACCCACTTGATCTGTATCTCCAAAGCGGTTTTTGTCTGAGCGTAAGAGACGTACACTCCCTTCAGTAACATCAATATGTACCGCCGTGTCGATAATATGTTTGAGTACCTGAGGGCCTGCCATTTGAGAGTTTTTATTAACCTGTCCCACTAAAATTAATGTTACGCCATAGGTTTTACATAGTCGATTGAGAATTTTAGCACATGCCTTAACTTGAGTGATTCCTCCCGCTGATCCTTCGACTTCGCTAGATTCAAAGGCTTGAATTGAGTCGGCTATAAGGAGTTTGATCCCTTTTTCTTTTACACTGGTGAGAATATCTTCAACACAATCAGTATCATCAAGCCAGAAATTGTCATCATTAAAGTTAAGATTGAGACGTTCTAAAGCACGTTTTTTCCATTGTGATAGACTTTCTTCCGCTGTTACATACATTGTTGGCATTAAGTAACTCATATAGGCGGCAATTTGAGTAAGCAGTGTTGTTTTTCCAGCTCCCGGATCACCAGAGGCAAGTACAACTGAGCCGAGTGTAATTCCTCCGCCTAGCACACGATCAAACTCTGCTTGCCCTGTACTGACTCTTTTCGCTTCTTCAATGATCACATCATTGAGTTTTCTTGCCCCTTTTCCTGTTGTACTCCCTGCATAACCGCCCCCAGTAGAGCGTTGTAGGCTTGCACTTGTTTTAGAAATGGTGGCAGGTTTAAATTCAGTAATAGTATTCCATTCTTTACAGGCAGGGCATTGTCCAAGCCAACGAGCGGTATCATAACCACAAGAAGAACAGACGTAACTTACTTTATTTTTAGCCATAATTTTGGGTATCCCTTCTTTTATGATTGGTGTAATAATTTAAGCCAATTGATATTACGAATAACATACCGAGCTTGATGGAAAATAGCTTGTAAGCGTTGGATTACAAGCACATTGTTTTGCTCAAGTTGATAATACTTGATTAATTGTTGTAGGTTGCTATATAGACGTTGATTAGATTCAAATAACTGATTAATCGTTTCAAAATTGTTTTGAGTAGCAATACTATCTAGGAGAGATAATTGTTGTAAATCTAACTGATAAAGCTGATAAAAAGCGTTCAGCAGCTGTTGGGTTTCTTGCGGTTTGTTAATAAAATCAACAGGGACTAAATTAGCCGTGTATTCACTTAATTGCTGTTCATATTCAAACAGGGAGGTAATAAAAGTGAAATCCCGTGGGATATGTTTGCAGAGATGTTGCCATTGAGTGGTAAAATTGAATGTTCTTTTTTCTCCAATTCCTGCTAGCAAATAGCCACGTTCTGCTTTACTAATTGCACTTAGTCTAATTCCATCAATCAACGGTAAATGTTGGATAAAAGTGAGTAAATCGTTGATACAACCTTGTTGTAATTCAAATTCAATTTCCTTAATTTCAATCTGTTGTTGTTTAGCACTAATTATCCCTTGATCAAGAGCCACTTCAATTTTACTGCCATTTTCCAATTCTAATAGCCAGCTATGTCGGGTAAAATCAGTACGAAAAATAGGTTGTAACTCAGTTTGTAAGACAGAAAGTGGGCGTGGTAGTTGTAACTCTGCAAATTGTTGTAGCAAAGCCAGATCTGGTTCTGCTGTTGCTAAATGAACATTATATTCAGGACGAATATGTAACCCACCAGTTGTACTGCCCGCAGTTTTTAAGGTCATTATAAATTGTTGATTTTCTTTTCTAACACGTAATCCACTACGAAGTTGAGAAAAAAGATGATCGTGCGTGTCATAATAGCAATTGTCTAATTGATGCTGATGGCATTGTAAAATTTGGTAATTATTGATTTTTTGATTAAAGAAGTTAGCGAATGTTTGATTCACTAAAAGCTTAATTTCTATCTCATTTTTCATCTTAAACCTCCAAAAGCGGTTTGGAATACCTATACTGTATCAAAAAAATAGTAAATTTTGTGTATTTAGTCGTGAACTTTGTTGTTACATAGGGTAATATTTGCCTGCCTTTTAATAACCGTAAATAAGAGGAAAATTACTATGGCAATGAACAACATTTTTGGGTTATTTGCTCAATCTCCATTAAAACCGTTACAAAAACACTCAAATAAAGTCAATGAGGCTTGTGAGTTATTAATTCCGTTTTTTGAAGCGAGTTATTCTGACGATTGGGAAAAAGCCGAACAGTTGCGAAATAGTATTTCTGAGATTGAAAAACAAGCCGATCTTTTAAAAAGAGAGATTCGTTTGAAATTACCTCGTGGGCTATTTATGCCTGTTGAGCGTACTGACTTATTGGAGTTAGTTACACAATTAGATAAATTAGCTAATTATGCTAAGGATATTGCAGGACGGGTAATTGGTCGCCGTTTAAAAGTGCCTGAAAGTATGCAACAAGACTTTCTTCTCTATGTTCGTCGTAGTTTAGATGCTTCTGATCAAGCACGTAAAGTGATTGATGAAATGGATCAATTACTTGAAACAGGCTTTAAGGGGCGAGAAGTTAATTTTGTTAATACAATGATTAACGAATTGGATAAAATTGAGGACGATACCGATCAAATGCAGATCAAATTACGTCGTGCTTTATTACTTTTAGAATCATCTTATAATCCTATCGATATTATCTTCCTTTATAAAATTATTGAATGGGTTGGCGTTTTAGCCGATCAGGCTCAACGTGTAGGTTCACGCATTGAGTTAATGTTGGCTCGTTCATAATCCGTATTAATTTAAATTTTAATAGGAATTTACAATGGATATTATTAGTCAATACGGCACTATCCTAGTGCTGGTAACCGCTTTTTTTGGTTTATTAATGGCTTTTGGAATTGGAGCGAATGATGTCTCCAATGCGATGGGAACCTCTGTTGGTTCAGGAGCTATTACCACTAAACAAGCGATTATTATTGCGATTATCTTTGAATTTGCTGGTGCTTACCTAGTAGGAGGGGAAGTTACTGAAACTATAAAAAATAGTGTTGTTGATCCTTCATTATTTAGTAGTCAACCAGATACATTAGTATTAGGTATGATGTCATCTTTACTTTCAGCGGGGATATGGTTACTAATAGCTTCAAAAATGGGGTGGCCAGTTTCAACAACACACTCTATTATTGGCGCATTAATTGGCTTTGCTTGTGTAACTGTCGGTGTCTATGCTGTTGATTGGGGCAGTGTTGGTAGTATTGTTGGAAGCTGGTTTATTACACCTGTTATTGCAGGTTTTATTGCTTATAGTATTTTTATCAGCACACAAAAACTGATTTTTGACACTGAAACACCTTCATTGAATGCTAAAAAATATGCACCTTTTTATATGGGGTTAACCCTATTTATTATTAGTATTGTTACAATCAAAAAAGGCCTAAAACACGTCGGATTGAATTTAACGGGTACTGAAACATTATTAATTTCTCTTGGCATAAGTTTGGCTGCTGCAATTCTTTGCTGGGGATATTTGCGTAGTGATAGATTTCAGCAAAGTTCTGATACCCATTCTTTCGGTAGTGTTGAAAAAGTATTTAACGTTTTAATGTTAATTACCGCTTGTGCGATGGCATTTGCTCATGGGTCAAATGACGTTGCAAATGCAATTGGTCCTTTATCCGCAGTTGTATCTATTGTTGAGCATGGTGGTGTGATCACGAGTAAAACGATGTTAGCGTGGTGGATTTTACCTTTAGGTGCTTTAGGTATCGTCCTTGGTTTAGCTATTATGGGTTATAAAGTGATGGGAACGATTGGAACAGGGATTACTGATTTGACCCCTAGCCGTGGTTTTTCAGCACAATTTGCGGCAGCAACAACAGTGGTGATTGCATCAGGAACAGGCTTACCAATCTCAACAACTCAGACTTTAGTTGGTGCTGTGTTAGGGGTTGGATTTGCTCGTGGTATTGCCGCATTAAATTTAACCGTTATTCGGAATATTATTTCATCTTGGGTGGTTACTTTACCAGCTGGAGCAGTATTTGCGATTATCTTTTATTATATCTTACGCTGTTTCTTTGGTGCATAATCGTCTAGATTAATAGTATATTTCTAAAGTGCGGATAGTTTATAATTAACAACTATCCGCATTTTTTATTATCATAATTTTGGAATAGCTATGTTGAAATCTTATTTTAGTGTTTGTTTAGTTTTCTTGTTGAGTTTAATACCAGTTTCTGTCGTTCACGCTGATGAGACACGCTATATCAGTGAGAATTTAAGTACTTTCTTGCGTAAAGGACCGGGAGATCAGTATCGTATATCAGGGCTGATTAAAGCGGGTGAGCCTGTAACAGTACTTTCACAAAAAGAGAAATATGCATTGATTCAAGATAGTAGAAAGCGTGAAGGTTGGATTTTATTAAGTGATTTAAGTTCAACACCTAGCAGTAAAAATCAATATCTTGCAGCCCAACAACAGATCCAAGAATTAACATTAAAGTTAAACCGTTTAGATTCAGATTGGCAGCAACGGGTGGCGGAAATTCAACGCCGTATGACGCAAGCTGAACAGCAAAGTGGTGAATTATTAGAGCAAAATGCATTACTTAAACGCCAATTAGATACTTTAAAAAATCAGAATCGAGATTTAGAGGCGATTGTGGATTCAGAAAAACAAGAATTGGTAATTCGATGGTTTGTTTATGGTGGTGCGGTATTAGGTGGTGGTTTACTGTTAGGTTTAATTTTACCTGTGATTATTCCACGTCGCCGTCGCCGTGATCAGTGGTAATGATAATGCCTTCTTTAAAATGTTACCTTGTAGGTGGTGCAGTTCGGGATCAGTTACTTGGACTTGAGATTAAAGATCGAGATTGGGTGGTAGTTGGTTCAACGCCAAATGAATTAAAGCAACAAGGTTTTAAACAGGTTGGGAGGGATTTTCCTGTTTTTCTTCACCCTGTTTCAGGGGAAGAATATGCTTTGGCAAGAATGGAGCGCAAAAATGGTCATGGCTATGGAGGCTTTTATTGTGATTTTTCTCCTGAAATTACCTTAGAACAAGATTTAGCTCGGCGAGATTTGACGATAAATGCAATGGCACTTGATCCGCAAGGGCAATTACAAGATCCTTATCTCGGTCGGCGAGATTTAGAACAACGGTTGCTTCGTCATATTTCACCTGCTTTTGCTGAAGATCCATTGCGGGTGTTACGGGTTGCTCGCTTTGCTGCTCGTTTTGCAACTTTAGGTTTTCATATTGCTGAAGAAACCCTTGAATTAATGCAGAAAATGGTGCAATCAGGGGAGTTAACTTATTTAACACCTGAACGGGTTTGGTTAGAAACTGAAAAAGCATTAAAAGGTGAAAATCCTCAAATTTATTTTCAGGTACTCAATCAGATTGGAGCATTGTCAGTACTTTTTCCACCATTATTTGCTTTATTTGAAAAAACTAATCCACAACAGCCATTAGAGAAAAATATTGGGACGCATAGTTTATTGGTGTTAGAACAAGCCGCTAAATTAACCAGTGGATTAGATCCACAACAACGTTCTATGATCTGTTTTGCCGCATTGTGCCATCATTTTGGCAAGGGAATAGGAGAAAAGAATAATTTTTCTCATCATTATACAGATGAAATGCTAGGTATTAAGGCGATTAAACAGTTATGTCAGCAGTTGAAAGTCGCAAAAGCTTATCAACAGTTTGCTTTATTAGCAGCCGAATTTTACCGCTATTTTCAGTGTGCATTTGAGTTAAAAGCACAAACGGTGGTAGAGTTATTCGATCAACTTGATTTATGGCGGAAACCACAACGTTTATTTCAACTGAGTTTAGTGGCGATGGCTGAGTTTCAAAGTCGATCAGAGAGCGAAGTAAAAGATTATCCGAATGTTGAGTATCTTTCTAAGTTATTTGATATCGCTCAGACCGTAAAAGTGCAAGATATTATTGCGGCAGGTTTTCAGCAACACGCTATTCGAGAAGAATTATTTCGGCGGCGTGTACAATTAGTGAAACAATATATGGATCATTTAATCCCATCAATTTAATCAGAATACTATAATCGGAAGATTTTACTCTTTAAAATAAAAAAACGGTTTGATATTTCAAACCGTTTTTACTTAGTAGTCTGGATGACAAATTATATTTCTAAGCTTGACCTTTCACAGCTTTTAAGCCTAAGAAAGGTGCTTTTTCACTACCTAATGCTTCTTCAATACGGATTAATTGGTTGTATTTTGCGATACGGTCAGAACGACTCATTGAACCTGTTTTAATTTGACCTGCCGCTGTACCCACTGCTAAATCTGCAATAGTGGCATCTTCTGTTTCACCCGAACGGTGTGAGATTACTGCAGTATAACCTGCATCTTTTGCCATTTTAATTGCTGCTAGAGTTTCAGTTAGTGTACCGATTTGATTAAATTTAATTAGGATAGAGTTTGCGATCCCTTTTTCGATACCTTCTTTTAAGATTTTAGTGTTAGTTACGAAGAGATCATCACCAACTAATTGGACTTTATCACCTAATACTTTAGTTTGATATGCAAAACCTTCCCAGTCTGATTCATCTTGACCATCTTCAATAGAAACGATTGGATATTCTTTGCAAAGTTCTTCTAAGTAGTGGGTAAATTCTTGAGAAGTGAATGATTTACCTTCACCTTTCATTTCATACATACCTGTTTCTTTGTTATAGAATTCAGATGATGCACAGTCCATCGCTAAAGTTACATCTTTACCTAGTTGATAACCTGCTTTTTCAACTGCTTCTTTGATGCAAGCAAGCGCTTCTGCATTTGATTTTAAGTTAGGAGCAAAACCACCTTCATCACCAACTGCAGTGTTTAAGCCTTTTGCTTTTAATACTTTGGCTAAGTTATGGAATACTTCCGCACCGATACGTAAGGCTTCACGTAAGTTTTTTGCACCAACCGGTTGGATCATAAATTCTTGAATATCTACGTTATTATCTGCGTGTTCTCCACCATTAATAATGTTCATCATTGGTAATGGCATTGAGAATTGACCTGCTGTTCCGTTGAGTTCTGCAATCCAAGCGTAAAGTGGCATACCTTTAGAGGCAGCTGCCGCTTTTGCGTTAGCAAGAGATACTGCTAAAATTGCATTTGCACCAAAGTTAGATTTGTTTTCGGTACCATCTAGATCAATCATAATTTGATCGATTTCAGCTTGCTTTGATGCATCTTTACCAATTAATGCTTGAGCAATCGGGCCATTTACTGCTTCAACAGCTTTTAAAACCCCTTTACCTAAGAAACGGGTTTTATCGCCATCACGCAGTTCTAGTGCTTCACGGGAACCAGTTGATGCACCAGATGGAGCCGCTGCTAAACCAACGAAACCACCTTCTAAGTGTACTTCTGCTTCAACGGTTGGGTTACCACGAGAATCAATGATTTCACGACCAATGATTTTTACAATTTTAGCCATTGTATTTTCCTCTATTATTAAAGTTTAGTCTTAAAAAGTTGAAGTTTGTAACTTGATAATATTAAAACTATTTCCCTTATTTGTCTTGCAAAAAATGCAGTTAAGTTGATCCTAAGCACTATTCCTATACGGTTTGTAGGCTTTTAATTCAATTTAGTTATTCATCTTTATATATGCTTAAACAAGGTTAGTTAGGGAAATTGTTTTCTATTTTATAATGTTTTTGCTAACTCTTTGACATATTGTTTAACACTTTCTGCCAATTTTTCATGGTGAATAGCGTATTCAATAAAAGCTTTGATATAACCAATCTTATCACCACAATCAAAAGTTTTTCCTTTCATTACAAAAGCTTCAACTTGTTCTTGGGCAATCAGCATATCAATGGCATCAGTGAGTTGAATTTCATCACCAACACCAACAGGGGTTTTAGCGAGTAAATCCCAGATTTTGGGTGAGAAAACATAACGTCCAACTACGGCATAATTTGAAGGTGCTTTTTCAGGGGCTGGTTTTTCAATAATATTATTGATGATAGCTGTCTCATGTTGAGTGAGATCTGTGCCATTACAATCGACAATACCATAATTACTTACTTCATCTTGTTGTACTGGTGCAACCATAATTTGGCTTGTTTGAGTTTGCTGAAAACGTTTAATCATTGCAGCGAGATTTTCAGTTTTTTGATCTGCACTAAAATCAGCTAACATCACATCGGGAAGAACGACTGCAAAAGGTTCATTTCCAACAATCGCTTTCCCGCATAATACGGCGTGGCCTAATCCTTTTGCATTCCCTTGACGAACGTGCATAATCGTAACATCTTTAGGGCAAATTGAACGTACTTCTTCTAGTAATTGACGTTTTACACGTTTTTCTAGCATCGTTTCTAATTCAAAAGAAGTATCAAAGTGGTTTTCGATTGCATTTTTTGATGAGTGTGTTACTAAAACAATTTCTTTAACCCCAGCTGCAATACATTCATTGACGACATATTGAATGAGAGGTTTATCTACGACGGTAAGCATTTCTTTTGGAATAGCTTTAGTTGCTGGTAACATACGAGTACCAAGACCAGCGACTGGAATAATTGTTTTCATCATTAATCCTTTTATATTTTGAGGGATAAATAAAAATGAAGTGGGGTTATATAACCCCAACTGAAAGCACCCTATTCTTGGCGTAAGATTGTTAAAATTTCGGCGGTTTTTTCTGCCATAAGTTGTTGATTACCTCGAGTTTCGAGATTAAGGCGTACAACAGGCTCTGTATTTGAACTACGTAAATTAAAGCGCCAATCTTCAAACTCAAGACTAATACCATCAATCTGATCTAGTTTAATGGCTTGTGGTGCAAAAGCGGTTTTTACTCTCTCAATAGCACTTTTAGCATCGCTTAATTTGCTATTAATTTCACCGGGTGAAGGATATTGTGCTTGGCTTTGATCAACTAATTCACCTAGTGTTTTTCCCGTGGTACAAAGTAATTCTGTAACCAACAACCAAGGGATCATACCACTATCACAATAGAAAAAATCACGGAAATAGTGATGAGCACTCATTTCACCACCATAGATAGCATCGACTTCACGCATTTTTTCTTTGATAAAAGAGTGTCCTGATTTTGACATAATGGCTGTACCACCGTTGTCAGCAACAATTTGTTCAGTATTCCAAATTAAACGAGGATCATAGATGATCTTTGCTTTTGGAGTTTTATTGAGAAAGGCTTGTGCTAGTAAGCCAACGATATAATAGCCTTCAATAAATTTTCCATTTTGGTCGAATAAGAAACAACGATCAAAGTCGCCATCAAAAGCGATCCCCATATCTGCTTGGTGTTTTAATACGGCATCAATCGTATCTTGTCGATTTTCAGGTAAGATTGGATTTGGAATACCGTGAGGGAAGGTGCCATCAGGCTGATTATGTACTTTGATAAATTCCACTGGAATTTGGTGGTGTTTAAAGCGAGTCTCAATTTTATCAATAATTGGACCAGCCGCACCGTTGCCACTATTAATAACTAATTTTAGCGGTTTAAGTTTAGCCAGATCGATATATGAAAGGATATGGGTAATATATTCTTCCACAACAGAACGTTGTTGGTATGTTCCTCGCTGTGTGACTGGTGGAAAGTTATTTTCTTCTGCTAGCTGTTTAATTTGTTTTAACCCTGTTTCACTACTGATTGGGCGAGAACCTTGACGCACTAATTTTAATCCATTGTAATCCATCGGATTATGGCTAGCAGTTACTTCAATTCCGCCGTCTGTTTGTAAAAAAGAGGTTGCAAAATAGACTTCTTCTGTCCCCGTTAACCCAAGATCAATGACATCAACACCAGAATCTAAAAGTCCATTTGTTACTGCAGTTTTGAGTTCTTTACTGCTAAGGCGGACATCACCACCAATGACAATAGTTTTAGGTTGTAAGTATTGCCCAAAAGCACGTCCAATGCGATAGGCTATATCTGGATTGAGTTCATCACCTAGACGCCCACGAATATCATACGCTTTAAAACAAGTTATTGTGTCCATACATCACCCTTAAATTAACGATTCTGGTTATTGTCCTGCTGATTATCAGTAGTCTGTTGGATTAGATTATAAATTTCTTCACGATGAACAGGTATATTTTCAGGGGCTTCAACGCCAATTTTTACTTGATTCCCCCGAATATTTAAGATGGTGATAGCGATATCATCACTGATACGTAGTTTTTCACCTATTTTTCGAGTTAAGATTAGCATAACCCTCTTCCTTTCTGTTTGAGGTAAAACAAATTGAACAAAAATAACGCCCATTCTAAATGAGCGTTATGATTGCTTTTATAATTTTTCTAGTAACCAAGTTTTAGCTTGAGTTAGGGCTGTATCAAGATTTTCAGGTTGAGAGCCGCCAGCCATTGCCATATCTGGACGACCACCCCCTTTACCTCCAACTTGTTGAGCTAAGTAATTGACTAATTCCCCCGCATTGACTTTCTGGGTTAAATCTTTAGTGATACCTACAATCAGGCTAACTTTGTCTTCTTGTACTGAAGCGAAGATCACGATACCACTGCCTAATTGGTTTTTCAGATCATCAACCATTGTGCGTAACGATTTTGGATCAATTTCATCTAAACGCTGTAAGATAACATTTACTCCCTTGATCTGTTCAGCTTGCTTCACTAAATCAGCACCTGTTTGTAAAATCGCTTTTTCTTTTAATTGCTGTAATGATTTTTCCAGTTTTTTACTGCGTTCTTGTAATTGTCGAATTTTCTCTGGAAGAGAATTCGCATCTGATTTTAATTGTTCCGCACTTTGTTCTAAGAGTTGTTGTTGAGCTATAACTCGGTTAAAGGCGTGTTCACCTGTTACGGCTTCAATACGGCGAATACCCGCAGCAACAGCACTTTCAGTAACAATTTTAAAGAAACCAATATCACCAGTCCGTTTGGCATGAATACCACCACAAAGCTCAATGGAGAAATCTCCCATTGATAACACTCGAACCTTGTCGCTATATTTTTCGCCAAATAATGCCATCGCTCCTTTTGCTTTAGCGGCTTCTAATTCCATAATTTCAGTTTGAATTGGGTAGTTAGCACGGATTTGTGCGTTGACTAGGCGTTCAATCTCAATTAATTGGCTTTTATTGATTGCCTCAGGTTGAGAGAAGTCAAAACGTAATAATTTATCAGAAACCAGAGATCCTTTCTGGGTAACATGTTCCCCTAAAATTTGGCGTAGAGCAGCGTGTAAGAGGTGGGTTGCCGAGTGGTTTAATGATGTATTATGACGGCGTGCCGAATCAACAATTGCATTGACTTGATCGCCAACTTTTAAGTTGCCTTGTTCTAATTCACCAATATGACCAAATACTTGCCCATATTTTTGTGTATCCAGTACTTTAAATAGGCAATTTGGGGTTTTTAATACACCACTATCTCCAATTTGGCCACCAGATTCAGCATAAAATGGGGTATTCTCTAAAATGATGATTGCACTTTGCCCTGCGGAAATACTGTCAACTTCTTTGTTTTCATAAATAATAGCGCTAACAGTGGCTACGGCTTGTTCTTGTTCATAGCCTTCAAAGCGGGTTGAACCTTCAACACGAATTACATTGCTATAATCCATTCCAAATTGGTTAGCTGATTGTGCCCGTAAACGTTGTGCTTCCATTTCTCGATCAAAACCCGCTTCATCAATGATGATATTGCGTTCACGGCAAACATCAGCGGTGAGATCTAATGGAAAACCATAGGTATCGTAAAGTTTAAATGCAATTTCGCCAGATAATACATTACCTTGTATTTCATTAAGGGTATTATCTAGTAGGGCTAGACCTCGTTCTAAGGTTCGAGCAAATTGTTCTTCTTCTAAACGTAATAGTTTTTCAATTTGAGGTTGTTTCGCTTTTAGCTCCTCTCCTGCACTTGCCATAACATCAATTAATGTTGGTACTAATTTATAGAAGAAGGTTTCTTTTGCACCTAGTAGATTACCGTGTCGTACAGCACGGCGAATGATACGGCGTAGTACATAACCTCGCCCTTCATTGGAAGGAATCACACCATCGGCAATTAAATATGCACAAGAGCGGATATGATCAGCGATTACACGCAATGATTTATTATTTAGATCTTTTTCACCTGTAATTTCTGCTGTTTTAGCGATCAGAGTTTTGAAAATATCGATTTCATAGTTGGAATTGACGTGTTGTAATACCGCACTAATACGTTCTAACCCCATTCCAGTATCAACAGATGGTTTTGGCAATGGTTCCATCGTCCCATCTGCTAGACGATTATATTGCATAAATACGACATTCCAGATCTCAATATAACGATCGCCATCTTCTTCAGCAGAACCCGGTGGTCCTCCCCAGATGTGTTCACCATGATCGTAAAAGATCTCGGTACAAGGACCACAAGGACCAGTATCTCCCATTTGCCAGAAATTATCTGAGGCGTAAGGTGCGCCTTTATTATCACCAATCCGTACAATACGTTCGGCTGGTACGCCTACTTGGTTATGCCAAATATCATAGGCTTCTTCGTCTGTTTCATAAACAGTAATCCATAGTTTTTCAGCTGGCAAAGCTAACCATTGTGGGGAAGTAAGAAATTCCCAAGCATAATGAATAGCTTCTTTTTTAAAATAGTCACCAAAACTAAAGTTACCAAGCATTTCAAAGAAAGTATGATGCCGTGCAGTATAACCGACATTTTCTAAATCGTTGTGTTTACCACCTGCACGTACACAACGTTGTGCGGTGGTTGCACGGTGATAAGCACGTTTGTCTTGCCCTAAAAAAACATCTTTAAATTGGTTCATACCAGCATTAGTAAATAATAATGTTGGATCATTTTCAGGAACAAGGGAACTACTTGCGACAATTTGATGTCCTTTGCTATGAAAGAAATCCAGATATGCTTGTCTAATTTCTGCGGTGGTTTTCATATCTATCCTATAGTTGATATTCTAAAATAAATGACAAAATTCTTTGTATTTTGGCATATTTTTTACGGTTGTTGAATGCTGATTATAATATTTTCCTTAATTTGTTTATTTCTGATTTGAGCTTTTACTATCCGATTAAAAATAAAGGAAAACGGTCATTAACGAGATTAATGACCGTTTAGTCGTTTATCTTGGTTTAAAATTGTTTATTTTTTATAAACAATTTCCCCTTTTGGTGCAAATTTATTGACGTCAATTGGGCTATTTTTTTGTAAATATTCTTTTAACACTTCAGCATCTACGAATCCTGTATTCACATAGCCTGCTTTATCGGTGATTTTTGGATAACCATCACCACCAGCGGCATTGTAACTAGGAATACTGAAACGATAGGTTTTATTGGCTTGTAATGGTTTACCTGCAATTTTAACGTTGTAAACTTTGCCATTTTTAACCGTCATTGAAATGTTATAGAATTGTGGATAAGCACCTGAATCAACAGGTTTATTGGCGACTATATCAAGATATTTTTTGAGATCTTTTCCTTTCATCTCCATATAGGCTACGATATTGCCAAAAGGTTGTACTTTGAGGACATCTTTATAAGTGATATTGCCAGCTGGAATAGAATCACGTACACCACCTGAATTCATAATACCAAAGTCAGCATTGGCTCGTTCCATTTGAGATGCTGCAATTAAACGTCCTAAGTTAGTTTGTTGAAAACGAACAACATGCCGATCGCCTTCTAATTTACCGTTAGATACAGCAATTTTTAGATTGAGTTTATCTTGCCCTTTCTCTTGATAAGGCGTGAGGAATTTCAATACTTTAGGATCTTGTTTAATTTCATTTTGAATGAAGACTTGTTTTTTAGAGCCATCAGGTAAGGTAACTTTTTTCTTTAAATTCACTGGGACTAATTCATAGTTAACGAGACGTAATTGACCATCTTTAAATTCAAAGTCAGCACGTCCAACGTATTTTCCCCATTCATGGGCTTGTACGATCCAAGTACCGTTTTGTTGATCAGGAATACATTTATCACCCGGTTTAAAGTTTTTATCGGTTACATTAGGTGCTTCCATACATACAGGATCTTGGGAATGTCCACCAACGATTAGATCTAGATATCCTTCTGGTAATGAACGTGCTAAAGCAACATCTCCCGGTGCATTGATACCATGTTTTCCATCTTCATAATGTCCCATATGAGTGCTTGCGATAATGATGTCAGGTTTTTCAGTCGCACGTAATTCAGCAATAACTTTTTTGGCTTCTACTTTTGGATCTCTAAATTCCACCCCACTGATATATTCAGGGTTACCTATTCTGGCAGTATCTTCGGTTGTTAAGCCGATAACCGCAATTTTTAATCCCTGTTTATTAAAGATTTGGTATGGTTTGAATAGTCGTTTTCCTGTTTTTTTATCATAGATATTTGCAGATAAAAGAGGGAATTTTGCCCATTGTTCTTGCATACGTAACACTTCTAAAGGATTATCAAATTCATGATTACCTAAAGCCATGGCATCATAACCTAATAGGTTCATTCCTTTAAAGTCAGGTTCTGCGTGTTGTAGATCGGATTCAGGCACGCCAGTATTGATATCACCACCAGATAATAATAGTGATGTTCCGCCTTTCGCTTTAATATCAGCTCGCATTTGATCTAATAAAGTTTTTCTTGCCGCCATACCATATTCGCCATTGCTATTTTGCCAAAAGCGACCGTGGTGATCGTTAGTATGTAATACGGAAAAATAGTAAGTTTTTCCTGCTTGCCAATGATCTGCGGTTTCAGACTGGCTAGCACAGCCGAAAAGACTAGATAATAATAGGGTGGCTAATACAGACTTGGCAAAAAAACTTTTTTTCATAAAGTTACCTCGTTAGAAAGAGAATTTACAGGATTGGAGATATTGTGTTGTCTATAGTGAATCACTATATCGCTTACTATTATAATAGTTTTGTCAAAAATAAAATGAGATCTAGTTCTAAAATTTTATTGAAAATGTAAATAATGAGATTAAAAGTGTGGTGTTAATGTTGATAAATTGCTATGTTGACTTTTCCGTTTAATATTTATTTTATTTTTAGTAAGGCATTGTAATGCTAATTTGGTGATTTTTAGAATTTGAAATAGCGTTGATTTTTAACATTATTAATTAAAATAGAAAAATTTTTGCTAATTTATTGATTTTTATTAGCGTATAGAGTAATTAATTAGATAAATTTTAGGTAAACACAACATTTATTATTATTTATTAAGGAAAACATTATGCAAAAAGTCGGTTTTGTTGGTTGGCGAGGTATGGTTGGTTCAGTTTTAATGGATCGTATGCAAGAAGAGCAAGATTTTACCAAAATTATTCCAACTTTTTTTACTACCTCCCAAGCAGGGCAACCAGCCCCTACATTTTCTGGCAAAGATGCAGGTATTCTACTCAATGCGTATGATATTGAGGCTTTAAAACAGCAAGATATTATTGTTACCTGTCAAGGTGGTGATTATACCAATGAAATTTATCCTAAATTAAGAGCCACAGGGTGGAATGGTTATTGGGTTGATGCTGCTTCAGCATTACGTATGGAAAAAGAGGCTATTATTGTTTTAGATCCAGTTAATCAACAAGTGATTAGTGAGGGTTTAAAAAATGGCATTAAGACCTTTGTCGGTGGTAACTGCACCGTGAGTTTAATGTTAATGGCATTAGGTGGTCTATTTGAACGTGATCTGGTTGAATGGGTTTCGGTGGCAACTTATCAAGCTGCGAGTGGTGCAGGTGCAAAAAATATGCGAGAACTACTCAAACAAATGGGCGAATTAGAAACGAGTGTTAAAACAGATTTAGCCAACCCAGCTTCATCAATTCTTGAGATTGAACGTAAAGTAACGGAAAAAATGAGAACAGATCTCCCTTGTGAGAATTTTGGCGCACCACTTGCAGGCAGTTTAATTCCGTGGATTGATAAGTTATTAGACAGTGGTCAAACCAAAGAAGAATGGAAAGGATTTGCAGAAACCAATAAAATTCTTGGTCTAAGTGAAAATCCTATCCCAATTGATGGTTTGTGTGTACGGATTGGGGCATTACGTTGCCATAGTCAGGCATTTACCATTAAATTAAAAAAAGATATTCCTCTTGCTGAGATTGAACAGATCCTCGCTTCACATAATGAATGGGTGAAAGTTATTCCAAATGAAAAAGAAGCGACTTTACAAGAATTAACACCAACTAAAGTTACAGGAACATTAAGTGTACCAGTTGGTCGTTTACGTAAATTGAATTTAGGTGCAGAATATCTGGCTGCATTTACTGTTGGCGATCAACTTTTATGGGGAGCGGCGGAGCCTATTCGTAGAATTTTAAAACAACTTGTTGATTAGGTTAGGCGTGACTTAATCCCTTTGATTTTTAAATAAAAAACCTTCTTAATGTAAGAAGGTTTTTATTTTGGTAGTTTATTTTATCGGTTGTTTTTCGCTCGCTTTTGCTTTTTTCTGTTGCTCCAATAAAGGTTCATAACGTTTATCAGTTAAGGTTTCAAGGAAAGCGACTAGTGCATCAATTTTCCGATCGTTAAGTTTTTTTGCTAACAGTTTATCAATGCTTAATGTATTAGGAAACTCAGGCTGCCGCCAAGGTTTTCCTGTTTCTGGATTGATCGTGTTTTGCGGATTGTTATATCTATCATAAAAAAGAATAACAGTGCGTAGATCTTTGAAAACACCATTGTGCATATAAGGTGCGGTAACCGCAACGTTACGTAGTGAAGGAACTTTAAATTTACCCCGTTGTTTTTCTTTTTCTACTGGGTCTGTGATATAAGGATTATCAGCAAGTCCAGCATCTTTATAATCTGGTGGTAAATGATTTAAGGCAATTAGTTCAGGATTAGATGGAACGCCAATATTGTGGTATTGATAGTTGGTAAAAGTTTCCCCTATACGATCTTCACGCTGATCTAACGAATGGCATTCTTTACACTTCAGGTTGTTATTTGAGAAAAAGAGTGTTCTACCGAGATCTTCTAACAGTGTTAATTCATATTCACCACGCAAATAGCGGTCATATTTTGCATCAAAAGGGGCAAAGAAATCAGTTTTTTCGTATTGAGAAATTGCATCAGCCATTGCAGAATAAGCACTTTCTGCGGTATCCCAAACATTTTTTCCATAAAGATGAATAAAGTTTTCGTAGTAAAACGGTTTCGTTTTTAAACGTTCGATAACAGTATTTTTATTTGGCATAGCCATTTCAACAGGGTTAAGTGGTGGACCACCAGCTTGATCAGCAAGATCGATCGCCCTTCCGTCCCAGAATTGCCCTCCGACATATTCTCCTGTTTTTTCGTCAAAATGAAAAAGTGGGGAAAATTGAGCATAGCTTGCCGTTGGTGTATTACGGTTACCAAAAGAATGCCCATCACTGCCTTCAGAGGCTATACCATTAGCTTGATTTTTTCTCGGATCAATAAAAGCGTGTTTTGGGCTGTGGCAGGTTGAACAACTTTGATTTTGATATAGTGATAGGTCGGGATCAAAAAAAAGTTCACCACCCAGCGTTGCTTTATCAACGAGTGGAATGGAATTTTGAGGTTGCCCATAAGCGATATTGGCTTGAATAATGGTAGATAATGCTACCACTATCAATCTAGCATAATTTTGTTTCATTTTGTCTTTTTCCATAATTGCCAACAATCAATGAAAGGTTGTTTGAGTAAGCCGATAAGACCTCGATAGGGTTTTGCCATTTTTTCAGGAAAACCGAATTGTGTTGGTTGTTGTATATTTTCACTGGTTTGTAATGTATTAAAGAGGCGATCAAAAATACTGAGATAACCACCATAATTGCGTGCAGCAAATTGGTAAGTGTGATGTAGTTGGTGCTGTGCTGGTGAAATAAACCAGCGTTCTAGGGCTTTAGGGTAACGTAAATAAATATGGGAATGACGTAAATTACCACCTAACATTGCCATTAACCAAATAAAGATATTTGCACCACCGATAGTATAGATGGTTAAACCTGAACCAACTCCCCAAAGGAATATACCCGTTACGATACCAACAGTTAAGGCATAACGTAGTCCGAATAAAAAATTTTCAAAAGGGTGAACTCGATAAAAGGTTAGAGGAGTCAGAATTTCAGCACTATGGTGTACTTTATGGAATTGCCATAACCAAGGCACAGTATGCAACCAGCGATGCAACCAATAACGGGTAAATTCACTCGTAAGAAATAAACTGGTGGTATATAACAGGGTAATGAGCCAGTTAGGTAGAGCTAAATGTAATGGACTATGTAATTTTTGCAGTGCAAGATTAACGTATAAGGCTACGCTTTCCGCTGAGAGTAGTAAGGGTAATAATAGGTAAACTTTAATCAACCAAACGGCAATGAAATAGCGGTAATCAAGGGTAGCACTAGGGTGAAACCAATAGGCTTTTGCTTTACCGAAAACAGTTTTTAGTTGAATGCTATTAGGTTTAGGACTGACTACATAATAGAGTATTGCAATACTCAATGCTGCCACTAAATAGCCCCAATACAGTCGTTGTTCAGGGTTTAATAAATAATCATCAATAATTATCATCTTTCGCTCCAAGATTAATCGCCATCAGCTTCTAAAATTTTTGTCGTTACGGGTAAAGCGTGAATCAGATTATTGTAATAACCACTTTGTAACCTACTAATGATTTGATACAAGGTATTAATTTGAGGTTGTTGTGAAAAGTGAAGCGGTTCTTTTTCTAATTTTGTAATTTCATTTTCGGCTTGGATTAGATCTTGTTGTACTTTTTCAAGCTGTTTTTGAGCTGAATAAATTTCAGCAATTTCAACAAAGTTAGGATAAGTTTGTTTTTCAATTAATTGTTTTTGCGTATTTAAAATTGTCTTAATTGCCGCAAGGCTTAAATGACTTAAATAGTATTCACTTCGCTTAGCATCGGGTTGGGATAAATATTTTTTGGTTAAACCCGCAACATCACCAATTCTCCAATCTTTTAAAACTAATGTTTGATTGGCTAAGACATTGACCAACATTGATAGTGCATTATTACGATTACTTAAAAACTCACTTCGTTTCGTTTGATAGACGTGATTAATATCGCTTAAACGTTCGCAAATATTATGGCTAATCTCTTTTGCCAACGCTAATTTGCGTTCGGTTAATTGATCTTCCATATATAAAATGGCTTCAAGTGCATTAATGGTTTTATAAGAATGCTTGTAAAGAGCATACTGTGCCTTAGAATTACTTTTGATCACTTTTTGCATTTGTTGGGTAATACTTTCATTGCCAGTATGAAAAATATCTAAATAACGGGGATAATCAATCGCCATTTGATCAAGATCGCCGGCTATATAAGTAGCCTCAACAGCTTTCCAAGCTAATACTAAATGGCTAAAAGCATTATCAAGATTCGGCTGGCGTTGCCCTAATGAGGTTTCATTTAAAGTTTGTTGCCAGCGAGTACATTGTGCAACCGCATTTTCAGCATTTTTAATAATTACATTATCATACATTGCTGCAAGGGCTTCTTCTTGTTGTGTATGCGGATTTTTCATAAATATTAAGAAAAGAACGAGACTAATTAATCCAAGACTAATTAAGATTTTTTTCATAATGACTCCAAAAATTTTAATAAATTTTGTCTTTCTGTTTGATCTAACTGTTTAAATTTTTGTTTTGCAGTTTTACTTTCACCATCGTGCCATAAGATAGCTTCGGTTAAATTCCTTGCTCTTCCATCGTGTAAGAATGGGATACCTGCACGTAATTTTGCCCCAATCCCCCAGAGTGGAGTTGTTTTCCACATTCGACTACTGGCTTCAAATTCAGGTCGATTATCCTCTAAGCCTTCTCCCATATCGTGCAATAGCATATCAGTATAAGGTTGAAAACGGATATTATTTTGGGTGGTTAAATATGGTTGATGGCATTGAGCACAGCCTATCTGGTCAAAAATTTTTTCACCTAATGAAGAATACTGTGATGTTAAATTTGCAGGTGCTTTTAATTTTTCCAAGTAAAATGCAATCGCATTTAACCTTAATAAAGGGAGATCAATTCTTCCTTGTGGTGAGTGCCTTGAACGCACTGCATTTTTACAAGCTATCTGGCTTTCTGAACAATTTTCTTCAGGGTAGAATGGATTGGTTAATCCCATATCATTATGTGCTGCATCAGCAGTTTGCATACGTATTGTACTATGTGCCGCTTTATAACCAAAACGTCCGAGTTCTTTTTGTTGAGTGTAAGGATTAAAAACCCATTGTACTTTACCTTTAACACTTCCTGCTGTTTTAGCCTGCTGTTCTGCCAATGCAATAATTTGTTGATCAGGTACTTGGGCTAATAAACCTAGCCCAACTAGAACAGGTGCGAGTCTTAAACTAATTTTGGTATCAGGATCGAGATCGCCGTAATTTAATTCGGTTAAATAACCAATTGGACGGCGTAATTCAATTTTTGTACCATCAGCAAGCATTTCAGTATGAAATTCCCATTTAACATTTGTTTTAGCTTCAAAAGGTACAGTGCCAGTTGCATTAATTGCAATTTGTAAACCATACACTGGATCAGGCATTGTAACTAAGTGAGCGGGGCGTAAATGGTGTTTTTGAGGTTGAGAGAGTTTAAACACTAATGTTCGATGTACATTTTCATTTGCTTTAAATGGTGTTTTATGCCGAGTTTCACTATGACAAGCAACACAGGCATTTGCATTAAATAAAGGACCAAGCCCATCACGAGCGGTCGTTGCACTAGGAGCAGCAACCCAAGGGACAGTGAAAAAAGACCGTCCGAGTGTAAACTGATCGACTTCTTCATCAGTTAAATTAGAAATCGCATTGTGAGATGGCAAATATTGACGGCTTTCAAAAAGATGGCTTGAAGAAAAAGCAGATATTGGCATTAAAAGTAAGGTCGCCCTTAAAAAATGGCGACCCAAGATTGATAAAAAAGCGTTCATTAACGATAACCTTATTTAAGCGAAATATAGTGAGTAATTATATTTCCGCATTTTATTCGTTATTTTTCATAATCATGATTTTCTTCACTATCGGTTACATCATCGGTCGTTAAAGTGATACCGTATGCTTTTGCAACAATCACCATTTTATCTCCTAGACGGCGGAGTTCATTTTTAAGGCTAACAATATTTTGCACTGCTTCTTTATTTTCAGGACGGATCTGATAGTCAAAATGCATAGTCGTTTGTGCTAAATGATTGATTTTGGCAATACGAGTATTAATACTTTTTAGCATTTTTTCAATTTCAGTTTTATCTTTTGCATTCAACTGATCAATTGGTGCTATGCCAATTTTTTTGCCATTGTATTTACCTAACAAAACATTTTCAAAACCTAAAAAGTTTTGTGCAATATCACGGTGGGTATTATCTGAAAAACAAGAATGTTCATCTTCTTCACTTGGGGTTAATACGGCTACTGCAATACGTTCATTGGCGAGTTCAGATTTAATAAACATTCCCATACCAATAAAGATATCTTTTAATGCACTACCTGTTGGAATATTATCTTTTGCCTGTTTGCCAGTGAGTTTTCCTGTTAAAGCTTGGCGATATTCTCCCGTTGGTGTCCAAGCACTATAAACGACCTGTAAATCATCAACTAATTTATCGGTTGCCGCTTTTAAGTATGCTAAACGGCGTTTTGCGAATTTATCTGTGGTGAAATCAGAAAGCGGACGTTGACCTGCCGTCATTGGACCGTGTGTAATATTATCTTCTAGAAAATTGTTGTAATCTTGATCTTGTCCCCAAAGTAAAAATTCAATGGCGTGGTATCCTGAAGCAACATTGGCTTCACCACCATTTTCGTTTAATTCGGTAATCACTTCAGGGGTAATTTGATCCACATTGACAGCGGTAGGGTTTTCACCACCGGGATTGAAATCACCTGTTGAATCAATAATATTACCACTGGTTCTTTTACCTTCAGCATCAATGGTATAGTCGATCAGATTTTCATCAAGTGGCCAAGCGTTGATTTGCCCTTCTTTATTTCCATATTTCGCTTCTACCCAACCTTCTTCGGCATCAATCGGACCTTGCGATAAGCGGAAAATTTCAGTTTGACCATAAGATTCACGTGAATTTAACCAAGCTTGTTTTGCTGCCGCTAAGGTTGTTGCTGTTGGATTTTTAACAAATTGATTGATAGCTTGTTGTAATGCTTTTGCATCTTTTAATGCTGCTGCGTAAGAAAGATCTGCTAATTTTGCATAAGTTGTTAAGAATGATTGAGCTTGAGCTACCTGATGAGTATTTAATTCATTTGCCGCAGATGTTGGTAATGCAATTGTTCCAATAGCAAGTGCTGTGCAGATAGCTAATGTGAGATGTTTTAGTTTTAACATTGGGGATTCTCCTTAGTATGTTATGCAGCTAGGCTAAGTCATTTTGAGTTAAATAATTTTGAATTTAAATGAAAACTATTATCATTTAAGTGATTGGCTATGTCAAATTTTTATTTTATTATCATTACGTAAATTTAATTACTTTTACTGTTTTGTGCTATAAAACTATTAGTTTATTGGCTGCCTAACTCGACAGCCAAATCATTTTTAAGTTAGATTTTTTCTGATGTGATTTATTTGCGTTAAGAAATTATGAATTTCTGGATTGAGAAATATTTCATCAAGATTAGCAGTTAAACGCCTTCTCCAATTTGGGTATTCATTGCTTGTACCGGGAATATTCACTGGTTCACGGATTCCTAGCCAATCTTCAGGTTGTAAGCCGAATAATGCGCTTGTTACAGCACTTACATATAGTTGTAATTGATGTTTAAAAATAAGGGGGCAATCGGTATTCAGTTGTATATTGACTTCGCTTGGAAGTGGAATAGCGTTCTGCGTTAATTTTGCCAATATTTTTTCTTTCGCATTAATTCGATCTTGTTTTAATTGGGCTAAGATTGTTGGATTAGGATAAATACCATAGCGTTCCCCCAATTCAAAATCATAACCTTTCCAATAACCATCAATAGTGGGTAAGTCGTGAGTACTGAGGGTTGTCATCGCTTGATATGGATAATCTTTCAATGCTTTACTTTCTCCTTGATGATCGAATTCAAAGTAAAACACTTTATATGAAAAAATCCCTGCATTTTTGAGTTTGCTGATAATTGCTTTTGGTACTGTTCCTAGATCTTCACCAATAATAAGGCATTGATGGCGGTGGCTTTCTAAAGCAATGATGGCGATTAGATCATCAACAGGGTAGCTGATATAAGCACCATTTTTAGCACTGTCATTGGCATTTAACCACCATAAACGCAATAAGCTCATAATATGATCGATGCGTAAAGCCCCACAGTTTTGCATATTAGCTCTTAACATTTCAATAAAGGGTTGATAAGCCCGTTGTATTAAAATATGTGGATTGATTGGCGCTAATCCCCAATTTTGTCCTTGTGGTGCAAGAAGATCTGGTGGTGCTCCAATTGAGGCGGTTAAGCAAAAAAGCTCTGGATCTAGCCAAGTTTCAGCACCATTAGGTGCAACACCAACGGCAAGATCTCGATATAAGCCAATCGGCATTTTGAGTTGTTGGCATAGTTGATAGCAATCGGTAAGTTGCTGATAAGCACACCATTGTAACCAACGATAAAATTCAATACTTTCGGAATTTTGTTGCTGGAACTGTTTTACTGCATCAGCGTGATAGGTATGGTATTTTGCTTCCCAATCATTCCAACCCCATTGTTCGGCAAAATTTTCACTTAGTTCTGCATGCAAGGCATCAAAAGTAGCTTGTGCGAGTAAACTTTCCCCACCTTGAAGAATAAATTGTTGATATTGTTGCTGGCGTAATGGATCGGGTTGAGAACAAAATTGTGTAAAAGCCAATTTTAAACCAGTTAATTTTAAAGACATTACTTGGCTATAATCGATCCATTTTTGCTTTCTTAAGTGATGTAATTTTTCTTGTATATCGGCTGAATGAAACCAAGTTTGGGCATTTTGGCTTTGTTGAAATTCAGGTAATGTTGCAACACTAATATAAATAATATTTAGCCATTTTCTTGATGATGGGCTATAAGGGCTAGCAGCTTCAGGATTGGCAGGAAAGAGTGAATGAATCGGGTTTAAGCCAATAAAATCTCCTCCAACATTTTGAAAATGTTGGATAAAATGTTGTAAATCATTGAAATCACCAATGCCCCAATTTTGTTCAGATTTTAATGTATAAAGTTGTAAACAACTTCCCCAGAGGTGTTGTTTTCGCTCAATTTCTTGTGGTTGATAGCAACGAGGGGGCGCAATAATAATCTGAGTTTGATAATGTTGATTCTGGCATTTCAAGGAAAGTTGGTGGTAACCAATCGGCAGCTTTTTTGGAAGCTGGATACAATTTCTTTTCACTTTTCCGTTGAAAATTTGTCCTTGTTCTAAAGTAAGTTGCCATTGTCCGTGATATTTTTGTCCTGTTTTATTGGTTAGACGTAAATAAGCAGGTCTATTTTGAGTGAAGATTTTAACCGTTGGTAAAAGAGAATCTGGCCAATATTCAGGGGTGTTTTGTTGAAAACTGGCTAAAAGTTTCCGTTTTACTGTTTCACTCGCATAACAACGTAGTCCTTTTTCATTATAGAAGTAGCTATTGATGCCAGCTTTTTGGTAATCCTGTTTCAAGCGATGATTCTTCATAATAACTTCCTACTTTTAAAGCCAGATACGTTGTTGATAATCTCGGATTGAACGATCTGAACTAAAGATTCCTAAACGTGCCGTATTTAAAATTGTTGATTTGAGCCAGTTTTCACGATCTAAATACCGTTTAGCCACTTCTTGTTGGGCAAGAGCATAGCTTTCAAAATCAGCCAATACTAAGAAAGGATCTTGTTTTACTAAGCTATCTATCAGTGGTGTAAATAATTCGGGATTATTGCCGCAAACTGCTTTAGTACGGAGAAAGTCAATCGCATTTTTTATGGCTGGATTTTGTTGGTAATAATAATGGGGATCATATCCTTGTTGTAATAATACTCGGATACTATCAACGGTATGCCCGAAAATTATAATATTTTCTTCGCCAACATATTGGGCGATTTCAATATTAGCACCATCAAGTGTTCCTAACGTTAAAGCACCATTTAAAGCGAGTTTCATATTGCCTGTACCTGAAGCTTCTTTTCCTGCCATCGAAATTTGTTCTGAAATATCGGCAGCAGGAATAATTTTTTCAGCCAGACTAACCCGATAATCGGGTAAAAATGCAATTTGCATTTTTTGATTTACCATTGGATCGTTATTGATAACTTCCGCAACTTTATTAATTGCTAAGATAATATTTTTAGCTAAGTAATAACCGGGGGCAGCTTTTCCTGCAAAAATAAATAAGCGAGGAGTAAAATCTAAATTTGGATTATGTTTAAGTTGTTGATAACAGTGAATAATATGCAGTAAATTCAGATGTTGTCGTTTATATTCGTGAAAACGTTTAATTTGTACATCAAAAATTGCATTAGGGTTTACTTTTAAACCTAAACTTTGTTCAATTTCATTAGTGAGAAGCAGTTTATTTTGTTGTTTGATTTGTTGATATTCTTCTCGAAAGTTTGGTTCATCAAGATATTTCTCTACTTGATTAAGCAAATCTAAATGTTTTGTCCAATCGCCTTGGATTATTTTATCTAATAATTTTGCCAGATTCGGATTGGCTAAGCGTAACCAACGGCGAGGCGTAATACCATTGGTAACATTACAGAATTTATTAGGATATAAGCGGTGATATTCAGGAAAGAGATCACTTATGATCAAATCAGAATGAAGTTGGGCAACACCATTAACTTTCGCACAGGCGACAACACAAAGATTTGCCATACATACACGGTGATCAAATAAAATGGCAATTTTTTGCCAGATTGCTGAGTTATCACCAAATGTTTGTTTGACGGTTTGATGAAAGATAAAATTAATTTTATCAATAATTTGGAAGTGTCTAGGTAAGAGTTGTTGTAATAGAGTTTGATCCCACTGCTCCAGAGCTTCTGGTAATAAAGTATGATTAGTATAGGCAAAAGTTTGTTGGCAGATATGCCAAGCTTTTTCCCAACTGAAGTGATAATGATCTAATAATACTCGCATTAATTCAGGGATAGCCAAGGTTGGGTGAGTATCATTAAGCTGGATTACCTGATATTGTGCTAATTCATCTAATTGATACCCCGCTGTGAGATGGCGTTGAATGATATCGGCGATAGAACAAGCACAATGAAAGTATTGTTGCATTAAACGTAGTTTCTGCCCATTAGGGTGATTATCGTTTGGATATAACACTTTTGTTAATGCTGTTGCGTTAATCACTTCTTTTTCGGCGTGTAAATAATCCCCGGCATTAAAGCAATTTAAGTCGAATTGCTGTTCATTGTCTGCTTGCCAAAGCCGTAATGCTTGTACGATACCATTGGCATAACCTACCACTGGAAGATCATAAGCTTTTGCTTGAATTGTTACTGCAGGAATCCATTGTGATCGGTTAGTATGGTCTGTTGTAACATTACCTCCAAAGCCAACACAGAGATTACGTCCACTTTGATAAGTCTGCCAAGGATAGGTATCTCTTGCCCAAGCATCACCTTCTTCACTTTGTGCACCTTGATCAAAAGATTGTTTGAATAATCCATATTGATAATGTAATCCATAACCAGTTGCGGGTTGTGCAACAGTTGCCATTGAATCTAGATAGCAAGCAGCTAAACGTCCTAATCCACCATTTCCCAATGCAGGATCACGTTCTTGTTCTAATAAGTCACTTAGATTGATGTGATATTGTTGTAGGTAGGTTTGTACTTTTTCATACCAGCCTAAATTAAGTAGATTATTACCAGTTAATCGACCAATTAGAAATTCCATTGAAAGGTAATTAACATGGCGTTGTGTTTGATCTTGTTGAGGGCTTTGTGTGTAAGCTAATGTTGAAACTGTTTGTGCAATAGCTTGATACCATTGTGCTAAATTTAATTGATGAGGCGTTTGTAAACCTAACGTTGTGCAAAATTGTAGAATTTTTTGTTCAAATTGTTGTTGATTAAATGGTACACCAGTGTTTGACATAAAATAGCCCTCTTAATTTAAATTGATAAGAGCTATTATCCGAAAATTTTATTAGGATTACTCATCCTTAAAAGTTTGTTTAAGGGAGTATGTATAGGGGGGATTTTATTTATCTCTTCTTTTTATAGTAACTTGTTTTGATTAAAAATAATTTTTATCATTAAGTATAATATGATTAATCAAGTTGCTTAAGTTTATGTTAATTCCTTCTAAACTCAGTCATTCTATTCGTTTACAACATATTGTTGAGCGTTCTCGTTTATTAACATTATTAGATAATATTGCCGATTATCCGTTGGTTTTAATCAATGCACCTGCAGGTTATGGTAAAACTACACTTATTTCACAATGGGCAGAAAATAAACCTTCCCTTGGTTGGTATTCATTAGATAAAAGTGATAATGATAGTTTACGTTTTTTCGCTTATTTTAAAGTTGCAATTGAAAAAGCGATAGGTGGTGAATGTGAGATAACGGGGATTCCAGCTAATTTTTTATCGGGATTAAGTGAACTATTGATTAGGCTTAATAGTATTTCTACAAACTTTTATTTAGTGATTGATGATTATCATTTAATTGATAATCCTGAAATCCATGAAGGTATCAAATTTTGGATTAAACACCAGCCAAGCAATATGACAACGATCTTAATTTCTCGAACAGTGCCACCTCTGAATTTAGCTAAATTAAGGGTACGAGAATTATTATTGGAAATAGACGTTACGCAGTTACCTTTTACTCGGGAAGAAAGTATCCAATTTTTTCAACAACGTAGTGATAGTGTAGTTTCTGAAGCAGCAGTGAAGTTACTTTGTGATCAAGTGGAAGGTTGGGCAACTGGCTTACAATTAGTGAATCTCTATGCTAAGCAACAACAAACTTCTTTAGATGAAGCGGTTAAATCTATTCCTAAAATTCATAGTGATCAAATCAGTGAATATTTAAATGATGAAGTCTTTAATAAGATTGATCCTGTTACAAGACGGTTTTTATTACATTGTGCTTTGTTACATTCAATGAATGAATTTTTAGTTGAACAACTTACTGGGGAGATAGATTGTTGTCAGAAATTAGATCAATTAGTCAAGCAAGGGTTATTTATTTACCCTGTTAATTTGGATCAACAGGAACGCTGGTGGCGTTTTCATCCGTTATTTTTGTCTTTTTTAAGGCATTATTATGATCCTGAATTTGAACAAATCCGCCTAAGTTTACATCATAAGGCAGCTAAAGCGTGGTTAGAAATAGGCTATCCGACAGAGGCGTTATATCATGCTAAACAGCTTGAAAATGATGAATTATTACTTGATATTTTGCAACAAATTGGTTGGAAGTTATACCACCAAGGTGAGTTAAAATTACTTGAAGAAAGTCTGGATAATATCTCTCCAACTCAATTAATTGATTATCCGCAGTTAATTTTATTAAGAGCGTGGCTATATCAAAGTCAGCATAAACATCATCAAGTAGATGGGTTATTAATGCAATTTCAACAAGCTATTCAACAACAGGCCATCACGTTAGATCGTCAATTACAAGCAGAATTTGATGCACTAAAAGCACAAGTTGCAATTAATGCAGGAAAAGAACAATTGGCTCTATCATTAGCAACTGCTGCTTTAACTTATCTACCACAAGAAAAGCATTATGCACATATTGTCGCAACGGCGGTGATAGCAGAAGCCCAGCATTGCCAAGGTGAATTAGAACAAGCATTAAAAAATATGCGCCACGTTGAGGTATTGGCACAGCAAAATCATGCTTATCACCATTTATTATGGGCATTATTACAGCAGGCTGAAATTTTATCAGCTCAGGGGTTTTTACAGACGGCTTACGATCTTTTAGCCAAGGCAACCACCTTAATTGAAAAACAACATTTACATAAATTGCCTATGTATGAATTTTTATTGCGTTTAAAAGGGCAAATTTTATGGGAATGGCATTCTTTTGATAAAGCGGAAGCAATGGCTGAAGCGGGATTACAAATTCTCAGTAATCAAAAAGATCAATTACAGTGTTTATCTTTACTGGCTAAAATCTCCATTACTCGAGGAAATTTAGATAATGCCGAACGGATTTTAAACAGAGAAAGAGAATTATTACAAGCACACCATTATCATAGTGATTGGCGTTCTTATTATGATGAAGTAGAACTGTTGTATTGGCAAATGCGAGAAGATCGATCACAGATTAATTCTTGGTTGGTACAAACAGAACCACCTGTAAGTGATATTAATCATTTTACCCACCGTCAATGGCGTAATATTGCTAGAGCAAATTTATTGTTAGGGCAACATAGTGAGGCATTAACTATCGTTGAACGATTAATTACCACCGCACGAAAATATCAATTTGTGAGTGAATTAAATAAAGACCTCGTGTTATATAATCATATTTTGTATCAACAAGGCTATTTAGGACAAGCTCAACAGGCATTACTTGAAGCATTAGAACTCAGTAAGCAGACAAATTTTATCAGTATTTTTGTTGTCGAAGGACAGATTATGGCGCAACAACTGCGTCAAATCCTACAGCTAAATATTTTAGATGAACTTTTAACGCATAAAGCACAATTTATCTTACGCAGTATTAATCAATATTACCGACATAAATTTGCCCATTTTGATGAAGCTTTTGTTGAACGGTTATTACAGAATCCTCAAGTACCAGAACTCTTACGAATTAGCCCCTTAACCCAACGAGAGTGGCAAGTGTTAGGATTAATTTATTCAGGATACAGTAATGAACAAATTTCAACAGAATTGCAGGTGGCATTGACGACGACTAAAACACATATTCGCAATTTATATCAGAAAATAGGGGTGAGTAATCGAGCTGAATCAATTAAATATACTCGCCATTTATTACAATTAATGGGGTATTCAAATTAAATAAAAATAGCTTAGTGTTTTACTAAGCTATTTGGATAACTTCAGCTAATTTGGATTCTTAACCTTTTACCCCACCAGCGGTTAGTCCGCCGATTAGCCAACGTTGAGCAATTAAGAAAACTAACGTAATCGGAATAGCGGAGAGAACAGCCGCAGCGGCAAAATCTCCCCATAAATAGTTTTGAGGATAGAGATATTGTTGCATACCAACCGCTAAAGTATAACTATCCACATCACGTAAGAGTAAAGATGCAACGGGATATTCTGTCATAGTAGCAATGAAGGATAAAATAAATACTACGGCTAAAATAGGCACTGAAAGTGGCAATAATACTAAATAAAAAGCTTGCCAAGGTGTTGCACCATCTAAAGTTGCCGCTTCTTCGAGGGAACGATCAATAGTTTCAAAGTAGCCTTTAATTGTCCAAACATAGAGTGCAATACCACCTAAATAGGCAAAAATAACACTACTGTGGGTGTTTAAACCTAAGAATGGAATATATTGACCGAGATTATCAAAGAGTGCATAGAGTGCGACTAGTGATAGAACAGCAGGAAACATTTGGAAGATTAACATTCCCTGTAATAACGTTTTTTTGCCTTTAAATTTCATTCGAGCAAAGGCATAAGCACAGGTGGTGGAAAGTGTGACAATACCAACAGAAGTGATAAGTGCAATTTTTACTGAATTCCATAACCATAATAAAACAGGAAATGGTGGATTAACTACCGTACCATCAGGATTGGTAACACTTAAACCAAGTGCAAGTTTCCAGTGTTCAAAGGAAATCTGGTGGGGAATTAATTCACCAATAGCAAAGTTTCCGGGGCGAAGTGAAATACCGATAATCATCAGCAATGGAAAAAGAATGATTGCTAAAAAACAAATTAACAGAAAATGGGTTGCCCATAGGCGATAGCGAGTACTTTTGGGTTGTACCATTGCCATTTTTTACTCCTTAATCTAGTTTTAGTTTGCTAACACGTAAATTGAGCAGAGCAAGTCCACCAACGAGCAAGAAAATAATGGTTGCGATTGCTGCCGCTAAGCCAAAGTCTTGCCCACCACTACCTTCAAAAGCAATGCGATAGGTATAACTTACTAATAAATCGGTATAACCAGCAGGAGTTGATGTACCAATAATATCAGGACGCCCATTGGTGAGTAATTGAATTAAAACGAAATTATTAAAATTAAAGGCAAAAGAGGCGATCATCAATGGCGTGAGAGGTTTTATTAAAAGTGGCATCGTGATTTTGGTGAAATTTTGCCAAGTTGATGCTCCGTCCATTGCAGAAGCTTCGTATAAATCTTGTGGAATAGCTTTCAGCAATCCCATACATAAAATCATCATATAGGGATAGCCTAGCCAAGTATTTACAATTAAGATCATGACTTTCGCTAAAAATGGTGAATTAAACCATTCAGGACGAATGCCAAAGAGCTGATGAAGAATCAAATTTATTTCACCAAAACTTTGATTGAATAGCCCTTTAAAGATCAAAATTGAAATAAAAGCAGGTACAGCATAAGGTAAGATAAGTAGAAGGCGGTAAATGCCTTTCCCTTGTAACATTTCCCATTGCACAACACAGGCTAAGATCATACCAAGTAAGGTGGTAAAGAGAACGGTTAACGTTGAAAATATAATTGTCCAAATAAAAATCTGGATAAAAGGTTTTCTAATCCCTTCATCAGTAAAAATTTTAATAAAATTATTCCAGCCAGAATAGACAATATATCCGGGTTCTAAACGTTCTGTTTGAAATTCACCTTTATCATTAATGTGTTGAAAGAAACCGATATTATCGTTTGCTCGGTAACGTTTCCCCGTTTCATTATTGAGTAATTCTTTACTGTTTTCGTTATAGCTGTAACGTGGTGATTGTTGAGCAAATTGACGAAGTGAACTCATCGTTAAACTATTCCCATTCGGTAACAAGAGTTGTAATTGTTGTAATTCACTACGTTTTGCGATAATCGTTTTGATTTGTACAGGCGATATTTCAGAAGGTGTATCGTTTAAATTCAGTTGTAACTGTTGAGGTTGAGCTATCAAGGTGAAGTCATTTGAAATAAAGTGGTTTCCTTGAACTGATATTGCTATCTGCCATTGATTATTTGGTTTTGAATAAAGTGTAAAGGGATATTTTTCACCAGAAAAATAACGTTGTTTACTCAAGACCTCTAAGGTTCGCTGGTAAGAGAGCTGATTTGTTCCACTATAATTTGTAAAGGAAATAGCGAGAGTACAAATAAGCGGAAATAGAATAAAAACACCAATTCCCATTAATCCGGGATAGATATAACGCAGAGCATAAGTTTTAGAACTTGTAAAAGTATAAATACCAGTACTTAACACAATTAAAGTTAAAATCGCAAAGATAAAAGCCCCTTGTAGATACATTAACCAGACTAAATAAAAATCAAGGCATAAAATGAAAGTAACAATAAACCATTTAAGATAACGTGAGAATGGTTGAGTAGAATGTCGGTTAAAATGTTGTAGCATAAAAACACCTAATCCAATCAGAGAATAAACCGCACTAACAGTGAGTGCGGTTATGATAGTTATTTACTTATTCTAGTAGCTGCATCATCTAATGCTGCTTTTACGCTTTGACGTTGATTGATTGCGTTGATAATTGCACTACGTTCGGCATACCAGAATGATGACATTTCTGGTATGTTAGGCATAATTTCACCATTTTGTGCATTTTCCATTGTGGCGGCAATGCGGCTATCTTGTGCTAACTTGGCTTGATAAGATTTGAGAGCAACTGCCCCTAATGGACGAACTTGATTGATCGTTTCAAGTCCTTTATCCGTCAGTAGATAGTTTTCTAAGAATTCGATGGCTAGGTCGTAATTAGGGCTAGCAGCATTGATTCCTGCACTTAAAACACCAACAAAAGGTTTAGATACTTGTCCATTAAATGTTGGTAATACCGCAACACCGTAGTTGATCCCGCTTTTTTGGATATTATCCCACGCCCAAGGACCGTTGATAGTCAGAGCAGTTTGACCCTTATTAAAAGCGGCTTCTGCAATTGAGTAATCCGTATCTGGATTAATCACTTTTTGTTTAACCAGATCAACCACAAATTGTAATCCTTTGATAGAACCCGAATTGTTAACGCCTACTTGTTTTGGATCATATCCACCTTCAATAGGTTTGAAAGCATAGCCACCATCGGCTGCAATAATTGGCCAAGTAAAATAAGGCTCTGCTAAATTCCACATAATGGCATATTTACCTTGCTTTTTGAGTTTGGCATCTAATGCAGGAATTTCTTCCCACGTTTTTGGTGGATGAGGAAGAAGATCTTTATTATAAATCAATGAAAGTGATTCAATTGCAATCGGATAGCCGATTAACTTGCCGTTATAAGTTTCAGCTTCCCACGCAAAAGGAACAAATTTATCTTTAAAAGTTTGACTAGGATGGATCTCGGCTAAAAGCCCTGCTTTTGCATATCCTCCAAAACGATCGTGGGCAAACATAATAATATCAGGGCCATCACCTGTTGAAGCGACTTGAGGATAATCTTCTTCCAATTTTGCAGGGTGCTCGACAACGACAGGGATACCAGTATCTTGTTCAAATTTTTTTCCTATTTCGGCGACACCTTCATAACCTTTATCACCACCAATCCAGATAACTAATTTACCTTCTTCAAGTTTTGCGAATGCAGTGGTAGAAATCATTAAACTAGCGATAGCGGTTAAGGTCAAAGTAAATAATCGTTTAGTCATCTTAAACTCCCTCTTTGCAGTAATGGAAAACTCCTCTTATAACTTGTAATTGTATTATATGGTTAGCTAAATATTTAACATCAGCCTTTTTACTACTACCTTCGTTTTAAATTGGTGATATAGATCACATAATTATTTAAATAGATAATTTATTGTGAAGTAAATCACAGAAAAAAGAAGAAAAGAGGTCTATTTTGCGATATTTTTTTGCATAAATTAAAAAATAATTAAGCTTATTTTAGAATAAATGAGAAGAAAATTTTTATTCAGGTATGATGTCTTTTTGATTTTTTTCCTTAAGATAATTAGTAAAACAAAATATTTAATTATTGGAGGTACTATGTCTGGATTATCTTTGCGTAAAGTATGCAAATCTTATGGAAATATTAACATTTCAAAAGATATTGATCTGGAAATTAATGAAGGTGAATTTGTTGTATTTGTTGGTCCTTCAGGTTGTGGTAAATCCACTCTTTTGCGTATGATTGCAGGTTTAGAAGATATTACCTCAGGTGAATTATATATTGATGGCAAATTAATGAATGACGTTCCACCGGCTAAACGTGGCATTGGTATGGTGTTTCAATCTTATGCTCTCTATCCACACCTTAATGTTGCAGAAAATATGTCATTTGGTTTGAAATTAGCCGGTATTAATAAACAGCAACGAGAAAAACGTGTACAGCAAGTGGCAGAAATTTTGCAATTAACACCGTTATTAGATCGTAAACCTAAAGCTTTATCAGGAGGACAACGCCAACGTGTTGCGATTGGGCGTACTTTAGTTTCTCAACCCCAAGTCTTTTTGCTTGATGAACCGCTATCTAATCTAGATGCAGCATTACGAGTACAAATGCGAGTTGAGATCTCAAAATTACATAAGCGACTTAAACGTACAATGATCTATGTTACCCATGATCAAATTGAAGCCATGACTTTAGCAGATAAAATAGTGGTTTTAAATGCTGGGCAAGTTGCTCAAGTTGGCAAACCATTAGAATTGTATCATTATCCAGCGAATCGATTTGTGGCAGGTTTTATTGGTTCACCAAAAATGAATTTTTTACCAGTGAAAATCACTGCGGTTGAAAGTAATAGAGTAGAGTTAGAATTACCTGATGCAAACCATCACCGCTTTTGGATACTTGTTGAGGGAACAGGCGTTAAAGTCGGTGATAATTTATCTTTGGGGATTCGCCCAGAGCATCTTATTCCAGCAGAAAAAGCACAAATTAAATTAAAAGGTATTGTAACTGTTGTTGAATTATTAGGTAATGAAACACAAATTTATTTAGAAATTCCAGAGATTAAACAACCAACTTTAGTTTATCGACAAAATGATGTTGTTTTGGTGAATGAAGGACAGGAATTAGATATCGGTATTGTGCCTGAACGTTGCCATTTATTTAAGAAAGATGGTACAGCGTGTAAACGGTTATATCAGGAAGTTGGTATTTAATTATTTTAATATTTTCTCATTTCTGTTTAATTTTAAATAAAACTGCTTATTAATATTAAATATAATAAGCAGTTTGAATTGAATTAAGAAAATATTTTAAGGATTAAAAGATTATTTTTCATTCCAAGGCATTAAAGCAGCTTCACGGGCTTTTAATTTTTCTTTAGCATTTAATTTAAAATAATTTGGAGTAAGTCCACCTTCCCAATCACCATAGACTGGGTTTGGTAAAATAATATATTTCTTACCAAATAATTCAGCATTTTGTTTCACAAAATCTCGGCGTTCAGCATTATTTTTATGGTAGGTTGCATTACCAAAATCATTTAAATTATCACCTAAGAATAAAACAATTTGATAACCTTGTTTTTCAATTTCAGCAAATCTGGCTTCTTTGGCGGATTTATCTGTTTTAAGTAACACGGTATGATTGTTTACGCCGGTGAAACCTAATTTTTTCAAGTTTTCAATGGTGCTAACTTTTTCTCCATCTTCTTTACGATTAGAAACATAGAACATCGTCCCACCGTTGCTATTGACATAATTTGCAAAATCAACTGCTCCCGGAATAGCAATAGCTTCTTGGGCATTGACCCATTTTTTCCAACTTTCAGGGCTAAAGCCTTGGCTTTTTGCTACTTGCCAAGCCGCATAAGCACTATTATTAATTAACGTTTCATCAAGATCGGCAACCACGGCAATTTTTTTACCTTTTGTTACTTTGGCTTGTTTAAATTGTTGTTTTGCGATATTGAAAGCTTGGTAAGCGAGTGCTTGATATTCACCAGATTGTTGAACCCAATTTACCGCTAAGGTTGCTTCTTTTGCGATAAGATCAGTCTCTTTTTGATTCGCCGTACATCCCGTTAAAGCAATAGCCATAGCCAGTGTTAAAATACCTAATTTAGTGTTTTGGGTTGATGTTTGCATAAT
The DNA here is from genome assembly GCF_003265225.1 of Mergibacter septicus. NCBI lineage: Bacteria > Pseudomonadati > Pseudomonadota > Gammaproteobacteria > Pasteurellales > Pasteurellaceae > Mergibacter > Mergibacter septicus. The sequence continues at coordinate 1,304,696 of NZ_CP022013.1, read as the reverse complement.
TTCTCCTGTCAGAAATAGTGAGTGAAAATCTTTATTTATTCTACTGATTTTTAGTGCAGAAAGTGGGATAAAAATGTGATAAAGATCACAATTTAATAAAATTACCTCTAATGGTAAGAAATTGATGATTATACCTGCTGAAATATGGATAATAACTAACGCAAATTTTGATAGCTTTTTAGATTAAGGAGTAAAAATGAAAAAGTGGTTAGTGATTGCAATACTTGGAGTAGGAATATTTTTTACGACTATCAGTAGTTACAACGGCTTAGTACAGGCAAGAGAAAATGTTAATGCTGTATGGGCAAAAGTTGAATCTCAATATCAACGCCGTGCAGATCTAATTCCTAATTTAGTGAATACAGTGAAAGGGCAGGCTAATTTTGAGCAAGAAACTTTGACGAAAGTGATTGATGCGAGAGCGAAAGCAACACAAATTCGTTTAGATCCTGCCAATTTGACCGCAGAAAATTTACAAGCCTTTCAACAACAACAAAATGCGGTAGGTTCGGCGTTATCTCGTTTATTAGTTACAGTTGAAAGATATCCAGAATTGAAAGCAAATGAAGGGTTCTTGACTTTACAAGCTCAACTAGAGGGAACTGAAAATCGGATTACTGTCGCACGGAATAACTTTAATGATGTTGTTCGTGGTTACAATCAAAAAATTCATTCTTTCCCTAATATATTGATTGCTAAGTTATTTGGTTTTCAAGAGAAACCTTATTTTAGTGCTTCCGCTGGGGCTGAAACCGCACCGACAGTGATTTTTAATTAAACTAGCATTGGTAGGATTAAGTCATGGCGATTTTTTTCAAATTACCTTTAGAACCCAAGCAGATTGAAGATGCAATAGCGAGATTAGAATTGCAAACGTCAGCTGAATTACGAGTATGTGTTGAACGTAAAATACCAATTACCACTGAAATTAGCAGTGAACAGCAACGCCAACAACTAGGAATTCAGCGAGCAACTTACCTATTTAATGAATTAAAAATGGATCAGACGGCAGCACGCAATGGTGTATTAATTTACTTAGCATTAAAACAAAAATGTTGTGCAGTGATTGGCGATAAAGCGATTGATGAAGTAGTTGATGATACTTTTTGGCAACAACAATGTAGTTTAATTGCTCAAGCTGCAAGGCAGGGGAACTATACTCAAGGGATTGTGAATGTTATTGAACAGATTGGCGAACGCCTTGCACAGCACTTTCCACGTCAAGCTGATGATATTAATGAGTTACCCAATGAGGTGGTGATTAAATGAAAAAAATTGTTTTCTTATTCTGTTGCTTAATTGGAGGCTTAGCTTCTCTTGCTATGGCAGTAGAATTTCCACCGACACCAACGCCATTTCGTTATCTCAATGATTACACCCGTACTTTATCAAGCCAACAGCAGAACAAGTTAGAACAAAAATTAATTAAATTCCAACAAGAAACAGGCTCACAAATAGCGGTGGTTCTAATTCCAACTACGGGAGAATATACCCCAGCGGAGTATGCTTTTAAATTAGGTGATCAATGGGGAATCGGCAGAAAAAAACTTAACGATGGTGTCTTAATGTTAATCGCTAAGAATGACCGAAAAATATTTATTGCTACTGGTGAAGGGTTAGAAGGCGCAATGCCAGATGCGTTTTTATCTCAACTTATTCGCAATGTCATAACACCTCAATTTAAACAAGGTAATTATGCACAAGGTATTAATAACGGATTAGATTATTTAATTGCAGCCTCAAAAGGAGAATACAAACCTGATACTAGTGAAAAATATGCAGATTACATCGTACCTGCTTTAATGCTATTTTTCTTCATCACTATTGTTGTGATTGGAGAATTAAATTGGCGACGAGGTTATATTAGCCAAGGTCGTAATAGCCGAATCAGTGGTAATGATTTTTTTCGCCATCATCAACAACGTGAATATGATCGTTTTCGAGGCTTTGGCAATAACGATCACCATAGTGGCGGTGGTTTTGGTGGTGGCAGTTTCGGTGGTGGCGGAGCTGGTGGTAGTTGGTAGCCTACCATCACTTCTTAAACCTGATACTGCATAGCTTTCAAAGCTATGTTACAATACATTTTTTCTACGAAATAAAGGTGAATTATGGAAACCTTAGACAAAATTAAACAACAAATTAGTGAAAACCCTATTCTTATTTATATGAAAGGCTCACCAAAATTCCCATCTTGTGGCTTTTCTGCACGAGCTGCTGAAGTATTAATAAATTGTGAAGTCCCTTTTGCTTACGTTGATATTTTACAACATCCGGATATTCGTGCTGAATTACCAAAATATGCCAACTGGCCAACCTTCCCACAACTTTGGGTGGAAGGGGAATTAATCGGTGGGTGTGATATTCTGTTAGAAATGTTTCAAAAAGGTGAATTAAAACCATTATTAAAAGAAACTGCAGAAAAATACGCCGAAAATAAGATGGCAGAATAATTTATTCTATTAATAAAATTTAAACCACTTATTAAAAATAAAACCGTTCTAAATGAAAATTTAAGAACGGTTTTTTTATTTGGATAAATCAAAGATATGTTAATTTGACTTTATATTTTTTAAGATTAAATATGAAGATTCTTTTATAATGTATGCAATTACCATTGTTATCATTATAACTGGTAATGTATTTCTATCTTTTATATTTCTTTTTTATTCTTTTATTAAATATCCGTGATCCATAGGACCTCTACCTTGCCCTAAATCTAACATTTGTTGTAGGGCATTAGATATATATTCTTTCGCTTTTTCTATTGCGATATCTAATTCCTGTCCTTTAGCGAGATTAGCAGCAATAGCACTAGATAAAGTACACCCTGTTCCGTGAGTATTTGGATTTTTTATTTTTCTTCCTTTAAACCATTTTATATTTTCTCCATCATACAAAAGATCATTAGCATCATTTAAATTATGCCCACCTTTGCATAAAACAGCACAGTTGTATTGTTTATTAATTTTTATTGCGGCTTGTATCATATCTTCGCTATTTTTTATTTTTATACCACTTAATATTTCTGCTTCTGGAATATTTGGTGTGATAACTTTAGCAAGCGGAAATAACTCTTTACACATAGTTTCTATTGCTTCATCAGCTATTAATTTTGAACCGCTAGTAGAAACCATCACAGGATCTACAACTATATTTTTTGCTTTATATTCTTTTAAAGAAGAGGATATTGTTAATATTAAATCTTGTGAAGATAACATACCTATTTTTACTGCTTCTGGATAAATATCTGTAAAAACAGCATCAAGTTGTTTTTTTAGAAAATTAGCATCAACATCTAAGATTCCTGTTACACCTAAGGTATTTTGTGCTGTTAATGCTGTGATAACGCTCATTGCATATACGCCGTTCATTGTCATTGTTTTTAAATCAGCTTGGATTCCCGCACCGCCAGAACAATCACTACCCGCTATTGTAAGTACTGCTTTTTTCATCTTAATTTTCCTTGAGTGTTTGTTGTACTATGTTTTTTAGTTTATAAGTTGCTTCCTTTATCTCTTTTTCCCCATATATGGCACTGATTGTTGCTATACCTGCTATCCCAGTTTTTGCTAATAATGGGATATTTTCTGCAGTTATTCCGCCTATTGCCACAACAGGAATCTTCACTTGTTTACAGATCTGTTTTAAGGTTGTGATCTCAACATTTATAGCATCACTTTTAGACTTCGTAGAAAATACCGCTCCAACACCTAAATAATCTGCTCCCATTTTTTCAGCAAGTAAAGCTTGTTCTACGGTTTGGGCAGAAACGCCTAGAATTTTATTTTCACCTATTAATTTTCTGACTTCATCGATAGGCATATCTTGTTGCCCTATGTGGATACCATCTGCATCAGATTTTATAGCTATTTCAACATTATCATTGACAATAAAAGGAACATTGTATGCTTTACATAGCTTTTTTATTTCAATCGCTTCATTGAAAAAATCGTCATTTTTTAATTCTTTTTCTCTTAATTGTAAAAGCGTGATACCACCTTGTAATGAAGCTTCTATATCTTCCGATAATCTTCTTCCATTTAACCATTTTCGATCTGTTACTGCGTATAATAGTAATTGTTTTTTATCTAATTTCATATTTTGCCCCTATATTTAATCCTTCTCCATTTAGATTAAAAATAGCATCAATTATTCTGTTTCTATATGTTGAACTTCCTTCTGTATTTTTCATATTTTTCCAAGCTATTTCTCCCGCTAGTCCCATTGTGCATACCGCTGCAGCAGTAGCTTCAAGATGGTTATTTGAATTAGCGACTAAAAATGCTGTTATCAAGGCTGATAATTGGCAACCTGTTCCAGTTACTTTACTCATTTCTTGTCTGCCATTGCTAATAACAAAACATTTATTTTGATCGCATACAAGATCATATTCTCCAGTTGCGACAATTATAGAACCAGTTTCTTTAGTAAATCGTTTTAAAAAGGTGATTGTGTGATCCAGATTCGAGAGGGTTATTTTATCTTTTATGTTTGCATCAACGCCTAATACTTTTCCATTTTCATTGGCTAATACTTTGATTTCAGAAATATTTCCTTTGATAACGTCAAATTTTATTTTTTTCATAAGCCCTAAAGCAGTTTCAGTTCTCAAGCTACTTGCTCCAACTCCTACGGGATCTAATACTATTTTATGTCCTAATTCGTATGCTTTTTCTCCAGCCAGATACATTGCTTTAATCGTTCTACTATTTAAGGTACCGATATTGATATTTAACCCAGCACAAATAGCAGTTATTTCTATTACCTCTTCTGGTTCATCAGCCATAATAGGGTTTCCTCCACAAGCAAGTAATAAATTGGCAACATCATTGACTGTTACATAATTTGTAATGCTATGGACTAAAGCTCCATTATTTTTTAGATTATCTAAATATTTTCCAAGCATAAACTATCCTTAAACCTTTGATTATAAGAAGATTATTAAATTACTTATTATAAAAATCCTATGTTTTAAATTCACTATGTTTTATGTTCTAACAGTTCGATATGGTTTGTATCAGATTTTTATTGAAGATTATGCGATGGAATAAACCTTTTTAGTTTTCTATGTGATAGAAAAATAAAAAATAGTTTTTAATTGGGTTTTTCTCGTTATTCCTTTAGAAAAATGTATTTTTCTACATTTTTTCATTGGAAAAAGTGTAAGTTTATAACGAATTTTCCTTTGAAAAAATGTAATGGTATATTTAGAATTGCCGTCTAAAGAGTAGAAAATGGGCAAATTATGCAAAGAAAAATTATTCAATCCTTAGAAAGATGGAAACAGAAAGCAAATCGTAAACCCTTGATTATTCAAGGTGCAAGACAGGTTGGTAAAACGTGGGTAATGAAGCGTTTTGGTGAGCAAGCATTTGATAAAGTGGCTTATATCAATTTTGATAATAATCCTCGAATGCAAACGCTGTTTTCGGGGGATTACGATATCAATCGTTTGATCCTTGGTTTAAAAATTGAAAGTGGTGTGGATATTCAAGCAGAAAACACGTTGATTATTTTTGATGAAGTACAAGAAGTACCACAGGCATTATCATCACTTAAATATTTTTATGAAAATGCACCGCAGTTTTATATTGTAGCGGCTGGATCATTGCTTGGTATATCGTTACATCATCAGATTTCTTTCCCTGTGGGGAAGGTTGATTTTTTACCGCTTTACCCAATGGATTTTCACGAATTTTTAACTGCAGTTGGTAAGCAAGATTTGGTGCAATTATTAACATTGCAAGATTGGTCGCTGATTTCTGCAATGAAAACACGCTATATTGATTTACTCCGTCAATATTATTTTGTCGGTGGTATGCCTGAAGCGGTGAAAGTATTTGTAGAAACACAAAACTTTGATGAAGTTCGCCAAGTGCAACGTAATTTATTGATGGCATACGAACAAGATTTTTCTAAACATATTAAAGATGGACAAACGGTACAAAAAGTACGGTCAATTTGGGCATCAATTCCTGAACAACTCGCTAAAGAAAACAAAAAATTCGTGTATTCACACCTGCAAAAAGGTGCGAGAAGTAAAGAATATGAAATTGCTTTGCAATGGCTAAAAGACAGTGGTTTGGTGCATTCTATCCCACGAGTGAAAAAGCCGCATTTACCACTTTCTGCCTATCAAGATAATGCCTTTAAGTTGTATGGTCTAGATGTGGGATTATTAGCCGCCCAAAGTTATTTAGATCCAAGTGTGTTGTTAGAAGGGAATCGTATTTTTACCGAATTTAAAAGGGCTTTAACAGAACAATATGTACTGCAACAGCTTATCACTATTCAAGAAAATCCCGTGTTCTACTGGGCAAGTGAAAAAGGTACCGCAGAAGTTGATTTTGTATTACAACGTAAACAAAGCGTGATTCCGATTGAAGTCAAAGCCGAAGAGAATCTCAAAGCGAAAAGCTTGAAAGTGTATGTGGAGCAGTTTCAGCCTGAACAAGCGATCAGGTATTCAATGGCAGATTTTAGAGAACAGGACTGGATGGTGAATGTGCCGTTGTATGGAGTGGATATGGTCTTTAGTTCATAGAATGATGGTTATCTACAAGTCATATCAGGTTTGAAAACTGGCAAATAGGTGGTGTAAAAGGTTGGAGCATTGGTAAATGTAGGCAACAAAATAGAAGGGATTGTGCTTCCTTAATATCAAGGAATTTCTGTTGAAATTATTATAAAAAATGATAGTGTTGAATGAATTTGCTGATCACGTTTTTAATGCTAAAAGTTAGCAATTAACATAAATTTATCTAATTTCTTTAATGAATAACAAACAAAAAGCCTTATAAAATAAGGCTTTTCTTGATGTTTTTATATTTTACAGTTTCTAATTATAGAAGTTAAAACGGAATATCATCATCAAAATCCATTGGGGGTTCTGGTGATACTGGTGCAGGTTGTTGTGTTGGTTGGCTGTAATTTTGCTGTGGAGCAATATGGTTTGGCTGAGGGGCAGCGTAACTTTGTTGTTGTGGCATATAATTTTGCGTTTTTGGTGTTGGTGCCATTGTTTGATTAGGCATATAACCACCCGATTGTTGACGATCAGCACGGCTGTCAAGCATTTGTAAGTTATCTGCCTGAATTTCTGTGCTATATCGATCTTGACCATTTTGATCTTGCCATTTGCGGGTTCTGAGTTTCCCTTCAACATAAACTTTTGAACCTTTGCGTAGATATTCACCAGCAATTTCAGCAAGACGACGGAATAATACGATACGATGCCATTCTGTGACTTCTCGCCATTCACCTGTTTGTTTATCTTGCCAACGTTCACTCGTTGCAACGCTAATATTTGCTACTGCATCACCATTTGGGAATGTGCGTAATTCAGGATCATTTCCCAAATTTCCGACAATAATTACTTTATTCACACCTGCCATAAAATCCTCTTACTTTTTGTAAGTTAATCAAATTGGGCGATATCTTACCGTAAAACAAGCCCAATTTAAAATTAAAAATACTGGATATTTGCACAGTTTTTGTGATTTTGCGATAATCATCGCTGTTTGTTTATTTTTTGAGAATATTGTATGGATAAAATTGAAGTGCGTGGGGCGAGAACCCATAATTTAAAAAATATTAATTTGACCATTCCAAGAGATAAGCTAATTGTGATTACTGGCTTATCGGGTTCAGGGAAGTCATCATTGGCGTTTGATACGCTGTATGCGGAAGGGCAACGCCGTTACGTTGAGTCTCTTTCTGCTTATGCTCGTCAATTTTTATCTTTAATGGAAAAACCTGATGTTGATCATATTGAAGGTTTATCCCCAGCAATTTCAATAGAGCAAAAATCCACTTCTCATAATCCACGTTCAACTGTTGGGACGATCACCGAAATTTATGACTATTTACGTTTGTTATTCGCTCGTGTAGGAGAACCTCGCTGTCCTGAACATAATGTTGCTTTAACAGCACAGACGATTAGTCAGATGGTTGATAAAGTACTTTCTTTAGAGGAAGGAAGGAAGTTGATGTTGTTGGCGCCTGTTGTCCGAGGGCGTAAAGGCGAACATCAGAAAGTGTTAGAAAATATTGCTACTCAAGGCTATATTCGAGCCAGAATTGATGGTGAAATTTGTGATTTATCCGATCCGCCGAAATTAGAATTACATAAAAAACATACGATTGAGGTGGTGGTTGATCGTTTTAAAGTCCGTGCAGATTTAGCGACTCGGCTTGCTGAATCTTTTGAAACCGCTTTAGAGCTTTCGGGTGGTATTGCCATTGTTGCCGATATGGAAGACAAAGAGGCTGAAGAGCTAATGTTTTCAGCTAATTTTGCTTGTCCGCATTGTGGTTATTCTGTACCTGAACTGGAGCCACGGATTTTTTCTTTTAATAATCCTGCTGGAGCTTGTCCAACTTGTGATGGATTAGGGGTTCAACAATATTTTGATGAAAATCGTGTCGTGCAAAATCCTGATGTTGCATTGGCGAATGGTGCTATTAAAGGTTGGGATCGACGGAATTTTTATTATTTTCAGATGTTGAAATCGTTAGCGAATCATTATCAGTTTGATTTAGAGCAAGCATATCGAGATTTACCAGCGAATGTTCGCCACGTTATTTTACACGGTTCTGGTGATGAAGAAATTGAGTTTCAATATGTCAATGATCGGGGCGATATTGTTATTAGACGCCACCCTTTTGAAGGGATTTTAAATAATATGGCTCGCCGTTATAAGGAAACAGAATCAATGGCGGTGAGAGAAGAATTAGCTAAGAATATTAGTACACGTTCTTGTCAAGATTGCGGTGGTTCTCGTTTGCGTCAAGAAGCACGTTACGTATTTATTGAACAGACAAATTTGCCACAAGTGGCAGAAATGAGTATTGGAGAGGCATTAAGTTTTTTTAATCAATTAACTTTACACGGGCAGAAAGCACAAATTGCCGATAAGATTTTAAAGGAAATTAGAGAACGTTTACAATTTTTGGTGAATGTTGGACTTAATTATCTTTCGCTTTCTCGTTCCGCTGAAACGCTTTCTGGTGGAGAGGCGCAGCGGATTCGCTTGGCGAGTCAGATTGGAGCAGGGTTAGTTGGTGTGATGTATGTCTTAGATGAACCTTCTATTGGACTGCATCAGCGAGATAATGAAAGGCTGTTAAATACCTTAATTCATTTACGCAATCTTGGTAATACGGTGATTGTTGTCGAACACGATGAAGATGCGATTTTAAGTGCCGATCATATCATTGATATTGGACCGGGTGCAGGTGTTCATGGTGGGCAAATTGTTGCTCAAGGTAGTGCCGATGAGATTAAGCAAAATCCAAATTCATTAACAGGAAGATTTTTATCTGGGGTTGAAAAAATCAATATTCCTGCTGAACGTACTCAAGTTGATTCTCAGAGAATGTTGAGATTATTTGGTGCTAGTGGTAATAATTTAAAAAATGTTGATCTTGAAATTCCTGTGGGATTATTTACCTGCATTACTGGGGTTTCAGGCTCAGGAAAATCGACTTTAATTAATGATACATTGTTTCCATTAGCACAAAATGCGTTAAATCGTGCAGAAAATGTTGATTTTGCACCTTATCAGAAAATTGAAGGCTTAGAGTTTTTTGATAAGGTCATTGATATTAATCAAAGCCCGATTGGGCGTACGCCACGTTCTAATCCTGCCACTTATACGGGATTATTTACCCCAATTCGTGAGTTATTTTCAGGTGTACCAGAGGCGAGAGCAAGAGGATATAATCCGGGGCGTTTTAGTTTCAATGTTCGTGGTGGGCGTTGTGAAGCCTGTCAAGGTGATGGGGTGATTAAAGTAGAAATGCACTTTTTACCGGATGTGTATGTCCCTTGTGATCATTGTAAAGGAAAGCGTTATAACCGAGAAACATTAGAAATCCGCTATAAAGGGAAAACTATCGATCAGGTGTTAAATATGACGGTTGAAGAAGCTCGAGAGTTTTTTGATGCAATTCCTGCAATAGCTCGTAAGTTACAGACCTTGATAGACGTAGGGTTGTCTTATATTCGTTTAGGGCAGTCTTCCACAACTTTATCTGGTGGTGAAGCACAACGTGTTAAATTGGCAACAGAATTATCAAAAAGAGATACGGGTAAAACATTGTATATTCTGGATGAACCAACCACAGGATTACATTTTGCTGATATTAAACAATTACTTGATGTTTTACATCGCTTACGTGATCAAGGTAATACAATCGTTGTGATTGAACATAATCTTGATGTCATTAAAACAGCTGATTGGATCGTTGATTTAGGCCCTGAAGGAGGGAGTGGTGGTGGACAAATTATTGCGACTGGTAGCCCTGAAGAAGTGGCGAAGCATCCAAGTTCACATACTGCAAGGTTTTTGAAAATGATTTTGGAAAAAGATCAGAAATAGAGAAAAATAACGATTTAAATATAAATTAAGCTTAAACACTCCCAATCTTTTACAAGGTTGGGAGTGTTATTTTATGCTTTTTTCAGTTATTTTAATTTTTATTTTATTTTTATTATCTTTAACTGAGATTTTTTTATTCTCTCATTTAAACAAAAAGTTTCTGTTGACAACTAGCATTCTAGACGTCTAAAATGCTGGAAAGATTTTTATTTAGCCGTAAAGAGGGCTGAGATGATCAAATTAGATAATATTACTAAGGTGTTTACTGTTGATGGCAAACAATTAATCGCCTTAGATAAGGTTTCTTTACAAGTACCGAAAGGAAAGATTTTTGGAGTAATAGGGGCTTCAGGTGCGGGAAAAAGCACTTTAATCCGTTGTGTTAATTTATTGGAAAGACCAACCTCAGGAAAGGTAGTTATTGATGGAGAAGATCTTACTACTTTAAGTGAGACGAAGTTAATTCAAGCTCGCCGCCAGATTAGTATGATCTTCCAACACTTTAATTTATTAAGTTCCCGTACTGTTTTTGATAATGTAGCTTTACCACTGGAGTTAAGTGGAATAAGTAAAGAGCAAATTAAGCAGAAAGTAACTTCGCTTTTAGCTTTAGTTGGTTTATCTGATAAACACAATGTTTATCCGAATAATCTTTCTGGGGGGCAGAAACAACGTGTTGCGATTGCAAGAGCATTAGCAAATGATCCTAAAGTATTACTTTGTGATGAAGCAACTAGTGCGTTAGATCCTGCTACCACACAATCTATTTTAAAATTATTAAAAGAGATTAATCGCCAGCTAAATATTACGATCTTATTGATTACCCATGAAATGGACGTGGTAAAACGGATCTGTGATCAAGTTGCCATTATTGATAAAGGGCGTTTAATTGAACAGGGCAGTGTGAGTGATATTTTCTCTAACCCACAAACTGAATTAGCACAGGAATTTATTCAATCTACTTTTCATATTAATTTACCAGAGGAATATTTAGCACAACTAAGTGATAAACCAAAAGGTGAACATTCTTATCCATTAATTAAATTTGAATTTAGTGGACGATCCGTTGATGCTCCGTTGTTATCGTTAGCATCTAAAAAATTTGGGATTGATTTAAATATTTTCACTTCACAAATTGATTATGCGGGTGGTGTTAAATTTGGCTTTGTTATCGCTGAAATGGAGGGAGATGTTGATGCGATTACTAACGCTAAGATTTATTTAATTGAACACAATGTCAAAGTTGAGGTATTAGGCTATGTTTGAGGTATTAACACCGCAAGTCTGGGGATTAATTGGTGAGGCAACATTAGAAACATTATATATGGTATTTGCTTCAGGATTTTTTGCTGCACTTTTTGGGATTCCATTAGGGATTGTGTTATTTATCACCAAAAAAGGGCAGATAAAAGAAAACCAAAAGATTAATTTTATTCTAAGTGCAATAGTGAATATTGGACGTTCTGTCCCTTTCGTTATTCTACTCGTTGCGATTATTCCTTTTACTATGTTTGTACTAGGAACATTTATTGGTACAACTGCAGCAATAGTACCTTTAACCGTTTCAGCAATTCCTTTTGTAGCACGTTTAGTAGAAGGCGCTTTGATGGAAGTGCCTAGTGGATTGGTTGAAGCAGCTCGTGCAATGGGAGCAACGAATTTACAAATTATCACGAAGTTTTTATTACCTGAAGCTTTGCCAGCAATTATAAATGCAATCACAATTACATTAGTGGCATTAGTCAACTATTCGGCTATGGCTGGAACTGTTGGTGGTGGTGGTTTAGGTTATGTTGGGATTCAATATGGTTATCAAACTTATGTACCAGAGATTTTAATCACCACGATAGTTATCTTAGTTATTATGGTACAGATTATTCAAACTCTCGGTGATTATTTGGTTTCTTATTTCAATCATAAATAATAAATTGAGTGGTATAGATTCAAAAAATGTCAATAATGCGGATGATCGAGGAGAAAGATATCTAAGATTATTTAGCAAAATTAAATTAATAAAAATACAAGAAGGAGCAAACTTATGTCATTAACCAAAGTCTTAAAAATCAGTGCATTAGCTACTTTAATTGCCTTGTCTAATAATGTGTTAGCTAAAGATGGTAGAATTAAAGTGGGCGTTATTTCTGGCCCTGAATATGCAGTTGCGGAAGTAGCAAAACAGGTAGCAAAAGAGCAATATGGTTTAGAGGTTGAACTTATTCCTTTTACCGATTACGTGACACCAAATGCCGCTTTAGAATCAAAAATTATTGATGTTAATGCGTTTCAGCATCAGCCATATTTGGATAAGCAAAAAGCGGATCGCCAGTGGGATGATTTAGTGATAGTTGGGAATACCTTTGTTTATCCTATTGCAGCTTATTCGAAAAAAATTAAAGATATTTCGGAATTAAAAGATGGAGCAACTGTTTTGATTCCAAATGATCCGACCAATGGTGGGCGTGCTTTATTACTTTTACAAGCTCAAGGTTTGATTACATTAAAAGATCCTAAAGGGTTAACTCAAACAGTATTGGATATTGTGGCTAATCCAAAAAAATTAAAAATTCAAACGGCAGATGCACCGTTAATTCCTCGTTCATTAGGGCAAGTTGATTTGGCAATTATTAATAATACATTTGCCGCACAAGCAGGTTTATATCCAAATAAAAATTCACTTTTTGTTGAGAGTAATGAATCACCATATGTGAATATTATTGTTGCCCGTAAGGATAATGAAAATGATCCTGATGTAAAAAATTTCGTGAAAGCTTATAACTCAGAGCCAGTATATAAAAAAGCGGATAAAGAGTTTAATGGTGCGATTGTTAAAGGTTGGAAATAATTGAATTGATAGCAAAGCCGAAAAGATGATTTTCGGCTTTTTTATCTATAAAAAAGGAATTTGAAAGTGGTGGATTATTGTCAACTTCAACGTGAATTAGCTGCATTAATTGCTGACGATGATGATTTGGTTAGTGTGTTAGCGAATACTGCTGCATTACTTAACCAGCATTTAGAAGATATTAACTGGGTAGGCTTTTATTTAATAAAAAATGATTGCCTTGTATTAGGCCCATTTCAAGGAAAGATTGCCTGTAATCGTATTCCGATTGGGAAAGGCGTGTGTGGTACAGCAGTTGCTGAGAGAAAAATCCAACGAGTTGCAGATGTTCACCAGTATGTTGGACATATAGCTTGTGATAGTGCAAGTAATTCAGAAATTGTACTTCCACTTTGGCGAGATCAACAGATTATTGGGGTATTAGATATTGATAGTCCTAAATTTGCTCGTTTTAGTTTAGATGATGAAATTGGATTAAACGCTTGCCTTGAGATTTTAACTCAGCATTTGCAACAAAATAGCTAGGTACATTTCAATTTAGAAGGAGAAATAATGAATTTTCAAGCCGTTCTCGCAACACTACCAACAATTGATGGTATTAGTCAAATTGAGGTTCTTAATGGTGAACAGGTTATTCATCGCATCTTTGCTGTTGAAGGGAAACTGGGATCGTTAAAAGTATATAATGCTTTAGCACAACAATTTGATGCTGAATTAACTGTCACTGCTGCCGAACAAGGATTAGCGTGGTTTGCAGAACATACTCAAGATGCCAAAGAAAATCCCGGAAAACACCCTAATATTGATTTTCTTTTGAATCTAATAGCACATAATCAAGCGTTTAAATTACGAGTTATTCGTGCTTAATAGCTTTTGTTACAAGTGAATAATAAATAAAAGAAAACCGCATTGTAAAATGCGGTTTAAATTTAAGCAATTTTAAAAGCTAAGTATTAAAATTAAGCTAATTTTTTGATTTGAGCAGATAATTTAGATTTGTGATTTGCTGCTTTATTTTTATGGATTAAGCCTTTAGAAGCCATTCTATCCACAACTTTTTGCATCTCAACAAAAGCTGCTTCTGCTACTGCTTTCTCACCAGCTGCTACTGCTGCATAAACTTTTTTGATATAAGTACGCATCATAGAGCGTTGGCTTGCATTATGTTGACGGCGTTTTTCAGATTGAATCGCACGTTTTTTCGCTGACTTGATATTAGCCAAGGTCAAACTCCCGATAATGTTCAATTAAAGTGTCATAAAAAATAAAGGCGTAAAATATGCCTATTTTCTATCTGGTTGTCAATAAATTTATTGGCAATCGCCAAAAAGATGATTTCGGTGAGACACAACCGAAAGTAAAGCATCGTTATATAAGCGAAAAATCACTTTGGATCTCTGTCTCACTTCAACGATGTAGGGAGGAATTTTATCAGTTTTTTTGTGAATAATATAGCGTAAAAGCGAAAAATCTATACAATTAGGCTAATTTTTCTGTTTTCATTTAAATAAAATTAATTAAGAGTGAAATATTTTGAGTAAAGGTTTATTAAAATCGGGATTGCTAGTTAGTATTTTGACTTTAGTTTCTCGTGTATTAGGGTTAGTACGTGATGTCGTAATTGCTAATTTGTTAGGGGCAGGTGTTGCTGCTGATGTTTTTTTATTTGCAAATCGTATTCCTAATTTTTTACGCCGACTTTTTGCTGAAGGGGCTTTCTCACAGGCTTTTGTGCCTGTTTTTGCGGAATATCAGAAACAGCACGATATTGATAAAACCCGAGAGTTTATTGCTAAAGTATCTGGAACATTAGGTGGATTAGTGACACTTGTTACTTTGATTGCAATGATCGGTTCCCCTGTCATAGCAGCCTTATTTGGTACTGGATGGTTTTTAGATTGGCTTGATGACGGTACTAATGCAGAAAAATTTACGCAAGCCTCTTTGCTATTAAAAATCACCTTTCCTTACTTATGGTTTGTAACTTTTGTTGCTCTTTCAGGTGCTATTTTAAATACCATAGGGCGTTTTGGTGTGATGGCTTTTTCACCCGTCTTACTTAATGTTGCGATGATCTCTGCTGCATTATTCATCGCCCCACATTTATCTAACCCCGATATTGGATTAGCAATTGGAGTATTTTTAGGGGGATTGTTACAGTTTCTCTTTCAAATACCTTTTTTAAAACAAGTGGGTTTTCTTGTTCGTCCACGTTGGGCGTGGAACGATCCTCACGTGATCAAAATACGCACTTTGATGATTCCTGCATTATTTGGGGTATCTGTAAGTCAAATTAATTTATTATTAGATACGTTTATTGCTAGTTTTTTAATGACAGGATCTATCAGTTGGCTTTATTACTCAGATCGTTTACTTGAGTTTCCTCTTGGCTTATTTGGGATAGCGATTTCTACGGTAATTTTACCAGCACTTTCACATCACCACGCAAGTCGTACTTCCATAGAACAACAAGGGGAAATTAAGTTTCGTCAAACTATGGATTGGGGAATACGAATGGTTTTAGTTTTAGGACTTCCCGCTATGGGGGGTATTGCTGTTTTGGCTCAACCGATGTTGCTAGTACTTTTTATGCGAGGTAATTTTGCATTAACTGATGTTCAAGCCGCTTCTTATTCATTATGGGCGTTTAACTCAGGTTTACTCAGTTATATGCTAATTAAGATTTTAGCTAACGGATATTATGCTCGCCAAGATACTAAAACACCAGTACGTTATGGAATTATAGCGATGGTAAGTAATATGTTTTTTAATCTTTTAGCAATTCCATTTAGCTATGTTGGTTTAGCGATAGCTTCGGCAATGTCTGCTACGCTTAATGCTTATTTACTCTATCGTGGTTTACATCGGCAAGATATCTATCGTTTCAGTGCCAAAAGTATGCTTTTTCTAACTAAAGTTTTGCTTTCCACTATCATGATGATTATAACTCTCTATTATTTTAATCCACCATTAATGCAATGGGATATAATGCCGTTTGGATCTAAAATTAGTTGGTTAGCAGTGCTGATTTTGATTGCAATTATTGTGTATTTTTCAGTGCTGTTTTTATTAGGAATACGCAAAAAAGATTTTTATTCAAGCTAAGCGGGCAGTATTTTCAAAGTATCAGTCTAGTAAAAAAACAGCCAAATTAAATTTGGCTGTTTTAGTTTATTTTACTTAATTTTGGTTATTAGTTTGTTCTTTTTGAATACGATAATAATTGATAATGCTATTCATATAACGGCGGATATTTTCCACATACTGATAAGCTTGATAGCCATTAGCATAACCATATTTTAATTTTGAATAATATTTTTTATTGCTCAATAAGGGGAGATTTTGTTTAACATCAAGCCAATTATTGGGATCGCCACCAAGTTGTTGGGTCAAACGGCGTAAATCGAGTAGATGACCTAACCCCATATTATATGCAACTAATGCAAACCAAATACGATCTTCTTTCGGGATTGATGCTGGTAATTTGTTCATCAGAAGTTGTAAATAGGCAGAGCCAGCTTTAATACTTTGTTCTGGATCAGTACGATCACTAATTTTCATATAGTTAGCGGTTTCTCTAGTTAACATCATCATACCTCTTACCCCCGTTGGGGAAGTGGCTTTGCTATCCCAATGGGATTCTTGGTAGGCAATAGCAGCGAGTAAACGCCAATCTAAACTACCAGCATATTTCTGAAACAATGGTATGTATTGCGGAAGTACTGTTTGAATAGCATTGAGATAAGCACGCATATCAACCGAGTTGAAACGATTAAAATGGCTGAAATATTTTTCTTCCAATCGATTGATCGAGCCATTTTCTGTTGCATTATGCATAAAGTTTAATAATGCAGCTTGTAGTTCATTATAGCGATCATTAGCTAAATACCAATTCACGGAAGTTTCATCATTTAAATCAAATGCCACTGCCAGATTAGGTTTTACCTGTTGGGCAGAACGCACATCTAGTGAATCAACAATGGTATAGTCAGCTTTACCATCAGCAACTTCAAGTAATGCTTGTTCTGGTGAAAAATGGTTGTTTGTTTGCCAGATTAATTCTGGATAGGTATTTTTTAATTCTAAAAGTAATGTTTCAACGTCAGAGTCTTGAGGAATGATCAGTTTATTACCAGTTTTAGTGGCATTGATTAATTCTTTTACTGTATAAGGGCGTTTTTCACCTTTTCGATAAATGACTTGCCATGACGATGAGTAGTAAGTTGGACCAATTTGAAAATCTTCGGCACGTTCGGGGGAAAAAATTAAGTTCGCTGCCGCCAGATCGATTTGGTGATCATTTAATGCTTGAAAAAGCGTTTTAGTATTACGAAACGTTTTTATTTTTAATTTAACACCAAGATATTGTGCGAAAGCTTTGGTTAATTCGTACTCTAAACCAGCTTCACCGTTACTATTAATAAAATAAGAAACAGGGTGATTGATTGTTCCAACAATTAGGCTGCCTCGTTGTTGGATCTGTTGATAATGGTTATTTTGTTTGGCAGTATAGTGATGCCAAGGAAAAACCATATCAATAGCCCATAACAGTAATGCGACTGTAAATACTATTCGTAACAATAGTCCTTTCAAGTTTTAACTCTCTCTGATATTACTTAATCTTGCTAATTTGAACGTGCATTGTATAGGTGAAACAATATCTAAGCAATTTTATCCTATTTTCTCGGATTAAATTAAAAATGTAGCACAAAGTTAAAGAAGTGCTACATTTTACTAGAATAATCAAAAAGTTATCGTTTGGATTAACGCATAGTAACAAATTCTTCTGCACCAGTTGGGTGAATGGCTACGGTATTATCAAAATCAGTTTTTGTTGCTCCCATTTTGATTGCAACTGCAAATCCTTGGAGCATTTCATCAACACCAAAACCAATTCCGTGTAATCCAACAATACGTTGTTCTTTGCCTACGCAAACTAATTTCATTCGACAAGGTTGACGATGTTGAGTGACAGCGGTGTACATAGCACTAAATGATGATTGATATACTTTAACTTGATCTTCACCATATAATTCTACGGCTTGTGGTTCGGTTAACCCTACTGTACCAATTGGCGGATGGCTGAAGACCACGGTTGGAATTAAATGATAATCTAAATGTTCATTTGGTTTGTTATTAAACAAGCGTTCGGATAAACGACGACCTGCTGCTACGGCGACAGGGGTTAGTTCTATTGCACCAGTATTATCACCAACTGCATAGATACCTTGAATATTGGTATTTTGGTATTTATCAACTTTGATGTAACCTTTTTCATCTACTTCAACCCCAGCGGCTGAGAGATTAAGATTATCGGTCATTGGCACACGACCAATCGCCCACACAAGGCAATCAACAGTTTGTTCTGAGCCATTTTCTAGCTTTAATGTCAGGCTACCATCTGGATTTTTTATCACTTCTTTTGGTATTGCGTGGGAATGTAAAGTTGGTCCTTCTTGTTGCATAATTTCAACTAAGGTATCCACAATTAAGGGATCAAAGTTACGCAAAGGGGCGTGCTTGCGTACAAAAAGGTGAGTTTCAACACCTAAATTATGTAAAACACCAGCAAGTTCAACCGCAATGTAGCCAGCACCTACAATCGCCACCCGTTTTGGAAGTTCAGTTAAGGCAAAAACACCATCAGAATCAATACCATATTCAGCCCCTTTAATCATAGGTTTAGAAGGGCGACCACCAGTTGCAATTAAAATATGATCGGCGGTGATTTTTTCACCATTAACATCTAGCGTATGCTGATCAATAAATTTAGCAAAACCTTGAATTATATCAACCTTGTTATTTCCTAAAACACGTTGATAGGATTGATGGATACGATCAATATAAGCTTGCCTACTGGCTCGTAATTTTGCGAAGTCAAATTTATTGACTGTGATATCAAAACCATAATCAGGTGCATACAGATTAATTGCTTCGGCAATTTGTGCACCATACCACATTACTTTTTTAGGAACACAACCAACATTAACGCAAGTTCCACCTAAATATTTTGCTTCAATGATTGCACATTTTTTACCATAACTTGCAGCACGATTAATGGATGCAATACCACCACTTCCACCACCGATAGCAATATAGTCATAATGTTTAGCCATAAAATTTCCTATTTTCTACGTTAAGTTTTACAATTAGTTATAGCGTTTAAAGTAAAACAAACAAAATTATCAGTTTAATTGGTATTACCATTTAGTTTATAGCTTGTAAGTGGATTATTCAGGCACAATCCATTCCAAACTCCATTTTCCTGTACCCTCTGGTACTAACGTTTGAGTTAAATAAGGTAAGAGTTTTTTCATTTGAGCTTCTAGCATCCAAGGAGGATTGATGACAATCATACCGCTAGCAGTCATACCGTGTTTATCTGAATCAGGTTTTACCGCTAATTCAATTTGCAATATTTTACGAATCCCTGTTGCTTCCAGTGCCTTAAACAGTCGTTTAACCTGTTGCCTAAATACCACTGGATACCAAATGGCATAAATACCTGTTGCGAAACGTTTATATCCTTCACAAATAGCTTTGACAACTAAATCATAGTCTTCTTTTAGCTCGTAAGGTGGATCGATTAAAATAAAACCTCGTCTTTCTTGAGGAGGAAGGACAGCTTTTAATTGGTGAAAGCCATCTTCCCGTTTTACTTTAATTTGAGATGAATGCAGAAAATTCTTGCGTAATAAAGGGTAATCACTAGGATGTAATTCAGTAAAAATTGCACGATCTTGTGGACGTAATAAGTTTGCCGCAATTAATGGTGAACCCGGATAGTAAGTTAATTTTTGAGTGAAGTTAATCCGTTTTATTTGCTCTACATAAAAGGCTATTTCTTCAGGTAGTTCTGTTTGATCCCATAAACGAGCGATACCTTGTTGAAATTCTGCGGTTTTTTCTGATTCTTTACTAACTAAACTATAATGCCCTGCACCTGAATGAGTATCAAGATATAAAAATCCTTTTTCTTTTTGTTGTAGTGATTGTAGTATCAATATTTGAACTAAATGTTTTAAAACATCAGCGTGGTTTCCAGCATGAAAACTATGGCGATAACTCAGCATATCTATTCCTATTATTGTAAAAATTTATTTTACTTTATTTTAACTTATTCGGTGAAAAATGATTGAATACATTTAGAGTAAGAGTAAATGTCAATAATAACATTAAGAATAGTTATATCCTATTAATATGATAAATTGTATTGTTTTCAATTGATGTTAGATTGATGAAAATTAAAAATCGTAGTAATTTTCTTATACTATTTGTTCAAATAATATATACCTTAGGAGGTATTATGAAGAAATCATTATTAGCGGTTACATTATTCGCTGGTTTAGGCCTTTTTACTGCGACAGCAGCATCAGCTACTGCGTATAACAGTAAAGATAAACTGACGGTACAAATGCAATTATTGGATCCTGTTAAAGGAAATCAAGATATTGGTACCGTAGATATTACCGAATCTCCTTATGGTTTGGTATTTACACCGCATTTAAAAGATCTTTCTGCAGGTTTACATGGTTTTCATAATCCATGAAAATGGAAGTTGTGAACCAAAAGAGAAAGATGGCAAGTTAGTTGCTGGTTTAGGTGCTGGAGGTCACTGGGATCCATATAATACAAAAGCTCATGGTGCTCCTTGGGATGATAATTCTCATTTAGGCGATCTACCAGCATTAGCTGTAAATGCTGATGGTACAGCAACTAATCCAGTACTAGCACCACGTTTAAAATCATTAAAAGATATTAAAGGACACGCTTTAATGATTCATGCCGGTGGTGATAATTATTCAGATCATCCAGCACCACTTGGTGGTGGCGGAGCTAGATTAGCTTGCGGTCTTATTAAATCATAATAGCTAAAGAATAATATTTTTAATGTAACAACACAGCTATCATAGGAGATAAAATTTATCTCCTATTTTTTTATTTTATTTCAATAGTTATGAATAATGGGTTATGGTCAGAGGATAGGGTTAATTCAGTGGTGGCTGAAATTACATTTACGCCACGAATAAAAATATGATCTAATGGATTATTATTAAATTTTAATCGCATATCTTTTTTATATTTTACTTCTTCTAAATTATAATGTTTCGCTAAGCGAGTTAATAAAGTTAACCGTTCTTTATTCCACGAATTAAAATCACCGGCGAGAATAATTGGCCCTTGATGTTCGGCAATTAATTTCATTGCTTCTTCTAGTTGTTTTCGGTAATTCGTTGGTATCCATTCAAAATTAACAAGATGTAAATTGATGACTAATAATGATTGATTATTTATTAAAGGATATGCAGCAGCTAAGCCGACTTTTGGAATCTGAATCCAAGGTTCTACCGCTGAACCCGCACAATAATAATAGGGAGCAACAGTAGATAAAATTGCAACGCCAGATAAGGTGTTTTTGTATGAAAAAGCACTTGCAAAAAGTTGGGTAGGATACATTTTGGAAAAAAGAAACGGTAAATTTTGTTGATTAGTCGCTTCTTGTAATAGAATAAAATCAGCGTTATGACTATATTGTTTTAATGCCTGTTGCCAACCTTTATCTTGCCCTTTATGAATATTCCAAACCAAAAATTTTATCTGCTTTCGAGTGAATGGTGGAATTTGAGCATTGGTGGTATAACAACGTGATGAAAATGTCGTTTGTTCTTTTTCGTGATAAATATATTGCGGTTCATTTTTGTGTAAAAATTGAATTTCATCAAAAATTGTTAATTTTGACAAAGGGAACATAAAGGTAATAGTAGCAAAAAGTAATAGTATTAAAATGGAATAGATTATTTTTCTCATATCTAACCCTATTTGTCTATTTTTTATAGCATTTTATCATATTTCTTTACATCTTAAGGCTGAATTGTTTTAATTAGCCGCAAATTTTTATCTATAAAACAAGGGACATAGGGAATGGGTATCTATACATATTTCTGTTTTCTCTCAGCAATCTCTATTTTATTAGGGTTTATTACCCGTAAAATCAGTGACAAAATTCAGTCAACCATTGCAATTACAGCAGCAGCAATGGTGGGGTCTCTGGTGCTTATTTTAATGGGAAGTCTTGGTCTATTTGATATAGATGTTATTGCTAAGAATGTTATGCAACAGATAGATTTCAAAAGTCTATTACTTGATGGAATGTTAGGTTTTTTACTTTTTGCAGGTGCATTAGGAATAAAATTACCAGTGCTAAAAGATCAAAAATGGGAAATTACTATTTTTGCTTTATTTTCTACTTTAGCTTCAACCTTTTTTATTGGTAGCCTAATTTTTCTCGCTTCACACTTAATAGGATTACCAATCCCTTTTATTTACTGTTTATTATTCGGTTCTTTAATCTCACCAACTGATCCAATTGCGGTATTAGCTATTATCAAAAACTTACGTGCCCCAAAACGCCTTTCAATGCAAGTTGAAGGTGAATCATTATTTAATGATGGGGTAGGATTGGTTGTTTTCATCACCATTTTTACCATTGCGTTTAATGGGCATACTGCCACGTTTGGAAATGTGATGAGTTTATTTTTGCATGAAGCGATGGGAGGTATTCTTTTTGGCTTTCTTTTAGGGCTAGCGGCTCATCTACTCATTTCATCAACTGATGACGGAAGTTTAGAAATACTTTTAACACTTACTATACCGACCGCAGGATTTCTACTTGCTAATATGTTCCATGTTTCTGGTGCATTAGCGATGGTTGTCTCTGGTATTATGGTTGGTAACTGGACACGTCATAGTGGATTTTCTGAACAAAGCCAACGCTACCTAGATCATTTTTGGGAAATGATTGATCATTTTCTTAATTCACTCTTATTCTTCCTAATTGGCTTTGCATTATTACTCATTGATTTCACTGTCAAAGGTTTGATTATGATGCTTTTAGCTATTCCTATTTGCTTGGGGGCTCGCTATGTTAGTTTGTGGATTCCATATTCAGTTTTAAAATATTTCCGCACTTATAATCCATATACCTTAAAAATTATGACTTGGGGTGGCTTACGAGGTGGTTTAGCATTGGCTATGGCATTATCAATTCCAGCAAAAACAGTGTTTATTGATAATATTGATGTCAAAGATATTATCCTAGTAATGACTTATGCTGTCGTTGTATTCTCTATTTTAGTGCAAGGTGTTACCATCGAAAAAATGATCAAAAAGTCAAAATTAGTTGATCCAAATAAAGAAGAATATTTAACACCAAGCAGTCATTTTGATTTGACGAATCAAACATATAAATCAGAAGTAAAATAGGTATATTTATTCTGAGTAAGATAAAATGATACAGATTCATTAACGTTTAAAAATTAGTATTATGACTTTCACTAATCAAAGTAACAAAAAAACGACTATTATTACTGTCGATGGGCCAAGTGGTGCTGGAAAAGGCACTTTATGTCTTGCATTAGCACAAAAACTTCAATTTTCCCTGTTAGATTCAGGAGCTATTTATCGTGTTCTTGGTTTAGCAGCAGTACAAGCAAAGTGTGATTTTAGTGAACAGGCTTTAGCTTCTTTAGCAAAAGGGCTTAATGTAAGCTTTGAACCAACAACGAATGGCGTTGAAGTGTGGTTAAATAATCAAAATGTTAGTCAGCTTATTCGTACGCAAGAGGTCGCCAATTATGCCTCGCAAGTGGCTGTTTTTCCACTTGTTCGTGATGCTTTACTACAACGTCAACGTGATTTTGCGAATGGAAAAGGATTGATTGCAGATGGGCGAGATATGGGAACAGTAGTCTTTCCAAAGGCAAATTTAAAATTCTTTTTAGATGCAAGTGCGGAAGAAAGAGCCAAAAGACGCTTGAAACAGTTGCAGGAAAAAGGAATTAGTGGTAACTTTGCACAGATTTTATCCGAGATAGAAGAACGAGATTATCGAGATCGTAATCGAGCTGTTGCCCCATTAGTTCCTGCAACTGATGCTGTCTTATTAGACTCAACATCGATGAGCATTAGCGAAGTAATCAATACTGCGTTAGAATATATCCATAATCACTTAGATATCGAGTGATAGAATTTTGTGTCTGTCAATTTAAGGATAAATTGACAATTATTATCAGCCCCGTTTAATAGGATTTTAAGCGGTCGTTATTAACTATTTTATTGAAGATTAATTATGTCAGAATCTTTTGCTCAACTCTTTGAAGAGTCCCTTAAAGAACTTGAAACCCGTCAAGGTGCTATCGTAACTGGTACTGTTGTTGCTATCCAAAAAGGCTTTGTACTTGTAGATGCAGGTTTAAAATCTGAAGCCGCTATTCCTGTGGAAGAATTTCAAAATACTCAAGGTGAATTAGAAGTACAAGTTGGAGATCAAGTACAAGTTGCTTTAGATGCGGTTGAAGATGGTTTCGGTGAAACTAAACTTTCCCGTGAAAAAGCTGTACGCCATGAGTCTTGGATTGCATTAGAAAAAGCTTATGAAGATCAAGCTACTGTCGTTGGTTTAATCAATGGTAAAGTCAAAGGTGGCTTCACTGTTGAGCTAAACGGTGTTCGTGCATTCTTACCGGGTTCTTTAGTTGATACTCGCCCAGTACGTGATACCTTACATTTAGAAGGTAAAGAGTTAGAATTTAAAGTAATCAAATTAGATCAAAAACGTAATAACGTTGTTGTTTCTCGTCGTGCTGTAATTGAATCAGAAAATAGCCAAGAGCGTGATCAATTATTAGAAAACTTACAAGAAGGCGCTGAAGTTAAAGGTATTGTTAAGAATTTAACCGATTATGGTGCATTCGTTGATTTAGGTGGTGTTGACGGTTTACTTCATATCACTGATATGGCATGGAAACGTGTTAAACACCCGGGTGAAATCGTGAATGTTGGCGATGAAATTACTGTTAAAGTATTAAAATTTGATCGTGAACGTACTCGTGTTTCTTTAGGCTTAAAACAATTAGGTCAAGATCCTTGGATTGCAATTGCTGAAAACCACCCAGTAGAAAGTAAATTAACTGGTAAAGTAACCAACTTAACTGACTACGGTTGTTTCGTAGAAATTTTAGATGGTATTGAAGGTTTAGTTCACGTTTCAGAAATGGATTGGACTAACAAAAATATTCACCCATCTAAAGTTGTGAGCATTGGTGATGAAGTTGAAGTAATGGTATTAGAAATTGATGAAGAACGTCGTCGTATTTCTTTAGGTTTAAAACAATGTAAACCAAATCCATGGCAACAATTCGCAGAAAGCCACAACAAAGGCGATCGTGTTCAAGGTAAAATTAAATCAATCACTGATTTTGGTATCTTCATCGGTTTAGAAGGTGGTATTGACGGTTTAGTTCACTTATCAGACATTTCTTGGAATGTTGCAGGTGAAGAAGCTGTTCGTAACTACAAAAAAGGTGATGAGGTTGCCGCAATCGTATTACAAGTTGATGCCGTGAAAGAACGTATCTCTTTAGGTATTAAACAACTTGAAGAAGATCCATTTAATAACTTTGTAGCCGCAAACAAAAAAGGTGCAATTCTTTCAGCGACTGTTGTAGAAGCTGATGCTAAAGGTGCTAAAGTTGTATTAGAAGGCGGTGTAGAAGGTTATATCCGTGCGGCTGACTTAAATGGTGAAGTTGCTTCAGGTGATGTAGTTGAAGCTAAATATACTGGTACAGATCGCAAAGCACGCATTGTCAACTTATCAGTACGTGCTAAAGATGAAGCTGAAGAAGCTGCAGCAGTAGCTAATATGAATAATAAACAAGAAGAAGTTGTTATTCCTAACGCAATGGCTGAAGCATTTAAAGCAGCTAAAGGTGAATAATTAATTCACATTGAACGATATGCTCATTAGAGCATATCGCTCGCTGTTAATCGCTAAGGAGAAAATATGACTAAGTCAGAATTAATCGAAAATTTAATTGCTAAACATCAGAATATTCCTATGCGACAAGTAGAAGGTGCGGTAAAAGAAATTTTAGAGCATTTGTCTTTAACCTTGGAAAAAGGGGATCGTATAGAAATTCGTGGTTTTGGTAGTTTTTCTCTGCATTTTCGTCAACCAAGAATAGGACGTAATCCTAAAACAGGTGATCAAGTTAAACTTGAAGCAAAGTGTGTACCACATTTTAAAGTGGGAAAAGAATTAAGACAGCGAGTTAATAATATATAATAAAAAACGACACTGAAAAGTGTCGTTTTTTATTATATACAAAGTATTGAAGATTATATATTGAAAAGGGATATATAATTTATTTCTATTTATTTTAATCTACTTATTAAGTAATAAAATCTTATTTACCTTTTATGATATTTTATACCACCTAAATATATTTCTCACTATAATAGATATTATTTTTATCTGATATAAATAATCATCATTTTTATAGTATTATTTGTTTTATTGGGAATATAAGTTTTTGAATTATAACAACTAAATTAACTCTTAGCTAAGAACTAGAAAAGGTTGCAATTAAAGAGGCTTTAATAAATAATAGGTCAATATAGATGTAGTAATCTAGATCTTAATGGGGAAAAATATGAAATATATATTTACTTTAATTATTATCTTAACGCTTATTATTGTAGGTATTACTGTGGGAGCAAATAATGATCAATTGATTAATATCAATTATGTATTTGCAAAAAGTGAAATTCGTTTATCGACATTGGTTGCACTTTTATTTGGTTTTGGTTTTTTACTTGGATGGTTAACGACTGGAGTGCTGTATTTAAGATTAAAATTTAAGAATGCCAGTTTAAATCATCAAATAAAACGCCAGAACAAACAGATTAATGAACTTGAAAATCGTAACAAGGTTGCATAATGGTTGAGTTACTCTTTTTACTTCTTCCTATTGCTGCTGGTTATGGTTGGTATATGGGGCATCGCAGTGCGAAGAAAGATCAAGAGCATTTGAGTAATAAACTTTCCCGAGATTATGTTACTGGGGTTAATTTCCTATTGTCTAATCAACAAGAAAAAGCGGTTGATCTATTTTTAGATATATTGCAAAAACAAGAAAGTGGTAATTCAATCGATTCTTTTTCTCAATTTGAAGCAGAATTAACGTTAGGGAATCTTTTTCGCTCGAGGGGAGAAATAGATCGGGCATTACGCATCCATCAAAGTTTAGATAATAATCCACATTATACTTTTGAACAGCGATTATTAGCTAAACAACAGCTTGCAAGAGATTATTTAACCGTTGGTTTTCTTGATAGAGCTGAAGCACTGTATATGACTTTAATAGAAGAGCCTGAATATGCTGAGTTAGCTTTAAAAGAATTAAGTAAAATTTACCAGCGGACAAAAGAATGGGAAAAAGCTATTCAAGTTGCGACCCAATATAAGAAATTGACTAAACTTAGCGAGTATTTACCATTATCTCATTATTATTGTGAATATTTTTTAACATTGAAGAATAACTCTCATATTAAGGTAAATAGTCGAATTGAATATTTACAACAAGCAATGGTGATTGCACCAAAATCTGTGCGAGCATTAATTCTATTAGCTGAAGAATTGGCGAATCAAGCAAAATATCAAGCTGCGATTACATTATTAGAACAAGTTGCTGATAGAAATATTTTATTTATTAGTGAAGTTTTGCCGATTTTAAAAGATTATTATCAACACCTTCCCAATCAACAAGACTATGAATATTTTTTAATTAAAATAGGGCAACAACAAGTGAATAGTGCTATTGAGTTAGCATTAATTGATCATATTGAACAAAAATTTGACATAAATACGGCACGTAATCACTTATATCAACGTCTGCAAAAATGTTCTACTATGCCTATGTTATATCGTTTTATGCAGTATCAAATTGCTGAAACGGAAGAAGGAAAAGGGAAAGAACGTCTGAAATTCATTCAACAGCTGATTGACGAAAAACTGAAGCAGAATTTTCATTATCAATGTACTAACTGCGGTTTTAAAAGTCATAAATTATTGTGGCAATGTCCATCTTGTTTGGAATGGGAAAGAGTACTTCCACGCCATATAAATGATTATTAACTAACACGAGGAAAACTTATGGATACTAAAGTCATTGTTGCATTAGATTATGAAACAGAGCGAGAAGCGATGCAGTTGGTGGATCAGTTAGATCCTTCTCAATGCCGTTTGAAAGTTGGCAAAGAGATGTTTACGACACTTGGAACACAATTTGTTAAACAACTACAAGCTCGGGCGTTTGATGTTTTCCTTGATTTAAAATTCCACGATATTCCAAATACTGTGGCGAGAGCTATCCGTTCGGCTGCCGATTTAGGGGTTTGGATGGTTGATATGCATGCAAGTGGTGGTTTAAGAATGATGGAAGAAGCGAAAAAAATCTTAGAGCCTTATGGAAAAGATGCACCAATTTTAATTGCGATTACTGTATTAACCAGTATGGAAGAAGCTGATCTTTTGCAGGTAGGTATTAATAACTCCCCTATGGAACATGTTATTCGCCTTGCTCGTTTGAGCCATCGAGCAGGATTAGATGGAGTAGTGTGTTCTCCACAAGAAGTTGAGGTATTAAGAGAACATTGCGGTAAAGATTTTAAATTGGTTACACCGGGTATTCGCCCTCAAGGGTATCAATTAGGGGATCAACGTCGTGTTATGACCCCACTTGAGGCAGTTCAAGTAGGGGCTGATTATCTTGTTATCGGGCGACCTATTACTCAAGCTGCAGATCCCGTTACTGTATTAGCTGAAATTAATCAATCATTAAAATAAGTAGTTTAGTCGCAAGAAAATACCTTAATTTTTATTAAGGTATTTTTTTGTTATTTTTTATGGATTTAGAATGATATAAGATCGGTGATAATAGCAACGCACTAAAAATACCGATAAAAGAACCAAATAAAATATCACTTGCAAAATGTTGGGAGAGATATACTCGGGAGTATCCAGTAAGGATTGCTAAAATAGCACAAATTAGTGTTATTGATTTTTTCTTTAAAATAATTGCGATAGATAGCATTAGTGCGAATATTGCAGAAGTATGCCCAGAAGGAAAACTATTATGGGTGGATAAAACAACATTCTCAACTTGGTGTAACTGAATGTCAGGATAATATTTAGTAAAATATACAATAGGTCTATCGGCTGAAAAATAGAGTTTAAACAGTCGAGTAATGGTTACATTTACTAGCTGTGTTAAGAAAATATAACAACCTGCTCGTAGTCGATAGATTGAGAAGAGGATACCGATAGTAATAATAAAAGCCGCATTTCCCAATAAGGTGATATGTTTAAATATAAAATCTAATAAATGATTATGTATTGAAGTTAGTAATAAATGAACTTCACTTTTTGAGTATAAATTCAGTAATAGAATTAGAATGAAACTAAATGGAAGGTATAAAACTAAAAAATCTTTAATAACGTTAAAATTACGGCTAAAAATATTTTTCATACAACCTCTAATAAAAATAAACTTCTTATTTTTTATTGTGGATAGGAAGGCAGTTATTTAGCTTTCCTATGTAATAGTTTTTAAATATCCATTTTAGATAAAAATAATCCCTGTCTTATTAGACAGGGATTATTTTATTTAAACCATTATAAAATGGCTATTCATTTTTACTTACTTCAGCTTTAACAGTATCATTTTTAGTATCCACTTTGATTGTAACTAATGGTATTTTACCTTTAGTCAAATCAGTTATCGCTTGTGTTACTAAACCTGCAACTGAAGATGAACCTTTTAAGCCAACTTCAACATTATTTTTATGTTGATCGAGGTCGGTAGTATTAATGTTACTAACATTAATTTCGCTATTAGGTGCAGTAACTTGAGCTGCTGTAACGTCGAGCTCTCCTTTGGCTGTAACAGATAATCGATCAGTTGCTGTAATACCTGATTGGTTATTAACTAAGTCTTCATTTACAACTTTGACATTGAATCCAGCATCTGTTCTTGAGCCTGCTGGAGAAGTTAAAGCATTACCTACTTTTTCAACTACCCATTTAGCGGCTTTTTTCCATAATGAAGGATCTTCTTGATCATCAGTTGATAAAGTTTCATCGACTTTATCTTTAACTTGATCAGTTAGTTCATCAATTTTTGCACTTACTTTGTCTTTGTTGTTTTTACCCGGAACAATTGATTTAATACCATTTGTTACAGTTTCATAGATACTAGAAGTTGGATCTTCATTGTTGCTATGACGGAATTCTACATCAACTTTCGTTTGATGATTAGAATCACGTTTACTTTCGACTGTAATACCACCAGTTTGTGAGGTAACTTGGGTATTATTGCCGCTTACTGTTGCACCCGCTAAAGTGATATCACCGTGGCTATTTAATGTTGATGTATTGGTACTTGTAACTGTTGCATTGGTGTGTAAGTTACTGTTACCAACATCAACATTCACTTTGGCACCAAAACTGGATTTATCGTAACTGTTACTATCAGCCTCAACATTGCTTTGAGTAGCACTTTTAGTTGATTCAACTTTACCTTTAGCCAGATCAACCCCAACACCTACTTTAACATGTTGTTCTTTATTTGCTGTGGCTGTTAGAGTAATACTACCATTATCGGCATTTAGTGTAGTATTTTCTCCACTGATTTGTGTGCCTTGTGCAGTAATACCTTGTTGCCCTTGGCTAGTAATTTGAACACTTCCAGTTGAATGGATTGCACCACCTGCTTGATTTTGAGCGTTCTGATCTTCATAGTTCACTTTCAAACTACCGCCTATGTTGCGTTTTCCTGAAGCACTAGTTTGGGTATAACCCTGTTGTTGGAAACCTGTCACATTGAGGTTAACGCCAACATTATGTTCTTGGCTTGAGCTGGTAGTTGCAGATAAGTTGACATTACCTTGAGCTTGAATGTTAACATCACCTGTTTTTTGTGTTTCGCTACCAATTTCTACACCTTGTAAAGTAACGTCACGACCAGAAGTGATAGTAACGGTATTTGCACCTGTAATTCCTCCTGCAATACCTGTTGTTTCACTCTTATCTTTAGTCGCATAGGTACCATCTAGACGTCCACTGACATTACTACTTGTTTTTTCGCTATTTTCAGTTTTTCCTTGATTAATAGACAAACTACCCTGATAGTTGCGAGATGAACTATCAGCTGTATCGATCACTTGTGTAACATTTACATCACCACCAGCTTGGATTGCAACTGTACCACCTGTGCTATTGATCTTAGTACCTTCAAAGTTAGCATTACCATTTGCTGTAATTGTAGTATCGTGTGCTGTAATAGTGCTAACTCCAGCTTTCGTACTCGTGCTATTTTCGCTTTGATAACCACCACCAATGTTACCACCAACACTTTTACCATCAGAAGAGCTACCAACTTTTACTCCAGCAGAAGCATTGTAGCTAGTTTGGCTATGTTGTTCGGTATTGGTAACTTGTTTGAAGGTAACATTACCTGCAGTTGCTTGAACTGTTGCCGTACTACCAGCATTGATCTGTGTTGCCTCAAAAGTTGCACCATTTTGAGTTTGTACGATAACATTACCATTTTCTGAGCTAATATTACCTGTTACAGCAGTGCTTGTACTATGGTTAGATTGGGTGTTTTTCCCTTTACCACTGACATCAACATTGACATCTTTACCTGTGGTTGTATAAACCCGTAAATGTGCACCACCAGAGGTAACATTACTACTTTCAGTAGAGGTGTTTTCAACCGCACTATTTTGATAGTTATCAGCTGTGATAGCTACACCATTTGTTCCAGCATAGTTAGTTGCTTGATCTTGAACTTGATTTGCGGTTTGTTGGATTGAACCAGCGCTAATTTGAGTGGCATTAGCGGTAGTTGTTGCGGTGGTAGTAGTACCATTCGTAACATTAATATCTAATTCAACACCAGCGTTTGGTGTACCCGGAGATACTTTAGTTAGTTTACCAACTGCATCACCTACACCTTTTGTCCCTTCTTTCACGACTTGTTCTACTATCGGAATGATCGGGCGAGTAACCGCACTATAATCAGCATTTAATGCTAATGTTACACCAACACTTTGTTTATCATTAGTTTCACTATGGCTATTTTGGCTTGCTTGGTTATCAATAGTTGCAGCTGATAAGTGTGCTTCCTCACCTGCTTGATAACTTGTACCACGATTGGTGAGTTGTTGTTCAGCAGTAACTGTTAGATTACCACCAGCTGAAACTGTTGAACCTTGAGATTGGCGATCTTGTAGCTGTTGATTATTTTTCTCAACACCAACATTGAGTAATACACCACTTTTCTCAGCACCACCTTCAACTCCAATTCCAACACTTACTGTTTGAGTATCTTTTTGTGTATCAGTGCTATTTGTAACATCTGTTACTGCAATATTTTTAGCCGCTAAAGTAAGATCTTTATCTGCGTTTAGGTTTGAACCTTCAACTGTTAGGTTATTTCCACTATTAACAGAAACCGTGCCACCACTTATGCTTGATGCAGTATGTTTGGTTTCAGTGGTAACTTCATGTTCACTAGAGTGTTTGATCCCCACAGTTGCTTGGTACTGATATTGACCACGATCAGTTTGGTTTGCCGTTGCTTGTCCTGCTAAATCAGTGGTTGTACGATCTATTTGATCGGTTGTTGCAACACTAGTAATTTGAATATCACCTAATGATGTTAACCCTAGCTCACCAGCAGTGGAAACTAAGCTACCAGAAATACTAATGCCATTGGTACCAACAACTTTGAGATTTGTTTTTGATTTTACTTCACTTCCTACTGCTTGTTGGTTACTGTGACTACTTTGTTCAGAATGACTGGTAATATTAAATGCTGTACCGTTACGTTCATCAATATTCCGATGACCTTTTACAACAATACTATCAATGTTGATTGTTCCATTTAAGCTTTGTACAAGTGCTTGATTAGCACCATTTACATTACTTGCTTTAATTTTAACATTACCATTAGTTGTGCTTAATAACAGATCTTTACCTGCGGAAACAACAGTTTTCTCAATATGTTCTTGTAAAATATTGTTATTTTTATTCGCACCACCACCGATACCACCCCAATAGGTGAAATTATCTAGAGAAAAATTCTCGGATTTACTTTTCTTACTGTTAATATCAATCCCTTGTTTGGCATCAACTAGTAGATCTTGAGCAGCTCGAACATTAGCACCGTAAAGGAAGATTTGTCCTTCTGCTTGTAGTCCAAGATTTTGCTTAGATTGTAAGCTTGATTGAACAAAAGAACGTTCTGTATTTAATTCAGTTGTTGTTCCTGTTCTTAAGGCTGCAGTATCATTTTTACGGTAAACCTTATTACCAGAAATATGTTGTTTCATTTGAGCGTGTAGTTTAATATTTCCTGCAGCTGAAGTAGTGAGATTATGGTCAGCGACAATTTTACTACCTGTTAATATGAGATCGCCTTTTGTCGCTTTCACGTTTACTACTTCGTTACCAATAATTTCAGAACTAATGACTTCTTCATTATAATCACGGGTAAAGGTATTTTTTACCCAAGAGTAATACCAATTATTATCGGTACGTTGTCTATCACTCACAGCAATTTGGCTGTCTAAGCTGACTGTACCACCGGTCAGATCAATATTATTTCCAAATAGCCGTGTTCCATTTAGCTGTGCATTATTTTCAACATTGACAGAAATATTTTTACCCACCACTATAGTACGAGTAGCGTGATCATTACTAATTTTTGTGCTGGCTTGTTTAGCACCGTTATATCGAGAATAGTTGTCCCGATCATAGGTTGTACTATTACTACGTCTTAGCTTTGCTTTCGTAGTTAAATCTTTTGCTGAGATTTTAACTTCTTTACCAGAGGCATAGATGCCATCAAGTACCAATTTACCATTGACATCAACGCTTAATAGTTGTTCACCATTAAAATCCCCACCATTTAGATTGACACCACTACCATCTTTGGTGCTGACTAAAGTAATACGTTTTGCCTGCATACCACCAAGAAGTGTACTATCTAATTGTTGTTCGTGTGCAACTTTAGATACGGTTTTTTCTTTAGAGACTTTATAGTTATTATCGACATAGTTATGCCCAAGGGTAATTTGCAAGTCTTCTTTCGCTTCAATGAAACCTTTACTTTCAAGTTTTGGTGCAATTAAATCAAGTGCTTTATCAGCAGAAATACCTTTTTTACCAATATGTAATTGATTGTTATTGTTAGTGGTATAACCTTGTAATTTACCATCTGCCGTAACATCAGCTTTACCCACCACTAATCCTGCACGGTTGGTATTAATAAAACCACAGCCATCACAGGTGATACCATTTGGATTCGCTAAAATTAAATCTGCTGCTTTGCCTAATACTTCTTGCTGACCAAGCAAACTCGAAGGATTACTGCTTACTACTTCATTTAAAATAACATCTGCAGCTTGTTTATGAGTTAAATTTGGGTTTGCTTCTAAGAGTTGTTTTAAAATAACAGACTTAGTTTGTTGAGTTGCATTATTTAGCACCGCCCCAGCTTGGCTAACGTTATAGTCGGTATATTTATTATGTGATAAACCTGAATTGCTTGGTGCAGCAATATTAATCACATCTGTACCACGTCCATAAGATTTAACGGTAACAGTCTGATTGTCAACGGGTTTAATACCACTTGCTTGTACGGAATAAGCTGACAAACCTGCTAAATTTAATGCCACTAATGCCGACAGTTTCCCTGCTTTTGACAGCGGGAATAACTTTTGTTTATTTTTACGCATAGCTTTGCCTCATTTTTATATGCGATTAATTAAAATTTGTAAGATAGTTTGAATAATACGTTGATTTCTTCTTGCTGTTTAAAAGAAGAATGTAGTATCCAACCTTTACTTACCCCCAAATCCAGTTTTAATTTATTAAACTGAATCGTTTGACCAAGAGTTATTCCCAAGGCATCATTTTCCCTCTTCGATGAATTAGGCATTTTCTCTTGAAAGACTTGACCGTATCCCAAGCGAATGAATGGAGATAATAGTAAGTTGCGATAATAAAAGTCTTTACTTAACTCAGTTGTCGCATACCATCCATTTTTTGACGATAATGAATTTAATCTAAAATCGCCTACCGCACTGGAATCGGTAATTCCAATCCACTCAACACCAGGTAAATTGTCTTTGCTGTATTGAGCGACAAATATAGCTTTTAATTTATAGGGTTGTTGCCATAAATTGAAAAAATTTAACCAATATAAATTAGTATAAAATTTGGTAAATTGATAATTAATGGCATCTCCAGCTGTTTCTGCACCAAATAAAGGTAGCCCACGATCTATCCCGAAAGTTGCATTAAAAATACCACTAGATAGAATACGGAAGTGGTTGTAGCTAAGTTTAGCAATAGTGAGTTTCTGGCTACTTACTTCAATCCGTGCATCATTAATATAATTATTTGTTTGTTTATAAGTAAGTTGTGTCGAAACAGTATTAATTTGGCGTTGATCACGGTGTAATACATAATCTAGGCTAGATCCTAATTGACTTGAATTACCACTTACATCAATTTCTGAAATAGTCAGTTTTTGATGATTAAAATATTGCGATTGCGTTCCAAATAGGCTCCAACTCCAACGCCCATAAGGAAGAGTATATAAAGCGGAATAAGCTCGGTTATATCTCTGTTTTGGGTTAGCTAGTGTAGTGGAGAGGTTAAGATTAAAATAATCTGATAATCCTAATGGACTATCTACCCCAAGGTTTGCACGTAATATTTCACGCCCTGTACTTTTTTGTCCTGTATTATCCAAGCTAATCGATGGATGCCAAATTGAAGAAGCTTGGTTATTTAACTGTATAATCGTACCGCCAAATTTTTTTCCCGGCAAAAGTTTCATCGTTAGGTTGTTTGAAGCTAAACGATTTGCTTGATCTATCCCTTGTTCAAGTTCTTTTAAATTTAATGGTTTACCAACTAAATTTGGAAAGAGCATATTAATATTAGTTTGAGGATTTCCTCCCTGAATATCTTCAATAAAACCTTCAACAATTTGTATGCCTAACTTACCACTGCTATCAGGAGCAATAAAACGCACTCGAGCAGTGATATATCCTTTATTAATATAGAGTTGTGTAATTTCTCTTACTAATAGGTTGATATTCGCTGTCGTAATACAGTCTTTTGGTAACGCTGTTAAGCGCTCTAAGTCTTTTGTTGTTAAAAGGGTAATTCCTTTTAAATAAATACCACTAATCGCAATACATTGCGTTGATGGTGTGATTGTTGGTAAAGATGCTTCTGAAGTAGCTTTCTCTTTACGTTGTAATGATCGTAAACGTTGTGTTTCCAGTTCAGTTTGGATTAAACGTGAGCTATTTTGTAGTGCTTGGCGATTTTCACCATTATGTAATAGCTGTTGAATTTCCATTTGGGTTGAACTCGAAATAGATGTAGCAAAACTTTGAGTCATAACTCCAGCTGAAATTAGAAAAATGAGGGTATTTTTTAACTTCATAAGTTTCTCCTACATACAGAATTAAAGTACCATCACATAACGAAAAGATTTTTACTCTAAAAAATATTTCATTTGGTGTAAATATTAACACAATCTTTAACTTTGGTAAAATATTTTTACAATTAAATATTTATATTCTTAACAATCGTTTTAAAATGCAAATTTTTATTTTAAAATCAATAAATTAATAAATTTACAATAGTTTATTTATCTGTATTGTAAAAGATGGGATTGTATGTTTTTTATTTAATTTTATTTGATTAAGTAATTGCCAAAAAAGAAGAGGGATAATTATACTATCGAAAGCGATTATCGAACCTTAATTTGCTAAACTTAGCATAAAAGAATTCCTAGTATTATCAATTAGTAAAGGTATTCTGAACTTTATAAACTACTAAGCTTAACCTTCACTACCATATTAATAAATTGTTTTCCATTTTTTTAGAGTTAGGAAATGTATTCTTTCTTTATTTATACTGTCTATCCGATTATCCAAATTAGATAAAGTAAATTAAGTATGATATGTCAGTATTGTAATTTCAAATGGAGTGAATTTTTTGGGTGGATTTTTTATTATTTACAATCAAGTTAGCTTAATATTGCTTCGTTATTTGTTCAGAATTTATCTGTTTTATCTCTGATCCTTCCATTGGTTTTTCCTTTCTTTTTTTGTCTTAAATTGGTGAGTAAATTTAAATTTCAAAATTCTTATGGAGTCGATTTAGTCTTGGTCGTTTTGACTGAATAGTAATTGGTTGTTTTGTCTCTATTATGGTTTCCCAAAAGATGAGTAATTTGAGTTTAGAATGGTTGCACACTGAAAAAGGATTCTTACTATCTTTGAAGCCTAATATTGTGCTTAAATGTTGAAAAATGTTATGCCAAGTTATAGCGGATTTCCACTGTTAAATTTGAAATTTAACAGTTTTACAAATCAATTTAGCCTCTTTATACTATTCGACCATTTTTTACTAAATAATAGAGATGTATGAAACAACAACCTTCAAAAATGACCCTCTTTTGGTTTGGGTGTCTAAGTATGTTAGGTTTTCTGGCGACAGATATGTACCTACCTGCTTTTGAAACCATTCGAGTTGCTTTTACAACGAATAAAGCAATGGTTGGTTTAACATTAAGTATTTTCCTTTTTGGAATGGCTATTGGGCAATTAGTTTACGGCCCACTTTCAGATCGTATTGGACGTAAAAAAGTATTGCTAGCTGGAATGTTATTATTTTGTCTTGCTACAATACTTTGTATTTTTGCGAGGAATATTCAACTCTTTTTAATCGCACGTTTTCTTCAGGCTTTAGGGGCTTGCAGTGCAACAGTAATCTGGCAAGCAGTTGTCGTTGATCGTTATCCAAATAAAATTTCAGAGCATATTTTTGCAACTATCATACCATTAGTGGCACTTTCTCCTGCATTAGCGCCATTAGCTGGTGCAATTTTAGAACAGTATTTTGGTTGGCAAAGTATTTTTATCTGCTTGATTATCTTTGCGGTATTAATTGTTTTGATGACTTTAAATGAAAATGAAAGTGCGAATTTAAGTCAAAAATCAGAAAATTTAACACAACAATTGAGGCGAGATTATAAAAGTATCCTAATTTAAAAAAATTTCTTAGGTAATATGTTAATTTTTTCTGCTTGTTCCGGGGCTTTTTTTGCTTATTTAACGGGATCACCTTTTGTTATGAAAGCAATGGGGTATTCAGGGAAAGATATAGGCTTAAGTTATATCCCTCAAACCTTAGCATTTATTATTGGTGGTTATGGCTGTCGAGCCTTGTTAAAACGTTATCAAGGAAAACAACTTTTACCTTGGTTACTCGGATTATTTTTTATTAGTGTTACAGTAATGTTTATCATCTCAATTAGCATAGAACTGGAGACAATCTGGGCAATTTTATTGCCATTTTGTCTATTAGCGGTTGCGAATGGAGGAATATGCCCAATGGTAATTAATTCTGCACTTTCTGAATTTAAGCATTGCAGTGCTACTGCCGCAGGTTTATTAAACTTTTTACAAACATTGTTTTGCTCAATTGCCAGTGCTTTAGTATCCAGTTTTGCTTATTATGGTTTGCTTACTGTGACAACCGCAATGTTTATTGCTGGTTTTTTGGCTATTTTAGGCTTTATTTTGATTAAAATTTCTTACTATCAACCTCAATAGGTTAAAATTAGTTAATCATTATCCTTTCTATTTTTTAAAGTAGCTCAAATTGGGCTACTTTTTTATTTTTTAATAAGACATAACCTGTCTGCTTTCCTTGTTATTTTTATAAAAAATTAAGATTAATTTAAATACAAGGAAATTTTAAATGAAATAAAGCAAAAGAAATTTTAATAGAATTAACGTATTGATAAATAGATAAGTATAGTACTAATGATGATTATTTTTCCATTCAATTAATTGTTTAATGAGAAAAATCAATTCATTTCGATCGTTAAGCGGTAGCGCCTTTATAAGTTTATTAAGATATAAAAGTTGATCTGTGATTCTTGGACTACTTTCCGTCACTAAATCGGCAACATCGCAGTTAAACAGAGTAGCTAATTCAAACAATCGAACAACATTAATTACGATACTTCCACGTTCCATTCGTGAAACGGCATCAATGCCAATACCTAAATGTTCTGCTACTTCAGCTTGTGTTAAACCTGCTAGTTTTCGATATCTAGCAATTGTTTTCCCCAATGTTTGTGTAATTTGTTGTTCTACTTTCATCTAATTATACCTCAGGTGAGGAATATCAGACATTCAGACTATAAATAAAAGTGCTTAAAAAGCATTGAATATGCTTTTTAAGTAGATTTTGGATCGAGTATTTGTTATTCTTTTAATAAATCACTTAAATTTATCAATAAATTAATTTTTCAGGACATATCCTGTCCACTAAAGTTAGTAAAATTTATCTAAATTTAAGAATACAGGTAACGATTATGCCAAACGAGATTGATAACATATCTAAGCACGAAAAATTAGCGAGTAGATTAGCTATTATATTAAGCCGTCTGTTTACGGGAGAACGTTTAAATATAAAGGCTCTAATGGACGAATTTTCTGTGTCAGAAAAAACAATTAAACGAGATTTAAAAGAGCGATTAGTATCATTACCTTGGCAAGAAGCTGGTCCAATTTACTATCAGTTAGACCCTAAACAACGAATCTTACCTTCAACAGAAGATATTCAACGCTTTGCACGTTTTACTGGAATTAAAGATTTATTACCTAAAATAGATCAAGAGTTTTATCAAGAAAAATTACTTGAGAATATTCATGTAAAAGGTTTTTATTATGAAGATAGTTCTCAATATCTCTCTATCTTTGTCGAAGTAAAAAAAGCGATTGATGAAAAAAGAGAATTACTTTTTTCTTATCAAAAAGCAAATGAAAATAATAAAAAAGATTATCAAATTCAGCCTTATTCATTACTCAATAAAAATGGTATTTGGTATTTAATTGGTTTAGATCAAGGAAAACAAAAAACATTTTGCTTAAGTCAAATCTCATTACCACGCCTATTAAATAATACTTTTATTCCTAAGCCTGAAATTTTAGAAAATATTAGACAAAGTGATAGTATTTCTTTTGGTAATCAATTAAATGAAGTTGTTATTAAAGTATCAAAAAAAGTATCTCCTTATTTCTTACGGCGTAAATTATTACCAAATCAAGAAAAGGTTCATAAACTCGAAAATGGGGATTTATTGTTATTCTGCAAGAATATAAATGAATTAGAAATAGTCCCAATTGTACGCTATTGGATCCCTCATTTAGTTATTATCAGCCCAGCTGAATTGCAAGAAAAAATGGAATATGAGTTACGGGATTATTTAAATGAGAGAGTAAGGTAATTACATGGTAATGAATATAGATAATAAAGAAAATATCTTGTTTGCCATAATTGTAAACATCATTTTTCAGTTTCAGGCTTGAAACTAACCATTGGTCGTATTTTTAACGTGAAATATCAATGTTACAAAATGTAAGAGTAATAATTTAGGGATATTAATTTTTTGAAAAGTTAAATAGAGGCTAATAGTATAAAATTTTGCACCAGTTATAGGCTATTAAATGTGGTGTTATGGTAATTATTTTTGAATACCTATATCTGAACGATAGAAATTATTGAAATAAACAAAAATATTTGCAAAGATCTTGGGGCTGATATTGATTAATATTTTTAATTCGCTACCTGAGAGAAAATCTTATGCAATACTACAACGCTTTAAAAGAAAAGCACCGTTTAATTCGTGAAAAACATTCTGATAATCTCAATTTGCGTATTCATCGGGCATTAAGTTGGTTGAAACGGGCTGAGGAGTTAGGTGAAGATAAAGACTTAAAGTTTGTTTGTTTATGGGTTTCGTTTAATGCAGCTTATGCTCACGAAATTTCTGATTTAGAGTTATCTGAAATTCAACATTTTTCTCTTTTTTTAGAGAAAATTTGCCAGTTAGATCAAGATAAGCGATTATATCAAGCCATTTGGGCAAAATTTTCACATTCTATTCGGATTTTATTAGATAATCATTATGTATATCAACCATTTTGGAATGATTATCGGCAGGGGAAAACGGAGTGGAAAGAAAAATTCTTAGCTCAAAAAAGAGTTATTAATATCGCTTTGGCAAATCAAGAGACCTGTAAGATCTTGTCTATTACTTTTTCACGTCTTTATACCTTACGCAATCAAATAGTACACGGAGGGGCAACTTGGAATGGTTCAGTCAATCGTGATCAACTTCGTGATGCGATAAATTTAATGCAATATTTTGTACCATTAGTTATTGATATTATGATGGATAATCCTGAAGAATTATGGGGTGAACCGCATTATCCAGTGGTAAAAGATTAAAAGATAGCGTAATGAAAATAGGGGAAATATTCCCCTATTTTTTAGGGTGATTAATATTCTAATAAGGCTTCATCTAACTGTAATTGATGATTGAAATTTACTCCGATACCTTTATCCAGCACATTTTGTGCCGTTTGTTTTGCATCTTCTAGTGAATGTTCAGTGTAGCTTCCGCATTGATATTCATTTAATTCTGGGATTTGTTGTTGATTTTCTACCTTTAGAACATCTTTCATTGAGGCTAACCAAGCTTCAGCGACTTGCTGTTCTGTTGGGGTTCCGATTAAACTCATATAAAAGCCAGTACGGCATCCCATTGGTGAAATATCAATAATTTCAATATCTTTGCTATTGAGATGATCTCGCATAAAACCAGCGAATAAATGTTCTAGTGTGTGAATACCCTTCGGAGAAAGAATTTCTTTATTCGGTTGGCAAAAACGTAAATCAAATACGCTAATAATATCCCCTTTTGGAGTGGTCATCGTTTTTGCAATTCGTACGGCAGGAGCTTGCATTTTGGTGTGATCTACTTTGAAACTGTCGAGTAATGGCATATTTTTTCCTTCTTGTTGTGATTCTATCTTTGGGTGGTATTTTCTGTATTTTATGATGTATTTAATAACAGAAAATATGAAAATAATACCACTGACTAGAATGGTATAAAAGCAACTTACTTTGTTAATCTTTAAGTGAACGAATTATAAGTGCCTTTTTTTGTTAAGTTAGAGTTTTCCATACACTCTCAGAGCGTAGGCATCAGACATACCAGCGATATAATCACAGATAATCCGCTTTTTCTGCTGATCTTTTGCTTTTCGCCACCGGTTGACGGTATTAGTAGGGAGAAGTCTTTCGGGATCCGTTTCAAAAATTTGGAACATTTCAGTTAAAATTCGTTGCCCTTTATATTCAATCCGTTGCGTATCAACGTGGCGGATAACATAATTGAAAACAAAATCTTTGAAGATTTGTAATACTTCAATCACGGCAGGAGGTAATTCAGCATTATAAGCAAGTAGAGGTTGGGTAAACTCAGGTTGATATTTCCACGTAATATTGGTGATAAAGTAATTGACTAATGCACCGATAGCATTTTTTCGTTTATAGTGTTGATTTGAAAAAAGATTTTCACTAAGTTGCTGAATATTTTTCACAATCCATTCACACTGACATTGTAATAATTTTTCTTCGGCTTCTTGCCATTGTTGGCGAGTAACTACGCCAATCACAATCGCATCTTCAAGATCGTGGACACTGTATGCAATATCATCGGCTAATTCCATAATACTGCAATCTAATGACTTATAACGGGTTTTTAGCCGTTCTTCTGGTGTTTTTCGTGTTGTTTTAGTCGAACAGAATAATCTTTTTTCTTGTTCAGAAAGTGGTTGGAGTAGCCAATCAAATATCTCTACATCATCTTTAAACAGTCCTTTTCCCGGTTGCCAATCATCCATTTTGATATAACGGGGATCGCTATGACGAGATAAATTTAATGCTTGGTATTGTGGCGAGGCTTGCTCGAGTAAAGTAGGGTATTTAACGATACCAAGTAAAGTACGGCGTGCAACATTCATTCCTGCATTTTGGGTATAGGGTTCAAGTCGGCTTAAGATCCGAAAGGTTTGAGCATTTCCCTCAAAACCACCGTGTTCAGCCATCATATAGTTTAGTGCTGTTTCACCACCATGCCCGAATGGAGGATGCCCGATATCGTGAGCAAGGCATAAGCTTTCAATTAAGCTAATTGGCGGGAGGATAGGGCTTAGAAGCTGAC
The DNA here is from genome assembly GCF_003265225.1 of Mergibacter septicus. Lineage (NCBI taxonomy): Bacteria > Pseudomonadati > Pseudomonadota > Gammaproteobacteria > Pasteurellales > Pasteurellaceae > Mergibacter > Mergibacter septicus. Next base: position 1,261,449 of record NZ_CP022013.1, on the reverse strand, counting down.
ATAATTTGTCTGCTTTAAGATCAAAATGTTGGGCAAGCGTTTGGGTAGAACTAGGTAAGCGAAGTTGTGTTCTTAGGCTGCTGCCGATTTGGGCGACCTCTAAAGAATGTGTTAGGCGAGTGCGATAGAAATCGTTTTCACCAATAGCATGAATTTGAGTTTTAGCCTGTAAGCAACGGAAAGCGGCAGAATGTAAAATCCTCGCTCGATCTCGTTGATAGGGGGAACGATGGTCTTTTTCTCGAGATTGATCTGGCTGATAGCGTTCTGTCCATTGTGGATCAAGCTTTAGATTTTCTACTACCATTGCTAGTTCCTTTTAATCAATTAGGTCTAATTAATAGGGTATTCGCCAATTTCAACGGGGATCGTAAATTTTTTATTTTGACGTAAAACTTCAATTTGTTTAATAGTTCCCGGTTTAGTATCTGCAATAAGCCCCATAATTTGAGCGGGAGAATGGGCGGGAACATTACCAAATTTTAGTAATACATCATCAGGTAAAATCCCTGCTTGAGCTGCAGGGCCGTTTGGGTTTACCCCTGTAACTAAGATACCGAGTTGATCATTATTCTCTTCGTTGTTCGATAATACACGGCTTTCAATCCCAAAATAACCACGAATAACTCGTCCATCTTGAATAATTTTTTTCATAATTTTATCTGCTAAAGTGATTGGAATCGCAAAGCCCAACCCTTCAGCTATATCATTATTACTTTTTCCAATAGTGAGTGTATTAATGCCAACTAACTCGCCCAATGAATTAATTAAAGCACCACCTGAATTACCACGATTAATTGAAGCATCAGTTTGTAGAAAATCTTGCTGACCAGTTTCACTTAATGCCCTTCTACCTGTTGCACTAATAATCCCTTGTGAAACACTTTGCCCTAGGTTATATGGATTACCTATTGCTAAGACAATATCACCAACGTGGGGTTTGCGAGTTGGATTTTGTGGAATGGTTGGTAATTTTTCAGCATTAATTTTCAATACCGCTAAATCAGTAACCGTATCAGAGCCGATCAGGGTGGCGAGATAGATATTACCATTTTGTAATGCTACAACAATCTGATCGGCATTTTGAATCACGTGTTTATTCGTTAAAATGTAACCATTTGAACTCATAATAACTCCTGAACCAAGGTTATTAATTTCAAGATCTTGGCTACCTTGATTTTGTAGTGAACGATTATAAACATTCACCACCGCAGGAGCTGCAATGCGTACGGCATCACGATAAGAAGCAATTTGCGGAGTAAATAAACGGTTAAGTAAATTACCACTACGTACTTGTGGCAAGAGCAAGACAATTAACATTGCTAAAGCTAAGCCAGCAATTACGGCTTTGAATAATTTCTTTAACATTTTGACCCCTATTACACTATAACTTTATCACACGATATCTTTCAGAATATGCTGTTTTCTTTGTTACGAAAACGTTGTTTCGTGCTATTGCACCACACCACAATTTAAACAATAAATATACTGCCCTTTAGGATCGTTAAAGCGAGTTAATTGATTTAATTGCTGTAAGGTTTGATATGTACTGCTATTAAATTTGATCCCTAATAGGCTTAAGCCTTGTTGTCCAAGGAGATTTATGCTTGATCTTTGTAATTCAGCTAAAATTGCATTTAAGAAAGTGATATTTTTTTCTTGTAACCAAGTAACGCTGATTTTATCTTTTTGATTGTCTGGTAATGTTGCTTTAATCCGTTCCTGTGCAATTTCGATAGCTGTATCAAGATTACCTAATTGATCTACTAATTTATGCTTTAACGCATCTTGCCCTAACCAGACTCTCCCTTGAGCGATTTGATCAACTTCAGCGGTAGTCATTTTTCTTCCCTTAGCAACAATTGACAAGAAATTTTGATAGCCATTTTCGATTGATAGTTGAATCAAATCTGCATTTTGTGGGCTTAATTGTTGTAAAGGAGAAATAGGTCTGAATGGTGAAGTTTCAACGCCATCACTATAGATACCAATTTTTTTCAAGCTGTTTTCTAACGTAACAAAGGCTGCAAAGATCCCGATTGAACCCGTTAAGGTATTCGGATCTGCAACAATATAATCAGCCGTAGATGAAATCCAATATCCTCCAGAAGCGGCTAATCCTCCCATTGAAACAATGACAGGTTTTCCAGCGGCTTGTAAATTACTTACTTCTTGACGAATAATTTCAGAAGCAAAAGCACTACCACCCGGGCTATTTACTCTTAATACCACTGCTTTAATACTGTGATTATTTAACGCTTGGCGTAAAAGGCGGGCAACTGTATCACCACCAACACCATATTGATCGCTTTCACCATCAATAATAGTTCCTTCAACATTGACGATGGCGACTTGATTTTCAGTTTTGCCAATAAAAGTAAAAGGCGGTGGAAGGCGATCCAAATAATCCAACCAATTAATCGCTTTATAACTATAATCTTTGGTTTCCCCAAATTCTTTTCTTAAAATTTGAGAAATTTCTAGACGAGTTAAGGCTTGGGTAGCAAAGTGATGGTTAAGGGCATATTGCGTGAGATTACCACCTAACTGTTTTACTTCTGCCAGTAACTCTTGTGGAGCAGGTAACACTTGTTCAGGTTTTATTTGACGGTTTGTGGCAATTTGCTGTTGTATGTTATGCCACATTGAACCTAACCACTGCATTTGATTGGCTTTTGCCTCTGGAGACATATCATCACGCAAGAATGGTTCTACCGCTGATTTATAGGTACCTACCCGAAAAATATGCGGGGTTGCATCAAGCTTATCTAATAGAGATTTGTAGTAGAAATTACTTGTTCCTAATCCCGTAATATCAACTGTTCCTTGTGAATTGAGGTAAATTTTATCGGCATAACTAGCCAATAAGTATTGTTTTTGATCATAGCTATCTGCTACGGCAATAACAGGTTTACCACTTTTTTTGAAGTCTTGAATAGCTTTGCCGATATAATTGATTGAAGGAATATCTCCACCAACAAAATGGTTTAGATCAACGACTAATCCCGTAATATTTTTATCCTCTTTTGCCTTAGAAATCGCATATTCAATTTCAAATGTTGATAGCTTTTGTGGAATATCTTGACCGTTTAATGATTGTAAGAGTTGTCTTAAACTTTCTTGTTCTGTGGTATCGGCTAATATTCCATCTAAATTTAAGCGTAATGCTACTTTTTGATTTAAAGGTTTAACGGGTTTATTTTGTACCCAGATGGTTGCTGTTACAGCAAATAAAATGAATGCACAGGATAGAAATATAATATTCATTACCACTCGGCGACAAAAATTTAATACATTCCAAAGTCCTTTGCATAAAATAAAAATCAGTTTCATTGTTCCTCCTATTGGATTGAATACGGTTAAAAATAACATAAAATTGTATTAGGTTGAATGCTATTTCTGCCTTTAAATCAGTTTCATTGTTCCTCCTATTGGATTGAATACGGTTAAAAATAACATAAAATTGTATTAGGTTGAATGCTATTTCTGCCTTTAAATCAGTTTCATTGTTCCTCCTATTGGATTGAATACGGTTAAAAATAACATAAAATTGTATTAGGTTGAATGCTATTTCTGCCTTTGATTGGTTGATTATGTTATTCTTACCCAAATTGTTTATTTTGTTTTAATTAAGGTATGTTATGGATGCACTTGATTTATTACTTAATCGCCGTTCTGAAAAAAAATTAACCTATCCAGCACCGCAAGGGGAACAACTGCAAACTATTTTACAAGCAGGATTACAAGCCCCAGATCATGGGCGTTTAACACCTTATCGTTTTGTTGTGATTGAAAAGAATGGCTTAAAAAAACTAGAAGAATGTTTTAAAGATGCGGTAATTGAATTTGGCTTAGGAGAAGAACGTTTGAAAAAAGCAGAAAGCCTTCCGCAAAGAGCACCAATGTTTATTGCAGTTATAGCAAAATTAAATGCAGAAATAAAAAAAGTACCAACATGGGAACAAATGCTTTCGGCAGGTTGTGCGACCTATTCTCTACAACTGGCAGCTAATGCGTTGGGATTTGCAAATGTTTGGATTACTGGTAATTGGGTTGAAGGGAGAGCTTTACGCTACACCTTAAAATGCAGTCAACAAGAAAAAATTATTGCTTTATTAATGCTTGGTACAGCGGAAAAACAAGAAAAATATGAGCGTTCACATAAGGGAGCAGAGATCAGTGATATCGTGAGTTATCTTCATTAAATTTGACGAGAGGATATTTGAAAAAAGTCATATATGTTAATGAAAAAAGACAGCCAAGAGTAAAGCATAACGCACGGCTTTGCCGAGGGTAATAAATAGTATGGTTGGTAAGAAACGCAGTTGTAACCAACCTGCTATACCACACAAAAGATCACCGATCACAGGTAGCCAACTGAAGAATAAAATAGGGCTGCCATAGCGTCGAGTATAAATGAGAATTTTTTCTGTGCGGCTATCAGGGTGTAAAAATCGTGTTGGTTGTGGAAAGAAACGCCCAAGTAAATAAGTAGTTAAACTCCCTAAACTATTACCTATTACCGCAATCCAAAAGAGAGAGTGTATTGCTAAATAATCAACTGGTATTTGTTGAAATAAATGAAATGCCAAAGAGCTAAACACGACTTCTGAGCTTCCCGGTAATATTGTTGAGCTAGAAAAGGCACTCAAAAACATTAACCAGAGATTATGCTGTTCTAACCATAGCCAAATTACTTGCCACTCTTCTTGCCACATAAAAAAGCCATTATAGTTGTAAGACCAGTTTACCAATAGTTCTGCCACTTTCTAATAGGTGGTGGGTTTTAGCTACATCGGACAATGGAAAAATGTGCGAGAGATGCAGTTTTAATTCTCCTTTAGCTAAGAGGGAAAGAAGTGCGGTTAGATCTTGTGAATTTGGGCTAACTAAGATTTGTTCAACTTTTAATCCTCTTTCTGCTCCTGCTTGTTGTAATAATGGAACATGAATGGTCGGAACACAGATAACACGACCTTGATTTTTCACTAGTTTTAATGCAGTTACGCCATAATTTCCACCAATGAGATCAATAAATAAATCGACAAATAGATCTGGGAAGGTTTCTGGGTGGTGATAATCTAACCAGTGATCTGCACCTAAGGCTAAAGCAAATTCAGCTTTTTCAGCAGAGCAGAGTACCGTAACTTCAACCTGTTGTTGTTTTAGTAATTGTAGTAATAAATGCCCAACACCACCAGCAGGTGCGGATAATAAGACTTTTTCTCCCGCTTGTAAGTTTGCTTGGCGGATTAATTGATAGGCGGTTAATCCTGCTGTGGGTAACGCTGCTGCTTGAGCCAGTGTAACTTTTTCAGGAATTTTAGCTAAGAATTGAGGTTCAATACTAAGATAGCGACTATAACAGCCTGCATTTAAGTTTAAGCCACATACTCGATCGCCAATGTTAATGGTTGAGTTTGGGATACTTTGTACCACTGTTCCTGCAAAATCTAACCCTAGAATGGCTGGAAGTTGTGGGGCTAAATGTTGTGCTAACCAACCCAGTCCCTGACGAGTTTTATAATCAATAGGATTTACTCCCGCAAAAGCATTTTCAATCAAAACTTGTGAGGTTGAAGGAGAAGGGAATGGAAAATTCTGCTGATAAACTAATTGATCACAATTACCGAAATTATTTAAAAGTATGGTTGGATTGCGGTGTTGAGAGGGTGTAAACATTTAAATACCTTTAATTCAAGAGCGTTTTCAGTATTTTTTAATCTATTTTTAAGAATAAAGATAGTCTTTCATTAATTTTATATCAGTGGGAGAAAGAAGCCTATAAAAAAACTGTTTCCAATCTAAGAAAGGAAACAGTTATAGTTTATTTATTTAATCAGTTTAATTTTATCAATAATTAAACAAGATTATTTGCTGATACCAGTAACGTTGATCTCTACACGACGATCTGGGGCTAAACAAGCAACTAATGCTTTACGACCTTTAACATTATCACATTTATTGCCAGTTACAGGATTTGCTTCACCGTAACCTACGGCAGTGATAACTTCTGGAGAGATAGCTTTAGAAACTAAGTATTGAGCAACATTATCAGCACGTTGTTGAGATAATTTTAAGTTATATGCTTCAGAACCGATACGGTCAGTATAACCAGCAACATTGATAGCTGAAATTTCACTTACTTCGTTAGCGATTTTTTGTTGTACTTCATCTAAAGTTTTTTCTGCACCCGGACGTAAGGTTGCTTTACCGAAAGCAAAAAGAACATCATCATTGAAAGAGTAAACTTGGTTTACTACTGGTGCTTGAGTTACTTGACCGAAACGGTAAGAAACACCTAAACTTGCAGTAGCGATATCTGGTGAGAATTTTTTATCGTTGTAAGTGTATTTACCAACTTTATTCGCCCATTGATATTCAGCACGTACAGCAAGTGCTGGAGTGATAGCATATTCAACACCACCAGCGAATACAGGAGATACTTTAGTTTTGTGAGTTTTAACTTGATCTACTTTATAGTCTGAACGAATTAAAGCTGCACCAACACGAGCATAAACATCTAAATCTTTTAATACTGGGTAGCTTGCTTTAAGACTTAAAGTTGTACCATAAGCATTTAGAGTTGCTTTTTGAGATGCTTTATCAGCTTTGAAACGACCAAATTCTTCAACACTTAATTCAGTTGCAAAGTAGTCGTTGATTTGATAACCACCAAAGATACCACCAGCGGCAGAATTACGGTGAGTATCAAAACCTAAATTTTTTACATGGCCAACGCCGTGATGAGCAGAAGACCAACCTGCTTTAGCTCCAGCATAGAAAGTATTTGCTTGTGGAGCGGCTTGAGAGATAGATGCAATCGCAAAACCTGCGATTGCTAATGCGATAGCTGTTTTTTTCATAATTGAGAATCCTCTCTAATAATAGAAATATAAGAACTAACTTTAATTATTAGTTTAAAGCATTTCCTTACTCAAAAAAGATGAGTAAAAAACACTCATCAGTGTTAGATATTATCCATAGGAAAATCGGTAAAATCAAGAGTACTTTTTAAAGTGCCGTTCTTTTATTCATAAAAAAGTGTATTAGGGCGATACATTTTATGATGATGTAAAGCAGAAAGCTTGGTGAAATTGTGTTAGCATAATTGAATATAATATTTCAAACCATACAGGGTATGGATAGGCAAATTAGTGATGATTATTCCCCGTCTTGATCAACATTCTGAATGTCGTTTAGATTTTATCGTTCAGGATTATTTAATGGCATTAAAAGAACAGCAGTTTGCAGGAGATATTGCTGCTTCTTATGTAGAACGTTTATCTTTAGCTACAGATAATAGTGTTTATCAGCAGTTACCACAGGCAATTTTATTTCCCAAAGATATTGCAGATCTAGTGCGTATTACTAGGTTAGCACAGCGGGAGAAATTTAGAGCATTGCAGTTTACGCCAAGGGGTGGCGGTACTGGAACAAATGGTCAAAGCCTTAATAAAACCTTGATTATTGATCTTTCTCGCTATTTTACCCAAATTTTAGAATTAAATATTAAAGAACGTTGGGTAAGAGTACAGGCAGGAGTGGTAAAAGATCAACTCAATCAATCTTTGAAACCTTATGGGCTTTTTTTTGCACCTGAATTATCGACCAGTAATCGTGCAACAATAGGAGGAATGATTAATACCGATGCTTCAGGACAGGGATCACGACAATATGGCAAGACCTCAGATCATGTTTTAGGATTACGTTCAGTCTTAATCAATGGTGAGATTCTTGATACTGAAAGCATTGATGTCGCACAGTTAGATAGTAGCCATTTATCGTCTACCGCACGTTATTTATCGCAAGCGGTGAGTAACATTTGCCAACAAAATAGTGAATTAATCGCACAATTACCCCAGTTAAACCGTTTTATTACAGGATATGATTTAAAGCACGTTTTTAATGCGGATAAGAGTAAATTTAATTTAAGTCGGATCTTAACGGGGTCAGAAGGATCTTTAGCGTTGATCGCTGAAGCAAAACTGAATCTTTTACCGATCCCAGAATGTAGAATGTTAATTAATATTAAATATAACTCTTTTGATGCGGCGTTGCGTAATGCACCTTTTATGTTAGCTGCCAAAGCGTTATCTGTAGAAACAATTGATTCCACCGTCTTAGAATTAGCGAAACAAGATATTATTTGGCATTCAGTCAGTGAATTATTAACTGAAACAGATGGCAATCCGATTTTAGGCTTAAATATTGTCGAATATGCTGGGGAGGCGAGGAAAGTTAAACCGCAAGTAAATTCTCTTTGCCAGCAGCTAGAGCAAAAAATGGCAAAGCAACAAGAGGGGATTATTGGTTATCAAGTATGTTGTGATCTTGATTCTTTAGAACGAATTTATACGATGCGGAAAAAAGCCGTTGGTTTACTTGGTAATACAAAAGGCAATGCGAAACCGATTCCTTTTGTTGAAGATACTTGTGTTCCACCTGAATATTTAGCTGATTATATTACAGAATTTAGGGCGTTACTGGATCAACACCAGTTACAGTATGGAATGTTTGGGCATGTTGATGCTGGCGTATTACACGTTAGACCTGCATTAGATCTCTGTGATGTTGAACAAGTAAAGTTATTTAAGGCGTTATCAGATCAAATAACCGCATTAACACAAAAATATGGGGGATTATTGTGGGGTGAGCATGGTAAAGGTATGCGAAGTGGTTATGCCGAGCAATTTTTTGGTGAAAAATTATGGTTAGCCTTACGTCAGATTAAAGGGTTGTTTGATCCCGAAAATCGTTTAAATCCCGGAAAAATATGTACGCCGTTACAGACAACCCAGACTAAAATTGAACCTCTGTATTCGATTTTATCTCCAATGCGAGCAGATTATGATCGACAAATTCCAATCTCAATTCGCCAAGCTTTTAAGGGGGCAATGAATTGTAATGGAAATGGGCTTTGTTTTAACTTTGATGTACATAGTACGATGTGTCCTTCAATGAAAGTCAGTGGTAATCGCCTATTTTCACCAAAAGGGCGAGCCGCTTTAATTCGGGAATGGTTACGTTTATTAGCACAACAAGGTATTACACCTGAACAATTAGATTTTCGTTCTGATGAGATTAAATTAACCCATTTATTAAAGAAATTTTATTATTCTTTCAATCAGAAACGAACCTATGATTTTTCGCACGAAGTAAAAGCAGCAATGGACAGTTGCCTAGCTTGTAAAGCTTGTGCTGGACAATGTCCGATCAAGATTGATGTTCCTAAATTTAGGGCTGAATTTTTAGCCCTTTATCACCGCCGTTATTTACGCCCTATTAAAGATTATGTTATCGCCAATGTTGAATATGCAGCCCCTTTAATGGCAAAAGCACCAAGATTTTTTAATTTTTTTAGCACAAACCGTTGGAGTGAGAAATTAGCTTACCACACATTAGGTTTAGTTGACTTACCACAGCTATCATCGCCATCATTACAGCAACAATTAGTTGAAATTGGCTATCAAGGGCTAACATTAGAACAAGTTGAACAAATGTTATTAGTAAAACGACAAAAACTTATCTTTGTCGTCCAAGATCCTTTCACCTCTTTTTATGAGGCGAAAGTGGTAGCTGATTTTGTTCGTTTGGTGAAAAAATTAGGTTTTCAGCCCATTGTTTTACCTTTTAAACCAAATGGAAAAGCACAACATATTAAAGGTTTTTTAAGTCGTTTTGCGAAAACTGCCAGTCAGCAGGCAGAAATGTTAAATCGAGTAGCGAGAACGGGTGTACCAATGGTTGGGATTGAACCAGCAATAGTGTTGTCTTATCGTGATGAATATCAGCAGATTCTTGCTGATAAAAGAGGGAATTTTAAGGTATTAACGGCTCAAGAATGGTTAATTGATGTAGTTCAACAGCCACAAGTGAAAGATCTTGTGACAGAATTAATTCATAGCAGACCACCAGAGAATTTAGCTACAACACCAACAAATTGGTATTTATTTTCACATTGTACAGAAAGCACTTTATTGCCAAATAGTGCACAACTATGGCAGCAAATATTTACTTTGTTTGGACAAAATTTACAGATTGAGAAAGTAGGGTGTTGCGGTATGGCGGGTACGTTTGGACATGAACGAGATAAAGTTGAGATGTCGAAACAGATCTATCAATTATCGTGGGCGGAAAAATTAAAGGATAAAACATTATCTGCTTGTTTAGCTACGGGGTATTCTTGCCGTAGCCAAGTAAAACGTATGGAAAAGCAACTGCTTAAACACCCTGTACAGGCATTATTAGAGGTGATGAAATTATGATTTGGAAAAAAACACATCAATTAGAACAACTTAATCAACTTTGTGAGAATAGTGCAATTAGCCATTTAGGTATTCGTTTTACCGCAAAAGGCGATAACTGGTTAGAGGCTGAAATGCCAGTAGATCAGCGTACTTGTCAACCACTGGGTTTTTTACATGGTGGTATTTCAGCAGCATTAGCGGAAACTGTTGCTTCGCTTGCAGGTTTTTGTACGCTAGATGATAATTTAAGTGTTGTCGGTGTTGAGTTGAATGCTAGTCATTTACGAGCGGTAAAAAAAGGGAATGTAGAACAGCAGGTAAAAGTAATTGCAAGAGCAGAACCATTGCGATTGGGGAAAAGTTTACAGGTTTGGCAGGTTGATATTTTTAGTCAGGGAAATCCCCTTGGTGGTAAGTTACAATCTGGAGAAAGAGAATTATGTTGTCGAGTGAGAATGACGTTAGCGGTAATTAATCGTCATGCTCAAAAACGAATAAAGAATACAAGTAATTGAAGTAAGGAGTATTTTACGTGAAAACTGGGATTTTATTAGTTAATTTAGGTACGCCAGATGCACCAACAAGTAAGGCGGTTAACTGTTATTTAAAGCAATTTTTAAGTGATCCCCGAGTAATTGATTTACCTCGTTGGAAATGGGCATTTTTATTAAATTGGATAATTTTACCAAAACGTTCTCCTCGGGTGGCAAAATTGTATCAATCTGTTTGGACAGAAGAAGGCTCTCCATTATTAGCTATTGCAAAACAACAACAAACTCAATTACAACAGCGTTTTGATCGCTTAGGCTATAACGTTAAAATTGAAATTGCAATGACTTATGGTAATCCTTCCGTTGCAAATGCCGTTGAACGCTTGATGGCGGAAAAAGTGGATAAAATTATCGTTTTACCTTTATTCCCACAATATAGCAGTACGACTACTGCTGCTGTATTTGATGCTTTTACTGATGCTTTTCGTCAACGGAAAGATTTATTACCTTTTGAATTTATTCATTCTTATCAAGATAATCCTTACTATATCAATGCACTAGCAGAGAGTATTCAAGCTGAATTACAACCCGAACAATACTTATTGTTTTCTTTTCACGGTATTCCACTGCGTTATCAAAGTGAAGGTGATTATTATGCACAACATTGTCAACAAACGGCTGAACTAGTTGCAAAAAAATTAGGTTTAGCAAGTGATCGTTGGCAAGTCGCTTATCAATCTCGCTTTGGAAAAGAAGAATGGTTAAAGCCTTATACTGATGAAACATTAGAACATTTAGCACAATCTGGCGTAAAAAATATTGCCGTAGTTTGTCCCGGCTTTGCCAATGATTGTTTAGAAACCTTAGAAGAAATTGCAGTTGAAAATCGTGAAAATTTCCTATCTGCTGGCGGTGAAAATTACCATTATATTCCTGCTTTGAATGCGACAGATTCACATATTGAAATGATTTTTCATTTATTGGAAAAGCGTTTATAGCATTGATAGAAAGAGAATAGGGTTGCGATTGCAACCCTTTAATTTTATTTTGCTAATCGAAACAGACGATTTTTGTAGGTATAACTTCCCCATAAGGAATAAGCTAGTGCTTGTTGTTTAAGTGAAGGATCGAGCGGTTGTTCGGTTAATTTATGAGTTTGATAATTATAACGGAAGCCTTTTGCTGCTTGACCTTCAAGTAAGATTGCAACATCATCACCTTGCATAAAAGCGAGTGTTTTATCAAATTGCATCATTGCTCGATTTGGATTAGCGGTTTGAGTAAGATCATAGCCTAGCATAGGATAATCGGCATCTATTCCAATCAAAGATAGTAAGGTTGTTGGAAGATCAATTTGACTGATTAAACGTGGATCACGTTTAGTTTCAATACCACCACCTAAAATTAATCCCGGAATACGGAAGTGTTGAATTGGGACTAAAGATGAACCATAAACTCTCGAATCGTGATCGGCAACGATCAGGAAAATAGTATCATTCCAATAATCAGCTTGTTGTGCCATATTAAAGAAATGCCCTAGCGCATAATCAGCATATTTCGCCGCATTATTACGAGTGTGTTTTGGTTGTTCGTACAAGTCAATTTTATTCTCAGGGAATTCAAAAGGATCGTGATTACTTGAAGTAAATACTAGGCTAAAAAAAGGTTTATCCTGAGCATAAAGTTGTTGAAAACGATGGTGAGCTTTATCAAAAAGATCTTCATCAGATACACCCCAAGTGCCTTTAAAGGTGGGATTTGTATAATCTTTTTCATCAATAATTTGTTGGAAGCCATTGCCATAGAAAAAGCCAGCCATATTATCGAAATGTTTTTCACCACCATAAATAAAAGAAGTGTGATAATTTTTCTGACTGAGTAAAGCGGCAAGAGTAAAAAAGTCGTGTTGGCTATTGGGAAGTTTTACCACTGCTCTTGCTGGTGTTGGCGTGAAACCTGAAATAACGGCTTCAATACCACGTACAGAACGTGTGCCTGTCGCATAGAGTTGTTCAAATAACCAGCCTTGTTTTGCCAAACGATCAAAATTTGGTGAAAGTGGTAGCCCTCCTAATGTACCTACAAATTGAGCGCCAAGACTTTCTTCTAAAATGATTACAAGGTTTTTAGGCTTTCCACGATAGCTTGCAGGATTATGGCTAAGCATTGGAATATCACCGTTTAAATAGGCAGACGCAGGGCGAGCATTTGTCTGTTTTAAGATTTCTATCATTTGTTCTGGCGACATTTTGCCATAGATTTCAGTTGCATTTTCTTCATCTAACATTTGCCGAGCCGCAAATAAAAGAGAGTAGCCAGAGTTTAAAACTAATGAATTAATTAAAGGATCAGAAGAAAAGGCTACCATCGCAGGATTAATTCCTCGATGACGAAAACTTGATCTTGCACCGATAAAAGTCAATGCCCCCGCAACGAGCATAATTATTGGGCGAGTAAGCCAACTACCTGCATTAGCATTTTCAATAAGATGCCCACTTAATTGCCAAAGAAGATAAGCGGTAGTGATACTAAACACTGGTACCGCAAGTGTTGAGAGCAAATGCCCCTTTAGTAGCATAGTGAACACTTCTTTAGGATTAACAAGATATTCAATAAATAACCGATTGGGACGAAAATCATAGGTTGCAATAAATGCAGGGGTGGCAAGCTCCATAAAGAGGATAAAACAGCTTCCAGCTACTAGAATAAAACGAATGATGAGGGCGATATATTGTCCAAAGGTGCTGTGATCGAGAAAAAGAGTACTGAGTAGTACCACAGGAGAATATAGCCAACAGAGAGAAACGATATCCATACGGATACCTTGTAAAAATAAGTTTTTCCAACCATTTACTGCTGTTACCCGTTCTCTTTGCCAAATCGCTAATCCTGCACGACTGAGAGAAAGAAAGGTTAAATTGAATAGGAAAAAAATAAAAAATGGGTAAAGTGAAAAAGCACTAAGCATATCCATCTCTCTTAAGCCGTAATCTAATTATGCTCTTTTAACAAAAAAGGATTAGTATATTTTTCATTGCCGATAGTTGTAGTCGGGCCGTGTCCTGCGATGATTTGAGTTTGTTCATCTAAAGGTAATAATTTTTCTTTAATAGATTGAATTAATTGTGAATAACTACCACCGGGAAAATCTGTCCGTCCTATCCCTCCGTTAAATAAAACATCACCAGTAAAAGCGATATTATTTTCTTGATTAATAAAGCCAATATGACCGGGAGTATGTCCGGGGAGATGAAGCACTTTAAAGTGTAGTGAACCTATTTGAACTTCTTCATTTTCGTTTAGCCACTGATCAGGTGTAAATGCAGAACAATCTGGCAGACCAAAATGTTGAGCTTGTTGTGGTAATCCAGTCAACCAATATTCATCAGCTTGATGTGGGCCTATAATATCAATCCCATATTGTTTTTTTAATGTTACAGCTGCTCCAACATGATCTAAATGCCCGTGAGTAAGGAGAATAGCTTGTGGGGTGAGATCATTTTGTTGAATAAATTGAATAATTTTATCCGCTTCCCCACCGGGATCGATAATTGCTGCATTACCTGCAGTATCCCACACAATAGAACAGTTTTGTTGAAATGGGGTAACGGGAATAAGTTTAAATTTCATAGATAGCCTTCAATTTGATTAAGTACCACGCCAATTTCTTACTGGACCAGTATCAATGTGAATAAAATTACTTTTAGGATAGTAGCCAACACCACCATTTTTAAGACTTTTAGCGGCATCACGGACTTTTGCTAGGGAAATACAATCAATCCGAAAATCAATCGCTTGACCTTTTATATGATAACTATTTACCGCAACTTGATTACTCTTACTATGTAATTGTGCATTTGTTTTCGGCGAACGGTAGCCACAAATAATTGAAAGTTCACAGTTACGCAACCCTAGTTTATTTTGAATATCATAAAATTTAGCAAAGAGTTTAGGATCCATTGTGTGGACTAAATTAGTACGACGATCTCTCATTAAGTAATTGATTTTTTTCATATCTTCGGCAGAAAAACTTTTACCATTGATATATTTAGAAATTAGTTTTTCCCCAGTATTGATATTTTTTAATTTTAATAAACGAGATTGCGGCATATTTAACACAGTGGCGAAAGTTGAATGAGGAAATAAACTTCCACCTAAAATTAATCCACCTAAAGATAACCATTTTCGTTTTGTTTGATTGATCTTTTCCATAAATTTTTAATAAATTAAAGATGATTATTGTTAATATCTTATTTAAATATATTAAATTAGTAGAATGATTTTGATAAATAAAATTGTCTATTTTACTTATCTTTCAAAGAATTTCAATGTAGATATTTTTTGACTAAATTAATATCTGCTTCAGTTAATTTAAATTCTTTATCATAGGAATAAATATCTGGTAATGTTTTCATTTCACCATTTTCAATCCAAGTTGTTACATAATAAATATACACTGGATTATTAGAAGGAATATGAACGGATTTTGTTTTTTTATTTTCTAATATTTCTAATTTTTGTTCTTCGTTCCAACCTACTTCTTTTAATAAAAATGTGGCTAATTCATCAGATTTTTCTACTCTAATACAGCCAGAACTTAATGCTCTATTTTTAAGTGTAAAGAGTTCACGGACTGGCGTATCGTGTAAAAATATTGCTTCAGCACTTGGCATATTAAATTTAAAATTTCCTAATGCACTATGACTTGGTACTTGTCGGATAAGATAAGGAAATTTTTTCCAAGTAATATTTTCCCAATCAATAGTATATGGATCAATAACATTACCTTTATAATCAATAATAGTATAGCCGTTACGGTAAATATAACTCGGATCTTTTTTTATCTTAGGAATTAAATCTTCATTAATTAAACGTTCAGGAACTGTCCAAGGAGGATTAATGACTAAATTGCTTAATTTGCTATACATAACGGGTGTTTTTCGTGCTAATTTTCCAACAATAATTTTAGACGTAAGGACTTCTTTTCCATCACGATAATAATATAATTGATAGCTAGGAATATTGATGAAAATACCTTGTTCAAAATTAGGAATAACCCGTAAACGTTGAAGATTAATGGCTAATTTAGCAATTTCTTGTGGTGGTGTATTTGTATCTAAAATTAATTGTATTAATTTTACTAAGGTTGCTTGATATATTTTATTTGGATTAGTTATTTGCTGAATAAAATGCTCTAATTGATTGTTTTTTATTGCATTTAACCAACGTTTAATCAATTTTTCTTCTGGCACTTTGACTTGATAATTATTAGGTAAATAAAGCCATGTTTGTGCGTGTTTTTTTACATTGGTACTATAATAAAGGTAAGTTAAAAAAGCATCACTTAATAACAGATCTTGAGTGAGTTGTTCTTTGCTTGAATTAATTAGATTTAAATGTTTAGCTATCATTGGATTGAGATTAGCTAAGGCAAGAATAGCATATTCTTTTAAAAAAGATTTTTTACTATTAGAGGATTGCCAAATCGGTTGAAATTGGCGGGCAGAATATATTTCAACTAATTTTTGAGGAAAAAGTAAAGGTATATTAGAAATCAGTTCAATATTTTGATCTACTTTTGGAACATTAGCATTAGGATTGTTATTTTCATCAGCCAGTATATTTTTAGCGAAAGAAAAAGTGAGTGCAATGGATAATATCCCAGTAAATAAGCCTGAAAGAAGATAATTTTTTTTAGGGAACATTGAAAATCCTTATAAACTAGGTATCAAAAGCGTTATATTAATATAACTGTATTCTCCTGCTTGCTCTTTTAGAACAAACAGGAGAAGAGATTAATTGGATTTTTGTTCTAATTTAATCAGATCTGCAGCAATATTTTCAGCTTCAGTTAGAATAAAATCAGGTGCTTGATAATCTTTTGGAAGATCATCAACATTTTTTAGTGGTTTTTTTCCTTCACGTTTAAAGCGAGCATTTAAGTCTTTTAAGTATTTCGCATCATTTTTATCATATTCTGCTTGACGTTCTGCTAAATTTAAGGAGAGATATTGACGATCACGCAATCTATCTCGCTCAGCAAGATTTTCGTTTAGAACGATAAATTCAGGATTTTTAGCCACTCTGGCTAAATGTTTTTGTTCTAAAGTTGGAATATGTTTGCGAACATTATTAGTCGCTTTATAATTTGCTTTTGGAATTTTATCCCAAGGTAAAGCATTATCTTCTTTGCTTTCACCATATTCGGTTTCATCAATGATTTCAGGGAATAAAATATCTGGTTTAACCCCTTTTAATTGCGTACTGCCACCATCAATTCGATAGAATTTTTGGATAGTGTACTGTAGAAACCCTAATGGCTGTTCGTTTAGGTAAAATTTACTTAATGGACGACTTTGTTGTACCGTACCTTTACCAAAACTATTTTGTCCAACAATAACTGCACGGTCATAATCCTGTAATGCCGCTGAAAAAATTTCTGAAGCTGAGGCACTAAAGCGGTTAATTAAAACCACAACGGGGCCAGTATAGACTTGTTTTGTATCAGGATCATAATGAGTACGGATACGATCATAGGCATCACGTACTTGTACTATTGGACCATCAGTAATAAATAAACCACTTAAGCCAATGGCTTCATTTAAAGATCCGCCGCCATCGTTACGTAAATCAATAACTAATCCTTGAACTTTTTTCTTTGCAGCTTCAGCTAATAGTTTACGAACATCATCGGTTAATCCATTATAAAAGCTTGGGATAGTTAATACGCCAATTTTTTGTTTGTTAATAGTATTAACTTTTAATTTAGCCGCACTATCTTCAATCCGAATTTTATCTCGAGTTAAGGTTATAATTCGTGTTTTTCCACCTTTGGCTGCTTCTAATTCTAAGCGAACTTTCGAGCCTTTTTTACCTTTGATTTTTTCAACAACATCATCAAGTCGCCAACCAACGACATCTTCAATTTCACCTTTTTCACCTTGTCCTACGCCGATAATTTTATCGCCAACCTGAATTTTTTTACTACGTTCAGCAGGTGCACCGGGAACTAGTGATTTAATCACGGTTTCATCATCTTCAGATTGTAAAGTAGCCCCTATTCCTTCTAATGATAAGTTCATACTTTCATTGAAATTTTTTGCTTTGCGTGGCGATAAATAGCTACTATGAGGGTCTAATTCACGTGTAAAAGCATTTAAATAGAGTTGAGTAACATCATCAGCTTTTGTTTGAGTTAGGCGTTTTAAGGCTAAATTATAACGTTTAATTAATTTTTTCTGAATTTCAGCCCAAGATTTGCCTTTTAAGCGTTGCGTAATAATGTCATTTTTAACTCTTTCTTGCCAAAGTTGGTTAGCTTCAGCAACCGTTTTTGGAAAAGGTTTTTTCGAACGATCGATTTCAATTTGATCATTACCAGTTAAATTCGGCTCTTTTTCTAATAATGATAAGGCATAAGTATAACGTTGGTAACGACGTTCTTGCATTAAGTTATACATATCAAAGGCAGCATCAAGTTTTCCTGCTTTGAGTTGATCATCAAAAGTATCAGCATATTTTTTTCTCATTTGATCAACATCAGATTGTAGAAAGGTATTGTGGCTGTAATCTAGAAAATCGAGGTAGCGATTAAAAATTTTGTGAGAGAGTTGATCATCTAGTGTAAAAGGTTGGTAGTAGGCAATGCTGAGTAGATTCGTTGTGCGTTTAGTTTCGGTGGCATTGTCTGCAGTAGGGGAGAGTGTTTTAATCTCGCTTAGTTTTACTGTCGGTGTGATAGCCCAACTTTGAAGGTTAATCGTTAAGGTCAATAAAGCAAGAATATAGTTTGATATTCGTTTTAATTTTATTTTTTTACCCATTGAGTATCCCCTAAATAAAGTTGCATAAAAAATTTATCTCTTTGATTTTAATATGATTAATTATATGGCAAAAATGCAGTCACAAAATTGCGGTTTTGGACTGCATACACTTTAAAGTACCATACTGAAATAAAGTGTTTTATTGATAAAGACGATCTGCGGTGATGTTGATTACTAATCCATTTTCTAATTCAACTCTTGCCCCATCTTTCAATACTTCTAAAACTGTTGCATTTTGTGTTCTATTGCCCGCTTTAATTTTAACTTTATGATGAGCTTGTAAGGTTGTTAGATTTACTGACGTTAAAGCAGGTTTTGCTGGTCTTCTTATTTTTTTCTTTTGCTCTTTGTGTTCTTTTACTTGGCGTTTGGCTTTCTTTTCAGCTAATTGAGCTTTGCGAGCAGCTTGGCGTTGTGCTACTACGGCTTTAGATTCGGCTAGACGTTGTGCGGCATGTTCTGCTTGTTGTTGATCTAATTCACCACAATCTTCGCCGATTAAATCTACACGCTTAGCACCTACTTGGCAGCTTGCAAGATATGCCCAAGATGAAGTGTACTGACGAATAGCTTGGCGTAGTTTAGTTTTACTCAGCTCTTCTTCATTGTCTAAAGAGGCGATAAGGTCTTGAAAAATACCAACTTTGAGTGGTTTAGGTTGAGTAACTGAAAAGCAAAGAGGAAATTTTTCGCATAGATAAGCAATAACTGCTTTATTATCAGGATATTTTACCTGCGTGTCCTGAGAGGTAGTTAGGTTTTGTTCTGTTGATGCTATCGTATTTGTTTCTACTGGCATTGATAATCCCCAAAGTTAGTACTTAAATAAGAATAATATCGTATTTGTATGAATAATAATAAAACGGGGATAGTCTAGCCTGATTCAATGCTTGATGACAAGGTTAAAATCTTGAAAGATTACAGCAGATTTCACCCGTTTAAGCTGATTTTTGCTTGTGTATTTTCTCTTGATTTATATACTTGTTCAACATTTTTATCATATTTATGCTTTAATTTGGATTAAATGCGTTAAATTTATCAATAATTCTAGTCATCTACGATGAAGTATATCCAGCAAATTAGACCATTTCCCAAAACGACTAAATTTCATTTACAGCGTTGTAATGCGTGTAATTTATTGGTTGAAGTACCACCACCATTGGCATTGCAAACTAGCATTTGTCCACGTTGTCAGAATTTATTACAAGCTCGGCTAGGCTGGAATTTAAAAAAATCTGCGATTCTTGCATTAACAATTTTATTATTAATGCCTTTTGCTTTTACTTTTCCTTTATTAAATATTGAATTACTAGGCGTTCCTATACAAGCTTCAATTTGGAATGGGATTTGGAAAATGGCAGTAATAGGGTATCCATATACCGCTTTTTTTGTTTTACTTTGTGCGATTGTTATGCCTGTTACTTTTGTTGGTTTAATTTTATGGTTACAGCTAAGCTATCGTTTTCAGCATCGCCCTAGACTGGTTTTATTGGCTTTATCTCAAATACAACCGTGGGTGATGTTAGATGTTTATTTAGTTGCACTTGGAATTGCGGCATTTAAAGTGCGTGAATATGCGGAGTTGTCTTTTACGCTTTATCTCATTCCATTTTTATTTGTAACTTTATTAACGGCTTTATTATTCACTCGAATTAATCTTCCTCGTTTATGGCAGTTATTTTATCCTGAGATTAAACCATTATCGGTTGCTGATCATTTTTATTTAGTGAAACAGCAAAAACAAGATATTAATCTATGTACCACCTGTGGTTTAACTTTTCTTACTTCCAATCACAACGCTATATGCCCTCGTTGTCATACATTTAATCTTGCTGAAGAATTAAGTTTACAGCGTGTTTGGAGTTGTTTAATTGCAGGGATTATTATGTTATTTCCAGCGAATTTTTTACCTATTTCTGAGATTTCTCTCAATGGTGTTGTCAGTGCTGATACTTTGATGTCAGGTGTTTTATCTTTTCTTGATTATGGTAACTATGTGATTGCAGCAATAGTCTTTATTGCGAGTATTTTTATTCCTATAGCCAAAATAGTGATTATGTTATACTTGCTTGCTTGTATCCATTTGCAGTTGAAACAACCGATTAAATTACAGCTTAAATTGTATAAGGTTGTTCATTTTGTTGGACGATGGTCGATGCTCGATCTTTTTGTTCTTTCACTGATGACAGCATTAGTTACTCGAGGGCAAATCATTAATTTTTCAGTTGGACCTGCTGCAGTGTATTTTGGCTTAGCAGTTATTTTAACTATGATTTCAGTTTCTCAATTTGATCCCCGTTTACTTTGGAAGTTTTATGACAATACCACAGAATCAAGAAAATAAGATTGAAAATCAAAATCCGACTATTGCTAAAGCAAAAATTTTGTATCGCAAACGTCTTTCTTCTTTTTGGGTGTTGCCTTTCATTGCCTTATGTATTGGGGCAATGTTGTTTTACCAATTACATCAAGAGCAAGGGAAAGAAATTACCATTTATTTTAATGATGGTGCAGGTTTAGTAGCAAATAAAACCCAAATTCGTTATCAGGGATTGCAAATTGGGATAGTCAAAAAAGTGAATTTTACTGCCGATCTAAAGTTAATTAGGGTTACTGCTAATATTTATCCTGAAGCGGTTTCATTATTACGTGAAGAAACTAAATTTTGGCTAGTACAACCTTCTGCATCATTGGCGGGTATTTCGGGGTTAGATGCTTTAGTGTCGGGAAATTATATTACTTTATCACCCGGCTCTGGTAGGGATGAAAATGAGTTTGTTGCGTTAAGTCAAGGTCCTATTGCTGAAGTTACCACTGGGGATCTTTCCTTAAAATTGATAACAGAAACCTTAGGTTCAGTCAGTTTAGGGGCTAAGGTTTATTATCGTAAAGTACCTGTAGGTCAAGTAACTAATTACCGTTTTACGGCGGATAAAAAAATTGAAATTAGTGTCGTCATTGATAAGCAATATTCTGATTTAGTAAGACGAGATAGCCATTTTTGGAATACAAGTGGCATACAAGCCAATATTAGTTTAAGTGGTGTAAAAGTGAACGTTGAGAGCCTTAATTCAGTTATTCAAGGTGCCATTGCTTTTGATTCACCAGATAATAGTCCGATAGTTGAAAATGAGCATGTTTTTACACTTTATCCATCAATTACAGCGGCACAACGAGGGATTAAGGTACCGATCATTTTACCTTCTGATGTGAGTGGATTAACAGTGGGGGAAACACCTGTTTACTACCAATCCTTACAAGTTGGGGTTTTATCAGCGTGGAAACAGAGTAATGAATTAGGTAGAGAGCATTTATCAGATACTCAACCTAATGCAGAGTTATCACTCGATCCAAGTGTACAATTTTTGCTCCGAGATGGTACAAAAATTATTTTGCAAGATCGTTCAGCTTCTTTTTCAATAACTGATTTAGAGCAATTATTGCAAGGAAAACATTTTGTTATTCAAGCTGGAGAAGGGAAACCACAACAGCAATTTAAGGTCATTAAACAGGCAGATTTGTTGTTACACCAAACGGGTACTTTAGTGGTAGAACTTCGTTCAACACAAGCTTATGGTATTGAAGTCGGGCAACCATTATTATTTAACGGGATTAATATTGGGAATGTTGTTGATCGACAGATTAAAGGAACAACGATCTATTACCAAGTCGCTATTGCCAAAGCTTATCGCCATTTAATTACTGCCAATACGAAGTTTGTTGCTGCATCAAATTTTAGTGTCAACTTAGGTGTAAATGGGATGGAGTTTAGTGCAACTTCGCCTAAAACTTGGTTGCAAGGTGGAATTAGCGTGATTAGCGGTGAACCAACTAGTGCAAAACCTTTAGCTTTTTATCCTTTATATAAGAATTTAGCTGATGCACAAGCTGGAATTGATAGCTATAATTTACAACCTACTATTGTGTTGCATAGTCAACAATTACCTAATATTCAAGTAGGTTCAGTGGTGTTATATCGCCAATATCAAGTTGGGCAGATTATAAAGATCACACCAAACAGTAAAGGTTTTGAAATAGGGGTCTTTTTACCACCACAATATCGACATCTCTTGACGACAAGAAGTCGTTTTTGGGTAGATAAAGCGGTTGATATTAATTTGTCTTTGCAAGGGGCTAAGGTAGAAGTATCACCACTACAAAGAGTATTGCAAGGTGCAATTAGTTTTGATCAATTAGGTGTAGCGACAACAAAGCAGATCGATACTTCGCTTTATTCTAACAAACAGTTTGCTCAAGCAGTCGGACAACAAATTTTTCTCACCACTCGTGATGCAACGAATTTACAGATCGGTATGCCATTGCGTTACTTAGGTATCAAAGTTGGGGAAGTGATGGCAATTAAACTAGATCCTCAAAAATCTCAGATAAAGATAGAAGCATTACTATTTGCAAATAACTTTAAGTTACTGGCAAGACAAGGTAGCCGTTTTCAGTTGGTTACTCCACAAATTTCATTAAGTGGCGTAAAAAATATTGAAAGTTTATTACAGCCTTATATCAATATTGAATTAGGGCAAGGAAATTTTAGCAATCATTTTAGTTTAGAGGGCGAGAGTGATACTCAGGCTGATTATAAAAATGGTTTTCCATTAATATTAGAAACTGCGAATGCGACTAATCTGAGTGTTGGTTCACCAATATTGTATCGAGGAGTAGAAGTAGGGGTAATCAATCATATTCGCTTAAATAGTGATGCAGATCGTGTATTGGTAGAGATTAGACTTGCAAAACAGTATCAACATTTAGTTCGCCAAAATAGTCAATTTTGGTTCGCTTCAGGTTATTCCGTTGACTTTGGGTGGCGAGGGTTAAATATTCAAACTGGCACAGCAAAACAGTTATTACAAGGTGGTATAGCGTTTGCAACGCCATCAGGAGAAGTGGTTCAGCCAGCTGCAAAACCGTACCAGCATTTTTTATTACAATTAAAAGCACCTGCTGGTAGTGAAAGTTGGGATCAAGGTAGTTATTCTGCAACATCGACGGTTAAACCAGAGAAAAAAGAGTAGTCATCTTATGCAGGAAAAATTACAGAGGGAGAAATGGCGGAAACCTTTCCAGCTTTTTCTCGGCACACCAACGTTTAACTTGGGCTGCTTTCTTCCGAACCTGACCCGGTGAGCTAAAGCTAGTTGCGAGGAACCGAAAAGGTTTCCATTGAATGAATATTTTTAAAATTAAATAACGCTGTGCATTATCCTGTATCTGCTAACAGATTGCAAGGCGTAATATTTTTAATTGATTTATTTAGATATTTTTTATCCATCATCAGGATTGAATAACAGATGAATACCGCTTTACGATCATTATTAGCAACATTTACTCTATAATGGAGGAAGACTTACCATCTAATTTCTTGTCAGAATCCCCCATAAGGGCTAAAATCCGCACCTATTTTTTATATTTATCCATTTTCACTTTTACATCATAGCAATCTGCTATGCCTGACTTGTGATCAGAAAGAGGAAATAATGCAACAAACTAATTTATACTCCACATTTAAACCTGAACTGCTTTCACCCGCAGGATCATTAAAAAATATGCGTTATGCTTTTGCTTATGGTGCAGATGCCGTGTATGCAGGGCAACCCCGTTATAGTTTACGAGTACGGAATAATGAATTTAATCATGCCAATTTAAAAATTGGTATTGATGAAGCACACGCTTTAGGTAAGAAGTTTTATGTTGTGGTAAATATTGCACCGCATAATACTAAGTTAAAAACCTTTATTAAAGATCTTACGCCTATTATTGAAATGCAGCCAGATGCTTTGATTATGTCTGATCCCGGCTTGATTATGTTAGTGAGAGAGCATTTTCCTGATATGCCAGTGCATTTATCTGTTCAAGCGAATGCAGTTAATTGGGCAAGTGTTAAGTTTTGGCATAGTATGGGGCTAACACGAGTGATTTTATCTCGAGAATTATCGCTAGAGGAAATTGCTGAAATTCACCGTCAAGTACCTGAAATCGAATTAGAGGTTTTTGTACACGGAGCATTATGTATGGCGTATTCGGGGCGTTGTTTGTTATCGGGGTATATTAATAAACGTGATCCTAATCAAGGTACTTGTACTAATGCTTGTCGTTGGCAATATCAAGTTGAAGAAGCTCAACAAGACAATGTGGGTAATATTATTGGTGCGAATGAAGTGATCGAAGTAAAAAATGTTGCACCAACTTTAGGTGAGGGAGCCACGACAGATAAACTTTATTTATTGAGTGAAACACAACGTCCAGAAGAAAAAATGCAAGCATTTGAAGATGAACACGGCACTTATATTATGAATTCTAAAGATTTACGTGCAGTTCAACATGTCGAAACATTGACTAAAATTGGGGTGCATTCATTAAAGATTGAAGGACGAACCAAGTCGTTTTACTATTGTGCAAGAACCGCACAGGTATATCGCAAAGCGATTGATGATGCGGTTGCTGGTAAGCCTTTTGATCAAAGTTTAATGACAACCTTAGAATCGTTAGCCCATCGAGGTTATACTGAAGGTTTTTTACGTCGTCATACTCACGATGAATATCAGAATTATGATTATGGGTATTCTGTTTCTGATCGTCAGCAATTTGTCGGTGAATTTACGGGAAAACAGCGTGAAGATGGTATGGCAGAAGTGGCAGTCAAGAATAAGTTTTTACTAGGGGATAGTGTTGAAGTAATGACTCCACAAGGGAATTTTACTTTCACTTTAGAAAAAATGGAAAACCGTAAAGGGGAAGCGGTTGATACTGCCCCCGGAGATGGGCATTTTGTTTGGATAGCTTTACCAGCAGGTTTAGATCTAAATTATGCATTACTTTTACGGAATTTGGCGACTGAAACCAATACTCGCCAAGCGTATTAGGAATTTAGCGTTAATTGTTAATAAAAAAGGTGCTATTTTTGATCTGCCCCCCAAAAGTTGGATTAAACAACCAACTGATGAAGGTGCAGATTTTTTATGACTAAATATACTCAATGTTTCAAACAACAAGTGCTCGACATTTATCTTCAACATGGAAAAAATCGTTCGCTTATTCGCCGGTATTTTCAACTTTCCCCAACAACGTTAAATCGTTGGATTGCTAAATTTAATCATAATAGAATCAATGGATTAGCTGTGTTAGGTAAAAAGTAATGTTATTCTGTTGAGTTTAAATTAAAGGTCATTCAAGCGATAAAAAAAGACAGTGTTCCGCCGAAGCAGTGTGCTTTCACTTTGATATCCCTAATTCAGGGATAATTAGCCAATGGTTGCAAACTTTCGAAAAACAAGGTATAGATGGTTTATTACCCAAACCTAAAGGTCGTCCGAGAATGAAACCAACCTATCATCGCTCTACGTTCGAATGAGGGATTTTTACAGGGTGGTTCGCACGGGTTTAGGCACGCATACGCACAACAGCGCTACACAGAATTAACTGGAGGAATGCAACCGCCGAATCAATCAGGATTATCTCGTTCAAAAATGAATGACATTCAGAAAATTCTTGATTTACAGGCGAGGGAGCAGATTTCACAAGAGTTGGGACACAATAGAATTGATGTGGTTGCTAAATATATTGGATAAAAATTAAATATTGAGTAGAAAAGGAATTAAATATTAATGATGACTTTGTCTAGTAACTATAAAGATATTATTAAACAATCTCTTTTTATATCTTCTAGCAGATTGATTCTGTTATTAATACCTGCGATCTGTCTTTCTGTAATAAGTTCAAAAAGTTTATCTGCTGTTGGTGACTATACCTTAGCTAATCAGTATATTCAGATATTAGTAATAATTTTAATTTCTATTAATATAGGATCCAATATAATTATATCAAGAAATTTAGAATCATATGACACCACAAATAAGATTGTATCTTATTTATTTATATTCTCTTTAATTTTGACATTGTTTTTTTTTGCAATATCTTATTTTTTATTTAAAAAAAAAGTTTTTTACATTACAAATATTTTTTTAATTGGTATACCTTTTGTTTCAATTAATTTGGTTTTATCCTCCATTTTAGAAGCATATAAAAAAACTAAATTATCTTTGTACATTTCTATTTTATCTCTTTTTTTAACATTAATTCTATGTTTGTTTATAAGTTTTTTTGATATATCTGATTATGGTTTATATATTGCAGCTGTAATTAGTTTTGTTAGGATCTTTCAGTGTTTTATTAGTATTTTTTTTATTAAAAAATATTTCAAAATTAAATTATTTTTTAGTTATAA
The DNA here is from genome assembly GCF_003265225.1 of Mergibacter septicus. Taxonomy (NCBI): domain Bacteria; kingdom Pseudomonadati; phylum Pseudomonadota; class Gammaproteobacteria; order Pasteurellales; family Pasteurellaceae; genus Mergibacter; species Mergibacter septicus. Next base: position 1,234,646 of record NZ_CP022013.1, on the reverse strand, counting down.
AAGGGAAGATTTCTTTTTGATAAAAGAAATGTTTTCATTTGGAATTTCTGAGCTTTTAACTTCCATTTTATTTACTTTCTCAATTTTTGCTTCTTTTTATTATTTATCTTATTTGAACATGGATGTCAATTACTTGGGTGTAAGTTTTACTTATAAGAATTTAATTTCTATCTTATTTCTTGGATTTTGTATATCCTACTCTATATTTTTTTCAAAAAATGCAAATATTCTTATTTGTAGAGAGAGTCTTATTGTACTAATTTGTTTTTATTTATTTGTATATATTTTATTGTATTTTTCAACCGATTTAATATCCTACCTTTTTAATAAAAAAAATTTTTTAGACATATCCAAATACCTTCATTTATCACAATTAATTGTTTTGTTTGACTCAGTAGGTCTTTTTCTTGTATTTCACTTGCGCATTAATAATATAAAAATAATACCTCCTCTTTTAAGGTTAGCCTTTGTATTTATAGGTACTCCATTAGGCATTTATTTATCAATGAAAAATAATGATGCTTATCATTACCTTATTGGTATTATGTTTGGTAATATTATTTTTACGGTAATGATATATTTTTATTACTTTTATTTGATATCAGTCAAAAAATCCAAACTAAACCTAATTGACAATCAAAATTTTTACAAATAGTCTGGTCGAGAACCTATTTAGGTTCAACATTTTCTATGTTATTTGTTTTAAAAAGGAGAATTTTATGTCTCAAGTTAAAAAGCAAGTTAAAAAAGTAACTTTAGGTACCGTTGTTTGTACTACTAGTGCTTCATATAAATAACTCTTTAAAAAGGCAATAGATATTCTATTGCCTTTTTATTAATAGTTAATACTTAGGGGAACAATATGTTAGTCGAAACAGAAGATAGTTTATATGAGTTTTTTATTAAAACGTTGCAGATCGAGGTTACTGGAGTATGTAATCTTAAATGTAAACACTGTAGAGCATACTATGATCCAACTGATCACATTAATTTAGATCTAATAAAAAAACTATTTTGTTTTATTGATCATAATGAAAAAGTTAATGTAACTATTTCTGGTGGAGAGCCATTTTTACACCCTAAAATTATTGATATTTTAAAGTTTGTATCCAGTCAAAATATAGGAATATTAGTAATTACAACTAATGGCTATCACATAAAAGATCGTGTAATTGATGAAATACTAGATTTTAATTATAAAAATATAGTATTCCAAATAAGTTTGGACAGTTGTAATGAAGATACTCATAACAAATTTAGAGGAAATAAAAATAGTTTTAAAAACTCTTTAGAATCAATTAAGAAACTAACCAATAAAGGATTTTTTGTTTCTACAAGAACAACATTAATTCCTGATACTATTATGGAAAAAGAAAGAATAATTGATTTAGTAACATCTTATGGAGCTAAAAGAGTTTCCTTTGGAACGGTTGTGCCATCTGGTAATGCTGCATCTTGCGCAAAAAATATATTCGTCACTAGCGCTCATAAAAAGAAACATTTTGATGAATTTTTTAGATTAAAAGAAAAATATGTAGGTATTGAAATAGAAACTGAAGATCCATTGAAAGTAATTCATGAAAAATCATCCTGGAAAAATATTGATAATGACTTTATAAATAATGTTGATTGTTACATAGGTGGGTGTGATGCAGGAATTGGACAATTGAATATATATTCTAATGGAGATATAACTCCTTGCGCTTTATTCAATAAGAAAATTTTGAATCTAAATGAACATTCAATTGAAGAAGCAAGAAAAATATATTGTGAATCTGATGTTATTAGATCGCTAATTTTAAGAGATTTTTCGAATAGTTGCAAAAATTGTTCTTTATTTAAAAGTTGTGGAGGTGGATGTAGAGCAATTCCTTATGGAATTAATGGAGATTATAAAGGGTTTGACCATACGTGTTATAAAAGTATTATACCGCTCAGCGTAATTTAGTTTTATTAAATAGATTGGGTGAGTTGTTATAAGATAAGTAATCTTCTGACATATTGTACCATCGATAAAGTATTGATCGTAATGCCAAGAATTTCACAAACATCATTAGTACCTAACTAAAGTAGGTAATAATTTCATTTAAAATTTAAACCTCTACTAATTCACAATTTACATGTTAATTAATCTGATCTACTAAATCTAACTGTTTCTCTCTGTACTCAATTACCTTTTTAACATCATCACGAGCAAATGTATCCCCTAAAATTGTGTAGTAATTTACTAGTTTAGTTAGATGTTCCAAGCGGTAATTTTGTAACTCAATTTTATTGTCCGGGTAAAATTTTTTAATAATCCTAATACACTCTCTAGCCCATTTTCCTTCTGCATCAGAGCCCTTTAAAACTTGCGGACGATTAGGTAGTTTAATATCTGTTTGATTAATTATCTGTATTTGTTTTTTGTCTTTATAGTAAAATATAAACCAGTAATTTTGAGCCTGCGTTTTATTGGTTCATAGGTAACTTGAAGATTTGATTTTTAGTTAATTTCATTAAGTGCTGGAGTCAAAAGTTGATAAGAATGCAGAAATTTTGCAGCAAATAGACACGATTTATCACAAAAATGACAAAAATTATGGTTATCGTCGAATTACCTTGGTGTTAAGAAAATAAGTGGGACAAATTGCCGATAATCTGTTGAAACAGAGTTTTACAACAACAACGCTGAACGAGAAGTGGGTAACGGATATCACGGAGTTTAAATGCACAGAGGGCAAATTCTATTTGTCGGCGATTAAAGACTTGTTTAATAACGAAATTATCGCTTACGATGTGGCGAGAAGTCCGAGTTTTGAGCAGATAATCAGAATGATGACGCAGGCGATAAAAGGCTTAGATGAGGCAAAACCGATACTGCATTCCGATCAAGGATGGCAGTATTAAATGATTGGCTATCAAGAGATATTGAAAACACACGGTATTAAGCAAAGTATGTCGAGAAAAGGTAATTGCCTTGATAATGGGACGATAGAAAGCTTTTTCGGACGATTGAAGACAGAATGTTACTTTGGCAAGCGGTTTGAGAGGTTTGAACAGCTTGAAAAAGTGATTCACGAGTACATTCACTACTACAATAATGAGCGTATTCAAGTGAAGCTAAAAGGACTAAGCCCTGTGGAATACAGAACTCAGTCCTTGAATTAAAATGTAGTCTAACTTTTTTGGGAGCAGATCATTTTAGCACCTTTTTTGTCAGTATTTTAATTTATAGCTGGTTGAGTTCTAAGACATCGGTCATATCATATAAACCAGTTGATTTGTTTTTTAACCATTTTGCTGCACGCACTGCACCTTTAGCAAAGGTCATACGACTAGAGGCTTTATGGCTAATTTCAACACGTTCCCCTTCATCGGCAAACCATACGGTATGTTCGCCGACAACATCACCTGCTCGAATTGTAGCAAAACCGATTTGATCTGCTTTTCTTTCACCAGTAATCCCTTCTCTGGCAAATACACCTTGCGTTTTTAGATCCCGTCCTAGTGTTTTAGCGATATGTTCGCCCATAGAAAGTGCTGTACCAGATGGTGCATCTACTTTGTGGCGGTGGTGGGCTTCAATGATCTCAATATCACAATAATCTCCCATCACTTTGGCAGCTTTTTCTAGGAGTTTAAAAACAAGATTCACGCCAACACTATAATTAGAAGCAAATACAACTCCAATTTTTTCTGCAGCTTGTTGAATCGCTTCTTTGCCAGTTTGATCAAAACCTGTCGTACCTATCACCATTTTCTTTTGGTGGGTAACACAAAAAGTAAGATGTGATAGCGTTCCTTCAGGTCGAGTAAAATCAATTAACAGATCGAATTGATCTTTTGCTTGTTCGAGATCTGCAGTAACTTTGACACCTAATTGACCAATACCCGCTAATTCCCCTGCATCACTGCCGATTAAACTAGAACCACTGCGTTCAAAAGCAGCCCCTAAAATAACCCCATCTGTTTGAGCAACGGCTGTGATTAATTGTCTTCCCATTCTGCCACCAGCCCCAGCAATTGCAATTCTTATAGTCATAATAACTCCTTAATAAGTTAGATAAGATGTATGTGTACGCTAATCTCTTCTCGATCATGATAGAGATGTTTTGCTTGTAATTTATAATTAATTTGTTGTTTTTTTAGAGTATTCTCAATTAATTCTAAACATTGTTTTACTTCGTTATAACGTTTTTTCATAGGTAATTTAAGGTTAAAAATCATTTCATTACACCAGCCGTTGATTAACCATTTTAACATTAAGCGAGTGATTCGGCTTGGCTGTTCTACCATATCACAGACTAACCAATCAATTTTCCGTCTTTTTGACGGTTGGAATTTAAACCCATCTTCCATACAGTGTTCAATCCGCCCAGTTTCGTGTAAAGAGGTTGCCATTTTGCCATGATCAACCGCATAGACAAACATACCTCGTTTTACTAATTGATATGTCCAACCGCCGGGACAAGCTCCTAAATCAACTGCATATTTTTCTTCATTCATTCGTTGCTTTTGTTCTATCGGTGAAAGAAATAAGTTGATGGCTTCTTCTAGTTTTAGGGTGGATCGACTAGGTGCATTAGGGGGGAATTTTAGGCGTGGAATCCCCATAAAATGAGGGGCATGTCGTTGGTTATAAGAGTAGCCAAGATAACAATAGCCAGAACGGATAAAAAATAAATGTAAGGTAATGGCTTGTTTTGACTTATTGTTTTCATTTAATAAGTGGTTTTGTTGGAGATGTTGACGTAATGGAACGGTAAATTTACGACAAAAAGTGAGTAAAGATTTTGCTTCATTGGTATCAGGTGTTTCAACCCATACTTGGTTGCAAGGTAATGATGGTAAATACGGTTTTGCTTGTTGTAATTTTTCTAATAGTGGTGATATACGATCTTGTATAGGTAATTCACCAATTAAATCGGAAACAACCAAGATTTGTCGTGCAAAAATTAATTGATTACAGGCTAGCTGGCAGGCTAAATAATCAGCTTGTTGAGCTTGATAACATTCAAAAATTACATAACCACTGTTTTCTTCTACTCGAGCAAAACCAAAAACACCAAGATTGGTGGCTTTTTCAGTGATTTCTGCCGCCGTTTCTTTTTCAAAACCACTACGACAATAGAGCGCTAATTTATTCCACATTTTAATTTAATCATATATTAATCAATAAAACAGGCATAATAACAGGCTTTTATACTTAGGGCTATGTTTGAATTATTCAGGATAAATGCCGTTTTGTTTTGATTGTATTAAAAATCCAGTCACGAAATGCAATCAGAGTAGGATCATTTTTGCGATTTTGTCGATAGACTAAATAGAAGGCTTTAGGATCTTTAATTTCTAGATGTAATACTTCGACTAAATTACCATTATCAATTTCTTGATCGGCTAAAATTTGATTGGCGAGAATAACACCTTGTTTATGGATAGCCGCTTGTAATGCCATAAAAGTATGACTGAATAAAGGACTGTGTTGCAGATCTTTTTCAACCTCAAGATAAGCTAATACTTGTCGCCAATTATCTCGGCTATGAACATGCAATAAAGTATGTTGAGCCAGATCTTTTGGTTGTAAAATAGGTTTTTCTGCCAGTAATTTTGGTGAAGCGAGAATAAGTAGGCGATCTTCGGATAAACGTTCTGCTTTTAAGCCTCGCCAATTTCCTTTGCCGTAGTAAATTGCGATATCAGTGTCCTCACTTAACCCTTCTTCATCGTTAGCTAGTCCATTAATTTTGACATTAATTTCAGGATAAAGTTGATTAAATTCACTTAACCGAGGGACTAACCATTGTGTACCAAAGGTTTGAGGAAGATTAATTGAGAGTGTCTTTTGTTGGTTTAATTGTTTTAGATTATCTGTAACGATAGCTAATTTTTGTAACAGATTTTGTACATCAAAAAAGTAGTTTTTACCTAATTCAGTCAGCTCAATTGTACGGTTTTTACGTGAAAATAATGGAAAACCAAAAAAATCTTCTAATGTTTTAATTTGATGACTTACTGCAGCTTGAGTAACAAAAAGTTCTTCGGCTGCTTTTGTAAAACTTAAATGCCGTGCTGCAGATTCAAAAGCTTTTAGAGCATTAAGGGAAGGCAAACGTTTAATCATAAATTTTATAACCTTAATATTTCATTACAAAAAATATTTCAATTTGCAATATATTAGTTTTTCTTATGTATAGAATAAAAAAAACTGGCTTGAGTGGCAAGAGTTCTTTACATAGAATAGCGCACGTACTTAATAGTTAGTTATTCCTTACAAGTTAAGAGTTTCGGATTTTTAAGTATGATGTTGTGTTTGCATGTTAGTCCGTTTTTTCGGACTTTGGAGTAACTTAGGTTATTTAGGTTACTCATTTCACTTCCTGTATTTTTCATTTTGTAACCTTTTGGTTCCTATGCCACCTTTTAGGTGGCATTTTTTTTAGCTCATCAAGTTAAAGATCTTCAATTCCATTATAGTTTGCTTAGATTAATAGTTTTCAAGTTAAACAGAATGGTGTAGATTGAGTTTATCTTTTTGGTTTATTAAGTGTTAAGTAATAAGGAATAAGGAATAAATATGCAAGATCTTGATTGGCAAAATTTAGGTTTTAATTATATTAAAACTGACTTTCGTTATATTGCCCATTGGAAAGAAGGGAAGTGGAGTGAAGGAAAATTAGTTGCAGATAATACGCTAACTATTAGTGAAGGAGCAGCTGCTTTACATTATGGGCAACAATGTTTTGAAGGTTTGAAAGCGTATCGCTGTCAAGATGGCTCAATTAATCTCTTTCGCCCAGATCAAAATGCAAAACGGCTACAACAAAGTTGTGATCGTTTGCTTATACCACAGGTGCCAGAGCAAATGTTTATTGAGGCGTGTATTCAAGTAGTGAAAGCTAATCAAAATTGGGTTGCACCTTATGGTACAGGGGCGACGTTATATTTACGTCCTTTTGTAATTGGAGTGGGGGATAACTTAGGATTACGTCCTGCTCCAGAATATATTTTTTGTGTTTTTTGTTGTCCTGTTGGCGCCTATTTTAAAGGTGGATTAAAACCAACTAACTTTATTGTTTCTGAATATGATCGTGCTGCACCACAAGGTACAGGAGCTGTAAAAGTGGGAGGGAATTATGCGGCAAGTTTCCTACCGGGAATGAAAGCAAAAGAACGTCAATTTAGCGATTGTATTTATTTAGATCCTAAAACGCACACTAAAATTGAAGAAGTTGGTGCGGCGAATTTCTTTGGTATAACACCACAAGGTGAGTTTATTACGCCATTATCGCCGTCAATTTTACCAAGTATCACTAAATATTCTTTACTTGAATTAGCCGAAAAACGTTTGGGCTTAAAGGCGATTGAAGGTGATGTCTATATTAATCAGTTAGATAAATTTAGTGAAGCGGGTGCCTGTGGTACTGCAGCGGTAATTAGTCCAATTGGTGGTATTCAATATGGGGATAATTTCCATGTTTTCTATTCAGAAACTGAAGTAGGCCCGATTACTCAGTGTTTGTATCAAGAATTAACTGGGATACAATTTGGTGATATTGAAGCACCAGAAGGTTGGATTATCAATTTATCTGAGTGATACTAATTAAAATCTCTGTTTTGTAGAAACGTAGCTAATTAGCTACGTTTTTTTGTTAATGAATAGCTAGTTTTTGATATGACTATTTGATTTTGAGGGTTTTTATATTCCAGTATTCGCATTCTTGGGTGAGATTGACTAAGATAAGCAACATTTTATGAATTGAGTAGAAGTAGAGAATGAAACTGAATAAACAACAACAACAAGCAATAAATTATGTCGAGGGTGCTTGCCTAGTATTAGCTGGTGCAGGGTCGGGGAAAACTCGAGTGATTATCAATAAAATTGCACATTTGATTGCAAATTGTGGCTATCAGCCTAAACAAATTGCTGCAGTCACCTTTACGAATAAAGCGGCTAGAGAAATGAAAGAACGAGTCGCCCAATCTATTGGAAAAACAGAAAGTAAGGGATTAACAGTTTGTACTTTTCACACTTTAGGTTTTGATATTATTAAACGTGAATATCAAGCATTAGGCTTAAAATCCAATATGACGTTATTTGATGAATATGATCAACGTGCGTTGTTAGCAGAATTAACAGAGCCTTATTTACACAAAGATAAAGATTTGATTAATCAATTAATGAATTATATTTCTAATTGTAAGAATGATTTGATTATTCCTGAACAAGCGATTAAACAGGCAAACAAACAATTAGAGGTTCTCTTTTCTCAATGTTACCAGCAATATCAAAAACAGATGCGAGCTTATAATGCACTAGATTTTGATGACTTGATTATGTTGCCAACACAGTTGTTTCAACAAAATATTGAAGTAAAACAACGGTGGCAGGCAAAAATTCGTTATTTATTAGTTGATGAATATCAGGATACCAATACCAGTCAATATGAATTAATTAAGTTATTGGTAGGAGAACGTGCTTGTTTCACAGTGGTAGGCGATGATGATCAGTCGATCTATTCGTGGCGAGGGGCAAAACCTGAAAATATAATGCGTTTACGCAATGATTTTCCTGCTTTAAGGGTGATTAAATTAGAACAAAATTACCGTTCCACCCAGCGTATTTTACACGCAGCAAATATTTTAATTGAAAATAATGACCATATTTTTGAGAAAAAATTATTTTCACAACTACAAGTTGGTGAGAAGTTAAACGTTATTGAAGCTAAAAATGAAGAACATGAAGCTGAAAAAGTCGTTGGCGAATTGATTGTCCACCGATTTTTAGCCAAAACCCGTTATAAAGATTATGCAATTTTATATCGGGGAAACCACCAATCTCGATTATTAGAAAAGATTTTAGTGCAAAATCGTATCCCGTATAAGATTTCAGGTGGAACATCATTTTTCGCAAAAGCAGAAATTAAAGATATGATGGCATATCTACGTTTATTGGTGAATCAAGATGATGATGCTGCATTTTTGCGGATTGTAAATACCCCTAGACGTGAGATTGGTACTGCTACCTTAAAAAAATTAGGGCAATTAGCGTTAGAAAAACATTGTTCGTTATTTGCAGCAATTTTTGAATTTGATTTAATTCAATTAGTTACCCCTCGAGCTTATACTGCTTTACAGGAATTTGGGCGGTGGATTGTAGAGTTATCAGATCAAGCAAAACGTAGTGATCCTAAACAGGTTTTACAACAAATGTTAGCCAAAATTGGATATGAAGCGTATTTGTATGAACAGGCAGCCTCACCGAAAATGGCAGAAATGCAAAGTAAAAATGTGGCTACACTGTTTAGCTGGGTTGAAACGATGTTACAGGGAGATGATTTTAATTTACCAATGAATTTAACGCAGGTTGTTTCTTGTTTAACTTTACGAGATATGTTAGAACGAGGAGAGGATGATCAAGATACCGATGAAGTACAGTTAATGACATTACACGCTTCAAAAGGCTTAGAATTTCCTTATGTTTTTTTAATAGGTATGGAAGAAGGTATTTTACCTCATCAAACGAGCATTGAAGAAGATAATGTTGAAGAAGAACGGCGTTTAGCCTATGTCGGGATTACTCGAGCACAGCAACAGCTGACTTTTTCATTATGTAAGGAACGTCGTCAACAAGGAGAATTAATTCGTCCAGAACCAAGCCGTTTTTTATTTGAGTTGCCTCAAGATGATTTAATTTGGGACAGAGATAAACCACAATTAACTGAACAGCAGAAAGCTGAGAAAACAGCTTCTAGAATTGCAGATTTAAGAGCGTTATTAAAAAGGTAATATTTTATTGAAATAAAGTAGAAAGAAAGTATTCTTTTTTCTTTATTTAAAAATGTAAAAAATTGTTTAAGGCAACATCAAATAGATCGCAATCTGTGCAATCAAGCAAAAAAATAGCATTTTTCTGAAAAAAGGTTTGACTTATTTCTGAAAATCCATATTATAGCGACCACACCGACGGTGGTGAGATGGCCGAGAGGCTGAAGGCGCTCCCCTGCTAAGGGAGTATAGGGTTAAAAGCTCTATCGAGGGTTCGAATCCCTCTCTCACCGCCATTTATTCGACGCATCCGTAGCTCAGCTGGATAGAGTACTCGGCTACGAACCGAGCGGTCAGAGGTTCGAATCCTCTCGGATGCGCCATTTAATCCTTAATCAACTTTAGATGATATAAGTTAGGTGGTAAAAAGAGTAAATAGGAAGTCAATCAATATTTTAATATTCAACGCATCCGTAGCTCAGCTGGATAGAGTACTCGGCTACGAACCGAGCGGTCAGAGGTTCGAATCCTCTCGGATGCGCCATTTCTTCTCAGATTAATCTTTATTTTTTCCTAAGCATAAATATTTCTCTTTAATTAACTAGGATTTAATTTTCATTAAAATTCCAAGATTTATTTCTTATTTTTAAAAACTTTTCATTTCTATTCTATAAATTTAATATTTTGGTTATTTAGCTTGGTAATTATGGCGATAACCTAAAGTTTTATATCTCTTTTTTCGTTATTCTACTTATTTTTAATTAATCCGATCTCGTTATTGTTTCGTATGCTATTTAGGTTCAATATAGTTAAGAATAATTCTCGGTTGTATTTATTATTTATACAATTTGAAAGCTTATAATAACGTTTAGGAGCATTTATGTTCAAAGTTAAAAAACTTCTTGTTGCAACTTTAGTTTCATCAGTATTTCTTTTTTCACCCAAAGTGTTTGCTGCTCCAGCTGATTTAAGTGCTGAAACAAGTGAATATAAAGCGTTTATTGAACAGCAAATTGATATGTTAGTAAAAGATACGCAAACTTTTGTAATGTATTTACAGCAAGGGAAATTAGATGAAGCGAAAGCACTTTATCCAAAAGTACGAATGTATTATGAACGCTCTGAACCTATTGCTGAAACTTTTGGTGATTTAGATCCACGAATTGATGCTAGAGAAGCAGATTTAGAAGAGGGGCAAGTTTGGACAGGATTTCATAAAATTGAAAAAATTTTATGGACTGAAAATACAACAACAGGCACGGTTCCTATTGGTGAACAGTTATTAGCGGATGTTAAAGAGTTACGTGCAAAAATTCCTACCGTTGAAATTACGGGGGACGTTATGGTAAATGGTGCGATTGACTTGTTAAATGAAGTGACTACTAGCAAAATAACTGGTGAAGAAGAAACTTTTTCTCGTACAGATCTTTATGATTTTAAAGCTAATGTCGAAGGTGCAGAGAAGATTTTTGAGATTTTGAAAGTTCAAGTGGCAAAAAAAGATCCTAAATTGGTTCAAGAGTTAAATAACCGTTTTGCAGCGGTTAATACTTTATTGGATAAGTATAAAGTAGGTGATGATTATCAACCTTATACCTCACTTAATGATGTTGATTTGCGAGCATTAGCTGATGCGGTGAACAAATTAGGTGAACCACTTTCTCAACTTGGTGTGATTTTAGATGAAACTAAATAAATTTGTCTAAGCATTCTGATTGTTAAACTCTCATCAATTCTGGCTGGTGATAGTTTTCAAATAAAAAATATAGTGGTATAAAAATGAATAAAAAATCCGATAAAAATCAAATGGTTGATGAAATGGATATTCATCAAGGTCGCCGTAATTTCTTGAGAAAATCGACTTTTGCTGTTGGTGGTAGTATGGTGGGTCTAACCACAAATCTTTTGGCTGCTGATAAGGCAGGGAAAGAAAAAATGGCTATTCGATCTGGTGTGTATTGTGGTGCGGATCTGGTTTATCCATTCTATGGTAAACATCAGCAAGGAATAATAACGCCACAACAACGTCATGTTTATTTTCTTGCTTTAGATCTGACAACAAAAAATCTTGATGATGTAAGAGAGATGTTTAAGGCGTGGACGGATTATGCCGTTCGTCTGACCCAAGGCAAAATGGTAAAACCTTATTCTAAAAATCATTTTTTACCCCCAACAGATACGGGGGAATCTTATGATTTATCTCCTTATGGTCTAACACTGACTTTTGGTGTTTCACCATCATTCTTAGAAAAATTGGGCTTGGCAGAAAAAGCACCCGCTGAATTTAAAGAGATTCCTTCATTACCGAGAGACCAATTACAGCCGCAAATCTGTGGTGGTGATATTTGTATTCAGTCTTGTGCCGATGACCCACAAGTGGCTTTTCATGCTATTCGGCAGTTAGTCAGAGTTGGACGAGCTAATATTAGTTTGAAATGGAGTAAATTAGGCTTTCTAGGAATAGAGGGAGATGTTACACCACGTAATCTATTTGGTTTTAAAGACGGTACGGCAAATAAAGAAGTGTTAGAACAACCAGAAGAAGATATTTGGGTTGAAGAAAATAATTGGTTAAAAGATGGTTCATATCTTGTGGTACGTAACATTGCTATGTTTTTAGATACTTGGGATCGAACCAGTTATGGTGAACAAGAAAATACTTTTGGACGTCGTCGGATTTCAGGGGCAGGTTTTGATAAAAACGATGAATTTGAGGTAGTTGATTTAAGTAAAATGCCAGATGATGCGCATATTCGTTTAGCTCGGGAAACAGGGTTAAAATTATTACGTCGCTCTTATTCTTATAGTGATGGCATTAATCCAAGAACTGGTTCGTATGATAGTGGATTATTGTTTATTTGTTTTCAGAAAGATCCTAAACAGTTCATTGGTATTCAACGTGCTTTAGGTAATGTTGATACACTCAATGAATATATTACTCATATAGGTAGTGCATTATTTGCTTGTTTTGGTGGTGTAAAAGAAGGGGAATACATTGGACAAGCACTTCTTGGTTAAGTGGGTAAGGTTTTGTCGAACAAAATTAAGTGGTTATTTGGTAGTCCTCTTTACCTGTTTTAGTGTAATAAATGTTTATGCAACAGAAACTAAAGAGGTTAATCTTAGCCCTTTATTTATTCAGTTGTCTGATATTATGGGAGAGGTAAAGGAGAATAATGTACAGCAAGCTAAAATCCAGCTTACTGATTTAGCCCAAAACTTTACTCAGTTCCCACAACATACTTCTGTTGCAGGTAATGCGGTTAGCCAAGCAATAGAACAAGCACAAACTGACTTGAATCAATTCAGTTTAACTAGAATTTCTTCTGCTTTATTAGCTTTTGAGAAAGAACAACACCCTATTGACGTTCAGGCACAAAAGCATCAGTTTGAAAAACGGGTATTACCAGCTTTTGTTCTCTTGCGACAACGTATTGCAGAGGGAAATTTAGAACAAATCAAGGTGCAATATCGTATTTTCAATACTATTTGGGTGCAGAATGAAAGAACAGTACGAGATGTAAGCCTTAGTTATTATGGTGAGATTGAAACTGCAATGGCGTTGCTTAGAATTTCAATTGAGACCACACCTGTTGATTTTGTAAAGATTGATCGCAAAGCACAAATATTAGATGACTTATTTCAAGCTTATTTAAGTGGACAAAAAGCACAGATCAAGGTGGTGGGCGATTATAATTTGAGTGATGGTATTACATTATTAGAGGAGGGATTAACTGCCTTTAAACAAGGTAATATAAATTTAGGGCAAGAGAAACTGACCCATTTTATTCAAATATGGCCAATTATTGAGGGGCAAGTAAGCACAAGAAATCCGAGTTTATATACCCAGCTTGAAAGTCAAATCCCCATTATTGTTGCCCAAGGCAAAGATTTAAAACAACAACAAGCATTACAAAGATTAATCGGTAGTTTAAACCAAATTAATCCGCATCAAGCCTATACTATGTTAGATGCAATGTTAATTCTATTGCGTGAAGGATTAGAGGCATTATTGGTTGTGATGGCATTGGTCAGTGCATTGCGAGTGGCAAACCGACCTCAGGGATATAAATGGGTAACAGGTGGTGTAGTTACTGGTTTAATGGCGAGTATTCTAGTAGCGTTTGCATTACACACTTTTTTTCCGAGTATAAGTTCAGGTGCAAATCGTGAAGTGATTGAAGGTATTGTTGGAATTATTGCAGTGGTTATGATTTTAACTATTGGTGTTTGGTTACATAGTAAATCTTCGATTCAATCTTGGAATGCTTATCTTAAACAGCATATGGGAAAAGCGTTAACAACAGGTGGTTTTATTTCATTATTTAGTTTAAGTTTTCTTGCGGTGTTTCGTGAGGGGGCAGAAACAATTTTATTTTATGTTGGTATTTTGCCGAATATTAGTTTGACTGATTTTAGTCTAGGGATAGGAGCTGCAATCTTGATTCTTCTTCTCCTATCATTGGTGATGATTAAAACATCTGTTAAATTGCCCGTACCAACAATGTTTAGGCTATTAACTTGGCTATTATATATTCTTGGCTTTAAGATCCTCGGCGTTAGTGTTCATTCGTTACAATTAATCGGTTATCTACCGTTAAAGATTATTGACTCGTTGCCAACTATAGAATGGATTGGTTTTTATGCTACGACTCAAACTGTCTTCGCACAAATACTTTATCTTGCGGCAATTATATTGCTACAACGATATATGCAATTACAGGAAAAAAGGGCTTGACCTTTGGTGGTAGGATTAAAAAAGCGATAATTGAAGATTATCGCTTTTTATTTTCAGATCTGAGTTAATGATTAAACGTCATATGTCGTTGAGGCAGTTGTTCCACCTTTTCCTGTCCAGTTTGTGTGGAAATATTCTCCACGGGCTTTATCCGTACGTTCATAGGTATGTGCACCAAAATAATCACGTTGAGCTTGCAATAAATTTGCAGGTAAACGTGCGGTAGTATAACCGTCTAGGAAACTGATTGCAGAAGTCATACAAGGCATTGGTAAGCCAATTTCTATTGCTTTTGCAACGACTTGTCTCCAAGCACTGGTACATTCTTTCAGAATATTATTGAAGTATGGATCTGAACCTAAGAAGGCTAAATCAGGATTATTTTGATACGCATCACGGATATTACCTAAAAATCCGCTACGAATAATACAACCTTCACGCCATAAAAGTGCAGTTTTACCGTAATCTAAATCCCAATTAAAGGTATCGGAGGCTTCACGAATTAACATAAACCCTTGAGCATAGGAGATAATTTTTGATGCTAATAGTGCTTTACGCACAGCTTCGATCCAGCTCGCTTTATCGCCTTCTACTTTACCAATAGTTTTTGCAAATAATTTTTCTGTTTCAATTCGTTGTTGTTTAAGTGAAGATAAACAGCGAGCAAAGACAGATTCAGTAATTAAAGTTAATGGAATACCTAAATCTAAAGCATTTATGCCCGTCCATTTACCCGTTCCTTTTTGACCAGCGGTATCAAGGATTTTTTCGACAAGTGCTGTACCATCTGGCTCTTTATATCCAAGAATGTCTGCTGTAATTTCAATGAGATAACTATTTAATTCGGTTTTATTCCACGCACTAAAAATGGCTTGCATTTCATTATAATCTAAGCCCAAGCCCTCTTTTAAGAAATGGTAGGCTTCACAGATCAACTGCATATCACCATATTCAATACCATTATGTACCATTTTCACAAAATGGCCTGCACCATCTTTACCAACCCAATCACAGCACGCTTCTCCATCAGAGGTTTTAGCTGAAATGGCTTGTAAAATAGGTTTAACATAAGGCCAAGCTTCAGGATTACCGCCCGGCATAATTGAAGGACCACGTCTTGCCCCTTCTTCACCACCAGAAACACCCGCACCAATAAAGCGAATACCTTTCTCAGCTAATTCTTTAACTCGGCGGTTGGTATCAGGGTAATTAGAGTTTCCTCCATCAATGATAATGTCGCCTTCTTCTAAATAAGGAAGTAAATTCTGGATAAATTGATCCACTACTTCCCCCGCTCGTACCATTAACATTACTTTACGTGGTTTTTCTAATTTATCAGCAAGATCTTGTAAAGAATATGCCCCGATAATATTTGTTTCTTTCGCTGCACCTTGTAAAAATTCATCTACTTTTGAGGTTGTACGGTTATATGCGACCACTTTAAAACCGTGATCATTCATATTTAAAATTAGGTTTTGTCCCATTACCGCTAACCCGATAACACCTATATCACCTTTCATTTTTTTCTCCTATGCTTATGAAAAATGGAAAATGTTGTTATTGATTAATAACTGCATTTTAAGTTTAAATTATTTGAGTAGTTTTCCTGCATCTTGGTCTAGATACCATTCGGTAGTCCCATTTCTAGCCTTAATTTTGGCAGCAGGGTAGATTAGTGTATCCGCTGGTTGACTTTCAATCTCTGCCAATAATTCAGCCTTATTTGTACCTGTAACTAGATAGGTAATCCGTTTTGCTTGTTCAAGTAAAAATGCAGTTTTAGAAATACGTTTCTGCCCAGTTTGTGGTTGTGTAGCAATAACCGCTAGTTGTTGTGTTTGATAATCAGTTTGATTAGGAAAGAGTGAAGCGGTATGCCCATCAGTTCCCATTCCTAAAATAACCCAATCAAAAATAGGGGCTGAATTAGTTGGATTGCAAGGAATTATCTCTAACATTTCTTTGCTAAAGCGTTTAACTTCTTGTTCAGGTGGATTTTCCCCTCTGATCCGATGAATATTATCGGCAGGAATTTGAATGTGATCAAAGAGTAAGCGTTGTACTTCACCATAATTACTTTCTTCGCTTTGGGCTGGAACGCAACGTTCATCTCCCCACCAAAAATGTAAGTTATGCCAATGGATTTGCTGGTTATAAGGAGCTTGAGCTAACGTTTTAAATAATAATTTAGGTGTACTGCCGCCAGAAAGTGAAATATGAACTGGGCGTTCTAATTCAGCATAAGCCATCAGTTCGTTAGCAATTTTATTGACCGCCGCTTGAGCGGTTGAAAAGAGTTGATAATTTATCATAGTTCACAAAAGTTAGTATCAATTAAGTTTTTACATGGAAAGCGCCATTCTCTATTACTACGTTGCATCAAGGCATCAGCTGCTTCAGGTCCCCAAGTACCGCAAGCATAGCCATGGATAGTAGGATTATTGGCTTTATAGTCAAGAATTGGTTGTACAAACTTCCAACAGGCTTGTACTGCATCACTACGAGTAAAGAGGGTAGCATCACCTTTTAACGCATCGAGTAATAAACGTTCATAAGCGGATAACATCTCACTTTCTTCAGCCAGAGAATTATAGTGAAAATCCATAGAAACTTCTTTAGTTTGAAAACCAGCTCCCGGTTGTTTCAAGCTAAAGTTCATCATAATTCCTTCATCAGGTTGAATACGAATGATCAATTTATTTTCACTGGAATTTAAACTAAATACAGGATGAGGTGTTTTTTTAAAGTGAATAACAATTTCAGTTACTCGAGTTGGTAAACGTTTTCCCGTTCTGATGTAGAAAGGCACACCCGCCCAACGCCAATTATCAATTGCTAGACGCAAAGCCATAAAGGTTTCAGTTTGGGATTGCGGATCAACCCCTTTTTCTTGACGATAGCCAGCAACGACCTCTCCCTTTAGCGTTGATTGTGTATATTGCCCTAATACCAAATTTTTTTCTAAATCTTGATCGAGGGGATGAAGACTTTGTAAGACTTTCACGACTTCATTTCTCATTGCATCAGCATTAATCACGGCAGGGCTTTCCATTGCAACCAAAGCTAGCACTTGTAACAAATGGTTTTGAAACATATCTCGCATTGCACCAGAACCATCATAATAGCCACGACGTTCTTCTACACCAATTGATTCTGCACCAGTAATTTCAACGTACTCAATATAGTTACGATTCCATAATGGCTCAAATAGACCATTTGAAAAACGCAAAACTAATAAGTTTTGTACTGTTTCTTTCCCGAGGTAGTGATCGATACGATAAATTTGATGTTCTTGGAAAGATAAATGAAGTTGTTTATCTAATTCAATCGCAGACTGTAAGTCATACCCAAAAGGCTTTTCAACAATCAACCTTTTCCAGCCTTGTTCTTCACTATTCAATCCGTAGTTCGCCAGACAAGCAGGAATGATTCCATATAAGCTTGGTGGTGTAGATAAATAGTAAAGTACATTGCCGTTGGTTTGATGTTTTTGGGCGAGATCAGTTAAACGAGTTTTAATTAAGCCATAATCTTCAACTCTTTTAGTATCAATAGCTTGGTAATAGATATGTTGTAAAAAGCGTTCTAGGGTTTCAGGGATGATTTTCTCATTTTTTTCTAAAGTGTGTTGTAGTTTCTGGCGATAGGATTGATCATTATAGTCTGTTCGACTTACGCCTAAAATTGCAAAATCATCTGCTAATTGATGATTGGCAAAAAGATGATAAAGCGCAGGGATTAATTTGCGTAGGGTTAAATCTCCCGATGCACCAAAAATGACAATAGTGTTATTTTCCTGTTTCAGCATTTTGCTATCCTTAAAAAAAGTAAACAGATCAGAATATCCTTATTTGATAATACTAATTGATTTTAGCCAAAATAGCGATAATCAATACCTATTATCTTTATTTCTCTCTATTCGATGGGTAATGATCTACCCAGTTGTAATCTAGGTATTAATTCATAGAATATTGATTAAATTAAGATCGCTTGCCAATTCCAATTTTTATTGTTGACCATAATAAAATCAGGATTGATTAAACTTTCTTGTTGATTATAAGTTAAAGGCTGGTGGTGTAAGGTATGAATTTGACCACCAACTTCACCTAGTAGAACTTCTGCTGCAGCGGTATCCCATTCGCCAGTTTTGCCTAAGCGGATATAGCAATCGCAGACACCAGTGGCAACCATTAAGGCTTTTAAACTGCTTGATCCATAAGTTAGGAATTGATACGTAAATTTAGGGTTTAGGTGTTGAAGTAAGCGTGTTTGATTAAGAGTTTTGCCGACTGCAATGTTAATTGGGCGTAGCTGTTTTTGCTTTGTCAGATCAAAAAGTGGAGAAAAAGTTTGGCTATTGGCTAACTGAGTAGTAGTTGTTTGGCGATGACAAAAAGCACCTTGCTGGCGGATTGCATAATAGGTTGTTTCGGTTATAGGTTGGTGAATTACGCCAAATAATGGTAGGTTATTTTCAACAAAAGTGATAAGCACCGAAAATTGATCGGTACGGTCAATAAATTGCTGAGTACCATCAAGTGGATCGATTAACCAATATTGTTGCCAATGTTGACGTTGGCTAAAAGGTATATGACTGCTTTCTTCTGATAATATCGGAATATTGGGTGTAAGTTGAGAGAGGCTTTGAATTAAAAATTGGCTAATAAAGAGATCTGCTTCAGTAACAGGGGTATTATCACTTTTCGTTTCAATGGTAATCTCTCGTTGATAAAATTGGTTAAGATATTGTCCAGCTTTTGCTGCTATTTGAAGGACTTGTTCAATTAAATTAGGGGATAACTTAATCATCATTTTTTCCTTTTTTTATTTTTTGGCGTTGGTTTAGATGTGCTTTCAAAAGATAGAGGGCAGATAAGTTGCGAGCTTCATCAAAAGTAGGATCTTGTAAAAGTTGGTCAAGTTGTGCGAGTGGATAAGGACGTAAAATTAAAGGTTCAGGTTCATCACCAGTTAAACGACTTGGATATAACTCTTCAGCCAAAAAAATATGAATAGGGTTATTCATATAGTTGGGGGAAGTACGTAATGTACGTAATAAGGTCAGTTTTTTAGCACCAAAACCAATTTCTTCTTGTAATTCTCGGATTGCACTTTGTTCCGCTGTTTCGCCTACTTCCATTAATCCTTTCGGAAAACCGAGCTGATAATTTTCTGTTCCTACTGCATATTCTTCCACCATCAATAAATTTTGCTGTTGATCGATAGCTAAAATCATTACACCGCAACGACTGGCGGGTTTTAAACGTTCGTAAGTGCGTTGTTCTCCATTTGAAAACTGGAGATCAACGGCTTGAATTTCAAATAATTGAGATTTAGCGAGAGTGGTTAATGAAAGAATGGTTGGTTTAGTTGGAATCGTCATTCTCTGCCTTACGATAAGTTATCTGTTAGGATTTTACAATTTAGGGCATTAAAGATACCATAAATAGATAAATGATTCGACGTTTAGAGAAAAGATCAGCTTTATATTAATGGGGCGTTTAGGTAATGAAAAAAGAAAAAAAACTTGACGATGATAATCAGGTTCGTTTAGATAAATGGTTATGGGCAGCACGTTTTTATAAAACAAGAAGTTTAGCCAGAGAAATGATTGATGGAGGAAAAGTCCATTATAATGGGCAGCGAGCTAAACCCAGTAAAATAGTCGAAGTGGGAGCAATGTTAAAATTGCGTCAAGGTAGTGATGAAAAAGAGATTGAAATTTTAGCATTATCCGCTCAAAGACGATCTGCTCCAATTGCACAACAGTTATATCGTGAAACGGCAGAAAGCATTAAAAAACGGGAACAGCTTGCTTTAATTCGCAAAGCAAATGCACTTTCAATGCCACATCCAGATCGCCGTCCAAATAAAAAAGAACGGAGAGATTTATTGAAATTTAAACATCAGAATTAATATGGCAAAGTCAAATTATATTACCCGTCAAGGTTGGGAACAATTAGACCAAGAATTAAAATATTTATGGAAAGTGGAACGTCCACAAGTAACACAAGCTGTTTCTGATGCGGCAGCATTGGGTGATCGGAGCGAGAATGCTGAATATATTTATGGTAAAAGGCGTTTACGAGAGATTGATCGGCGAGTACGTTTTTTAACTAAAAGGTTAGAGGTGTTACAAATTGTAGATTACCACCCGAAACAGGAAGGTAAGGTCTTTTTTGGGGCTTGGGTTGAAGTTGAAGATGAGGCAGGTAATTGTAAACAGTATCGATTAGTAGGCTGTGATGAATTTGATCCAGCTAAACAATGGATTTCTATTGATTCTCCCGTTGCTCGAGCCTTAATTGGAAAGGCGGTTGATGATGAGGTCAAAGTTAGCACCCCAAATGGTGATGTTTTGCTCTATATCAATCGAATTTGGTATTAGAAGAAGGTATTTATATCAGTAAAATAGAAGGATTAAGTGATACCACTTAATCCTTGTTATATTCATTGCTAATTAATTTTGGTTTTATACGGTTAATTTGTACCACCAACTGTAATTTTTTCAATTTTTAATGCAGGTTGTCCAACCCCCACTGGTACTTGTTGTCCTTGTTTACCACAAACACCAATGCCATGATCGATCTCAAGTTGATCTGCGACCATTGAGATGTTTTGCATCACTTCAATCCCATTACCGATAAGGGTTGCACCTTTGACTGGCTTAGTGATTTTTCCTTTTTCAATTAAGTATGCTTCTGCACTTGAGAAGACAAATTTACCTGAGGTAATATCGACTTGACCACCACCAAAATAAGGTGCATAGATACCGAAATCGACAGATTGAATTAGATCTTCAAACTTGCTTTCACCCGGTAGCATATAGGTATTCGTCATACGAGGCATTGGTACGTGAGCGTAAGATTCTCGCCGTCCGTTACCTGTTGGTTTTACACCCATTAACTGTGCATTATGTTTATCTTGCAGGTAACCTTGTAATATTCCATCTTTAATGAGTACATTACACTGGCCGGGAACACCTTCATCATCAACAGTCAATGAGCCTCGACGATCTTGTAAGGTACCATCATCAACAATAGTACAGAGAGGTGAGGTAACTAATTGTCCAATTTTACCACTAAAGAAAGAAGATTCTTTGCGGTTAAAGTCGCCTTCCAAGCCGTGTCCAACAGCTTCGTGTAATAATACACCCGGCCAACCAGCTCCTAATACCACTGGCATTAAGCCTGCTGGAGCTTCAATCGCAGAAAGGTTAACTAATGCTTGACGAACGGCTTGTTTAGCAAAGTATTTTGCACGTTGTTCCCCTTGATAATCGGCAAAGAACCAGTCTAAACCGACTCGTCCGCCAACCCCTGCACTACCACGTTCTCGTTTACCATCTTGTTCAACTAAGACTGAAATAGATAGGCGTATTAGAGGGCGAATATCTGCAGCGAGGGTACCATCTGTTGCGGCAACTAATACTTCTTCGTAAAGGGCAGAAAGATTAACTGAAACTTGACTTACTCTTGGATCAGCAGCTCTTGCAGTTTGATCGACTAAATGTAAGAGTTCAATTTTTTTCTCTTTACTAATACTATCAAGTGGATTAATGCTAGCGTAACGTAAAATGAGTTCTGGTGTTTGAAAGCCTTTTGGGTTGAAAATGGCTTGTGTACCATTAAGGCGTTGTTTAGCAATACTACCAGCAGCGATTGCACACTTTTGTAGTTGTTTAAAATCAATCATATCAGAGTATGCAAAACCAGTTTTTTCACCACTAATAGCACGAACACCAACACCTCGATCGATATAAAAACCTCCCTCACGGATAATTCCATCTTCTAATGTCCAACTTTCGTCCATTGAATTTTGGAAAAAGAGATCGGCAAAATCAATCTCACGACTAGAGAAGTGATCAAAAATATTTGGTAGTTGATCGAGAGTTAATCCACTTTGTTCAAGTAATGATTGAGAAACCTGTTGTAGCATATAATCTATTTTCCTTTTTGATTGCATATTCATAAATATTGGAGTTTAAATAACAACCACATCAAACTGTTCTTGGTTGTAGTAAACTTCCGTTTTTATTTGTACTTTTTTACCAATAAATAATTCTACTTCGGCGAGTAAAGCGTGTCTTTCTTCATTGATAAGATGTTCTGCCACGGCGTTTGACGCATAAACAAGGATTTGTTCGCTACTATAAATCCGATGCACTCGCACAATTTCTCGCATAATTTCATAGCAAATTGTTTCGACACTTTTCACCGAACCACGACCTTTACAAGTAGGGCATTCTTCACAGAGAACGTGTTCAAGGCTTTCTCTTGTCCTTTTGCGAGTCATTTCAACCAAGCCAAGTTGAGTAAAACCATTAACATTAGTTTTAACTCGATCTTTGGCTAAAGCTTCTTGCAGAGATTGAATAACACGTTCTCGATGTTCTTCTTCTTGCATATCAATAAAATCAATGATGATGATACCACCTAGGTTTCTTAATTGGAGTTGATGGGCGATGGCTTGAGTCGCTTCAATATTAGTATTGAAAATTGTTTCTTCTAAATTTCGACGCCCGACAAAAGCACCTGTATTTATATCAATGGTGGTCATTGATTCGGTTTGTTCGATAATTAAGTAACCGCCAGATTTGAGATTAACTCTTTTATCCAAAGCATTTTGGATACTGTTTTCAACATTATAGAGATCGAATAAGGGTTGAGGACCAGTATAGAGGGTTAAACGTTTGGTTAATTCTGGCATAAATTCTCGGGTAAATTCTGTCAAGGTGTTGAAGCCTTGATTGGAATCAATCCGAATGGTTGATATTGGTGTACCAACAAAATCCCGAATAATACGTTGTGCTAAAGCAATTTCACCGTAAAGCATAGAGCGGGTTTTATAACGTACTTTGCGTTCAAGGACTTTACGCCATAAACGCTTTAAAAAGCTCGCATCTTGCTGTAACGCTTCTTCTGTTACATTCTCAGCGGCAGTACGAATAATAAACCCACCTAATTCATCACATAATGGGCTGACTAATGCTTTTAGTCTTGCACGTTCTTCTTCACTTTCGATGCGTTGTGAAACCCCAACGTGGCTGTTTTCAGGCATAAAAACAAGATAGCGTGATGGGAGAGTAATATCAGTGGTTAGCCTAGCCCCTTTTGTTCCTAACGGATCTTTCACGACTTGAACGACCAGATCTTGCCCTTCTCGCACTAATTCAGCAATATCTTTCACCACAAACTGTTTTTGTTCATTAATATCAACACATTCAGTGTGAGAAACAATATCAGAGGCGTGTAGAAATGCAGCTTTTTCTAATCCAATATCCACAAAGGCTGATTGCATACCCGGTAGCACTCGAGTAACTCGACCTTTATAAATATTACCGACAATTCCTCGTTTGGCATCTCGTTCAATATGGACTTCTTTCAAAACTCCAGATTCAACTAAAGCAATCCGTGTTTCATCGGGAGATACATTTACTAATAATTCAACGCCATCAGTGATCATGAGTACTCTCTATTTTAGTCTAACCCTTTACTTTTTACCGCATCAATATAGATGAGATCTTATTTAACTTCTACACCTTTTGCTTGTAAATCTGCGTGATAAGATGAACGGACAAAAGGTCCACAAGCGGCTTGTTCAAATCCCATTGCTTTTGCTTGTGAACGGAATTGATCAAATTCGGCTGGTGGTACATAGCGAGAAACAGGCAAATGATGGCGGCTAGGTTGTAAGTATTGCCCTAATGTTAGCATTGTAACGCCATTGGTTCTGAGATCTTGCATTACCTGTAAGATTTCTTCATTTGTCTCCCCTAATCCTACCATCAAACCCGATTTGGTCGGTAAGTGTGGAAACATCTGTTTGAATTCACGCAATAAACGTAATGACCATTGATAATCTGCACCGGGACGGATTTCTTTATACAGGCGAGGCACATTTTCTAAGTTATGATTAAATACATCAGGTGGATTTTGGGCTAATTTTTCTAAGGCCTGTTCAATTTTTCCACGAAAATCTGGTACCAGAATTTCAATTTTAATCTCTGGGTTTAATTCTCGGATTGCAGCAACACAAGCTGAAAAATGACCAGCACCGCCATCTCGTAGATCATCACGGTCAACAGAAGTGATAACAACATAACGTAATTTCATATCCCGAATAGTTTCAGCCAATTTTCTTGGTTCATCTGGATCGGGTGGTAGCGGTTTACCGTGAGCAACATCACAGAAAGGGCAACGGCGAGTACAGATTGCACCTAAAATCATAAAGGTTGCTGTACCATGGTTAAAACATTCGGCTAAATTAGGGCAAGAAGCTTCCTCACAAACAGAATTTAAACCATTTTTTCGCATGGCATTTTTGATATGTTGGATTTTAGCCGAACTTGCTGGTAAACGGATTTTCATCCATTCAGGTTTAGGTAATAGTTCTTGATTGGGATCGATATTTTTTACTGGAATAATAGAGGTTTTAGCCGCATCACGGTATTTCACCCCACGTTCCATTTTAAATGGTTTACCCGTTATATCCGGTTTATTCATTTGAGTATTATCCTTTGTTAACTAATAGGCTAAGTATGTTAGCTAAGTGTTGGGAGAGTATTGATATAGTGGTACTCACTGTAATCTAATTGTTGTGCAAAATGTTTTACTAACTTTTCTGCAACCTGTTTACAACTAACAGGTACTGTTACAAGGTCTTGAAGTTGGCACATTTCTAAGCCAGCATAACCACAAGGGTTTATACTACGAAATGGGGTTAAATCCATCTTGATATTTAAGGCTAAACCATGGAATGAACGCCCTTTCCGTACTCGTAAACCTAAAGAGCAGATTTTTTTATGTTGAATATAGACACCCGGTGCATCAGGTTTCGCATAACTTTCTAATCCATATTCTGCTAAGGTAGTAATCACACATTGTTCTAATGCGGTAACAAGTTCTCGCACTGAAAACTCTCTTGGCTGATTTGAATCTCTTAAACGTTTTCGCCGTTTTAAATCAATTAAAACATACATTACCTGCTGTCCGGGACCGTGGTAGGTAATTTGTCCACCACGATCAGATTGCACAACAGGTATGGTCGTTTGCTGTAATAAATGTTCTGCTTTTCCAGCCGTGCCTTGCGTAAAGACGGCTGGATGTTCTACTAACCAGATTTCATCAAAGCTATTATCATCTCGTTGATCGGTGAAAGTTTGCATTAAATGCCAAATAGTTTCGTATGGTTGTTCTCCCAGCTGTCTTATATACAGCTGGTGGTAGAGTTGTTCTGATGTCGGTAGATCTGTTTTCATAACCGTTATAACACCATACGAACATGTGGAATAGCTGCCAATTCTTTATATAAGGTTTCTACCTGTTCAATATTGGTGGCATAAATGGTGATACTAACTGACTCATATTTTCCGGTACGGCTAGGTTTTATTGTTGGACTATAATCCCCGGGAACATATTTTTGTACCGTAGCGACAACCTGATCGACTAAATTTTTATCTGTTTCGCCAACCACTTTAAAAGGAAAATGGCAGGGAAATTGAAGTAAATCTTTTAATGTTGGTTGTGTTTGTTCCGTCTTATTTGCTGTTTTTGTGGTATCCATAATTAACCTCAAAATTTAAATTTACTGCTAGTTATATAAGAAATTCTGCTTTTTATTTAAATACTTAAGAAAAATAAAAAGCAGAAAGCATAGGTTAAAATTTTGTTAAAATGCTACTATTCTAGCTGAAAATCCCTTTTATTGTAAGCACTAACCAATCCCATGCTCGGCTAAAGAAACCTGCTTGAGGGATATCTTCCATCACTTGTAAATTCGCTTGATAGATCGCTTTTCCATCAAGTTGATAGATGATTTTGCCAATGGTTTGACCTTTATATAAAGGTGCTTCAAGATATTTTTTCTCAAGTTGATATTGGGCTTTAATGTCTCCACTTCTTCCTTTTGGAATCACTAAGTACACATTATTTAAAGATCCTAATTTAACTTTATCCATTTTGCCATAATAAACAGTTTGTTCGGATACGGTCTGATTAGCGGCAAGAGGTTTCACCTCTTCAAAATTAGCAAATCCCCATTGCAATA
Source organism: Mergibacter septicus (assembly GCF_003265225.1). NCBI lineage: Bacteria > Pseudomonadati > Pseudomonadota > Gammaproteobacteria > Pasteurellales > Pasteurellaceae > Mergibacter > Mergibacter septicus. The sequence goes on along the minus strand of NZ_CP022013.1, from coordinate 1,208,113 downwards.
ATTTTTTACTTTCGACTTCACGTGCTTTTTTGCTACTTGTCCCCATAACGACAGAAATTAACCGCATATTTGGTGTGTAAGCTGATGCAACTAAGTTATATCCAGCTTTATCAGTATGACCTGTTTTTAATCCATCTACATTTAAATTTTTATCCCAGAGTAAACCGTTGCGATTGGTTTGAGTAATTTTATTATGGGTAAATTGTTTTTCAGAATAGATTTTATATTCGTCTGGTAAATCGTGAATTAAATGGCTAGCAATAATTGCCATATCTCTAGCAGAGGAGTATTGATTTTCGTGATCTAAACCATGTACAGTTTCAAAATGAGTGTTTTTTAAACCAAATTGTTTTACATATTGATTCATTAAATGAATAAAATTAGCTTGAGAACCAGCTAAGTAATTTGCGATTGCTACACAAGCATCATTTCCCGAGACCACAATAATCCCTCGATTAAGATCTTGTACTGAAACTTGTTCATTTAAATTTAAGAACATTTTTGATGATCCCGGGAAATTTTTTCCCCAAGATTGTTCATCAATGGTTACCAGATCGTTATTATTAATTTGACCTTTTTTCAAGGCTTGTCCAATAACATAACTGGTCATCATTTTGGTTAATGAAGCAGGATATTGACGTTGATCGGCTTCTTTTTCTGCTAGAACCGTACCAGTGTTGTAATCAATCAGAATATAAGTTTGAGCGTTAATCACTGGAGGAATAATATTATAGAGTTGATCAACCGCTTGATAATTTTGAGAAACAATTTCTGAGCTTGTTGTATTGGCAATCGCTGTTGTGGTGCTTATGGCTAGTGCACCAGTTAAGAACGCAGTGCTAAAGCGTGAAATAGTGCGGTTTTTAATTAGTTTTTGCATAGTAAATCCTCGATGATTAATATATAAACACAATAAGCGTTATTCTATTTTTATTAAAAGTGACAGATCATTTATTCGTTGTGTTACTGTTTTTATTTTTTTGGAGTAGTGTTAGAACTGTACCACTAGGAATTGAATACTCGCTCTTTTGATTGATATAGATAATTGTTTTAAATTCAGCATAAATTTCCTTGTTATATTTGGGTCATTAATATTATCTATGGTTAGATAGGCTATATCGATGTGTATGGATTGACATAATTAAACCAAAGCCAGCCATTAAAGTGACGAAAGATGTTCCGCCATAACTTACCAAAGGTAGAGGAACGCCGACAACAGGTAAAATACCACTTACCATACCGATATTCACAAAAACATAAACAAAAAAGAGTAAAGTTAATGCACCAGATAAAATGCGTCCGAAGGCTTGTTGTGCTTTAGCTCCAATGATTAAGCCTCTCCCAACAATGAAAAGATAAATCATTAAAAGGACGAGAACACCGATTAATCCTTGTTCTTCACCTAAAACTGCAAAAATAAAATCCGTATGGGGTTCAGGTAAAAATTCTAATTGAGATTGAGTACCTAATAGCCACCCTTTACCAAATAGCCCACCTGATCCGATTGCAATTTTCGATTGAATAATATGATAGCCTGCACCGAGAGGATCTTTTTCTGGATCGAGTAAGGTTAGTACACGTGTTTTCTGATAATCGTGCATTAAATAGAACCATAAAATCGGAATAAATCCAGCAACAGCAATAATCGCCCCTATAATTAATTTCCAACTCATACCCGCTAGAAAAATGACAAAGATACCAGAAGCTACCACTAAAATTGACGTACCAAGATCAGGTTGAATCGCAACGAGTAAAGTAGGAATGATAATAATTAATAATGCAATTAGCGTGTCGAAAAAGGAAGGCGGGAGTTGCCGCTTTCCTAAATAGACTGCCACCATTAAAGGAACAGAAATTTTGACTAATTCTGAGGGTTGAAAGCGAAACAAACCGAGATCTAACCAACGTTGTGCTCCTTTACTGGTGGTACCAATCAAATCAACCAGAATTAATAAAATAATACCAGCAAGATATAGGAAGGGAGCAATTTGTTGATAAAATCTAGGTGGAAATTGTGCCATCACTAACATCACAATAAAGCCTAAGCTAATTTGAATTAGGCGACTATCAAACATTCGTTCACTTGCACCACTTGCACTGTATAGAATAAATAATCCATAGATCGTTATGCTAATTAATCCAAGTAGTAACCAAAAATCTATGTGTAAACGTTGCCAAATACGTTGGCACAAGCTTGGCTTTATCATTATTGAATCACCTTTGTTTGAACAGTTTGATGATTAAAGTAGTAATCCATTATTTGGCGAACAATTGGGGCTGCATTACTTGAACCACCACCTGCATTCTCTAAAATAATGGAGACCACAATCTCTGGTTTTTGGTAAGGAGCGTAAGCAATAAACCAAGCGTGATCATGTAAATGTTTTGAGAGATTTGTTGCATCGTATTTTTCGTTTTCTTTTAAACTAAAAACTTGGGCGGTTCCTGATTTGCCTGCAACTTTATAAGTTGTGCCTAAAAATGCTCTTTGTGCTGTACCATTTTTAGCATTGATGACGTTATACATACCTTGTTTAGCAATTTGCCAAGCTTCATCACTGGCTTTAATATCTGGATATTGATGTTTATCGTGATAGCTTTGTGTTCCCTCACCAATGATATCTAACATTAAATGTGGGGTGTTTACTTTGCCATTATTGATTAAAATACTACTGGCTTTAGCGAGTTGTAATGGTGTTGCTATCCAATATCCTTGTCCAATACCCACTGGAATTGTATCCCCTTGAAACCAAGGTTTTTTATAGCGTTTTAATTTCCACTCACGACTAGGCATCACACCTGATGTTTCTTCCATAATGTCGATTCCCGTTGGTTGACCAAAGCCAAATTTTTTCATCCAAGGAGAAAGTTGATCAATTCCCATCATATAAGCAATGTTATAGAAAAAAATATCAGATGATTCAGTAATTGCTTTTGTGATGTCAGTTACACCGTGTCCCCATTTTTTCCAATCACGATAACGTTTAGTGGTATTGGGTAAGGTAAATACGCCATTAGTATCGTTAATAGTGGTATTCGGAGTGATTATTCCTTCGCTTAAAGCTGCTACGGCGATAAAAGGTTTAACGGTCGAGGCGGGTGGATAAGCCCCTTGTAATGCTCGATTATATAACGGACGATCAGGATCATTGAGAAGTTGGCGATATTCTTGACTAGAAATACCATCAACGAATAAATTGTTATCATAGCTAGGGCTAGAAACCATTGCTAAGATACTGCTATCTTTTGGATCCATCACCACCACGGCACCATTTTTTCCTTCTAAGAGATCAAAAATATAGCGTTGTAAATTAACATCAATACTTAATCTGATATTTCTTCCCGCAATGGCTGGTTGTTCACGTAACTTGCGGATCACCTTACCACGGCTATTGACCTCAACTTCTTCAAAGCCTACCTTGCCGTGTAATTGATCTTCATAGTAGCGTTCAATACCCAATTTACCAATATTATGTGAACCTGCATAATTGGCTAATTTATCTTGTTGCTTCAATCGTTCAACATCTCGATCATTAATCCGACCAACATAGCCTAAGAGATGAGTAAGTGGTTCGCCATAAGGATAGTAGCGTTTGAAATAAGGTTTAACTTCAATATTGGGAAATTTATATTGTTCGACAGAAAAACGAGCCAGTTGTTCTTCAGTCAAATTTTCTTTGAGTAAGATTGGGGTGTAACGTTGTGAACGACGGCGTTCTTTGTTGAAATTCTCAATATCTTGATCAGTTAAACCAATAATAGGGCGTAATTCATCAAAGGTTTTTGTTAAGTTATTAATTTTTTCAGGGACGATATATAAACCAAAGAAGGTTAAGTTTTCTGCAAGAATATGATTGTTTCGATCATAGATCACGCCACGAGTTGGGGTGATAGGTAATAATTTTATCCGATTACCATTCGCACGTGTTTGATAGGTATCGTAGTTAGTTACCTGTAAATGATAGACATTAGTGATTAATATCCCTGTCAAAAATAATACACCAATAAATGAAATTAAAGCTCGTCGTGCAAAAAGATTCCTTTCCGCTTTATTATCACGGATAGTTTTTCGATCTTCTTGCATGAATTTTGGCCATTTCATTTTGATTTAAACCTTCCAAGCCTAATATTATTCTCGGTGATAAGGATGATTAGTAGTTAAACTCCAAGCACGGTATAAGCTTTCAGCAACAATTACTCTGACTAAAGGGTGTGGTAAAGTGAGTGGTGATAAAGACCAACTCTCATCAGCAGCTTGTTTACATTGTAGAGATAACCCTTCAGGTCCACCAATTAATAAACTCAGATCACGTCCATCATTTTTCCAATGTTCTAATCTGCTTGCAAGTTGTTCTGTTGTCCAAGGTTTTCCCGGAATATCGAGGGTAACAAGTTGGTTGCCTTTACCACAGGCTGCTAGCATTTGTTCCCCTTCTTTGTCTAAAATCCGTTTGATATCCGCATTTTTTCCACGTTTACCTGCTGGAATTTCAATTAATTCAAAAGGCATATCTTTTGGAAAACGTCGCTGATATTCGTTAAAGCCTTGTGTTACCCAAGACGGCATTTTTGTACCTACCGCAATAAGCTGTATTTTCATTAGTTGAATCCAAGACTAATGCCAAAGTTTTTCCAGTTGATAAAGATGGCGAGCATCTTCTTGCATGATATGTACCATCACTTGCCCAAAATCAACTACGATCCAATCTGCGGTATTTTTACCTTCTGTCCCAAAGTTTTCGATACCTTGTTGCTTACATTGATCGATCAAGTTTTGGGCTAATGATGCAACATGGCGGCTAGAATTCCCCGTACAAATAATCATATTATCGGTTATGGGAGAGGTTGTGGTGACATCTAAAACTACAATATCTTTTGCTTTCAAAGTATCTAATTTTTCTACAATAAAATCTAACACTGACTTAGTTCTCTTTTAGTTTAAATTTAATCAAATAAAATTTATAAAGTGATAATTGTAACATGAACCAAAGGATATTGGTAACTAACAAAGTAGTCGTTAATGGCTGAGAAAAATTTATTTTTTAGGTAAAGTCAGAATAAATACAAAAGTCAATTTGCATAACCGTATGAAAAAAGCTATAAAGTATGGTTGAAATTTTATTGAGATTTTTTAAAATCAGACCTATTTTGTCAAAAAACGGGTTAATAGAGTTTTTATCTCTTGATAACGATAGACTAAGATTTAATTTTAATACTATTAGAATGTGGGACAACAAACAAATGTCAAAAACAACAACTGATTATAAAAGTACGCTAAATTTGCCTGAAACAGGCTTTCCAATGCGTGGTGACTTAGCGAAACGTGAACCTAGTATGTTAAAGAATTGGTATGACAAAGGTTTATATCAAAAAATTCGTCAAGCTACTAAAGGTAAAAAAAGTTTTATTCTTCACGATGGTCCTCCGTATGCGAATGGTAAGATCCACATTGGACATGCTGTTAATAAAATTCTGAAAGATATTATTATTAAATCTAAAACTGCGTTAGGCTTTGATTCTCCTTATATTCCGGGTTGGGATTGCCATGGTTTACCGATCGAATTAAAAGTAGAGGGATTAGTTGGTAAACCAGATCAAAATGTTTCAGCGGCTGAATTTCGTCAAGCTTGCCGTCAATATGCCTTAGAACAGGTTGAAGGGCAGAAAGAAGATTTTATTCGCCTTGGGGTATTAGCGGATTGGGAAAATCCATATTTAACCATGAATTTTGACACCGAAGCGGCGATTATTCGCACTTTGGGGAAAGTAATTGCAAATGGTCATCTTTATAAAGGATCTAAGCCAGTACATTGGTGTTTAGATTGTGGTTCAGCATTGGCTGAAGCGGAAGTTGAATATTATGATAAAACTTCTCCATCTATTTATGTTGCCTTTAAGGCTAAAGATCCAAGTGCTGTTGAACAGATTTTTAATTTACAAGAAAAAGGTGAAGGGGAGTTATCTGCGGTTATTTGGACGACAACCCCTTGGACTTTACCATCTAACCGTGCAATTGCTGTTCATCCAGAACTGGAGTACCAATTAATTCAAGTGAGATTAGGAGAGGAAACAAAACGTTTCATTCTGACAACTGAATTGGTTGAAAGCGTAATGAACGTGATTGGTGCTGCAGATTATCAAGTGTTAGGCAGTGTAAAAGGACAAGAATTAGAATTACTGAGTTTTCAGCATCCATTCTATGCTTTTGAGGTACCAATTATTTTAGGTGAGCATGTTGGTAATGATGCTGGTACAGGCTTGGTACATACTGCACCTGATCATGGTCAAGATGATTTTGTCGTTGCAAGAAAGTATAACCTACCAATGGCAGGATTAATTGGTAATGATGGTAAATTCATTAGTTCAGCAGAGTTTTTTGCAGGGCTTGATGTCTTCAGTGCGAATGGCAAAGTAATTGAAAAACTTGAAGAAGTTGGTTCATTACTAAAATTAGAGAAAATTAAACATAGCTATCCACATTGTTGGCGGCATAAAAATCCAATCATTTTCCGTGCAACACCACAATGGTTTATTGGTATGGAAACACAATATTTACGTCGCAACGCTTTAGAAGAGATTAAAGGGGTACGTTGGATTCCTGATTGGGGACAAGCTCGAATTGAAACAATGGTCGCTAATCGTCCTGATTGGTGTATCTCTCGTCAACGTACTTGGGGGGTACCATTAACTCTCTTTATTCATAATGAAACGGAAGAGTTGCATCCTCGTACGGCGGAGATTATTGAAGAAGTAGCAAAACGAGTAGAGCAACAAGGTATTCAAGCGTGGTGGGATTTAGATCCTGCGGAAGTTTTGGGTGATGAAGCAAAAGATTATCATAAAGTCCCTGATACACTAGACGTATGGTTTGATTCTGGATCGACTTATTCATCGGTGGTGGCACAACGCCCAGAATTTGAGGGTAAACCGATTGATATGTATTTAGAAGGCTCAGATCAACATCGTGGTTGGTTTATGTCTTCCTTAATGCTCTCGACAGCAACGGATAATAAAGCACCATATAAGCAAGTATTGACTCACGGTTTTACGGTTGATGGACAAGGTCGCAAAATGTCAAAATCCATCGGTAATATCGTAACCCCACAAGAAGTTATGGATAAATTTGGTGGTGATATTTTACGCCTATGGGTTGCCTCGACAGATTATACTGGGGAGATGACAGTTTCTGATGAAATTTTAAAACGAGCAGCAGATGCTTATCGCCGTATTCGTAATACCGCCCGTTTCTTATTAGCGAATTTAAATGGTTTTGACCCAAAACGTGATCGAGTGAAAGCGGATGAAATGATTGTATTAGATCGTTGGGCGGTTGCTTGTGCGTTACAAGCTCAACAAGAAATTAAAGAAGCATATGATAATTATCAATTCCATACCGTTGTACAACGCTTAATGAAATTCTGTTCAATTGAAATGGGATCGTTTTACCTTGATATTATCAAAGATCGTCAATATACAACAAAAGCGGATAGTTTAGCTCGCCGTAGTTGCCAAACTGCATTATGGCATATTGCTGAAGCATTAGTACGTTGGATTGCTCCGATCTTGTCTTTTACCGCTGATGAAATTTGGCAATATATTCCCGGTGAAAGAAGTGAGTTTGTTTTCACCGAAGAATTTTATTCAGGTTTATTTGGTTTAGACAGCAATGAAAATATGAATGATGCTTACTGGCAGAAAGTATTGCAAGTACGTTCTGAAGCCAACCGAGTGCTAGAACAAGCACGTAACGATAAACTTATCGGTGGTGGATTAGAAGCGGAAGTTGTACTGTATGCTGATGACACACTTCTACCAATTTTACAACAATTGGGAGATGAGTTGCGTTTTGTGTTAATCACCTCAAAAGCAGAAGTAAAACCTTTAAGCGAAGCTGATGTTGCAGTAGGAGAATTTGCAGGATTAGCAGTAAAAGTTATTCGTTCGCAACAGCAAAAATGCCCACGTTGCTGGCATTATTCTGAAACTATCGGTTCAAATGCTGATAATCCTCAGCTTTGTTCTCGTTGTGTGGAGAATGTCGCTGGTAATGGGGAGCAGCGTAAGTTTGCATAAAAGTCCATTTTCTAAATTTATCGGGGCGAGTAATCGCCCCTTACTATTTTCATTTTTTTCGTGTTAATCTTGTTTTTTCAGGTTATAAGTGAGTTTAGATATATAGCGTTATAAACAAGAGAGTACGACTGAAATAGTTAATTATGAGGCAATAATAATGGATAAGCGTGATACCGCTGAAAAAAAATCAACAGGGTTAATCTTTCTGTGGTTAAGTTTGCTGATTTTTATTAGTGATTTATTGAGTAAATGGTGGATTGTCAAACATTTTGCGTTATATCAAAGTGTTGAGGTTTTACCGATATTTAATCTGACATATGTACGAAATTATGGTGCAGCATTTAGTTTTTTAGCTGAACATAATGGCTGGCAAAAATATTTTTTTATTTTGCTTGCGATGTTTATTTCAGGTTTGCTGACTTATTGGTTGAGTAAAAGTCCTCGTTCTGCAAAATTATTAAATTGTGGTTATGCTTGTATTATTGGAGGCGCATTAGCCAATATGTTAGATCGGTTGTATAACGGTTTTGTTATAGATTTTTTAGATTTTCACTGGAAAATATATCACTATCCAATCTTTAATTTAGCTGATGTTGCTATTTGTGTAGGGGCAGGCTGTTTAATTTTAGATCATTTTCTTCATCATAAACGGGAATCAAATTAATGAAAATTTTATTAGCGAACCCACGGGGTTTTTGTGCAGGTGTTGATCGAGCGATTAGTATTGTTGAGTTAGCTTTAGAAATTCACGGTGCACCAATTTATGTACGCCATGAAGTAGTACATAACCGTTTTGTTGTTGATGGGTTACGCAAGAGAGGGGCTATTTTTGTTGAAGAATTATGTGATGTACCAGATGGTGCCATCGTCATTTTTTCAGCTCATGGGGTGTCACAAGCTGTACGTCAAGAAGCGAAAGAACGGAATTTAAAAGTCTTTGACGCAACTTGTCCGTTGGTAACTAAAGTCCATATGCAGGTTGCAAGAGCAAGTCGAAAGGGGACAAAAGCAATTTTAATCGGACATGAAGGTCACCCTGAAGTAGAAGGTACAATGGGGCAGTATGATAATACGGCAGGGGGAATTTATTTGGTTGAAAATGTAGAAGATATTGCAAATTTACCTTTGGGCAAAGATGACGACTTAACTTTTATGACACAGACAACATTATCGGTTGATGATACTGCAGATGTGATCGCCGCTTTAAAAGAAAAATATCCTGCAATTCAAGGACCTCGCAAAAATGATATTTGTTATGCAACTACTAATCGTCAACAAGCTGTGAGAGCACTTGCGACTCAATCAGATTTAGTGATTGTTGTGGGATCTAAAAATTCCTCAAATTCTAACCGTTTAGCGGAATTAGCCTCTCGAATGGGAATCCCGGCAAAATTAATCGATGATGCAAAGGATATTCAACCTGCTTGGTTAGATCAGGTCAAAACAATAGGCATTACCGCAGGTGCATCAGCACCAGAAGTATTAGTACAATCAGTGGTGACACGCTTACAAGCATTAGGGGCGAAAGAGGTAGAGGAATTAGATGGCTGTGAGGAAAATACTGTATTTGAAGTCCCTAGAGAATTGCGAATAACTAAATAGACTATTTGTAATAAAGATGATAATTGGAAAATAGTTAATATTGTTTGCGATCAAGATCGATAATTATGTCTGTTTTGATTGCAGTAAAAGAGGGATATCCTTGAAGATAGAAGTGTCGTTGATGGGCGACACTTTTTTTATGATTTTTAGCACAGAATATCAAGGAGTCAGTATGGGTTTAATCCGATCTTTATTGTTATTGATGATAAGCAGTGGGGTATTTATCACTTCAGCGTTTGCAACAGATACTTCGGTTGCGAATCAGGTTACTCAAGAGGTAACTCAAGTGACCGCTCAAGCCGCCCAAGGTATTGAAGAAAAAGTAAATATTAATACAGCAACAGTAGAACAATTACAGCGAGTTTTACAAAATGTTGGTCGAAAAAAAGCACAAGCAATAGTAGATTATCGTCAAAAAAATGGTAATTTTACCTCGGTTGATCAATTGAGTGATGTACCGGGAATTGGAACGGTGACGTTAGAACGTAATCGGGATAGAATCTTGTTATAATCTTGATTAAAAAAGCCGAATAATTTTATTCGGCTTATCTTTGATGTTGTGTTTACTCAGTATTTAGTTGAATACTTTCTATGCGGTTAATTCACGGCGTAATTTTTTAGTTACTTTCACCATATTTTCTAATGCAGCAATTGTTTCAGGCCAAGCTCGTGTTTTTAAACCACAATCAGGATTGACCCATAAGCGTTCTGCTGGAATCACATCTAAGGCTTTTCTCAATAAATGTTCTATTTCAGCTTCTGCTGGTACTCGAGGGCTGTGAATATCATAGACACCCGGGCCAATCTCATTTGGATATTTAAAGTCAGCAAAAGCAGTTAATAATTCCATATCAGAACGAGAAGTTTCAATGGTAATAACATCGGCATCAAGCGCTGCAATCGCAGGTAAAATATCGTTAAATTCTGAATAACACATATGGGTATGAATCTGAGTGCTATCTTCACAGCCACTTGAGGATAGTCTGAATGCTTCGCCAGCCCATTGTAAATAACTATCCCAATCAGCTCGTTTTAGTGGTAATCCTTCACGAATAGCAGGTTCATCAATTTGAATGATTTTAATTCCTGCTTTTTCTAAATCTAATACTTCATCGTTTAAAGCTAAAGCGATTTGTTTACATACTGTGGCTCGACTAATATCATTACGTACAAATGACCATTGTAAGATAGTAACTGGTCCAGTTAGCATACCTTTCATTGGACGTTTAGTTAAGCTTTGGGCATATTGCGACCAAGCAACAGTCATTGGTTGAGGGCGGCGAACATCACCAAAAATAATAGGTGGTTTCACACAACGGCTACCATAACTCTGTACCCAACCAAATTTAGTGAAAGCAAAACCATCTAATAATTCGCCAAAATATTCAACCATATCATTACGTTCAGCTTCTCCGTGTACTAAAACATCAAGATCAAGCGCTTCTTGTTGTGCAACAACATAAGCAATTTCTTGTTTCATTGCTGTTTCATAATCAGCAACACTGAGTTCACCTTTTTTGAATTTTGCTCGAGCTTGACGAATTTCACTAGTTTGTGGGAAAGAGCCGATATTTGTGGTTGGTAATAAAGGTAGTTTTAACCATTGCTGTTGCGCTTTCACCCGTTCACTGTAAGGGGAATGACGTTGATCCGCATTTGCGGGTAAAGCTGCTAAACGTGCTGCAACATCTTGACGGTGAATTTCTGTACTTTCGGCACGAGTAGTTGCTGCTGCACGGCTTGCAGCTAATTCAGCTGATACAACATCTCTACCTTGGTTTAAAGCAGTTTTGATGATTTTAAGTTCTGCCACTTTTTGTAAAGCAAAAGCAAGCCAAGAACGTAGATTTTGATCGAGTTGTGTTTCAACTGAGAGATCATAAGGAACATGTAATAAAGAGCAGCTTGGTGCAATCCATAACCGTTCCCCTAATTGGGCTTGAAGAGGTTCTAGCAGATCTAGTACTTGTTCAAGATTGGCACGCCAGATATTACGTCCATCAACGACACCAAGGGAGAGTACGTTAGGATAATCAATAAAGTCTGATAATTGTTGTGGAGCACGTACTAGGTCAAGATGTAATCCAGAAACAGGTAATGCTTTCAATAAGTTAGCGTGCTCATTTACCGAACCAAAATAGGTGGCTAATAATAATTTTGCTGATACTGTAGTTAATTTTTCATAGGTTGGTTGGAAAGCGGCTAACCATTCAGCAGGTAAATCTAAAGCTAAAATCGGTTCATCAATTTGAATCCATTCAGCACCTGCTTGTGCTAATGTTGTCAAAATATCTTGATAGACAGGGAGAAGTTTTGGCAGTAGAGATAAACGATCAAAACTTTCCTGACCTTTTTCTTTCCCTAAAAAGAGAAAAGAAATTGGACCAACTAAAGTTGGTTTAGCTTGATAACCTAACGCTTGAGCTTCTTTTAATTGTTGTAAGTAATGTTGTGGATTAGCTTTAAATTCAGTATTTTTGTGAAACTCAGGAACAAGATAGTGGTAGTTGGTATCAAACCATTTCGTCATTTCAATTGCAAATTGGCTTTCGTTACCACGAGCAAGTTGAAAATATTGGTCTAAGGTCAAATTTTGGCTATCAAATCCAAAACGGGTTGGAATTGCCCCAGTTGCTACTTGTAAATCAAGAATATGATCATACAACGTAAAATCACCAACGGTAACAAAGTCGGCATTATTTTCTGCTTGATGTTGCCAATTTTTTTCACGTAATAAACGTGCAACAGTTAAAAGATCACTTTCAGATAACTCTTTTCGCCAATAACGTTCTTGTGCAAATTTTAATTCACGTTTTGCGCCAACCCTTGGAAAGCCTGCTAGATGAAATGTTGCCATAGATTACCCCTTATATTTTCTCGTTTAATTAATAACGTTTTCTGTTGTGTTTGTTTAGATAGACGGCTAAACGTCTATAGTTCGAGAATGCCGAAAAAAAAACTATGATTCAAGTTCATAATTTTCATAAAGGATATGAATAATTTTAATATATAGCAATATAGTGGAAATTGTTTCGTGAATATTTAATGCGAACAGGTTAAATTTTCTGTATTATCAACGGTCATCTTTTTTCTAACTGATATGAATGCAATTAATGAAAGCAACATTTTTGGAAATACGGCATTTAAAAACTCTGTTAGCATTACAAGAAACAGGCAGTGTTTCGTTAGCGGCTAAACGTGTGTATTTAACCCAATCAGCTTTATCTCATCAATTAAAATTGTTAGAAGATCAATATGGTTTAACTTTATTTGAACGTAAAACAACCCCCATTCGCTTTACCGCAGCAGGTGAGCGTTTAATTACCTTAGCAAAGGAAGTTATCCCCTTAATTATTAATGCAGAGCGTGATCTAGCTTGTGTGAAACAAGGAGAAGCAGGGGAATTACGCATTGCCGTTGAATGCCATACTTGTTTCGATTGGCTGATGCCTGCTATGGACGAATTTCGTCAACATTGGGGGCTAGTTGAACTAGATATTGTCTCAGGATTTCATACCGATCCAGTTGGCTTATTATTAAGCCATCGTGCAGATTGGGCGGTAGTTTCAGAAGTTGAAAAAGATGACAATATTCTTTATCGTCCACTTTTTTCATATGAAATGGTCGGGATCTGTTCCAAAGATCATAGTCTTGCCGAGAAAGCCGTGTGGCAAGCTGAAGATTTTGCAGAACAGACATTAATTACTTACCCCGTGCCAGATGAAATGTTGGATTTAGTACGTAAAGTATTAAAACCTGCTGGAATTAATCCGTTACGGCGAACGACTGAGTTGACGATTGCGATGATCCAGTTAGTAGCAAGTAAAAGAGGGATTGCCGCTTTACCTTATTGGGCTGTTAAACCTTATTTGGAACGAGGATATGTTGTTGCACGCCAGATTATGCCAGAGGGATTACAGAGTAATTTATATGCCGCAATTCGGCGAGAAGATCGAGATCTTGCTTATTTAGATTATTTTTATGAAACCGTTAAAGGGCAAAGTTTTGCAACTTTACCCGGTTTATCTGTTTTAGTGTAAGTGCTGATATAGATATACCTAAAAATTAAAAATTTAAGGAAAACAAAATGTTATTACAATTTAATGCCATCGCTTTGATGCTAGTGGTTTTAATTGCGTTGGGAGTAGTGAGTAATAATAGTTCAGTGACTATTGCCTCAACCATTTTATTATTAATGCAACAGACCGTATTAAAACAATATTTACCTTGGGTAGAAAAAAATGGTTTATCTATCGGGATTGTGATTCTTACACTTGGTGTTTTAAGTCCATTGGTCACTGGCAAAGTACCTTTACAAGGAATTAGTTATTTTTTTCAATGGAAAATGATTTTAGCCGTAATTGTTGGTGTCATTGTTGCTTGGTTAGGCGGTAGAGGGGTTAATTTAATGAGTGGATCGCCAACTTTAGTAACAGGTCTAATTGTAGGGACGATTATTGGCGTTGCTTTCTTTGGTGGAATACCAGTAGGACCTTTAATTGCCGCAGGCTTGTTATCATTAGTGATAGGTAAAGGTTAAAGAAAGGATAAATAAAATGAAAAAGTGGTGGTTTTTACTTTTTCTTGGGCTAAATATTGGTTTAGCAACCGTAATGGCAAATCAGCAAAATCATTTGTTTGTGCCAGTAAAAAAAGTACAACAAAATAAAACGGCGAAGACAAAAGAGCATATCCTTATTATTGGCGATTCTCTGATGCGGCAGATTGGCACATCGTTAGAACGGCGATTAGTCAAACAAGGGTATAAAGTAACTAATCTTGCGAAGTCAAGCAGTGGTTTAGTGAATAAAAAATTTTATAACTGGCAACAGGTGCTGGCTAATGCTTTGCAACAAGATCCGAATATTGGTTTGATTATTGCCCATTTTGGTGCAAATGATACGTTAGCATTGAAAGTGAATAATAAAGTGAGGCAATTTTATAGCAAGGAATGGGATCAAGCATACCGTCAACGCTTAAATGAAATTGTCGAGCAAGTAAGAGCAAATCAATCCCTTATTTGGTTAAGTTTACCTTGTATGAAACCAAATGGATATAACAAAAAAATGCAACACTTAAATCGGTTAATGGAAACAACATTAAATTCACGAGTTATCTGGTTGGATACTTATTCTCTTGTCTGTTCGCAAGGAAAGTATGTTGAAACGATAATGCAGGTAGGGAAAAAATTAAGAGTACGGATCAAAGATGGGATTCATTTTAGTTTAGCTGGTGCTAATCTGATTGCGAAAGCGATAGAGAAAAAAATTGTAGAGGGAATATCATTCGTAAAGAAAAAGGTGGTAATGCCATCAACTCTCGATCATCAGTTTACCTCTAAAAAGCTGATTTCTCAGCAAGTTAACCATTCAGATGGTAAAACAAAAAATAAGCAAATAAATCGTAACTAGACTAAGAAAAGTCATATTCTGATTTTAATATTAGAGATAATACAAGATTAATCCTATGAAAAAAGAAGTAAATAAATCATCAGGTTATTTGGCTAAACACGCTCCACTTTCAGCCCAAAAACAAGCATTAGTACAGCAACTTGAACCGTTAATGTTAGTTGACCAACGTAGAATTATGGCAAGAATCCGTGGATTAAATGCGATTAAATCCGAAGAGAATAGAAATGCCGTTATTTATGAAATTGAACAAGCAATTAGCAGTGCAAAATTGAAGGTTGAACAACGAAAAACTCTTAAACAAATAGATTTTCCTGAGAATTTACCTGTTTCACAGCGTAAAGATGAAATTTTAAAACTCATTGCAGCGCATCAAGTTGTTGTGATTGCTGGGGAAACAGGATCGGGGAAAACCACTCAATTACCTAAAATGTGTTTAGCATTAGGCTTAGGGGTAAAGGGAATGATTGGGCATACTCAACCTCGCCGTTTAGCCGCACGTTCTGTTGCAATGCGTATTGCTGAAGAGTTAGACAGTGAATTGGGAGGAATTGTTGGCTATAAGGTTCGTTTTAATGATCAGGTTAGTGAAGATACCCAGATAAAATTGATGACTGACGGTATATTATTGGCAGAAATTCAAGCAGATCGGTATTTAAATCAATACGATACCTTGATTATTGACGAAGCTCACGAACGTAGTTTAAACAATGATTTTATTCTGGGCTATCTTAAACAACTGTTGCCGAAACGCCCTGATCTCAAAATTATTATTACTTCTGCAACTATTGATGTTGAACGCTTTTCTAAGCATTTTAATAATGCCCCAATTATTGAAGTATCAGGACGAACTTATCCCGTTGAAGTCCGTTATCGCCCAATCGCAGAAACCGAAGAACAAGATCAATTACAATCTATCTTTGATGCCGTTGATGAATTACAGGCAGAAGGTCGGGGAGATATTCTGATTTTTATGAACGGAGAGCGAGAAATTCGAGATACCGCTGAAGCATTGGAAAAACGCCAGCTTAAACATACTGAGATTTTGCCTCTATATGCACGTTTATCTGCCAGTGAACAGAATAAAATCTTTCACCCTACAGGGGTTAATCGAATTGTTTTGGCAACAAATGTGGCTGAAACATCATTAACTGTTCCCGGAATTAAATATGTTATTGATCCCGGCACTGCACGGATTTCACGTTATAGTTATCGTACAAAAGTACAGCGTTTGCCGATTGAACCGATTTCACAAGCCTCCGCTAACCAACGTAAAGGGCGGTGTGGACGAGTAAGTGAAGGGATCTGCATTCGGCTTTATTCTGAAGAAGATTTTAATAATCGTCCTCAATTCACTGATCCAGAGATTTTACGCACTAATCTAGCGTCTGTTATCTTACAAATGACGGCACTAGGATTAGAGGATATTGATCATTTTCCTTTTATTGATGCACCAGATAAACGTCAAATTCAAGATGGCATTCGTTTATTAGAGGAATTACAAGCCTTTCATCTCATTAAGAAAAGAATTGGAACAAAAAGGATAGAAAAACGTGTTCTGAGTGAGAGCGGACGGCAACTAGCACGTTTACCGCTAGATCCCCGTTTGGCGAAGATGGTGTTGACTGCAACTCAGTTAGGTTGTTTGCATGAAGTGATGATTATTGTCTCGGCTCTATCAATCCAAGATCCAAGGGAACGCCCACAAGAAAAACAACAGGCAGCCGATCAAAAACATCAGCGTTTTTATGATAAAAATTCAGATTTTCTCGCTTTTGTCAATTTATGGCACTATATACAACAGCAACAAAAAACATTAAGCAATAATCAATTTCGCCGTCAATGTAAAAAAGATTATCTTAACTATTTACGTATTCGAGAATGGCAAGATATTTATCATCAAGTTCGCCTTAGTGTGAGGGAAATGGGATTAGCGATTAATTCACAACCAGCGGAATATCTTGCTATCCATACCGCTTTATTAAGCGGTTTATTGTCGCATATTGGTTGCAAAGAGAATGATAAACCACAATATTTAGGGGCGAGAAATGCTCATTTTTCAATTTTTCCTGCATCGATTCTTTTCAAAAAACAGCCTAAATGGTGTGTGGCTGCTGAATTAGTTGAAACCAGTAAATTATGGGGACGAATGGTAGCAAGTATTGAACCAAGTTGGGTTGAACCGCTAGCGAAACATTTAGTCAAATATAGTTATAACGAACCTCGCTGGAGTCGTTCTCGTGGAGAAGTGATAGCTGATGAAAAAGTTACTCTATATGGTGTCCCGATTGTAGCTGCTCGGGTGGTAAGTTATGGTGCAATAGATCCAGTTATTAGTCGAGAAATCTTTATCCGTTCGGCTTTAGTTGAAGGGGATTGGAAAACTAAACATACATTTTTTCATCAAAATCAACGTTTAATTGCGAAAATAGAAGAGTTAGAACATAAATCTCGCCGCCGAGATATTTTGGTTAATGAACAAACGTTGTTTGATTTTTATGATCAACGGATAGGGCAAGAGGTGGTTTCACAACGCCATTTTGATAGTTGGTGGAAAAAAGAACAACAGAAACAATCAGAATTGTTGAATTTTGAAAAATCCTTTTTAACCCAACAGAATAGCCAAAACGTCAGTGAATTAGATTTTCCAAATTTTTGGTATCAAGGTAAGTTAAAGTTAAAACTGAGTTATCAATTTGAACCGGGAAGTAATGCGGACGGCGTAACAGTACATATCCCACTACCTTTATTAAATCAAGTTGAATTAACAGGTTTTGAATGGCAAATTCCGGGATTACGTTATGAATTAATTATTGCTTTAATTAAGTCTTTACCAAAATCATTACGCCGTAATTTTGTCCCAGCACCAAATTATGCGGAAGCTTTTTTAGCGAGAGTTGAGCCTTTCGCTAAACCATTACTTGAAAGTTTAAGTTATGAACTACGTCGTATGACTGGGGTTTGGGTTGAACTAGAGAATTGGAATTGGCAACAACTACCAAATCATTTGAAAATGACGTTCCGAGTGGTTGATGGTAAAGGGCGGAAAATTGCCGAAAGTGCAGATCTTGATCAATTAAAATTTGAGTTAAAAGAACAAGTACAAGAAAGCCTATCTGCAGTAGCAGATGATGGAATAGAACAAAGTGGTATTCATATTTGGAATTTTGGAAAATTACCACAGTATTATCAGCAACAAAAACAAGGTTTTAAACTTAAAGCTTATCCAGCGATTGTTGATGAACAAAATGCCGTTGGAATAAAACTATTTGAAACCGAATTTGAACAGCAACGAGCCATGCAACAAGGTTTACGTCGTTTATTATTATTAAATGTGCCATCACCAATTAAATATATTCATGAAAAATTACCGAATAAAGCTAAACTTGGCTTATATTTCACCCCTTTTGGGACAGTATTACAATTAATTGATGATTGTATTGCTTGTGCAGTTGATAAATTAATTAATGATTTTGGTGGTTTTGTCTGGAACGAAACGCAATTTCAGCAGTTACGAGATTTTGTGAGAGAAAACCTTAATCCAATGGTAGTTGAGATTGCCTCTCAAGTTGAACAACTCTTGAGTTTAACTTTTGCGATTAATAAACGTTTAAAAGGACGTATGGATTTTACCTTAGCGTTTGCATTATCAGATATTAAAACACAACTAAACGGTTTAATTTATCCAAATTTTGTTCAGCAAACAGGTTACCAACGCCTAGGGGATTTAAACCGTTATTTACAGGCGATTGATAAGCGGATTGATAAATTGGCACAAGATATTAATAAAGATCGGGCTGCTATGTTACGAGTGGAACAAGTTACCCAAGCTTACCAACAATTATTAAATAAATTACCGAAATCGAAACCTATTTCAGATGACATTTTGGAAATTCGCTATATGATAGAAGAATTGCGAGTAAGTTTATTTGCCCAGCAGCTAGGTACTGCCTACCCTATCTCTGATAAACGGATTTTAAATAGCATCGCAACGATAGGAAAGTAGGGTATCTGTAATGAAAAATAGTTGTTTAAAGGAGTAATTTATGTATTGTCCTTTTTGTTCATCAATTGAGACTAAAGTGATCGATAGCCGTTTAATTCCTGAAAATAATCAAGTACGGCGACGGCGAGAGTGTTTGGAATGTAAAGAACGCTTTACCACCTTTGAAATCGTTGAATTGACCATTCCTAAAATTATAAAAAATAATGGCAATCGAGAATTATTTGATGAACAAAAGCTACGCTTGGGGTTACACCGAGCTTTAGAAAAACGCCCTGTGAGTGCAGAAGCGGTTGAAAGTGCGATTCGCCGTATTATTCACCGCCTTCAAACGACTGGAGAAAGAGAAGTTTCGAGTAAAGAGATCGGTAATTTAGTGATGCACGAATTAAAAACATTAGATAAAGTTGCTTATATTCGTTTTGCTTCGGTCTATCTTAGTTTTGATAATATTGCTCAATTTAGTACAGAAATTGAAAAATTACAGGAAAAAGAAGAGAGTTAGCTGTTGTATTTTGAATGACGATAGAATAAAAAAAGCAGATTTTTTAATCTGCTTTTTATTATTTCAGGATTGAGGTTAGTTAGTATTAAAATTGTAGTAGCTATTTAATGGTGGAATAGGTTTGCCTATTTTGGCATAAAAATCTGCGACAAAGTTTTCTAACTCCCCTTGTTCGACTGCTTGGCGTAATTTTTCCATTAGGCGTTGATAGTAGCGTAAGTTATGAATGGTATTTAATCTTGCACCAAGGATTTCATTACATTTATCTAAATGATGTAAGTAAGATTTACTGTAATGCTTACAAGTGTAGCAATCGCATTCTGGATCAAGTTGGGTGGTGTCATCTTTGTATTTTGCGTTGCGGATTTTTACCACTCCATCAGTAACAAAAAGATGCCCATTACGTGCATTACGAGTTGGCATTACGCAATCAAACATATCAATTCCACGGCGAACCCCTTCAACGAGATCCTCTGGTTTTCCAACGCCCATTAAATAGCGAGGTTTATCTGCTGGAATTTGTGGACAAATATATTCAAGAATACGGTACATATCTTCTTTAGGTTCACCAACAGCTAAGCCGCCAACGGCATAGCCATCAAAGCCGATACTAACTAAGCCTTCAAGTGAAATTTTACGTAGTTCTTCATAAGTACCACCTTGAATAATACCAAATAATGCATTTTTATTACCAAGTTGGTCAAAACGGTCTCGACTTCGTTTTGCCCAACGTAAAGACATTTCCATTGAATTTTTAGCATAATCAAAAGTAGCAGGATATGGTGTGCATTCGTCAAAGATCATCACAATATCAGAACCAAGATCATATTGAATTTCCATTGATTTTTCTGGTGAGAGAAAAATACGTTCACCACTAATTGGGTTTTGGAATTTAACCCCTTCTTCAGTAATTTTACGTAATTTACCTAAGCTGAAAACTTGAAAACCACCAGAATCAGTTAGGATTGGGCGATGCCAGTTCATAAAATCGTGTAAATCACCGTGTTTACGCATTATTTCTTGCCCGGGACGTAACCATAGATGGAAGGTATTGCCTAAGAGAATTTCAGCCCCTGTGGCTCTGACTTCTTCTGGTGTCATACCTTTCACAGTGCCATAAGTACCAACAGGCATAAAGGCAGGGGTTTGGACGGTAAAAGTACCTTGTGGGCGTTCAAAAACTAGTTCACCACGTCTTGCTCGACCGTCAGTAGTTTTTAATTGATATTTCATTATTACTCCATTTCAATGAATAAACAGTTCACTGATAGGGATAATGGTTATCCCTATGAAAAAATTAATCTAAGCCAGTAACATTCGGCTTTTTATTGATAAACATTGCATCACCATAGCTAAAAAAACGGTAGCGATTTTCAACCGCATTTTGATAGGCTTTCATTGTATTATTGAACCCTGCAAAAGCTGAAACTAACATAATAAGCGTGGATTCAGGTAAGTGAAAGTTAGTAATTAGTGCATCAACAACACGGAATGTTTTTCCGGGATAGATAAAAATAGAGGTATCAGAATAGTAAGGTTCAAGTAATTTATCTGAACCTTGTTCAGCTGCTGCTAAAGCGGCACTTTCAATTGAACGGACAGAGGTTGTTCCGACTGCAATAACTCTTTTGTTTGCTTTTTTAGTTGCGATAATTTGCTCAACGACATCAGCTGGTACTTCAACATATTCTGCGTGCATACGATGATCTTCTAGTTTTTCAACTCGGACAGGCTGAAAGGTACCTGCTCCAACATGCAAAGTTACAAAGCCAAAATTTACCCCTTTTTGTTGAAGCTGTTGAAGTAATGTATGGTCGAAATGTAATCCAGCCGTTGGTGCAGCAACGGCACCCGGAACTTGGTTATAGACAGTTTGATAGCGTTCTTGATCACTATCTTCATCAGGGCGATCAATATAAGGTGGTAATGGCATATGCCCAATTTGTTGTAAAACCTCTAAAATTGGTGTATCGCTGTTAATCGACAATTCAAATAAGGTATCGTGTCGAGCTAACATAGTAACTTCAATACCTTGATTGTTACCAAGTTTATCTTCACCTAAGTAGAGAATAGTTCCCTCTTTAGGTGCTTTTGAGGAACGGACATGGGCTAGAAAGCGTTGTTGATCTAAAATTCTTTCAACCAATACTTCAACTTTTCCACCACTTATTTTACGCCCGTACATACGAGCAGGAATAACTCGGGTGTTATTAAAAATTAATAGATCACCCTCATCAATTAATTCCACGATATCTTTAAATTGGCGGTGATAAAAATGACCGCTGTTACCATCTAAGTGTAATAAACGGCTAGCTGAACGTTCTGGATTAGGATAACGAGCGATTAGCTCATCAGGTAAATCAAAATGAAAGTCGGCAACACGCATGTTAATATCCTGATTCAATTTGGTCAGATGAAAATTCGAATTGGTTAGTGTATTGCTTTCAGAAGGGAAATGCAAAGAAATAGCAAGGTTAATTTGTAAACAGTAAAAATTAAATAAAGTACTTGTGCTTTGTAAATGAAATCTTGTAATTTATTTGTTACGTTTGATTGTACTAGTATGTTTACATTTGTTTTATGATATTAAGAATTTATTTTGATTTTTGTACAAATGGAATATGGCGTATTAATTACCGATGCTTGTATAGATTGGCAGACAACAGAACAATTATTACATAAAATACACGAGTATTTATCAAAAAAAGCATAGCAAATCAGAAGGGAGATAAAAGAGTGGTAGTTTTACAGCAATTACGTGATCAAATCGATCAGCTTGATCAGCAATTATTAACCTTATTGGCTCAACGACAACAATTAGTTGCTGATGTAGGGAAGGTAAAACATCAGTATGGGTTACCCATTTATGTACCACAACGTGAGAGTGAAATGTTAGCCGCTCGTCGTGCAGAAGCAGAAAAATATGGTATCTCACCAGATCTGATAGAAGATATTTTGCGGCGAATAATGCGAGAGTCTTATTTAAATGAAAATAAATTTGGCTTTAAAAAGGTCAATACCACGGTAGATAAAATTGTGATTGTCGGTGGAAAAGGTAAATTAGGATCATTATTTGCAACCTACTTATCTCGTTCTGGTTATTCTGTGGCTATTTTGGATAAAGATGATTGGAATCAGGCTGAAATGATTTTAGCTGGTGCAAATTTAGTGATCGTTTCTGTACCGATTAACCTAACGCTTGAAACAATAGAACGTTTGCAACCTTATCTCACTCAAGAAATGATTTTAGCGGATCTTACTTCAGTAAAAGCTGCACCTGTTGAAAAAATGTTATCAGTACATCAAGGTGCAGTAGTTGGTTTGCACCCGATGTTTGGTCCCGATATTGGCAGTATGGCGAAGCAAGTTATCGTACATTGTCACGGGCGATATCAAGAACGTTATCAGTGGTTGCTAGAACAAATGGCGATTTGGGGGGCAAAAATATTTGACATTACCGCAAAAGAACATGACCAGAGTATGACATATATCCAAGCATTACGCCATTTTGCTACCTTTGTCAGTGGGCTACATTTATCCAAACAACCTGTTGAATTACATCAGTTATTAGCTTTATCTTCACCTATTTACCGTCTAGAGTTAGCGATGATCGGACGACTGTTTGCTCAAGATGCAGAGTTATATGCGGATATTATTTTGGATAAGTCAGAAAATTTAACCGTGATAAAATCGTTACTTGAAAGTTATCAAACAGCTATTAAATATTTTGAACAAAATGATAAAACTGGGTTTATCCAAGCGTTTGAACAAGTACATCAATGGTTTGGTGATTATTCTGAACAATTTTTGCAAGAAAGTCGTCAATTACTCCAGCAAGCCTATGATCAACGGCGTTAAATTATTCTAAAGGTGAAGATTAGCTTACATATTAAAAGGTTTTTCAACTCAAGTTTGAAAGCCTTTTTTCAATAAATTGATCTTGAACGGATTATTTTGTTTTATTGGTAGAAATGATTGATTTCTCATCAATTTTTATGTGGTGTAGCAAGATTGCTCGACTTATTTGATCGCATTGATTATTATCTTGAACCAATTTGATTGAAGTGATTATTAAATTGCCTAATAAAATGATGCGTTTGTTTATTGCTGAAAAACCAAGTTTAGCCCGAGCGATTGCTGATGTGTTACCCAAACCACATCAGCGTAAGGAAGGGTATATTCAATGCGGTGCAAAAGATTATGTAACTTGGTGTGTCGGGCATTTGTTAGAGCAGGCAGAGCCTGATGCTTATGATCCGCAGTTTAAACAGTGGCGATTAGAGCATTTACCTATTGTCCCACAAATCTGGCGATTATCCCCGAAAAAAAACACTTCTCAACAATTAAAGATCATCGAAAAGCTGATTAAACAAGCCGATATCATTGTGCATGCTGGTGACCCAGATCGAGAAGGGCAATTATTAATTGATGAAGTGTTTAATTATCTGAAATTACCCTCAACTCGCCGAGATCAAATTCAACGTTGCCTGATTAGTGATCTCAATCCTAATGCTGTTACACGAGCAATTAACAAGTTACAACCAAATAAAAATTTTGTGCCATTAGCCACGTCTGCATTAGCGAGAGCAAGAGCAGATTGGTTATACGGTATTAATATGACGAGAGCCTATACCATTCGAGGACGACAAGCAGGATATCAAGGTGTGTTATCGGTTGGACGGGTACAAACCCCCGTATTAGGCTTAATTGTTCGCCGAGATTTAGAAATTGAACATTTTCAACCAAAAGATTTTTTTGATGTTATAGCCCATATTGATCAGCAAGATTGTACTGTAGTTGGCGATAATCAGATTCAAGGTTTTCCATTTAAAGCGGAATGGAAACCGAGTAAAGCTTGCGAAGCTTACCAAGATGAAGAAGGACGAATTTTGCTTAAAGCTTTAGCTGACAATGTTGCAAGGCGTATTACTGCGCAACCAGCTGAAGTAACAGAATTTATTGATAAACCTGAAAAAGAAAATCCACCTTTACCTTATTCTTTATCCGCATTACAAATAGATGCAGGAAAGCGTTATGGTATGTCGGCACAAGAGGTGTTAGATGTTTGTCAGCGTTTATATGAAACACATAAATTAATTACTTATCCACGTTCTGATTGTCGTTATTTACCTGAAGAGCATTTTAAAGAGCGGTTACAGATCTTGACAGCGATTAGTCAAGTTGATGAAGACTATCAAGAATTACCAACGGGGATAGAATATGAACGGAAAGGTCGTTGTTGGAATGATAAATTGGTTGAGGCACATCATGCCATTATTCCAACCGCTAAGGCGAGTAAAAATAACTTAACTGTAAGAGAAAAGCAGATCTACCATCTAATAGCTCGTCAATATTTAATTCAGTTTTATCCAGAAGCGATATATCGTAAAACCAAAATCAGCCTAAATATTGTAGGTGGTGTATTCGTTGCTCAATCTCGAGGATTAGCCTCTGCAGGTTGGCGACAATTACTTGGAAAAGAAGATCCTGATAATCAAGATGCGGTGGTCGCATTACCGCAGGTTAAAGTAGGTGATATTTTATATTGCCGTGAAGGAGAAGTGCTGACAAAACAAACTCAACCGCCTCGCCCTTTTACTGATGCTACATTGCTTTCAGCAATGACAGGGATAGCACGTTTTGTACAGGATAAAGCGTTAAAGAAAATTTTACGTGAAACTGATGGCTTGGGAACAGAAGCGACTCGAGCAAGTATCATCGAACTATTATTTAAACGTGGTTTTTTAACTAAAAAAGGGCGGAATATTCATAGCACTGAAACAGGCAGAATCTTAATTCAATCGCTACCAGAAATAGCAACTCAGCCAGATATGACCGCAAATTGGGAGTCGCAATTAGAAGCGATTAGTCGCAAACAGGAAAGTTATCAACAATTTATGGCGAAATTAATCAATACTTTGCCACAGCTCGTCCAGAATATAGATCCACAAAAATTAACTTGTTTAAGACAACTTAATCAGATTAACTCAAATAGAAAGACTACAACAAAATTCAAGCAAAACTCAAACAATAAAAAGAGTGGCTAAATAGTTTAAAAAATTACCAGTTACAACAGTTGAAAGAGGAAAAGGCTTGCACCCTATTAGGCAATCTTATATGATGTGCAAGTTTTTTCATTACCTAACAAGTAAGGTAATAAGAATAATTTAAACATCAAGTAAATTAATCAAAGAGAAAATATAATGTACCAAATTCTTTTAGTTATCTATCCAGTAATTGCAGTTGCTTTAATTGCCTTTATTTTAGTTCAACAAGGTAAAGGTGCAGATATGGGAGCATCTTTCGGTTCTGGTGCATCAGGTACAGTATTTGGTGCCAGTGGTGCAGGTAACTTTCTAACACGTAGTACAGCAATTTTAGCATTTCTCTTTTTTCTAATTAGTTTAGTTATCGGTAACTTGACTTCACATTCTTCAGCACCGCAAGGTACATTTGATAACTTAACAGGTGTTGCCCAACAAGTTGAAAAAACTAAACAAGAAACATTGATTAAAAAAGAAGATCAAAATAAAGATATCCCTCGTTAATCTTCTAAATACCCATCTAATGCTCTGATGGTGGAATTGGTAGACACGCTATCTTGAGGGGGTAGTGTCCATAGGACGTGTGGGTTCAAGTCCCACTCAGAGCACCATAAATTTTACTTATCTAAAATATATATCTTATTAAAGATATTTTAATTTGTTAATTAAAATAGTTAGAATCAAGTCTGTACTGTTTTAAATCAGAAGTTTATATTTTATTAAGGTAAAATCACTTTGTTATAAAAACTACCATTAATTTGAGTTTTATTTAAATGGTAATTTTGGAAGCCTCTAAAAACTTGTTTATTTGGTTTAGTTGGCTTATGCCAAAAATTTTTCAGTGTTCCTTGGTGAGTTAAACCTTCAAAATCATAATTTGCTCTTCCTAATGTAATTACTGGCATATTATGAATTAAAGCAGAAATGCCACAGGTACTATTTAATGTAATCATTCCTTTTCCTTTACGGAGTAAAATTGGTAAAGGTACGTCATAAATATAATATAGTTTATGTTTTAGATGAGGATATAAAATTTTATATTTTTCAATGATATTATTATAATCAGTAAAACCAATATCCATTGGGTGGTGTTTTACTATTAATGTTAGATTTTTTGGGGCATTTTTAGCAAAAGATTCAAGAACATAAATTAAGAAATCAGCAACACTATCAAAATCACTGTGAATTTTCACTTGAGAATCATTATATACCTGTAAAGGTAGAATATAAAAATCACCAAATTTATTTTTTTTCACATCTTTAATAAAATGATAAGTATATAATTTTTTATTAATTTTCTTTAAGCCTGATTTTATCCAATGCTTAATATAATATGTTGTATTAAGCATTCTGTGATGTTTATAAAAAGGATATTTGTTTTTATTTTTATTTGCTTGATGATAGTATTTTGCTGCGAGTTTAGCGGCTGGTAGGAAGCCAGAAGCAACATTTTGAGGTTTAGCTGATTGTGGTAAATTAGAAAATTGAAGGTAAAATTCTTTATTTCTAGGAATGGTTGAAAATGCGTTAACTCCCTCTTTTTCAAGAGTAATAAAATGAGGACGAAAATACCCTTCTTCTAATACCCAAAAAGTTATATTTAATTTCTTTGCTAATTTTTTTGCAATAACATGATAAGGACGAGTGTCCCCGAAACAAATAAAAGTGTCAATGTTATTTTTCTTTATGAAATCACGCAAAAAATTATCAAACTCAGTTAATTTTCCTGTATATGTATAAGGATTATTATGATCATCTGTTTCTGGATAAAAATACTCATCACCAGCATTAAAGTTTAATTTAAATACTATTTTATTATGTTTTTTTAGCCATTGGGATAAGTCAGTAAAGAAATATCCAATAGGTGATTGTAATAATAATATTTTCCGTGATGAACTTAAAAGTTCATCAATATTATGATTAATCATAAAGATTTCCAAAAGTAGTTAATTTCTTAATGTTTTATAAAGATATTTTAATTTTGTTACTTGTTTTTGAAACCAAGAACGATCTAATTTAGGATTTTGTTTTTCTTTTTGATTTTGTAAGTAATAAATAATAGTTTCGACATTAGTAAGTTGTTGGGTTTCTGGATTAAAATAAAGAGGATAGTAGATTAAAGTTGCAACTAATAATTCAACAACGGTTACTTTACGTTGTCGTCTTGATAAATGAATTTTATCTATAGTTAATCCCCAATTAGAATAAAAAGGTAAACCATAACAGTGTACAATTTTATTACGTAATAAAGCCTCAAAACCAGCTAGAGAAGTCATCGTATGTACTTCATCGACTTGTTGAATACAATCTAAAATATTACTATTTTCTATAATCTGATCAGCAAATTCTAATGCTAAATGAGAAGGAATATTTCCAATTCTATTTCCAGTTAATACATCTGGATGGGGTTTATATAGAATATATGCATTAGGATTATCTTTGCGAACTTGCTTTAATAAATCTAGATTAGTTTTGATTTTAGGAGAACCAAAATGAATAGACGCATCATCTTCAACTTGTCCGGGAACTAGAATTATTTTTTTATCTGAATTAAGGATAAAAGGATGATTGCCGACATTATATTTTCCAATATTATAATTCAATAATTGCTGGAGTAATTTATTCCCTCGAATATAATCTTCATCAGTAAAGAGATGGTTTTGAATAATATATTCTAATCTAGATGGCTGAGTTGGATCAAAATAAATACCAAGATCATCAATTACTAAAGACAAAGGTGGGACAAGATTAGAGCCTAAACCGATTGAACGAATAAATCCATCTTCTATTCTTAAAATCTGTAGATTATGCTTTTTAGCATAATTAATAATTTCTGCTTGACCTACTCCCCAAACTAAGATCTTACTATTAGAATTAACTATTTCAGTTTTTAAATATTTAATGCCTTTTATAAAATGAAGTTTACAAGCAGGGAAATTAAAGTATGGTTTGATAATTGCTTGCTTCCATAACGACATTCCAAAACAATAAATATCACCTGCTAAAAATTGGTTTAATTGTTTCGCTTTAATTAAATAATTAATTACATCAAAAATAGATCCTTTTTTTCCTGTGTTAGGATCGATATAACGACTATATTGTAAATAAGCAGCAGCAAAGAGGTGTATTAAAGAACGTTTAGCTCTACGTTTTTGCTTATATAATATTTCGATATTTTTATGCCGATCATCAGTTAATCCCCAACCTGCATACCAAGGTAATCCAAAAGTAACTACTTTTTTGTTTAAAAGTAAAGCTTCAAATCCCATTTGAGAGGTAACACAATAGACTTTATCAACCTGCTGTAATAAATAAATTGGATTAATATCTTCAATAATTAATTTAACTCTTTTATTGTATTTATTTAAATTTGTTAAATAACCTTGTTTTTTACCACTGATTACATCAGGATGAGTTTTTATCCAAATTTCTGCTTGAGGATTTTCATCAATTGCTGTATCTAGCATTTTATCAAAATCTGATTGATCTGCTTGACCATATTTGACTGCCATATCACCATATGTTTGATCAATAATTAAAATAACAGATGAATGATATTTTTCTTTTTTTAATATAATTTCAGGAGCGTGATTATATTTGGATAATTTATTATAGCAAATTAATTGTATTGCTTGTTTTGCTTGATGAATAATATCAGCAGTAATATCTTTTGCCAAAATTAACTGTTCTAAACGAGAAGTTCGAGTAGTGTCATAGTATATCCCTATATCGTCATATACTATTGAATATGGTGAATTTCCAGTTACACCTAGCCCCAATGAACGTAAAAAACCATCTTCTAATGCAATATATGGAAGATTGTATTTCTTAGCATATTTTCTGGCTTTGATTGTTGTTGGACGCAATCCCCATCCTAAAACTTTTAAATTCTTGTTATTTATTATAAATGGTTTATATGGAGATATATAAATAATAGGGTTTATTATGAAAGATAATAAGTTTTTAATTTTATACATTTCTTTTGAAAAGCAAATATAAATATATTGATTATTTTTTGTCATTTATTTTGTTAATTATTTCGTTTTATGAAAGTAAATGTTTTAAATTATAAATTTTTGTATATAAATGTCAATATTAATATTAAAGGTTTTATCTTACATGATAAAGTGTTATTATTGCATTCTAATATATAGATTACCACTAAAATATTATTTAATCATCAATATATTTAATTGAAGTAATTGTTTTAATCTGTTATTGTAATCAGTTGGTTTAGATTTTATGATTTATGTTTTTTTAAAGGATAGAGTTTAATGAATAAAATTATCATTATTATTGGTTCTGATAATGTCTCAAGTAAATTCATTGAAGATTTTTTTATTGAGTGTGGTATGAAACCTGCACAAAAATCAAAGTATAATAGGGTTTCTCCATTAGAAATTGATAATATTTTAAATAAACTAAATGATACAAAAGAGATATTACCTTTAGATATTAAAAAAAATAATAATTTAATCAATACATCTTTTATTTCTAAAAATAAATCTAAAAATAAAAGGAAAAAGAAATCCATAGAGGATAAAAATCATTTAGTTTGGGATAACTTAGCACTAAATTTATTTTTAGCAAATTTAGATCAACCATTTTGGGGATGGAGTGATGATAACGCATTAAATTTAGTTGAATACTGGTATAAGATGAATTCAAAAATAAAATTTATTTTAGTTTATGATAGACCAGAAGATATCTTTTTTAATAATAATATAGATAAAATAAAACATATAGATGAAAGTTGGTTACAAACAGAGTTTAGTAATTGGATTAAATATGCCAAAAGAGTATTGGAATTAATCAATCGATTTCCTAATAATTGTATTTTAATTAATAAAAAACAAGTTTTAGACTTTCCAGATGATTCAATTGAAAAATTATTTAATAAATTAGGTGTTTCAATTAATCGATCAAAAAATAATAAATTATCTAATAATCTAACCAATTCTATTACTGAAAATAATATATTTAAATTACTCACTGAAAGAATGATTGCATCAAATCAGGAGTTAAAATTATTATATTCTCAGTTAGAGGAATTATCTTTTTTACCTTATAAGTATAGTAATGAGTATGATAATGATATTTTATTATCAATTGATAGTTGGAATGATATATTAGAATATTTTTATGGAGATAATTCAAAAGATAATTTACAAGAAAAAATTTTAGAGCAGGAAAAGAATAAAGAAATAATATTAAATAAATATAATCTCCTTTTAGAAGATAATCAGGCTTTATTAAATCAATTACATTTAGTTCAAGAGAAATTTGAAGAGCTCTTTCTTGAGAATAAAAAATTAAAATCTAAACTTAATCCTGCCTTATTGGGTGCTGAGAAAAGAATAAGACAACAATTAAGATATAGATTAGGTTTTCAAATGATTAAGAGTAGTAAAAGTATATTAGGAATATTATCAATGCCTTTTTCACTTATAAGAGTTTATTGTGAATATAAGATTGATAGAATGAATAATAGAGAAAAGCTTCCTTCAATTTCATCATATCAAGATTATTATCAAGCAGAAAAAATAAAAAATCATTTGTCTTATAAATTAGGTGGTGTATTTTTAGATAATTTTAAATTACCTTTCAAATGGATTTTTTTACCTAAAGAAATAATTAATACAATAAGGGTATTTAGAAAAGAAAAAAATAAAACTTCTTAGTATAAGGTTAATTAAAATGGATTTATTTAGAAAAGCAAATAAATTTTTTCTTAGTAAAGAGTATAATAAAGCATTAGAATTATATATCTTAATTGGTCGTTTATATGGTATAAATGAATTAGTTGAATATCAAATATCTAAATGTAGAGAAAAAATTAATGGTGAGAATATAGTTAATAATTCTGAAATTAATTCATTATTAATACCTGAATTATATTCTCTGGTTGAAAAAACACCGATAGATAGCTATCAGGATAAACTGAATGATTCATTTTCTTATCCTTTGGTTACCGTTATAATTACAGCACATAATACTCAAGAATTTATAGAGTCTTCTATAAACTCTGTTTTATTACAGTCATATAAAAATATAGAAATTATTGTTATTGATGATTATAGTAATGATAATACATATGAAATAGCTACTAGAATTTCTAGTTCAAATTCAAAAGTAAAAGTATTTAGATTAAATAGTAATTTAGGTACTTATTATGCAAAAAATTTAGGTATAAAAAAAGCAAAAGGGGAAATTATCTTTTTTCAAGATAGTGATGATGTTTGTCATTTTGAGAGAATAGAACGTTGTGTAAATTCTTTATTGAAAAATCCTAATTGTGTCGCAGTCAGAAGTGGTTATTCAAGAATTGATTTAAATACTCATACTGTAATTACTGTTAATGATTCAATTTATAGAATAGGTTTAATTACTTTGGGAGTATATAGAAAAGTATTTGATGATATTGGTTTTTTTAATTGTACGACTAAGGCATCTGATGATGAGTTTTTTAATAGGATCATTGCTTATTACGGTAGAGAAAAGGTATCAATTGTAGATTTACCTTTATATTATAATACTATGAGAGAGAATTCTTTATTCTCTGATATGGTAAAGTGGAAAGATAAATCTAGTATTATTCAAACTGTTTCTAATAGTAGATGTAATTATGTAAAAGAATTTACAGTTTTACATAAGGAGATAGATAAAAGTAAATATAAAGAAGTTTTTTATTATCCTAGATGTAAAGATGCTATTAATGTCGATGATGATATGTCTAAATTACCAAATCCAAAACTTCCTATCTATATTAGTATTTGTTCAATTCCTTCTAGAATTAAAAGTTTAGAAAAGGTTATTCAGGCATTGAATCATCAATGTGATTTTTTTCATATATATTTAGATGGATATGAAAATATTCCTAAATTTATTGAAAAATTACATCATAAGGCTAAAGTTGTTATTTGTAATGATAAAAATACTTCATTAAGAGATAATGGAAAATTTTTATTATTAGAAGAATTAATAAAAGAAAATAAAGATGGTTACTATTTTACTTGTGATGATGATATAGAATATCCAGTTGATTATGTTAATACATTATTAGAGCGTTTATATAAATATCAAGAAAAGGTAGTTGTGGGTTCTCATGGTGTTATTTTATCGAATAGAATTAAAAAGTATTTTTCAGATGATAGGATAGTTTACCATTTTAGAAAATCACTCGAAAAAGATATACCCGTAAATATTCTAGGCACTGGGACAGTAGCATTTAGAGTTGGGATATTTAGTAGATTTTGTCTTTCAGAATTTAAATTTCCAGGAATGGTAGATATTTATTTTGCTATAGAGTGTAAGAAAAATAATATTTTGCAGGTTTGTATTGAACGTCATAATAATTGGTTAAAAGAATATAGTGGTATTAGTGAAACATTATATAAAGAATTTGTTATTAATGATAGTAAACAAACAAAATTAATAAAAGATAATTATCCTTGGGGATATACACCTATTTTACCTTTATTATCCGAAGTTAATGAGTTTAAAAGTTTAATCCCTAAATTGTTTTTTTATAATAGGTAGATGAAATGAACAATATAACTGTTGTAGGCATTGGGTATGTTGGCTTATCTAATGCAGTTTTATTAGCTCAAAAAAATAATGTAACAATTATAGATATTGATTCTGAAAAGGTTGATTTAATAAATAAAAGAAGATCACCGATCATAGATAAAGATATTATATATTATTTAGAAAATAAACCATTAAATTTAGTAGCTACTGTAGATAAAAATATTGCATATAAAAAAGCAGATTATATTATCATTGCAGTACAAACTAATTATGATCCTAATACAAATTATTTTGATACATTTTCACTTGAAACAGTTATTAGTGATATTATTGAGATTAATCCATTAGCACTTATTATTATTAAATCAACAGTTCCAGTAGGTTTTACTGAAAAAATAAAGGAAAAATTTAAAGCTAATAATATTATTTTTTCTCCAGAATTTTTACGAGAAGGAAAAGCTTTATTTGATAATTTATATCCTAGTAGAATTATACTTGGTGAAAAATCTGAAAGGGCAAAGAGTTTTTCTTTACTACTTAAAGAATCGGCATTGAAAAAAGATATAAATATATTATTTACAAATAATACTGAGGCAGAGGCAATCAAACTATTTGCGAATACTTATTTAGCTATGCGGATAGCTTTTTTTAATGAATTAGACACATATGCTATGATTCATAAATTGAATACTGAAGATATTATATATGGTATAGGTTTAGATCCTAGAATAGGAAATTATTATAATAATCCTTCTTTTGGCTATGGTGGATATTGTTTACCTAAAGATACAAAACAGTTATTAGCAAATTATAAAGATGTTCCACAGAATTTAATTCAATCTATTGTTTTAGCCAATAGAACACGGCAAGATTTTATTATTAATGATATTTTATCAAATAATCCTAAAAAAATAGGTGTATATCGTTTAATTATGAAATCTAATTCTGATAATTTTAGAGAATCTTCTGTTCAGTATATAATTTCTCAATTAAAATTAAAAGGGATAGAAATAGTTATTTATGAACCTGTTTTATTAGATGATACATTTAATTCTATTCCTATCGAAAGGGATTTAGTAAAATTTAAATTCGAGAGTGATTTAATTATAGCGAATAGAATAAATATTGAATTAAATGATGTTTTGTATAAAGTCTATACTAGAGATATTTGGAATAAAGATAGTTGATTCTTATTAGATTTTATTTTTATATAGAGAGACCAATATGAATATATTAACTAAGGCTATTAAGCTATTTAATGAAGAATCTTATAGTAAAGCACTAAGATTATTTGAACAAGCTGCAGAAATTTATGGGTATGATTTTGTTAAACTAAATATTTTAAGATGTCGAAAAAAATACCAGATTCAGATAATTTAGATTATTTATATAATCAAGTAAATTATAAGGATAATTCAAATTTAGATTTGGCAACAAAAATATTATTATCTAATATGGGAGAATTAGAGTTATCAAAAGAAGAAAGAGAGAAATTAATTACAGATTGGCAAGATAGAACTACAAAGAAATCAGAATTAATTTCTATAAATAAAGTTAATTTAATTCCTAGAGATTTTCCTACTGACTTAAAATTTTTTCCATTACCTGATGGTCCAAATGATTATATTTGGAATTATAATAAAACGCTTTCTTTGGGAAGAATAGAAAAGGATAAATTATTTAATAATAAAGTAGGGCTATCAATAGTTATACCTACTTTTAATCGTTCTAGAATTTTAGATATTACTTTGGCTTGTTTAGTTAATCAAATAACACAATATCCTTTTGAAATTATTGTTGCTGATGATGGAAGTCAAGAGGATTTAAGTTCTATTATTAGAAAATATGAAAAACAACTAGATATTAAATATGTAAGACAGCGAGATAATGGTTATCAATTATGTGCAATTAGAAATTTAGGATTAAGATGTTCTAAATATCTATATGTGGCAATATTAGATTGTGATATGGCTCCTAATCCTTATTGGATTGATGCTTATATGAAGGATTTAATTCTTGATGATAATATCGCATTAATAGGACCGAGAAAATATATTGATACTCAATGGATTAATGCTGAGGATTGTTTAAATGATGCCTCATTGATAACTTCTTTACCTGAGGTTATTACAAATAATATAGAGGGAAGTGTATCAATAGATTGGCGGTTAGATCATTTTAAAAAAACGGAAGGCTTACGTTTATGTGATTCTCCATTTAGGTTTTTTAGTGGAGGAAACGTTGCATTTGCAAAAAAATGGTTAGAGATTGCAGGTGAGTTTGATGAAGAATTTACTCATTGGGGAGGAGAGGATAATGAATTTGGTTATCGTTTATATAGAGCAGGTTGTTTTTTTAAAGTAGTAGCTCAGGCTATGGCTTATCATCAAGAGCCCCCAGGAAAAGAAAATGAGACGGATAGGAGTGAAGGTAAAAAAATTACGTTAAATATAGTAAAAGAAAAAGTACCTTATATATATCGAAAATTATCATCAATTACAGAAAGTAAAATTTATACGGTACCATTGGTGTCAATATATATGCCTGTGTATAATTGTGAGAAATTTATTCAACGTAGTGTAGATAGTGCATTAAATCAAACAATAACAGATTTGGAAGTTTGTATTGTTGATGATGGATCAACTGATAATACTCTGTCTATTTTGAAAGCTATTTATGGAAATAATCCTAGAGTACGGATTTTTAGTAAAGAAAATGGAGGAATTGCATCAGCCTCTAATATGGCAGTAAAAAATTGTAGAGGATTTTATATTGGGCAACTTGATGGTGATGATTATTTAGAGCCTGATGCAGTAGAAGTTTGTTTAAAGGAATTTTTCAAAGATAGAACACTTGCTTGTGTATATACGGCAAATCGTAATGTGAATCCAGATGGTTCATTAATTGCGAATGGGTATAACTGGCCTGAATTTTCACGAGAAAAATTTACAACGGCAATGATAGTACATCATTTTAGAATGTTTACTATTCGAGCTTGGAATTTAACAGAAGGGTTTAATGAGAATATTTCTAATGCTGTAGATTTTGATATGTATTTAAAATTAAGTGAAGTAGGAAAATTTAAACATATTAATAAGATTTGTTATAACAGGGTATTACATGGAAATAATACATCAATAGATAATATAGAAGAACAAAAGAAAAATCATTTTATTGTTGTAAATGAATTTTTGGAGAGACAAAAAATTAGAAATTATGAGTATATTTCAATAGATAATGATAAAAATAGCCGTAGATATGCTTTTTTAAGTAAAAATAAATAATATGATTTTAAATAAAATATTGAGGGTGAAGCAGGATAGTATATTAAATTTACTTTCCAATAGGTTGGTTAGAAAATTTTTTGTTTCTTTTAAAATTTATCTTTATTTTAGATTGGGAATGTATAAAACTGTTTCTGAAATAGCCTATAAGGGAAATAACTTTTATACTAATTTTGCAAAAGCTATTTCTTTTTCTGCTATTGGTAATAGAGAAATGGCTAATTATTATATTGCTAATCTTTTAGATAAATATAAGAATAGAAAGAAAAAGCAGAAAGAAAAATTATCTAGAATGCTAAACCCATATTACCCTGAATTATCATTATCTATTTTAGAAAATGTTGGCGTAAAGGATACCCGTTATTTTTCTCTACTATTAGCATTGGATAAAGAAATAAAAATAAAAACTCAAGAAATAAGAATACCTGAAGATTGGTTGTTTTATTTAAATTTATATAATACTCAATCAAGCATTCCTTTACCTGTTAAACAATTAGAATATTTAAATGGTTTTCTTAATGATTATCAATTAGAGAAAATGCAGTTAATTAATCAGAAAAGGGAACTAAATGTATTTAATCTTACTTGTGTTTGTAGGAAAATATATTCTGAGAATTTGCCATTAGTCTCTATTTTAGTAACTACTTTTAATAGTCAAGAAAGTATAGAGTATTGTTTAAAATCTTTATTACTTCAAACATATTCTAATATAGAAGTTATCGTGATTGATGATAATAGTACAGATAATACATTAGAAATAATTATTGATTTTATGCGGGAAGATAAACGAATAAAATTAATTTCTTTACCTTATAATATAGGTACATTTTCTGCTAAAAATATTGGCTTACAGTATGTAAAAGGAGAATTTGTAACTTGTCAAGATTCTGATGATTATGCTCATCCAAGAAAGATAGAAGAACAAATTATTCCTTTATTGGAAGATAATAATATTATTTGTACTGTATCAGATTGGATTCGATTAGATAATAAAGGAAATGCTTATTCCCGTTTTATCTATCCTATTATGAGACATAATCCTGCATCACTGATGTTTAGAAAAGAGATTGTTTTAAATAATATTGGTTACTGGGATTATGTGAGAATTGGTGCGGATAGTGAATTTTATGAAAGGTTAAAGTTATTTTTTGGCAGTAAATCTGTAAAAAAGATTAGGAAGCCTTTGACATTCGGAGCCCACAGAGAAAACTCTTTAATGACTTCTAAAGATACTGGGTATGATAGTAACGGGCTTTCAAATATTCGTTTAGAGTATTGGGAAGCGTGGAGAAAATGGCATATTCATTGTTGTAAGAACAAGCAGCTTTTAAAAATAAGTGGAGGGTTATCTCATCGACCATTTTCAGTACCTAAAGAGATTGAAGTTGATTTAAATTTAGTTAAGAAAAGTATAAAAGAATTAAAATTATATTATTAAAAATAATTTAATGAATATTGATAGGATTAGAGATGATTTTGAAAAATAAAAATATAATATTTTTAATTGGTTGTTTAGTTTTAACTGGTTGTTCTTTAAATCCGGGATTAATTATTAATAAAGCCTCAATACTAGACTTAAATAATCAAAAAGAAACATTACCTGAAGTAAGAATTATAAAGGTAGATGAAAAAATTGTTGATATATTGTCTGAATATAAATTTTCTCAATCTTTTAGCCAATTCAAGCATAATTCAACTAATTATTTTGGTGCGGTAAATGTTGGTGATGTATTGGATATTTCAATTTGGGAGGCACCTCCTTCAGTATTATTTTCTGCTGGGAAAAATAACTCAGGAGCAGATTTAGCTCGTTTACCAGAACAAATGGTAAGTGAAACAGGGAAAATTACAATTCCATTTTTAGGGAGTGTTTTAGTACAAGGAAAAACACTAGAACAGATTCAGACTATTATTAAGCATGGATTAGCTAAGATAGCGAATCAGCCTCAAGTTATTGTTCGTTTAGTGAAAAATAATTCAGCAAATGTTACGGTTTTACGTCAAGGAAATGGTATTCGTATGCCATTAACAGCGGCAGGAGAACGAGTTTTAGATGCGGTAGCTGCTGTTGGTGGTGTACAAAGTGATCTACAGGATATATCTGTTCAGTTAGCTAGAGATAAGCAAGTTAAGACAATTGCTTTAGAACGATTAACTTCTGAACCTATGGAAAATATTCCTTTGCGTTCTGGCGATGTACTAACATTATTAAATAATTCATTAAGTTTTACTGGTCTTGGTGCATTAAATAATAATCGGGTTATTAAGTTTTCTGCTCGGGGATTATCGTTATCTGAAGCGATAGCCAAGATGGGAGGATTAATTGATACACGTTCAGATCCTCAAGGGGTTTTTGTTTTTCGGTATGTTTCTTTTGATCATTTATCTTTATCTGATAAACAAAAATGGAAAAAAGAAGGTTATAGCTCAGGAATGGATATTCCTACGGTATATCAAGTTAATTTATTAGAACCAAAATCTTTATTTTGGTTACAGCGTTTTCCTATGCAAGATAAGGATATTGTTTATGTTTCTAATGCACCTTTAGCAGAATTTAATAAGTTTTTACGAATGGTATTTTCTATTACTTCACCAGCTATTATTAATGTTAGAGAAATTTCTAAAATTTCTGATTAATATTTTTAGTTGTTAAGAGATGTTATTTAAAATGAAAATTAAAGCAAATTTTAATCCACTATTTTGGCTTTTAGTTATTATTCCAACGTTTTGTTCAATAATCTATTTTTCTTTTTGGGCATCAGATATGTATGTATCTGAATCTAGTTTTGTTGTCCGTTCAGCTCGTAGTCAAAATTCATTAAGTAGTTTTGGTGCTTTATTGCAGGGGATTGGTATTTCTCGTTCTCAAGATGATACTTATACTGTGCAGAGCTTTATTCGTTCTCGTAATGCCGTAGATGAGTTAGAAAAAGTATTACCACTTGAAAAGTATTATGATAAAGGAGATGTATTTAGCCGTTTTGCTCCGTTTGGTTTTAATAATGAAAAGGAAAATTTTTATCAGTACTTTTTAAAACAGCAAACTATTAATTTAGATCCTATTTCAGGCATTGCTACATTAAGTATTAGTGCTTTTAGTGCAGAAGATGCACAAAAAATTAATAAGGAATTATTAAAATTAGCAGAGCAGTTGATTAATCGTTTAAATCAACGTGCAAGAAAAGATAGCCTTTTATTTTCACAACAATCCGTTAAAGAAGCTGAAGAAAGAGTAAATAGATCTGCATTAGCGTTAGCTGATTATCGGGTAAAAAATGGTATTTTTGATATTAAAGCACAATCAGAAGTACAATTAGAATTAATATCTAAATTACAAGGCGAGCTAATTAGTCTTCAAACTCAGTTAGCACAAATCAGAGCTATTTCACCCAATAATCCACAGATAAATACTTTACAAATAAGAGAAAAAAGTATTCAAACTGAAATGGAAAAACAGATTGCCGTGATGCTTGGTAAAGGTGATTCTATTGCACATCAAACAGCCGAATATCAGCGTTTAATTTTAGAAAATACTTTAGCACAGCAGCAGTTAACTGGTGCTTTAACTTCATTGCAAAATGCAAAAGATGAAATAGAAAGACAACAGCTTTATTTGGAAGTTATTAGTAAACCAAATTTACCTGATTTAGCATTATTGCCCTATAGAATTTATAGCATTATTTCTACATTGATTTTTGGCTTAATTTTATACGGTATTTTTAGTTTATTAATCGCAAGTATTAGAGAGCATAAAAACTGATGCAATACGGTAATGATACTACTTTTAAGCAATCATTAGTTATTCAAGGAAGGGTGATTGGTGCGTTAATAATGCGAGAAATTATCACTCGATATGGGCGAAATAATATCGGTTTTTTATGGTTATTTGTTGAACCACTTCTTTTTACTTTAGTCATCGTATTGATGTGGAAGTTTTTTCGTGCAAATCATTATTCAACTCTCAATATAATTGCTTTCGTGATAACAGGTTATCCTATGGCGATGATGTGGCGAAATACCTCTAATCGTGTTATTGGGGCAATTTCAGCTAATATTAGCTTGCTTTATCATCGTAATGTGCGTGTATTAGATACCTTAGTGAGTCGAATGTTGTTGGAAATAGCTGGGGCAACTATTGCACAAATCGTTATTATGGCTGTTCTGATGTTGGTGGGGTGGATTAATCTTCCAGTTGATGTCTTTGAAATGCTATTGGCTTGGTTATTAATGGCATTTTTTGCTATTGGTTTAGGGCTAATTATTAGTTCAATTGTGTATTATTTTGAAGCTTTTGGTAAAATTTGGGGGACTTTAAGCTTTGTTATGTTACCTCTTTCTGGTGCATTTTTCTTTGTGAATAGTTTTCCTCCTAAAATTCAACAATATTTGTTATATCTGCCAATGGTAAATGGGACTGAGATGTTTCGTGATGGTTATTTTGGACATTCAGTCACTACTCATTTTGATCCTATGTTTATTTTAAAGTGTGATCTCATTATGTTATTTATTGGATTAGTATTGGTAAAACGTTTTAGTAAAGGAATTGAACCATCATGATAAGTGTTGAAAACGTTAGTAAACGTTATAAAACAAGAAACGGGTGGAAAACGGTATTGCATGATGTCAATTTTAAGCTAGAAAGAGGAGAAAAAATTGGCATTTTAGGGAAAAATGGTGCAGGTAAATCCACACTTATTCGTTTAATTAGTGGCGTTGAATCTCCTACCAGTGGACGTATTCAGCGAACAATGAGTATTTCTTGGCCGTTAGCATTTTCTGGAGCATTTCAAGGCAGTTTAACTGGAATGGATAATCTGCGTTTTATTTGTCGTATTTATAATGTGGATTTTGATTATGTAAAACAATTTACTGAAGAATTTTC
This sequence comes from Mergibacter septicus, assembly GCF_003265225.1. Lineage (NCBI taxonomy): Bacteria > Pseudomonadati > Pseudomonadota > Gammaproteobacteria > Pasteurellales > Pasteurellaceae > Mergibacter > Mergibacter septicus. The sequence goes on along the minus strand of NZ_CP022013.1, from coordinate 1,166,782 downwards.
AGAATTGGGTGATTACCTTTATGAACCAGTGAAAAAATACTCTTCAGGAATGAAAACACGTTTAGCATTTGCATTATCTTTGTCGGTAGAGTTTGATTGTTATTTGATCGATGAAGTTATTGCTGTTGGTGATTCTCGTTTTTCAAAGAAATGTAAATATGAATTATTTGAAAAACGCAAAGATCGTTCCATTATTTTGGTTTCTCATAATTCAAGTGCAATTAGAAAATATTGTGATAATGCCTCTGTGTTAGATAGTGGCTATATGTATAATTTTTCTTCAATTGATGACGCATACAAATATTATAATAATACGATGTAATTAATATTTCAGTTTTATATTTTAAGTAAAAAAATGTAGTTCTTTTTTGAACTGCATTTTTTTATTCCTGTCAATAAGGAATGGTACTTATTTTTATTTTCCTATCTTTACAATATATTGTGTTAGTAAATTCTAAAAATTAATCTATATTAAAATAGAGTAAACACAACATAAGGAAAATAAAATGACTATGAATTATGCTGCTTGGATTGGAAAAAGTCGCCATAGCGAGGATGAAATTAGTCGTATTTTAGTTAGACGTATGCAGGCGACTTTGGCTGAACGTTGTTATCAACCTAATCTTGATGATTTGCCAATGTGTTGGCAATGGATGTTTTTTCAACCTGAATTAACTGAACAATATTTAGGGGGAGACGGGCATCCTAAGCGTGGGGATTTTTTGCCTGCAATGGAAGGTTTAATTCGAATGTGGGCGGGAGGAGAATTTGAGTTTATTCAACCTTTGAAGATTGGTGAAATCGCTCAATGCCAGACGACCATTAAGTCAATTAAAGAAAAACAAGGCACAACAGGACGTTTGGTTTTTGTTTGTTTGCAGCACGATTATTCTCAAAATGGGATATTATGTGTACGAGAGTTGCAAGAAGTAGTGTATCGAGAGCCTAGTCCAGCGAAGAGTGAGAGTAAAGCCCCACCAACTGCTGAATGGTCGAGTACTTTATTACCGACTCCTACATTACTGTTTCGTTATTCTGCATTAACTTTCAATGGGCATCGTATTCATTATGATTACCCTTATACTCATGATACCGAAGGCTATCAAAATTTAGTTGTACATGGTCCAATGATAGCTACTTTAGCGTTACATACCGCACAGTTACAATTTCCGCACCGTTCTGTTAAAACCTTTCGTTATCGTGGTGTACGTCCTTCCTTACTACCTGATTTAATCCGTTTTGAAGGCAGAATGATTGCACCGAAAACTGCAGAGGTTTGGGCGTGTAATGACCGTGGCATAATCCAACAAGGAGAGGTTGTTTTTTATGAATAAGGTACAACTTCCTTTAGAAGGCATTACGGTAGTGAGTTTAGAGCACGCAATCGCAGCCCCATTTTGTACTCGACAACTTGCAGATATGGGAGCAAGAGTGATTAAAGTTGAACGTCCTGATGGAGGGGATTTTGCTCGTGGATATGATGAACGTGTCAAAGGGCTAGCATCGCATTTTGTCTGGGTAAATCGTGGTAAAGAAAGTTTAGCGATTGATGTGAAAAGCCAGAAAGGGCAAGCTGTTTTACAAGCTTTGCTCGCTAAAGCAGATGTATTAGTTCAGAATTTAGCACCGGGAGCTAGTGAACGCTTAGGTTTAAGTTATTCTCAGTTATCTGAAAAATATCCTCGTTTGATTGTATGTGATATTTCAGGTTATGGACAAAACGGGCGTTATCAAGATAAAAAAGCGTATGATTTATTAATCCAAAGTGAAAGTGGTTTGCTTTCAGTAACAGGTGGTCCCGCTCCAGATCAAATGGCAAAAACAGGCATTTCAATCGCAGATATTTGTGCTGGAATGTATGCTTATAGTGGTATATTAAATGCGTTGTTATTACGTTCTAAAACGGGTGAAGGAAGCCATCTTGATGTATCAATGTTGGAATGTTTAACTGAATGGTTAGGTTTTCCACTCTATTATAGTATTGACGATCAATCTCCACCACTACGTACTTGGGCGAGCCACGCTACGATCTACCCTTATGGTATCTTTTCCTGCCAAGATGGTATGGTGCTATTTGGTTTACAAAACCAACGGGAATGGCAGCAATTTTGCCAAATTGTTTTACAACAACCAGAATTAAGCGAAGATCCTCGATTTATTCAAAATAGTAAGAGAGTTGAGAATCGAGAGGCGTTAAAACAAATTATTGAAACCACGTTTACCACTTTAAGTAGCGAACAAATACGGCAACGGCTTGATGCTGGGGCGATTGCAAATGCTCAAGTTAATACTATGGCAGAAGTATGGCAACACCCACAGTTACAAGATCGGCAACGTTGGTGTCAAATTGATTCACCAGTAGGCAGACTCCCAGCGTTATTACCCCCAGTACAAAGTAATAGATTTACTGCCCAAATGGGAGCAGTGCCTGCATTAGGACAACATAACCAAGCTATTTTTAATGAATTAGGTTTGGAGGTGGAAGATGATAGCTAATGCTTATCTATTTGTTCCAGCTCATAAACCAACTTTATTAGACAAAGCTTTAGATGGTAAGAGTGATGCGATTATTCTTGATTGGGAAGATGCCGTACAATCTAGCGAAAAAGAATTAGCTCGCCGTTTAACGCAAGAAAAATTGTTGCAGTTATCTAAAAAAAATGAACCACATAAAGCAATATGGTTACGTATCAATGCACAAGATAGTGATTATTTTGTCTCAGATTGCCAAGCATTAACACAATTAGATCTCACTCAATTACAAGGGATAGTATTACCTAAAGTTGAAAATGGAGAGGTGATTAATCAATTATTTCAACATTTTGCAAAACCGATAATACCAATGATTGAATCTGCAAAAGGTTATCTGAATTTGGCGACTATTGCACAGGCAAAAGGAGTACAGGCACTGACATTTGGGGGATTAGATTTTGCGAATGATCTTGGTTTTGAACAGGGAAACGGTGCCGATAGTTATTTTGATCAGCTGGCTTTTCAGCTTACTTTACATAGCCGTCTTGCAGGGTTAGCACCACCTATTGATAGTGTATTTGCGAATTTTAAAGATCGAGAAGGTTTTGCTAAACGGTGTCAACACCGTTTATCTCAAGGTTTTTCAGGGGCATTATGTATTCACCCAATACAAGTTGAGGTAGTACAAAATATTTATGGCGAGCATTTAAAACAGCAGTTAGTTTGGGCAAAAAATGTATTAGATGCTAGTCAACAACAAGGTGAAAGTGCTTTTCAGTTTAACGGTAAAATGATTGACAAACCAGTATTAGACTTTGCAAAAAAATTATTAGGTATTGATAAATAATATCGTTAATTTATTCATAATAAAGAGAAAAACATCACGAATGAAATAATGAGTGATGTTTTATTTCTTTACCTATTTCTTACATGTTAATAATTTCTTTTTGTTATTTTTCTTTAGTTTTTTAGTGTTTGAGGTTTATTTGCATTTTTATTGCTAAATTCGCAGATAAAGCTTTGCTGTTTTTTCGGGATTAAAGTAGAGCTTTGATGATTTTTTGATGATTTAATGTTTATTTTAAGGAATCAGTATGAAAACACTTAGCTATTCTAAACTTTCTCTCGCTTTATTTTCTGTCATATTGATGACCAGTAGATTTGCTGTTGCCAATGCAGATCCTGTCGCACCACCAGTTATGGCAATTTCTCCAGTGGCAGAAATGACCGAACCACGCCCATCAGATCAAGAAATTCGTCAAGAAGCTTATGAACTCTATCTTTCTAGAATGGAAACAACAGAATTAGTGGAAAAATTTTTAGATACACATGATAAATTATTAAAAAGATTAGAAAAGGATATGGCGTCTCAGCCTGAAGCACCGAATATTACTCGTTATAAAGAAACTTTTGAACAGTATAAAGTTCTAGCAGAGCAAATAGGTAAATTACCTGAAGCAGCGGGTTTATCTGAGTTGGAAAAAAAACAAGCAGAGCTACAAGCACTTTTTGCTTTACTTGTAGAACCACCTCCTTTAGTTCCTCCTGAAGTACCTGCATTATTTGGCACATTAAAATCATTAGCTGAACAATCACAAGATCCAGAAGTGAAAACATTATTAGTTAAATTAGAAAATTTAAAAACAAAGGCTAGTGCTAGTATTGTTGAAACAACAAATTTAGCCGAAAAATTTAAGCAATTAATTGATAAATATAAGCTTCCAGCAGAACTTACTAATATTAGTAATGTTTTAGCTGAGAGAAATAAAGATATTGTCAATGTTACTACTTACAACCTCACTGTAACTACCTTAGAATTACTCAAAAATCTGCAAGATAATATACTTAATACCAACCAAAAAGTATTTGATTATACTCGCCAAGTAAGTGATGGAGTATGGGCGGTATTAACTCACCAACGTTTAGCACATACCGATAAAAAGAATAAACTTACCCTTGCAAATAACAAAGGGAATTTAACGTCTGTGAGTTTTGGTTATCAAAAAGAGCAAGATGGCGTGCGTTTTGGTATTTTAGCGAATGTTGGACGAGGTGAAACAAAAGCACCACAGAATTTAAAACTTACACATACCTTAGTACAAGGTGGAGTTTATATTGGTGCGAGTAATGCAAATGTCTTTGTAGAAGGTGGAATTATTGCTGGGGTAGATAAAGTTAATGCCACAACTGCACCAAAAAGAGCAGAGGTAAAAGCGAAGTTTAATACTAAAACGCTAGGTGTTATCTTAAATGGTGGTTATAAATTTACTCTTAATGATAAATTAAATGTAACACCTGCTATCTCTTATCAATATCAAAAGTTATCCGCTGTGAAAGCCAAGTTTGCCGAGCTTGATGTTAAAACCCAACGTTTAGCGGTTAATCAAATTGGCGTATCTGTAACGGTAGATTATAAACCACTTCCTGATTTATCAATTTTAGCGAAAGCGGGGGTAGATGCTTTAAAACGTAATGTACAAGTGAGTTTGCCTGATTTACAGGTGCTGTCTTTAGAGCAGGTTAATATTATTCACCAAACTAAAAATAAAGATGTTCGTACTCATTTCAGTCTTGAAATGACTAAACAATTCGGCAAAGTAACCATTGGTGGCACAGTCGGTTATAATCATTACCTCAAATCAAAACTCAGTGGGGTGAATGTTGGGCTTAATTTAGGGTATCATTTCTGATCATCAATTTTTAGTGTGATTTTGAATAGTGCGGTATATACCGCACTTTTTTATTTACGTTATTTTTTAAATTTTATTAGCATTTTGCTTTGCTTTGCTTTGCTTTGCTTTGCTTTGCTTTGCTTTTATATTTTTAATGATTGAAGTTTGTTTACATTTTTATTGATAAATTAGCACACGAAAAGCTTTGATGTCTTTAAAGTTTAAAGTAAAGCTTTAATTATTCAATTTTTATTTTTTAAGGATCCATTATGAAAAGATTCACTTATTCTAAGCTTTCTTTTACTCTATTTTCTGCTTTATTAGCAAGTAGTCTTTTTGCTGCAGAAGAACCAGCACCAGCTCCAACGACAGTTCAACCTTCTTCTACAATACCGATTGTAACAGATGAAATACGAGATCAAGCTTTGGATTTATATAAAGCCAAAATGAAAGCAGTCAATGAAGTTGATGCTTCGTTAGGTTTAAAAGAGCGTTTAATTAAAAAAATTGAAACAAGCAAAGATGTTGCGGTTAGAACAAAGATTTTGAATTACAATCGTTTAGATTCAATCTTTAAAGAAACAGCAAAAGAAGTATCAGCTGATTTAGCTAAAAGGCATGGTCTAACAGAAAAAGAGGCTATCTCAAGAGGTTTGTTTGCTTTATTAACAGATCCTAATAAGGATGATCCTCTTTTATCTAAATTTAGTAATAGAATAACAAAAGAGGCATTGGTCAATATAGCTAAAGAAACAAAGGATCCAGAAACGATTAAGTTATCAAATGAATTTGAAAAAATTACTGATAAAGCTAAGCAAGATGTTGATATAGCACGAGATAAAAGTCGAGATTTGCAATTATTATTAAAAGATAAGGCTAAAAATATTTCAGAAGATGATGTTTTAGCGATTATTAATAATCTTATTGATACATCTGCTTTTAATAAAGATGCTGAAAAAGCGGTTCAATATAAATTTAATGTTACTGGCTTAGAACTGTTTAAAAATCTACAAAATTCCCTTCTCAATACCACTCAAAAAACCTTTGATTATACTCGCCAACAAGGTACAGGAGTCTGGGCGGTGTTAGATCACGAACGTCTAGCTCATACTGATAAGAAAAAACACTTTACGACTGCGAATAACAAAGGGAATTTAACCACCGCTAGCTTTGGTTACCAAAAAACCTTAAATGGTGTGCGTTTTGGGGTGTTAGCGAATGTTGGTCAAGGTGAAACAAAAGCTGGGCAAGACTTAAGTTTTAAACATACCTTAGCACAAGGTGGTGCATATATTGGAGCGAGTAATCAAAACGTCTTTATTGAAGGTGGGATTATCGCTGGGGTTGATAGTGTTAAGGCAACTTCTCATTTAACAGCGATTGAAACAAAAGCGAAGTTTAACGCTAAAACGTTAGGCGTTATCTTAAACGGTGGTTATAAATTTATTCTTAATGATAAATTAAGTGTAACACCTGTTATCTCTTATCAATATCAAGAGCTATCAGGAGTAAAAACTAAATTATCTGCTTTAGAGGTTCGTACTCAACGTTTAGCAGTTAATCAAGCAGGTGTGTCAGTTGATGTTAATTATAAGCCGTTACCTGATTTATCAATTCTTGCTAAGGTAGGGGTAGATGGTATTAAACGCAATAGCCAAGTAGATAAACCACAATTTACTGTTTTACCACTAAGTGAAACAACCATTCACCAAACTAAAGATAAAGATGTTCGCACTCATTTCAGCCTTGAAGCGAGTAAACAGTTTGGAAAAGCAACCATTGGTGGAGCAGTTGGTTATAATCATTACCTCAAATCAAAATTAAGTGGGGTGAATGTTGGACTTAATTTAGGCTATCGTTTCTAAACCAATTTTTAGCGTAATTTTGAAGTGCGGTATCATACCGCACTTTTTTATTTCTTTTATTTCAAATTTATTTGAATTTTTATGCATTATGATTGATTTTTTATTCTTTAATGCTAAATTTTAGCAACAGATTAATCATAAGATAAAGATAGGAAGGATTATGCAACAACAATATCATCGGGCAATGTTTGATCAGCTAATGGTACAAAATTATGCACCAGCGAAATTTATACCAGTGAAAGGAAAAGGAAGTCGAGTGTGGGATCAGCAAGGGAAAGAATATATTGATTTTAGTGGTGGCATTGCAGTAAATGCGTTGGGACATTGTCCTGAAACGGTCGTGGAAGTTTTGAAACAACAAGGTGAAACTTTATGGCATAGCAGTAATTGGTTTACCAGCGAACCGACTTTAGCTTTAGCGGAAAAATTGGTGGCTAATACCTTTGCTGAAAGAGTGATGTTTGTGAATTCTGGTGCAGAAGCAAATGAAGCGGCATTAAAATTAGCTCGCCGTTATGCACTTGAACAATTTGGCTATCAAAAAAGTAAGATTATTGCTTTTAAACAAGCGTTTCATGGGCGTACATTATTTACTGTTAGTGTCGGTGGTCAGGCTAAATATTCAGATGGTTTTGGACCTAAACCGGCTGATATTATTCACGTTCCTTTTAATGATTTAGAAGCGGTAAAAGCCGTGATAGATGATCACACTTGTGCGATCATTGTTGAACCGATTCAAGGTGAAAGTGGAGTTATTCCTGCTCAACCTGAGTTTTTACAAGGTTTACGTCAACTTTGTGATCAGCATCAAGCATTATTGATTTTTGATGAAGTACAAACTGGGGTTGGGCGAACAGGGGAACTTTATGCTTATCTCCATTATGGAGTAACCCCAGATATTCTTACCACCGCTAAAGCCTTAGCAAATGGTTTTCCTATTGGTGCTATGTTGACGACCACCCAGATTGCGAGTGTATTTAAAGTGGGGGTACACGGTACGACTTTTGGTGGTAATCCTTTAGCTTGTGCGGTGGCAAAAAAAGTGCTGGATATTATTGCAAAACCTGAATTTTTAGCCCAAGTAAGACAGATCTCTCAACAGTTTTTTCAACAGTTAAACCGAATTAACCAGCAATATGATGGGATTTTTCAGCAAATTCGAGGACAAGGAATGCTTATTGGGGCAGAGCTTAATTCGCTTTATCAAAAAAAAGCGATGCAATTTTGTCAACTGGCAGCTGAACAAGGTTTAATGCTATTAGTTGCAGGGGAAAATGTTGTTCGTTTTACTCCTGCTTTGAATTTAACTGAAGCAGAATTAATAGAAGGTATGCAACGATTAGAAAATACGGTTAAACAATTTATTGCTTCGGCGTGAATACGATATAACTTATTGAAAAATAACGCCGAATTAACGGCGTTATTTTTTATCATTATTTTTTTAAGTTTTGGAATGCGGCAGCAAAGGCGTTACCTATGGCTGAATTAGCGGTTTGTTGGCGTTGATTGTTACGGTTTTTACTCTGATCTCGATTAGCATTCGTCCCCTTTTCTTTATTTGGGTTGACGTTATCTTCTAATCGCATACTTAAGGCAATGCGTCTGCGAGCAACATCCACTTCTAATACTTTGACCTTCACAATATCGCCAGTTTTGACTACTTGGTAAGGATCATCAACAAATTTATCGCTTAATGCTGAAATATGCACTAAACCATCTTGGTGAACGCCAATATCAACGAAAGCCCCGAAGTTAGTTACATTGGTTACTGTACCTTCAAGAATCATACCTAGTTTTAAATCGGTAATTTCTTCTACCCCATCAATAAAAGTTGCGGTTTTAAATTCACCTCGAGGATCACGCCCCGGTTTTTCTAGCTCTTTTAATATATCGGTAACTGTTGGTAAGCCAAAACGTTCATCTGTAAAGTGAGTTGGTTGAAGTTGACGTAATTCACTGCTGTTACCAATTAATTGTTGGATCGATTTTTCTGTGGCTTGAAGAATTTTTTCAACCACTGGATAGGCTTCGGGGTGAACGCCAGAGGCATCAAGTGGGTTAGTTCCGTTGGTAATACGCATAAAACCCGCACATTGTTCAAACGCTTTAGGGCCTAAGCGAGGGACTTTTTTCAACTCGCTACGCTGTTTAAACAGACCATTTTCATCACGATAGCTAACAATATTTTGGGCTAGAGTACGACTCATTCCTGAGACTCGAGCAAGTAGAGGTACGGAAGCGGTATTTAAATCTACCCCAACGGCATTAACACAGTCTTCAATCACAGCATCTAGTTTACGAGCTAAGTAGGTTTGATTCACATCGTGTTGATATTGCCCCACACCAATCGCTTTTGGTTCAATTTTGACTAATTCGGCTAATGGATCTTGTAAACGGCGAGCAATGGATACGGCACCACGCAAAGAAACGTCTAATTGAGGAAATTCCTGAGCGGCTAATTCAGAGGCAGAGTAAACCGAAGCCCCTGCTTCGCTGACTACTACCGAACGAGCTTGCCATTCTGAATGCTGTTTTAATACTGCATTGACGAAACGTTCTGTTTCTCTTGAGGCAGTACCATTACCAATCGCAATTAATTCTACTTGATATTGCTTGCCAAGTTGAAGAAGCGAGCGTTCAGCTTGTTCTTTCTGTCCTGTGTGTGGATAGATGGTATCGGTTGCAAGCAATTTTCCCGTGTTATCGATCACTGCGACTTTTACCCCTGTACGCAAACCCGGATCAAGCCCCATCGTATTTTTTGCTCCTGCGGGTGCTGCCATTAACAAGGCATTGAGATTACGAGCAAAAACATTGATCGCTTCTTCTTCAGCTTGTTCCCTTAGGGTTGACATTAACTCTGTTTCAAGATGTAGCGAAAGTTTGATTTTCCACGTCCAAGTAATTACTTGTTGTCGCCAACTATCGGCAGGTTGTCCTGTAAAGTGAACATCTAAATATTGACGGATTAATTCTTCGCAATAACTTTGACGGTTTTGTTCTTCTTGTTGCGGATCAGCATTTAAACTTAAACTCAAAATCCCTTCGTTTCGACCTCGAAACATGGCTAATGCACGATGAGATGGAACATTTTTTAATAATTCTTGGTGATCAAAATAATCTTTGAATTTTTCACCTTCTTGTTCTTTACCTGTTATCACTTGAGATACTAGGGTGGCATTTTGTTGTAAATAATGCCTTACTTTTGCCAATAATCCTGCATTTTCAGCAAAACGTTCCATTAAGATATATTTTGCACCATCTAATGCTGCTTTTTCATTTGGAATGCCTTTCTCTTCAGTAATAAATGCCGCTGCTGCTTTTTCGGGGATATGTTGAGGATCTTGCCAAAGTAAATCGGCGAGTGGTTCTAATCCTGCTTCAATCGCAATTTGCCCTTTGGTTCTGCGTTTAGGTTTGTAAGGAAGGTAGAGATCTTCTAATTCGGTTTTAGTTTGAACTTGTTCAATAGCTAAACGTAATTCATCGGTGAGTTTACCTTGCTCGGCGATTGAATTTAAAATTGTTTGACGCCGATCCTCTAATTCTCGTAAATAAGTTAAACGATTTTCAAAATGACGAAGTTGAGTATCGTCTAATCGTCCTGTTACTTCTTTTCTATAGCGAGCAATAAATGGAATAGTATTGCCTTCATCTAATAATTTAATTGCAGCGTCAATTTGACTTGGATTAACGGATAATTCCGCCGCAATAATTTGGCTAATAGTTTGATTTTGCATAGTGTTTGAAATCCTATTCCTGAGTAATTATCAAAAGGTGCAAAGGGCAATATTATGCCATAGTTTGTTTTTTGTCGCACGATTGAGCCACTGTATAAAGCATCTTTTAGTAGTGGTTTTGTTATAGCGGTGATATAATCGCCACTTTTTATAATTCGGTAGATAAGGATTTTTTATGCAAATACCTGCTTGCCCTAAATGTAATAGTGAATATGTGTATCATGATTCAATTCAATTTGTTTGCCCTGATTGTGCTTATGAATGGAATGAACAAGATACAGTAGCGGAAGATGATACGTTGGTTGTTAAAGATAGTAATGGCAACGTATTACAAGATGGTGATTCAGTTATTTTAATTAAAGATTTAAAAGTAAAAGGTAGCTCAATTGTGTTAAAAAAAGGCACAAAAGCGAAAAATATTCGTTTAGTTGATGCGGATCACGATGTTGATTGTAAAATTGATGGTCAAAGTTTTTCATTAAAATCTGAGTTTTTGAAAAAAGCTTGATTGTTACTTAATTTAAGATAAATTAGAAATCCTTTAATAGTAATGATTATTAAAGGATTTTTTTATATGTTATGTTTATGAAAGGAGGGAAAATGCAACATCAAGGTACACAAATATTAACGACTAAACGTTTAATTTTACGTCCTTTTTGTTTAGATGATAGTTATCCAATGTTTAAAAATTGGGCATCAGATCCTGAGGTAACAAAATATTTAACTTGGCAGGCACATTCTGACCAAACAATAACTTTAGAAATTTTAAATAGTTGGGTTAAGAATTATCAGCAGGCTAATTTTTATCAATGGGCGATAGTGTTAAAAGAGAGTGGTGAGGTGATTGGCAGTATTGGTGCGGTCAATCAAAATGAAAGTATTCAAGAAGTAGAAATTGGCTATTGCATTGGTAAAGCTTGGTGGCAACAAGGGATTACCAGTGAGGCATTAGCTGAGTTAATTCGTTTTTTCTTTTTGCAGGTGAACGTTAATCGAATTGTGGCTAAACACGATAGTTGTAATCCTAATTCTGGGAAGGTAATGCAGAAAGTTGGAATGCAGTATGAAGGTCGGTTACGCCAGTCATTTATGACAGATCGAGGATTGAGTGATAAAGTTTATTACTCTATTTTACGTTCAGAGTTTGTCGAATAATTTAAGCATCAGATAGAAAATTAAAACAGCATTTTACTACCAGTGTAAAATGCTGTTTTTGGTTGATGGGATTAAATGTTTAATTAGCTGGTTGGAAGATCCGTGCGTTCAAAACGTAGTACACGTTTTTCTAATTTGCGTAAGAAATAAGTCGCAATACCAGTAATGATTAGGTAGATAGCCCCAGCAATGCCGTAAATAGTGATCGCATCATATTCAGTACCATATAGTTGGCGAGCATAGCCCATAATATCCATAATCGTAATGGTTGAGGCGAGCGAAGTACCTTTAAATACAAGGATTATCTCGTTGGTATATGAAGGTAAAGCTCGTTTTAATGCATAAGGCATTAATATTTTTAATGTTTGCCAGCGACTTAAACCTAATGCAGCACAACTTTCCCATTGTCCTTTTGAGATGGCTTTTACTGCACCATGAAAAAGTTGAGTAGAGTATGCCGCACTATTTAAAGCTAAAGCAAGTACGGCACAAAACCACGCATTTGAGAGCAAATACCATAAAGGACTATCCACCACGCTTTGGAATTGTCCCGGTCCATAATAGATGAGGAATATTTGTACTAATAGTGGTGTACCAGTAAAGATAACTAAATATAGATTGATAATCCGTTTAACCCAGATTCCCCCCGCAGAGAGAAGGAGAGTTAGGATTAAGGCTAAAATAAAAGCAATCACTAAGGCAAAAAAAGTAAGTAACAGACTGGTTGGAATGCCTTGAGCAATAATTGTCAAATAATCATAGAACATTAATTAGCCCCCCGTTCAAATCGAGTGAAATAGCGTTCTAACTTACGGATACCTACTTGGCTAAGTAATGTAATGAAAAGATAGAATAAGGCAGCAACACTAAACCAAGTGAAAGGTTGGTGGCTATTGGAATTAATTAATTCTGCTTGGCGGATTAAGTCATCAACGCCGATAAGTGAAACTAAAGCCGTATCTTTAAGCAAAACTAACCATTGGTTGCTTAATCCGGGTAAAGCGTGTCGCCACACTTGAGGCATAATTATACGGATAAAGGTTTGTGGGTAGCTAAGCCCTAATGCCGCTCCCGATTCCCATTGACCTTTGGGAATGGCTTGAATTGCCCCACGCAATGATTGAGAGGCATAAGCCGCAAAAATAATGGCTAAAGATATTGCACCACACCAAAATGCACTAAACTCAATATACTCATCGGTGATAAGAAATAACAGTTGAGTCGAGCCAAAATAGATTAAAAAGACAACTAAAATTTCAGGTAAACCACGCAATAGTGTAACAGCAACACTGGTACATTGACGAATCCAACGATTTTTACCTGTTTCTAAGACTACTAGGATTACTGCTAAGATTAATCCGATACCTAAAGCACAAACTGCCAACACTATGGTCATTAGTGCGGCAGATAACATTAAATTAAGAAAATCTGTAAACATTACTGACCTGACATCCATTTATCATAGATCGCTTGGTATTGCCCATCTGCTTTGATTTCAGCTAATGCTTTATTGAATTTTTCGACCAATTCTTGGTTTTTCTTATTAACCGCAATGCCTAAACCATTACCAAAGTAAGCAGGATCCATCACTTTTTCACCGACAAAGCGAACACTTGGATCATTTTTAATCCAATCGGCTAAAACGGCAGTATCACCAAAGATGATATCAACACGCCCATTTTTTAAGTCTAAAATAGCATTTTGTAAACTAGCATAAGGTTTGGCTGAATATTGTTTTGCTTTGGCGGTAATGTATTGTTGGAAGGTTGAACCATTTTGTACCCCGATATTTTTTGCATTTTCAAGGGTTACACCTTCTTTAGCTGCAACAAAACTTGCAGAACTATCGTAATAAGGATTACTAAAGGTAACTTGTTTTGCACGTGCCGGTGTAATATCAATCGCTGAAATTGCTGCATCGTAACGTTTTGTTTTTAAACCTTGAATTAAACTATCAAAAGGTTGATTTTTAAATTCACATTTTGCCTCAAGTTTGGCACAAATCGCATTAGCAATATCAATATCAAAACCAACGAGTTGACCTTTTTCATCGGTATTTTCAAATGGTGGATAGGTTGGCTCAGTGGCAAACGTGATCGTTTGTGCATTAGCATTTACAGCCAAAAGAGCAAATAAAGTAGCGAATAGTAATTTTTTCATTATATTCTCCTTGCGGTGAAATTTAAGATATTAGTGTGATAAATAGTGTTTTAATTGATCTGTTTTCGGCTGAGTAAAACACTCTGTTCCACCCATTTCAATAATTCGTCCTTGTTCCATATACACCACTTTAGTGGCAACTTTTTTTGCGACAGCAACTTCGTGAGTAACTATCACTTGGGTAATTCCTGTTTGTTGTAACTCTTGAATAATTGCAACAACTTGAGCGGTGATTTCTGGATCGAGAGCGGCGGTTGGTTCATCGAATAACAAAACTTGTGGTTGCATCATTAATGCTCTTGCAATCGCAACACGTTGTTGTTGCCCACCTGATAAATGTAATGGAAAACGTTCAGCAAATTGAGCTAAACGTAAGCGTTGTAATAAACTGGTTGCACGTTGTTTTGCTTCGTTTTCATTTAGTTTTAATACTTTCAGTGGTGCCTCAATCAGATTTTGCATGACGGTTAAATGCGGCCAAAGATTATATTGTTGAAAGACCATACCAACATCTTGACGTAATTTCTGGATTTGTTTTGGATCTTTGTTTTTGGCTAAATCAAAATGGTTGTTAGCAATGGTTAATTGCCCTGATTGTGGAATTTCTAATAAATTTAAAGTTCTAATTAAAGTACTTTTACCTGCACCACTTGGACCGAGTAAGACTACAGTATCCCCTTCTTGAGCGGTTAAGTTAATATCAAATAAGACTTGTGTATTACCGTAAAAAAAGTTTACGTTTTGAATTGAAATTGTCATTGTTTCTCTACTTATGTTTTTTTATTCTGAAAATTAGGCAGTGCTTAACTTAAAGTATTTCAATCGTTAAAGTGAAAATATATTAATGTTTGTTGCATAATTATGCAAATAATTATTGATTTTATGCTGGTATAATCAACAAAAGCCTGATCAAGGATCAGGCTTTTAATCAAAAAGAGTTAAAGATTAATTGTTTTTATTTTCGACTTCCAATTTCAATTTCTTGGTTGACTTGCCCATATATCATCATTGTAAAGACAACTGTACCACCGACAATATTTCCAAAAGCGGTTGGTAGTAAAAAGGTGATGAAGTAATCATAGAGATCAGCTTGTCCTTGGAAGACGAGATACGCAATTTCCGCTGAACCTACGACAACATGAGCAAAATCACCTAATGCAATCAAATAGATAAAGAAGAAAATCATAATAAATTTGCCACTATTAACCGATGGCATCATCCATACCACTGAAGCAATTAAAATACCAGCAGGAATACCTTTAAGAATATTACTAATCGCATCTTGATGTGCAACGTGTAGTGCAATGTTGTGCATAGCTTCGACAAATTCAGGATTAAATGCCTGATCATTTTGTAAAAAGAGTGCGGCTAAAGCGGTACCAACTAAATTTGAGGCAAAAACAATGCTCCATAAACGAGCGACAGCAATAATTTTTTTCCAAGTTAATGGATTAAACAGAGGAACAACAGTTGTAATCGTATTTTCGGTAAATAACTGCATACGCCCAAGAATAACCAGTAAGAAACCAACGGTATATCCCATATTGGTAATTAATGGTGCCCAAGGTTGGTTAGGTGCATAAGCAGTAAAGATTGCTTTAAACACAAAGGAGAACGTTACGACTAGCCCTGCAGTAATACCAGAAAAAATTAAGGCTTTTGTTGGGCGAGTTAATTCTTCAATCCCATCTTGACGGATAATTTCATACAGAAGACGAGGACTTAGACGTTCGTGTTCTTCAATTGCCATTCTATCCCGATACGATAAGGTTGAGGTATCTAATTCTGATTTCATGCACGTTCCTTAGATTAAAAGTTAAGTTACGACTTAAATTTAAATAATTTGTCTCTTTAACAATTGATATTGGCTATCAAAAGGGAAGATATTTTAGTCTATTTTTCAAAAATGGTAAATTTTTTGTCCCTTACTGCACATTTTTGCTCGGCTAAAAACTATCATAATTTGATTAAATCTTTTATAATTCAAGGCTTATTTTTAATTAAAATTGTTAAATTATGTTTGAAATTAATCCAGTAAAAAACCGAATTTATGATGTAAAACAACGTACTGCCGTTATTCGGGGGTATCTTTGACTTTGATCACAAAGTCGAACGTTTAGAAGAAGTGAATGCCGAACTAGAACAACCTGATGTTTGGAATCAACCAGAAAAAGCACAGATGTTAGGAAAAGAACGTTCTAGTTTAGAAGCGGTAGTGGCAACGATCCAAGGATTAGAACAAGGATGTGAAGATGTTGAAGGGTTGCTT
This sequence comes from Mergibacter septicus, assembly GCF_003265225.1. Lineage (NCBI taxonomy): Bacteria > Pseudomonadati > Pseudomonadota > Gammaproteobacteria > Pasteurellales > Pasteurellaceae > Mergibacter > Mergibacter septicus. The sequence continues at coordinate 1,150,449 of NZ_CP022013.1, read as the reverse complement.
GAATTAGCAGTAGAAGCAGAAGACCAAGCCACTTTTGATGAAACTATTGCTGAATTAACCCAATTAGAACAACAACTTGCACAACTTGAATTTCGCCGTATGTTTAGTGGACAGCATGACAGTGCGGATTGTTATGTTGATTTACAAGCAGGATCTGGTGGTACAGAGGCACAAGATTGGACAGAAATGTTGCTGCGTATGTATTTACGTTGGGCTGAAAGTAAAGGCTTTAAGACCGAATTAATGGAAGCATCAGATGGTGATGTTGCAGGAATAAAATCCGCTACTATTAAAATTAGTGGTGAGTATGCGTTTGGGTGGTTACGTACAGAAACAGGTATTCATCGTTTAGTGCGTAAAAGTCCATTTGACTCCAATAATCGCCGTCATACCTCTTTTAGTGCGGTATTTGTTTACCCAGAGATTGATGATGATATTGATATCGACATTAATCCTGCTGATTTACGCATTGATGTTTATCGAGCTTCAGGAGCAGGGGGACAGCACGTCAACCGAACAGAAAGTGCGGTGCGAATTACGCATATCCCATCAGGAATAGTAGTGCAGTGTCAAAATGATCGTTCACAACATAAGAATAAAGATCAATGTATGAAACAACTTAAAGCTAAGTTGTATGAAATGGAATTACAGAAAAAGAATGCCGAAAAACAAGCAATGGAAGATAGCAAATCTGATATTGGTTGGGGCAGTCAGATTCGTTCTTATGTCTTAGATGATGCTCGGATCAAAGATTTACGCACTGGCGTAGAAAATCGTAACACGCAAGCAGTGTTAGATGGGGATTTAGATAAATTTATTGAAGCTAGCTTAAAAGCAGGGCTATAAGGATTAATTTTTTAAAGGTAAATAAAATGACAGAACAAACTCAAGAACTTGATCTTAACGGTGAAATGTTAGCTCGCCGTGAGAAATTAGCGATCTTACGCCAACAAGGTAACGCTTTTCCAAATACTTTTCGCCGTCAAAATCTAGCTGGCGACCTACAAACTCAATATAGCGAAACTGAAGGCGAAAGTTTAAAAGCCGAAGAAATTGAGGTGAGTGTTGCAGGACGGATTATGACTCGCCGCAAAATGGGAAAAGCTAGTTTTATCACCCTACAAGATATGAGTGGTAGAATTCAACTTTATGTTGCACGAGATCTTTTACCCGAAGGTGTCTATCAAGAATTAATGGCAATGCTTGATCTTGGGGATATCGTTGGTGCAAAAGGAACATTATTTAAAACCAAAACCAATGAATTAACGATCCGTTGTTCTGCGATTGAATTATTAACGAAAGCGTTACGTCCTTTACCAGATAAATTCCACGGTTTAGCCGATCAAGAAACCCGCTACCGTCAACGTTATCTTGACTTAATCAGTAATGAACATTCTCGCCGTACCTTTATTATCCGCTCGAAAGTGATTGCAGGTATTCGTGAATACTTTATCAACAAAGGCTTTATGGAAGTTGAAACACCAATGTTACAAGTGATCCCGGGTGGTGCTTCTGCTCGTCCATTTATCACACATCACAACGCCTTAGATATTGATATGTATTTACGGATTGCACCAGAGTTATATCTAAAACGGCTCGTAGTAGGTGGTTTTGAACGAGTGTTTGAATTAAACCGTAACTTCCGTAATGAAGGGGTATCAATCCGCCATAATCCAGAATTTACTATGCTTGAATACTACCAAGCCTATGCCGATTATCACGATTTAATGGATAACACCGAAGAATTATTACGCAAATTAGCCCTAGATATTTTAGGTACAACTATCGTCCCTTACGGTGATTATCAATTTGACTTTGGCAAGCCTTTTGAACGTATCACAATGCACGATGCGATCTTAAAATATGGTGCGGAACAAGGCATTGTTAAAGACGATCTATATGATTTTGAACGTGCAAAAAATGTAGCTGAAAAACTTGGTATTGATGTCCAAAAATCTTGGGGCTTAGGTAGTTTAGTCAACGCTATCTTTGAAGAAGTGGCAGAACACCACCTCATTCAACCAACCTTCTTAATGGCTCACCCAGCAGAAATCTCACCATTAGCTCGCCGTAACGACCAAAATCCAGAAGTTACAGATCGCTTTGAATTATTTATTGGTGGACGTGAAATTGGTAACGGCTTCTCAGAGTTAAACGATGCAGAAGATCAAAATGCACGTTTTGATGCACAAGTCCAAGCAAAAGAAGCGGGTGATGATGAAGCGATGTTTAAAGATGAAGACTTTGTTGTCGCATTAGAACACGGCTTACCACCAACGGCAGGGGAAGGTTTAGGAATTGACCGCTTAGCAATGTTATTTGCAAATGCAGAGTCAATCCGTGATGTTATCTTATTCCCAGCAATGAAACATAAAGGATAAGAGCTAAAAATAGCGACTTAGGTCGCTATTTTTTTACTTGATCTTTTCTTTATTTAATAAATTAAACCATAGCAAATTTTAATTAATTAGGAAGAAACAATGTTAAAGAAAGTGTTACATATCGGTTTAACCGTTTCTAATCTTGAAAAATCAATTATCTTTTATCGTGATATTTTAGGCTTAAAATATTTGGGACAAATGGTAATGGAAGGGAAAGAAACCGATAAATTATTTAATTTAACAAATTGCAAAGCCCATATTGCTTATTTAAATGGTAGTGATGAAATTAACTGCCCACCGATTGAATTACTACAACTTGAAGGTGTTGAAGTGATCAAAAATAAAAACGATCTCAATCATATTTCAATTTCAGAAGTCTGTTTTGAAGTCAGTGATATTGATGCCGAATATCAACGCCTTTCACAATTAGGCGTAGAATTCCTATCAGAACCACAATATTTTGATTTTAGTCATTATGGTTGTGGTAAATGTAAAGCCGTCTATTTCAAAGACCCTGATGGTATTACTTTGGAGTTGATTGAAAATTTGTAAGGAATTACACTTTATTTTGCTAATCGGTTCTATTTATAGAAAACGAAATTTGATTGTTCGATTAGAAAGGCTTAATTAAATTCTAATAATTGAAGAAAGAGATAATTTTTTAATTATCTCTTTTTGCTTAAACCTTAATTTTCCTCAATCCCCAAACTCTCCCAAATTTGGTTGATGCGTTCGACGACTTTTGGATCTTTTTTGATTGGGGTTCCCCATTCTCGTTGGGTTTCGCCTTGCCATTTGTTGGTGGCATCAATGCCCATTTTTGAACCTAAGCCTGCAACAGGGGAGGCGAAGTCAAGGTAGTCGATTGGGGTGTTTTCAACGAGGGTGAGATCTCGAGCAGGATCACAACGGGTGGTAATTGCCCAGATGACGTCTTTCCAGTCTCGTGCATTAACATCATCATCACACACGATCACAAATTTGGTGTACATAAATTGACGGAGGAATGACCAAACGCCCATCATTACTCGTTTAGCATGCCCTGCATATTGTTTTTTGATGGTTACCACCGCAAGGCGATAGGAACAACCTTCAGGTGGTAGATAAAAGTCAACAATTTCAGGGAATTGTTTTTGCAAGATTGGGATAAAGACTTCATTTAAGGCTTCACCAAGTACCGCAGGTTCATCGGGTGGGCGACCTGTATAGGTTGAATGATAAATCGGATCTGGTCGCATTGTGATGTGGGTAACGGTAAAGACAGGGAAGTATTCTTGTTCGTTGTAGTAACCAGTATGATCGCCATAAGGACCTTCAAGGGCGGTTTCGTCTGGATCGATATAACCTTCTAAAACGATTTCAGCACTGGCTGGGACGTCCAGATCGTTACTAATTGATTTGACGACTTCGGTTTTATTGCCACGTAATAAACCAGCAAAGGCGTATTCAGAGAGGGTATCAGGTACTGGAGTTACAGCACTTAGGATTGTAGCTGGATCAGCCCCAAGAGCGACCGAAACAGGGAATTTTTCACCCGGGTGAGCGTTTTTCCACTCTTGAAAATCTAATGCACCACCACGGTGTGAAAGCCAACGCATAATCAGTTTATTTTTACCCAGTAATTGTTGACGATAAATACCGAGATTTTGGCGTTTTTTATGCGGTCCTTTGGTAATGGTTAGTCCCCAAGTGATAAGCGGTGCGACATCTTCAGCCCAACATTGCATAATTGGCAGTTGGTAGAGATCGATTTCCTCCCCAGTTAGGACAATTTTTTGACAATCAGCTTTCCCTAACACCTTAGTTGGCATATTTAATACCTGTTTAAATTGAGGTAATGAATTGATCAAGTCTTTAAAGCCTCGAGGTGGTTCAGGTTCTTTGAGAAAGGCGAGTAATTTGCCTAATTCACGCAGGGCGGAAACGTCTTCTTGTCCCATTCCTAAAGCCACACGTTTTGGTGTACCAAAGAGGTTGCATAAAACAGGAATAGAGTAGCCTTTTGGATTTTCAAATAATAGTGCTGGACCACCCTGCCGTAAAGTTCGGTCAGCAATCTCAGTCATTTCTAAATAAGGGTCGATTTCTTGGGTAATCCGCTTTAACTCGCCTTTTTGTTCTAATAAAGTAATAAAATCTCTTAAATTTTTATATTTCATATTTGTTGAATCTATTTTTACTGTGCTGGTGAAAAGGGACTTAGTCTTTTTTCAACATAGCACCAAGCGGTTTACCACCAACTAAGTGCATATGTAGATGGTAAACTTCTTGCCTACCGTGTTTATTGCAGTTAACAATTAAACGGTAACCATCTTCAGCAATGCCTTCTTGTTCTGCTAATTTAGCTGCCACCGTAAATAGACGCCCTAACGCAACTTCATCTTGGGTGGTAACATCGTTGACAGTTGGAATCACTTTATTAGGAATAATTAAGATATGAGTTGGAGCTTGTGGTGAAATATCACGAAAAGCTGTGACTAATTCATCTTGATAAACAATATTGGCTGGAATTTCTTGACGGATAATTTTGCTAAAAATAGTTGACATAATTTTTCCTTATTAATGATTGATGAAATAAGTTAATTGCCTGATACCCATTGTACTGTAAAACCTATTTGCTTTAACATAAAATCTTGTATTTAACTGAATAAAGTTATTTATTCTTAAGGTTTGATCTAGATCAATAACTTTCTAAACAGATGGTGAGAAACCGTAAAATGACTGTTTATTTCTATATAGACTTTTTATAATTAGTAAATCTGTTGAAAAAATAAAATTTATTTGAAGTTGTGAAGCTTCAATTATCACCTTGTCAGGTAAAAAATATGGCTACCACTCAAGATCAAACTACACTTATCGCATTAACGCCTGCGGAGATGGCGACAATAGCAGAAAATTCAGCTGTTTATAAAGCGAATAAACGTCCTTTCCTTTCGTTTGCATCGGCAATTTCAGCGGGGGCTTGTATAGCTTTAGCTTTCATTTTTTATACCACTACACAAACAGGCAGTGCAGGCGTGGCTTGGGGATTGAGTAAATTAGTTGGTGGTTTAGTCTTTTCATTAGGCGTTATAATGGTTGTGTTGTTTGGGACGGAGTTATTTACCTCATCGACTATGACTATTACTGCTCGTGTGGCAGGTCGGATTACGACTTGGCAGATGTTACGCAATTGGATTGTGGTCTATTTAGGCAATTTTGTTGGTAGTTTAGTGATGGTTGCCATTATTTGGTTTAGTGGACAACTAATGGCAGATCATAGTCAGTGGGGCTTAACGATTTTAAAAACGGCTCAACATAAAATCCACCATACTTGGTTTGAAGCTTTTAATCTTGGAATTTTATGTAATGTAATGGTGTGTATTGCAGTGTGGTTATCTTATGCTGGACGTACGGTAACAGACAAAGCCTTTATTATGATTTTGCCTATCGCACTTTTTGTGTCTTCAGGTTTTGAACACTGTGTTGCAAATATGTTTATGCTTCCGTTAGGTATTTTAACTGCTCAATATAGTCCCCCTGAATTTTGGCAGCAGCTTGGGATCGATCCAGCACTATACGCAGATTTAGATCTATACCATTTTATTGTGAAGAACTTAATTCCTGTAACCTTAGGGAACATAGTGGGTGGTGCAGTATTTGTCGCATTATTTCATCGTTATTTAGCAAAAGCACATTAAAGTTTTCATTTTCATTTTACTTATGAGGAAATAAACAATGACTCAATTAACAGAACAACAACAAAATGCTTGGGCTGGCTTTAAAGCGGGCGATTGGCAGCAAAATGTCAATGTACGTGATTTTATTCAATTAAACTATACACCGTATGAAGGTGATGAATTGTTCTTAGCAGGTGCAACACCAGCAACGAATAAACTTTGGGATAAAGTGATGGAGGGAATCAAAGAGGAAAATCGTACACACGAACCACTTGATTTTGATACAGACTTACCTTCAACTATCACTTCTCACCCAGCGGGTTATATCGAAAAAGAATTAGAACAAATCGTTGGTTTACAAACTGATGCACCATTAAAACGTGCAATTATTCCATTTGGTGGTATCAAAATGGTGGAAGGTTCTTGTAAAGTTTATGGACGAGAACTTGATCCACAAGTCAAAAAAATCTTCACTGAATACCGTAAAACCCATAACCAAGGGGTGTTTGATGTTTATACTCCAGATATTTTACGTTGCCGTAAATCAGGGGTTTTAACTGGCTTACCAGATGCTTATGGACGTGGTCGTATTATTGGGGATTATCGCCGTGTTGCATTATATGGTATTGATTTCCTTATGGCAGATAAGGTTAATCAATTTAATTCGTTACAAGCGAGATTAGAAAGTGGCGAAGATCTTGAAATGACCATTCAGTTGCGTGAAGAAATTGCTGAGCAACACAAAGCGTTAGATCAAATTAAACAAATGGCAGCAACTTATGGCTATGATATTTCTGGCCCAGCAACTAATGCGAAAGAAGCGGTACAGTGGACCTATTTCGGCTATCTTGCAGCGGTTAAATCCCAAAATGGGGCAGCAATGTCATTTGGACGTGTTTCGTCATTCTTAGATATTTATATCGAACGTGATTTAGCGGCTGGTAAAATTACTGAAGAAGAAGCACAAGAATTAATTGACCATTTGGTAATGAAATTACGTATGGTACGTTTCTTACGTACACCAGAATACGATCAATTATTCTCAGGCGATCCTATTTGGGCAACAGAATCTTTAGGTGGTATGGGCTTAGATGGACGTACTTTAGTTACCAAAAATACGTTCCGTTTCTTAAATACTTTATACACAATGGGTCCATCACCAGAACCTAATATGACGATTTTATGGTCTGAAAAATTACCAGAAACCTTTAAACGTTATTGTGCCAAAGTATCAATTGATACTTCATCTGTTCAATATGAAAACGATGACTTAATGCGTCCAGATTTCAACAGTGATGACTATGCGATAGCTTGTTGTGTAAGCCCAATGGTTGTTGGTAAACAAATGCAATTCTTTGGTGCACGTGCAAACTTAGCGAAAACAATGCTTTATGCTATCAACGGTGGTGTTGATGAAAAATTAAAAATGCAAGTTGGTCCAAAAACTGAACCAATTAAAACGGAATATCTTGATTACGATGATGTTATGACTCGTATGGATAGCTTTATGGATTGGTTAGCGAAACAATATGTTACCGCTTTAAATATCATTCACTATATGCACGATAAATATAGCTATGAAGCATCATTGATGGCATTACACGATCGTGATGTTTATCGTACAATGGCGTGTGGTATTGCTGGACTTTCAGTTGCCGCAGACTCACTTTCAGCGATTAAATATGCGAAAGTGAAACCAGTACGTGATGAAGATGGCATTGCAATTGATTTTGAAATTGAAGGTGAATATCCACAATTTGGTAATAATGATAGCCGTGTTGATGATATTGCTTGCGATCTGGTTGAACGTTTTATGAAGAAAATTCAAAAACTTAAAACTTATCGTAATGCTGTGCCTACTCAATCTGTGCTAACTATCACTTCAAACGTTGTATATGGTAAGAAAACAGGTAATACCCCAGATGGGCGTCGTGCTGGTGCTCCATTTGGACCGGGGGCAAACCCAATGCACGGACGTGATCAAAAAGGTGCAGTAGCTTCTTTAACCTCAGTGGCAAAATTACCATTTGCATACGCTAAAGATGGTATCTCTTATACCTTCTCAATTGTACCAAATGCGTTAGGTAAAGATTATGAAGCACAAAAACGTAATCTTGCAGGCTTAATGGACGGTTATTTCCATCACGAAGCAACCATTGAAGGTGGTCAACATCTTAATGTGAATGTGATGAATCGTGAAATGTTATTAGATGCAATGGAAAATCCAGAAAAATACCCACAATTAACAATCCGTGTTTCTGGTTATGCTGTGCGTTTTAATTCATTAACCAAAGAGCAACAACAAGACGTTATTACTCGTACTTTCACTCAAACTATGTAAATTTTTAATTTATATACCATTTAAAAGACTGTTCTTAGAGCAGTCTTTTTTGTTTTAACTTATTGATTTTTTTATTAAAAATATATCGTTATGATTTTTGGTTCTAGTTTATATTTTTATGTTATTGGTTTAGAAGCGTAAATTTTTTATGCTATCAACCATTTATCATATTTTGAAAATATAGGGGGATTTATGTCGGTTTTATTTATTCTCGTTTTATTTACCGCTTTATTAGGTGCTGTATATTTGGTGCAGCAAAGGCAGGCATCATTATCAAAAACAGTATTTATAGCTTTGGTCTTAGGTTTAATCTTTGGATCGGTTCTACAATATTTTTATGCAGAAAATACGGCTGATTTAAAGCAGATATTAAGTTGGGTAAATATTGTTGGTGGCGGTTATGTTAGATTGTTACAAATGATAGTCATGCCATTAGTTTTAGTCTCTATTCTATCGGCGGTGAGTAAGTTATATGATGTTACTGCTTTAGGTAAGATCAGTTTTAGTATTCTATTTGTGTTACTTTTTACCACGGCGATTTCCGCACTTATTGGTATTTTATTTAGTGCTTTATTTCATCTGAATGCAGAGGGTTTGATTGCAGGAGCAAGAGAATTAGCTGCTCAGGAACGTGTTTTAGGGCATGTTGATCGAGTGATGAATTCAACAATTCCTGAAATGCTTTTATCTTTCATTCCTCGTAATCCGTTTGCGGAATTAACGGGAGCAAACCCTACTTCTATTATTAGTGTTGTGATTTTCTCAGCATTATTAGGTATGGCAACCTTAAAAGTATATCAAAATGATAAACATACTGGTGAACGCTTATTATCGGGGATTGAAAGTTTAAATAAATTAATTATGAGTTTGGTACGTATTGTTATTTCATTAACACCTTATGGTATTTTAGCGTTAATGACTAATATGGCTGCCAAATCAACATTATCGGATATTCTAAATTTATTTAGTTTTATTTTGGCTTCTTACTTAGCCATTGCAACAATGTTTGTGATTCACGGTCTATTATTGGTTGTAAATGGTATTAATCCGCTGACTTATTATAAAAAAGTCTTACCAACATTATTATTTGCGTTTACTTCACGTTCTAGTGCCGCTTCCATTCCTTTAAATATTGAAACCCAAACTAATAAATTGGGAAATGCGTCAACAATCGCTAATTTTTCAGCTTCTTTCGGTGCAACTATTGGGCAAAATGGCTGTGCAGGTATCTACCCAGCGATGTTAGCAGTGATGATTGCGCCAACAATTGGTATTGATCCTTTTACCGTTGATTTTATTCTCTCTCTAGTGGTGATTATTACCATTTCCTCTTTTGGGATTGCTGGTGTTGGTGGTGGTGCAACCTTTGCTGCGATTGTCGTTTTATCAACGATGGGATTACCTCTCGCATTAGTTGGGTTGTTAATTTCAATTGAACCAATTATTGATATGGCTAGAACAGCGTTGAATGTAAATGGCTCGATTACTGCTGGCACTCTCAGTAGTAAGTGGTTAGGGCAACATAATCAACAGATTTTTAAACAGATGGATTAATTATAATTTTGTATCTAAAAAAATGGGCAGAGTGATGAAAACTTTGCCCATTTTCTTAGTAAACGCTGAGATTATTCAGAAAGTTGTTGCAGTAATTGTGTAATAAAATCTAATCGAGCTTGATAACTTTCGAATTGTTGGTTGAAGCGGAATTTCAGTGGTCCATCAAAGCGGTAGGTTTGTGGATCGGTTTGAATCAGTTGTAAGAATTTAACTGGATCAATATCAGCATTCGGACTAAATTCGATAAAGCCACCGTTAGCATTTGCTTCAATTTTTTGGATCCGTAATGGTTTAATTTTTAAGCGTAATTTTGCAATTTGCAGAAGATTTTTAACAGGTACAGGCAAATTGCCAAAGCGGTCGATTAATTCGACTTTAATCGCATCTAAAGCGTTTAAATCTTCTGCACCAGCAATCCGTTTATAGAATGATAAACGGAGGTTAACATCACCGAGATAGTCTTCTGGTAGTAATGCTGGGATACGCAGATCAATGTCAACTTGGTTTTGCATCAGTTCATCAAGCGATGGTTCTTTTCCTGCTTTTAATGCTGCCATTGCATTTTCTAATAGTTCCATATATAGAGAAAAGCCGATACTTTCTATTTGTCCACTTTGTTCGGAACCGAGTAATTCCCCAGCACCACGAATTTCTAGGTCGTGAGTGGCAAGAACAAAACCTGCACCAAGATTATCAAGACTGCCTAATGCTTCTAAGCGTTTTTGGGCATCTTTACTCATTAATTTTGGTGGTGGGGTGAGTAAATAGGCATAGGCTTGATGATGGGAACGTCCAACACGTCCTCGTAATTGATGGAGTTGAGCTAAACCAAAGCGGTCGGCACGTTCAATAATAATTGTGTTAGCACTAGGTATATCAATACCTGTTTCAATAATAGTTGTGCAGACTAAAAGGTTGTAACGTTGGTGATAAAAATCACTCATAACACGTTCTAACTCCCGTTCTCGCATTTGACCGTGTCCAATGATAATGCGTGCTTCAGGGACTAATTCAGCTAATTTTTCAGCACAGTTTTCAATCGTGGCAACATCATTATGTAAATAATATACTTGTCCACCACGTAAAATTTCACGCAAAATAGCTTCTCGAATAGTGAGATCATCACCTTGACGTACAAAAGTTTTGATGCTTAAACGGCGAGCTGGTGGGGTAGCGATAATTGACAGATCTCGAATACCATTCATCGCCATATTTAAGGTGCGAGGAATTGGTGTTGCGGTTAAGGTCAGAATATCAATATCTGCTCTTAATTGTTTGATTTTTTCTTTTTGGCGAACGCCGAAACGATGTTCTTCATCAATGATTAAGAGTCCAAGATCGTGGAATTTCACCTCACTTTGGATAAGTTTGTGCGTGCCAATCAGAATATCAATTTTGCCTTCAACAACTTGCTGTAAGATGTTTTTTTGTTCCTTAGTGGTTTTAAAGCGTGATAGCATTTCAACATTAATCGGCAAGTTAGCAAAACGATCTTTAAAGTTATCGTAATGTTGTTGAGCCAATAAGGTGGTAGGCACAAGTACGGCGACTTGTTTATGATTCATTACCGCAAGAAATGCCGCACGCATAGCGACTTCTGTTTTCCCAAAACCCACATCACCGCAGACTAAGCGATCCATTGGGCGAGTTTGACACATATCACTGATGACGGCATTAATCGCCATTTGTTGGTCAAAGGTTTCTTCAAAAGGGAAGGTGGCACAAAATTGACGAAATTCTTCTTTATCATATTGAAATGCGAAACCTGCTCTCGCTTCACGCCGTGCATAAACGTCAAGTAATTCAGCGGCAACATCACGGATTTTTTCAGCGGCTTTTTGTCGTGTTTTTGCCCAGCTATCACTACCTAGTTTGTGAATAGGGGCGGATTCTTCGTTTCCACCTACATAACGGCTAATTAAATGTAATGCAGTAACAGGTACATACAGTTTTGCCTGATCAGCATATTCTAACACTAAATATTCAGCGAGCATTCCGCCTGTTTCTAGGGTAGTGAGACCATTATACCGTCCTACACCGTGATCTAAATGAACAACGGGTTGTCCTATTTTTAGTTCAGCAAGATTGCGAATTAAAGCATCGGGGTTGATCTGTTTTTCTTGGTGTTGACGTTGGCGTTGTTGAATACGTTCACCGAGCAGATCACTTTCACAAATAATAGCGATGGTTGGGTGATATTGATTTGCTTCAAGAATAAAACCGTGTTCTAAACTACCGATCATCAGATTAAAATCTTGCTGTTCGGTCTGAATAAGTTGCTTGATTTCTTTTGGTTTTATTTTTAATGGTGCGAGGAGATCAAGCAAGGTTTCTCGCCGTCCTTGAGTTTCTACCGAAAAAATAAATTTTGTTATGTCAGCTTGATTTTCAATAAATTGGCGTAATTGCTGTAATGGCTCTTTATGTTGAGCTTGAATTGTCAATGGGGGTAACGCTTGCACGGCAAGGTTACTTTGTTTGGCACTATTGCTTAATGTTTCCCGAGTAAGTTTTAGCCGTGGATATGCTTTTAAGTGGTGATTAATCTGTTCTTCTTTTAGCCATAATTCATTCGGAGGTAATAGCGGACGCATTGGATCCACTTTACGGCTATGATAGCGTTGTTCAGCATCTTGATAAAAACGGATAGCAGCATTGTTGATATTATCATAGGTCAAAAACAACATTTCAGGTGGTAAATAACCAAATAAAGTCGCCATTTTTTCAAAAAATAGTGGCTGCCAGTATTCAATTCCCGCAGAAAGCGTCCCTTTGCTAACTTGTTGATAGATATGTTCGGGATCACGGCGAATTTCTCCAAAGTATTCACGAAAGCGAGTGCGGAAAAATTCAATACTTTTCTCATCTGTTGGAAATTCGTGAGCTGGTAGTAGTTCAATATGTGTTATTTCATGCGTTGTTCTTTGGCTATCAACATCAAATAGGCGGATAGTATCAATTTCATCATCAAAAAAATCTAACCGATAAGGTTGTTGGCTACCCATTGGAAAAAGATCAAGTAATGCCCCTCGCATTGCAAACTCGCCATGTTCTAATACTTGTTCCACTGCACGATAACCTGCTTTTTCCAACTGGAGACGAAAACGTTCAAGTTGATAGCGATCCCCTTTTTGAATTAATAAGACATTTTGTTGGAGAAATTCAGGTGGACAAAGACGTTGCATTAAGGTTGAAACGGGTAGAATAAGTACTCCATTTTTCCTATTTTGTAAGTAAAATAAAGCACTTAGTCGAGATGAAATAATGTCTTGATGGGGTGAAAAACTATCATAAGGTAAGGTTTCCCAGTCAGGAAAAACTTGTGCTTGAAGGTTAAATTGGAATAAGTTTTGTTGTAAACGGCGTGCGGTACGAGTATCTGCAGTAACAACAACGATTAAGCCTTGATAGCGTTTAGCACTTTCAACAATCACTAAGGTATCACTGTCTGCAATTACATTCCCTAGTACTTTATGATCGTTTGCCTTGGTTGGTAGCGGAAAATTAAAAAAACTGTTCATCATTATTTAAGTGTATAGGATCCTAGCCAATAAAATCATAAAACGCCTTAGTTTAACCAGAACTAGCAAATAGGTCTAATTTTTTACTTTGGCGGGGTAGTTTTTATTTTGTTAAAGGCGGTTTGTGCTACACTAGCAAAGATTTTTGAACATCGATAGGATAAGTGAATGTTAAATATAGAATTAGAACGCATCATTAACCAAAAATTAGATGCAACTAATATTAGTGATTATGCCCCTAATGGTTTACAGGTTGAAGGACGACCACAAGTTAAGAAAATTATTACTGGTGTTACTGCATCTCAAGCATTGATTGATTATGCAGTGGCTCAACAAGCAGATGCACTTTTAGTCCATCACGGCTATTTTTGGAAAAGTGAAAATCCTTGTATTCTAGGTATGAAAGGGCGGAGAATAAAAACCCTATTACAAAATGATCTTAATCTTTTTGCTTACCACTTACCTTTAGATATCCACCCCTCTTTAGGAAATAATGCACAATTAGCTGAATTATTAGGTATTAAAGAATTACAACCGTTAGAAAGTGGTAAGTACTCCATTCCGATGAAAGGAAAATTGGTCGAACCAGTTAATGCAAAGACTTTTGCAGCATTAATTTCCGCTAAATTAGGGCGAGCTTGTTTACATTGTCCTCCGTTTTCAGCTAGTGGTATTGAAGAGACTGAGGGCTTAATTCAACATATTGGAATTTGCACTGGTGGTGGACAAGGATACATTGATCTAGCTGCAAGTCAGGGATGTGATGCCTTTATTAGCGGTGAGGTATCAGAACAAACTGTTCATTCAGCTCGAGAACAAGGCATACATTTTTTTGCAGCAGGACATCACGCTACCGAACGTTATGGTGTCAAAGTATTAGGCGAGTGGTTAGCCGCAGAATATGGCTTTGATGTTGAGTTTAAAGATATTGATAATCCAGCTTAAGTTGTCGCTTAGCTAAATTCTGGTATAATTCGCCACATTTATTTATTGCTATCATATTGAGATAGCACTGACAAAAGGAAAATAATATGGGTTTTTTAACTAACAAGCGTATTTTAATTGCAGGTGTAGCGAGTAATCGTTCAATTGCTTATGGTGTTGCTCAAGCAATGCGTCGTGAGGGGGCTGAATTAGCCTTTACTTATCAAAATGATAAACTAAAAAGTAGAGTAGAAGAATTTGCCAAAGAATTAGGTTCATCAATTGTTATTCCTTGTGATGTAGGAACAGATGAAAGTATTGAACAATGTTTTGCAGAATTAAATAAACATTGGGATAACTTTGATGGTTTTGTTCACGCTATTGCTTTTGCACCGGGGGATCAACTAGATGGTGATTATGTTAATGCGGTTAATCGTGAAGGTTTCCGTATTGCTCACGATATTAGTGCATATAGCTTTGTTGCAATGGCAAAAGCGGCTCGTCCTCATTTAAACCCGGGTGCTGCATTAGTTACACTTTCTTACTTAGGGGCTGAACGTGCAATTCCTAATTATAATGTGATGGGCTTAGCGAAAGCTTCATTAGAAGCAAATACACGTTATATGGCGGCAGCAATGGGGAAAGAGGGCGTGCGAGTTAATGCAATTTCAGCAGGTCCAATTCGTACTTTAGCCGCTTCAGGTATTAAAAACTTTAAGAAAATGCTTAGCCATTTTGAAGGGACTGCCCCATTACGTCGCACCGTTACTATCGAAGATGTAGGTAATACTGCCGCCTTTTTATGTTCAGATTTAGCAGCTGGTATCACAGGTGAAGTGCTACATGTTGATGCAGGTTTTAGTATTACTGCGATGAGTGAATTAGATTTAGCTTAATTTCTTTTTCACTAAATAGGGCGTAGTAATAACTACGCCCTTTCTCTATAACTATCAATTTAGCGAACCATACACTAATGTTTCAAAATAATCCTTTATTAAGTCAGTTAAAACAACAAATTCGTGATAATAAACCAAAAGTTGAAGGCACGGTAAAAAGCACAGATAAAGCTTATGGCTTTTTAGAATGTGATAAAAAAAGTTATTTTCTTCCTCCACCAGCGATGAAAAAAGTGATGCACGGCGATAAAATTTGTGCATTAATTGAAACGGTGGACGGTAAAGAGCAGGCAGAACCAGAGAGTTTATTGGAGCCGTTTTTAACCCGTTTTATTGCTCGAGTTCATTTTAATAAAGATAATAAACTACAACTTTTTGTCGATCATCCCAATATTAAACAGCCTATTTCTGCTAGTGTATCAAAACAATGCGAACAAAAATTATCTGATGGAGATTGGGTTGTTGCAACTTTAAAAAATCATCCTTTACGAGATCAACGTTTCTTTAGTGCAAAAGTAGAGCAATTAATCTGTCGAGCTGATGATCAATTTGCACCTTGGTGGGTAACGTTAGCACGCCATCAACAACCAAGAGAACCAGTTATAGGACTAGACGACTATCCTTTTGATCAGAGCGTGGAACGTCAAGACCTGACGCATTTACATTTTGTTACCATTGATTCAGTATCTACTCAGGATATGGATGATGCACTCTATATTGAACCGATTTATACGGTAGAACAGCAACAAAGAGGGTGGCAATTATGGGTAGCGATTGCGGATCCAACTGCTTATATTCCAGAAGATAGCCAAATTGAACGTGATGCGAGACAACGTTGTTTTACCAACTATCTGCCAGGCTTTAATATTCCAATGTTGCCACGAGAATTATCGGATCAACTCTGTTCCCTGATGCCACAGCAAAAACGTCCAGCGGTAGTGTGTCAATTAATAGTGAATTTAGAGGGGGCTTTAGTTAATGAACCTAGTTTTCAACTAGCTTGGATTGAATCAAAAGCAAAATTAGCTTATGACGATGTATCGGATTTTATTGAGCAAATAACAGGAAGATGGCAACCAGTAGATGAGGATACTCGACAACAAATTAAAGCATTGCATCAATTTACCCTCGCACGGATTGATTGGCGTACTAAACACGCACTGATATTTAAAGATCGTCCTGATTATAGTTTTATTTTGGCTGAAAATGGTGAGGTTAAAGAGATTCGAGCAGAATATCGCCGCATTGCAAACCGTATTGTTGAAGAATGTATGATTGTCGCTAATATTTGTGCAGCACAATTCTTAGCCAAAAATGCAGGTTGTGGTATTTTCAACACCCACAGTGGGTTTGATAAAAAATTCTTAGCAAATGCACAACAATTTTTATTAGATAACTTAGCCGATCAGTCAAATACGGCACAATTAGCGGAACGTTATGCTTTAGATAAGCTCACAACATTAGCAGGTTACTGCCAAATGCAACGTGATCTGGAAGGGGAGCAACAACATTACTTAGAATTGAGATTACGCCGTTATCTCTCTTTTGCTGAATTTAAAACGGAATTAGCACCGCATTTCGGTTTAGGTTTAGAAGGATATGCGACTTGGACATCACCCATTCGTAAATATAGCGATATGGTTAATCACCGTTTAATTAAAGCCGTATTACACCAGCAACCTTGCCAACCACCTGAAGCTAGTATTCTGGCACGTTTACAAGAAGCACGTAAACAAAATCGTTTAGTTGAACGAGATATTGCCGACTGGCTATATGCAATTTATCTTGCACCTAAAGTTGAACAAAATCTTGAATATCAGGCTGAGATTGTTGATATCTCACGTGGTGGATTAAGAGTAGTTTTAAATGACAATGGTGCCACTGTTTTTATTCCTTTGCCAACTTTACATTCAAATAAAGAAGAAATAGCGGTAAATAGTGATCAATTAGCTTTATATATTAAAGGCGAAAGAAAATATCAACTTGGTCAAACGGTTAAATTAAAATTAACCACAGTCAAATTAGAAACAAGAAGTATTGTGGGAGAATTAATTGAAGGGTAATTCGGTTATACGCCATTATTTTCTCAATATTTTAAATTTCCAAAGGGCTATTTTTTGAATAGCCCTTTATCTTTTTTAAGATATTGTGCGATATTCCAGAATATTAATTTCATCTCCAACTTTAATAATCCCACTGTTTAGTGGTAAAAGATTGATCCCAAAAACGGGTTCTCCTTGTGCGTTTCTATTCAGTTTTTTTAAGCTACGAAATGGTTCTAGGCGAGGGTCTAGTTCCCCTGTGTTAGGATCTCTTGCGGTGAGAATACAACGAGTTGAAGGCTTAGTGTGTAGAAAAGTTACTTCACCAATTTGGATTTTTTGCCAGTTTTCTTCAGAAAAAGGTTGATCTCCATTAATAATAATATTTCCACGAAATTGTTGGATATCTAGCAAAGGTGAGCAGTGTTGTTGTAGTTTGGTGAGAGAGGACAAACTAACCAGTAAAATCGGATAAGCATCAGCAAAGGATAGAGGGTGGGTAGGGTATTTTTCGATAACTCTCTGACTGTTCTCTCCTAACCAACGAAGTTGCACTGGACGTCCAATTTTTTGGCTAAACCACTGGTTGATCTTTTCGGGTGCAATAAGAGCGTTAAATTGATCGTCCCATACTTGACAGCTTGTTTCGGTGGTAAATTCCTGATGTTTGACAAGAATTTGAGAGCCATCTTGATGAATGACTTGTAGGCTATCCCAAGCGGGAATTGAAGAAAATTTGAATAGTTCTGCATCTTTACGAGCAGTAATAAAATGCCCGTCCAACTCGGTTAGCATAAAAGTACGATCGAAAACTAAGCCTTGAGGTGAAACTTCACTTTGTCGCAAAGGATAAGCTTGGCTTGATTTTATTGGGTAGATATTTAATGCGGTTACTTGATTTGGCATAGTTATTTCCAATGATTTTTAAGTTTTATTCGCTAATATTCGGCGAACAGGTGCAAAACTTTTACGATGTTGGGGTAAAGCACCATAGGTGGCTAATTTTTCTAAATGTAGTTTAGTTGGATAGCCTTTATGTTGTTCAAATCCGTATTCGGGATATTGTTCAGCTAAGATTAACATCTCTTGATCTCGAGTAACTTTTGCTAAAATAGAGGCGGCGCTAATTTCTGCGACTAAACTATCGCCTTTTACCACCGCTTGAGCAGGGATAGTGAGTTGTGGTGGAATTCGATTGCCATCAATTAAGACAAAATTAGGACGGATCTTAAGATTATCAATCGCCCTTTGCATGGCTAACATTGTGGCGTGTAAGATATTAAGTTGATCTATCTCTTCTGCTTCGGCTCGCCCTAAACTCCAAGCGAGAGCTTTTGCTTTAATTTCTTCGGCTAAACTTAATCGTTTCTTATCAGATAGCTTTTTAGAATCATTTAATCCTAGGATCGGTGTATTAGGATCGAGGATAACTGCGGCAGTAACAACAGCTCCAATCAAAGGACCTCTCCCAACTTCATCAACGCCAGCGATTAAGTCAATATTCGGATAATTAAAGCGTGTCATTTTTTACTTCTCCTGATATTTTTTGAGTATCTGGAAGTTGCATCGGGTGTTCAAGCAGATCGATAACCGCTTGAGCCGCTTGATGATCTGCATCTTGCTGAATTAAACGATGTAGATCGGTAAAGCGTTGTAGCAAGGAATGACGTTTTAAGCGGGCTTGTGGTGTTGTTTCCAGATAGATTGAAAGTTTTTCAGCTAATTTTTCTGCTTGGCAATCCGCTTGGATCATTTCAGGGATAATCGCTTGATCTGCTAGTAAGTTTGGTAATGAAATATATTTAGTTTTAACTAGACGTTTTGCCAGCCAATAAGTACTACTTTTCATTCGATAAGCCACTACCATTGGCGACTTACATAGCATACATTCAAGTGCCGCAGTGCCTGAAGCTAATAGCGTTGCTTCAGCAACGATCATTGCTTGGCGAGCTTGCCCATCTAAGAGCGTTAGGTTTAAGTCAGTTGCTTTTTCTGCCACAATTTGTGCAAACTGAGCTTTACGTTTAGAGTTGACAAGAGGAACGAGGACTTGTAACTTAGGATATTTTTGCTGTAATAAGCGTACAGTTTGTAGAAAAGGTTCGGCAAGAAATTCAATTTCTGCTTGTCTACTTCCCGGTAGTAATGCGAGGTAGCGTTGTTGTCGATCGATGCCTAATAAACGACAAGCTTCATCACGATTAGGTTTTAATGGCAGGCTATCTGCCATTGTATGTCCAACAAAACGACAAGGCACATTAAACCGATCATAAAAAGCTTTTTCAAAGGGTAATAAGGCTAACAGCATATCTACTGCTTTAGCTATTTTATGTACTCTTTTTTGTCGCCATGCCCACACCGAAGGGCTAACGTAGTGAAGGGTTTTAATTCCGTTTTGTTTTAATTTAATTTCTAGATCTAAATTAAAGTCAGGGGCATCAATACCAATGAAAATATCGGGTTTTAGGGCAAGGAATTGTTTAAGCAGAGATTGGCGTAATTTTAATAATCTTGGTAGATGTTTAATCACTTCAGTTAGCCCCATAACGGCTAATTCTTCCATATCCGCAAGTTTTTCACAACCTGCAGCAACCATTTGTGGTCCTGCAACACCAATAAATTTGGCATCTGGATAGCGAATTTTTAAAGCATTGATTAATCCTGCAGCGAGAATATCGCCAGAAACTTCACCAGCAATAATAGCAATGATGGGATTAGTACGGATCATTGTGTTCTCCTTTTATAATAATTTTACTAAGCGGTTTAAATCCGCTTGAATTGCACCCGCAGTCAGTTTGACTCCTGAACTCGGTCCGTGTATCACTAAAGGATTATCTCGGTACCATAAACTTTTGATTAAAAATAAATTTTCCCCCGGAAGGGTTTGACTGATAGGATCTTCTGGAGAGAGTAAATCTAGACTAATGCTTGATTGCCCATTATATTGAAAACGTGCTACATAGCGGAGCATCAGATGATCATCTTGGGCATCTTGATAACGTTCAAAGATTTTTTGATCTAGTTGGTGTAATTGTTCAAAGAAATCACATAAGGGTAATGTTTCTGTACCATTCGGTACTAAAGAATGAATTTTGACATCTTTTTTGTCTAAGTTATAGCCTGCACTACGGGCAACGATCAGTAGTTTACGTAAAGCATCTAAGCCACTAAGATCATCTCGGGGATCACTTTCCGTCATACCTTGTTGCCAAGCTGATTCAACTAGTTGTGAGAAGGGAGTAGTGCCATCATATTGATAAAATAACCAAGCGAGTGTACTTGAAAAAGTGCCTTCAATTGAAAGAATAGTATCACCACTTTCGACCAGATCCTGCACAATGGTATTAATCGGTAATCCTCCGCCCACGGTTGCGTTATATAACCAATGGCTACCAGATTGATAGAACGCATTCTCAATTTGGTGGTACTGTTCTAATTCAAATGCGGCAGCACGTTTGTTGGCACTAATGACGTGAAAGCCGTGCTTCGCATAATCAATATAATGTTTAGCGACTAGATCACTATTGGTAATATCTAAAATAACTAATTCATCAAATGGGTGTTGTTTTAGCCATTGTAACAGTTCGGTAGGTTGGAGAGTTTGGGCGTGCTGATCAAAAATATTATCCAGTTCTGTTTCAGTAAGTTGAGGTAGTAATCCTTGATAATCTAACCAAGCTTTTTGACTTGAAACTATTCCGACCAATGAAAAATCGAAATGACTGCGGGCGGCAATTTTTTCTTGTTCAGTTTGAAACAAATTTAACCACGTTTTGGCAACTTCTCCTTTTCCAAGAACGACAATACCAATTTTTTTATGTGCTCGAAAAAGATCATCATGCACACTGCGTAATAGCTCTTTATTCACTGGTTGACGGAGTAACGCCACAATACTGATATTTTGTGGAGATTGCCAAATTAATTCAACAGGTTGGGTTTTTAACCATTGTGAGAAACGTAGCATTTGCAATGAATTTTGGCACACCCCAGCCCCAACAAGCCCGAGCAAAGCGAGATCATAACGGATTGAAATAGAATCAGTAATCAGTGGTAAATGTTTAAAGAAAACAAAGATTTGATCGATATACTCATTTGTATAGGCTAATTGCAAAGTACGGTTTTGTTGATCAAGATGTTGTACTAATGGATCTAACTGTTTTTCTTCTAACCATAACTGCAAGCGTTTTAGCCAACTATCTATTTGCTGATTTTTAGGAATGACTAACTCAATTATGCCTATTTTATTGTGGTAGGTAATAATTTTTCCTCGTGGATAGGTGCTTAAGGCGTGTTCGATGCGTGTTATCCCTTTTTCTGGCTTTAAACTACTACGAAGTTCAAGTGTTAGTTGATGATGCTTAACAGGCTCTAAGGTGCGAGTATGTAAAATTGGGGTTGCAAGCCGAGCAAGTTCATTGACTTCATCTAAACGTAAAAATGTAAGTAGTTCAGCACTTTTTACTTCATGTGGATCGGCTGAATAGACCCCTGCTACATCACTCCAGAGTGTTACTTTATTGATGCCTGCTAAAGCGGCAATTTGTGTTGCTGAATAATCTGAACCATTGCGACCGAGTAAAACGGTTTCTCCATGTTGGTTACGGCTAATAAAGCCTGTAATAACTAAACGCTGGTTAGGATAAGTAGCGAGAATTTGTTGTAGTTTAGCACGGCTGATACTTTCATTAACTTGGGGGAGAATCGTATGCTCAGCAAACATAAAATGCCTTGCATCGATAAAAATAGCAGGCATTTCTAATTGGGTCAGATACGCTGCGATTAATCTCGCTGACCAAATTTCGCCATGACCAACGACTTCAGCATAAATTTGGTCTGAAAAGGGTTGATCTAAAAGTGCAGATAAGCGGAGTAAATCATCTAAAAATTCACGGTTAATTGGTTCAGGATCGGCGAGGAGTTGTTTGCTAATTGATAAATAATAGTTTTTTAGAGTTTGTAAAATACGATGGGCAATTAAAGGATTTTTTATGGCATTTTCGACCCATTCAATTAAATGATTCGTGGTTTTTCCCATAGCCGAAACGATAATTAGATCATTGTCATCACCATAATGATGAATGTTATTTGCCATTGCTTTGATTAATTCAGCGCTAGCAAGACTACTTCCACCGAATTTATGAACTTGTTTTCGTTGCTCAAGATAGGATCTAGGTTCGTTCATTGGGTGATGCCTCCTTTAAATGCTTGGTTGCAAAAAACGGGCATTATTCTAACACGAACTTTTTAGAATTAAATCAAAAGGGTAGTCAACAAGATTAGATTTGCATTTAAAATTGTCGTTGATTTGTTATTTTTGTGGTTTTTTATTAAAATAGCCGTGATTTTTTTATGGTAATTATATATGGTAAAAGGTGAATTATGGCAGAGTGGGACGGAAAATATATTAGCCCTTACGCAGAACATGGAAAAAAAAGTGAACAAGTAAAAAAAGTCACTGTTTCCATTCCTTTAAAGGTTTTAGAAATTTTGACTAATGAACGTACCCGCAGACAAATCAATAATTTACGCCACGCAACAAATAGTGAATTACTGTGTGAAGCCTTTTTGCACGCTTTTACGGGACAACCATTACCAACAGATGAAGATCTATTAAAAGAACGCCACGATGAGATTCCAGAGAGTGCAAAAGTATTAATGCGAGAAAAGGGCATTGATCCTGAAAGTTGGGAATACTAATTTAAAAATTAAATAGGGATTAGATAAACCCCTATTTTTTTATAACATTTGTATTATTAAAAAATTATTCAATTATCTTTTTAATTGTATTTGCAATTAATTTTGCTTCAGTACCCAGAATAATTTGTAACTCTTGCTTACCTACTTTTACGTTCCCCATTGAACCTAATGCTTTCAGTTTGGCTTCATCTACTTTTTTGTATTCAAGCAGTGTTACTCTTAAACGGGTAATACAGGCTTCTATTTTACTGATATTTTCTTTCCCACCTAAAGCAGTAAGAAATGCTTGGGCTTTTTCTTCAATAGTAGGATTAACTTCAGCAGGTTCACTTTTTGTTGAGGATCTTTCAAATAACTTTTTGAAATAACTTAAATTACTCATTTTTAAATCTCCTATCAATAAATACGGTGTTCTAAATGGCATTCTACGGTATCTTATTTCTAGGTCAAGTGATGTTATTAGTCTAAATAACCAGCACTTTATTTCAGGATAAAGTGCTGGCAGGGATTAGATTTTTGTTGAAATAAATCTAAGCTTTTGAAGCTATTCATTAATGAAAATAAATGGATTAATCCCACTACGAGCAAAATCTTGTTTTTCCATTTCTAAATCAAGAAAGATAGTTGCCAGATCATCAGCAACAGCATCAACATGCGGATCTTTTTCTTGATAAAGAATTTTAAGATAGCTTCCACAATCTCCACAGCTTTCTGCTTTGATCGCTGCATTTTCATTATCAATAGACCAGTAATCTAAATGTGCACTTTCTTCACAATTTGTACATTTACTGCGGACAACATTCCATTCAGTTTCACATAACGAACAGTGTAAGTAGCGTAAACCTTGAATAGTCCCAAGTTGAACCACTGAGGCAACAGGGGCAGAACCACAAACAGGACAACGATGACGAGATCCACCTTCTGCTCTGGCATTATGAGGAATTTGTTGGGCTAGTTGCACCCAATATAAATTGAGTGCTGCCCAGATAAAGATCGCTTGATCGCTAGCTACCGTTGTAAAATTTTCAGTTAACAGTTGGTCTGCGAGTGTCTCTAATTGTTTATCCGAGGTTTTTTGTAAATTCTCAATAGTCGTTGAGATAATTTCATTCTCATTGAGAGTTTGACAAGCGGTTAACAGTTGGCGTAACAAGGTGATCCAAATAGGATCACGCTGCCAATTTTGCACAGAAAGAGGTTGCTTCGCTAGTTGTTCGGGAGATAAATGTTGTGCTTGAAGGCGTTGATCTAGCGGAATAGGCTGTTGTTCTAGTAGATTTTGCTGTATATCAACGATTTTAGCTACAAAATTTAAATAGTCAGCTAGTGGATTGTCCTGTGCAAGCTGGCGTAAACGTTCTGCTCTACGGCGATATAAAATTTTTGGATTAGCGAAAAGTAACGGGGGGCTAGTAAGCCCCGCCGCTGTTTTTTTGATTTCGCTTTCTGGAAGAATGCGAATACCCATTATGATTTCCTTTCAGACTGTTTTTTTCCGTGTTTTTTAAGTAAGGGTTCAATATCTTCACGATACCAGCGAGGGTGGTGTTTTTTTGCCCAACGGGCTGTTACTTTTCCCTCAACCATACCAGTGATTGAACCTCGAACCCAGATTGCCATATAAATATGTACCATAATGCCTAGAATGAGGGCAATTGCACTGGTAGCATGCAATAAGATTGCAATACGGATTACTGGAATAGAGAAATAGGCGGCAAAGTATGGTCGCCACATAATGATGCCTGTGACTAATAGGATCGATAATGCAGCGATTAACGTCCAGAACAGTAATTTCTGCCCCATATTGTAATGCCCAACATCAGCAACGTGGTGTTCATTCCCTTTCAATACTTCAATAATATTAAATAACCATTGCCAGTCGCCTTTTTCGATTAGATTATCTCTCCAGTAAGTTTTAAATAACACCATAAAAGCGATAATCATCACCAATCCAGTAAAAGGGTGAACGATACGGGCAAGTTGTGGTGTGCCTAGAATATCCGCAATCCACGAAAAATCAGCAAAAAAGAAGGATAAGCCTGAAAGACCTGTTGCAAAAAAACAGAGAGCAACAAGCCAGTGACTTAAACGTTCTTTCGTGTTATGACGAATTACTTTTTTGTTTAAATCAACCATTCTTATTTTCCTTTTTGTTGGTGGTGTGGATCATCAAGTGGATCGATTGCCTCTTCTTCATCTTCTAATGCTTCAGTATTTGGTCCAACCGCAATATAGTGTGCAGCAGCACCAAGTGCTAATGCTCCCATTGCCATACCAGCAAGTGGTTTTAAGACGCCTTTCCAGATTTGAACCGTTTCACTGATATGCGGATCCCGTGGTAAGTTTGAGTACAATTCTGGTTTATTAGCATAATGAAGTACATAAATAACGTGAGTACCACCCACGCCTTGAGGATCGTAAATTCCAGCGTGTTGATAGCCTCGTTTTTTTAGTTCAGCTACACGTTTTTCTGCATATTCAAGCATATCTGCTTTACTACCAAAATGAATAGCACCAGTTGGACAAGTTTTTGCACAAGCAGGTTCTTGCCCAACATTTACCCGATCAGAACAAAGGGTGCATTTATAGGCTCGATTATCCGCTGGATTAATACGAGGGACATTAAATGGGCAGCCCGCAATACAATATCCACAACCGATACATTTATCAGATTGGAAATCAACGATCCCATTAGCGTATTGGATAATCGCTCCCGGCGAAGGGCAGGCTTTAAGACACCCTGGATCAGAGCAGTGCATACAGCCTTCTTTTCGCATTAACCATTCTAAACGGTCATTTTCTTCTACTTCATCGTATTTTATGACCGTCCAAGCTTTAGCCTCTAATTCAACAGGATTATTATAGGTACCATTGCAGGTACCCGGTTCTCCACGAAGATCATTCCATTCTGAACAGGCTACCTGACAAGCTTTACAACCAATGCAGGTCGTTACGTCAATCAGTTTTGCCACTTCAACTTTATGGTTGCGATCTTGTGGCGGTGGTGTTAGCCCTGAAGTTGCAGAGGCTTTGATAATATCTTGAGTTTGTACAGCCATTATTAAGCCTCCGTGGTTTTTTCGATATTGACTAAAAAGCTCTTAAACTCAGGTGTTTGAGTATTAGCATCTCCTACTCTCGGAGTAAGAAGATTGGCTAAAAAGCCTTTTTTGCCTAAGCTTGAAAAGCCCCAGTGAATTGGAATACCAATGGTATGAACAGTTTTACCATTCACTTCTAATGGTTTAATCCGTTTCGTAACCACTGCAACGGCTTTAATATAACCACGGTAAGAACTGACTTTCACCCAATCTCCAGCCTTAATCCCTTTTTCTTGTGCTAGCTGTTCGCTGATCTCAATAAACTGCTCTGGTTGGGCAATCACATTTAACATTGAATTTTTTGTCCAGAAATGGAAATGCTCTGTTAAACGATAAGTTGTGCCAACATAAGGGAATTGTTGATGAGAACCAAAAGTATCGCTATCACTTGGTAAGATTCTTGCTACTGGATTTGACACTACATTTGGATGAAGTGGATTAGTTCCAATCGGCGTTTCTATCGGCTCATAATGTTCAGGGAATGGTCCTTCTGCCATTTTGTCTAATGCAAATAAGCGAGAGACGCCTTCTGGCTGCATAATAAATGGCATAACATCACTTCCCGGTGGGGCTGAACCATAGTCGGCAATATCAATATAATTCCAGTTTTTACCATTCCATTTAATTAATTGGCGTTCTGGCGCCCAAGGGTTACCTTGGAGATCTGCAGAAGCACGGTTATAGATAATACGGCGGTTTAATGGCCATGCAAATGCCCAACCTAATGTATTGCCTAAACCAGATGGATCGGAATTATCACGGCGAGCCATCATATTACCTTGTTCTGTCCATTGTCCTGCATAGATCCAGTTTCCAGCAGAGGTTGAACCATCATCACGCAGTAAACCAAAACTTGGTAATAGCTGACCTTTGTGAACCAAAATATTTCCTTTAGCATCTTTAATATCCGCTAAAGCATAACCATTGTTTTCTTTCGCTAATTCTTCGGTGGTTGGTTCTAATGGATCGAGATAATCCCAAGCGGTAGCGTGTAGTTGCTCAATCCCTTTACCACCTTCTTCGGCATACAGTTTGAGTAATTCAGCACGTAGAGCAGAAAGAATTTGGTTATCTGTTCTAGCATATTCTGGTGCATCAGGTCCTTTCCAGTGCCATTGTAACCAACGTCCTGAGTTTGCGATTGAACCATTTTCTTCAGCAAAGCAAGTTGTTGGTAAACGGAAGACTTCAGTTTGAATATCTTGGCTATCGACATCGTTAAATTCTCCGTGGTTTTGCCAGAACTCTGAAGTATCTGTTTTTAATGGATCCATCACCACTAAGAATTTTAAACGACTTAATGCTTTGGAGACCTTATTTTTATCAGGATAAGAAGCGATAGGGTTAAAGCCTTGGCAGATATAGCCATTTACTTTCCCTGCATACATCATATCGATAAAACGGAAATGATCGTAACGAATATTAGTTTTAGGTAAGAAATGATAGCCAAAATCATTTTCTTTGGTTGCTTTTTCACCAAAGAATGTTTTCAGTAAACTGATAAAGAATTTTGGTGCATTCCCCCAATAGTTTACTTGCCCTTTTTCCAAGGCTTTAGGGGTAATACGTTGTAGATAAGTGGTTAAATCAACATCTTTATCTGTTGGTAATGGCATATAGCCCGGTAACATATGCGGGAATAGTCCCAAATCAGTAATACCTTGCACATTAGAATGCCCACGCAACGCATTTACACCACCACCAGAGACACCAATATTACCGAGTAGTAATTGGATAATTGCCATAGTACGGATATTTTGTGAACCGATGGTATGTTGTGTCCAACCTAATGCATATAGAAAGGTTGCAGCTTTTTCTGGAGCAGATGTTTTTGCTATTTCTTGACAGAAAGTCAGGAAATCTTGTTGTTTAGTGCCACAAATATTTTCAACAACTTTAGGGGTATAACGAGAAACGTGCTGTTTTAATAGGTTTATTACACAACGTGGATTTTGTAAACTAAAATCACGTTTGGCGTAACCTTCCTCATCATATTGATAATTCCAAGTAGATTTATCGTAAACACGTTTTTCTGGATCGTATCCTGTAAACAATCCATCTTCAAAGCCAAAGCCTTCATCAACAAGATAAGCGGCGTTAGTATAGTATTTAACGTATTCGTGTTGAATTTTATCGTGAGTTAAGAGGTAGTTAATCACACCGGATAGGAATGTAATATCCGTACCTGAACGAATCGGCATATAAATATCGGATACGGCGGCTGTACGGTGGAAACGTGGATCAACCACGATAATTTTCGCCCCTTTTTTCTGAGCTTCGATTGCCCAGCGGAAACCGACTGGATGTGCTTCAGCGGCGTTACCACCCATCACGATAACGAGATCAGAATTTTTGATATCAACCCAGTGATTGGTCATCGCACCTCGACCAAATGATGGAGCAAGACTTGCTACCGTTGGTCCGTGTCAGATACTCGCTTGGTTGTCAATAGATACTAATCCCAGCATTCTTGCCCATTTTTGGGTCAACAATCCTGTTTCATTACTCGCAGCAGAAGCAGCTAGCATACCTGTTGTTAACCAACGATTAACTGGTGTGCCATCTTGATTAGTTTCAATAAAGTTGGCATCACGATCATCTTTCATTAAACGAGCGATACGGGAGATTGCTTCGTCCCAAGAGATACGTTGCCATTTTGTTGAACCCGCTGGACGATATTCAGGATATAAAGCACGGCGAGGACTATTTACATAATCTAAAGCACCTGCACCTTTAGGGCATAAAGCACCACGGCTAACAGGATGATCTGGATCACCTTCGATATGTAATAATTTTCCAATAGAATTTTTAGCACCATCGCCAAGACTGTAAAGTAACATTCCACAGCCGACAGCACAGTAAGTACAGGTGTTGCGAGTTTCTTTGGCTCGCAATAATTTATAGGAGCGAGGTGCCGCTAATGCAGTTTCGGGAGTGAAACCTAATATTGCGGCAGATGTTCCTGCCATTCCACCTGCACAGATCTTGAAGAATTTTCTTCTAGTGATCTGCATAGATACTCCTTTACATATAATGAATAGAGTTAGTTTGAAAGTTTGTGTAAGATTTGTAACGGAAATGTAATTAATACATCAGCTTGTAGATTACTCTTAATTCGGATTACAATCAAAATGTAAGGCTTGAGATATTCTTTAAAAGAGAATAATAAATGAACACTTGGAGATGAAGTTTGACGCAGATCATTAAAAGAAAGGTCAAAAAATTCGATAAATATCAATTTTCACTCAATAAAATTGAGAATGATTATCTTGCAGTAGAAATGCCTGTTGCATTAGTTTACAACGGCATTTCACACGCTGTAATGATGTGTACCCCACAGGATTTTGAAGATTTTGCCATAGGTTTTTCTTTAACTGAAGGAATTATTCAACACCCTAAAGAAATTTATGCAATAGAGATAATACCAGTATCGAATGGCATTGAAATTCAAATAGAGCTTTCTAGTCGGCGATTTAGTGGATTAAAAGAACGAAGACGAACAATGGTCGGACGAACGGGGTGTGGTGTTTGTGGTAGTGAGCAGTTAAAACAGATTCGACAGCAATTTTCTCCAGTAAAGGCAACTTTTCAGTTTGATTTAAACCGCTTAGATCATTGTCTTCAACAACTAACACAACAACAAAAATTAGGTCAACAAACAGGCTCTTTACACGCTTGTGCTTTTTTTAATATAACAGGTGATCTCTTAGCGATTCGAGAAGATATTGGACGCCATGTTGCATTAGATAAGTTAATCGGTTGGTATAGTCAACAGCTAATAAAACCAGTAGGATTTGTATTAGCTACTAGCCGAGCAAGCTATGAAATGGTACAAAAAGCGTTATCCGTTGGTATGGAAATGTTAATCACTGTATCTGCGGCGACTGAGTTAGCGTTACAAATTGCTGCACAACACGACTTTAGTTTAATCGGCTTTGCTCGGACTGGACGAGCGGTGATTTATCACGATAATAATCGAATTATATTCAAATAAATAATAAAACAGATAAAAGGTGGTTAGGTTAATGTTGTGTTAGTATTTTTTCATTTAACATTTAGAAAAACTATTTTCTGTTTAATTTAGTAATAATAGAGGAAATTGTATGTCAAGATTAAAATCAATTTTAGCTGTCAGCATAATAGCAACGTTTTTAGCAGCGTGTAATAGTGATGAGCAAGCAACACACACTCAATCTGCTAAAACAACCCAACCAGTTGTACAAAGTGTGGCATTAACACACACTTATTCTGGTGAAATTACTGGCTATGAAATGAAAAAAATTACATTTATGGCAGAAAAAGGACAAGTATTAACAGTCAATTCATTGTTAAAAGAGAGTAATGCACAAGTTGTTTTATATGGTTATGACGATTTCCTTGAAGAGGAGGCTTATACTTTACCTGCTACAGGAGAATATGAAATCAGAATTCTTCAACCAAGAAATTTTGCACGTAAAGGCTCAACGGCTAAATATAAGGTAGAAATTACATTAAAGTAATTGAATAAGCTTATTCATATAAAAAAACCACACTTTAAGCTGTGGTTTTTTTATATCTTAATTTTGTTGTTATAATGATTTATTTATGATTTTTTATCGACATTTTTAAGATAATGAAAAATGATGACTAGGTGTAGAAGTATAAAAGATTAATTTAATATAATTTCTAATTTTTGATGGTTGGTAATATTAAGTTTCTAATTAGAAATTTTAATTTTCAATGCGTGTAATAACAGCCCTTGTAAGCTAAGAACCCACCAGAAACACAGGAAAGAAAAAAACACACTATCGACAAGATAAAAATAAGATAAGACTGCCGATATAAGGCTAATTAAGGTAATGCAACCAAGTAATATATCGTCTTTGAAAGCGGAAACAATACTCCAAATAACTGCACCCAAGAACATTAAAGGAGTAATAAATGCTATAACAAGTGTCATAAGAATAGCGATAACAAAAATGATTGCAAAAATAAATGTCAGCATTATTTCCTCTTTTTAGCATTACTTAATAATTCATATAACCAAAGATAAATATCTTTGCGGTGATAAATAAGATTAATGAAAAGAATTATTGCAAAAGGGATCATAGCAGTAGGTTCTAAATAAAAAACTACCGCAAGCATAGGAAATATCACTAAACAAGCGATAATAAGTAATACAGGTAGAGTAATTAAAAACAGGTATATCCCGCTGATTATTGCCATAAGTGTTGTAGAAAAAATAAGAGTAAGACCAGAAAGTAAACCAAAGAGGATTATTGCAATAGATAAAAACGCCATTGTGATTACCCGTATTGTAAAAGGTATTGAATATTATTAAAAACAGAGTCTATAAAGTCAATTAGATAAGGCAAGTTATGAATAAATTAAATTTACAAGTGCTATTAAGTGCAGTGGATAAAAT
The DNA here is from genome assembly GCF_003265225.1 of Mergibacter septicus. NCBI lineage: Bacteria > Pseudomonadati > Pseudomonadota > Gammaproteobacteria > Pasteurellales > Pasteurellaceae > Mergibacter > Mergibacter septicus. The sequence continues at coordinate 1,118,926 of NZ_CP022013.1, read as the reverse complement.
AACTGCGCTGTTTAAAAGTGCGGAAAAAGCGACTAAACAATTATCCGGTGCATTAAAACAAAGTTACGAAGAGCAAAAAAACTTGAAAAACAACAGGCTTTAATTTCAATAAAATATCTTAAAAGGCTAATTTGGATCTTAGTAGGTGAATTTAGGGATTTTTAGCTGAATGGTGCGACCGAGTGGGGTAGTATTTTTATAAAAATCATTAACTTACTTTAAGTAAGAATAAAAAAGAACAGTTGTATTATTTTGAGTATATTTTTGTAAATTTTTATTGTGATTTGTGCGTTATTGTTCGTTGTTTTGCGTATAAAGATCTAAAAAAAAGGATCTGTTTTAGATTAGGCGTAAACTGAAAGGATCGCTATTCATAATTTGCGTAGAAAGATGTTTATTTAGTGTGCGAGCGAGGCGAGGCTAAGATTGCGATTTTTTGAAATACAAGGGTAGAACAATATTGTTCAAGTATTTAGCGTATTTGAAGTATTTAAAGTGTAGTTATTGCTACTTAGCGATTTTGTGATAAATAAAAAAAGCCACCGTTTCAGGTGGCTAGGGTGGCTGGTTAAAGTCTTTTAGTATTGATAACTAGGATCCGCTTTTTCAGATTAATATTTATCTTCTTTTAATAGTTCATATTTATCAAAAGAAATAACGGGTTTCTTAACACTTGGAAAATTCTGTTGTATCCAATTATTCACTTCTTCTAAACGTCTTTGCAATGGTTCTATTTCATTAATAAAAAATACCCTTGCTGCTTTTTCAACATCACCGAATCCTGCTGTATTATTAGGAATAATTCCCATTAATTGCGGAGGAACTCTATGGGCTGCAAGGATATCATCACGACTAGTATTTTTAATATTGAGAAATTCATCTTTAGCAGAAATATCAGAAAGCGGAATAACTTGTAACCCTTTTTTATCCCCTGTCGGAGAATGAATAAATAGGTTTTTAAAGTTACCCATTCCTTTTGCTTTATTCAGTTGTTCTTTTATGCTATCAATATCAGCTTGGTTTTGTATATCATCAGTTAAATAAATAATACTCCCTGCATGAGCTCCATTTAAATAGTATTTACGTCTAAACAAAGTAGCTGCTTCATTTAAGAATGAAGATTGTAAAGCGGAAATATATTCGGGTAAGCCGTAAATTTCTTGATTGACATCTGGCTGAATTAAATGAAAAACACAATCAGTTGGAAATTGATATTCACTAGTAGTTGTAATCTGATAGTATTCCCCAGCATTCACACCACGTCGCATATATTTTGCTAAAGGACTAGTAATTTTTAACGGTTGGTCCAATTTATTTAACTGAACAAACAGATAAGCATTGCCAAAAATTAAAAAATCATTGATAAATTTCTCAAGTTCTGTTCTTGATAAAAGATTAGATGTTTTACAAGTACTAAGTAGAATATTCTTTTTTACGCTCAATGCACTAGAATGATGAGATGTTGAGTGATAAGATTTTGCTAGTCCACTAAAACTAATTGGCGGGGAATAGTATTTGTTATAAAGCAATGTAGTTTCAAAATATTGCATAATTTCCCTGCGATCTAATACTGGGACAGGTTCACCAAATGTAAATGTCATTACGTTTTTCTTGTCTTGCATAAAAATTCCTTAGCATTCAATAATAGTAACTTTCGAGGCATTCTGACCAGAATAAGGAATATGAACCATGGCATTCATAATAGCCCACGCAATGTCGCCGTGGGACGAATCTTTTGAACGATCTGAAACATAAGTCATCTGACGACCACTTTTAGTTGGTTGTTTTTTAATTGTCATAAAGCTAGTAGTGATTTGGTTATCACCTAAATCGTATTCTAATTGTCGTTTTTGAATTAAATTTAATGTTTTTAACACCATTTCATTTTTCAAATCGACGTTGTAAGTTAAACCTGTTGCACGAGGGAAGAATTTTTTTACTAATTGATAAACACCGTCTCCCATAGCTGTTCTATCTACACTTAAACGAGTAACGTTATAGCTATCGCAATAATGCTTAATCATCTCTGCTTGTTTTTCAAATTCCATACCGTGAAAAGTATGAATATGTAAAATACGAAAAACACCACCGTCTATTTTTGGCGGAGCAATAATTGCTAGTGCGGAATGATCCCCAGTGTAAGCAGGATCATAACCAAGCCACACTTCCCTGTTTCCGAATGGGCGAGCATAAAACGGCTTATAGTCTTTCCAAGTTTCATACGAATCAACTTGACATTTTTGCAATAAACTAAATTTGAAGACAGAAGCTTTATCATCAATAAATTGACACATAAACAACTGCTCAAATTCTTCAATTGAGTTTTCTAGTTTCAACTGTTCAATATCAAATAAAGTACACCCACCTTTTTCCGCATCATAAATATTCACTATTTGTCGCCAATGTCCATCAGGGCAAACTTGTCCAGTTTTCAAAAACTCGTGAGAGATATTAAATTCTTTTTGTTCACTCTCAGGTCTGCCATTATTAAATTGTTTACCCGACCAAAATTGATAAGCTGGGTGAGCAATAGTTGAAGGGGTAGAGAAATAGGTTTGACGATATTGCTTTTGAGATGCCATAGCACTTGCTACTTTTCGCATTTCATCAAACTTTTGTACCCAAAAGATTTCATCAAAATATAAATTACCGTGATAAGATTGAGCGGTTTTTGAGTTTGTTCCTAAAAAAATAAGTTCCGCACTATTTGGTAAGAGAATAGTTTCGCCTTTTAATTCAACATCGGCTGTTTTACGAGCATAATCACAAATATAAGAACGAAATTGCAACGCTTGCTTTTTACTAGCTGATAAAAAAATCTGATTTCGTCCAGTTTTTAACGCATCGACCAAGGCTTCAAGAGCAAAAAAATAAGTAGCTCCAATTTGACGGCTTTTTAAAATATTTCTAATCCGATATTGTTCGCCTGCTTGATACCAGATTTTCTGATAACCAAACATTAAAGGTAAGAAGCCATTAATTAAAGCTTCTTCTTGTTCTGCACTAATTGGGTTTTTATCTCCAACTTTCCTTTCCCCTTTATTACGATTTTTTAACTTAGGGTTCAGGTCAGTTTCATTTCCTCCTCCGTTGCTATATTTCTTGATCCGAGCAGTACGTTCAATTTGGCGAAAAAGCAAATCTATTTCTTTAAAATCGCCGCCAGTTTTCTGCTCTTTACTGATTAATAAATTTAGTCGAGCTTCAAGTGAAACTTCAATCCGACCAAGCGGAGCAGTTTCGTCCCATTTTTCTCTATCTTTCCAGCTTGCAATAGTTGAAACGGGTAATTCAAAAATTCGAGATAATTCAGAAATACGATACCCAGCCCAATATTTTAATTGGACTTGGCGTTTAAGATGCAGGTCGTAACTTTTAATATCAGTGTTTTTTTCTATTCTTTCCATAACGGCGATACTTTAAAAGAACAGACTTGATTTTGATTGTCGCTAAGTTTGTGAACGAGAATTTAACAGCTATTCTAAATTGAAGACTGACAATAAAAGTGAAAACATCAAAGCCTAACGTAATAGCATGAATATTCAATTAAAACAGGATTTGAGAATATGGGGAAAAAATCAAAATGGTTTGTTATTGCAACGGAAGGGGCAACAACAGACGGGCGTAAAATTTCTAGAGAATGGCTAGAACAAATGGCGAAAAATTACGATCCAAAAAACACATACGGAGCAAGAATTAATTTAGAACATATCAAATTCCGCTATTTCTCTCCTGATGAACCACATTCTAAATCATATGGCGACGTAACAAGCTTAAAACTACAAGAACGAGATGACGGCAAGTTGCAACTTCTCGCTCAAATTCAACCAACTAATGAATTAATCTCTCTAGTAAAAAGTGGGCAGAAAATTTATACCTCAGTTGAAATCGACCCGAGTTTTGCTGATACAGGTGAAGCTTATTTAGTCGGTTTAGCTGTAACAGATAACCCCGCAAGTCTTGGCACTCAAATTCTAAGTTTTGCTGCACAAGCTGAAGTCAATCCATTTTCTGAAAGAAAGAATAATCCGACTAATTTATTTAGTGAAGCAATTGACGTGTTAATTCAGTTTGATGAAAACGAAAGTAAATCAAAAACAGCTTTAGTTGAGAAGATTAAAGCATTGTTTAACAACAAAAATAAAACGGACGATGACCGTTTTAAACAACAAGAAATGGCGATTGAGTTTATTAGCGAAAAATTGGCTGATGAATTACAACATTTAGCAACTTTAAAAGTAAATGTTGATCAGGAGTTAAAACGATTAAATGAATTTAATCAGCGTTTAACTCAAATTGAACAGCAATTACAGCAATTGTCTATTCAACCTCAATTTACTGAACGTCCTGTTGTTACAGGTTCAGAGAATAAATCTAGTACATATTTCTAAAAAAGAGAGTAAGTAATGAAAAAAGAAACTCGTCAAGCGTACAACAAGTATATTACTGAAACTGCACACTTAAACGAAATGCCAGTTGGCGATGTCAACACTAAATTTAGTGTAACGCCAACTGTACAACAAAAACTCGAACAAAAAGTACAATTAAGTTCCGATTTTTTACAAAAAATTAATATTATCGGTGTTACCGAACAACAAGGTGAAATATTAGGTCTCGGTGTCGCAAGCACTATTGCGAGTACAACAGATACAACCGCAAAAGACCGTGAAACTCAAGATATTCACAACTTAACAAAAGTTACTTATCACTGCCAACAAATTAACTACGACTCACATATTCGCTATCCAACCTTAGATTTGTGGGCGAAATTCCCTGATTTTGGCAAAAAAATTGGCGATATTAAGGCAAAACGTATGGCATTAGATCGCATTATGATGGGATTCAATGGTCAGCAACGAGCGACTACTTCAAATCGCACAACTTATCCTTTATTACAAGACGTTGCAGTCGGCTGGTTGAAAAAAATTGAAACGAATGCCCCAGAACGAGTGGTTAGTAAAGATGGAAAAAATGGTAAATCACAAAACAAAATTTTAATTGGTAAAGGGCAAGAATACCAAAATCTTGATGCACTAGTTATGGCAGCGGTTGATGATTTAATCGCTGAAGAGTATCAAGATGACACCGGCTTAGTTGCTATTATGAGTCGAGAATTATTAGCAGATAAATATTTCCCATTAGTCAATAACAACGATAAACCAAGTGAGAAAATTTCCGCTGATCTGATTATTAGCCAAAAACGAGTTGGCGGATTACCCGCTATTCGAGTTCCTTATGTACCAAAAGGTACAGTATTAATTACCCGCTTGGATAATCTTTCAATTTACTATCAAGAGGGAGCAATGCGTCGTACTTTAGTTGATAACGCAAAACGAGATCAACTAGAAGATTATGTATCGTCTAATGATGATTATGTTGTTGAGTGTTATGACTGTGTCGCTTTATTACGCAATATAGAATTCAAAGATGTTGATAGTGATACAGTTGTCAGCCCTGATATGACTAAAGAAACTGACAAAGCAACAGGATAAGAAAAGCTATGCGTTCAACGAAAGCCCATTATTTAAAAACCATCGCTGGCAAATTGTCAGCGAATGAGGAACAACAATTAGAACAGTTAGAAGGCTATGAAAAAATGTTGTTCCTGCTTTCTCGGCATAAAAAAGATTTGAAAAATATTCAATCAAGAGAAAAGAAAGCCGAGTTTAAACGAAAAATTTTAAATGACTATCGACCTTGGATTGAGGGAGCTCTACAACAAGGAACAGGGAAACAAGACAATATACTAATGACGTGGCTTGTTTGGGCGATTGACTGCGGTGAGTATCAACTTGCGATTGAAATTGGTGAATATGCTTTATTTCACGATCTTGTTTTACCCGATGGGTTTAGCAGAACTCCCGCAACTTTGCTTGCAGAAGAATTTGCAGATAAAGCGAAAGCAAGCCAAACAGGTTTTGAGTTAGATTTACTCATAAAGGTAGAAAAAGTCATTAATGAAGAAGATATGCCAGATGAAAGCAGAGCAAGATTATTGCGAGAAATCGGACTATTACAAAAAGAACTTGAACCCGAAAAATCACTAGCTAATCTGCAACGAGCATTACAACTTAACCCCAATATTGGAGTAAAAGGTGAAGTTAAAAAATTGCTAAAACAGCTAGATATGCCTGATGAAACGTTAGAAAACGAGCCTGATAGCGAAACAGAATAAACTAATCTAGCCTGCGAGCTAAGCGGGGCGGGCAAAGTAGATTTATCTACCAATAGCCCCCACCCCGCTATTTTTTTAAGGAGATTTTATGTCATCAATCTCAATTCCATATACACCTGCATACAAGCAACCGCAAATTGGGAAAGAAATAGAAAGGCAAACAGCATCAATTAATGAAAAAAAGATAATTCAACAAACTAACAAAGCAATTATCACGAATAACAGTTTTTTTCCTGATATTGATCTGACAGAAGTGCGTAACAGCATGCGAATAGATGCAATGATTACAACTGAACGATTAGCACAAGCAGTGATTGAATCAATTATTAGTGTTAATCAAGATTTAAGTGATTTTGACAGACAAAACGCAGAAAGTTTAGCTGATTTAAAAGCAGAAAAAATAAACGGCATCTCAATATTAGTTCATCGTTATAAACGAGCTGTTTTCTGTTTAGCTGTCGCTGATTTATATGAACGTTACACTGCTTATGACAGCACGGGTGATAGCGATAAAAAACAAGAAAAGCTAAATGAAAGTATTGCTGATCTAAGACGTGATGCACGTTATGCAATTCGAGATCTACTTAAAATTAGACGAATGACAGTAGAGTTAATCTAATGAAAGTTAAAGCATTGCAAGGCGATACATTAGATTTAATTGTTTATCGTCATCTAGGTAATAGTCAAGGATTATTAGAACAAGCCCTTCTGTTAAACCCTCATATTTTAGCAGATGTAGTCATACCAATAGGGACGGAAATTGAATTACCACGTCAAATCAAAAAAACAAAAGTAAAACAAAGTATTAATTTGTGGGATTAAAAATGGATACAAGTAAACTTTCATATTTTGGAGCTATATTATCTTTTTTTTGTGGATTATCACTTCATGAATGGGGGTCTTTAATCGGCATTTTTTTGGGTGTCGGCACTTTTATGATTCATTGGTACTACAAAAAGCAAGATTTAAAGCTAAAAAAAATTGCACTGAAAAAAGGGATATTAAAGATAGATGAAACATAAAGTTATTAGTGGAATATGTAGTGTTACGGTGATTATTGGAATGATACTCACAGATCATCACAAAGAAATTAGTACAAGCCAAGCAGGGCTTGAATTAATTGGTAATGCAGAAGGTTGTCGTAAAGCCCCTTACTTTTGTCCAGCGAATATCTTAACTGTTGGAATTGGTACAACAGAAAGTATTGGAATAAAAATAGAACAAAACAGAACTTACACTGAAAAAGAGATTGCTGAATTTTATACAAAAGGAATTAAACAAGCAGAAGATTGTGTGAATAGATTTGGCAATGGACGAAATATGCCGCAGGGTGCGTTTGATGCAATGACGAGTATTACTTTTAATCTCGGGTGTTCCAAAATGAAACACTCCACTTTATTCACAATGGCAATGAACGGTTATACGCCAAGAATGTGTGATCAATTCCCACGTTGGGTTTATGCGAACGGCAAAAAACTAGCGGGCTTAGTTAAGCGACGAGAAAAGGAAAAAGCCTTATGTTTACAAAGATAATCAGTTTTAAAACCTATTTTGCGATTGCCTGTTTTGTCTTTTTTATCGGTATAACTTTTTATATTTCAATATTACAGCATCAACTCAAACAACGTACAGAACAACTGAAACAAGCAACTACTGAAATTAAAAAATGGCAAATAGCTTACAACCAATCCGAAACAAGAGCAAACAACTTTTTATTACAGCAAACTGCACTGTTAAATCAGCTAGAAGAAATGAAAACTATAACAGATAAACAACAACGACAACTAGAGCGAGCCTTAGAAAATGAACGTAATCAAAATTGGAGTAATCAGCTTGTGCCTTTTGATATTAGAAGGGTGTTCAATACAAACACCACCCATACAACAACGCCTACTCTGCCCGCAAAGCCACGAATGCAGAAAAGTGGCATTGCATATCCGAACTAATAGAGATCTAGTAAATGGATTGAGTAAAACACAACAAGCATTACAGTTTTGTATCACTGAAAACCAAGCATTAAAGCACTGCATTGAACAACATAATAAGCAATAAGAGATCTAAAATGGATAGTTTTGATAAAGCCAGCCAACTTGAACAGTTAGAACGAGAAACTGCAATCAGAAAACGTAAAACTTTTAAAGGTGTTAGTCGTCTATACTGCATTGAATGTGAAGAGCCGATTCCTGAGCTTCGTCGTCAAACCATTCAAGGGGTAACGCATTGTGTTAATTGTCAACAAATGTTAGAGCATAAAGAAAAAGGATATCGAAAATGAAAAAGCCAAATCAAATTCGACAAGTTTTGACTGACAGCTTAACTTATTTACAACATAATCCTGATCAACTACTCATTTTTATAGAAAACGGTAAAATTATTACAACTAATGCTAAAAGTTTAAGCTTTGAATACCGTTACACTTTAAATATTATTCTCACCGACTTTCACGGTGATCTAGCTACCGTGATTGCTCCGCTAATTGGTTACTTAAAAATCCATCAACCCGAACTACTACAAAATCCAGATAGAAGAGAACATTTTCAATTTGAAAGTGATTTTATCAATCATGATATACAAGACGTTTCAATTAAACTTGAACTGACTGAAAAAGTGATCAGTGAATATAGAGAAAATAATCTGATATTAACTTATGGTGATGAGCCGCTGACGTTAGAAAAACTAAGAGCAGAATATTATGCAGAATAGTGAAGTGGAACAATTAACAAATAAACTGCAGGGATTAATAAATAACTTAAGCCCTCAAAGCAGGCGACAGCTTATTCGTCAGATTGGCAATAAATTAGTTCAATCACAACGTCAACGAATAGCGAGACAACAAAACCCAGATGGGAGCTTTTATGCTAGACGAAAACAACAAAAACGGACTAAAACTGGACGAATAAAACAACTAGCAATGTTTAAAAAGTTACGTACCAGTCGTTTTTTAAAAACACGCATTAACGATAAGGGTGTTGAAATAGGGTTTAACAGTCGTGCGGCTAAAATTGCTAGCATACATCAATACGGGAAAACAGGGGTAGTAAACTCCAAAATAGGCTTAAAAGTAAAATATACACAACGGGAATTATTAGGTTTTAGTAAAACGGATAAAGAAATGATTGAAGACTTAATTATTAAACAATTAAGTCTTTAATTAGAAATTTTAATTTTCAATGCGTGTAATAACAGCCCTTGTAAGCTAAGAACCCACCAGAAACACAGGAAAGAAAAAAACACACTATCGACAAGATAAAAATAAGATAAGACTGCAGATATAAGGCTAATTAACACGATACAACCAAGTAATATATCGTCTTTGAAAGCGGAAACAATACTCCAAATAGCCGCACCCAAGAACATTAAAGGGGTAATAAACGCTATAAAAAGTGTCATAAGAATAGCGATAACAAAAATGATTGCAAAAATAAATGTCAGCATATATCCCCCTTTTTTCGCATTATTAAATAACAGAGTTAATAAAGTCAACTAAATAAGGCAAGTTATGAATAAATTAAATTTACAAGTGCTATTAAGTGCAGTGGATAAAATAACTGCACCGTTTAAAAGTGCGGAAAAAGCGACTAAACAATTATCCAGTGCATTAAAACAAAGTTACGAAGAGCGAAAAAAACTTGAAAAACAACAGGCTTTAATTGAAAGCTTTAAACAAGCAGAAAAATCGCTTTCTAAAACATCAAATGAATTTGAATTAGCTAAAAATAAAGCAAGAGAGTTAAAAAAAGAATTAAAAACGACAGAGATACCCACTAAAAATCTTACTAAAACTTTTGAAAAGCAAAAAAAAGAAGTTGATGAATTGAAACTAAAACATCACAAGCAAGTAGCTAAACTTAAAGAATTAAAGCAGAAATTAACTGAAGCTGGGATTGATAGTAAACGACTGGGGGAAGCAGATAGTCAGTTAAAAAATAGAGTAGATCAAGTTACTAAGTCGATTGATAAGCAGAAAAAAGCCTTATCTGATTTAAATAAACAGCAGATTAACTACCAAAAATATCAACAACGAGTGCAGACACTCAAAGCAAATAGCGAAAAACTACAAAATTTTGGACAAAGAAACTTAATTATCGGCGGAACAGGAGTAGGTGGAGGATATAAACTGTTTAAGCCAGCAGCTGAATTCGAACAATCATTTTCTAAAGTGATTGCTTTAACTCGCTTAGATAAAAATAATGCAGAACAAGCCAAGAAAATAGAAGCTTTAAAAAAACAAGCGATTGATTTAGGGGCAACAACTGCATTCAGCTCAGGAGAAGTAGCACAAGCACAAGGTTATCTTGCCATGGCTGGCTTTACTCCTGAACAAATTCAACAATCATTACAATCTGTTTTAAATATGGCACTTGCTTCAGGAATGGATCTTTCTCGAGTTTCTGACGTGGCGAGTGATATTGCTTCGGGATTTAAAATTCCTGCTTCTGAAATGAGCCGAGTAGCAGATGTACTAACAATGACAACTACCACTTCTAACACTTCATTAGAAACATTGTACGAAACAATGAAAGAAGGAGCTCCAGTTATGACTTCGCTTGGACAATCGTTTGAGTCAACTGCAGCATTGGCTGGATTGCTTGGAAATGTTGGAATAAAAGGTTCAAATGCAGGAACAACAATAAAAAATATCGGACTGAATTTAGTCGATAATAAACATCTACAAAAATTAGGAATTAGTGCAACTGATGCGGCTGGGAATATGCGAGCTATCCCAGAAATTTTAGCGGATATTAAAAAGAAAACTGACAAAATGGGTACGGGTAAACGAGCAGAAGTGATCAATGCTATTTTTGGTAAAATCCCCATTGCAGGTGCATTAGAATTAATCTCACAAGCAGATAAAGCCCTGATTGAGTATCAAAAAAGTATCAAAGAATCAAAAGGTACAGCTGAAAAAGCAGCAAAAACAATGAGTGATAATCTTATTGGTGATCTAAAAGGGTTAAATTCTGCTTGGGAAGCAATAGGTATCAGCCTTTATACTGAACAATCAAAAAGGTTAAGAGAGCTTACTCAAACTGTAACGGGGTGGCTTAGAAAACTGAATGATTGGATTAAAGCAAACCCAGAATTAACTGCTAAAATCATTAAATGGGGAGGTGCTATTAGCGTAGCAGCAGTTGCACTTGGCGGATTGAGTATTGCAAGTAGTTATGTGTTATATCCAATTTTAAGATTAATTCTTGGAGGAATGAAGTTTTTATCAGTCATATCAAATGTGAGTAGAGCCATGATTGCGTTAGTTACCGTCAATCCTATTATACTTGCTGTTGTAGTCGTAGTAGGTTTGTTAGCTAGTGCAGTTTATTTAATTTGGAAAAATTGGGACAAAGTTAAAGGGTTCTTTTTAAATATTTGGCAAGAAATCAAAAACGCATTTAATAGCGGAATTGCTGGCGTGTGCAAACTATTATTAGATTGGTCCCCATTAGGGATATTTTACAAAATTTTTGCGAGTGTAATGTCATATTTTGGCATAGATATGCCGAGTAAATTTAGCGAATTTGGAGCTAATTTAATTGATAGCCTGATCAGCGGCTTAAAAGCAACATGGGAGAAAGCAAAAGACAAAGTCGCTAGTATCGGTAGTGCAATTAAAAACTTTTTCAGCTTGGGTAGTGATGATAACAAAACAGCAGTAATTGATCACCGAAGTGTAGATAATGTAACAGGCTTTGCAAGTGGTGGTTTTACGGGAAATGGTGGACGATATGATCCAGCAGGAATTGTTCATAAAGGCGAATTTGTCTTTAATAAATCAGCTACTTCTCGGCTCGGCACAGGTTTTTTATCAAGTCTTCATAATTCAAAAAGTGCAAAAGCAGGAATGCTTGCAGCAGGATTGAGTAGTTCAGTTGCATTTGCTCAACCGTTTCAGGTAGATACTCGTCCACCTTTAGCTAGTCAAACTCAGCAAAATACGCAAGCGAACTCAACTCCAATGAATATAAGCATTCATATTCAAGCCAGCAATCAAAACCCCCAGCAACTTGCTGACACAATAAAAAGGGAACTTGAAAAACTACAACGGCAACAAGAAGCCCAAAGACGGAGTAGATTGTTTGATAGGGAATGAAAGATAAAGTTTGTTTACAAAGCAAGTATTGCTGTCTGAGGAATTTAAAAAAATAATAGTTTAAAGTTGCAAAACTTGGTGGTTACATTTGATCTTGTTTAAAATGTTTTTTATAATCAATATATTATATTGAAATTATGAGCTTTATGATCAGGAGAATAAATATGGATAATTTGAAATATCTATCATTTAATCAAATTGATTTAAACGATACCTTTTTGATAGCTTAAAACAGGATTACCAAGAATTTAATGATTAGATATGACACTAGAATAGTATTAGAGCCAATCTCTGATAATGTATTTAAGTCTATATTAAGGTTATCTCAAGCTGATGAAAGTTTTATTATCAATTAAGCCTGAATTTGTAGAGAAAATAATTTCAGGTGAAAAAAAGTTTGAATTTAGAAAATCTTTACCTAAAAGAAAAGGAATTACGACAGTTGTAGTTTATTCTACAATGCCTGTAGGTAAAGTAATTGGCGAATTTAAGGTAAAAGCGACTCATACATATGAACCAGAGTCTCTTTGGAACAAAACAAAAGAGTTTTCAGGGATTACGAAGAGCTTTTTTGATGAATATTTTTTAAATCGTCGTTTAGCATATGCTTTTGAAATTGATTCATTTGAATTATATCAAGAACCGAAGCATATTTCTGAAGTGGTTCAATCAGGAACTCCACCACAATCTTATTGTTATATAAACTAAAACCGCCTTTATGGCGGTTTTTTATTATCTTTCACTTTTGTTAAACCGCTTTTCACTCACGCCAAGAAAAGACAAGCTGTAATGCAAAAAGCAAAATGCGGTTATGAATATTGCAGATTTAATTAGACGAATAGAAAGTATGATTAAGCTAGGTTTAATCCATAGTGTAGATTATTCCAACGCTTTAGTACGGGTGGAAACAGGGAAAATTATTACTGATTGGCTCCCATTTACTACTTTTAGAACAGGGACAACCAAAACGTGGTCGCCACCGACTGTCGGTGAGCCGTGTTTATTGTTATCGCCGAGCGGTGATGTTACTACCGCAATTGCTATTACTGGTTTATATCTCACCCATTCTGCACCCAGTCAAAACCCTGATGAACACGTTATTGAATTTGCAGATAAAGCACGAATTACATACAACCAAAAAAGCCACGCTTTAAGCGTAACAGGCATTAGCACTGCAGAGATAACAGCTAGTGAATATGTGAAAGCCATTACTCCATTATTTGAATGTACTCAAGATTGCAAAATTGGCGGAAATTTAAAAGTGCTTGGTAACAGTCATTTAATGGGAAGTGTATCAACTGATAGCGGAATGAGTGCAAAAGGGGGAATTAATGCAGAAGGTACGATTAACTCAACTTCAGATGTTACATGTAATGGTATTTCATTAATCGGACACACACATAATGGAGTTGAAAGAGGTTCAAGTAACACAGGACAACCGCAATGAACAATGTAAACGGTCACAAAATAGAAAATGAACAACAGCATATTCGCCAATCTATCAGAGATATTTTATTAACCCCCATTGGTTCAAGATTGCAGCGGCGAGATTATGGCAGTTATCTGCCGTTTTTATTAGATAGACCAATAAACCACGCCTTGTTATTACAGATTTCAAGTGCAAGTGTAATGGCATTAAAACGCTGGGAACCCAGATTACAAATCAACAGTTTTGTTGTTGCGATTAACGGCGAAGGAAAACTTATTGCTGAGATAAACGGCATATTGAATACAAACAATAGCCCACTTAGCTATCAACAGAGATTAAACTAATGAGTGCATTAATTGATTTAAGTAAAATCCCACAACCCGATTTTATTGAACCTCTTTCCTTTGAAGCAATTTTTAATGCGAGAAAAATTGCATTTATTCGTTTATATCCAGAAGAAGAGCAATCCACTTGGCAACAAAGATTAAGCCTTGAAAGCGAGCCAATAGTCAAACTGTTACAAGAAAATGCTTATCGTGAATTAATCTTACGTCAGCAAATTAACAACCGAGCTTTAGCCGTCTCTCTTGCTCACGCTAAAGGGGCTGACTTAGATAATATTGCTGGTAATTACAATGTAAAACGCTTAGTTATTCAAAATGGTGATCAAACAGCTAATCCGCCGTTACCTGAAATATTAGAAAGTGATGAAGCATTACGTTATCGTACTCAGCTTGCATTTGACAGTATTTCAACTGCAGGAGCAAAATCATCTTACGAATATCATACTTTATCTGCAGATGGTCGAGTTGCAGACGTTAATGTTATTTCACCTTCCCCCTGTCATGTAACTGTAACAATACTTTCTCATTTAAATAACGGACAAGCAAACAGTGAATTACTTGATAAAGTTCGCAATGCTTTAAATGATGAAAACGTTCGCCCTGTTGCTGATAGAGTAACAGTACAATCTGCAGAAATTCATCAATATCAAATTACTGCCACAATTTATACTTACAAAGCTCCTGAAGCGGAACCGATAAAAAACTTAGCTGAAAGAAGACTAAGTGAATTTGTCAACCGAAAACTTAGACTTGGTAAAGATATTAATATTTCAGCGATACACGCTGCTTTACATGTTGAGGGCGTACAACGAGTAGAAGTTACTGAACCCAGCCAAAATATTGTTCTCACTGGGCAACAAGCTGGTTTTTGTTCGCAGATCAATTTAACAGTAAGAGAAAGCGATGACTAATTCACTTCTACCAAATGGATCAAGCCAACTAGAACATCGTGCCGCACAAATCTGTGCAATGGCAGAAAAGTTACACGTTGATTTTTCAATACTATGGAACCCTGATACTTGCCCAGAAAATCTATTGCCTTTTTTAGCGTGGGCATTTTCAGTTGATTATTGGGAAGAAAATTGGCGAGTTGAAAAGAAACGAGAAGTGATCAAAACAGCATTCTATGTGCATAAATATAAGGGAACGATTGCTGCATTAAAACGAGTAATAGAACCATTTGGCTATATTACTGAATTAAGTGAATGGTTCAATCAAGAACCACAAGGGCAAGTGGGTACATTTAAATTAAGTATTGAAGTACCAGAAACGGGCTTAAGCGAAACATTAAATAAAGAACTGACACGCTTAATTAATAATACTAAGCCAGTTTCACGTCATTTAACTGAGCTGAATATCAGTTTAACAAATAGTTGTGCGTGTAATTTATTTGCGAGCACAACGGCAGGCACGATTACTACAATTTATCCAAAGTAAGGAGCAATATGCCTCAGTTTTATACTTTATTAACTGTAAAAGGTGAGCAAGTTTTTGCTCAAGCGATTAATGAACAACGTACTATTCAAATCACTAAACTAGGAGTTGGTGACGGAAATGGACAATTTGTACAACCTTATCGAACCCAACGATCATTAGTTAATGAGATTAGACGAGAAGAAGTAACATCAATTCGAGTTAATCCTAATAATCTCAATCAGATTATTATTGAACAGCGTATACCCGAAAATATCGGCGGGTTTTATATTAGAGAAATTGGCATTTATGATAATGAAGATAATTTAATTGCTGTTGGTAATTATCCTGAGACTTTTAAGTCAGAATTAAGAGAGGGAAGCGGACAATCATTATTATTAAGAGTAGTGATTAGTGTTGCATCAGCTGATAGCGTAGAACTAAAAATAGACTCTAGTACAGTATTTGCGACAAGAGAAGATGTTGAAAATTTACACCAGAATTTAAGTGAAGAAATAGAACAGAAAATAAACGATATTCCCAATGCAAGCATTCAACAAAAAGGTATTGTTCAGCTTTCAAATGAAACAAACAGTGATGCTGAAGATAAAGCTGCTACACCTAAAGCAGTAAAAGATTTAGGAGAACGTAGAGTTTTAGATGCTGATTATTCAGGTAATGTACGCCCTTATTCGATCCCCGTTGGGGGGAAATCCCAATTTTATCGCTCTGCAGGGTATAGCAAGCCAGCTGATATGCAAAATGCTCACAATTACGGCTGCGGAATCGCTATCAGAACAGGGGAAACAAACACGGGATTTGCTGATATTTACATTCCTCATACTGAAAACAGAAACGCTGAAATATGGGTTAGAAACGGCTATCAGGGGTTTGCACACAGCAATTGGACAGTGTTTAAACCGCTGCCTGAAATGACTTCTGAAGTAAATGACAATTCGCAAAATAAACTCGCAACAGCACGTGCAGTTAAAACTGCGTATGAAAAAGCCACAGAAGCTAAAACTCTCGCAGAAAGCAAGCAATCGCCAGCAACAACGCTTGCAGGTTACGGGATCACTAATTTTAAAGTTCAAGATGACTTAGCTACTGCTAATCTCAATGATATAACAACAGCGGGAATCTACGGACAGCCGTATAATAGACAAGCAACTACTGCTAGAAATTATCCTGTGAACAAAGCAGGATCATTAATAGTTAAGCCTTCGGCATATGGCGTAATGCAAGAGTATATTTCATTTGATGATAAAACATATTATTGCAGAAACAAAACAAGAGATGGATGGGGCAGCTGGCAGACAATAGGGGCTGATAAAGCTCCTTTGCAACATACTCATACGGTCGAGCAAATCACAGGATTGCAAGGCATTATTCCGCAATTTACTCAAAATATTAATCAAAGTGGATGGTGTAAATTTCCAAATGGACTGATCATGCAATGGGGAGTTAGTGATCAATCAGATATTAGATTTCCGATCAGTTTTCCAACTCGTTGTTTTATTGTCTCGCATTCAAAAACAGCTTGGAATAGAGATACTCGCATAGGAAATTTAACAAGCAATGGATTTACATCTGCAGCATCATCTCATCCTGGAACAACATATTACATAGCTTTAGGTATTTAATTATGAATAAAAATTATTTAATTATTTTAGATGAAAGCGGGAAACGCATTACATCATTAGTTGTCGGAATTCACGCTGATACGCTAGAAGCGTTAATTGAATTTGCAAAGCAAAATTACTCGGATTTCTCTTATATAGAAGCTGATGAAACATTGCAAAATCAACTGTTAGACACACAAGTGGTTTATCAAAATGGAAAAGTCGTAAAACTTGAAGTTGATAGAGAAGTGTTAAAAGCGGAACAGCAAAACGCAATTCGCAATCAAATTAATGCACTCAGAGATAAAAAAACGGCGGGTGGGGTGTATGTTCAACAAATTGATAAGTGGATAGATACAGACGATAAAGCTCAGCGTAATTTATCAAATATTAAGTCAAGTTTTGATTTATTTGGCGAGCAAGAAATTTATTGGACTTGTGCTGATAACGACACGATACCGATTAACAAGCAAAAATTAATCTCAATGTGGGCAGCGATTATGAGTGTTATTCAACAAAATCACGCTAATGCAATCAAGCATAAAACAGCAATGCTAGCAGCAGAAAATCCTCTCGAATATGATTATTCAACGGGCTGGACTACTACTTACGATGAGTTCTTAGAACAGGAAAAAGCGAAATTAAAGGCGGTAGAAAATGAATAAAATCTACTTAGCTTTATATAAAGGAAAACCTAGTTCAAAAATAGAACGAATCAAAGATGGATTGATTCGCTTTTTCACAAAAGGCATTTATTCACACTGTGAGTTAGTCGTTGAGCGTGTTGAGTATTTAAACGGTTATCACTATGAACGTGAGATTATTTATGATTGCTATTCATCATCACCGAGGGACGGCGGCGTACGTAAGAAGCAGATTAACATAAACAAAGATAAGTGGGATTTAATTCAGCTTGATAATATCACTGAAGAACAAATTAAAAGCTATTTTGAAAAAACAAAAGGCAAAAAATACGATATTTTCGGTGCACTCGGCGTTGTTTTTGGATTAAGAGAGAGAAAAAGCCGCTTTTTTTGTAGTGAGTGGTGCTTTAATGTAATTTTTAATTCAAATCACGGCTGGCGGTTTAGTCCTAATCATTTAGCGGCAATTTTCAACAAAAATAAGGGGGAATGTATGAAGTGATCATCAATAAGAGAAAGCGGTGAAGTGATAAGTGCAGGAACACTTATCACAACAGCCTAAGCAGACCAGACCTGCATAGACCCAAGACCGCCCTTTATTCTGGAAAATATGAAGATAATCTAGTTTATAAGTTCTAACAAATAATCCTCTAATCAGAGGTTTTTTTTAGGGAAAATTGTAGTATATTTTAAATATAATCAAAAAACGTTTTAATAAACGGTTGGTTCCGTGGTTGGCAATATCTATACGGAATATAGTATTAAATAATATAAATTGGAGTCTATATGGGAAAATATTGTATTTTCTGTGATAGTAATGAAACTTCTGCTGAACATGTTTTTCCATCTTCTTTTGGTGGCAGATTAAAAAATAAAAAAATCTATTGTAAACAGCATAATTCAGATTTAGGTTTATATGTTAATGTATTAGAATCGAAAATAGGTGCTATAAATAATTTATTTGGAGTAACCCCCGATCGTGGAGAACCTAAACCAATAAAGTTGAAAGACAAAAAAACTAGAAAAGTTTATAAAAGAGAATCTAATGGGGATATATCTATTTCTATAGAGGATAATATCTCTATAGATGAAATACTTGATGGCAAAGAAGTGAGGATTGAATACTCCTCTGATAAAGATTTGCATAAGTTTCTGCAAAAATTTCAAAAAAATTATAATATGAAAATGATATCATTAAAAGGAGAAAATATATCAGAATATATGAGTACATTGAGTATTGACATTTCCTTTGGGACAGAGGATTCTTTCAAAGCAACATTATATTTGTTAATAACATTTCTTGCGCATTACGATAGAGAAACATTAGAAAAAATTAAACTTGATAAAATCAAAGAAATTCTATTAAGTGATATAAAATTTAGTATGGATATAATATCGCTTGAAAATTATCCTTCATTTTTGAAGGACGATGAAAGTCAAGTTGAACATACCATTGCATTTATTAAAGATAATAATGTTCTATATGGAATAATATCTTATTTTAATGTGTTTACTTATACAGTTAAAATTAGTGAATATATTGATGAATTTGAAAATTTTGTTGTGTATGTTCACCCTTTACATGTTAGTTTGAATCCTAATGATAGTATGAAAAAAGAGTTATTACCAACCGAACTAAATATTGAATTTTCTCCTGAGTTACATCAGGATAAAGTAAAGAATATAATACCCTATACGAATAAACTAGCGGAAAAGTTAAGTAAATTCGAAAATAATCGACAAAATGAGATTCTGAAAGATAAAATGAAAAATCTCAAATCAGAAGATGAGTTATTGGAATTTTGGAAAAACAATCAAGAAGATATTTATAACTCTATATATATTATTAGTAAAAATAGTGATTTTAAGTCTTGTTATTCCTCTTTGAGTAAATATTTGAACATACTACTCGAATTCAAAGAAGATTCACAAATTATGTCTAAGCTAAAAGACGATATAAAATCATTATATGATCTAGATTTATTAGATTTATTAGATTTATTAGATCTTCAATATTTTATGGAAAGATTAAGCTTAAACTTAGCAAAGAGATATACTCAAAAAAACATTCGGGACGATGAAGATATTGTTCTAAATATTCATAACGAGATTTTATTATTAGCCAATGAAAATTTAAAAAATATGCTGTGTCAAATGATAAAAGTACAGGAATGTATTCAGAACAAAAATTTATTATTAGCCAATGAAAATTTAAAAAATACTTCGTGTCAAATGATAAAAGTACAGAAATGCTTAAGACAAATATGTCTAAAACTAGCCAAAATTTTGAAATGCTAGGGATTCGTAGCTAATTTAAAAAACGCCCTTTTGGCGGTTTTCTCTTGGAGTATCATAAAATTTAACCTAAATAGGTTTTAATAAATAAAAGCACCTTAATTTATACATTAAGGTGCTTTTTATTACTTATTTTCCTTTGCTAACGAAAAGTAAACCAAATATTTCAACTGATTTTTTATTGAGTGAACCCCACTTCCACAAAAGCTATTGAGTGCATTTCAATTAGTCATTTAAGACAATCGCCTTAGTTTATAGACAAAGGGGCGATTATGTCAGAAGAATACTTACATGGCGTGCGAGTGAATGAAATAACGAATATTGTTCGTTCACTTGCTACAATTTCAACAGCAGTGATCGGCGTAGTGTGTACAGCTAACGATGCCGATGCAACAACTTTTCCGCTGAATAAAGCAGTTCTACTCACGAACCCACAAGCTTATATTGCAAAAGCAGGTAAAAAAGGAACGTTATCTCGTACCCTCGATGGGATTGCTGATATTGTTAATTGCAAAGTGATAGTGGTCCGAGTTGCTGAGTCAACGCACGATGAAACGAGCGAAGCAGACGAATACAAAAGCGAGATGAATACGAATATCATTGGTACAGTCGATGAAAACGGGGCTTACACTGGAATGAAAGCGTTGTTGACCGCTAGTGTTAATTTCGGCATTAAACCTCGCATTTTATGCGTACCCAAACATGATACTAAAGAAGTTGCAGTTGAGTTAGCAGCTCTTGCTGCTAAGTTGAATGCTTTTGCTTATTTATCTTGTTATGGCTGTAATACGAAAGAACAAGCTGTTACATATAAAAGCAATTTCTCACAACGGGAAGTTATGTTGATTTTTGGCGATTTTCTTTCTTTCAATCCGAATACGAGTAAAGTTGAAACAGATTATGCGGTAGTGCGAGCTTGTGCAATTCGAGCTTATCAAGATAAAGAATTTGGCTGGCATACCTCCATTTCTAATAAGGGTATCAACGGTGTAAGTGGTGTAACGAAAGAAATTTATTTTGATATTAATGACAGTTCAACTGACGTGAATTATCTCAATGAAAAGGGTATTACCTGCTGTGTCAATTATAACGGCTTTCGTTTCTGGGGGTTACGCACTTGTGCAGATGATCCAGCGTTTAAGTTTGAAGTTTATACTCGTACTGCTCAAGTGTTAAAAGATACGATTGCTGCTTCTTTTGATTGGGCAGTTGATAAAGATGTTTCGGTAACGTTGATTAAAGATATTATCGAAGGGATCAATGCAAAATGGCGAGACTTAACTACTAAAGGAATGCTAATGGGCGGTAAAGCTTGGCTTTCGAAAGAGTTAAACGGTAAAGAAAGCTTACAAGATGGTAAGTTACTAATTGATTATGACTATGGTCCCGTTCCTCCGCTTGAACAATTAGGCTTTAATCAACGCATCACCGACCAATATTTAGTTGACTTTGCTGATAAAGTGGCAAGTTAAGGAGTAAAACGTGGCACTACCTCGAAAATTAAAACTGATGAATTTTATTGCGGACGGCAATCGCTATATCGGGCAAGTTACAGAAGTTACAACGCCAAAATTGGCGATGAAAGTCGAAGAGTTTCGCTCAGGCGGTATGATTGGTGCAGTCGATATTAATCTGGGATTAGAAAAGCTCGAATGTGAATTTAAAATGGGCGGATATATGACTGAATTGATCAAAGGCTTTGGAGCCAGTATTGATGGAATGCCACTGCGTTTTATGGGGGCATACGAAGAAGATAATACTAATCAAGTTACTTCAATTGAGATTGTAATGCGAGGTCGCTTTACTGAAATTGATAACGGTAATAGCAAAGCGGGTGACGATACTGAGCAAACGTTTAAAGTCCCTTTAACGTATTACAAACTGATTGAAAACGGCAAAGATGTTGTTGAGATTGATATGTTAAACAGTATTTTTGTTGTTGATGGTAAAGACAGATTGAGTGAACACCGCAAAGCAATCGGTTTATAACTTATTCCCTAAGGGGCAATACCCCTTTTTCAATTAAATTAGAACTCCAAGGAAAACACAATGGCAAAAGTAGAAAAAGATTTAAATAAAAAAGTAATTAAACTATCGTCAACCCTCAAAAGAGGTGAAGCTGAATTTAGTGAAGTTGAAGTGAGTAAGCCAACTGTTTTAAGTTTGAAGGGCTTAAATATGATCAACGTATTAAATGCAGATGTAGATACATTAACTACGCTATTACCACGGATTACTTATCCTATGTTGCATAAAACTGAAATTCAACAATTAGATATAGCAGATTTCACCGAATTAGCGACAGCAACTATCGGTTTTTTCGTCAAAACAGAACAGAGGGAAGAAGTGATGACAGCTTAGCCCCGCTATTAATTCCTGCGACAGTTGAAGATGCGATTGCAGATATTGCAACAGTTTTTCATTGGACACCGCAAGCTTTTGAGCAAATGGACTTGAACGAATTAATGATGTGGCGAGAAAAAGCCAGAGAACGCAATCAAGTTGATGAATAAGAAATAGGGGCGTTACACGTCCCTTTTTTATAGGGGAAAAGAGATGTTTCAGAATACCGCATTATGTACTTTAGGAATGTTTGTGTTTATGCGTAGCACGTTACCTTTTCAAAGTTTACAACGAGATAGCAGTTGGCGACACCCAACAAATAGCGTAGTAGGCAAAATGCCACAAAGTCAGTTTTTGGGTAAAGAGAGCGAAAGTATAACCTTAAGTGGGCGGTTAATGCCTGAAATTACAGGCGGACGGCTAAGTTTAGCTATGCTAGAACTAATGGCAGATAAAGGCGGAAGTTACCCTCTTTTAATGGGAAATTCTGAATTAATTGGCTTTTTTGTGATTGAAAAAATTAGCGAAACTCGCACAGAATTATTTGGTGATGGTTCTCCAAGAGCTATTGATTTTACTGTACAACTTAAACGCACTGATGACCCAATGTTACTGGAATTAGCCGATAAAGTAACAGGTGGATTGAATGAAGTAACAGGCGGCTTAGTTGATAAAGTTAGTGGAGCTGTTGGCGAAATTGGTAGCAGTATTACAGGAGCTATAGGTAGTGTTGCTAATGGTATTGGTGAAACTGTAGGAAATGTAGCGAGTAGTGTTGGTGATGCGGTTAGTAGTGTAGCAAATAATGTTGGGGAAACGATTAATGGACTTATTAAGTAATATTAATAAAACGATTGATCAACGATTAAATCACGATACACCTTTATTTAAAGTAATAGTAACTAGTAATAACGGTACAAATGATATTACTCAGATACTGAGCGAACGATTAATTAGTTTAAGCTTAACTGATAATCGAGGGTTTGAAGCAGATATGCTTGAGCTAACGCTAAGTGATCACGACAATCAACTCGCATTTCCAAGTCGTGGAGCAATTATCAAATTAGAATTGGGTTGGAAAACGACAGGATTAGTTGAAAAAGGAGAATATAAAGTTGATGAACTAGAATATAGCGGTTCGCCCGATACTCTGACTATTCGGGCGAGAAGTGCTGATTTATTTGGTTCTTTAACGACAAAACAGGAACGTTCTTTTCACAAAATTAAGATAGCTGATTTAATTAAGCAATTAGCGGAAGAAAATAAACTCAAACCCTTAGTAGATAAAAACTTAGGTAGTCAACAGATTGAGCATCTTGATCAGCAAAACGAAAGTACCATTAATTTATTAAGCCGATTAGCACAAGATTATGATGCAATATCAACTGTAAAAAATGGTTGTTTAATGTTTATCAAAGCAGGAGAGATGAAAACAGCGAGCGGTAAACCTTTACCCGAAGTTGAAATTAGCCGATCAGTGGGGGATAGTTTCAGATTTTCTCTTGCTGAAAGTGAGAATTATAAAGCGGTGCGAGCCTATTGGCATAATCAAGATAACGGCAAAAAAGGGGAAGTGATCATTGATGAAAACAGTAAAATTGAACGAAAAAACAAAATAAAAAAAGATGGAGAAGAAAGTAAGCAAAAGCATAATAATTTAATTCAAACTAAACCTGTCACAACAGATACTAATCAAATAAAGACTTTAAGCCACGTTTTTAAATATCGAGCAAAAGCGATCACTGCAGCAAAAGCAGCTTTTGATAAATTAAAACGAGGTGTAGCTACATTTTCATTAACTCTTGCAAAAGGCAATCCTGAGCTTATCCCCGAGTTACCCGCTAAAGTAACAGGTTTTAAAACAGAGATTGATGATACAAAATGGATTATTACCAAAGTAACCCACTCACTAAGTGAGAGTGGGTATAGCTGTGGGGTAGAGTTTGAATTAAGGGGGCTATGATGAACTAATAATTATTAGTTTAATAAATTTTATGACTTTCAATAAGTTCGCCTGTTTCAATCATGTTTAAAAAACCATTTTCATCTAAAATAACTACACCATTATTTTGGGCTTGAGTTATTTTAGTTGGACCAGCATTTTCACCTGTTATAAGAAAGTTAAGATTTTTAGTAACAGTTGTTCTAATAAAAAAATTATTTTCTTTAGCAACAGCTTCTAATCGTTGTTTATCTGATTTTTTGAAACCCGTAAAACATACTTCTAATTGAGAATTACCAGATTGTATCTGTTTTTTGCTTGTTGGCTTTTTCTTCAGGAATCCTTTTGACTCAAGATAAGTTTCAATTAACATACTTTCGCCATTAACATCAACTAAGCCGATAATATTATCAATTTTAAATGTTCTGATTGCTTTTCTTGAATAGCACCATGCATCAAATTTTTGTCCACTCACACTTCTTACTTCAACTTTCCTATTCGTAAGATTTCCGTGGTAATCTTCATATAAAAACTTGATAATATCTTTCTTTTTTTCATTGATGACGGAGAAAGTCGGTTTTGCTTTTGTGTTGATCTCTGGTTAGAAACGTGTGGTTCTTTCTTTATAACGCAAGAAGTTTGTTTTTCTAGTTGTTCTATTTGATGTGATTTAGATTTATATGATTTTTTTAGGTTACACAGTCTTTTTAAGAATCGAATAATTAAATATAAAAAATATATCCACAGTAAAAGTAAGCCGATACCTGCTGTTAATGCACCTGCTTCTTGCCCAAATAAATAATCTATAAAAAGGGCTACAAATATAACAGTAATGTTAGCTATAAAGAATAAAACACAAGATCTACAAAATGATTTCATGACAACCTCTTAAAAAGTTATTGATTATAACTAACCAAACCGCTGCAACTGTTGAGATTGCCCTATCAAAACTTTCCCTTGGACTCTAAACTTATAAAAGTTTTTTTCGGTAATATCCCATTTTTCATACGATTTATTGTCTGATAAGACAAATAACTTATCGCCCGCCATTTGTAACCGTTTCACAAAGAGCGTTTCACCATAGCTAAAAATATAAATGCCATCGCCGTCATACTTTTGAATAGAAATATCTACAAAAATCAGATCCCCGCATTCAAGTGTTGGGCTCATCGAGTCGCCTTTTACATTAATAAGCTTAATATTTTGGGCTTCTTTCTTGTGAAATGTTTTTGTAAAAAAATCCTGTGTATATTCAATTGATGAAACAACTTCAATAACATCACTTGAAACGAAAGTACCGTTTCCTGCACTTGCTGAAATATCAAGCAAGTCTATTTTAATAGCTTTATCCTGAATTTCTGCTTGAGTTTCGTAGCTATTTGCAAAATTGGGTATATCACCTTCCCCCGTTTTAAGCCAGTTTGGATCCACGTCTAATGCTGCAGCAATTTCCAAAATATACTTAGGATTACGAGTTTCACCTGTAAGTATTTTTTGGATTGATTGTTGAGAAACATTAACTTTTTGAGCGAGCCACGACTGTGAAACATTTTTTTTTAACAATAATTTCTGTAAGCGTGTAGATAAATTAGGCATAAAAACTCCTTTTTTTCATAAATTACAACTAAAGTTAGGTTATATCAACTGAAAAAAAATTGTTGACTTCAACAATTAAAGTTGTATTATCACAATTAAAGTTAATTAATTACAACAAAGGGTGTTATGAAAGAATCTATTTCAAAAGCAATAAAAATATGCGGTTCACAAACTGCACTAGCTAATTACTGTGGTGTTTCACAACAAACAGTATGTAAATGGCTAAACGGTGGAGGTATTAGAGCTAAATACATTCAACGAATAGTCAATGCAACAAACGGAAAAATAACTGCAGATGAGCTGCTTTCTGAATTAAATAAAAGTGATCTGCAAAATTAAACAGGACGGTAAGAATGGCAAATATTGATATGCGGTGTTTGAATTGCGGGAGTAGTAATTTACGAGTCAGAACATCACAAAAAGTGAGTTTGCGAACCATTAATGTGATGTTGATTTGTAATAACTGCGGTTCTCGCAATCACGTTTTAGCAGAAGTATTGAAACTTGAAACACCAATTTATAACGAACGTCAAGAAGCGTTATCAATTAATAAGCCTTTAATTCAAGTTGATCTCAATCAACAGGATTTCTTTCAGAACGAAGACAACTCTAAAACTTAGTAATTAGTTAAACCTTTTATTAACCGAGCTTCGGCAGATTTTTTCATTTTATGAAAATTTTGCTGAGGGTTTTTTGCAACCTAAAAATAGGAGATTGAACAATGAGTAAACAAAAAAAGACGTATTACACCCGATTTGAGGGAGATAAAAAACGGGTAAATATTTATCAATTATCAAAGAAAGTTGAGCTGTTAAGTCGTCAAGTTGACGCTTTAATCCGTGCCAACAATAAACTGTTTGAGCTGAATCAAACAGTTAATTTGTCGTTAGACAATTTGAAAGAACGGATTGATTGCTTAGAAGCACGTGAACGAGTTGATGACAGAAAAGTAAAAGGCAGTTTTCTTGGCTGGCTATTTAATAAGTTGAAATAGTTTTTGGCATTAGTAAAAGAAAAGGGGGTAGCGTTTCGGTGTGAGTGGCTGTGATAACAGCGATATTTATAGAGTGAAGTTTAGATTTAGTGTTGAGTTGGGGAACTCTTAGCTGAATTGGAAATTGAACTGTCAAGGATAAAAGCATTATGAAAAATGATTTTAAAGTTGAAAAAGTTGAAGGCATAAACGGTCAGAACATTTGGGCGTATATCGCCCATTGTTTGAACAAATCAAAATTTCAAGCAGAGCGGCAGTTTGAAAATTTAGATTTGAACAGTCGTAAAGCATTAGCAAGAGTGGCTGAAGTTGAGTTTAAGCGGCATTTGCGAGAGTACAACGATATTGAGAAACGTAAGATTGGAAGAGCGGTCAGAATGATGAAGCACATCAGTAAAGCGTTTTGTTTAAAAGTGTGTGAGCGTGATTTTTTGAATATTGATGACGAGGTCAATTATGCGGATTAATCAAGCATTGTTGCAAAAGCAGTTGAGCAAATGGCAGCAAAATTATTTCGATTGGTATGTCCTGTATGGTGAATTTTCTGATCGAGATATTAAAGAAGTCATCTGGCATAAGCTTTTAACTGCATTTAATTATTGTGTGTTGTTAGACAAAGTCATTCATCAACCAGAAATTTTTTTAAAACAGTTTTGTTATTTCAAGGGGGTAGCTGATGTATCTCGTACTAAGTAATGGTCAAGAAATTTTATTCACTCAAGAGAATAATCACTTTTCTGTATTTGAAGTGAATGAAGATAAAGTTATTGAAAAAATCGGTAGTTTTGATTCGTTTTCAAAAGCATTAGAGGGGCTTTTGGCATATCAGATTGTAGAGAAAAGTGAAGTATTAACCGTTGAAGAAATGCTAAACATCGTATCTTCAACTTGTGATCGTTGTAAAAACTGGTTTTTACAACACGCTGATTATTTAGAGCAGTTAAACAAATAAGGTAAGCGTTGATGGGCTGGGAACAAGAAAGAGATGCGGCAATCGCTAAAAAAATGGCAACTAAGCCATTTTTACAGCATTCAGACTATGTCGTCTGTGAAAAACCCGCTCCAACAGGGCTTTCAATGAGCCAGTTGGACTTGTTCTATAACGTCCCGAGAGAAGATTTTGACTTTGCGAATGAGTATTTTTGCGGTGTTCCTGATTATTTAGCTGGCTATTTTGTTAAGCGTTATAGCCGTTTATTTAAAAATAAAGGGCGTTTTTCAGCAAATAGTTGGTTACGCCAAACCATGGAAAAAGGGGTGTTATCTCGCATTGATGCCGTGATGGAACGATACCCGATCAGCAAATTAATTAATTTGCCAAAAGGCAAGGTGATTATTGCAGATTCAGGAAAAGGCGAGAAACATTTAAATAAAGTTATTGGATTAGATGAATTTTCTGATCACGAGCTTGCAGACTTTGCGAGAGAAACAGCAGTTGAAATGAATAATGTATTTTTTGAATTTCAAGAAACAGTGCTTAAACGTGGAGTGAAAACAGAAGATGAAATTAATCAAGTAATGAAGGGGCTTTATCAAAAATTAGCATACTTAACAAAACTAAAAGGGGTTGAGCCGCTTTATTACAAAGCTTTTAGAAAAGGATGTTTAACCCCCGAGAAAATGGACATAGCAATGAATAAGATGTTATGCGAGAAATGGTGGACAAATGAGTTGTTAAAAGCTCGTTCATTTATTCGTGAACATTTGAAAATTGCAGTTGGACAAGTGCAAAAGTCAGCATCACCTTATGCGAGCCACGAGGCAGTGGCAGAATGGCGATCAGCTAAAAAACGGACGAAAGAGTTTGTTAAGCAGATGTCTTTGATTAATCAAGATGATGAAGACGAAGTTGTTGATTTACAAGATATGTACTATGCGACTGTGTCTAATCCAGCGATTAGACGTGCAGAGTTAATGGTACGTATGAGAGGGTTTGAAGAAGTGGCAAAGGAACTTGAGTATGCTGGGGAGTTTTATACGTTGACCGCACCAAGTTGCTATCACGCTATTCATAGTAAAGGGGGCTTTGTTAAAAAATGGAATTTTAGCAGTCCTAAAGATACTCAGAAATATTTGTGTTCTGTCTGGGCAAAAATTCGTTCTAGTTTAGATCGTAGAAAAATTAAAGTTTTTGGCTTTCGAGTTGTTGAACCACATCACGATGGAACACCGCATTGGCATTTGCTTTTATTTATGCAACCTCAGCACGTTGAAACCGTGAGAGAGGTTTTTTCTCGTTATGCGTTAGCTGAAGATGGCGATGAAGCTGGAGCACAAGAGCATCGTTTTACCGCTAAACCGATTGATTGGGAAAAGGGATCTGCAACAGGCTACATTGCGAAATATATCTCAAAAAATATTGATGGCTATGCGTGTGATGATGATATTGATGAGGAAACAGGCGAAAAGCTGAAAGATATAGCTAAGAATGTCTCGGCTTGGGCGGCAAAATGGCGTATTCACCAATTTCACCAAATCGGTGGTTCGCCCGTTACGGTATGGCGTGAATTACGTAGAAAACACGGGGAGAAAGTGAAAAATGATGAGGCGTTGACAGCGTTAGTTGAAGCTGCAGATCGAGGTGATTGGAAAGAATACACTTTATTACAAGGTGGTCCATTTGTGAAACGCAAAGAGTTAGTCGCTCGCACAGCGTATGAAGATAGAGAACCGAATAAATACGGTGAAATCAGTCGCAAGATTATTGGTTTTTTTAATCAGAAAAAAGTAGAAATTAAAACAATTTTTACTCGACTAAAACAATGGCGGATTGTGAAAAAAGCCAGTTTGTTATTAGCTAAAAATAAAAACGAGCGGAGCGAGGCTAACTTATCCGCACGAAGTGCGGCTTGGAGTTCTGTCAATAACTGTACGGAGGGTTGGAAAAAAGAAGAGTGTGATGATAGCTCTATTGTTGGTTTTTTGTTCAATATATCAGATTGGCTAGCTAATATTATGAGTAAAAAATCAAAATGGCTAAGAAATAGCGGTGTGAAATTAAGCGTAGATGAAATGCAATGCTTAGATAAACATCGAAAAGTAACAGTCAGTGATGGCCGAGTTTTGATTATTGATAAATTTGACCAATTATGGTTTGAAAATAGTTGTGATTAACGGGGGATTTTATGGAAATTACTAATCAAGTGTTGTTTGATAAATTATGTTCTGTTGAAATATTGCTAAAAGAAAAAGCCAGTAAGTTTTCTAAAGGGAGTATGGAATTAGTCAGTGCTCAAGAGATTGCTGACTTTATCGGTTATTCGTATGAACATACGAAACGTTCAATTATTTCTGATCCACAGTTTCCCAACCCTGTAGAATTTAATGGTAGAACAGGAGGAAAAACCTGTAACAGATGGATTGCTGGGGAAGTCGTTGATTTTGTTGTATTAAAACGAAAAAAGAAAAAAGCAGATAGAATTTTGTGTTAAATTTATAAAATATTATTTAAATCACCCCCACTGAATGCGGGGGTTTTGTTTTTTTAGTCTAATAGATTTGCGACTTTTTTCATATCTGGGGCGTAATATGTATTCTGTAAAATAGACAAATCTCTGTGACCCGATATTTTTGCTAGAGTCATTACATCAACTTTTTCTGCTAATCGAGTTAATGCTTCTCGTCTTGTGTCGTGAAAATGCAAGTTTTCTAACATTGTGCGTTTCTTTAACTTTCTAAATAGAGCATCAAGATTTTGTGAAGTTAGCTGAAATACACTGTTGCCATTCTCTATTTGTTTTAAATGGTTGAGAATTTTTAGTGCGTTAGTAGATAAAGGCACGTCTCTTGGCCAACCATTTTTAGTTTTTGGTAGATGAGCTATGCGGTCATCAAAATAGACGTTGTCCCACGTTAGATTGACTATTTCACCAGCTCGCATAGCGGTTTCTATTGCAAATAATATTGCCGCACCGACTCTGGCGGTTGACGTTTCTGGTGGTTCGTTAATGTTGTAACCAGAACTATAAATTAGGGCATCTATCTCTTCCTGACTATATCTGCGTGTCCGAGGTTTAGGGGGCTCTGGCTTTTTCACTGTTTTAAGTGGGTTTTCTTTTAAGAGTTTCCATTCCGTGACTGCAATATTAAGCATATTGCTGATAGTTGACCATTCTCTTCTTACACTTGCAGAGCTGACTTCTTTCAATCTAGCATCTCGCCATTGTCTAAAATGATCATCAGTCAGTTCTCTTAGCGAAACTTTTCCAATTGGCATTTCTTGCAAACGATATAATCTTAATGTTTCATGTCTTGCACTTCGCTTAGTTGGTGTTATTTCTCTTAAGTATTTTTCAATCAGATGAGAAAACGGCAAATTCGGTATAGCATCATATTTTCCGCTTTCTATTTCCATTTCTAGTTTGTATGCCCAGTTTTGTGCTTCTGCTTTTGTGCGGAAGTTTTTCGATTTTGATATCCCTTTTTTTCTGATCTGTGCTTTCCAAGATGTTTTTGTTTTTATAAATGTTGCCATAAATTTTTCCCTATTTGAGGTGTAATTTAAGGTGTAATTTAGGTGTGATCTAATCTTATAGTAGATCTAATGAGGCTGTAAAATGACGATAAAAAGAGAGTTATTTTGAAGTAAATTTGATAAAAAAGCCTTTAATTTCAATAAAATATCTTAAAAGGTTGATTTGGATCTTAGTAGGTGAATTTGGGGATTTTTAGCTGAATGGTGCGACCGAGTGGACTCGAACCACCGACCCCCACCATGTCAAGGTGGTGCTCTAACCAACTGAGCTACGGTCGCATTAAGCACTGAATTTGTGTTGCGAAGTATAATGATTTTTGAA
The DNA here is from genome assembly GCF_003265225.1 of Mergibacter septicus. NCBI lineage: Bacteria > Pseudomonadati > Pseudomonadota > Gammaproteobacteria > Pasteurellales > Pasteurellaceae > Mergibacter > Mergibacter septicus. The sequence continues at coordinate 1,087,245 of NZ_CP022013.1, read as the reverse complement.
TTGATTTCAAATGTTTTTTCGTAAAAAAAAGATAGATGCTTAAATTAAATACAGTTTATGCTAGGTTTGGTTTAAATTAATAAAAATTTTTATCTTTCTTATTGCCTTTTTGTTATAGTTTATCACAATTTTTTTACCGAGTTTTATCTGAATAGGTGATACAGATATGCCGTTTTTATCGATTGAATTTACTCTTTTTTTTATTATCTTTTTTCCTTTGTATTGGTTGTGTCGTTTTTCACCTAAATGTCAGAATTTTTTATTATTGTTAGCAAGTGGTTATTGGTTGTGGCAGTTGAATCCTTGGTTTTTAGTTACCGTCTTTAGCTTTGCAATTATTATTAATTGGTTTGCACAACGAATTTCAAATGAACAAAGAATAGGTTGGAAAAAAGGTTATTTTATTACTGCGATCGTTATCACCTTGTTGAATTTAGGTGTTTTTAAGTATTTTGATTTTTTTCGCCCTCAGTTACAAAATTGGTTTGGGCAACAAGTTATTGATATCGTTCTTCCTTTAGGAGTTTCTTATTATACCTTTCAAGCCATTGCTTACTTAGTTGAGTTATATCGTGGTGAAAATATAAAACTGACAATGTTTGAGACGTTGTTGCATTTTAGTTTTTTTCCGACAATTACCTCAGGGCCTATTGCTCGTGTAGGAAAAATGAAAAGTATTTATGGTGAACATCAAGGTATGGCGGTTCAATTAAAAACAGTGGTGCCTAGACAGATTATTCGCCCCGCTTTAGCGATCAGTTTAGTATTATTAGGAATAGCGAAAAAGTGGTGGTTAAGTGGGACTTTAGGAGAACAATTTGTCGATCCTGTTTTTGAAAATCCATTGCAATATCAAGGTATTGAGGTATTAAATGCAATGTATGGCTATACCGCCCAACTCTTTTTGGATTTTTCAGGTTATACAGATTTAGTAATTGGTATAGCAATGTTATTAGGTTTTGATTTACCTAAGAATTTTAATATGCCACTGAGAGCTTTTAATATTCGAGATTTTTGGAATCGCTGGCATATTACATTATCAACTTGGATTCGAGATTATATCTATATCCCTTTAGGTGGAAGCCGAAATGGTTGGGGGAGAACACAAGTAAACTTAGTAATTGCAATGTTATTATCAGGAATTTGGCATGGTTCTGGGTGGAATTTTTTGTTATGGGGAGGATTGCACGGAATTGCATTAGTTATTTTGAATATAACAGATCATTTTTTTGGACGTGAAAGATTAGTGATAACACCTTTAGGGAAAGTGTTAGGTATTATTGTTACAATCCATTTTGTAGTCTTTAGTTTCGTTGTCTTCCGTACATCAAGTTTATCTGATGCTAATTTAATGTTTACTGCACTTTGGCAGAATTTTTCTCTGCAGAGTAATCTGCAGAATTGGCTGGTATTAGGATTATTTATATTTACATTAATTGTTTACCCATTGTTTGTACGTGGTTTTGAGGCTTTTGTGAGGCTTTTAGAGAATTTACCTTATTGGTTGTGGTTTGTGCCGATTACATTAATCATGATGTTAATTATTGTCCTTGCACCTTCTGGCATTCCGGGGTTTATCTATGCAAATTTCTAAGAATAACTCAAAGCTACAACTTCAACATCTAGGTTGGCACAAATTTTATTTAGTGTTAATCAGTATTATGCTGGTGTTGGTTTGGTTTAGTCAGCAATCAATTAATTTTTATTGGCAACAGACCTATCATCAAGATAGCCCATTAGTTACCCTTGAACGTTTTAGTTGGTGGCGAGCAGGTGCTGAATTACAACAGAAAGTTAATCAACAATCCAAAGATCTCATTGCTTGGTTAGCGAATGAAGATGGTTATTTAATTGATCAAAATGAATCTTCTTCGTTATCTCAGGATCTAGCATCTCAGGGAGAAACTTTAGAACAAGGTATAGAAACTAGTGAAATTGAAAAGAGCGAATTAGAAAACAATCAGGGTGAGCTTACTTTCTATAAAGAGGTTGAAAAAGGTCAAGCAGTATTGATTAAAGAAGGTGAAACGAAAGCCTCTAAGAAGTCTTTTATAGCGGTACAGAAGAATCAGCAAAATGGTGTAAATTTTGTTGCTTCATCGCCTATGGCTGAGCAACTAGATAGTAAAATGCTGGAAAAAAATAAGTTGCAGTTAAAACAAACCGTAGAAAATTTAGATGCAGAAAAGACTGTTAAAACACCATATACGGCGTTACAGAATGGGAATAAAGTTTTGTTTGCGGGCGATTCTCTAATGCAAGGCTTAGCCCCACAATTACAAAAATTGCTAAAGAAAAAATTTGGGATTAATTCGATTAATTTAAGTAAGCAAAGTACAGGCTTATCCTATCCTCATTTTTTTAATTGGCCTGAGACAATTGAGCAAGCCTTAGAGCAAGATCCTAAAATTAAATTATTAATTGTGATGTTAGGTGCGAATGATCCTTGGGATATGCCTAACCCAGAAAATCGGAGAGGGGCTTATTTAAAATTTAAAAGCCCAATGTGGGAAAAGGTTTATCGTCAACGTATCCAACAAATTGTTCATTCAGCAAAACAGCATCAAGTACAGTTAATTTGGATTGAAGTGCCGTTTATCCGGAAAAATAAATTGAACCAACAAACTCGTTATTTGAACCAATTATATGCAGATGAAATCAAAGCGTATGGTGTTTGGATTCCACTTGAACGGTATTTGAGTGGTGGAGAAGATCATTTTATCGATACCTTATCTGTTGATCAGAAGAATATCCGTGTAAGAACAAAAGATGGTATTCATTTTACTCTTGCGGGTGGAAGGTATGTGGCAGATTATATTTTGCAATATATTCATTATCTATGAATATAAGATCTATTTAAAAATAAAAGAGAAGATAAGGTGTAATGAAAAAATCTTTACTAGTGCTATTAGGAATCATTTTGTTATCTGCTTGTAGCATAGCGGAATCAACAGAAACCCCACGTTTGATAAATTATAATCACTCGGTAAATCAACCTTGGTTAAAAAAATTACAACAATTAAATCAGGGAAAAGCGGTTAAATTCCGTATTTTACAGTTAGGGGATTCGCATACGGCAAGTGATTTTTTTAGTGGTGAACTGCGTAGGAAACTGCAACAGCATTGGGGTGATGCTGGGATTGGTTGGATCTACCCAAATCGAGTACGAGGGCAGGTATTAGAACGTGTTAAATATAGTGATAATCAAGCGATAAGTTTAACCAGCTTAAGAGATAAAGACCAAGTAGAATTTCCACTAGGTGGTATAACAGCGTTATCTGGGAACCAAGATAATCATTATTCGGTTACTATTAGTCCGACAAAAGAAGATAATCAGTTAAAGCAGATTACTTTTAGTCTTCGTCCATTATTAGTCCAACAACCACTTTCTATTATTGATGGGAAAGGCAGTAAATTTAAGATTAAGCCTGAACAGAGTGGGAATTGGCAATATATCCAAGTTGAAGGAAAATTACCCGTTACTTATAGTAGTAACGAAGGGAATTTATGGCAATTTGGCAGTATCAATATTGAAAATCAATCATCTGGCATCGTGTTATCCGCAATGGGAATTAATGGCTCGCAGTTGACAGAATTTAAGAAATGGCGAGAAAATTGGACAGAGGATCTAGCACAAACACAAGCGGATCTTATTATTTTAGCTTATGGGACGAATGAAAGTTTAAATCAGAATTTAGATTTGACGAATACAGAAAAAGCGTGGCGAGAGTTAATAAAGGAAATTCGTCAAACGTTACCTAATGCTGGTATTTTAGTGATTTCTGCACCTGAAACCTTACAAAAGACACAGAGTAGCCGTCAGCGTTGTGGTGTGAGAACGGTTTCTTTAGACCGTATTCAGCAGATGCAAAAACGTTTAGCCAAAGAGCAAAAGCTACTGTATTGGTCGTGGCAGGCTGCAATGGGAGGAAAATGCAGTATGAAGAAATGGATCAAGCAAGGTTTAGCTCGACAAGATGGCGTTCATTTTACTTTGAAAGGCTATCAAAAAACAGCGGATATTTTGGCTACTCAATTAATTAAATTAGCGAAATAATTTTTGCAAAGCGATCTATTAGCAGATCGCAATCAATATATTGAGTGTTTTTAATAAAGTGTTGAAAGAATAATTTGTTCAGGATCAATGTGTAAATGCACTTTGTCGCCAGAAGTGAAAGTATGTTCTGTTGTTGCACAACAACTTAAATTTTCACCTAATTGAACGACAACTTCTTGATGAGCTTGATTTTGTGTGGTTGAGATAACAGTTCCAATAAAATAATTTAGTTTTTGTTTATTGGTGAGAGATTCTAAAGGGAATAATTTAACCCAAGGTGCTTTGACCATTAACATTACTTCTTTTCCTTGATGTAATTTCAAACGTTGATAACTTTGAGCCGTAATTGAGGCAGTTATTGCTTGTTCTAATCCTTCAATATGAATCTTGACTAGAGTTTGTATACCTTGTTGTTGGTAGCTAATTACTTCACCAAAAAATTGATTTCTAGCACTGCTTTGTAATGACGAATGAGCGGTTGCAACCAGTAAATTATCTAAAGGAATATTTTGATCATGTAGAATTGCGAATGCTTTTTCTTGTAGTTGGGTGGTTAATTCATACAGTTGCAAAAGGCGTTCTGCATAGACAGTTAACTGAGTACCTCCCCCATTTTTTCCACCTATGCTACGTTCTAGCAAAGGTTGTGGACTGACTTTAGTCATTGCATCAATATTATCCCAAGCTGTTTTATAGCTTACGTTAGCCAGCTTAGCAGCTTGATTGATTGAATGGCAGTTTTTGATTTGCCTTAATAATTCTATCCGTCTAGGATCAGCAAAAAGAATACCATTTAGTTTAATTGTTAATAAAATTTCTGGCGTTAGCATACACTTTTTCCTCTAAATCCTTTCAAAAAATTCCACTAGAATTTTATTAGACAAACGTTATATAATTTATTATATATCAAAATTTACCTTATCATATCATATTGAGAGGATCGTTATGAACTTAAAACCGCAAGTAACTTTTAAAATTGGATTAATCGCATTAAGTTTAGGATTAATTACTACATCAGTATGTGCCGCTGAAATTACAGTATTTGCTGCAGCATCGATGACTAATGCAATGCAGAAAGTCGCAGATGAATATAGTCAGCGTTATCCTCAAGATAAGATCGTTTTTTCTTTCGCTTCTTCTTCAACCTTAGCTAAACAGATTGAACAAGGAGCTCCCGCAGATATTTATGTTTCGGCAAATACGAAATGGATGACATATTTAAATCAGAAAGGATTGACAGTACAGGATAGCGAAAAAGTATTAGTGGGGAATAGTTTGGTGATGATTGCACCAAATAATAGCCAAATAACACAATTTGAAGTCGATTCAGGTGATTGGTTTAAATATCTTGAGAATAGTTATCTTGCGGTTGGTGACCCAAATCATGTTCCTGCTGGACAGTATATGAAAGCGGCAATGCAAAAATTAGCCTTTTGGGATAAATTAGAACCTAAATTGGCAAGAGGAAAAGATGTAAGAGCGGCATTAGCTTTAGTAGAGCGAGGAGAAGCCCCTTTAGGGGTGGTATATAGTACAGATGCAAAACAAAGTAACAAAGTTAAAGTTGTTGCTGAGTTTCCGCTTGATTCATATCCTGCCATTGAGTATCCAGCGACAATTATTAAAGGGCATGATACACAAGCAGTACAAAATTTCTACACTTATCTACAATCGGATACAGCGAAAAAAATCTATCAATCTTTTGGTTTTAACGTACAATAATTATTTTGAGTGAAGGATAGACCGCATAGCGGTCTATTTTTTCTAATTGTTATCCTGATTGAGATATTAAAATTTTGCTTGAACAACTGATTGATTTTTTTACATTAACACAGCAAGAAAGTAGCGCATTAAGATTGAGTTTGGAAGTATCAGTAACGGCAATGTTATGGAACTTACCGTTTGCTATTTTTGCGGCGTGGTTATTGGCTCGAAAAAATTTCTATGGAAAAAGTATTGTTGATGGATTATTACATTTACCACTGGTTTTACCCCCTGTCGTAATTGGTTATCTTTTACTTGTTGTAATGGGAAGAAATGGGGTTATCGGGCAATATTTATTTAGCTGGTTTGGTATCTCTTTTGCCTTTAGTTGGCGAGGTGCCGTCCTTGCTGCAATGGTGATGTCCTTCCCTTTGGTGGTACGTACCATTCGTTTATCACTAGAAAGTATCGATCCTAAATTAGAGCAAGCCGCACGTACTTTAGGGGCATCGGTGTGGCGAGTGTTTTTTACAATAACCTTACCGCTTGCCTTACCGGGTGTATTGGCTGGTGTAATATTAGGTTTTGCTCGTTCATTAGGCGAGTTTGGTGCTACTATTACCTTTGTTTCGAATATTGAAGGACAAACTCAAACTATTCCTTTGGCAATGTATTCTTTTATTCAAACTCCCGGTGCAGAGGAGCAAACGTTTAAACTTTGTGTGTTGTCTATTATTTTATCTTTAAGTTCATTAGTGTTATCGGAATATTTAGCTAAACGAATGAAAGCAAGGCTAGGACAATAGATTAAAATGAGTAAAAGTAAATAATGTTAGAGATCAATGTAAAAAAACGTTTAGGCAGATTGGAATTAAAGGCAGATTTGATTATCCCCGAGCAGGGTGTAACTGCTGTTTTTGGCTTATCAGGTGCGGGAAAATCGTCATTGATTAATCTTGTTGCTGGTTTATCTACCCCAGATCAAGGACGAATTCGCTTAAATCAACGTATTTTGGTTGATACTCAACAGAAAATAAATTTACCACCAGAAAAACGTCATATTGGTTATGTGTTTCAAGATGCAAGACTTTTTCCGCATTATAGCGTGAAAAAAAATTTGTTATATGGAGGTAAGCTGGTAAATCAGGCTGAATTTGAGCACTTAATTTGTTTGTTAGGGATCAGTCATTTGCTACAGCGTTATCCTAATACACTTTCGGGTGGTGAAAAACAACGTGTTGCTATTGGAAGGGCATTACTTACTTCACCTGAAGTTTTATTAATGGATGAACCTTTAGCGGCACTTGATTTACCACGTAAGCGAGAGTTAATGGACTATCTCAAAAAATTAACTGCACAATTAAAAATTCCGGTGTTATATGTTAGCCATAGCTTGGAGGAATTATTGCAATTGGCTGAAAGAGTGATATTAATTGAACAAGGAAAAATAGTTGCTTATGAGCCTTTAGAGGTACTTTGGCAAAGTTCAGCATTTCAACCTTGGCGAACATTGGAACAAGAAAAATATGCTGTTTTTTCTTTACCTGTTAGAGCTTATTATCAAGAGTATAATATCACTGCTTTACAACTTGGTAATCAACAGCTATGGATTAGTGGTCAAGTTATCAAAAATCAACAAGAAAAAGTGAGGATAAGTATCAATAGTTCCGATGTATCTTTAAGCTTAGTTCGCCCAAAACAGAGTAGTATTCGTAATTTATTAGTTGGTGTCGTCCAGCAGATCATCGTTAAATTAGATCAAGTTGAAGTTGAATTAAGTCTAGATGGTGGTTTTGTCTTATATTCTAGTATTAGTCGTTGGTCATTAGATGAATTAGGTTTATCGGTAGGGCAAAGTGTATTTGCTCAAATTAAGACAATTGCCGTAAAAAAATAGTAATGTCAGAAAAGAGAAAAAGGACCCAATTTATCATTGGAGCCCTTTTTCTTTACTAAGTTAATTGATAAGAATTAACTAGTTTAAACGCTCTTTAATACGAGCTGATTTACCGCTACGTTCACGTAAGTAGTAAAGTTTCGCTTGGCGAACCGCACCTTTACGTTTAACTGTGATGCTATCAATAATTGGTGAGTGAGTTTGGAACACACGTTCAACCCCAACACCATTAGAGATTTTGCGTAGTGTAAATGCAGAATGCAAGCCACGGTTACGAATTGCAATAACCACACCTTCGAACGCTTGCAGACGTTTTTTACTACCTTCAACAACCCATACTTTTACTTCTAAAGTATCACCTGGACGGAAGCTTGGTACGTTTTGTTTTAATTGTTCTTGTTCAAGTTGTTTAATAATGTTACTCATAATAATTTACCTTGTATCCTAGAGATAACTGATAATTAACAGTGCCTTAGTAGGCAGTCTGCTTGCTGTTATTTTCAGTTTTTACCTGTTCTAACAGCAACCTTTGTTCGTCAGTCAGAGCTAGGCTTTCTAATAGCTCAGGGCGACGTAACCACGTCCGTTGTAATGACTGTTTTAATCGCCATTTACGAATTTCTTCATGGTTACCCGACATCAATATCGGAGGAACAGTTAAGCCATCTAACACTTCTGGTCGAGTGTAGTGCGGGCAATCTAATAAACCCTCAGCAAAAGAGTCTTCTTCAGCAGAGGCTTGTTTTCCCAAAACACCAGGAATAAACCGAGCAACCGCATCAATTAACGTCATTGCAGGCAATTCCCCACCAGTGAGAACATAATCTCCGACCGACCATTCTTCATCAATTTCAGTTTCAATTAACCGTTCATCAATGCCTTCATAGCGACCACAGACTAAAATCAGTTTTTGATTTTGAGCCAGTTGTTGGACACCTTGTTGGTCGAGTTTTCGTCCTTGAGGTGAAAGATAAATGACTTTTATCTTTTCACTTCCTTCTTTTTTTGCTTCTGCTTTTGCCGCTTGAATGGCTGCTTTTAATGGTTTTACCATCATCAACATACCCGGACCACCACCATAGGGGCGATCATCAACGGTTTTATGCTTATCGTGAGTGAAATCACGTGGATTCCAGCATTGTAGATGCAAAAGCTGTTGTTTTACTGCTCGGCCTGTTACTCCAAAATCTGTAATAGCTTTAAACATTTCAGGAAAAAGTGTAATAACGCCAAGCCACATAATCTTTTACCTTAATGTTATTGTATATAAGCCAACAGGAGTACCTGAGGTTAGAAACCAGCGTCCCAATCCACTTCTATTGTTTTAGTGGTGAGATCTACTCTTTTAACTACTGTATCAATATACGGAATTAACCGTTCTTGTTTACCAAAAGCGTCTTTTATTTGTGCTCGCACAACCAATACATCATTGGAACCTGTTTCCATAATTTCGGTAATAGTCCCCATTTGATATCCAGTGGTATTAATTACTTGGCACCCAATTAAATCGTGCCAGTAATACTCACCTTCATCTAATTTTGGAAGTTGGTTCAAATCTACACCAATCTCAACATTGGCTAAAGTTTGTGCTGTTTCTCGATCATCTACACCTTTTAATTTAATGATTAAATCATTGTTATGGTGTTTCCAACTTTCTAGTTCAGTAAGTTGCCATTGATTTTTAATTTTTAAAAACCAAGGTTGATAATCAAAGATACTTTCGGCTTGTTCGGTAGAAGAATAGATTCGCAACCAACCTCGTATTCCGTAAGTCGAACCAAGTTTGCCTACGACACCGATTTTTTGCTTATCCATTATTCACCTACCTATAAATTTCTGTATCAAGTAGAAATTATGCTACTTTTTGTGCTTCTTTAACTAAAGAAGAAACACGATCTGATAAAGAAGCACCTTTCTCAATCCATGAATTAATGCGGTCTAAATCTAAACGTAAACGTTCAGCTTTACCTGAAGCAACTGGATTGAAAAAACCAACACGTTCGATGAAACGACCATCACGCGGACAACGGCTGTCAGCGACAACTACTTGATAAAAAGGGCGTTTTTTAGCTCCGCCACGAGATAAACGAATGGTTACCATAACCTTCCTCTAAAATTGATAGTAAAAAGAAAACCCCCGTTCGAAGTGGGGGATTACAACGCTTTATTTTGTATTTCGCCTTGCAAAATAAGAATAAAAGCTGTCAAATTTTACTCTTTCTAATAAAAATTGCAAGTATGATGTCTTTTTCTTTTGATCTATATATAGTTTTAATGAATTATAGTAAAATCAACACAGTTAAAGTATTGCATTAAATAATAACTTTAGTTATCATTTTAGCCTTGCTGTGTATGTATATTAAAATTAATTTGGAGATTTAATTATGAGCAAGCACTTTGCTTACATTGAAAGTGTTATTCGTCAACATTTAGAAAAACATCCTAGTATTCCAGCAGAACAAGTGCTGTTAGTTCGTTTATTATTACACGTTAACAATAACTATTTAGATAGTCGTAATCGTCTGCTCAAAGAGGTGAAATTAAACCATACCTTATTTGAAGCATTAATTGTGATCTATTCTCAACCAGATCATCAAATTCAACCTTCGAAATTAAGCGATATTTTAGCTTCTTCACGCACAAATGCGACACGTATTTCTGATGAATTAGTTGATCACGGCTGGGTAGAACGTCATTCCGTAGCTGAAGATCGTCGTTGCTTTATGCTTAAAATGAGTAAAAAAGGCATTGAATTTTTAGAAAGTATCTTCCCTCGTCAATGGGAGTTGATGGAGTCTATTTTAGGCGTGTTGACGCAAGAAGAAATCAAAGAGTTGTATAATTTATTATTAAAAATTTCTACCCGTTTAGAAGAAACTCAAACTAAATATTAAAATTAATTTAAGAGTAGAGCTATGACTAAAATTGAACAACAGCAAAAATCGCAAGGGAAACGTCAATTAAGAACAAAACGTTTGGCTATTTTTACTGTTATTTTAATTATTGTTGCCATTATAAGCTTTGGTTATTGGTTCTTTTTTGTAAAAGACTTTGCAGAAACGAATGATGCTTATTCAAATGGGAATATTGTACCTGTTTCAACGCAAGTTACTGGGAATATTCGTCAGATCAATTATATTGATACTGATTTAGTGCATAAAGGTGATGTATTGGTGGTATTAGATGATACTGATGCAAAACTAGCGCTGTCTCAGGCAAAAAATAACCTTGCTTTAGCTGTGCGACACATAGCTCAAGCTCGGTTTACCGCAGAACAATTAAGGGCTGCGGTAGCCGCGAAAAAGGTTTTGTTACAACAAGCTGAAAGAGATCTTGCTCGCCGTCAAAAGTTGGATAAAGCTGGTGCTGTTGCAAAAGAGAGTTTACAACATTCTCAAGATGCCGTGTTGGCAGCTAAAAATGATCTAGCTGCAACACAAGATCAGTTAAATGCAACATTAGCTTTGCTTGGTACTTCTTCTTTAGAACAACAGCCAGCAGTGATTCAAGCGGCAGACAAAGTACGACAAGCGTGGTTAAATTTACAACGAACAAAAATCTTAAGCCCAGTAGATGGTTATATTGCTCGCCGTAATGCACAAGTAGGGCAGTTAGCACGCCCCGGTATTCCATTGATGGCGGTGGTACCATTAAATCAAATTTGGTTAGATGCAAATTTTAAAGAGACTCAAATTAAACCGATGCGACTTGGGCAACCCGTTAAAATTTGGTTTGATCTTTATGGAAAAGAGATTGAGTTTGATGGAAAAATTGAAGGCATTGAAGCGGGAACTGGTAATGTATTCTCTTTATTGCCAGCACAAAATGCAACGGGGAATTGGATTAAAGTTGTACAACGTTTACCAGTGAGAATTTCACTTGATCCAAAACAATTAGAAAAATATCCGTTACGTTTAGGATTATCTGCAACAGTTAAAGTCAATTTATCTCATCAAGATGGAGAAGTCTTAGCGAAAAAAATGCGTGGGCAACCTTTATATCAGACAAACACTTTAGATTATGACTTAACGCCGATTAATACGGATATTACCACCATTATTCGCAATAATAGCTATTAGGATTACAAGATGTCTAAACCGCCCTTACAAGGTTCTTCACTCGTGATGATGACGCTAGGTTTAGCGTTGGCAACTTTTATGCAAGTGTTGGATTCAACCATTGCGAATGTTGCAATTCCTACGATTGCAGGTGATCTGGGGGCATCCGCAGCACAAGGTACTTGGGTTATTACATCATTTGGTGTTGCGAATGCGATTGCAATACCAGTAACAGGGTGGTTAGCAAAACGTTTTGGTGAAGTAAGATTATTTCTTTTTTCTATTTCAGTCTTTGTGCTTGCATCTTGGTTATGCGGTATAGCTACATCATTGCCAATGCTTATTTTATGGCGAGTAGTGCAAGGCTTAGCCGCAGGTCCTATTGTGCCATTATCTCAAAGTTTACTCTTAAATAATTACCCCCCAAATAAAAGAAATATGGCAATGGCATTTTGGTCAATGACGGTTGTTATCGCACCAATATGCGGTCCAATTTTAGGTGGTTGGATTAGTGATGATTTTCATTGGGGCTGGATTTTCTTTATCAACATTCCAATTGGGGTTTTAGTTTTTGTTTTAACGAAGTTAACTCTTGGAGAGAGAGAAAGTAAAACTTATCAACTCCCAATAGATAAGATCGGTTTGATCTTATTAGTTTTCGGTGTAGGAGCTTTGCAGATTATGCTAGATCGTGGTCGAGAAGAAGATTGGTTTAATTCGAGTGAAATTATTGTACTCACTATTGTTGCTCTTATTGGTTTAATCAGTTTAGTGATTTGGGAATTAGGCGAAGATCACCCTGTTATTGATATTTCATTATTTAAAAATCGTAATTTTACGGTTGGTTGTATTTGTACCTCGCTGGCATTTTTAATTTATCTTGGTTCGGTGGTGTTAATTCCATTGTTATTACAACAAGTGTATGGTTACACCGCACTTTGGGCTGGATTAGCGACTGCTCCCATAGGCTTATTCCCGCTACTACTTTCTCCCCTTATTGGTAAATATGGGAATAAATTAGATATGCGGTTGTTGGTAACTATTAGCTTTTTTGTCTATGCGTTGACTTTCTATTGGCGAGCGACAACTTTTTCTCCTGAGATGGATTTTTCTGCGGTGGCACTTCCTCAGTTAATTCAAGGTGTTGCGGTTGCTTGTTTTTTTATGCCATTAACAACTATTACATTATCTGGATTAAAAGATGAACAAACGGCATCTGCATCAAGTTTATTTAATTTTTTAAGAACATTAGCAGGTTCAGTGGGAACATCACTCACCACTTTTATGTGGTATAACCGTGAGGCAATACATCATGGTCAATTAATTGATCGTATTAATGATTTTAATCCTATTTCACAACAATATTTTCAATCCTTAACCTCGCAAGGTTTTTCTGAACAGCAAATTGCAACAATAGTTGCCTCAAATATCACTAAACAAGGCTTGATTTTGGGTGCAAATGAGATTTTTTATTTGTCCTCAATCGCTTTTTTGTGTTTGTTTGTGGTGATTTGGTTTGCTAAACCACCATTTTCACGTTAATTCAAACTCTAAATTCAAAATTTTTCTGGCTATTTCCTTTAGAATAAACTAAAATTTTGCGATTTTTTTATTCAGGAGAAAGTAAAAAATGAAAATCGTTGAAGTAAAACATCCTTTAGTTAAGCATAAACTAGGTTTAATGCGTGCTGCTGATGTTAGTACTAAACAGTTTCGTGAATTAGCAACTGAAGTAGGTAGTTTATTAACCTATGAAGCAACCGCAGATTTAGAAACTGAAATGATTCAAATTGATGGCTGGTGTGGCAAGGTTGAGGTAGAACAAATTAAAGGTAAAAAAGTCACTGTTGTGCCAATTTTGCGAGCTGGTTTAGGAATGATGGACGGTGTATTAGAACATATTCCAAGTGCTAGAATTAGTGTTGTGGGTATGTATCGTAATGAAGAAACACTTGAACCTGTGCCTTATTTTCAAAAATTAACGGCTGATATAGAAGAACGTTTAGCGATTGTTGTTGATCCGATGTTGGCAACAGGTGGTTCAATGATTGCAACTATTGATTTATTGAAAAGTAAGGGTTGTTCGCATATCAAAGTACTAGTTTTAGTTGCTGCGCCTGAAGGGATTGAAGCATTAGCTAAAGCGCATCCAGATGTTGAATTATATACGGCTTCAATTGATAATCATTTAAATGAGCAAGGGTATATTATTCCCGGCTTAGGTGATGCTGGTGATAAGATTTTTGGTACTAAATAAGAGAAATTAACTATTCTTTTTTTACTATCCTATCATTAGAGCGTTAATAGTTAAATTTATCCAGAGAGATGAAACTAATGACAAATCAAACTTTTCAAACACCTCAGAGTGTGGGTAAACAAGCCTTTGTTGGCTTACAAATGTTATTCGTGGCTTTTGGAGCACTTGTATTAGTTCCTTTAATTACAGGGCTTGATAGCAATACGGCATTACTAACTGCGGGAATAGGTACATTATTGTTTCAACTGTGTACGAAACGCCAAGTCCCGATCTTTTTAGCCTCTTCTTTTGCTTTTATTGCACCTATTCAATACGGTATCGCTACTTGGGGATTACCTGTTACTATGGGTGGATTAATGGGAGCAGGTTTAGTCTATATCGCTTTAAGTGCCTTGGTTAAGTTGCGAGGTGTAGATGCTATTCAGAAAATATTTCCTCCAATCGTTGTCGGCCCTGTGATCATTATTATTGGCATGGGATTAGCTCCCGTTGCAGTAGATATGGCGACAGGTAAAAATAGTGCTTATCATTATGAGCAAGCAATTATCGTTTCAATGGCAACGCTTTTAACCACGTTATCGGTCGCTGTTTTTGCTAAAGGGATTATGCGATTAATTCCAATTATGTTTGGTATTGCAGTTGGTTATATTATTTGCTTATTTATGGGGTTAATTGATTTCAAATCGGTAATTGATGCACCTTGGTTTAGCTTACCAACTATCACTAAACCCGAATTTAAATTGGAAGCTATTTTATATTTATTGCCTATTGCAATTGCACCAGCGGTTGAGCACGTGGGTGGTATTATGGCGATTAGCTCGGTAACGGGGAATAATTTTCTGAAAAAACCGGGATTACACCGCACTTTATTAGGTGATGGTATTGCAACATCAATGGCATCTTTTTTAGGTGGACCACCGAATACAACTTATTCTGAAGTAACGGGTGCGGTAATGTTAACGAAAAACTTTGACCCGAAAATTATGACTTGGGCAGCGATATGGGCAATTGCCATTTCATTTTGTGGTAAAGTAGGTGCTTTTTTATCTACCATACCGACCATTGTAATGGGCGGTATAATGATGTTGGTCTTTGGATCAATTGCCGTAGTCGGAATGAGTACTTTAATTAAAGGAAAAGTTGATGTAACCGAACCACGCAACCTATGTATTATCTCTGTTGTAATGACCTTTGGGATTGGTGGTATGTTTGTTAATTTTGGTGAAGTATCCGTTAAAGGAATCAGTTTATGTGCTATTGTAGCAATTTTATTGAATTTACTTCTGCCAAAAAGTAAGACTGATCATCAAGATCAAAATAGAAATGATGAAGGTTTAGGCGAAATCTAAATAAAACGATTGAAAATCGTAGGTTAAGCTTGCTCGATCTACGATTTTTCTTTATTCTTATCCGTTATTTAGCCTAGATCTTAGTGAATAGTTAGATTGAGCAAAACGGTGTTATCACAACAACTCACCCTTCCCATTTTAGTTGCAGATGATGAAACTTTTGAAAATTTTCATCTTGCAGAGCAGTGTTCTGCTAATGTGGTTGCTTATCAATCTTTACAAGTGGGATTAAGTCGCCCACAGGCTGCTTTTTTTTATCTTTGGGGAGAGAAAAGTAGCGGTAAAACTCATTTGCTGAAAGCGGCTAACAATTTTATGTTAAAAACGCATCAACCTTCAATTTATATTCCTTTAAGTAAAGCTAATCATTTCTCACCTGCCGTGCTTGAGAATTTAGAGAATCAAGCGTTAGTTTGTTTAGATGATATTCATTGTGTGATCCAAGATCCCGAATGGGAAATGGAAATTTTTAATCTTTTTAATCGGATTAAAGACAGTGGTAATCGTTTATTAATCAGTGCAGATTGCCCACCACAACAATTAGTCATGCAGTTACCTGATCTACGTACTCGTTTAACTTGGGGAGAAGTCTATCAACTTCATCGTTTAAATGATGAACAGAAGATTATTGTTTTACAACAAGCGGCTCACAAGCGTGGTTTGGAATTACCAACAGAGGTAGCGACATTTTTGTTAAAACGTCAAAGTCGAGATTTACAACATTTATTTAGTACCTTAGATCAATTAGATAAAGCCTCTTTGCAAAGCCAACGTAAACTGACAATTCCATTCGTTAAGACTTGTTTATCGTTATAAAGATAAAAAAGTGCAGTTAAATTTTCACTGCACTTTTTTGATAGTTAAGTTGTTTAAATAAATTGCTTAAGTTAGTGGGTTAAAATAAATAGATTGCTATCACCACGTTGGATATTTAATGCAACGACTTCAGGTTTGTTCTCAAGAATTTTTCGTAACTCAGCAATATTATTGACCTTAGTTCGATTAATACCGATGATAATATCACCTTTTTGTAAACCTATCTGTGCTGCTGGAGATTGTTTTTGTACACTCCGAACTTCAACTCCTTTTTGCCCTTTTAGATTATAGGAACTAAGTTCAGCACCTTTTAATGCGGGTATTAAGCCAGAACCATTG
This sequence comes from Mergibacter septicus, assembly GCF_003265225.1. Classification (NCBI taxonomy): domain Bacteria; kingdom Pseudomonadati; phylum Pseudomonadota; class Gammaproteobacteria; order Pasteurellales; family Pasteurellaceae; genus Mergibacter; species Mergibacter septicus. Next base: position 1,070,768 of record NZ_CP022013.1, on the reverse strand, counting down.
ATTTGATTATCATCATCTGATTGTAAAGTAACTTTTACTGTATTTGATTTTCCATCACGTTGATAAGTTAATTCGACTACTTTACCTGCACCACTGGTCGCAATTTTAGCTCTTAATTCGGCAAAGCTATTAAGGGCTTGCCCATTTAAGGCAGTAATAACATCTCCTGCTTTTAAACCTGCTTTTGCTGCTGCAGATTTTGGTAATACTTCACTCACAAAAGCCCCTTTTTGAACATCAATATTAAAGGCTTTTGCTAAATTGGCATTTAATTCTCCGCCCTTGATACCTAACATACCACGAGTAACTTGCCCGTGCTCAGTAATTTGATGTGCTAAGTTCATTGCCATATCACTTGGGATCGCAAAAGCAATACCAACATTCCCACCACTAGGAGCGATAATTGCAGTATTAATACCGACTAATTCTCCTTTAAGGTTTAGTAATGGGCCACCTGAATTTCCTTGGTTTACTGCTGCATCTGTTTGAATATAGTTTTCATAGTTATTACTCCCGCCATCAGCGGAACGTGATTTTGCAGAAACAATACCTGAAGTGACAGTTTGCCCTAATCCAAAAGGATTGCCGACTGCAACAACAAAATCGCCAACTTTGAGTTGATCTGAATTAGCGACTTTAATTTGAGTAAGATTTTTGGCATTTTCTAATTGAATCAGTGCCACATCAGATTGTGGATCTTTGCCAACTACTTTTGCTTTATATTCACGTCCATCGTTAAGCTTAACTGTAATGTTATCTGCCCCATCAATTACGTGGTTATTAGTGAGAACATAGCCTTTGTTAGCATTGATAATCACACCAGATCCTAATGCTCGGAATTTTTGTGGTGCGTTGTTCATACTCCCATCAAAAGGGAATTGATCACCAAAGAAGAATTTAAATTCGGGTGGTAGTTGTGGCAATTCCTGCTGAAAACGTGAATTACTCTTAGATTGGCCTTCAACAGAAAGGGTTACCACAGCAGGTAATACTTTGTCTAACATTGGTGCTAGACTTGGAATAGATTGTCCTTCTAGTGCCACTGGAAGATTTGCATAGCTTAGTATTGGGGTTGTAAGCATACCTAAACTTAATGCTAGACTAGTTAAAAGCACATTTTTCTTTTTCATAAAATACCTTAAGATGAAATTGAGTTAATAAATAAAAACTTAACATCAATATCTTGACGTCTCATTGCTTAAGATAAAAAAAATGTAAAAAAGTTCAGCTTAAAATCATATTTTACTTCAAATCATTTATGCTGAACTTAAAAAGTCATTGAAAAATAAGGATAAAACGAATATAGGGAATAATACATATAAAAAAACTATGTATTATACTGATTTCTTTGGGTTTTAATTGGATTGTTTTACATAAAAGAATGGATAAAAAAGTTGGCTTTTATTAAGGCTTTTTAGTATAATCCTGCGACCCTGTATTATATCGGTTTTTCCCACCATATAATGTTTTTTAACTTTATCCACTCGAAGGGGTGAGATATTTAGTTTAGAGGTGTGTTCAATAAATGTTGAACACAGGGTATTAAATTATAATTTGGTAATTAATTAATGAAAACTTTTGTAGCAAAACCAGAAACTGTAAAACGTGACTGGTATGTAGTTGATGCGACAGGTAAAACTTTAGGTCGTTTAGCTACCGAAATCGCAACTCGCTTACGTGGTAAACATAAAGCTGAATATACTCCGCACGTTGATACTGGTGATTATATTGTTGTTATCAACGCTGAGAAAATTGCCGTAACAGGTCGTAAAGAAAGCGATAAAATCTATTACTGGCATACAGGACATATCGGTGGTATCAAGCAAGCGACATTTGCTGAAATGATCGAACGCCGTCCAGAGCGTGTGATTGAAATCGCAGTAAAAGGTATGTTGCCTAAAGGTCCTTTAGGTCGTCAAATGTACCGTAAATTGAAAGTGTATGCAGGTAGCGAACATAATCACGCTGCACAGCAACCACAGATTTTAGATATTTAATCACGAGGTTTAGACTATGGCAGATCAAAATTACGGTACAGGCCGCCGCAAAAGCTCTTCAGCTCGCGTATTCATTAAACCGGGCAGTGGTAAAATTACAATTAACCAACGTGAATTAGATGTTTACTTTGGTCGTGAAACAGCACGCATGGTTGTACGTCAACCATTAGAATTAGTTGAAATGACAGAGAAATTAGACCTTTACATCACAGTTAAAGGTGGTGGTATTTCTGGTCAAGCAGGTGCTATCCGTCATGGTATCACTCGTGCGTTAATTGAATATGATGAAACTTTACGTCCAGCATTACGTGCAGCAGGCTTTGTTACTCGTGATGCACGTCAAGTTGAGCGTAAAAAAGTGGGTTTACGCAAAGCACGTCGTCGTCCACAATTCTCAAAACGTTAATACGTTTTATTCAGAATATTCTTTGTATTTTAACAAAGCATTTCTATCAACTTGTGGGGCAGAAGCCCCACAAGTTTTTTCATTAATAAACATTTGATAATTCTGTTATTTTTACGAAAATAAATAATATATTTTTATATAGCTCTTCGTTTTTTTAACGTTTTAATTTCCACTTATTATCTTTCTAGTTCTATTTTGAGTAAAACAAATATGTTACTATTTTATCTAAATTAATTTAATGCAAAAGGATAGAATAGTGCCACTTTTCAATATTTCAGCAGATAAATTAACAACAGTTGAAAAAAGAAATTTTACTCAAGAAAAATACTTACAAAATTTAATTGAGAAAAATTTAGAAACAGTTTTTAGTTGCCGTTTTATTGCAAGTGAATTTTTTGTTTTATATTTTTGAAACTCTTTGTTAAAGAATATAGTGATAAAATATTTGTTTAATATTTTTTTCTAAGATTTCTTTCCCTTGTAGTGGTTCATTTTGCCAAGCATTGAGTAATATTTCTGCTGTGAGTTGATGTTGATAATGTTGTGCTAGTGGTAGATAGCTAATATGCCAAGGTTCATAACCAATCTGTTTTTCTTCTGTTAAGTGAGAAAACGGTAGATAAAAGTCAAATTGTACTAGAGTTTCTGCTAGGAATTGGCTTAGTTCAAAAAAATATCCACCTTTTTCGTATTCCCAAGGTTCAAGTTGTAATGTTTGATTTTGAGGAAGTAAATTGGGATCGAAAATATCAATTTCCGTCCCCCAATGATGGCGGCTTGCACCCGGGAGGGCAGACCAGCGTAAGATCGCTTGACATTTTTCCCATGGTGAAAGAATGGTGAGATCTAATGCTTGTCCTTGATCATTATGTACTTTTCGTTCTCCATTAAACTTTGTATTCCAAATGATTAGTTGGCGTTGAAAATCACGAAAACTACTGGCTGGTTGTAGATTGAATCCCGCTTTCTTCGCTTGTTGTTGTAAACCTAGAAAGGCTTTTACTACTGATGGTTGTAGCCAATGATGATTAGAAAATTGAGTGGGAAGATGCATTAAATGCGACTTGACTTTCCCACACAGATTTTCCAGTGGTAAGGTGGTGAATGTTTTCATTCTCGGTTATACATCAATTAGTACTTGGTTTAATGTTTGTTGATAAATTTTGCCTAGCTGTATGAGATCGTGACAACTTACACATTCATCAACACGGTGAATAGTTTTATTGATTGGACCTAACTCAACGACTTCAGCACCCATCAAAGCAATAAACCTACCATCAGATGTTCCACCTCCTGTTTCCAATCGTGGTTGAATTCCTAAATGCTGTTCAATGCTGTGTACCACCGCATTCACTAATTTACCTTTTGGCGTCAGAAAAGGTTTACCAGATAACCACCAGTCAATGCGAGCAGTTAATCCGTGTTTTTCTAATAACTGCTTGACTTGAGATTGAATTTTTTCTGCATTCGTTTCAGTTGAAAAGCGTAGATTAAATTGAACGTAAAGTTCACCCGGAATAACATTATTTGAACCTGTTCCCGCTTGGATATTAGCAATTTGTAAGCTAGTTGGTGGAAAATATTGATTACCATTATCCCATTTGAAATGGGTTAATTCTTGCAAAAATGCAAGAGAGGTATGAATTGGATTTTGAGCTAAGTGAGGATAAGCAACATGTCCTTGAATCCCTTCAATATAGAGATTACCCGTTAGAGAACCACGGCGACCATTTTTGACGACATCTCCTAATTGTTCCGTAGCAGAAGGTTCGCCAACAATACAGTAATCAAGGGGTTCGTTACGTTGCATTAAGGTTTCAACCACTTTGACTGTACCATCGGTTGCGGCAGCTTCTTCATCGGAAGTAATTAATAAAGCCACTCGTCCACTGTGATTTGGATTTTGTAATACAAAGTTCTCTGCTGCAATTACCATTGCTGCTAAAGAGCCTTTCATATCGGCTGCACCACGCCCATAGAGAATACCATCGACAATCTCAGCACTGAAAGGTGGGTAAGTCCAATGTTGTTCATTACCAGCGGGGACAACATCTGTATGCCCTGCAAAGGCAATAGTTTTACCATTATTCGCTTGTCCGTGGGTTGCCCATAAATTTAAGGTATTATTAAACGGTAGCCATTCTAGCTGAAAGCCTGCTTGTACTAAACGTTCAGCAATTAATTGTTGGCAACCTGCATCATCAGGGCTGATAGAGGGACGGCGAATTAAAGCTTGTGCTAATTGAATAATTGGATCTGTCATTTGATAGCCTTATTTTAAGAGTGCTGCGGTATATTGTGTTTGATTAAAACCGATAAGTTGCACATCTTCACCTAATACGATAGGGCGTTTAATCAGCGTTGGATATTCTTCAAGCAGGGTTAAAGCAGATGTTTTGTCGAGGGTTTTACGTGTTTCGTCAAGGGTACGCCAAGTTGTACTACGTTTATTAATTAAATTTTCCCAACCAAATAGATCCTCAAGCTCTGTTAGTAAAGTCGGTGTTAACCCGTCAACACGATAGTCATGGAGTTTCGCTTGAATGCCATTATCCGCTAGCCATTTCAAGGTTTTTTTTACGGTATCACAATTTTTAATTCCATAAACAGTAAGCATAAATATTCCTTAATCTAGTTGAGAAGATAAGTTTTGATAATGCCAAAAATTGATGAAAACCGCAATTCTTAACCTTTAGAAAAGTATTTAAAAGGTTAATAGTAACGGACTTAGAGGTAAATTTATAACCGTTTGAAAGCAAAAATCGTTTTCTGATGATAAGGTTGATTGGCTAATGAAATACCACCATATTTGAACCATTCGGGGTGATTGGGAGTATCGGGTAAAGCTTGTGTTTCCAAAGCGACAGCACAATGATTTTGATATTTTTCACCTTTAAAATTAGGCGTGCCAGCGAAGAAATTAGCGGTATAAACTTGAATTGCAGGTTGAGTGGTATAAATACTTAATTCAACTTTTTGATCCCTAGAAATAAGATTAGCGGCAGGTTTTAAGCCTAAATTTTCAGTTTCTTGAAGGAGAAAACTATGATCATAGCCGTTTACTTTTTGTTGTTCGAGATCTTGTAGCAAATCTTGTCCAAGTATTTTAGCTTGTCGAAAATCAAAATTTGTCTGTGTAACAGAAGTAAGAGGTGCATTAGGAATACCTTCAGCATCAACTGGGAGATAATAATCTGCAAAGAGTTGTAATTGGTGGTGGCGAATATCAAGTGGTAATGCTTTGTTATCTAAATTAAAGTAAGCGTGATTGGTTAAATTCAGTGGTGTTGTTTGGTCGCTGATAGCGGAAAATTCAATGCTAACTTGATTTTCATCTGTTAGGTGGTATTTAACTTTAACCCAAAGGTTTCCTGCAAACCCTTGATCACCATCAGCAGAAAACAGTGAAAAGATAACACTATTGTTATTACTCTGTTCAACTTGCCAGCGGCGTTGATCAAAACCTTTTCCGCCGTGTAAACAATGGCGTTGTTTTTGATTACGGGTAAGGTGGTAGTCTTTACCCGCTAAGCTAAATTTACCGTGAGCAATCCGATTTGCAAAACGCCCGATAGTTGCACCAAGATAGGCTTGGTTGTCTGCCAGATGTTCTATTTTGCAACCGCAAAGTAATTCTCTTAATTCAACTTCTCCCGTTTGAGTGGTAATCGTGAGTTGAGCAGAACACCAAGTTGCTCCCCAATCGGTTAACAGAATTTGCATACCTTGGCGGTTAGACAAAGTGAATAGTTGAAATGGTTGACCATCTGGTGCTAAACAATGACTTAAACTTAACATTGATGTACTCCAGCCATTGCACTACAGAGATAAAAATCCTCTTTTAATCCTGTTTTTTGTTGATAATTTTCTGCAATTATTTTGCGGACAGCCTCAACCTTTTCAACTGGTGCAATCGCTACAACACAACCGCCGAAGCCTCCCCCTGTCATTCTTGCACCACCTAGTTGCCCAATGGCGGTTTGTGCTAACTCAACTAAATAATCAATTTGTGGCACAGTAATTTCAAAGGCATCTCGCATTGATTGATGTGATTGTGCCATTAATTCACCTAAGTATTTTATATCGTTTTGTTGTAAAGCATTCACTGCATCAATCACTCGCTGGTTTTCGCTAATAACGTGTTTTGCTCGTTTCGCAACAAGTGGATCGATAGCCATTAATGCTTTTTCTTGAGCTAAAAATTGATCTAAAGAGACATCTCGCAGAGCAGGAACATTAAAAAATTTTGCTGCCATTTCGCATTGTTGACGGCGACTATTATATTCCCCAGTGACCAAGTCGTGTTTGACATTAGAATTTATCACCATTATTGCTAGATTAGGAGGAAAAGGGACAGCTTTAGTTGTTAGATTACGACAATCGATCATCAATAAATGATTTTCTTGCCCTAAGGCTGAAATAAGTTGATCCATATTACCACATTGACAGCCAACAAACTGATTTTCAGCCTTTTGCCCGATTAAAGCAAGTTCTGTTGGTGTTAAAGAGAGATTGGCAAGCAGTTGACAAAAATTTCCCACCGCAATTTCTAAAGAGGCTGAGGAACTTAAGCCTGCTGAGAGGGGGACATTGCCACAGATCACTAAATCAGCACCTTGAATAAAAGTTGGATATTGTTGTTGAATAAAATGTACCACCCCACGTAGATAGTTTTGCCATTTTTTCTCACTTTTTGTGATTGGTTGGTTTAAGTAAAACTGATCATAATCATCAAGATCAGCAGCATAAACACGAAAAAGATGATCATCACGTTTTCTGCCACTGATGGAGGTACCATAATTGATTGCACAAGGCATCACAAAACCATCGTTATAGTCGGTATGTTCGCCAATAATATTGACTCTTCCCGGAGCATAAACTTGCAAGTTGGGAGCAACCGAAAATTGTTGTGCAAAAATTTGGGGCGAAAGGATTTTAGGATTCATATTAAATCTCTCTTTCTTTATAGTGAATGGTACTTAATTGAGCTAAACGCTCTGCGGCTTGTTCAGGAGTAAGATCTCGTTGGGTTTCGGCTAGCATTTCATACCCTACCATAAATTTGCGTATTGTCGCTGAACGTAATAATGGCGGATAAAAGCAAGCATGGAGTTGCCAATGTGCTAGCTCACGTTGATCTTTGAAGAATGGGGCATAATGCCAACCCATTGAATAAGGAAATGAACACTCAAAGAGATTATCGTATTTAGTGGTTAGTTGTTTTAACGCTAGTGCAAGATCGGTACGTTGAGCTTGGTTGAGTTGTTGAAAGCGTTGAATAGCAGTTTTTGGTATTAATAATGTTTCAAAAGGCCATTCTGCCCAGTAAGGCACAACGGCCAGCCAATGTTTGGTTTCTACTACTATACGAATTTTGTGTTCTAATTCAGCGGTTGCATAATCAAGGAGTAGATTGCATCCATAACGTTGATAATAAGTTAACAGATGATGATCTTTTTTGGCTATTTCATTTGGTAAAAAACTATTCGCCCAGATTTGCCCATGAGGGTGTGGTTGAGAACACCCCATAATAATGCCTTTATTTTCAAATACCTGTACCCAAAGATATTGCTTGCCTAATTCTTCAATTTGTTGATTCCAAGTATCAATAATCGCTTCAATTTGAGATAAAGGAAGTTCGGGTAATGTTTTACTGTGATCGGGTGAAAAGCAGATTACTCGACTTAATCCTTGGACTGACATCGTTTTAAAGAGAGGATCTTCGTTTTCTATGATTAATGGGGTATCGGGTAATAACGCAGAAAAATCATTATTGAAAACATAGGGTTGAGTATAGTTAGGATTTTTTTCACCAGAGATGCGGGTATTGTTAGGGCAGAGAAAACAATCAGGATCATAGTTAGGTAATAGTTCGCTAATTATTTTTTCATTTTGACCACTCCAAGGGCGTTTGGCTCGATGTGGTGATATTAAAACCCATTCGCCTTTTAATGGATTATAACGGCGATGTGGATGTTGGTTGGGATCAAATCGTTTAGTTGGCATTTTTTACCTTGAATAAGATTTTTATAGGGATATATGGGATAAAAGTATAGCAATGGTTTTCTGAAGAAAATGTTAAATAGATCACAAAATGCTTAAAATCTAGACTTAAAATGGAGGGGATTACAAGATCATTTTTAAAGAGAGATTGGAAATAATAGTGATTATATTGGGTGAAAAATACGCATATTATTTTACTGAATTTGTTTTTCGATTGTTGTTAAACGTTATTTATTTTTTCGGTATTATGTAGCAGTTGCACAAAGATTTAACCGCTTGAAAACATTAACATCCCTATTGAAATTTTCACTCAATAGGGATTTTTATTATGACACAAAAGTTACTCAAACACGAGTTAGTTGAACGGTTGCTTCAACTGAAAGAAAAACAAGATTTATTAACGGTGCAAATGCAGCTTTTAGCTCAAGAGATTAGCGAGTTGGCAGATCCATTTATGCCGAAAACACCGAAAAGCCAGTCTGTGATTACCATTCGTTTAATCGCACAAGTATTAAAGGAAAATCAGGGTACGTGGTTGGTATGTGGAGATATAGCAGAACAGGCATTACGATTAGTGGGGCAGCTACAATTTATTGATGTTGGTGATAACCATTATAAAGCAGTCAAAAGAATGTTGTTGCGGTTGGAGAAAAAAGGATTAGTTGAGCGAGCAGGATTTCATTGGCGTTTAAAAACCTTGAAAACTAATTAACAGTTACGCTTTCAATCTCCACCTCACATCATTTGCTTTTAATGCTATTCGTTCTACCACATCTTTATTAAGCCAATGCTTCAATGCGCCACGAACAGAAACAGTATGCTGCTGTTGAATAATTAGCTCTTGTCCATCTCGTATAAGGACAAGTTCCGTTAATTCATTAACAGTAAAGTAATGATTTGGTTTTACTTTCATTTCAGCAAGCACCATTTGGCGTAGTTTTCCCTTGAAACGATGCTGATAAGTGCGGTAGGTATAAAGCTCCGTATTGTATTCATCAGTTAGGGCTTCTGATTGCATAACCTCAATGGCTGCTTGTAGCTTATCGAGTTTACTTTCCACCAAAGCAAGATGTTCCAGCACTTGCTTACGCTCACGCTGCAAGCGGTCAATTTTTGCCTGAATTTGACTTAAATAGATTTTCTTTGCCATTATATTACCAGTCTTTCTACTTGTCTGTGATTGCCTTGCCAATAGCCTTTCCAGTGGTTGTCTGATGAAGTGCTTAGACATTTGCTGGTAACATCATTGAAAATGGTTAAATTGTCCAGTTTACGAGTATCTTCACGATAGGCGACCTCATTCGCATAATTATCGAGATACACGTTGCTCATCTTGTGGACTTGTCCGTAATACATTCGTTTGAAACGTGCAAAGTAACTTTCTGCAAGGTTATTAGTAATGCCCTCATCGCTACGATATTCACGTTGATGGTTTACTCGTTGTAGGTCGTAATTCACCATCAATTCATCGTAGGCTGAGTTTTCGTCCGCATGAATACGGCTGTTTGGCTCAATGTACGCCGTGGCTAATTTCTTCACTGTTTCTGTGTTCTCTGAGAGAATTGGGAAAGTGATGGTTTTCTTTGCGCCCACTAATTGTGGATTAGAGGAAGTTTCCTGTTCTGAATAACGTTCACGCATAACCAATACTGCACGTTTGTTTGGGTTGGTATTTTCTTTTAATCGTCTATCCACACGTTCTGCTTTTTTATTCTTTGGGCGTGGCGCAGAATGTACATAAGTTCCATCTATATGGATTTCGCCTACTAGGGGGAATAGCTCACGTTGTAGGATTAAACTCTCACGGATTTTATGAGCAAGAGTAAAAGCCGTTTTATACTGTACATTCAAATCACGAGAAAGTTGGCAAGCAGAAATCCCTTTTACCGCATTTACAAATAATGCAATAGCGAACAAGTAGGTTTGAATCGGCAGCTTATGGTTCGCCAAAATTGTACCTGATGTAATGCTAAAGGTATGCTTACAATGTTTGCATCGCCACTGCTTGCGAGTAGAGATAAAGTAGGCTTGATGTTGCACACCGCATTTAGGGCAAACTTGTTCGTTTTCACTTCTCCAGCGTAATTCATGCAATAAAGAAAATGCATCTGCATCAGATAGACGAGCTATCTTTAGCGGACTTAATTTTCTTGCAGAGCTAGATAACAAAAAATGCTGTGCCATAAATCTAAAAAAATGTACAATATGGGTATGTAAGATGATTTAATCATACTCAAAAACTACATAAAAGTCAATATGGGATGCAAAAATGAGTATAAGCAACCGTTTAAGAGAAGTGATGGAGTATAAAGGCTTGAATATCAAAGCCTTTGCTGAATTACTTGATATGCCTTACCGTACCCTTCAGAACTATTTACTTAATGAACGTGATCCGAGTGCTGAAGTTTTAATCAAAGTTAGTGATGTATTAAATGTCAATTTGAATTGGTTAATGCGTGGAGAGGGGGAAATGTTTCGCAGCTCTATGAATGAAAATGAACTAAGCGAAAAAGAAAAGCAGCTAATCAACCACTATCGAAAAATGTCGAATGATACGCAGATTGCTTTTGATATCTCTTTTAAATACTTGTTTGAAAAAAGTAGCTGCTAAATATAGAATTAGGGGCTGAAGCAGATCAGCCCTAAATACCACACCATTAACAAGCCAAACACAGCTACTTTTCCTGCCGCTCCTCGTCCTCGCTTTACTTTGCGAGGATCTTCAAAATAACTTTCATCAAACTCAATTTTCCCCTCAAATACTTCATCGGCTTCAAGGGCTAAATGGTAACTGATGACTTCACGAAGTTTACGTTAAAATAATGCACTGGAATTAGGGTTTATCCCTAAAATATCAGCTGTAGAACGAGTAGTGACTTCTAACACAAAAAATTCAAGGAGCTTTTTCCATATAGATTTCCTTAAGTTACAATGACTTATCTTCATTTTTATAGACTAACATACTTGCTAATCTAATATAGTCCCTAGTTATTAATATATTCGTCACTAAATACAAAACCATAGTTAATTATTTCTTACTTTTAGTTAAAATATATTGACTATTAAAAGGAGTATGCTATATTTATTAGCAAGGAGGATTTTCTATGAATAACACATTACCAATTAATACTATCATCAATGGAGAGTGCATATCTGAAATGAAGAAATTGCCTGACTCATGTATTGATTTAATTATTGCGGATCCGCCATATAACCTCTCGAAAGGTGGGGAGTGGAAATGGGACAAGAGTGCTGAACTACAAGGTATGGGGGGCAACTGGAATAAAGTCATGCAAGATTGGGATAATTTCACATTTGAATCCTACATGACATTTACAAAAGCATGGCTTGCTGAAGCTAAGAGAATACTCAAGCCTACTGGTTCTATGTGGATTTTTGGTACCTATCACAACAGCGGTGTTATCAATGTCATTTGCCAAATGCTTGGAATTGAGATAATCAATGAAGTTGTTTGGTACAAAAGAAATGCCTTCCCTAATTTGGCAGGAAGAAGGTTGACTGCCAGTCATGAAACTATTTTATGGTGCAATAAGGGCGGAAAGAAAAGAGAATACTATTTTGATTATGAGTATTCAAAAAGCGGAGATTTTTCTTATGATGGTCTAAAAATGCCTGGAAAGCAAATGCGAACCGTATGGGATATATCCAATAATAAAGAAAAAAGCGAGCTTGCATACGGCAAGCATCCTACACAAAAACCAATTAGAATCCTCGAAAGAATGATTAAACTGGCGTCCAAAGAAGGCGATATTATGCTCACTCCTTTTTCAGGTTCAGGAAGTGAATGTGTTGCAGCAAAAATGACAGGAAGAAAATACATTGGTATTGAACTTGATAATTCCTACTGTGAAATTGCAACAGAACGTTTGAATTATTTCGAGGAATATGGATATCAGCTTGGCCAATTCAGCTTAAATCTGTTCAAAAGCGAGGCTGCCAAATGAAGAACTTGATACTCAACGAAAAAGAACTTCGCAAAAAGATGATTGATTTGAATATTAAGACTATCAATGAATTGGCAATAAAGGCTGGAGTATCCAAACCCACAATATATGAATATATAAACGGAAAATCTCCGCTGTCAGCAGCATTTGTTCGTTTATGTGACTATTTAAATGTGGATCCACATGAAATCTTAATTGAAAGCGAAACAACATCCATTGAGGACTAAAATGTTTAAACCAGTTATAAAGTGGAGCGGTAGTAAGCGAAGCCAATCCTCAAAAATAAAAGAATTTTTACCCAATAAATTCAATAGGTACTACGAGCCATTTATTGGTGGCGGATCAATGCTATATGCTATAAATCCAGTCGATGCTATTTGTGGAGATATTTGTGTACCGCTAATTGATTTATGGAATGAAATCAAAAACAACCCCATTGAATTATCTGAAGCATACCGACTCCGTTGGACAAGATTACAAATAGAAGGTTATCAAACATATTACGAAATCAGAGATGATTTCAACAAAAATCGTTCTCCTGAAGATCTTTTGTTCTTATCCAGAACTTGCGTCAATGGACTAATTCGTTTTAATACAAACGGCGACTTCAATAATTCTTTGCATCATACTCGTCCTGGCATATCCCCAGACAGTTTAGAAAAGATTATTCTGGATTGGTCTAAACATATCCAAGGTACGGAGTTTATTGCTGCAGACTACACAATTACAACTGAAATGGCCAAAGAGGGGGATCTGATATATTTAGACCCTCCATACTTTCATACGAAGGGGCGTTATTACGGAACTATTGATTTTGAGACTTTCCTTACCAATCTTGAAAAGTTAAACAGTAAAGGAATTAAATATATGCTCTCGTTTGATGGTATCAGAGGTGAGGATGACTTTACTGTTGAATTACCAAAGGAATTGTATAAGCGTCATGAGCTCATCCCTTCTGGCAATTCCAGTTTCAAAAAGGTTATGGATAAAGAAAGCATCCTCGTTTCAGAGTCTCTGTATCTAAACTGGTAATTTAGAAAAGAGTTATGTCGTCAAATCCAATTTCGGCTACTTTGTCACAGATAAACTTTTTCAAGATTTCAGTGGCCGGGGTAGTTGCAACAATTTCAATCTCCCAACCATGTCCAACCGGCTCCATAATGAACAGCATATCACAGTGGCTACGCTCAAAAACAATGTGATTGGCTTGTGCTGAGCCACGTAGATAGGCTGCGGCAGAGATTACTTCAAATCCGTTAAAATCGACAAGCTGCTCTGATTGTGTCCATTCTCCAAGGCGAGGATGGACCAACCGTTTTACATTAGGAACGTAATTCATAAGATTGTAGATGTAATTTACAAGTCCTTCCCCAACGTTTGCCTCTAAATCAAAGGATCGCTCTTTGGATTCGATGGAGAGCAGAACTGGGCGATCAAACACACCAAAAAGCTCCAACACATGGTCAGGGCGCTTCCCGTTAACTTCCTCGCTTACACGAGGTAAGGACAACCAACGCACCTCATAGTCCCCATAATAGAGAGACAATCCACTCCAATCGCCGCCAGGAGGATTGCACATACCCTCAAAGCAAACTTTGCGGAGCAAATGTGAAAATAGGAAATGAATTCCAGTGTCTACATCATCTTCGTGGAAAGACTGAGGGATGCTGGAAAAATCATTCTGCGTCAATTCACTTTCATCAGGAAGTTGTCCTACATAATGTTCTTTTAGTACGGAAGTGTCTAAAAGAACCTCGTTATCATAAGAATGACCAGCGATTATAGGAACATCAAGCGCAAGATAATTACTCAAAGCAAGGATAGCACGCCAGAAACCATTGGAAGCTGCAAGATGTCTCGGATTTGTGAGCAGAACATTGAAATTACGTTCAATAATCGGACCATAAATATAGGTCATTACTTCAATATCGGTCGATGCAAGCATAGCAGTCAACGGCAGAATTCCTCTATCAGGTCGGTTATCATCACCTCTTGGCTTGAACCCCTTAATCATACAAAGAATTAAATCCGAATGGTCGGAAGCAATTCTATTAAGAATAGCGGCATCATAAGCGGGATACAATTGATGTATTCCGTTTGCCAGTCTTCTTCTGTTTGCGGCTGGAATAATGCCAAAAGGAAGATCTTTGGATGCCAGTCCAACACTAAGGCTTTCTACCAAATCAAGAAATTCAGCAGAATTACCGTGATGTCCCTTGGTGGTAATCGTTTTTCGGAAATTGAACCCCGAATTTTCTAATGAAAACTGAACGATACCTTGATGGTAGGCATACAAACGTCGCCACTGTGCGGGCGTAAAATTTGTAGCCGGACGAGAACTACTTGCCAAAAACAACACCACATTAAGATTTTTCTGGAGGATGGCTTCTTCCTCCTCTGTGGTATCAAATCCACACATCCGCTTAACGATGTATCGAGATAGCTCTGCTTCTGCAAAGTTATCCTCATCGAAGTTTCTCAAGGAGCGATCGAACTGCTTATCAAATTCCTCTGAACGGACGTAAACTTGAGCAACAAAGTTACCGCTCTCTCTTGAAAAGCTAATATAGCTATATGGAACGGCGGGATTCGGAAAGCGAAGGGCTTTTCTCTCTCGAGTGCGGGCATCCAATTCGTATTTTACAAAATCTACGATATAAAGATACGGACATCCTGTTCGACCAGTAGAGAACGCACGACCACTTCGCTGCCATGCCTGATTACCAGCCTGCAAAGCACTACAGAACTCGATTGCATAAAGAATGGTCTCCAGACCATTTTCAACATAGGTAACAATCGCATCAGGCGTTTCGTCAAGGAAACTGCCGCTGTTTTTGAGCCCGGTAAAAATGCTAGCTTCCCATCTTCTGCGGCCCGCCTTGTTGAAGCCTGGAAGCAATTCTAACTGCCATTCAAAATGGTATCCCAGATAATTGAAATATATATTATAGACGATTGTAGAGGGAGACATCAGCGATATTTCAACGGATGTCGGTTCAGTTTCCTCTAATATGAGTTTGGCGATACGCTCACATTCTACAATATTATCTCCATGTATTCTAAATGTTCCTGGCATAATGTAACCTCCTGCCGAAATTCTGTTACAAACAACATATAAATAATATAACATATATCGACAAGAGCTACAGAACGTTTTGAGCCGACCTGAAAATTCAGGTGGGCGATTTTTTGTGCCTAGCGTTTAGCTTTGAGTACCTTGTACACACAAGGAATACTTATGGCGCAGCATTATCTGCTTTCAAGCAAATCTAAAAATTTAAATCTAAAACAGATCTTTCGTTTAAGTGAAGACGAAGCCTTGCAACTTTTAAAAGCCAACCGTCGGGAAAATCCTGATAAAATCCTCCAAAGTAGTACGTCTAAATTATAGAATAAGCCACTTAAGATAATCACTCAAGGTGTTTAAAATATCATCAATTAAACTTGTCAAAAAATTTCTCTTGACAGAACTAAGACCTTTTTGGCACTCGCTATATTCAAAAATGCAGAAAATTTCAAAAAGCACTTGACAAAAGAAAACGCTTGACAAGCACCCTATAAAATAATATCTTTTTGCCCACAGAGAATAGTCCCTTCATTATGACTTTGCCTTTTTAAGCCTAAAAAGGCTTGAAAAATTCAGAGTTCTAATGAAGGGATTTTTGTTTCTATGGCACAACATTTTCGGTTATCAGCGGCAGCACGCCAGCTATCTGTAGATAGCTTGGCGAACTTGTCTGATGCCGAAATTTTTCAGCTATTGAAACAAGCTCGTTGGGGAAATGCAGATGAAATGAACGATGTTATTTGTCCGCATTGCCATACTCGCCACCACGCCTATTTCATTTCTACTCGTAAACAATGGCAGTGCAAACATTGCCAACATCGTTTTTCTATTACAGCAGGCACTATTTTTCAAGGTGCAAAACTTTCCTTGCGTAAAATTGTATTGGCAATTTTCTATTTTGCGACCGAAAGCAAAGGATTATCTGCTATTACGTTATCACATAAGCTCAACGTGCAATATAAAACAGCGTGGGTACTGCTGCATAAATTCCGAGAATCCCTTGATAAAGCCAAAGATTTAACACCGTTAAGTGGAGAAGTTCATATTGATGGGGCTTACATGAATAACTATATTCGCCCTAAAAACTTTCGCCATAAACGTATTGATAGACGATGGAAATGCTATCAGCGTGCAGATAAATCTTGTGTGTTGGTATTCCGCCAAAGAGCAGTTAATCAAGAAGTGATGAAAGGAGCTGATAGAAGTATTGTAGCCTTAGTTAAAGAAGAAAATACGAAAGACATACTGGATTTAACGCAACGCTTAGTCAAACCAAACAGCAGGATTCATACTGATGAACATTCTTCTTATGACAGTTTAGCCTTTCATTATGATTTATGGCGAGTAAGCCATTCGAAAGAATACTGTTCAATTGACGGTATAACGAATAATCTTGCCGAATCCTTTTTCTCACGGCTACGGCGAGCAATTACAGGCATCTACCACAAGATGAACAATAAATATCTGATGTTCTATGCCAATGAAATAGCGTGGCTAGAAGATAATCGCCGAAAAAGTGTAAAAGAAAAATTTGAGCAATTACTAAAATGTTGCTTAAACACCTTGCCATCACGAGATTTTATAGGGTACTGGCAAGGTAATAAAAAAGCCGAAGCATTGTTTGGTTTAGCAAGCCTGACTGCTTCAAACGATTCACACTACCTAAATGCAGCGTAACATTGCAACAAAGAGGATACAAAATGACTGAAAAAAGAATCAATACAGACCTAACAAAAATGTCTTACGAGCATTTTCAAGCATTTATGCAAGGGATTGCTTTGCTTTATTCTAACGTGAGCTTTGAGCGTAACTACATGTCCTTATTCAGTGACTTAAGCTCAATGGCGAAACATGTTGAACGACTACCTTCGGATTTCTTTACTTTTTATGGAGCGTATGAAATTGCAGGTAATCAAGTTGTACTTGCTGTGTTTAGAATTAACCTCTCTGAATCAGAGAGCGATGAAAGTCCAAATATCTCAGATATTGAAGTGAGTTTTGCAGAAGATGAACGTAATCTACGATGCTCGGTTCGAATCAGAAAATATCTGACCCAATCGGATTTTGTAGCAAGGGCAAATGTTGCCTATCCACCAGTAATGGAAGATTTGTTATGGGAAAAAGATTCTGTCAGTAAAAAAACATCTAAAAAGACCTCTTCCACTGAAGAAGTAAATCCTGTTTGGGATTTTGATGACGATGTTTCTTTTTAAGTAAGTTACATCTTCAATACCCTTTAAATCAAAAAGCCTTTAACTTATCATTAAGCTAAAGGCTTTCTTTTCAACGGTTAATTATTCAAGTTTTGGTTTTGTGCAACTGCTACATAATACCGTATTTTTTGTAAGATTGTTACATTTTTAACAGATTTGTGAATAAGATCACATCATTTTGCCTAAAAAATAGGTATGCTAAAAATAGTTACTTTCTGTTTGTAACTACTTTAAATAAATTGAAATTCAAAATTGTTTGAATAAAAGTAAATTATTTTCTCTAGACTGATTCAAATTATGGAGACATTCTTATGAAGAAAGCGGTACTTGGTGCATTAACATTATCTCTCGCTCTAGGTTTAGGTTTAAGCACTGTTAGTTATGCTAAAAAAGATCCACGAATTGGCGTAACAATTTATAAATATGATGATAACTTTATGGCTTTAATGCGTAAAGATATTCTCAGTGATGCGAAAAAAATCGGTGGTATTGATTTATTAATGAATGATTCTCAAAACGCTCAATCTATTCAAAATGACCAAGTTGATGGCTTGTTAGCAAAAGGGGTGAAAGTTCTTGCAATTAACTTAGTTGATCCTGCTGCAGCACCAACGATTATTAGAAAAGCAAAAGATGCGGATGTACCAGTTATTTTCTTTAATAAAGATCCGGGGCAAAAAGCAATTGATAGTTATGCTAAAGCTTACTATGTAGGTACCGATCCAAAAGAATCAGGCGTTATCCAAGGGGACTTAATTGCTGAACAATGGCAGGCAAACCCAGATCTAGATTTAAATAAAGATGGAAAAATTCAGTATGTTCTTTTAAAAGGAGAACCCGGTCATCCTGATGCGGAAGCACGTACGAAGTATGTGATTGAAGAATTGCAAATTAAAGGTATTCCTGTCGAAGAATTATTTTTAGATACAGGAATGTGGGATGCAGCTTTAGCAAAAGATAAAACTGATGCTTGGTTATCTAGTCCAAAAGCAAGTGAAATTGAGGTAATCATTGCGAATAATGACAGTATGGCAATGGGGGCATTAGAAGCTACTAAAGCACACGGCAAAAAACTACCAATTTATGGGGTTGATGCTTTACCAGAAGCATTACAATTAATCAAAAAAGGAGAGTTGGCTGGTACAGTGCTAAATGATGGTGCAAATCAAGCGTTAGCTGTGGTGCAATTAGCTAAGAATTTAGCTTATGGAAAACCAGCAACTGATGGAACGCAGTGGCAAATGGTCAATCGTTATATCCGCATACCTTATGTTGGAGTATCTAAAAAGAATTTAGATACATTTCTGAAATAATGATTAAGTAAGTAATAGATTTGGAGAGGGGATATACCCTCTCTTTTTCACAGGGTGGATATAAGAATGCAAATGGTAACCCAAAACAGCGATGTCCTGTTAGAAATGAAAAATGTCAGTAAGTCCTTTCCCGGTGTAAAAGCATTAGATCAGGCTAATTTAGTCGTACGTTCTTCTTCTGTACATGCACTAATGGGAGAAAATGGTGCTGGGAAATCAACACTGCTGAAATGTTTATTTGGAATTTATACCAAAGATGAAGGGGAGATCCTTTATCTGGGGAAAGAAGTCAATTTTAAAACCTCAAAAGAGGCGTTAGAAAACGGCATTTCAATGGTTCACCAAGAGTTAAATTTAGTTCGTCAACGCAATGTAATGGATAACTTGTGGTTAGGACGCTATCCCGTAAAAGGCGGGTTGGTAGATCATGGCAAAATGTATCGAGATACAAAAGCTATTTTTGATGAGTTAGATATTAAGATTGATCCGAAAGAAAAAGTAGCGGATCTCTCTGTTTCACAAATGCAAATGATAGAGATAGCTAAAGCATTCTCCTACAACGCCAAAATTGTGATTATGGACGAACCAACATCGTCATTGTCAGAAAAAGAAGTGGAACATTTATTTAAAATTATCGCTAAGTTAAAAGCAAGAGGTTGCGGCATTATTTATATTTCACACAAAATGGAAGAAATTTTTAAGATTTGTGATGAAGTAACAATATTAAGAGATGGAAAATGGGTAAATACAGTTGCGATCAAAGATACCAATATGGATAAATTGGTGGCAATGATGGTAGGACGAGAATTAACCCAGCGTTTTCCAGAAAAAACCAATGTTCCGAAAGAAACTATCTTAGAAGTAAAAAATTTAACTGCTAAAAATCAACCTTCTATTCAAGATGTTAGCTTTAATTTACGTAAAGGAGAGATTTTAGGGATTGCTGGACTAGTTGGAGCAAAACGGACAGATATTGTGGAAACTATTTTTGGCATCAGAGAAAAATCAGCAGGAACGATTTTGCTAGAAGGAAAAGAGGTAAAAAACCGCACAGCGTTAGAAGCGATTAATCATGGTTTTGCTTTAGTTACTGAGGAGAGGCGTTCAACTGGTATTTATGCAAATTTAAGTATTGAGTTTAATTCACTAATTTCTAATATGAAGTCTTATTTATGGAAGTTAGGCTTGTTAAACGGCGCTAAAATGAAAAGTGATACGCAGTGGGTGATAGATGCAATGAATGTAAAAACACCAACGCATAAAACGCATATAGGCTCACTGTCAGGCGGAAACCAACAAAAAGTGATTTTAGGACGTTGGTTATTAACTCAGCCAGAGATTTTAATGATGGATGAACCAACACGAGGAATTGATGTTGGTGCAAAATTTGAAATTTATCAATTGATTTTACAGTTAGCCAAAAAAGATAAAGGCATTATTATGATTTCATCTGAAATGCCAGAATTACTGGGCGTAACTGATCGTATTCTGGTTATGAGTAATGGGAGAGTTGCAGGTATTGTCAATACCGCTGAAACTTCACAAGAAGAAATATTACAACTCGCAGCGAAATATTTATAAGCAACATCTAGACGTAAGGAATTTGATTATGGCAGATCTAAAACGTAAAAAATCGTTTGATTTCTTCAAGCAAAATGCAATTTATTTTGTATTATTAATCTTATTAGGTATTATTGTTTCACAAGATGATACATTTTTGAGTTTACTCAACTTGAGTAATATTTTAACCCAATCTTCAGTACGGTTAATTATTGCCTTAGGAATGGCAGGGATTTTAGTTTCTCAAGGAACGGACTTATCTGCAGGACGTCAAGTCGGTTTAGCCGCAGTGATTTCAGCAACATTATTGCAAGCAATGGATAATGTAAACAAAGTCTTTCCCAATTTAGGTGAAATGCCTATTCCTGTTGTGATTTTAATCGTTTGTGCAGTTGGAGCAGTAATAGGTTTATTGAATGGTTTAGTGGTGGCTTATCTAAATGTAACGCCTTTTATTGCAACCTTAGGTACGATGATTATTATTTATGGAATTAACTCACTTTATTATGATGCAGTAGGATCGTCTCCTATCGCTGGGTTTAGTGAATCTTTCTCTAATTTTGCGCAAGGCTTTTTTCGCTTAGGTTCTTTTCGTTTATCTTATATAACTATTTATGCTTTAATTGCGACCGTTATTGTTTGGATTATTTGGAATAAAACCCGTTTTGGAAAAAATATTTTTGCTATTGGCGGAAACCCTGAAGCTGCACGTGTATCTGGTGTAAATGTTGCACGTAATTTAATTGCTGTTTATGTTTTAGCCGCTGTCTTTTATGCCTTTGGTGGTATGCTTGAAGCAGGACGGATTGGTAGTGCGACTAATAATCTCGGCTTTATGTATGAATTAGATGCAATTGCAGCTTGTGTTGTTGGAGGTGTTTCATTTGCTGGTGGTGTTGGAACAGTCATTGGTGTAGTAACAGGTGTAATTATTTTTACCGTAATTAACTACGGATTAACTTATATTGGCGTGAATCCATACTGGCAATATATTATTAAAGGGACAATCATTATTTTGGCTGTGGCGATAGATTCATTAAAATATGCAAAGAAAAAATAACTTTTTATCATTTCGTCTTTAAACTTTTATTGATAAGCGGTTATTGAGAGAATAATCGCTTATTATTCATTAAATAAGATAAATAAAAGTAATTCACTTTAAATTTATTGATATTCAGTGTTATATCCTAACCAATAACGTATATTTTGTGTTAAAATTAATGACTAAATCATCAAAAAATGATGAGATTTCGACTTTACAAATATTATATGCTAGTTTCCTTTGGAGGAAGAAATGACTAACTCTGCCAATAAACGTTCAGTAATGACTCTTTTTTCGGATAAAAATGATATTTATAGCCATCAAGTGAGAATTGTCTTGGCAGAAAAAGGGGTAACTTATGAGTTGGAAGTTATGGATAAAAATGCTGTTTCTGAAGACTTAATTGAATTGAATCCTTATGGAACTTTACCGACCTTAGTTGATCGAGAATTAGTATTATTTAATTCACAAATTATTATTGAATATTTAGATGAACGTTTTCCACACCCACCATTAATGTCTGTTTATCCTATTGAACGAGCTAAAAGCCGCTTATTAATGTATCGAATTGAAAAAGATTGGTATCCACTTTTAGCTCAAGAGGAAAATTTTGATAATCCAGAAAGACAACAAGCTGTAAAACAGTTGCGGGAACAAGTATTAGCTATTGCCCCGCTATTTTCTCAACATAATTATTTTATGGGAGATGAATTTGGTTTAGTTGATTGTTATTTATTACCACTGTTATGGCGTTTACATCTGTTAGGGGTTGAATTTACTGGAGCGGGTAGTAAAGCAATTAAAAGTTATATGGCAAGAGGTTTTGCTCGTAAAAGCTTTGAAAAATCGCTAGGTAGCGAAGGTGTTTGTTTATTTACGGATGATAAATAATGTTGAAAAACAAAGTAGTCGCTAAACGCCCTTATTTACTCCGGGCTTATTTTGATTGGTTATTAGACAGTGGTTTTACACCTTATTTAGTGGTGGATGCCACTTATCCAAATACTTTTGTTCCGTCAGAATATGTTAAAGAGGGGCAAATTGTATTGAATTTATCTCCAACAGCAGTGGGAAGCTTTCAATTAACCAACGAGAAAATCGCATTTAATGCTCGTTTTAATGGGCGGATTCGAGAAATTGAAATTCCAATGGGGGCAGCAATCGCAATTTATGCACGGGAAACTGCCGATGGAATAATGTTTGAACCTGAATCTTGTTATCAACAAGATATAGTTGAAATTGAACAACCAGTAGTACTAAAAAAAGAACAAGTTACAGCACAAAAAACAGATGAAGTAACAGAGAAATCAAGCCCTGAGAAACCTCTTTCTCATTTACGGATTGTGAAATAGCGTTCGTTGATTAGTGCCATAAATTTATTATAAAAATTAACTGTTTTAATTTGTTGTTACCAAAACAGTTAATTTTTCCTTATTTAAAAGAGGACTTTCCACAACAATACACCTAAAATCGTGCAGAGCAAGCAACCGAATAAATGTAGGCTAGCAATCCCAATTGCAGGCAGATAGCGTTGATAAAGTAAATTTTCAATTACTTCCCCCGAAAAAGCAGAGAATGTTGTCAGACTACCTAAAAAACCAGTAATTAAAAAATGTCGCCATTCTGGATTGATCGCAGGATATTGAGAGAACAGCATTAAAATTATGCCCATCAAAAAACAACCTAGATAATTTGCAATTAATGTCCCAAACGCTAATGAATTAAAAAAAGGATTAAGTAAAATGCCTAATCCCCAGCGAGAGCAAGCACCAAATACTGCTCCGAAACTAATATAAAGTAATGGCATAAAAATCCTTATCTTTCTAATGAATGAAATTTTAACGAATAAAAAGTGTGATAATTTTAACAAACTTTTAATTCAAATCTATTTGTTAACTTATTTTTCTTAAATTTAAGAAATGGTTAAAAACCACTTGCATAATCTATTAAATATGGTATCAATAAAGAGAATTAAAGCACACAACATACATACTTGACCTGCATTGGATATTGATATGGCATTATTTTGTTTAGTCAGCATTATTAACCTCGTAGTGATTATTATCACTGCGAGGCTTGTTGATAACCAAAATAAAACCATGCAGTAAAAGATTTTTGGTCAGATAAGCCCTCGCAAACTACATAATGCGAGGGTTTTTTATATCAAAAAAAGACGTTGAGGAATTATATGAATGGAGCAAGATTTATCACTGAGTGTTTAAAAGCCCATAATGTAACGACAATATTTGGTTACCCAGGTGGTGCTATTATGCCAGTTTATGATGCGATTTATGATTCAGGGCTCGATCACTTACTTTGTAGGAATGAACAAGGTGCAGCGATTGCTGCAATTGGTTATGCAAGAGCGACAGGAAAAGTGGGGGTTTGTATTGCAACATCAGGTCCAGGGGCAACAAATTTAATCACAGGACTAGGCGATGCGACAATGGATTCTATTCCTATTGTTGCCATAACAGGGCAGGTTGCTTCTCCTTTTATTGGCACTGATGCTTTTCAAGAAGTTGATATGTTAGGGTTATCTCTTGCTTGTACGAAACATAGTTTTATTGTGCAAGATATTGCAGAATTGCCAACGATCTTAGCTGAAGCTTTTTATATTGCACAAAGTGGGCGTCCGGGGGCTGTTTTAGTTGATATTCCAAAAGATGTTCAATTTGCTCAAATTAAAGCAGAACCTATTGTTAAACCTCTACAAGCTCCTCCCTCTATTATTCAATCAGATCTTAATTTAGCAAAAACATTATTACAGCAAGCAAAACGCCCTGTCGCTTATATAGGTGGTGGGGTTGGAATGGCAAAAGCAGTAGATGTAGTCCGTGAGTTTTTAGCTATTACTCAGATTCCAAGTTTTTCAACGATCAAAGGATTAGGCTGTGTACCACCGAATAACCCATATTATATGGGAATGATTGGTATGCACGGTACAAAAGCGGCTAATTATGCAGCACAAGAAAGTGATTTATTAGTGGTCTTAGGTGCACGTTTTGATGATAGGGTTACTGGAAAATTAGAGACTTTTGCACCGCACGCTAAGGTTATACATATTGATATTGATTTAGCTGAATTAAATAAATTACGGCGTGCAGATCTGGCTTTAAGAGGTGATTTAAGTCAAGCCGTAAAAGCATTAACTCTACCGTTAGAGATTGAAGCGTGGCAACAAGATATATTACGTTTAAAAGCAGATTTTGCGGTGAAATATGCGGAAAATTCAGGTGATGAGAATATTAATCCGTGGTGGTTGCTTAATACCTTGTCGCAGAAAAAGCCAAAGAATGCAGTTGTCACAACAGATGTTGGACAACACCAAATGTGGTCTGCTCAGCATATGCAACATTTTGAACCTGAAAATTATATTACTTCTGCAGGGTTTGGCACTATGGGTTATGGTTTACCTGCGGCTGTAGGTGCACAAAAAGCCCGACCACAAGATCCCGTTATTTTAATTACAGGTGATGGTTCTTTTATGATGAATATCCAAGAATTGGGATCCATTAAACGTGCTGGCTTGCCGATTAAAATTTTATTATTAGATAACCAGCGTTTAGGTATGGTAAGACAGTGGCAAAGTTTATTTTTCCGTGGTCGTCATAGTGAAACGATTTTGGAAGATAATCCAGATTTTGTCCTATTAGCCCAAGCGTTTGGAATTGAAGCAGAAAGTATTGCAAAAGGTAAAGATGTTAATGGTGCATTGGATCGAATGCTTAATGCGAAAGGAGCTTATCTTTTACATGTCGCTATTGATGAAGATGAAAATGTTTGGCCATTAGTCCCACCCGGTGCGAGTAATGATGAAATGTTGGAAGATATTGGAGTATAGCAATGCAAAACTATCAAATCAAAGTTCAAGCTCAATGGCGACCAGAAACACTAGAACGCATTTTACGTGTGGTTCGACACCGTGGTTTTGTTGTTGAACAGTTACAAATGCAACGACATAATCAGCAGATTGAATTAACAATGAGTGTGAGTAGTGAACGGGCTATCTCCTTACTGACAGCTCAATTAATTAAATTATATAACGTTACTAATGTTATCGTGGAATAGGGGGAAATTTTATGGCGAAACTACGTTCGGCGACCAGTACACAGGGTCGTAATATGGCGGGGGCAAGAGCATTATGGCGAGCGACTGGGGTGAAAGAGAGTGATTTTGGGAAACCTATTATTGCCGTAGTCAATTCATTTACTCAATTTGTTCCCGGGCACGTTCATTTGCGTGATCTTGGAAAATTAGTCGCTGAACAGATAGAGGCGGCAGGAGGAATTGCAAAAGAATTTAATACCATTGCCGTTGATGATGGAATTGCAATGGGACATGGCGGTATGCTGTATTCTTTACCTTCCCGTGAATTAATTGCTGATTCGGTTGAATATATGGTCAATGCTCATTGTGCAGATGCAATGGTATGTATTTCTAACTGCGATAAAATCACTCCGGGAATGTTAATGGCAGCATTGCGTTTAAATATTCCTGCAATTTTTGTTTCAGGTGGTCCAATGGAAGCGGGGAAGACAAAACTATCTGATCAACTGATTAAATTAGATCTCGTTGATGCGATGATCCAAGGAGCAAATCCAAATGTTTCGGATCAAGATAGCCAACAGATTGAACGTTCTGCTTGCCCTACCTGTGGTTCTTGTTCTGGTATGTTTACGGCGAATTCAATGAATTGTTTGACCGAAGCACTAGGGCTAAGTTTACCGGGGAATGGATCCTGCCTTGCAACTCACGCAGATCGAAAACAACTGTTTATTCAAGCAGGAAAAGAAATTGTCTATTTATGCCAACGCTATTATCAACAAGATGATCACAGCGTTTTACCACGTTCAATAGCCACTAA
Organism: Mergibacter septicus; assembly: GCF_003265225.1. Classification (NCBI taxonomy): domain Bacteria; kingdom Pseudomonadati; phylum Pseudomonadota; class Gammaproteobacteria; order Pasteurellales; family Pasteurellaceae; genus Mergibacter; species Mergibacter septicus. The sequence continues at coordinate 1,044,335 of NZ_CP022013.1, read as the reverse complement.
AGCAGCTTTTGAAAATGCGATGAGTCTTGATATTGCAATGGGCGGTTCAACGAATACAGTCTTACACTTACTGGCTGCCGCTCAAGAAGCAGAAGTCGATTTTAGTATGTTGGATATTGATCGCTTGTCTCGAATTGTTCCTTGTCTAAGTAAAGTTGCACCAAATACTAACAAATATCATATGGAAGATGTTCATCGAGCTGGTGGCGTTATGGCTATTTTAGGTGAGTTAGATCGAGGTGGATTACTGCATACTGATACCCGAACGGTATTGGGTATCAGTTTAGCAGAACAGCTAGAGCGTTATGATATTCGTGCTAAAGCCACGGAAGATGTGAAAAAATTTTATCGGGCTGGGCCAGCAGGGATTCGTACCACCCAAGCATTTTCACAAGATTGTCGCTGGCAAACTTTAGATGATGATCGCCAAAATGGCTGTATTCGCAGTGTTGAATATGCTTATAGCAAAGATGGTGGTTTAGCAATGTTAAGTGGTAATTTGGCGGAGCATGGTTGTATTGTGAAAACGGCTGGTGTTGATGAAAGTATTCTCACTTTTAAAGGAACAGCCAAAGTTTACGAAAGTCAGGAGGAGGCTGTTGAGGCGATTTTAGGTGGAAAAGTCATTGCTGGTGATGTGGTGGTAATCCGCTATGAAGGACCAAAAGGCGGACCGGGAATGCAGGAGATGTTATATCCAACCAGTTATTTAAAATCGATGGGATTAGGAAAAGCGTGTGCATTATTAACAGATGGGCGTTTTTCAGGTGGAACATCGGGATTATCCATTGGACATGTTTCTCCCGAGGCGGCAAATGGTGGCACAATCGGATTAGTTGAAAATGGCGATATTATTGAAATTGATATTCCGCAACGGAGAATCGAACTATTAGTCTCTGCTGAGGAGTTGGCAAAACGGCGAGAAGTAATGAATGCAAAAGGGTGGAAGCCAGTTAATCGTCAGCGTCAAGTTTCCTTAGCATTACGTGCTTATGCGTCATTGGCAACCAGTGCGGATAAAGGGGCAGTAAGAGATCGGACTAAGTTAGAAGGATAATATTACTGATGAAAGAGTTACTGACGAAACAAGAACCAACAGGAGCAGAATATTTAAAAGCAATTATTGCGTTAGGTTCTAAAGTTTACCAAGCCGCTCAAATCACCCCGTTACAACCAATGGAAAAATTAAGTGCGAGGTTAGGAAATCAGGTTTTGATTAAACGAGAAGATCGTCAACCTGTTCATAGTTTTAAATTACGTGGTGCTTATGCGATGATGTCATCTTTAACTGAAACACAACGTAAAGCGGGTATTATTGCCGCCTCCGCTGGTAATCATGCTCAAGGGGTCGCTTTATCCGCAAAATTATTGGGCTTAAAAGCCTTGATTGTTATGCCTCAAAATACCCCAAAGATCAAAGTTGAAGCGGTGCAAGCTTTTGGCGGAGAAGTGTTGTTATTTGGTGCAAATTTTGATGAAGCAAAAGCGAAAGCGATAGCGTTGTCAGAAAGTGAAAAGATGAGTTTTATCCCTCCTTTTGATCATCCAATGGTGATTGCTGGGCAGGGAACCTTAGCATTGGAAATGTTACAACAATATTCCGAGTTGGATCGGATTTTTGTGCCTGTTGGCGGTGGTGGTATGGCAGCAGGGGTGGCAGTTCTGATTAAACAGCTGATGCCAGAAATTAAAGTCATTGGAGTGGAATCAAAAGATTCAGCCTGTTTATATGCTGCATTTCAAGCAGGAAAACCAGTTGATTTAGAACGAGTAGGACTTTTTGCTGATGGTGTAGCCGTGAAGCGTATTGGAAATGAAACCTTCCGTCTTTGCCAACAATATCTTGATGATCTAGTTTTAGTTGATAGTGATGAAGTTTGTGCAGCAATGAAAGATGTGTTTGAGAATGTACGAGCGATTGCAGAACCTTCGGGGGCATTAGCCTTAGCTGGATTAAAAAAATATGCCAAAGAACACGCTTTACAAAATGAAAATTTAGCAACAGTGTTATCAGGAGCTAACCTAAATTTTCATACTCTTAGATATGTTTCTGAACGGTGTGAAATTGGTGAAAAACGAGAGGCTTTATTAGCTGTTACTATCCCCGAGCAGAAAGGTAGCTTTTTAACTTTTTGTCATTTACTGGGGGATCGTGCGGTAACCGAATTTAATTATCGTTATTCTGATACGCAACAAGCTTGTATTTTTGTTGGGGTAAGAACACAAAATGAAAGTGAAAAGAGCGAAATTATCGCTGAATTAAGCTATTCTGGTTTTGCGGTTGAAGATATGAGTAATGATGAAGTGGCAAAAACGCATATTCGTTATATGATTGGTGGTAGAACAAATTGTGAGAAACAAGAAAGATTGTATAGTTTTGAATTTCCAGAACAAAAAGGGGCGTTATTAAAATTCCTTGAAAAATTGGGAACGCATTGGAATATCTCTCTATTTCATTATCGTAATCACGGGGCAGATTATGGCAATATTCTTGCAGGCTTTCAGTTTGAACAAGATGATTTTAATCAGTTTGAACAACATCTCAGTGAGTTAGCTTATGCTTATCAAGATGTTACCGAGAGCAAAGCTTATCGCTTTTTTCTGAAATAATCTCAAATCACTAAAATCTCTTATCAGCTTGGATAGGAGATTTTTTTATTTTTACTCAGTCTCAATGAAGATGGTTATAGATTTGATTAAATTTTTAATTTTCAAGGGTTAGATCAAATAGAATACTAGTCCTAAGAGAAAATAATCGCTAAAATAGCAACATTTTTTTGAGAAAATCTCTGTTTTAGCAATGCTCAGATAGAAAATTAAATTAGCAGTAAAATATACTTAAGGAAAATATATGATCGATCCAAATCTTTTACGTAATCATTTAGAGGATACTGCCGAAAAATTGCGTATTCGCCGTGGTTTTAATTTAGATCTTGTAACATTACAGCAACTTGAACAACAAAGAAAAGCGTTACAAGTAAAAACTGAAACGTTACAAGCTGAACGCAATAGCCGATCAAAAAATATCGGTATGGCAAAAGCACGAGGAGAAGATATTAGCCAGTTACTCGCTGAAGTAAATGATATGGGAGATCAACTTACACAAGCGAAATTAGAATTAGAGCAAGTGCAACAACAACTGCAAGATATTGCATTAACGATCCCCAATATTCCTGCTGATGAAGTCCCTTTAGGGAAAGATGAAAACGATAATTTGGAAATCAGCCGTTGGGGAGAACCTAAACAATATGCTTTTGAGATTAAGGATCATGTTGATTTAGGCGAATTATGTGGTGGTCTAGATTTTCCTGCGGCAGTGAAACTAACAGGGGCTAGATTTGTGGTTATGAAAGGGCAAATTGCTCGCTTACACCGTGCATTAACTCAATTTATGTTGGATTTACATACCCAACAGCACGGCTATCTTGAAACCTATGTTCCTTATTTAGTCAATCACACAAGTCTTTATGGTACAGGACAATTACCTAAATTTGGCGAAGATCTGTTCCATACTCAAGCATTAGAAGGGCAACAGGCTTATGCATTGATTCCAACGGCGGAAGTACCAGTAACAAATTTAGTTCGTGATGAAATTTTAGATGAAGCGAATTTACCATTGCGTATGACCGCTCATACACCTTGTTTTCGCTCTGAAGCAGGATCTTATGGACGTGATACTCGTGGTTTAATTCGTATGCACCAATTTGATAAAGTTGAATTGGTACAAATTGTCCAACCAGAAAATTCAATGCAAGCGTTGGAAGAGTTAACAGGTCATGCTGAAAAAGTTTTACAACTATTAGGTTTACCATATCGTAAAGTTTTATTATGCAGTGGAGATATGGGCTTTGGTTCTTGTAAAACTTATGATTTAGAAGTGTGGCTACCTGCACAGAATACTTACCGTGAAATCTCATCTTGTTCAAATATGGGAGACTTCCAAGCTCGTAGAATGGCAGCACGTTATCGCCGTCAAGGTGATAAAAAAACACAATTAGTGCATACCTTAAATGGTTCAGGTTTAGCGGTAGGGCGTACTCTAGTTGCAATTTTAGAAAATTATCAACAAGCAGATGGAAGCATTCAAGTGCCAGAAGTATTACAGGCATATATGAATGGGCTAACTGTTATTGGTGGTAAATAAGATTTAAAAATTTAACCGTCATATCTTTGATATGGCGGTTTTTATTAAGGAATTACAATGGATTTTATCCACATTTTTATTGATCATTTTTCGATTTACCTTCAATTTTTTATTGGTTTAGTCGCAATCATCAATCCTTTTGGGATTTTGCCAGTATTTATGGGAATGACGGCTCATTTATATGAAGAAGAACGGAATAAAACAAATCGTATCACGACTTTTTCCGTTGCTATCATTTTATTGGTTGCACTCTATTTTGGGCAAAGTATCCTGAATTTTTTTAGTATTTCACTCAATTCTTTCCGCATAGCAGGTGGTTTATTAATTATGTCGATTGCGATGTCAATGATTAGCGGAAAACTAGGAGAAGAAAAACAAAATAAAGAAGAAAAAGCAACAGACTTTTCAGAAGCAGATAGCATCGCCGTAGTACCTTTAGCTATGCCAATTATGGCAGGCCCCGGTTCAATTAGTTCCACCATTGTATGGGGATCACGTTATACCAGTTGGGCGGATTGGTTAGGTTTTACCTTAATGATCATTCTCTTTGCTTTTATCTGTTATTGGCTTTTTCGTTCTGGTCCAATCGTGATGAAATACCTTGGCAAAACAGGTAGTAATGTAGTAACAAGGATAATGGGATTGATTTTGATGGCATTAGGAATAGAAATTAGTGCAGCTGGAATTATCAAATTATTTCCCGGATTACTCGGTTAATAGCCTAGGTCATAGATAGAATTAAGCTTTAAAAACAAAAAATTAGATTTTATCAAGATATTTTTGTATAAAATATCATCATTCAATGATCTGAATCATATTTTTCTAATAGCCTAAGAAAATCTAATCAATACAACAAGTTAATGTCATTTAATGTAAATTTACTTTTAAATTAAAAGTAATTTTTTGTATATAGAATGACATTAATTACTTTCCAAATCTCATCAATCGTCTATAATTATCTCAAAAAGTCGAATAAATAGGCTTTTTGTCTATTTTTTACCATATTAATTAACCATTAAGTTGATTATTTAATTAATAAATCTCTTTAAATATAAATTAATGTTAGGTGTTTAATTGTGTTAATTTACATTTTATGGTTGGGTTTAATTAATGAGGTTTGATTGTGAAAGGTACGTTATTGAATTCAATGGTGTATTAGTTGTTGTTTTAAGGAAGCTATTATGAATCATATCTATCGTACGGTGTTTAGTCGAACTAAAGGTTGCTGGATTGCTGTATCTGAATTAACTAAGTCATCAGGCAAGAAAAATAAAAAGTTAAAAAGACGGCTTAGAAGAACGAAGTTGATGATGAAAAGATCCTTAGTATCATCAATTGTGTTTTTAGGTATGGTGCCAGCTAAGAGTGTGAAAGCACAATGGTTATCAGTAGATAGTGGTGCGGTTCATAGTCAATATGATCAAAATAATGGTGGAAATAAAATCGCCCTTAATCCTAAAACTGGTGAGGGAAATACCAATAGTGCTGATGTTAGAGATATGGGCGTTGCAGTAGGTGTAAATGCAAAAGCGGGAATGGAATATTCGATTGCGATTGGTTTTAATGCAACAGTACAAAATGCACCTCATATTACAGGTTCAACAACAGGAGCAATTGCAATTGGTTCTGATGCTAAAACCCTTGGTAACCAAGGTGTGACCGTTGGACAGAAATCAATGGCAACATCACAATCAGTAGCAATTGGTGCAAATACATATGCGACGGGGCTTTCATCGGTTGCGATTGGGAATGATGACTTAATTGATGGTTTAAATGAAAGTGATGCAAGTTATGCCGAATATTCAATTAAGTTACCTGAAAATACGATTAAAGATATTTATCGCTCTTTATATGAAGGAGATTATAAATACTTTAATAGTTATGATAATTCAACTGATAAAGCAAACGAAAAGGATTTTGAAACCTTTTACGGAAAAAATAGTAAATGGGGAGACCAACGCAAATTTTCTCCTACCTTTGCAGGGAAACGAGGTGCAATTGCAATTGGTTCAAGAACTATTGCCGCAGGGATAACCTCAACATCCATAGGTTCTTTGTCTTTTGCACTAGCGGATAACTCGACCGCAATGGGGATTCAAGCCTTTGTGGCGAGTGATGCGAAAGGTGGGACGGCAATAGGAGAACGCTCACGGGTATTTGCTGGTAACTCAGTTGCAATCGGAAACCGTACTGAAGCCTCTAATCAAGGTACGGTAGCGTATGGTTATAATGCTAAAGCGGTAGGGAAAAGCTCGATTGCCATTGGGGCAAATGTTGCTGCTGCTGCAAAGTTTGATACTTCAAGATCAGCAAAATTAGTCGAATATTATAATCAATTAAATACCTCTTTAAATGGCACTAATGATGATGTTGCGATCAATACTTTTGATAATAGTTTAAAAACCGTTTTAGATAATGGATTACCCTTAACCACTGATGGAGATACTTATCTAACTATCGGGAATGATGAGATTAAAAAATTAGCGACATCTAATGGTGGTACAACAGCAAAACCAGCTGAAAATGCAGTGGTTATCGGTAATAAATCTTTTGCAGTGAAAAAGAACTCTTTAGCGGTTGGATATGCAACATTAGCAGATGCAGATAATTCTTTTGCATTAGGATCTTACACCTATGTTAGCAGTGGCGGGATTAACTCTATCGGTTTAGGCGTTGGTTCTTATGTAACAGGAAAAAATGCGTTTGCAGGTGGGACTTCTGCGACTGTTAAAGCAGATAATTCAATCGCCTTAGGGGCAAAATCTTTGGTTGGCGAAGGTTCTGGAAGCAGTAATGCTATTGGGGTCAATGCTAAAGTATTATCCAGTAAATCAACAGCATTAGGGACAGATGTTAAGATTGCGATTGGTTCTGATAATTCGATTGTTTTAGGGAATGAGTCTAAATTAGGTGGTGGTTCAGGACATTCGGTCATTATTGGGGATAATGCTAGCATTGCAAAAGATTCAATATTAGATGGGAATAATAAAGGGGGTTCACCGTATGCCATTGCGATAGGGCAAAGTGCAACAATAGGTGCTAATTCTGGAAACTCAATGGCTATTGGTGCAAGTGCAAGTATTGCAGAGGGAACTACTCGCTCAATTGCATTAGGCAATGAAGCGAATGCAAGCTTGGATAATTCTGTTGCTTTAGGGTATCGTTCAACCACTAAATATTTTTATGACCCAAATCAACCGGGTGAAAATACCTATGGTCCACGATTAAGTGGAACAGATGCAAATACCTTACAGGGGTATGTTCCACCGGGTTCAAGTTATAAATTACCAATTGATAATAGTGCAGGAGTTATTTCAGTTGGTGGTGGGGATAAAGGTAATGGTGAGGTAGGGCTACGCCGTATTATCAACGTATCACCCGGTGCATTAGATACCGATGTAGCCACAGTGGGACAGTTGCGGGCTTTATATTATGCAAGAACTGAACCTAATATGGTGTATTACGCAGAGTTATATGGAAAAAAAGTAAAATTGGCGATTAATGAAGAAAATAAATTTGTGCCAATTGATACAACCACTGGAGAACCGATTAAAGGTGCAGTTCCAATTCCTGATAGTGTTGAAATTAAAATTGGGGTAAAAAATCCTGATGCAACGACTGAAGATGTTCTTATTTCGTTGAAAGGTGAAAATGGTGGAGTTAAAACTGGAAATAAACCGTTAACTTTACTTGGTTCTGCAATGGTAATGGGGAATGTTGCAAGGGGAACAATCGCTAAGCAATCAACAGATGCAATTAATGGCGATCAATTAGCTGATTTAAGTGAAAAATTAGGGATCACATTATTTTACGGTCACAAAGGTTTTACTCAACCCGATTTTGTTGCTCTGAAGCAAGCCAATGGTACGACTCAAGATAAAGCGATCACGTTTAAAAAAGCGATTGATAATTTAATTAGTACAGTTAATCAAGGGGTGATTTTTAGTGATAGCCAAACAGCAGAGAATGATAAACACCAAGCGACTCAATATTTAGGCAGTAAATTAACCCTTAAACCTGCTGATAACAACCTAGCGATTGGTGGACAAGGTGGGCAGAACCTAGCTGTTGAATATACTAAAGATGCTAAAGGAAATGGGTCTTTCACGTTTGCACTTAAAAATGAACCTATCTTCAATAAAATTTCAGGTGGAAGTGATAAGCCAGAACTAGATTTTACTGGGAATAATTTATCTATTAATCATAAAAAACTAACAGGATTAGCCAATGCAGAGATTAGCACAGCTTCAACTGATGCAGTAACAGGAAAACAGCTTTTTGCATTGGCTGATGATCCTGAAAAAGCGACCAATCAAGGCATAACCGTTAATAAGGATAATTGGAAAAAATTCCTAGATGTGGGAAGTTCCGTTCTTAAATTTAAAGGCGATAATGAAGGCAATCAACAATTTACACTAGGCAATGATAGTGTTCTGAGTATTACTGGTGAGAATGGGATTAGCACAGAAAGTGGGGCGAATAGTCTAAAAATCAAGTTAGAATCAACGCTTAAAACTAAGTTAGATAATTTAGCCGATAATGCAAATGAAACCTATGCAAATAAAAATCTAGCTAATATCGACCAAAACGGTAAAACAGTGGTTAAAAATTTGGCTAAAGAAGCGGTGAATGTTACAAGTAACGATAGTAGCGTGAAAATCACAACAACTAATGGTGATGTAAAAACTTTCGATCTTTCGTTAAGTAAAGAGAAAGTGCAAGAATTAGCTGAAACAGCCAAATTACAGCAAGGTATTACTGAAAATAAAGACAAAATTACGACAAATGAAAGTAATATCAATAAAAATACCACTGAAATTGCAAAAGGCTTGAGTTTTTCGACTGATGATAACCAAACTGTGAAAAAAGCATTAGGTGAGACTTTAGCTATTACAGGTGGGGATAATATCACCACCTCAATGGACAATAATAAGATAAAAATTAGATTAAATTCAGCGTTAACAGGTATTCAATCAGTTATGGGGAATGGAACAACTTTAACGCTGAATAGTGATGGCTTAAGTTTAAATGATAAAACGATCAGTGGAGTTAAAGGGGCTGTAATTAGTGCAACTTCTGATAAAGCAGTGAATGGTAGTCAACTTTATACCACGTTGAAAAATTTATTAGGTGATAATGTTACGCTAATTGAAGGTGAAAAGCTAACCACAAAGGCCGATGTAGCAGGGGTTAAAGATGCCACGAGTATTGGCGATGCGATTGCGAAGTTAAATCAGAAAATTACCGATGTCAATGACAATTTAGGTGCAACTAAATTAGCTTATAAAGTTACAAATGGTTCAACGTCAACAAAAGGTATCGCAGTTGCATTAAGTGAAGGTTTAGACTTTGTCGGTGATCAGAATATTACTACTGGTGTCAATAACGGTGGTAAGGTGACATTCAGTTTAAAAACGGCTTTAACTGGTATTACTTCAATAGCAGGCAATGGTACGATACTAAGTTTTAGTGATACTGGTATTAGTTTGGGGAACAAGAAAATCACAGGGATTATAGATGGTGAGATTTCGAATACCTCAACTGAGGCGATCAATGGGAAACAATTGCATACATTAACAAAAGCTGTATTGGGAACAGATAGTTTACCTGACTTATCTAATCTGCCAACCTATGCCGAAGTAAAAGGCTCTGGTGCTACTCACGCCCCAACCTCACTAAAAGCTGCAGTTGATAATTTAATCACAGCAGTAAATAAAGGGTATAAGTTTAGCGATGGCGTAACAACTGGGGTGGAAAAAGCGTTAGGTTCAACCCTGACTATTGCTAAAGCTAGCAGTGATATACAGTTCTCCGAACAATGGTTTTCTGGCGATAATTTATATGTGGGGTATAGCGATAATGATACTAAATTCACCATTGGCTTAACTAAAACCCCAACATTTGAAACGCTCAAAGTAACGAAAAATGGGAGCAGAGTAGAATTAGATTCAACTGGAATAATCGGGAAAAATGGCGATGAGATTACAGCAGGCTTAAAATTTGAGACGGGTAAAATCTTGCTACAAGGTAATGGTAGTGTTGGAATTACGCTAGATAACCTTAATGCAGGTAAAATTGCACAAGGTAGTAAAGAAGCCATTAATGGTGATCAGGTGCGACAAATTGTTGATTCCTTAGGTACTGTTTTAGGCAATGGGATTAGTATTGATGAAAATGGTCAGTTTATCGCTAGTAGTAAGATTGCTGGGACGAATGCAAATACTATTACTGGTGCGATTGAAGAATTAAATAAGAATATCAGTGGTGCATCATTAACTTACCAAGCAAATGGTAATGGCGTTAAAGAAAGTATTTCATTAAAAGAGGGAGTGTTAGATTTTCACGGTGATAACAATATTACAACTTCAGTGGCTAAGAATGGGGTTGTGAATATTCAGCTAAATAAAGATCTTAACTTAGATAGCCTCACTTTAGGGGCGAATGACAATGATCTGCTGAAGTTAAACAAAGATGGTTTAACGGTAAAAGGAAAAGATGGAATAGGCACGGCTATCAGTGAAAATGGTGTAACTATTACGGGCAAAGAAGGTTCATCTGAATTAACAGATCATCAATTAGTCTTTAAAGATCAAACAGGGAATAATCTTGCTGGAATCAAAGCAGAAGGAAAAGATAAGCTGACCCTTGTAGGGGGTAATGATGGCGTTATCTTAGATAATCTAAAAGGTGGTGAAATCAAATCAGGGAGTAAACAGGCTATCACTGGTGATCAACTTGCAGGATTAATCGGTAAAGAGACAAATTCAGATGGTACGGTCGAAAATCTAGGTGGCACAACCGCTAATACGATTGATGGTGCAATTTCAGAAGTTAATACGAAAGTTGATGATCTAGCAGGAAAAGTTGAGGGCGGTTTGAGTTTTGCTTCGGACAATGGAACCACAAAGCGTCAGCTAGGAGATACCTTTGAGATTAAAGGTGGTGCGGATAGTAATCAGTTAACCGAAAATAATATCGGAGTGGTTACTAATGGCAATGGTGTGAAAGTTAAGTTAGCAGAAAATTTAACAGGTCTTAATTCAATTGAGATGAAGAATGGGATTAGGATTGATCAAAATGGGATTAGTGGGATTAAAAGTATTTTAGAGCCGACTTTAGGTGAAGACGAGCCAGCGGAAAATACTGATATATTTGCTAAATTAGCAGAATTAGTTGATGAAAATAGAGATAATATTGCTGAGGTTTCAACCGATCCAACGTTAACGACTGCGGTTAATCTTAGTGATTTTAGTAAAGTCGCAACTAGTTTAAATGAAGAAGGAACAAAATATTTTAAATATAATGCGAAAGAGGGGAATGCAGAAGCTGCACAAGCCAAAGGTGCAGGCGCTTTAGCTACAGGTGGTAATGCTCAAGCAAATGCGATAGAAGCGATTGCAATTGGTAGCAATACCTTAATTGATGAGAGTGCTGAAAGAGCGGTTGCATTAGGTGCAAATGCAGAAGTAACGCATAAAGATAGTGTAGCAATTGGGAGTAATGCACAAGCTAGATTAGATGAGCGTGATTTACAACAGATCTCTACCATTGCTTCTGAAGCTGCAGTGAATGTGATTGGTGAAGTGTCCTTTGGTGCGGATAATAATGTCCGTCGTGTAACGCAGGTCGCTGATGGAGTTAAACCAACAGATGCAGTAAATTTTGGGCAGTTAAATAAAGTGGCAGCTGCTGTAAAAGCGAATGCTGAAGGCATAAAAGCAAATACAAATGCAATTAATGAATTGAATAAGCAAAGCAATAAAAATCGGAATGAATATCGTGCTGGGATTGCTGGTGCAGTTGCAACAGGTAGTTTGCCACAGGCGTATATTCCGGGAAAATCAATGATTGCAATTGCGGGTGGTTCGTATAAGGGGCAGAGTGCCGTTGCGGTTGGTGTCTCAAAAATCTCAGATAATGGCAAAATTGTCTTGAAACTGACGGGAAGTTCAAATAGTCAAGGTGATTTTACTGGAGGCGTTGGTGTTGGTTATCAATGGTAATGATATTACAGTTTAAATAATTGATTACAGATCTTGTTTAAAAGACGGTGAAACGATATCCCGTCTTTTTTATTTGAAATGTGCTGTGAAAAACGAAAGTAGAATGCTGTTCTATTTTAGGTCAAATATGAAAATTTAATGAATAATAGGTAGGTTTTACCGATAAGATCAATTTTTCACGGTTTTTCGTTTGCGACCAAATTGGTAATTCTTTAAAATTAAGCAGTTTATTTTCTTGATTATTTTTATTTTTCTAGTTTAGTGGGGACGGGGCAACCCGAAGTTGGAACAATTATATGACAATTTTAGTGTTGGGAATTAACCATAAAACCGCAAGTGTTGAATTACGTGAAAAGGTTGTGTTTGATGATGAAAAACGTCAAATAGCTTTACAACAGTTACAAGGCATAGCCAATGCGGTGATTATCTCAACCTGTAATCGTACAGAAGTTTATCTACACAACAAAGATATTTCCCCATCAGAATCTCATCATCATAATCAAGAATGGTTGGCAAAGTGTCAGCAATGGTTTGCACAACTTCATCAGTTAGCCCCAACAGAATTGACCGATAGCTTATATCTAAAACAAAATCAACAAGCAGTTAGCCATTTAATGCGAGTAGCTTGTGGTTTAGATTCTTTAATTTTAGGAGAACCTCAAATTTTAGGACAGGTAAAGCAAGCGTTTCAGTTTAGTGAAAATTATTACCAGCAGAATAATTTACCGCTTTCAACCGAATTATCCCGTGTATTTCAAAAAACATTTTCTGTTGCAAAACGAATAAGAACTGAAACTGAGATCGGTGGTAGTGCAGTGTCAGTGGCTTACGCTGCTTGTAGCCTAGCACGCCAAATTTTTGATAGTTTTAATCGTTTACGCATTTTATTAGTCGGTGCAGGGGAAACCATTGAATTGGTAGCACGCCATCTTTTTCGTCACGGAGCTAAGCATATTATGATTGCTAACCGAACAGTAGAAAAAGCACAGGCGTTGTCCGATCAATTAGGGCAAATGGATGTTTTAAGCTTAGATCAGTTACAACAAGGGCTAGACTTAGCGGATATTGTGATTACATCAACTGGAAGTCCGCACAGTTTAATTAGCCAAGATATGGTCGAAAAAGCCCAAAAAAAACGCCGTTTTGATCCAATGTTAATTGTTGATATTGCTGTACCAAGAGATGTTGATCCAAAAGTAGAGCAGGTTGATGCCGTTTATTATTATAGTGTTGATGATCTTCACAATATTATTCAACATAATTTAGCCCAACGGGAACAAGCTTCACTGCAAGCTGAAGCGATTATTACTGAAGAATGTCAAGATTTTTTCTTATGGCTAAAACTACACCAATCTTCAAGTTTAATTAAAAACTATCGCCAACAAGCAGAGCAAGTACGTTTAGGCTTAGTTGAAAAGGCAATCAGTGCTTTACAGCAGGGACAGGATAGTGAAAAGGTAATCAAAGAATTGAGTTATAAATTAATGAATCGGTTACTTCATATCCCGACCAATGCAATGCAGGAAATGGTGAAAGTAGGGGATACGACAGGCTTACAAATTTTTTCAAAAAGCCTAGGGTTAGATGATAAGTAAGAATAAATATTTTTCGTAATAAAAACCGCACGTTAAAGTGCGGTTTTTTTGTTTTATTTGTTCTATTTTTTCTTCGCTTGTTTGATAAATTTCATCAAACGTTTGCGTTTACGCAGTTGGTTTGGCGTTAAGGTATTGCGTTTACCTGCAAAAGGATTATTTCCTTCTTGGAATTGAATACGAATTGGCGTACCAATCATTTTTAGACTACGGCGATAGTAGTTCGAGAGATAACGTTTATAAGAATCAGGTAAACGATCTATTTGGTTGCCGTGAATGACGATAATTGGTGGATTATGACCACCCGGGTGAGCATATTTTAGTTTAATTCTTCGTCCCCCCATCATCGGTGGTTGATGTTCCTCCGTTGCCATTTGTAGAATACGAGTTAGCATTGAGGTGGAATATTTTTGTGTTGCACAAGCATAAGCTTCTTCTACCGAATCAAATAAATTACCCACACCACTACCGTGTAAAGCAGAAATAAAATGGACTCGAGCAAAATCAATAAAGTCCAGACGGCGATCAAGTTCTGATTTAATATTATCTTTAATTTCTTGGGTTAAGCCGTCCCATTTATTGACTACAATCACTAAAGATCGTCCTGCATTTAAGATAAAACCAAGTAGAGACAGATCTTGATCGGAAATTCCTTCTCGAGCATCAATGGTGAGTAAGACAACATTTGCATCTTGAATTGCTTGTAATGTTTTGATGACTGAAAATTTTTCGATGGTTAATGTTACTTTTCCACGTTTCCGAACCCCTGCGGTATCAATAATGGTGTATTGTTTTCCATCTCTTTCCATTGGAATATAGATACTATCTCGGGTTGTTCCCGGCATATCATAAACGACCACTCGATCTTCACCGAGAATACGGTTGGTTAACGTTGATTTTCCAACATTTGGTCGTCCAACAATGGCGATTTTTATTGATTTCTTAACAATGTTTTCTTCTTCATCTGCTAATGCTTGATCGAGTAAGGCGGCATCTTCTTCATTATTGAAGTCGAAATCTGTTTCCCATAGTTCATCTTCTTTACTATTTTCTGGTATTGCTTCATTTTCCGCTTCTATGATTAATGGGGAAAGTACTTTTTCCATTAGTTGAGTAACCCCACGACCTTGTACTGCTGCAATTTGTTCAATATTACCTAAACCAAGTTGATAAAATTCTGCACAATGTGAATCTGCATCAATTCCATCGGTTTTATTTGCAACAACAATAGTGGTTTTCTGACGTTGGCGAAGATGATTTGCAATCCCAATATCAGCAGGGGTTAAACCTGCACGAGCATCAACAAGAAAGAGTACAATATCTGCTTCTTCAATCGCTAGTAACGATTGTTCAGCCATTTTTTCTTCAACCCCTTCTTCTGAACCGTCAATCCCGCCAGTATCAATCACAATAAAATTTTGCCCCGCTATATTAGCTTGGCCATACTTACGATCTCGAGTTAATCCCGGAAAGTCTGCTACAAGGGCATCTCTTGTGCGTGTTAAGCGGTTAAATAAGGTTGATTTTCCTACATTAGGACGACCAACAAGGGCGACTACTGGTGTCATAAAACCTCAAATTATCTAAAAATTTTGCCAAAAATAGCGACATTATACCTGATTTTTTACGTAAGAGCATAATTAGTTAGGAGGGAGATTAAGGCGTTTTACCCACAGATAGGATGGTGTTTTGGTTATGTTTTCTTATTTTTAAGCAGGAAAGGGGGAAGTTGGTGGTGATAGTAAAAGGTGCTGGTATTTTTATTTCAAGCGCAAAAAACCGAATCTAGTTGATTCGGTTTTGCAAGGCTAAATGAGATTAATATCGACTAAATTGGTTATGGTAAGGAATAATGCCAGTCTCCAACATCTTAGGTATATTACTGTTATTATTACCAAAACCTGTTAAACGAAAGGTAATTCCAAAAGAGCGATTATAATATACTTTATGTGGGTTTTGATTTTCTGGTGGTGCGGTTAGATTGCGTTGAAAACCAATATCAAAACTCCAGCAACAACTACTGTATTGAACGCCTAAGTATTGTTCTACTGGTTTCTTAATCGCTAGATCTTGATAATAATGCCCTACAATAGCCCAGTTATCATTGATTTGCCAGCCTGTAACCAGTCCTAATTGTTGAATACGTTGACGATATTGGTTAAACCCTTTACTAAAATTCTGATCAATATATTTTTGGCTTGCATAACGATAACCAATTTGAATGAGATTATTTTTTCTTGGTCGATATTCTAAGGCACTATTAATCAGAGAGGTTTCGTGTAATTGAGGGTCGTATTGATAACTACCGTACCAATTCCACTTATCATTGATTTTCCAATTAGATTGAATTGACCACGATGAAATTTTTTCTTGAGTATTATTTTTAGGGTTATCATCAATTCTGGCAGGTTTGAGGTAATAAATTTGCCCTAGAGATAAGTTTAAACGTTCATTCGCTTGTGCATCATAGAAACGCGTGGTAAAACCAAGAGAAACTTGATTTGCTGATGCAATACGATCTAAGCCACTATAACGACGATCATTAAAAAGAGAATAGTAATCTTGTTGTAATAAAACCGAATCAAAATTACCTATTTTACTTTGATCTCGATATGGACGGTAAAGGTACTGCACCTGTGGTTCAAGCGTTTGAATATAGCCTGTATTAAGAAGTTGATCTGAAGTTAAAACCGTACTTAGATCTATTTTTACTTCAGGTACCACACGATTGACTGTTTTTGCAATATCGGTAGCAGTTGTTGCTTGCCCTTTTTTTTGTTGGTAGTGTGTGGTGTAGAGTTTTGTTTCGATATTTGCACGCCCATAATTGGATACTAAAGGCAAAGTCAAACTTGGTTCAAAGTGAAAACGCCACGCCGTAGGCATTTCAATTTTATTATTTTTAAATTGAACGGCTTGAGAAAAAAGTGAAAAGTTAATTGGGGAGGTAAAGAGATTATCACGATAATAATTAAAATTTATTTTTGGTAATGTATAGTATGGCGATACATTAATATTTTCAAAGAGTTGAAATTGGGTTGCTGAGATTGATAGCCGATAGTTTGGTTGATAGTAGCTAGTTTCAAAATTCTGTACAGCATATCCATCAGTGCTATTACCGTAAGGTGAGCTAAAATCAGTAAAATAATTTTTGTCACTCACTTTCGTATAATCAATTTTAAAGCGCCAATTATGTGCTAATGAACCATTGTTTTTCCAATAAAATAAATACCTAGGACGATTTGTATTATTTGTTGATAACCGATCGTGTTTTAGATATTCCCCTGCAATAAGACCATTACCTAACATATTTAGATAACGAGTTTCTGCTTGTAATTGTAATCCATTTTTGGTCATATATTTGGGGATTAAGGTTAGATCATAATTGGGAGCAATATTCCAATAAATTGGTTGGGCATAATAATAACCACTCTTATTACTTGATCCGATGGTTGGAATCAATAGACCAGAACGGCGTTTATCTCCGATAGGGAATTGTAAATAAGGGAAATAGAAAACAGGAACATCTTTAACATAGAAAACCGCATTCCATAAATCAACATATTCTTCTTTGATATGTTGGGTCATCTCTGAGGCTTTAATTTTCCACGCATTATCATTGGGTAAACAAGAGGTAAAACTGGCATTCTTTAGAATACGTAGTCCCGAAGACAATTTAGCTTGTTCCGCACTACCCCGACCTTGTCGATCGACTAAGTGATAACTGCTTTGCCCTACTTCAGTATCTTGGGTATTTAAATTAAACTTTGCATTTTTTCCTTTAAACAGAATTAAATTATCTTGATAGTCAAAGTCCCCTTGAATGGTTGCAGTACGTTGAAGATCACCATTTTTAAGTTTGATTTGGGTTAATTCAAGATAATCGGTTGTGAGTTTTTTATTGCCTTGTTCAACAATAACTTTTCCTTGATAAAACCCTTGAGGTTGTGTGAGTTGAGCTTTATCTGCATCAATATAGATCGGTAAACTATTTGGATCGGCATCGATCACTGTACCTGTAAAATGCGGAACGCCTAATAAACACTGTTGTTGTAAATCCGCTTTAGCTTGATTTGCGTACAAAGCACCAGAAATAGCGAAAGTTAAAAAAGTCGATAGCTGTTTTTTCATTCGTTTTTTATTTTATAGATAAAAAAAGAGTAATTTAGTTATTATACCGAAAATTGGGCTAAAAGCATTGGAATTGTGATTTTTAACTTAATCGTATGATAACAATGGATTATTTCCATTTTATGATGAATAAAATAGATAACGACTAAGTAAGGTTTTCTATGCTATTATCTGAAAGAGAGAATGATGTATTTTGTTGGTGATAATTTCTAAAAATAGAAATTATCATATTGATAAAGAGTAGCCACCTTATGGTGTAAATAGATTGAGGGAAAGCAAATGAGCCAATTAGATGTTTTACGCAGTATGACAGTTGTTGTTGCCGATACAGGTGATATTGAAGCGATTAAAAAATATCAACCGCAAGATGCGACAACCAATCCATCATTAATTTTAAGTGCTGCAGCGTTACCACAATATGCTGCTTTAATTGATGATGCAGTAGCTTATGCCAAGAGTAAAAGTACAGATAAAGCACAGCAGTTAATTGATGCTGAAGATAAACTAGCAGTCAATATCGGGTTAGAGATCTTAAAGTTTGTTCCCGGACGTATTTCGACTGAAGTAGATGCACGTCTGTCATATGATACCGCAGCAACTGTTGAAAAAGCTCGCAAATTAGTTGCACTTTATAATGAAGCAGGCGTTGCAAATGAACGTATCTTGATTAAGATCGCTTCAACTTGGCAAGGTATTAAAGCGGCAGAGATTCTTGAAAAAGAAGGAATTAATTGTAATTTAACCTTGTTATTCTCTCAAGCTCAAGCTCGGGCTTGTGCTGAAGCGGGTGTGTATCTCATCTCTCCTTTCGTTGGACGTATTTTAGATTGGTATAAAGCGAATGGTGAGAAAAAAGAGTTTGCACCAAGTGAAGACCCGGGAGTAATCTCAGTAACGAAAATTTATAATTACTACAAACAGTATGGTTATAACACAGTTGTTATGGGAGCAAGTTTCCGTAACATCGGTGAAATTACTGAATTAGCGGGGTGTGATCGTTTAACTATTTCTCCTGCACTGTTAAAAGAGTTGGAAGAAAGCACAGCTGAATTACCAGTGAAATTAAATTATCAAGGTGAAGTTTTAGCTCGTCCTACCGCAATGAGTGAAGCTGAGTTTTATTGGCAACATAATTTAGATCCAATGGCAGTAGAAAAATTGGCAGAAGGTATCCGTAAATTTGCATTGGATATTGAAAAATTAGAAACAATGCTCAGCGAAAAATTATAATTTATTAATCTCCAAGTTTTGAGATAAACCCAACCGTTCTCTTAAAGATATTTTATTAGGCTTAAGAGAACGGTTTTTTATTATTTATTGAGTGATCAATAACCACTATTTCTTTGCATAAAATTTTCATTTTTTCTCTATTTTTAATCTTTACTTTGTTTTATCCTTAACCACTATTTTTATTCTAGAGAAGGAAAAGATATGTCAAGCCACCGTCCAATTCGTCAAGCGTTATTAAGTGTTTCAGATAAAACAGGTATTGTAGATTTTGCTCAAGCTTTAGTTGCAAGAGGTGTTAGATTACTTTCAACAGGAGGAACGGCAAAGTTATTGATAGAAAATGGGATTCCCGTAAGGGAGGTTGCAGATTACACGCAGTTCCCTGAAATGATGGAAGGTCGGATTAAAACACTGCACCCTAAAATTCACGCTGGTATTTTAGGACGGAGGGGAATAGATGATCAGGTGATGGAACAACATCAGATTGAAACAATAGATTTAGTGGTAGTTAATCTTTATCCCTTTGCTCAAGTGATCGCCGAACCTGATTGCCAATTAGCCTTTGCGATTGAAAATATTGATATTGGTGGACCAACAATGGTGAGAGCAGCGGCAAAGAATTATCGTGATGTTACGATTGTGGTGAATCCTGCCGATTTTTCTACTGTATTGGCTGAAATGGCACAGAATGAAAATAGTCTTAGTGAAAAAACACGTTTTGATCTTGCTGTAAAAGCGTTTGAACATACTGCACAATATGATGCGATGATTGCAAATTATTTAGGGGAATTAGTCCCACCATATTATGCAACTGAAGAAGTAAAAGTTAGTGAAATTTGTGGTAAATTCCCTCGGACTTTAAACCTTAATTTTATCCGTAAACAGCTAATGCGATACGGCGAGAATGGACATCAACAAGCGGCTTTTTATATTGAACCAACAGTGCCTTGTGGGTGTGTTGCCAGTGCCACCCAATTACAGGGGAAAGCTTTATCTTATAATAATATCGCTGATGTCGATACCGCATTAGAGTGTGTCAAACAATTTGACTTGCCTGCTTGTGTGATTGTGAAACACGCAAACCCTTGTGGCGTAGCGGTAGCAGATGATCTACTAACAGCTTATCAACGAGCTTATCAAACCGATCCAACCTCTGCATTTGGGGGAATTATTGCTTTTAACCAAGAATTAGATGCCGTTACCGCACAAACCATTCTTGAACGCCAATTTGTTGAAGTGATTATTGCACCGAGTATTAGTGTTGCTGCTCAAACCATTTTACAATCTAAGAAAAATATTCGGGTATTAGCTTGTGGGGGATGGCAACAAGCAAGGGAGCGATTTGATTTTAAACGGGTGAATGGTGGACTTTTAGTGCAAGATACTGATCTCGCAAATGTCAGTAAAGAAGATTTGCAAGTTGTCAGTAAACGACAACCGACAGAGCAAGAGTTACAAGATTTGTTATTCTGTTGGAAGGTAGCAAAGTTTGTTAAATCGAATGCGATTGTTTATGCTAAAAATCAACAAACCGTAGGGATTGGTGCAGGGCAAATGAGTCGGGTTTACTCGGCTAAAATTGCAGGTATAAAAGCACAAGAGGAAGGATTAAGTGTTGTGGGTGCTGTAATGGCTTCAGACGCATTTTTTCCATTTCGAGATGGGATTGATGCAGCGGCAGAAGTAGGGGTAAGTTGTGTTATTCAGCCGGGCGGTTCTATTCGAGATCAGGAAGTGATAGCCGCAGCAGATCAACATAATATGGTGATGGTTTTAACTGGAATTCGTCATTTTCGGCATTAAAATATAAGTTGGAACTATGATTGCCAACTGCTTTGCAGTTTGTATAATGAAATGGTTTAACTTTGACCTAAGTTAGGATTAGGTTAAATCATTATTATATAGTAGTAATGTAAAATGAAATGAGTTACAGCTTCAGTATTTTATAGCAGTAACTATTTTTTTATCTTTATTCTTTTATTATTCAGTAAAAATATAGGGAGGGTACAATGTTGACACGAGAAATGAATTTGGCAGATTACGATCCAATTTTATGGCAAGCTATTCAAGCAGAAGATCGCCGCCAAGAAGAGCATATAGAACTAATCGCTTCAGAAAACTACACTAGCCCTAGAGTAATGCAAGCTCAAGGCTCACAATTAACGAATAAGTATGCGGAAGGTTATCCGGGGAAACGCTATTATGGTGGGTGTGAATATGTTGATATTATTGAACAATTAGCAATTGATCGTGCTAAAGCTCTATTTGGTTCAGATTATGCGAATGTTCAACCACATTCAGGTTCTCAAGCAAATGCGGCAGTGTATATGGCATTATTACAGCCCGGTGATACCATTTTAGGAATGAGTCTTGCTCACGGAGGGCATTTAACCCACGGTGCAGCGGTGAGTTTTTCTGGCAAAATTTACCATGCAGAGCAGTATGGAATTACCGATGAAGGTGTGATTGATTATGAAGCGTTACGCCAACAAGCGTTGAAAGTAAAACCTAAAATGATTGTTGGTGGTTTTTCAGCTTACTCTCAAATTGTTGATTGGGCAAAAATGCGTGAAATTGCCGATGAAGTAGGGGCTTATTTGTTTGTGGATATGGCTCATGTTGCTGGCTTAATTGCCGCTGGTGTTTATCCTAGCCCATTACCTTATGCCCATGTTGTTACCACTACCACACACAAAACCTTAGCAGGTCCAAGAGGTGGATTAATTTTGGCAAATGGTGATGAAGCTTTATACAAAAAGTTAAATAGTGCAGTTTTTCCAGCAGGACAAGGCGGTCCATTAATGCACGTTATTGCCGCCAAAGCAGTCTGTTTTAAAGAAGCGATGGAGCCAGAATTTAAACAATATCAACAGCAAGTTGTCAAAAATGCGAAAGCAATGGTTGAAATCTTCCAACTTCGTGGCTATGACATAGTTTCAAATGGTACTGAAAATCACTTATTCCTTGTTAATTTAGTCAGTAAAGGTTTGACTGGTAAAGCTGCGGATGCCGCTTTAGGGAAAGCAAATATCACGGTAAATAAAAATGCAGTACCAAATGATCCAAATAGCCCATTTGTAACATCGGGTATCCGTATTGGTACACCATCAATTACTCGCCGTGGCTTCAAAGATATTGAAGCAAAACAGTTAGCAAATTGGATCTGTGATATTTTAGATAATATTGACGATCAAGCGGTTATTGAAAAGGTGAAACAACAAGTATTAGACTTATGTAAACGTTTCCCTGTTTATGCTTAATCAGATATTAATCTTTAAAAAAGCAAGCGTTTATCGCTTGCTTTTTTGATTGGTGGTTATCAACAGGATTTATCTTTCGTCTTGCAATGACAGGCATTACAACTACCACAAGTGTTTTTTTTCTTTTTACCGAAAAAGTAGTAAGCGAGATAGATGCTTGCCGCAACAATCATTGCTATCACAATAGTTGTTTGAATCATGATACTAACCTCAATGCAATTTGATAGGTAATTAAAGCAATTAGATAAGCTAAGCCAGTAAGATACCCAGCGATAAGTACTGTTTTTGTATTTGAATTGGTTTCACGTTTAATGACTGCTAGTGTTGCTAAACACATCGGAGCGTAAACATACCACGCAAGAAAAGCGAAAGCGGTTGGTAATCCCCAGTTAGTATTGATTAAATTTATCAAAGCGTGTTCCGTCATTTCTTCAGAAGTCGCTGCAACGGAATACACCGTCCCTAATGTTGCTACCACAACTTCACGTGCTGCCAATCCCGGGATCATTGCTATACACATTTCCCAAGTAAAGCCGATAGGAGCAAAGATCGGTTGAATCAGATTACCTAGCATACCTGCAAAACTATAATCGATTGCAGGAGAGGTAGCATTAATTGGTGCTTCTGGAAAGGTTACTAAAGCCCATAAGATGATACTGATTGCAAAAATAATTGTGCCAGCACGCTTTAAAAAAGCACTCACACGTTCCCATAATGCGATCAGAATATGGCGAAGATTAGGCAGACGATAAGTAGGTAATTCCATTAATAGTGGAAATTGTTGGATTTTACCTTTCTTACTAGCAAAAAGTTTCATTAGAAAGGCAATCATACCAGCAGAAAGCACGCCAATAAGATATAAAGCAAAAAGAGTTATGCCTTGTAAATTAAATATTCCCCAGATCTTTTGATCTGGAATAACAGCTGCAATAATCAAAGCATATACAGGTAAGCGTGCAGAACAGGTTAATAGAGGGGCAATAGCAATAGTAACCAAACGTTCTCGTGGATTATGAATGGTTCTAGCTGACATAACTGAAGGAATTGCACAGGCAAAACTAGAAAGTAAAGGAATAAAGGCACGCCCAGATAGCCCTGTTTTTGCCAAGAAATTATCTAATAAATAAGCGGCACGAGGTAAATATCCCGAATCTTCTAGCAAGAGAATCAGAGCAAAAAGAAGTGTAATTTGTGGTAAAAAGACTAGTACACTTCCCACACCAGCGATCACTCCATCAACTAAAAGATCGTTTAGCATACCTGCTGGCAGAGTGGTTGCGACCCATTGACTTAAATTGGCAATGCTATTTTCAATCAAATCCATAATAGGTGTTGCCCAAGCATAGACCGCTTGAAACATAACAAAAAGAATAGTTAAAAGAATCAATACTCCCGAAATAGGGTGCAATACAATAGCATCTAATTTTTGATGCCAAGTGGGTAATTGATGGGGCTGAGAAACACAAACGGATAAAATACGATCGACTTCCTGATAGAGTTGTTGGCTATCTAAGTGATCGATTTCATTTGCAATAGTTTGTGGATTCTTGGTAGAGGTTTTTAGCCGACTATTAGCTAATTGTAAGATAGCTTGTTGAATTTGTGCTGATTCCTTTTTTTTAATCGCCGTTGTAGCAATCACACTGATACCTAATAGTTTGCTCATTTTTTCTGTATCAATTTTTATCCCTCGAGCTTTGGCTAAATCAAATAAATTAAGGGCAACAACCATAGGTAAATCAAGCTGTTTTAATTCTAAAACCAGACGTAAGGTCATACGTAAATTGGTTGCATCTGCAACGGCAATGATGGCATCAGGTCGTTGACCTAATTGTCCGAATAATACTTGACGTGAGATATCCTCATCAGGACTGGTTGTGCGTAGGCTATAAGTGCCGGGTAAGTCAATGATTTTAACTTTTCTTTGTGCGAGTAAATAACCTTCACGGCGATCGACTGTTACCCCGGGATAATTGGCAATTTTGGAATTAGAACCAGTTAAAAGATTAAATAATGCGGTTTTCCCTCAGTTAGGTTGCCCAACTAGAGCAAAAGATAAATTATTCTTCATATTATGATGATTTTAAGGTTAGTTTATTCAATCGGATTAAGTATGATGAAGGGTGCAAACAATTTTTTCGGCTTCAGCACGGCGTAGTGAAAATTGTGTATGATGATTCAGTTGTACTACATAAGGTCCACGCCCTAGCCAGCCTTTGGCTATTATTTTAATTGGAATATAGGGTGAAAAACCTAAATCAGCCAAACGCCGACTAACGACCTGATCTTGCTCGCCAAATATAGGATTTGCAACAATCTTTTCAATATATGCGATACCACCTTGTGGCAGGTTATTTAAAGAGTAAAGAATAGACATTGGGTATTTCCTAAAAATTTAATAAAAAGTACTGAGAATTATTTCTTAATATAATTAAGATTAATTCTCAATTTTATTTTAAAAGTCTAACAGGTAGAATTTTATCTTTCATTGACTTTTGTCAAAACTTTTTATGGAGAAAATATAGAATAAAAATATCGTTATATACATAAAAGGAATAATAGAAATAACTTTTTTGGGATTATTTATTTAGTAAATTAGTTATCATTTATTTTACAGAGTAAAATCTCAATTATTGCGTATAGTAACAGTAACTTTAGTTGTTGTTTTAATTGAATTTTTTGAGTTTAAATAAATGGTTTAGAATAGAATAGCTATGTTAAAAAGAGAAGAAATAACGGAGATAAAATAGTTATACTTAATTAAATTTAAATAAGATAATAATATTATTTAATATTAATTTATTCTTGTTTTTGAATAAAGTTTATTTTATTTAAATAATGGTGGTAATTTGTAAAATAAATAAACTCCACTGCAGTGGAGTTTAGGAATATTATGGATACTATGTGTTTTTATTCAGCTGTTTTTTCAGCTTCTTGTTTTGGTATTTCAATAATGTCTTTTGTTTCGTCAACTTTTTGAATTACCTGATCTTTGATTTCACTTACTTGATCTGTAGCAGAAGTAGCTGCTTCACTGAGAATTTGCTTGGCTGTTTCTACTTTTTCGCTTGCATTATCTTTTAGCTCGTCTGCTTTTTCAGCAACTTCATTGGTTTTTTCAATAGTTGCTTTTTTCGCATCATCAACAGTAGTAGCGACTGCTTCTTTGATTTCACTTGCTTTTTCAGCAAGCTCATTGGCTGTTTCAGATGTTGCTTGTTTCACCTCATCAATTTTAGCTGCACTAGCCTCTTTGATTTCAGTGGCTTTATCTACAACAGTATTTGCACTATCAGTGATAACTTGTTTAGCAGTTTCAATTTCAGTAGCGACAGTTTCTTTCACTGTTTCTTTAGTTTCTTTCTGACTTTCAACCGTTGGTGTAGTGGTATTGCTTGTAGGGGTTTTATTTTCTTGATCAAAACAACCTGTCATCATTAGACTTCCAGCAATAACTACAGCTAGTAATGTTTTTTTCATAATCGAACTCCTAAAAAATTTGAGAGAAACCTGAGTATTATTTACAGCTCAGATCTGCGGCAAGTATAATCAAAAATTACATAACTTTATAGTATTTTACGTTAAGATAAATTATTTTTTCATCTAAACGTTCATTTATTATTCATCAATTGAACGTAATAGCTCATTAATACCAACTTTAGCACGGGTTTTTGCATCAACTTTTTTAACGATAACTGCACAGTAAAGACTGTGTGAACCGTCTTTGCTAGGTAAACTACCTGATACCACAACAGAACCAGCAGGAACACGACCATAGTGAATTTCACCTGTTTCTCGGTCATAAATTTTAGTGCTTTGACCAATGAACACACCCATCGAAATAACAGAACCTTCTTCTACGATAACCCCCTCAACAATTTCAGAACGAGCACCGATAAAGCAGTTATCTTCAATAATGGTCGGATTTGCTTGTAAAGGTTCTAATACCCCACCAATTCCAACACCACCTGAAAGATGTACATTTTTACCAATTTGTGCACAAGAGCCAACGGTTGCCCAAGTGTCAACCATAGTACCTTCATCAACATAAGCTCCAATGTTTACATAAGAAGGCATTAATACGGTATTTTTTGCAATGTAGGCACCTTGGCGTACTGCGGCTGGTGGTACCACTCGAAAACCTTCGGCTTGAAAACGAGCTTGATCATAATCGGCGAATTTCATTGGTACTTTGTCGTAATAGTTTGTTTCAGCACCTGCAACTAATTGATTATCATTGATACGAAAAGAGAGTAATACCGCTTTTTTTACCCATTGATTAACAATCCATTCACCATTGATTTTTTCGGCAACACGTAATTTACCGCTATCAAGATCAGCGATAACAGTCTCAATGGCTGTTTTTGTTTCTGTATCAACAGTTTTTGGTGTGATTTCTGCACGGCGTTCAAATGCGGTTTCGATAATAGTTTGTAAGTTTGACATAGTTTTTCCTGTAAAACTGAATTAAAAAAAGAAGCTAGCTTTTTAACATATTTTAGGTTTGATAAAAAGTAAATAACGGCTAAAAATAATGATTATTTTATTAGATGATAATAATTATCATCTAATTATCTTGAATAAAAATCATAGATTATTTAAAAAAAAGCTAAATATAGGCGAGTTTCATCAATAAAAATGAGATTTTTATAGTTTTTATAAAATTTTTTTTGACTAACTTTTACCTTTTTTGTATGTTCAAATTGATAATAACAAATATAAAACAACGATAAACAGGCAACAACATAGTTAGGGAAGTGAGATTATGCTTTACGATAAAAACGAAGTAAGAGAAAACTGTGGTTTTGGCTTAATTGCGCATTTAGAAGGGGAGCCAAGCCATAAAGTGGTGCGTACTGCTATCTTAGGGTTATCACGAATGCAACACCGAGGTGCAGTCTTATCAGACGGAAAAACGGGTGATGGGTGTGGCTTGCATTTACAAATGCCAAAACGTTTTTTTCAACATATTGCCGAAGAGCAAGGGTTTCGTTTAACCAAAGATTTTGGCGTTGGGCAAATCTTCTTTCCAACGGATCCTGAATTAATCAACACCTATTCAGCGATTATTAAAGAAGAATTAACACGGGAAACATTAACTATTACTGCTTGGCGTGATGTTGCGATTAATCCCGCTGTATTAGGTTCGATTGCCGCATCAAGTTTACCAGCGATTAAACAAGTTTTTGTTAATGCGCCTGCTGGTTGGGGAATAAAAGATATGGAACGGCGACTGTTTATGGCACGGCGTCGTATTGAAAAAAGAATTGACCACCCTGATTTCTATATTTGTAGTTTATCTAGCCAAGTGATTATTTATAAGGGACTTTGTATTCCCAAAGATCTCGCAAAATTTTACCTTGATTTAGCCGATTTACGTATGGAAAGTGGAATTTGCCTTTTTCATCAACGTTTTTCAACTAATACCTTACCAAAATGGAAGTTAGCACAACCTTTTCGTTATCTTGCGCATAATGGTGAAATTAATACGATTTCAGGCAACCGTGCGTGGGCGAGAGCGAGAGCCTATAAATATACCACACCGTTAATTCCGGATTTACAGACTATCGCCCCATTTGTAAATGAAAGCGGTTCAGATTCAAGTTCGTTAGATAATATGTTGGAGCTTTTTGTCAATGGTGGTATGGATCTTTTTCGGGCAATGCGTTTATTAATTCCACCAGCTTGGCAGCATAATCCTGATATGGATGATGATTTGCGAGCTTTTTATGATTTTAATTCAATGCATATGGAACCTTGGGACGGACCTGCGGGAATTGTATTAAGTGATGGGCGACACGTTGCCTGTAATTTAGATCGCAATGGGTTACGTCCCGCTCGTTATGTCATTACTCAAGATAAGTTAATTACTATTGCCAGTGAAGTGGGAATTTGGGATTACGCCCCAGATGAGGTAATAGAAAAAGGACGAGTAGGACCGGGGGAATTGCTAGTAATTGATACTGAACAAGGTAAACTTTTACATTCTCAGCAGATTGATCAAGAGTTGAAAGCTCGCCATCCATATAGAGAATGGCTGGATAAGAATGTCCATCGTCTTATTCCTTTTGAACAGATGGAGAATGCCCCTTTAGGTTATGCAGATTTTGATACCACAACTTTAACAATTTATCAAAAGCAGTTTGGATATGATCAGGAGGAGTTAGAAGGTATTATTCGTGTTTTAGGGGAAAATGGGCAAGAAGCTGTTGGTTCAATGGGCGATGACACCCCATTTGCAGTGTTATCGACACAACCACGAGTTATTTACGACTATTTTCGGCAGTATTTTGCTCAAGTAACTAATCCTCCGATTGATCCACTGCGTGAAGCCCACGTGATGAGCCTGAATACCAGCATTGGGCGTGAGATGAGCGTTTTCTTTGAAACAGAAGGTATGTCGCATCGGGTTAATTTTCAATCTCCGATATTAGTTTATTCTGATTTAGTGCAGTTGATGGAGCTTCCACAGGCTTATTATAAGCATAGCATTTTAGATGCAACTTATAATCCAGCAACAATAAGCTTAAAAACAGCGATTGAAAACTTATGTGATCAAGCCGAAAATGAAGCTCGCAATGGTGCAGTTTTATTAATTATTTCAGATCGTGCGATTAGTCGAGAAAATCTGCCTATTCCAGCTGCCCTTTCAGTCGGAGCAGTACAACAACGTTTGGTAGAAAAAAACTTACGTTGTGATGCCAATATTGTGGTTGAAACTGGTTCTGCACGTAACCCTCACCATTTTGCGGTACTTATCGGTTTAGGGGCAACGGCAGTTTATCCTTATTTAGCCTATGAAAGTTTAGCGAAGATGGTAAAAAGTGGTGCAATTCAAAAATCACTGCCACAAGCCTTCTCAAATTTTCGGAAAGGTATTGATAAAGGATTGTATAAAATCATTTCCAAAATGGGAATTTCTACCATTTCTTCTTACCGCTGTGCCCATTTATTTGAAGCAGTTGGTTTAAACCAAGAGATTACCGAACTTTGTTTTAAACGGATCACCTGTCGGATTGCAGGAGCGAGTTTTGCTGATCTAGAGCAAGATCTACAACGTTTACAAAAAGCTGCTTGGCGTGTGAGTAAAGGGTTAGAGGTAGGGGGCTATCTCAAATATAAACCACAAGGGGAATATCACGCCTATAATCCTGATGTAATTAATTATTTGCAACAAGCGGTTAATACAGGGGATTATAAGATTTATCGTCAGTATGCAGAAACGGTGAATCAGCGACCAGTTACCACCATTCGAGATTTACTTCAATTAAATATCGATCCTCAACAACAGATTTCAGTTGATCAAGTCGAACCAGCAGAAAATCTTTATCAACGTTTTGATAGTGCGGCAATGAGTATCGGGGCATTAAGTCCAGAGGCACACGAAGCACTTGCTACCGCAATGAACCGCTTGGGGGGATATTCTAATTCTGGCGAAGGTGGCGAAGATCCGAAACGTTATGGTACAGAAAAAGTGTCACGCATTAAACAGGTTGCTTCAGGGCGTTTTGGGGTTACACCAGCCTATCTAATGAATGCAGATGTTATTCAAATTAAAGTTGCACAGGGGGCAAAACCAGGGGAAGGCGGACAGCTTCCGGGGGATAAAGTAACGCCATATATAGCTCAATTACGCTATTCCGTTCCCGGTTCAACGTTAATCTCACCACCGCCTCATCACGATATTTATTCCATTGAGGACTTAGCCCAATTAATTTTTGATTTGAAACAGATTAACCCTCAAGCGCTGATTTCGGTCAAACTTGTTTCTTTACCGGGGGTTGGCACAATTGCAACAGGTGTAGCAAAAGCCTATGCCGATTTAATTACCATCGCTGGCTATGATGGCGGAACAGGAGCTAGTCCACTTTCAAGTGTAAAATATGCAGGTAGCCCGTGGGAATTAGGGTTAGCTGAAGCACAGCAAGCTTTAGTCGAAAATAATTTACGCCATAAAGTCCGCTTGCAAGTTGATGGTGGGTTAAAAACAGGGCTTGATGTGGTAAAAGCAGCGATATTAGGTGCAGAAAGTTTTGGTTTTGGTACAGGACCAATGGTGGCTTTAGGTTGCCGTTATTTAAGAATTTGTCACCTAAATAATTGTGCGACTGGTATTGCAACCCAAGATGAAAAATTACGGCAACAGCACTATCACGGCTTGCCTGAAAAAGTGATGAACTATTTCAAATTTATTGCTCAAGATGTTCGGGAAATTATGGCAAGTTTAGGGGTAGAGAAACTCACCGATCTGATTGGTCGCACTGATTTATTATCCATCGTGGAAGGTAAAACGGCTAAACAACGTGGTTTAGATTTAACAGGATTGTTATATGCACCACAAGTCCCATCAGGCAGTGCTAGATATTGTACGCAAGCTAACCCACCGTTGGATAAAGGGGTACTCAATAAAGCGATTGTTGAAGCTGCCGAACCACTATTATCAACTGATCAAGCTTGCGATCTCGATCTCACTTTTGATACCAGTAATTTAGATCGCTCAGTAGGAGCAACTCTATCTGGCTTAGTTGCTAAAAAATATGGTAATGCAGGTAATAGTGAACAGCAATTTACCTTACGTTTAACGGGTACCATTGGGCAAAGTTTTGGTGTTTGGCTTGCAGGCGGTATCAATCTCTTCTTAACAGGAGATGCAAACGATTATGTTGGTAAAGGTATGGCTGGGGGAAAAATTGTTATTCGCCCTCATACTGGCGTCAGCTTTGCCCCTGAACAAGCAACCATTGCTGGCAATACCTGTTTGTATGGGGCAACAGGTGGTGCATTATTTGCTTCAGGAAGAGCTGGGGAACGCTTTGCCGTGCGTAATTCAGGTGCCACTGCCGTGATCGAGGGAATAGGAGATAATGGGTGTGAATATATGACAGGTGGTGTGGTCTGTATTCTTGGTAAAACGGGGATCAACTTTGGAGCTGGAATGACAGGAGGCTTTGCTTATGTTTACGATTGGGACGGTAAATTCAAAACACGGATTAACCCAGAACTAGTCGAAGGATTAAGTATTGAAGCCTTACCTACACACCAAGAGTATTTGCGTGGATTATTAATTCAACATCTTGATTATACTCATAGTCCATTGGCTGAACGAATGTTAGCGAACTGGGAGGATTATGCCGCTAAATTTATTTTAGTTAAACCGAAAGCAAATGATGTCAATGCTTTACTTGGGCATAAACGGCGGACGGTCAACGAACTGGGTGTTGTTACTCAATAAATAATAGGGGATTAGCTTGAAGTCGTCAGCCAGATTAATCCCCCTAAGTAACTGCCGTATAGTAGGCGATAACGAAAATAAATTTAGAAATATATCGGAACAAAACAAAGGAAAAGATTATGAGTCAGCAAGGCAATATCTATCAGTTTATTGATTTACCACGGGTTGAACCACGTAAAAAACCATTAGAACAACGCAAACAACAGTTTATTGAAATTTATCAAATATTTGATAAAAGCCAAGCCGAAGCACAAGCTGATCGTTGCCTTAGTTGTGGTAACCCATATTGCCAACATAAATGCCCATTGCACAATAATATCCCGAATTGGCTAAAACTCACTTATGAAGGCAGAATTATTGAAGCAGCAGAACTTGCCCATGAAACAAATACCTTACCAGAAATCTGTGGTCGAGTTTGCCCACAAGATCGCTTATGTGAAGGTGTTTGTTCGCTTAATGCTGAGTTTGGGGCGGTAACGATTGGGAATATTGAAAAATATATCACCGAAAAAGCCTTTGCAATGGGTTGGCGGCCAACAGTTAAAGACGTGCCTTTTTCTGGCAAAAAAGTGGCAGTAATTGGTGCTGGTCCTGCTGGCTTGGGGTGTGCAGAACAACTGATTCGCAATGGTGTAGCAGTAACGGTGTATGAACGGCAACAGGAAATTGGTGGGTTGCTTACCTTTGGTATTCCAGCATTCAAACTTGAAAAAGAAGTAATGAGTCGCCGCCGTGAGATTTTTAGCGCAATGGGAATTGAATTTAAATTGGGAGTAAATATTGGCGAAGATATTCAACTAACAGAACTGGTTGAACAATATGATGCCGTCTTCCTTGGGGTGGGGACTTATCAAAGTATCAAGGCAGGTATTCCAAATGAACAAGCAGAAGGTGTTTATTCAGCATTGCCTTATTTAATCGGCAATACCCAACATTTAATGGGATTAGCAAGTCCTGATTATATTAACTTAGCAGGGAAAAACGTGGTGGTATTAGGTGGTGGTGATACGGCAATGGACTGTATGCGGACAGCCATTCGCCAACAAGCCAGCTCAGTAACCTGTATCTATCGCCGAGATCAACAGAATATGCCGGGAAGTCGTAAAGAATTTACCAATGCCAAAGAAGAAGGGGCAAAATTTTTATTTAACGCCCAACCCGTTGCAGTGGAAATAAAATCTACTGGCGTAGAGGGTGATAAAGCACAGGTGGTAGGTATTAAAGTGGTACGCACCGAATTAGGGGAAGCGGATTGCTATGGACGGCGAGTAGCGACAGTGATTGAAGGAAGCGAACAAGTGATTGCTTGTGATGCAATAATTGTTGCTTTTGGATTCGCACCACATCAAATGCCGTGGCTAGCGGAGGTTGAGGTGAATATTGATCAGCGTGGACGTATTGAAACTAAGGGCGAATTACCACAGCAAACCGCAAATCCGAAAATATTTGCAGGTGGGGATATCACTCGAGGTTCAGATTTAGTGGTTACTGCAATTGCTGAGGGGCGTCAAGCTGCCCACAGTATTTTGGCATTTTTAGAGGTATAGGATAGCCAGTAAAACTATCTTGTTTTAATGAAAAGAATTGAGGGTAATCAAGATAAATAGCTTGATTACCCTTTATTATGGGTGAAATAGTGATTCTACCCTGTTTTGCCTTACGCTTTGGTGGTAGAATAGACGGCATTTATTTTAGTATAAAATTAAGCAAGAAAAAGCAAGGAATAGTATGAGTCGTCAAAAAAAGAGCCGTAAGATCAGTGATATTATGCCGATCAGAAAGGCGGACAAACGAAGTGAAACAAAAACGCCAAATAAAAAAGGAAAAAAGTTAAGCCGTTATGAATTAGATACAAAAGCGTGGGCAGAAAAACGGAAGAAAAAACATAAAGGGTTACCATCAGGCAGTCGCCATAGTGGTGCGAGTGAGAAGAAAACGCATTTGACCTCAGAGATAAAAGATCCTCGTATAGGTAGCCGAAAAAAAGTGGCTTTAGTTATTGAAATGGTAAATAAACCTGAAAAAGGACAGTTTATTCAACCGATCGCTATTGCAGAAAAAAATATGCCACAAGCAAGCGTAACGAATGTAAGACAACAATTAGAGCAAGAGTTAGCCCAATTAGAAAATAATGAATGTTTGCATCAATTACTCGATCAATTAGAAGCAGGAAAAAGAATTTCAACCGAAGATCAGCAATTTGTTGATGAGTGTTTAACACGGATTGAGGAACTAATGGCAGAATTAGGGTTAAACGAGGAAGAAAGCACTGAAGATCTTTATAATACTTTTGCTACCATTGATATTAATCGGTTTAGATAATGGCAATAACTATCTTATTTTTTATCGGGACTAGCATTATTGTGGTGATGACCCTATATTTAGTCCGTCTTTATTCTGCCTTAGCCCAGCAAAAACGTGCGGTATTACAAGCACAACAACAACGCCGTCAACGTATAGAAGAGAGTATTCATATTATTGCTCAAGCGATGCTAACTGGCGAATGTAATTTATCGGAAGGCGTCATTCGTTTAAAAAAGTTGCTTGATGTTTTAGGAAAAACAACTTTAAGTGCATATCCAGCGATGAATGAATTATATCAAGTGGTAGCAGATATGCCGACTCACGAGGCACGCAAACAACTGAGTAAACAAGTCCGTATGCGACAAGATTTAAGCAGAGAAAGTGCCGAAGTAAAATTAGAAACACAAATTAAATTGGAGTTACCTCAACTACTTGAGGCAATTAAATAATAGGGGCAGTTATGTCAGAAATCGTGTGGGATTTAAACCTTATCCGTAAGTATAACCAATCAGGACCAAGATATACATCTTATCCAACTGCGTTAGAATTTAGTGAAGCCTATAACAATCAAGATTTTATCGCTGCAAGTCAACGTTATCCACAACGTCCGTTATCCTTATATGTTCATATTCCGTTTTGTCATAAACTTTGCTATTTCTGTGCGTGCAACAAAATCATTACACGCCATCAGCACAAAGCGGATATTTATTTGGATTATTTAGAAAAAGAAATTAAAGAACGGGCAGAATTATTTAAGCAACGAGTGGTTACTCAAATTCACTGGGGTGGTGGGACACCAACTTATTTGAGTGAAGAGCAATCCTTACGCTTAATGGCAATGTTACGCAAACATTTTAATGTCAGCGAGAAAGCCGAAATTAGTATTGAAATCGATCCAAGGGAAATAGAGCTATCAATGCTTACCCATTTACGCAATATTGGTTTTAACCGTATTAGTATGGGGGTACAAGATTTTAATAAAGAGGTTCAAAAAGCGGTTAATCGAGAGCAAGATGAAGCGTTTATTTTTGCATTAATGCAAAAAGCGAGAGAGCTTGGATTTGAATCGACTAATCTTGATTTAATTTATGGTTTACCGTTACAAACCGAACAAAGTTTTATGCACACGTTGCAACGTGTTATTGAATTAAACCCAGATCGTCTCAGTGTGTTTAACTACGCACATTTACCGAGCCGTTTTGCAGGACAACGTAAAATTAAAGATGAAATGTTACCTGCCCCAGAAGAAAAACTCACTATTTTGCAAAAAACGATAGAGACTTTATCTGCGAAAGGATATAAGTTTATCGGAATGGATCATTTTGCAAAACCAGATGATGAATTAGCCATTGCACAAGAGAAAGGCGTTTTACATCGTAACTTCCAAGGTTATACCACCCAAGAGGAGTGTGATTTACTTGGCTTAGGGGTTTCGGCAATTAGTTTATTGGGTGATACCTATGCACAAAATCAGAAAGAATTAAAACTCTATTATGCTGATGTTGAAATGCGAGGCATTGCCTTACATAAAGGGCTGGAGATGACCAAAGAGGATTGTTTACGCCGTGATGTTATCAAAGCTTTAATTTGTAATTTTAAATTAGACTTTGATGTCTTTGAAAAAGCCTATCAAATTGACTTTAAACAACATTTTGCTGAAGACTTAGAATTATTAGCCCCGTTAGTCCAAGATGGATTGCTCACCATCTCTGAAACAGGGATTCAAGTTTCTGCCAAAGGGCGTTTATTAATTCGTAATATCTGTATGTGTTTTGATACTTATTCACGCAGTCAGGCAAGACGTCAACAATTTTCACGCATTATTTAAAAGGAAACTTATGAGTGCAGTACAATTTATCCTACAAACGGTAATCAGTATTTACCTGTTTGCATTAGTGGGAAGAGCGTGGTTTCAGTATTGTCGAGTGGATTTTTATCATCCACTTTCGCAAACATTAGTGAAATTAACCCAACCAGCATTAATGCCATTGAAGAAAATCATTCCAACTTACTCTAATATTGATTTTTCAGCTTTAGTCTTAGTGGTATTGCTTGGTGCGATTAAATTACCTTTATTTATCTGGTTGCAAGATACCACTTCTGACTTTGGTTTAAGTGAATTACCCATTTATGCTTTATTAGGGGGGCTAAGTTTAGTTAAAACATTCGGCACAATGATTTTCTGGGCGATCTTCATTCGTGCCATTAGTAGCTGGTTTAGCCAAGGAAATAGCCAAGTAGAATATCTGTTATATCAAATCACAGAACCTTTACTTGCTCCAATACGCCGTATTTTACCAAATACAGGTATGTTAGATTTTTCGGTAATGCTATTGGGCTTTCTGCTTATTTTTGGTAATAACCTACTGTTAAATTATTTTGGGCAGTTGTGGTTGTTAGCATAAAACTATATAAAATAAAAAACCGCTATTTAGCGGTTTTTTAGGTTTTTACTTTCAGTTTTACATCTCATTATTTTGGTTTTCACCATTATTTTCTTGATCTTCAGTTAATAATTTTGCAATCGCTTGACGATAAGTAATTTCTAAAGTTTCACGACTGGTGGCAATAACCCCTTGATCGATTAAATAGCCATCTTTCACATCGTAAACCCAGCCGTGTAAAGATAATTTTTTTCCTTTTTTCCAAGCAGAACGGACAATCGATGACATACCGAGATTATATACCTGTTCGGCAACATTAATTTTTGTCAGCATATCAGCACGTTTTTCTGGTGATACTTTGCCGAGTAAATGGCTATGCTTAAACCAAATATCTCGAATATGCAGTAACCAGTTATTAATCAACCCCAGATCCTGATTATTTATTGCTGCGTGAATACCACCACAGTTGGTATGCCCACAAATAATGATATGTTCAATCTCTAAAACATCAACTGCATATTGCACCACTGAAAGGCAGTTGAGATCGGTATGAATGACTTGATTGGCTACATTGCGGTGAACAAATAGCTCACCAGGTTCTAAATTCGTTAGTTTTTCGGCGGGAACACGACTATCCGAACAGCCAATCCAGAGATAGCTAGGTTTTTGATGTTCTGCCAGTTGTTGAAAAAAATCAGAGTTTTCTTCTTTCATTTGCTTTGCCCAATGGTGATTATTGGCAAAGAGACGTTTAATTTTTTCCATAAATAACCTATTAATTATTATAGTAATCTGCTTGCCCTTCAGGGCGAGATTTGAAACGGCGGTGTAACCACATATATTGGCTAGGATCTCGCAAGATTTCTGTTTCAATCGCTTGATTCATACGTTGAGCGGTTTGCTGTTGATTTTCGCAATCTGAAAAATCTACCTCAGGGCTGATATAGACGGTATAGCCTGAATAATCAGGATTTCTCAAGGGGGCAAAAGGCACAACTTTAGCGTTCGGACAGGCTTTTAAGAGTAAATGAGAGCCCGTAGTCGTTGCTGTTTCTGCTACGGCAAAAAACGGTACAAAAACAGAGTTTTGTTGCCCATAATCGTGATCAGGTGCATACCAAATAATTTCCCCTTGACGTAACGCACTTAACATTGCACGTAAATTCCGCCGATCAATCATACCTTTGTTAGAGCGTAACCGACCACGGGTCTGAATCCAATCAAAAACAGGATTGTTATTCGGGCGATAAATACCTATCCCCGGAGTTGATAAGCCAACAATTCTTGCACCTAATTCAAGAGTTAAAAAATGAATACCGATAAATAACACGCCCTGATCTGCTGCGTGTGAGAGATGTTCTAATCCTTCAACTTTCGACCATTTTTTAATCCGTTTATCCGACCAAAACCACGCCATACCTGTTTCAATAATAGCGAGCCCAACTGCTTCAATATTTTTTGCTAACAATCTTTCTTTCTCTTGTTCGGAAAGATCGGGAAAGCATAATTCGAGGTTACGCCGTGCGATATTAATCCGCTTTTTCCCTACTTTTAACCGAGCAAATACCCAGCCTAAGCCTTTACCTAATTTTACTAAATAAGGGTAAGGCAAACATAAAATAAGGCGAAAAAGCCCAACGGCTAGCCAAAGTAGCCAATATTTTGGAGCAAGAAAAGTGAGTTTAAAATTTGGTTTTATTGTTGTTTTTTTCTTCATTTTTCATCTAACAGCTAAAAAATTTTCGCTAGTTTAACGGAAAATCAAGTAAATAGCATTATTCCCCTTTTCTTTGTGTTAGAATTTAGACTACTTTACTTTCAATCTTCCATTAATTAGGACAAGGCAATAATGACACAATATTCAGCTCAATTTGATCAAGCCAAGGTTTTAGTGCTTGGCGATGTAATGCTTGATCGTTACTGGTTTGGTGCTACCAATCGGATTTCACCAGAAGCTCCCGTACCAGTAGTAAAAGTAGAAAAAAATCAAGAGCGTGCAGGTGGTGCAGCCAACGTGGCAATGAATATTGCCGCCCTCAATGTCCCAGTAAAGTTACTCGGTTTAACTGGGAATGATGAAGCAGGCAATGCGTTAAGCCAGATTTTACACCGACAAAAAATTGAGTGTGATTTTGTTAAATTAAATAGCCACCCAACCATTACTAAATTGAGAGTGCTTTCTCGCCATCAACAATTACTGCGACTTGATTTTGAAGAAGATTTTCATAATGTAGAAAGCCAAGAACTACTACAACAGCTACAAACTGCCTTACCTCATTATGGAGCATTAGTGTTGTCTGATTATGGTAAAGGCACCCTAAATCAAGTTCAGCAGATGATTCAACTCGCACGAAATGCCAATATTCCTGTGTTAATTGATCCTAAAGGCACTGATTTTACCCGCTATCGTGGGGCAACTTTGCTCACGCCAAATATGTCAGAGTTCGAAGCGGTGGTAGGGCGTTGTGAGAGTGAAGCACAAATAGTAGAAAAAGGATTAGCATTAATTGAACAATTTGAATTAACCGCCTTGCTTGTTACTCGTTCAGAAAAAGGTATGACCCTTATTCGACCAAATCAAGCGGTTTACCACCTTGCCACTGAAGCACAAGAAGTGTTTGATGTAACGGGGGCTGGAGATACAGTGATTAGTGTGTTAGCAACTGCCATTGCAGATGGGCGAAGTTTAGAAGAAGCCTGTTATTTAGCTAATGTCGCCGCTGGTATTGTGGTTGGAAAATTAGGGACATCAACAGTTTCAAATGTAGAATTGGAAAATGCAATTCACCGCCGCAATAAAAATGGGTTTGGGATTATGACTGAAAGCGAATTAAAAGCGGTGGTAGCTCAAGCCAAAAAACGTGGTGAAAAGATTGTGATGACGAATGGTTGTTTTGATATTCTCCATCCGGGGCATGTTTCTTATTTAGAAAATGCACGTCAATTAGGTGATCGCTTAATTGTCGCCGTCAATTCAGATCAATCGGTTAAACGTCTGAAAGGAGAAAATCGCCCCATTAATCCGTTAGCAGAACGTATGGCAGTCTTATCAGGGCTATCCGCCGTGGATTGGTTAGTTGCGTTTGATGAAGTGACACCACAACGCTTAATTGCTGAAATCTTACCGCATATTCTAGTGAAAGGTGGGGATTATATGCCAGAGCAAATTGCAGGTAGCAAAGAAGTATGGGCTAATGGTGGGGAAGTGAAAGTCCTCAATTTTGAACAGGGTTGTTCAACCAGCAATGTGATTAAAAGAATTCAGCAATTAAAATAATCTTTTCGGTTATTGTATTTTCTTTTGTTCAAATAAAAACAGATATTAAAAATATCTGTTTTTATTTATTAATTTATCAATACGCAAAATGGTTATTTTTTGTACCAAAATAGGGTTAAATACAGGTAGTAATCAAAGAAAATAGTTATTTAATGTAAATTAATAGTGATCTGTATCACAACTTAAGAAAAAATTCTATTGCTGAGAATATCGCTATTTGCACTACAATATAGTGCCTCTTTTTTAAATTAAATCTATTATAAATCAATATCTTATTTTATTTGAGAAAAATTTTGCTGATTAATATGGGCTTACAAAAAAGAAAAGTAAAATAATGACAAAAATTTACAAAAAAAATCAAAAATATTATAACTCATTGAAATAAAATGAAAATTAATTTATTTCATCAATAATCTATTAAGTTTGGCAATAAAACATTAGTTTGATAATATCCGCTTTGCAAATACAAAGTGGCTATATTTCTGTTTGCAGTATTGAGTAGAAGTTTAGCTTAATCAGTTCTCAGAGGCCAGTCTGAGTTTTCTCAACACAAGTAAGGTTCTATTATGAAAAAAACATTAGTTGCTTTAGCAGTTGCAGCATTAGCCGCAACTTCAGCAAACGCTGCCGTGGTTTATAACCAAGACGGTACTAAATTAGACATCAACGGTTCTGTTCGTGTACTTTTAAATAAAAACACCAAAACTCGTGCTAATTTAGGTAATGACGGTTCTCGTATCAACTTTTCTGCAAAACAAGATCTAGGCAATGGTTTATCTGCATTAGGTTATGTTCGTTTAAAAATTGATGGCGATAACGCATCTAAATTAAGCGTCAACAAACTTTATGCAGGTCTTGGCTATGATGGTGTTGGTACCTTAACTTTAGGTAAACAAAATACAACTGCTGATGATGTTGCCTTAGGTGATTATACTTACAAATGGGGCGGTAACTCAACCTTAACTACTGATGGTGAAAAAGTTGCTAAATTCCGTTCAGCAGATTTTGCAGGTTTCAGTTTTGGTGCTGATTACCTTGTTGGTAACAAAGAAAAAGGTGGCGCTGGCTTAAAACAAGGCTATGGTGTGAGTGCATTCTATACAGCGAATTTTGCTGATGATGTGACTTTAAAAGCGAATGCTGGTTACACAACTCAAAAAAATATCTTAGCAACAGATGCTGATAAACAAGCTGAAGCAAAAGTTAAGACTGCAAGTGATGTCAATGATATCATTAATGCAGTAAAACTTGTATCTAACAAGTCTAAAAGCTGGTTAGTGGCAACTGAGTTAACTTCAGGTCCAGTATCTGTTGGTGTGAGCTATGGTCAAGCAAAACTTAACTTAGGTGCTACTGTAGAAAATGAAATAGAAGAAGATTTAAAAGTAAAAGCTTTCTTAGTGGGTGCAAATTATAAAGTAACCGATGCAGCTAGAGTTTATGCACAATATAACCGTACTACTGCTAATGGTGGTAAATTAAACGGCTATGCTTTAGGTACTGGCTATAAATTACATAAAAATGTAGAAACTTTCCTTGAAGTTGCTCGTTTCAAAGCTTCTGAACATAAAGCAAATAACTTAGTTGGTGTTGGTTTCCGTGTAAACTTCTAATCTAACCAAGATATTTTTTATAAAAGGCTAAACAATGGTTTAGCCTTTTTACGTTTTAGGGTTTTGTTTTTTATTATTAAAAGATTGAGATTGAAGAGGAGATTAATAGTTATATCAACTTATTTTAATAGGGTGAGATTTTATTTTTAATATGAATAATTTAATTAACCGCATTATTAAAAATAGCCAGTTTTTTAAAGGATAAAAGTGTGCTGTTTTCAATATAAGGAGTAGTAAAATGAAAAAATTATTGCAAATCACCGCCCATCTAGGAGCATTTTTACCGCTATGCTGGTTAATTTATGCACTTAATTTTAATTTGGAACAGAGTTTTGGTACCGATCCGGGGAAGGAAATTATCCACTATCTTGGCTGGGTGGCAATTTGTCTGTTTATCATCTTATTTTTCTTTCGGATAGTTGACCAAATTTTTCAACGTAATGATTTGCTTATTTTGCATCGGGCAATTGGATTATGGGCATTATTTTGGTTAACACTTCATATTGTGGCATATTTTTTATTTGAATTAGGTTTTGATTTTTCTTTATTTATCAAAGAAGTCACAGAACGTTTTTACCTACAAATAGGGCTTATTTCCGCCGTATTATTTCTACTGATTGCAATTTCCTCAATCCCTTTTATTCGGCGTAAATTAGGGGATAATTGGTTTTTATTACATCAATGTTCACTGATCGCATTGGTATTAGCTGCAGTGCATTATTATCTATCGCTAAAAAGTTATGACTTCTATTCAGTCTTTTTCTTAGCAAGTGCCGCCGTATTTGTATTATGGAAAATGATTGGTCGAAAATTATTGAAGTGGTTAGGTTTAGCCTATTAACTGCTAGCTTGACGAACAGAACAAACAAAAACAGCGGATTTTTCCGCTGTTTTTTCATTTTTGCTTTAAACTTGATGAATACTTATTTTCTTGAAAGTGGCGGAACAAAAGTAATTCCCATATCCCAAGGTTGCTCAATCCAAGTATTTTGTGGAATATCAATCACATAGTCATCAACTAAAGGAGCACCGGCAGGCTTAGCAAAAACGGTAACAAAGTGTGCTTTTGGATACATTTCACGAATTGCTCGTGCAGTGTTTCCCGTATCAACCAGATCATCAACTACGATAAAGCCTTCACCATCACCCTCAGCACGATGCAACACTTTTAATTCATTTTGTTGATCGTGATCGTAACTTGCGATACACACAGTTTCAACGTGGCGAATACCTAACTCACGGGCAATTACCGCCGCAGGAAATAAACCACCACGACTGACAGCAATAATGCCTTTCCATTGTGAAGCAGGCAATAAACGCTCGGATAGTTTTCTTGCGTGCATTTGGAACATATCCCAAGTTACTACATATTTTTCAGTCATAAGAATACACCTTGATAATATTAAGAAAGATAAGAAATAAAATTGCGTAAGGATAACCTGAAATTTGCTTTTATGCTATCATTTATCGCTAAATTAAAAGAATTTGCTGAAAATAGCTGATGAAAAAGATTTTTGGCAGGTTATTGTGTTTAAAAGTAAAGCACAACGTGAGTTAATACGGTGCTAAATATGGCAACAGCCTTAGGCTTTGCGATGGTTTAATAATTTTTAAGGAATTGAATATGACAGACTTACAACATCTACAACCTAAATTAGTATGGCAATGGTTTGAACGGATTTGCCAAATTCCTCACCCTTCATACCACGAACAAGCCCTTGCTCAATATATTGTGGATTGGGCGAAAGAAAAACAACTTTGGGTGGAACGAGATCAGGTAGGGAATATCCTAATTCGTAAACCGGCAACGGCAGGTATGGAAGATTGCCAAACCGTTGCATTACAAGCCCATCTAGATATGGTGCCACAAGCAAATAGCACCACCGAACATAATTTTACCACCGATCCGATTCAACCCTATGTTGACGGAGAATGGGTAAAAGCCAAAGGGACAACTTTAGGAGCGGATAATGGCATTGGCTTAGCTTCTTGTTTAGCGGTATTAGACAGCCAAGATCTTGCTCACCCTCGCTTAGAAGTGCTACTCACTATGACCGAAGAAACGGGAATGATTGGAGCAAGTGGCTTACAACCAAATTGGTTAGAAAGCGAAGTAATGATCAATACCGATACCGAACAAGAAGGCGAAATTTATATTGGTTGTGCAGGGGGGGAAGATGCCGATTTAAGCTATCCGATTGAATGGCAAGATTGCACCGATACTACCGAGCAACAAGCTTTTCAACTTGCGTTAACGGGCTTAAAAGGCGGGCATTCAGGAGCGGAAATCCACCTTGGACGAGGCAATGCGATTAAATTACTGGTCAGCATTCTTACTGCATTACAAGGGAAAGTGAGATTTAAACTGGCAGAAATTAAAGGGGGAACAATCCGCAATGCGATTCCTCGAGAAGCTT
The DNA here is from genome assembly GCF_003265225.1 of Mergibacter septicus. NCBI lineage: Bacteria > Pseudomonadati > Pseudomonadota > Gammaproteobacteria > Pasteurellales > Pasteurellaceae > Mergibacter > Mergibacter septicus. Next base: position 1,000,745 of record NZ_CP022013.1, on the reverse strand, counting down.
TTGCTACACTGGTGATTGCCACTTCAGATCAGGCAAAATTCACGCAAGCCCTCAACCAATTAAATAGCGATTTAATGACAGAATGGCAACTGGCTGAACCAAATCTCAGTTTAACCATTATCCAAACAGCATTACCACAACGTACTTTTTCCGAGCAGAGTAGTCAAACCACGCTTGCCTTCCTCAATAGCTTACCTAATGGTGTGATACGTTACAGCGATCAACTGCCAGATGTTGTGGAAACTTCCCTTAGTTGTGGTGTATTAACGACCACAACGACAGCCGTTGAAGTGGTGATTTTAGTCCGTTCTCTCCATACAATTGGCTTGGATCGAGTTGCAACAATCTTAGGTTCAATTAGCCAATTAGCTGGGGCAAAATTAACCTTATCTAATCGCTATGCAGGTTGGAATCCAAATGCGAATGCACCAATTGTCAAATTAACGCAACAGCTTTATCAACAAATCCTTGGTAGAGATTGTGCGGTCAAAGTTATCCACGCTGGTTTAGAGTGCGGTTTAATCAATCAAGCCTACCCAACGATGGAAATGGTTTCAATCGGACCAACGATCTTAGGAGCACATTCTCCCGATGAACGTTGCCATATCCCAGCAGTTGCAACTTATTGGCAACTATTAACCAGATTATTAGCGACAATCCCTAGTAAAAAGTAGTAAGATCGAACCTTATTGATTGAAAGTTGTCTAAGAGGTAAAAATGCAGTCTGAACAGAATAACCCAATGCCGAGTGCAGAAAATTCAACGATAATTGCACCAGAGAGTGAAACGAACCAAGCCACAGAAGAAACCACCCATTTTGGTTTTAAAACCGTTGCCAAAGCGGAAAAACAACGCTTGGTGGCGAATGTATTTCATTCGGTTGCGGATAAATATGATCTGATGAACGATCTACTTTCTTTTGGGATTCACCGCCTATGGAAACGTTATACCATTGATTGTAGCGGAGTACGCAAAGGGCAGAAAGTGCTAGATCTTGCTGGTGGTACAGGGGATTTTAGTGCCAAATTCTCACGAATGGTCGGCAGCGAAGGATGGGTTATTCTGGCAGATATTAATGATTCAATGCTACAAGTGGGGCGAGAAAAATTACGTAACCTAGGGGTGGTAGGCAACATAGATTATATACAAGCCAATGCTGAATGTTTGCCATTTGCGGACAATACCTTTGATTGCATTATCATCAGTTTTGGCTTACGCAATGTTACCGATAAAGAGAAAGCCTTACGTTCAATGTATCGAGTGTTAAAACCGGGTGGCAGATTGTTAGTGTTAGAATTTTCTAAACCGATTTTAGATCCACTTAGCAAGCTATATAACTTCTATTCTTTCAATATCTTACCTAAAATTGGTGAGGTGGTGGTGAATGATAGTGAAAGCTATCGCTATCTCGCTGAGTCAATTCGTATGCACCCAGATCAAAACAGCTTAAAAACAATGATGGACGAAGCAGGTTTTGAGCATACGGATTACACCAACCTCAGTGCAGGGATTGTTGCATTACATCGTGGTTACAAATTTTAAAGAGGTAAAAGAATGACAGCAACAGATCCACTTGCCACGACATTGTTACTGCCGAGTTTCTTAACAGGAACGGCAGAAAAAATTACTAATTACCTGTTAGCACGCACGCCAGAACGAGAAAAATGGTTACGGCCTCTAAATGGAAAAGTGCTTGCCCTTAGCATTAAACCACAACCCTCAACCCAAGCTGAATTAGCAAAAATTGCAACACAAGAGAATGCAACAGCAAAAACAGTACCACTTGCCTATCTTCTCTTTTCTAGCCAACGTTTGGATATTTTTTCCCATTATCAAGGGGAAGTGGATTGCCACGTTCAGCTTGAACGCCAACTGTTACAACAAATCTGTGTAGGCAAAATACCGAAAAAACAGGATTTATCGCAACTACTCAACCAACAACAGATTATTCTTGAAGGAGATTTGCAACTGTTACAACAGGTTATCGCACTGTTTGAAGCGATTGAAAAAGATCCTGCAGAGTTACTTTCACCCTACTTCGGTGATGTTGCTACTCATCTTGCCCAACGTTTTTTTCAGCAAGGGCGAACATTAATCGAAAAAAATTTACACCAAGCCCAACGCCATTGGGGAGAACGGCTAACCGAAGAATGGCAGCTGCTTGCCCCTCGCTTAGCCTTAGTTGATTTTGCCGATCAAGTTGAGGAATTAGCCGAACAGGTCGAGCAACTTGAACAAAAAATTGCTTGCTTATCCCAAGCTAACAACTCATTTTGATCGCTTAAGTAATGAAGAATACGATGAATTTAAAACAGTGTTACCGTTTCTATACCATTGTTAAAGTCCTGTTACAGTATGGCTTAGATGAACTGATTCCTGCAAAACCTTTTACACGCTCAATCCGTCTTGCTCGCCGTCTATTTTTCTGGATTCGTCCTCAGCACCAAGATCAGGCATTAGGTATTCGCTTACGTTTAGCATTACAAACACTAGGTCCAATCTGGATCAAGTTTGGACAAATGCTATCGACTCGCCGTGATCTCTTTTCCGCTGAAATGGCAGATCAGCTCGCCCTCTTACAAGATCAAGTTGAACCTTTTGATGGCGAAATAGCTCGCCGAGAGATCGAACAAGCCTTAGGAGGGGATCTTTCCCAATGGTTTGATGATTTTAATCCGCAAGTGTTAGCTTCCGCTTCCATTGCACAGGTACATACCGCTAAATTTAATGCCAACCAACCAGAAGCAGGGCAAGAGGTGGTGATTAAAGTGATCCGCCCAGCAATCAGACCGATTATTGAAGCGGATATTGCCTTAATGTATAAATTAGCACGCTTAATCCCACGTTTATCCGAACAAGGACGACGCTTACGAGCAGAAGAAGTGGTACGAGAGTATGAAAAAACTTTGCTTGCTGAATTGGATTTATGCCAAGAAATGGCAAATGCCGTGCAGTTGCGGCGTAATTTTGCCCAGAGTGAAATGCTGTATATTCCCAAAATGTATGAACAGTTTTGTCGGCAAAATGTAATCGTGATGGAACGGATTTACGGTATTTCAGTGTCGGATATTGAAGGCTTAAAACAAAATGGCACCAATATGCAATTACTGGCAGAACGTGGCGTGCAAGTCTTTTTCACCCAAGTGTTTCGGGATAGTTTCTTTCACGCAGATATGCACGCAGGCAATATCTTTGTGAGTTATCAGCACCCTGAAAACCCACAATATATCGGCATAGATTGTGGGATTGTCGGTAGCTTAAACCAAGAAGATAAACGCTATCTTGCCGAAAATTTTCTTGCCTTTTTCAACCGAGATTATCATCGAGTGGCACAGCTACATATTGATTCAGGTTGGGTACCTGCGGATACCAATGTACAAGAACTCGAACAAGCCTTCCGTGTAGTGTGTGAACCGATTTTTGCCAAACCCCTTGCAGAAATCTCTTTTGGGCAAGTGTTACTCAATCTATTTAACACCGCACGCCGTTTTCAAATGGAAGTACAACCACAACTGGTACTGCTACAAAAAACCTTACTCTATATTGAAGGACTAGGGCGACAACTTTACCCTCAACTTGATCTTTGGCAAACCGCCAAACCGTTTTTACAACAATGGCTTAATGATCAAATTGGGGTGAAAGCAATGTATCGCAATTTGCAAGAAAAAATGCCTTATTTTCGAGCCCATTTTGCTGACTTGCCAGAAGCACTGTATCAAGCCTTGCAACAACAAAGTGTGATTAGCCAACAATTACACCAGATCAACCAACGTTTACAGCAACAAGCGAAAGCCGAACAACGCCAGCGTTACTGTTTAGTGCTAACAACTTTATTATGGCTTGGCACATTAAGCAAAATCGAACAACTCCCCCTATGGCTAAGCCTCAGTGGCTTCATTTTGGGCGGAATATTTGCCTTATTAGGACTAAAAAAACAAAAATAAAGACTAAAAATCAAATTAGTTATAGCCTGTTTTACTCGGATAGCGGTATAATCGGCACAATTTTTTCAATTTAAACATTTATTAGAGGTGAACTTTATGGGTGGTGTCAGCATTTGGCAATTACTAATCATCGTATTAATCGTAGTATTACTTTTTGGAACTAAAAAACTGAAAAATTTAGGCTCAGACTTAGGTGAATCGGTTAAAGGTTTCAAAAAAGCAATGAGTGATGATAATGGTGATAAAGATGCCAACTTCAAACCATTAGAAAATGATTCAAGCAAAAATCAACATCAAGCCCAAGCAACGAAAGATAAAGAGCAGGCATAATCCGTGTTTGATATAGGTTTTTCTGAGTTACTGCTGATTTTTGTGATTGGCTTAATCGTCTTAGGGCCACAAAAATTACCTATTGCTATTCGTACTGTTGTTAGTTGGATTCGAGCCTTACGCAATATGGCAACAAATGTCCAAAACGAATTGGCACAGGAATTAAAATTACAAGAGTTGCAAGACAGCATAAAAAAAGCGGAAGCATTGAATGTAACGAAATTTGCCCCTGAGTTAGCCAAAACCGTTGAGGATCTCAAAGCCTCAGCGGCGAAAATGCAAAGTGAGTTACATCAGCAAGGAAAAGCCCTAACCACACAGTTAGAGCCAAATAACGCAACACCAACTCAGACATCAGCAGAGAGACCACAGGCGGATACCCAAGCAGAAAATGCGGAAGAAGATGATAGCCAACTAACATTTGAAACCGCAACAGAGTCCCAACTCGATCTCAGTAGTTATGATCCGCTTGCTGATCCTGCAGGGGAATCGCCAGTAAGTGAAACGGTTAGCCTCAAGCTCGAACAGGCAAGCAGTCAGGCGAATAACCTTAGTAGTAACTCAACCAACAACAAACAGCAAAGCACTCACCAACAGAGTAGTAGCAGTTAAGCATAATGTTTAACCACGCCACTATCTGTTGGCGATAAGCCATTCCAACCAAGCAGATAAGAGAAAATCAAATGAGTTCAGTTGATGAATCCCAACCGCTAATTAGCCACCTTGTTGAATTACGCAACCGCCTATTGAAAAGTTTAGTATGTGTGTTAATCGTATTTTGTGGCTTAGTCTATTTTGCCAATAATATTTACCATTTAATCGCCGAACCTTTAATTCATCAACTGCCGAATGGTGCAACAATGATTGCTACCAATGTCGTTGCCCCATTTTTTACTCCAATAAAATTGACCCTTATCACAGCGGTTTTTCTGTCGATTCCCTATATTCTGTATCAAATATGGGCATTTGTCGCCCCAGCATTATATAAGCACGAAAAACGCCTAATTTATCCATTATTGGTTTCTAGTACGCTACTTTTTTATATCGGCGTTGCCTTTGCTTATTATATTGTCTTCCCACTGGTATTTGGCTTTTTGACTAAAACTGCTCCACAAGGGGTAGCGATTGCAACCGATATTACCAGTTACCTCGATTTTGTGCTCACCCTCTTTTTAGCCTTTGGGATCTGCTTTGAAGTACCTGTGGCAATTATCTTATTATGTTGGAGTGGTATCACCACCCCACAAGATCTTGCTAGCAAACGTTCTTATATCTTAGTTGCCGCTTTTGTGATTGGAATGTTACTCACACCACCTGATATATTCTCACAAACCCTGTTAGCGGTACCAATGTACCTCCTGTTTGAAATTGGCGTATTTTGTGCAAGGTTTTATACCAAAGAGCAAGAAACAGAACAGCAAGAAACTTCAGCAAGCGAAAATAAAATTAGACCAGACATCAAGGAATAATTTTCGGTAATCGCAAAGCTGAAACCAATAACGAAGCAAGCCAAATAGATTAACAAAGCGATCACGAAAAAGTAATATTTCAAAGGAATACAAGGAAACATTATGACCCAACAAATATTTTCACACTTCCCAGCTCGCCGTTTACGCCGTATGCGTAAACACGACTTTAGCCGCCGTTTAATGGCAGAAAATCAGCTTACCGTCAATGATCTAATCTATCCCGTATTTATTATTGAAGGCGAAAATCAACGAGAAGCGGTTCCTTCAATGCCAAAGGTAGAACGCTTAACCCTCGATCAACTCCTGCTTGAAGCGGAATTACTGGTTAAATATGGCATACCAATGATCGCTTTATTCCCTGTGGTACCACAACACAAAAAATCACTGATGGCAGAAGAAGCCTATAATCCAGAAGGTCTAGTCCAACGTGCGGTCAGAGTTTTAAAAGCGAAGTTTCCTCAATTAGGGGTAATGACCGATGTAGCCCTCGACCCTTTCACCACCCACGGACAAGATGGAATTATCGATCAAGATAACTATGTTTTAAACGACCTCACCACTGAAATTTTGGTTAAACAAGCCCTTTCTCACGCCGCCGCTGGTGCTGATGTTGTTGCACCAAGCGATATGATGGACGGCAGAATTGGTGCAATCCGCCAAGCCCTCGAACAACAAGGGCATATCAACACCTTGATAATGGCGTATTCAGCCAAATATGCCTCAGCGTTTTACGGCCCTTTCCGTGATGCAGTTGGATCTTCAAGTAACCTAAAAGGTGGTAATAAATTCACCTACCAGCTTGACCCAGCCAATGGCGATGAAGGCTTACAAGAAGTCGCTTTTGATCTACAAGAAGGGGCGGATATGGTGATGGTAAAACCGGGGTTACCTTATCTTGATCTTGTCTGGCGTGTAAAACAGCATTTTGGTGTCCCAACTTTTGCCTACCAAGTATCTGGCGAATATGCAATGCAAATGGCAGCAATCCAAAACGGCTGGTTACAAGAAAAAGCAACCATTCTAGAAGGTTTACTCTGTTTTAAACGAGCTGGTGCAGACGGAATTTTAACCTACTTTGCTAAGCAAGTCGCAGAATGGTTATACCAAGAAAAACAGCAACAATAACTTAAAAAGTAATTCTTATTAAATATAAAAGAGTAGATAAAAATCTACTCTTTTTCTTACTTTCAGATTTACACTCACCACAGTAAACCGCTATTGTCTTTTTATTTTTTATCCTCATTGAGCAATTTTATTATAATATTTAATTATGGTTATTATACCTATAAATTATTGACTGCACTTATTTTATAAGCATAATAATTACAAAATATAGAGGTAAGGATTATAAGGTGAACAGTGCAACGTTAATGAAACTAATTGAGGAAGATGGCTGGTTTCTTGTATCAATAAAAGGAAGTCATCATCAATTCAAACACCCTATAAAAAAAGGACGTGTTACTATCCCTCATCCGAAAAAGGATTTACATATAAAAACAGTAAATTCAATCTTAAAACAAGCAAGGCTAAAATAGCTTTCTTTTAGGCAACATTAGATTAAGGAGTCAATATGTTATATCCAATTGGAATTGAAATGGGTGATGAAAAACACGCTTTTAGTGTTATTGTACCTGATATTCCGGGTTGCTTTTCTGCAGGCGATACATTGGAAGAAGCCTTTACAAATGCAAAAGAAGCAATAGCTTTTCATATTGCAGGTATGCTTGAGGACGGTGAAGAAATCCCATTGCCAACAGACCTACAACTACATATGAATAACAAAGAATATGAAGGATTTACCTTTAGCGTGGTAGATGTTGATCTAACTCATTTAATGGGAAAAACAGAAAAAATTAATATAACCTTGCCATCATTGCTGCTCCATAAAATTGACAGCTTTGTTGCAACTCACCCAGAATATAAAAACCGCAGCAACTTTTTAGCCAAAATCGCCACAGAAAAAGTATTAGCATAATCGATAATCCAAAATAAAACCGCCATTAGGCGGTTTTTTAGTATCATTTCACTTTCAAGCCATATCTTGAAAGTGAGCGTAAGGCTTAAACCTTACAAACGAAGAGGATAATGATATGCTAATACGTATTATCCTTATCGTTGTTTTATTGCTAGTTTGCGTACCAGCTTACTAGTAATTAGCGATAATCTAGGGAGTCTCCACTCCCTAGTTCTTCAAATCATAAAAAATCATACTCCGCTTGTCAAGGATACAAATTGGGCTAAAGTACCTTCTGTGAGGTAACATCAGAGAAAGAAGAGAGTATCTTTACAAAGATGGTATGAAGAAATATGATTTTATTTATCATTGGTTTATCTCGTTAAAACAAATATTTTGAATATGAAATTTTTTATTGATAAAAATAATTGTGTAAAAATTGAATCTGAGAAGCCTCAACAAATACTACAATATAAGTGGGAGGTAGATGCAAATCTTTACTCAATTATAAAAAGGAAAAAAGAAAAAAGAAGAGCAGGTCGCCCTTTAGGAGATAATTGCCCAATGTTATATGCCTTAAAGAAAAGTGATGGATTATTTTCTGATGAGGAAACTATTAAAAAATTATTTTTGTATGCACGAAATAGTATAAAAGACCATTTTAAATCTAATTTTCCATTTGATACTGTAATTGTAATACCTTCTAAGCATAATATCGGCTATAAATTAGCAAAGATTATAGGAGAACTATATAAAGTTCATATAGTTACAGATTATCTAATGAAAAATACTCCCCAAGACGCTATTGATGAAATTATAAATAATCCCCATATTAATTCAGCTATTAAACAGCGGATAAAAACAGCTATTCAAAGAGATATGAAAAATCTAACTATTAAAGGATTAACCCCCAAAGATAGAATATATATCCCAATTTTAAGTGTAAAAAAGGTTAGTCTTCCTACAAATATTAGCAATGTTCTACTCATTGATGATGTTTATACTTCTGGCACAACCTTAAAGCGAGCAAAAACATTGATTGAACAATATTCACCACAAGTTATCAGTATTTCTGCATTAACACTATTTAGCCCACTATCCAAAAAATATGTTTGATTTTTGGACTTAAAAGAGTAAAATTTTCCACAGACAGGGTAAATGTCCCCTCGGTCTTAAAACAAAGCAGGGATCCGCACGAGCCGGCACCAAGGCTAGCTTATAATGAGCAATATTGATGCGTTAGGCAGCGGCTAACACCATAATGGGGAACATTAGTTCCCCATCATCTTTTCCAATACTTTTCTTCAGCAGCCAACAACTTTACACAAGCCTCTGTCAAAAACATAAATAAAAAGTCCACAACTAAATTATAGGCTTTTAAAATATTGTTTAAACGAAGAGGCATTTTTAAACCCCTGATAGCAAAAAAGAGCAGATAAAAAAATCCACTCTTTTTCTAACTTTAAGACTCGCATTCACGGCAGCGAAACGCCTATTGGTAAGACTCGCATTTACGGCAGCGAAACGCCAACTTCTTTCATCATAAAAAATCCCCTTTCGCTTGTCAACAAGGGGATAGCGTAATGGCATTGTAAAGTGGTGAAATAACCCATTTTCTAACCTTCTAATTCACTTTAATTCATCTTACTTTAAATTTACAAAAATAATATTTATATCTATTTATTATCATTTTATCAGTATAACGTCCTGTTATAAAAGGCAAAAACAGATTAATAGTATAAAAACTGGAAAATTTATTGTATTTATTATATACTACAGCTTAATAAAAAGTATTAATAACAGAAAAAGTTTACTGGCTAAATTTTAAATAATCGGTATCACTCATATCCAACCTATTAAATTGAAAGAAATTAACCATTATTTTTTTGAGTGTATAGGTTTAAAATGGCGGGAATAATCTTTTTTTATCAATTTTTAATTTAATCCAATTTAATCGCTCTCCTTTGGAGGGCTAAAAGTATTTTAAAAAAATTTAAATTTGTTAGGAGTTTTGTCATGAATAAGATTTTTAAGGTCATCTATAATAAGGCACTAGGTGTCTTTATGGCGGTGTCTGAATTGGCTTCTGGGCAGGGCAAGGAACGCAGCAGCCAGATCAAGCGTGCAGACAGTAAAAAATCATTAACACGCCAATCCTTCCCTTTCACTCTTTCTTTACTATCTTTCTCTCTCTTTCTAAACCTTATGCCACATACGGCAGAAGCAAGATTTGTTACGATATCTTTGGGAAATATTTCTTCAGGTGGTTGGGGAGATCAAACTAATCTTCCAAAAGCTCAAAAAGCTGTAGGGTTAAATTCTCCAAATGAAGCTAAAGATGGTTATACTGATGGTAATAATTTAGGTGAAGGATCAGTGGCAATAGGTTATCAAGCGAAAGCAAAAGAAGGAAATAATGTTGCGATTGGACGAGAGGCTATTGCCAGAGGAGAAGCCACAGTAGTTGGGCATAAATCCGGGGCAAATGGGCAAGCAATTGCGTTAGGTTCGAACGTTTATGCTTGGGGAACTGGTAGTATTGCCTTAGGAGGAGACGATTTAATTAGTGATAATAACTTTAGTATTAATTATTCAGCTCAAGATGGGTTTATTAGCGCTGAAACAGCTAAAAGAAGATATGGGTTAAAATTTCCAGATCTAAGAATTTTTGAGCGATTATATCTCCGTAAAGGAGGAGTAAATCCATTTTTTACTAATGAAACTGCATTTTTAAATAGTTATGGGAATAGAAATGGTTATGATTATAGAATTTTCTCCCCTACTTATGCCGCTGGGCGGGGAGCGATTGCTATTGGTACACGATCATTAGCATTAGGGGATACTTCAACTGCATTGGGTGCTTTATCATTGGGTTTATCTGATGAATCAACCGCAGTCGGTTTTTTATCCTATGTTGATGTTGGAGCAAAAGGGGGAATTGCGGTTGGACGAAACTCTCGGGTATTCTCAGGCAACTCTGTGTCGGTGGGTAACTTAACTGAAGCTTCTGCAATAGGATCGATGGCATACGGTTATGATGCCAAAGCAGTCGGGGAAGGTTCAATTGCAATTGGACGTGAAGTTGCTGCCAATGCTTATTTTGATGTAAGTAAAACTAGTACCTTAGTATCAAAGTATAATGATTTGAGTAGAACTATAGTCGATGAACGGAATAGTGATATTAATCAAGCTTTTTCAACATTTGATACTGGATATGCTACATATTTTCAATATGGTAATGATGGTGATAATTCAGTTGCTGTTAGTAGTTTACCTTTATATTCTGAGGGTACAACTTATTTTACTGTAGGTGATGTTGCTATTAAGAAAACATCACGTTTTTTTGATGCTAGTAACGGGATTGTAATTGGGAATAAATCCTTTGCAGTAAAGAAAAACAGTATTGCACTTGGTTATGCAGCCTTAGCCGATGCAGATAACTCATTTGCCTTTGGTTCTTATTCCTCAGTGCAAGCTGGCGGAGTAAATTCTGCTGCTATTGGGGTTGGAGCTTATGTCTCTGGCAGATTTGGGAATGATGGTCAGGATAAACCTAATTCAACTGCAGTCGGAACCTTTGCAGCGGTAAAAGGAAGTCAAAATTCTTTTGCTGGAGGGGCATTTACCTCAGTAAGTGGTAGCCCTAACTCAGTCGCACTTGGTGCCTATGCTAAAATTAATCAGTCTTTAGGGAATAATATTGCTTTCGGTTTTAAAGCTGAAACCTCATCTTCTAACTCGGTAGTCATTGGTTCAAATGCAAAAACGCTAAATTATTCAGATAATTCCTTAGTGTTTGGGAATAATGCTCAACTTTATGCTGGTTCTGGTGGGGCAATTGTTATTGGTGACAATGCAAAAATTGGACAAGGTGGAATGAATAGTGGTGAGCAGAGTAAAGGCAATGCCGAAAATTCAATTGCCTTTGGTTCAAATGCTATTGTTGGTAAACAAGCTAAAAACTCGGTTGCTTTTGGTACTAATGCAAAAGTTGAAAATGAAGTAACGAGTTCAATGGCATTAGGAAATCAGGCAAAAGTAAGTATGAATAACTCAGTTGCACTAGGTTTCCAATCAACCACTACTTATCTTTATATACCACAAACAGCTAGTTCAAGAGCCTCACAAAAAAACTTTTCACCTACTTTAGATACGGATAGAGGGCAAGATGCTACAAGATTACCCGGTTATGTTCCTGTCGGTTCAAGTTATGTGATTCCAGTCGATAACAGTGCAGGGGTAATCTCTGTTGGTGGTTGGATAAAGAATAATAGGAATAAAGATGAAGTAGGCTTACGCCGAATTATCAATGTTGCCCCGGGAGCATTAGATACCGACGTTGCCACTGTCGGACAATTGCGTGCGTTAGAGTTCACCAAAACTGAACCAAATTTAGTTTACTATACCATTGATTCTACTGGAAATAAAATTAAGTTGGTTTATGATCAAGGTAATTTTTATCCAGTAAATACAGCCAATGGTGAACCATTATTTGGAACAAGTTCTGTTCCTGTTGATAAAGTATTAATAGGTCCGAAAAACCCAGCAGCAATGCCAATTAATGGAAGTAATGTTTCTGTTTTAAATGGGGCGACAGGAAATAAAAATGTCACCCCACTTGGTGATGCCCTACCTTTTGGAAATATCAGTTCGATTGTGGTAAGTAGTGGACAAGGTTATGATAAGAGTGCTTCGACTCAAAACACTGCTGTTATCACCCCAACTTATTTATATTTAGGTGCCGATACTAATGAGGCTGGCACGAATGTAATGGGAAGTAATTTTGGTATTAAATTAAGTGGGGTTGCTGGATCGGAAGGTATTAATATAGGTAAAGCAAGTGGTAAAAACCTTTTTATCAATAAAAACAGTATTCAGGCTTGGGGAGAAGGTATTCAGGGAACAGGGATTGAGTTTACACGTAATAAAATTATTACTTTGAAAAACTTTCAAGGTGGTAGAGATAATATTACTCTTACAGGAGTAGATAAGGGGCTTATATATGAAACTTCGTCTGATGCTGTCAATGCTGCTCAATTACACCAGTTAGGAATAACTATTTTAGGTTTAAATGGTAATTTTAACAAAGATTTTACTTTACCAACTTTTGCCCCTGTAGACGCTGTTGGTGTAACTAACAATCCTCCTACTCGAGGAAAAACCACTTTCAAAGCTACCATTGATGATTTAATCACAGCAGTAAATGGTGGCTATGCATTCTCTGCTAGTAGTGCAACAGGGGGTAAACAAATACTTGGTACTAGTCTAAAAATTACAGAAGGGGATATAGAGAATGGTTTCAAAGGTAGTAATTTAAAAACTAAGTATCAATTAAATGATCGTCAAGGAACGATCACTATCGGTTTAACCGAAACCCCAGAATTTAAAACTGTTACGGCAAAAGAGGGTAATGAATTTACCAAATTAACCAAATCTGGTTTAGAACATTCAACCAATGGTAGATCCGTAGATAGCAAAATCACTTTGAGTGGTAGTGCCATTACTTTTAGTAATGGTGGTAGTAATACTGATATTAGACTCACAGGTGTTGCAAAGGGTACAACTACCAATGATGCGGTCAATTATGATCAGTTGACTAGAGTAACAGATAGCTTACAAACAGTATTAGGCAGAGATAGATTTAGTGTTTCTAAAGAAAATAATGGCATTATTACTTTTGGATTGAATAATACAGATGGCAAAGGTATCGGTGGAACTGGTAAAACTACCATTGAAGAAGCAATTAAATATGTAAAAGAAAATGCTGGTGGTAAATTCACATATCAAGTTAATGGAGTGAGTGGTAATACTCAAACTAACAAGTTAAATTTTGTTGCTAATTCAGATACTGGTACTAGTGGCAATATCCTAATCACTGATAAGAGTGGTGGCAAAGTCCAATTTGCATTAAATCAGAATATTAATGTTACCAAAGTAACCGCTGGTAACAGCATCTTGAATGATAATGGCTTGGCGATTAATAAAGCAGATGGTGTAATTACCGTAGGCACTAATGGCGCTCAGAATAGTTTACAAATTGCCGCAAACAGTATTCAAGCTAAAAGTAGTGGACAAGTTACATCAGGTTTCAGCTTTATTGATAGTAAAATTACACTACTTGGAACAAATGCAAGTTCTAATGGTCGTGGAGTTACAATCACCAATGTTGCCGCTGGTGTAAATGATACTGATGCAGTGAATTTTGGGCAATTACAAGAGGTTAAAAACACTGCAGAACAAGCACAACAAAAGGCTACTCGAGCAGAACAAGCACAACAAAAGGCTACTCGAGCAGAACAAACAGCTAATACTGCAAAAGACGTAGCTAACCAAGCGAAATCTGTTGCTGATATGGCAAAAATACAGCTACAGAAGCTAGTAGGAACAGCTCAACAGGCAAACACTACAGCTCAACAGGCAAACACTACAGCTCAGCAGGCAAACACTACAGCTCAACAGGCAAATACTACAGCAGAGCAAGCAAGAGATAAGGCTAATAGAGCGGAAGAAAAAGTAAACAAAGGTCTTAACTTCGAAGCTGGTAGTGGTGGTTCGCAAAAAGTTGAGCTAGGCGATACAGTTAAATTAGCAGCTGGTAATGCAGGCGAAAACACCGACGGTTCAAACCTAGCCATTAAACTAGAAAAATCAGACAACACCGCAACCTTCACCATTGGCATCAAAAAAGCCCCAACCTTTGATAGTGTTATTGTAGGCAACTATAACAGTAAGTTATACCTTGATGGTACAAGTATCAAAGGAAAAAATAATGGTACAGTAAATTCAGGGTTTACCTTTAACGATAATTCAATCAGTGTAGTTGGTGCAAACAATTCAGGCACAGCGAAAATCACTAACTTAAGTGATGGTGTAGTAAGTGGTAGTTCAACTGATGCGATCACTGGTAAACAATTACATAATTTAGCTGAGAGTATTAAAACAGTTTTAGGTAATGGTGCACAAAGTAATGATGGGAAAGTTACTGTGTCTAATATTGGTGGCACTACTCAAAATACAGTTGACGGTGCGATTAGAGAAGTCTTGGAGAAAGTTAAACAAACCCAATCAGGATTAGGAAGTAGTTCAATAGCTTATAAAGCGAATGGTAATGCGATTGCAATCGGTACGAAAGGCGTGGTATCAGGGGAAAACTCTGGTTCGATTGGTGGTACTTCTGATGATAAAGGCAATAATGTCAATGCAGATAGCAGTTACACCATTGGTAATGGCAATAGCATCGGCGTGAGCAATGATGGCTTGAAAGCAGCAGCAAGCGTGCTAACAAGCATTAAAGCGAGCGAAGAAAAAGCGGCAAAAGAAGCGGCAGAAAAAGCAGCAGAACAGCCAAAAGTTGAAGCGAAACCTGAATTAACTCAAGCAGAAAAAGATCAGCAACGTGTTGATGAGTTGATCACTAAGTTAGGTCAAGAAGGCTTTGCCGTGAAACTAGCTGAAAATGATAATGGTGAGCAGACTAAACCTAAGACAGAAAAAGAGTTAGTCGATACGATTATCAATCAGTTAGGTAGCGATGGTCTGAAAGTAGATAACAGCAAAGTTAATACAATCGCTGAGTTAGCAACTGAAGTTGATAAACAGAAAGATACCTTGTTGACAAGCAGTGCGACTCAAAATGTCTTTGCGATTGGTAACAATGTAATGATCAGTGGTAAAGCAAGCGGTGCGGTTGCATTAGGTAGCAACACTGTGGTTACAAATGCAATGAGTGGTGCCGTAGGTTATGGTGCAGTTGCAACCTTAACTACTGCTGAATTACAAACTCAAGTGGCTGCAGATATTGCTGGTGAATTTGTTCAGCAGTTACAAGGGGTAGGTAAAGACGTTATCGGTGAAATTTCATTCGGTAAAGCTGGTGCTTACAACCCAATGACAGGCAAAGTAGAGGGTACGCAAACTCGCCGCTTAACCAATATTGCGGCAGGGGTGAACCCAACCGATGCGGTCAATGTTAGCCAATTACGTATTGTTAACAATCAAGTACAGGCGAATAAACATAATTTAGCTGCTTTACGTTCAGAGTTCGATCAAGAACGTAGCGACTTAAGAGCAGGTATCGCTGGTGCCATTGCAACCGCTGGTTTACCAACTGTGAATGTGGCAGGTAGAAGCACCTTCTCGGTTGCAGGTGGTTCATATCGTGGTCAAAATGCGGTGGCATTTGGTATCTCGAAAGTCTCTGACAACGGACGAATCATCATTAAAGTTACTGGTAACAGTAACTCAAGAGGTAACCTCGGTGGTTCAATCGGTGCTGGCTTTGTTTGGTAGTTATTAGCTTTCAAACAGCAGATAAAAAAAGCGGGCAATTTGCCCGCTTTTGTTTTGCCTAAATTTCAGAAGGGAGAGTGTTTTTTGAAAAACAAACCCCTCTTTTAAGAGGGGGCTTTTTAGCGATTATTTCATTATTTTTGTTAGCGGATAAAAGAATTTTTTGTGTGGTTGGTTCAATGTTTTAAACTCGATAAACCCTAGTCGTTGATAAAATGAGACAGCAGTATCATTTTTTGCATCAACCACTAATACTGCAGCGGCTATATTATTATTTTGTATTCTATAAATAGTATCTGCAATAATAAATTTGCCATACCCTTGATGTTGAAAATGTGTGTCAATCGCTAATCGCCCGATTAAAACCGCTGGGATATTGGGGTATGGAATACCTTTCTTTATTTGTTCTTGCGGTATATCGGTAATTGGGATTGATAATGCGGATAAAGTGTAATATCCAATAATTTTAGCTTGTTGTTCGTTGATTAGAACAAAACACTTTGCTAGCCCTTTTTTTACATCTTGAGAAACATATTTATGAAAGTAAGTATCTAAAGGTTCAACCGAGCAAGAAAATGAAGTCCGTTCGAGCTTCAAAGCTTCGAGAGGTAAGAATTTTAAATTTATTAAATAGTCATCTTTCATTTTTTCTCCTTCTGTAAAGACAAATATTTATCATATACAGCAAGAGCATTTTTCATTGATTGATTAGGTTCAAATGGTTTACTAAGACTTTCCATCAATAAAGCTTGATCGTTTAACGTTAAACGTAAAACTTGATGTTCATTGATTGTTTTTTTAGCTTCTTCGTAAGCGACACTGATGACAAAGTCAGTTAATGTTCGCCCTGAAATTGCCGCCGCTTTTTTTAATAATTCGTATATATCTAAATTTACTTTCGCCTCTAATCTTGCTTTTGTTATTTTTGTCGCCATAACATTTCCTCCGTTGTTGTTTTTTTCTCCTTTTAATTCAAATCATACGGCTATTAGCCGTATAGATCAAGGGGGGATATTATGATTGTGAATTGGCTTAGTTGTTTATTTATTTGGTAGGTTTGGTGAGGTCTTTAGTTTATTGATGATATTGTTGAAAACAGAAATAGCAAATGCCATTAAATCCTAATTAGATACATACTATTTCTGCAAATTTTTAATCAAAAAGTTCAGAATGTGATCCTAAACGTATAAAAGAAATGACATCTTCTTTTATTTCGTAAAGTAATATGAGATCGTTATAGATATGGCAATCTCGTATCCCTTGCATATTTCCCGATAAAGCGTGATCTTTATAAATTTCAGGAAGAGGCTTTCCGTTTATCAATAGATTAAAAACTTCCGTAAAACGTTTACTAATTAAAATTTCAGGGTGAGATTTTGATAAATTGGTAATATCTTTTTTAAAACGTTTGGATAATACATAATTCTGAACTTTATTCGATTCATTCTTCATTTATTTCCTCGGTTATTTCTCTAATTGTATTAAAAAAATTGTTTGTATTAGTATTATAACGTTCAGCTTTACCACTTCTGACTTCGTGTATCGCTTCTAAGGTTGCTTTGTTTGGCTTAAGGTAAGATAAATTAACA
The DNA here is from genome assembly GCF_003265225.1 of Mergibacter septicus. Classification (NCBI taxonomy): domain Bacteria; kingdom Pseudomonadati; phylum Pseudomonadota; class Gammaproteobacteria; order Pasteurellales; family Pasteurellaceae; genus Mergibacter; species Mergibacter septicus. The sequence continues at coordinate 983,170 of NZ_CP022013.1, read as the reverse complement.
GGTATTGTTTTTGTATTCGCAATCTCGGTTAAAAATAAATTTAAAACTTGAGATGGCGTTAAGCCATATTCTTCAATTACTTGAAAAGCTTTTATTTTTACACTTTCAGCTACTCGAAAACTGAAAGCGGCATTACTTCTAGACATAATTTTTCCTTATTAATTCAATATATGATTAGTGTATTGCATTGCAATACAGTTAAATTATGCGTAAAAATGTAATTCAATGCAATACATATTAAGTTTAAAAGTATTAAAAAGTCTAAACGATTAATTTTCTTGTGCTTGCATTTTACTAATCAAAAAAAGCCCCTTAAATAAGGGGCGGAGGTGAGAGGTTGGTTTATTTGCCTAAAAAGATTGGTAAGATGCCAAAACGTTCGGCAAGTTGTGCAATGATGTTGATAATGCCAAAAAATAAGATGAAGTAGATCATAAAGTTACCTCCAAAGACGGTATAACTTTGGGTTGGGTATTTTTTCCTACTTGCTTTGGCGAGTAATGCTGGAACAATTGCCACCCAAATGGTTGCTGCAAGACCTGCATAGCCGATTGCAATCACAAAGCCGTAAGGGAATTGGAGGCTGAGGATTAACGGCGGTAAGAAGGTGATCAGGGTGGTTTTGGTTCGCCCTAAAATGCTATCGTCAAATTTAAAGAGATCGGCGAGATAGTCAAATAATCCAAGGGTAACGCCAAGAAATGAGCTGGCAATCGCCATATAAGCAAAGAAATTTAAGGCTGAGCTAACATAGTCGCTGTGAATATAGGCTTGCATTGCACTTAGTAGGGCAGCGATGTCGCCACCTTTTTCAATTACTGGAGCGAATTGGTTGCGAGGTAAATTGCCTTGTACTGCAAGCTGCCATAAAAGGTAAATAACTAAAGCGATAGAGGTGCCGATGATAATTGCACGGGCGATCCGTTTTGGCTGGCGATCATAGTATTTGACTAAACTTGGTACGTTGCTGTGAAAGCCGAAAGACACCAAACAAACAGGTAAGGCGGTGAGTAAATAAGGCAGATAATGTTGTTCGCCTTGGCTTATGCTGTCAAATAAGACGGCGGATTTAACCGAACTTAATAGCCCTGTGGTGGAAAGTAAAAAGGCGATCACCATACCACCGATTAGAATGGTGGTGAAACGGTCAACCGTTTTGGTGGAAAGCCACACGCTGACGGCGACAATAAAGCAGAAAAGTAAAGAGGCGGTAGAGCGACTAAAGGTCTGGTCGCCCAGTGCATTATTGAGTAGGTTTTGAGTGATTCCTCCTCCTGATGTAATGTAGGCATAAGTGAGGATATAAAGCACGAAAACAAGGGAAAGGCTGTTAATCAGGTTCCAGCCGTTGCCGAGTAGATCTTTAACAATGGTTGAGAAACTTGCTCCTGTTGGGTAATGCAAGTTGGCTTCGAGAATCATTAGACCTGAGGTGGTCATACAAAACCACGTATAGGCAAGGGCTAGAATTGAGCCTAAAAACCATAATCCAGCGGTTGCGGTTGGATTGGCAAACATACCTGCACCGATGGCAGTGCCAGCAACGATCATTGCTCCGCCGAGTAACGAAGGAATAGGTGCTTGTTTTGTCATATTGAACTCCATAAATTGGTTATGCGGTGTTTAAATAGTTGCACTATTATAGTAGTACAATAATAAATGTAAAGCGAAATTATTTTTTATTATTCTCAATTCATTTATCTTTACCTAATATTTACGCTGAAAAGCAATTTAATTTAATTAACTAATAATTTATCAAATAAATTGGTTTTTTCTAGAGAAATAGGCTTGCATAACCCGATTAAATTGAGTATTTTATCCCCGATATTTTTTTAGGATAACGTATTATGAAACTCTTTCGCACTTACCATCATCACCATCATTTACCTGAATAATCTTTCAGGCATTTGGTGTTGCTTGGAAGATCAGTTCTTCCGAGCGTGCGATAGTAAAATTAAAGAAAAACCCCCTCGGAAGGCAACTACCGAGGGGGTTTTTTTAAAAGTAAAAAGCATTAATAATAATCAACAGGGAGCAGACAATGTCATACAAAAGTCGTTTACGCATCGCAATTCAAAAATCTGGGCGTTTAAGTCAGGAATCGCAGAGCTTACTTAAACAGTGCGGTATGAAGATTAATCTGAGTGAACAACGCTTAATTGCCTATGCTGAAAATATGCCAATCGATCTATTACGAGTCCGGGATGATGATATTCCCGGACTTGTTTTTGATGGGGTGGTTGATCTGGGGATTATCGGTGAAAACGTCTTGGAAGAAGCAGAATTAAGTCGGATTGCAGCAAATGAAGTAGCTAAGTATAAAATGCTACGCCGTCTGGATTTTGGTGATTGCCGTTTATCATTAGCGGTGCCGACTGATTCTGATTATCAAGGAGTAAGTTCGTTAAATGAGATGCGGATTGCGACTTCTTATCCACACTTATTAAAGCGTTTTATGACTCAGCACGGCATTAATTTTAAAAGTTGTTTGTTAAATGGTTCAGTTGAGGTGGCGACTCGAGCAGGTCTAGCAGATGCAATCTGTGATTTGGTTTCAACGGGAACCACGTTAGAAGCAAATGGATTGAGGGAAGTTGATGTGATTTATCGTTCTAAGGCGTGTTTAATTCAGCGAGTAGGTGAGATCGATACTGAAAAGCAAGCCTTGATCGAGCGTTTAATGGTTAGAATTCAAGGGGTAACACAGGCGAGAGAATCAAAATATATTATGTTGCACGCCCCAAAAGAGAAGTTACAAGAGGTGATCGCATTATTGCCGGGAATGGAAGATCCCACTATTTTGCCGTTAGCTAATGATCAGGCAAGGGTTGCCTTGCATATGGTGAGTAAGGAAAGTTTATTTTGGGAGACGATGGAGAAGCTGAAAGCAGTTGGTGCCAGTTCAATTTTAGTCTTACCAATTGAGAAAATGATGAATTAGGAGCAACAATGAAACAGATAATTTGGCATCAGTTAAATGAACAGGAACAGCAAGCGGTGTTACAACGCCCTGCGATTAGCAGTTCTACTGAGATTCAAGCGACGGTGACGGCAATAAAACAATTAGTACAACAACAAGGGGATCAGGCTTTATTCGCATTAACGGAGCGTTTTGATCGGATTAAGTTGGATCATTTGGTGGTATCTGAACAGCAGATTGTAGCCGCAAGTGCAAGAGTGCCAGCTGAATTAAAACAAGCGATTCAAAATGCACAGCAAAATATTAGCCGTTTTCATCAAGCACAGGAAATGCCAGAGGTTGATTTAGAAACACAAGCTGGCGTGCGGTGCCAAGTGGTTACTCGCCCTATTGATCGAGTGGGGTTATATATCCCCGGCGGATCGGCACCATTATTTTCCACCGTATTAATGTTAGCGATCCCTGCTAAGTTGGCAGGATGTCGGCAGGTGGTATTGTGTAGCCCACCACCAATTGCCGATGAAATTTTATATACCGCTCAATTATGCGGAGTTGATACCGTCTATACCGTGGGTGGTGCACAAGCGATTGTGGCAATGGCTTTTGGGACTGAAACGGTGAGTAAAGTAGATAAGATTTTTGGACCGGGGAATGCCTTTGTAACTGAAGCGAAACGGCAGGTAAGCCAAGCGGTCAATGGTGCGGCGATTGATATGCAGGCTGGCCCATCAGAGGTGTTAGTCCTTGCTGATGAACAGGCTGATCCTGAGTTTGTTGCCTCGGATTTATTGTCGCAAGCTGAACACGGAGCAGATTCACAGGTGATGCTAGTTACTCCGAGTGAAAAATTAGCCCAAGCGGTTGAAAAGGCGATTGAAAAACAACTTAGTACTTTACCAAGGGCGGAAATCGCACGCCAAGCATTAGCACATAGTCGGATTATTATTGCGGAAAATTTGTTGCAAGCGGTGCAAATTAGCAATCAGTATGCCCCTGAACATTTGGTGGTGCAGGTAGAAAAGCCTCGTCAGTTGTTATCTTTCTTAGATAATGCAGGTTCCATCTTTCTTGGTGCTTATTCGCCTGAAAGTATGGGAGATTATGCCTCAGGGACTAACCACGTTTTACCGACTTATGGCTATACCAAAACAAGTTCAAGTTTAGGCTTGGCAGATTTTAGTAAAAGAATGACCGTACAGGAATTAACTCCACAAGGGTTTAAAAATTTAGCCAATACAGTGGCACTAATGGCAGAAGCGGAGCAGCTAGAAGCCCATCGGCAGGCGGTGCAAATTCGGTTGCAGAAATTATCAAATCAGCCTGAATTGTTAGATTAAGAGGGAAAAAAATGAGTATTAATCAGCTTGCACGCAACAATATTCAACAGTTAGTCCCTTATCAATCGGCACGCCGTTTAGGCGGAAAAGGCGATATTTGGTTGAATGCGAATGAATATCCATTTTCTCCGCAATTTGCTTTAACACCTCAGCAGTTGAATCGCTACCCTGAGGCACAACCCCCAGCATTGTTAGAGGCTTATGCTCGTTATGCACAGTTGCCGCCTGAGATGGTGCTAGTGAGTCGAGGGGGGGATGAAGCGATTGAGTTGGTTATCCGTGCATTTTGCCAACCTGAACAGGATAAGATTTTGTTTTGTCCTCCGACCTATGGAATGTATGCCGTTAGTGCGGCAACTTGTGGCGTCGAACAAATTACAGTACCGCTAACGGCAGATTTTCAGCTTAATCTGACTGACATTGAACGCCATTTAGCACAGGTCAAAGTAGTGTTTATTTGTAGCCCAAATAATCCAACAGGGAATTTAGTACAACGTCAAGATTTGCTCCGCTTGCTTGAATTAACCCAAGGGAAAGCGATAGTGGTGGTTGATGAAGCCTATATTGAGTTTTGTCCAACTGCAACATTTGCCACTGAAATTGTCAATTATCCACATTTGGTGGTGATTAGAACCTTATCCAAAGCCTTTGCTTTAGCTGGCTTACGTTGTGGTTTTGCGTTGGCGAATGCTGAGTTAATTCAAATTTTTCAAAAAGTGATCGCTCCTTATCCTATTCCTGTTCCTGTTTCTGTTTTAGCTGAACAAGCCTTAACCCCAGAAGGAATAGAGCAGATGCAACAACAGGTGCAGTTGGTGTTACAGCAACGGGCTTGGATTATACAGCAGTTAGAAACTTGTCAAGGGATAGAGCAGATCTATCCGAGTGAAGCGAATTACCTTCTGTTTAAAGCTAAAAATGGACAGCAGTTATTCAATGCCTTGTGGCAACAAGGGATTATTTTACGCAATCAGGCTAGTCAAATTTTGTTGCAAAACTGCATTAGAATGACGGTCGGCAGTGCAGAAGAAAACCAAAAAACCTGTGATGCAATCAAACAATTTTATAATCAAATCAAAGAGTAAGGATAGTGTATGCAGCAACAGAAGATATTGTTTATTGATCGTGATGGCACGTTAATTGATGAACCAAAAACTGATTTTCAGATCGATAGCTTAGAAAAATTACAATTTGAACCTAAAGTGATCCCTGCCCTATTAGCATTACAACAAGCAGGCTATCGTTTGGTGATGGTTAGTAACCAAGATGGTTTAGGCACGGCTTCTTTTCCACAAGCTGATTTTGACAAGCCACATCAAGCGATGATGGCGTTATTTAATTCACAAGGGATTGAATTTGATGAGGTGTTGATTTGTCCGCATTTTAGCCAAGATGATTGCCAATGCCGTAAGCCTAAATTAGGTTTATTGCAAAAGTATATTAAGCAGCAGTTGTTTGACCCTGAAAATAGTTATGTTATTGGTGATCGTGTTACAGATTTACAATTAGCCGAAAATTTAGGGATTAAAGGTTTGCAGTATCATCGGCAAAAGTTACCGTGGGAAGTGATTACCGAACAACTATTAGCTAAAAAAACACACAAAGAGGGCTTTCAACCTCGCTATGCACAGGTTACTCGTACCACCAAAGAAACTGATATTCAGGTTGAAGTGTGGTTAGATGAGCAAGGTCTGAACGTGATTGATACGGGGCTAGGCTTTTTTAATCATATGCTAGATCAAATCGCAACTCACGCTGGTTTTAGAATGAAAGTGAAGGTGAAAGGCGATTTACATATTGATGATCACCACACCATTGAAGATACCGCCTTGGCATTAGGGGAAGCGTTAAAAGTGGCATTAGGTGATAAGCGAGGTATCGCACGTTTTGGTTTTGTCTTGCCGATGGACGAATGCAAAGCGGAATGTGCCTTAGATCTTTCTGGTCGCCCATATTTAAAATTTAAAGCAAAATTTAGTCGAGATAAGGTGGGGGATTTTAGTACCGAAATGACCGAACATTTCTTTTTATCATTGTCTTATGCTTTAGCTTGTACCTTGCATTTAAAAGTGCAAGGCAAAAATGCACACCACCAAGTTGAAGCCTTGTTTAAATGTTTTGGGCGAGCGTTAAGGCAAGCGTTCAAAATAGAAAGTGAGGCGTTACCAAGTTCAAAAGGCGTGTTGTAGTAGGTTGAGAAAAGGAAAAGTGAGATGAAGATCATCATTATTGATACAGGGTGTGCCAATCTTTCATCGGTTAAATTTGCATTGGATCGTTTGGGCTATCAAGCAGAGATCAGTCGGGATACCGTACAGATAGAACAAGCCGATAAGTTGTTATTACCCGGAGTGGGGACGGCAAAGGCAGCAATGGCTAATTTAGAAGAACGAGGTTTGATCGACTGTATTCAAAACCTTCGCCAACCTGTGTTGGGGATCTGCTTGGGAATGCAGTTAATGGCGACATTTTCAGAAGAGGGTAATTTACCGACTTTAGGCTTAATTAAGGGACGAACCGAAAAGATTCCTAATCAAGGCTTGCCTTTACCGCATATGGGTTGGAATAAAGTCGAATTTTTACGGGATTCGGCTTTGTTTCACAATATTCCAACCAATAGCTATTTTTATTTTGTACATAGTTTTGCTGTTCTGCCTAATGCTAATACTTTAGCCAGTTGCCACTATGGTGTGCCTTTTTCAGCGGTGTTGCAACGAGGAAATTTTTATGGTGTCCAGTTTCACCCTGAACGCTCTGGTCAGGTAGGGGCGACTTTATTGTGTAATTTTATTGAGAAGATTTAAGATGAAAAAATCAATTATTATTCCAGCATTAGATTTGATTGATGGGAAGGTGGTGCGTTTGCACCAAGGTGATTATGCCAAGCAAACTACTTATTATGATGATCCTATTCAACAATTTGCCAGTTATTTGCAACAGGGCGCTAAGCAGTTACATCTGGTTGATTTGAGTGGTGCGAAAGATCCTAATGCACGACAAACTAAGTTAATTGAGCAGATTATCAGGGCAACTAATAGCCAAATTCAAGTAGGTGGTGGGATTCGTTGTGAACAGGATCTTATCGATCTTTTTGCAGTTGGGGCGAATCGAGTAGTGATTGGTTCTACTGCGATAAAGCAAGCAGCATTAGTTAAACAATGGTTTGCTAAGTATGGAGCGGAAAAATTCGTTCTAGCTTTGGATATTAAAATAGATCCGCACGGTAGAAAGCAGATTGCTATTCACGGCTGGCAAGAAACTAGCCACTTAACTTTAGAGGAAGTGATTGAGGAGTTTATCCCCGTAGGATTGGAACAGGTTCTCTGTACAGATATTTCTTGTGATGGGACGTTGCAGGGCTCAAATGTTGAGTTATATCGTCAACTCTGTTCCCAATTTCCGCAAATTGGATTTCAGGCTTCAGGTGGTATCGGTTCATTAGAGGATATTGTCGCTTTAAAAGGAACGGGGGTAGCTGGCGTGATTGTAGGAAGAGCCTTACTTGAAAATAAATTTAGTCTGCAGGAGGCGATTGAATGTTGGCAAAACGGATAATTCCTTGTTTAGATGTGCGTGATGGGCAGGTGGTCAAAGGGGTTCAATTTCGTAACCATCAAATTATCGGAGATATTGTTCCTCTGGCTAAACGTTATGCCGAAGAAGGCGCAGATGAGTTAGTTTTTTACGATATTACTGCTTCAGCTCACGGTCGAACGGTTGATAAGAGTTGGGTAGCAAAAGTTGCTGAGGTGATTGATATTCCTTTTTGTGTCGCTGGTGGGATTAAAACTGTTGCTGATGCTGAAAAAATTTTAGCCTTTGGGGCGGATAAAATTTCAATCAATTCACCTGCACTGGCAGATCCAAGTTTAATTAGTCGTTTGGCGGATCGCTTTGGGGTGCAATGTATCGTGGTTGGGATTGATACTTGGCATAATCAGGAATTGGATCTCTATCAGGTGTATCAATTTACTGGTGATGAAAGTCGGATACAACAAAGCCGTTGGCAGACGTTAGATTGGGTTGAGGAAGTACAACAGCGAGGGGCAGGAGAAATTGTACTGAATGTGATGAATCAAGATGGGGTACGTAATGGCTATGATCTTCAACAGCTTAGTGCGGTGCGATCAGTGTGTAAAGTCCCCTTGATTGCTTCTGGAGGAGCAGGGAAAATGCAACATTTTGCCGAGGCTTTTTTACAGGCAAAGGTCGATGGTGCTTTGGCAGCCTCTGTTTTTCATAAACAAATTATTCATATTGCAGAATTAAAGCAGTATCTTTTGCAACAGCAAATTGAGATTAGAACGTAAGGGAAGATTATGGGCGATAAACAGATATTAAGTGAGATTGATTGGCAAAAAGTTGGGCAGTTATTACCCGTGATTGTGCAGAACGTTAATACCGCTGAAGTGTTGATGTTGGGATATATGAATCAAGCGGCATTAGAGAAAACACTAGCGGAAAAGCGAGTTACTTTTTTTTCTCGCACTAAACAGCGATTATGGACGAAGGGAGAAACCTCAGGCAATTTTTTACAGCTTGTCGATTATAGTTTGGATTGTGATCGAGATAGTTTATTAATTCTGGCAAATCCGCTTGGTAAAACTTGCCATCAGGGAACGGATAGTTGTTTTAGTCCAATTTCTGCTCACATAGATTGGGTGTTTTTCTCTAAACTAGAACAACTTATTCAACAGCGAAAAGGCGCTGATCCAAGCAGTTCTTATACTGCTTCATTATATGCGAAGGGAACAAAACGGATTGCTCAGAAAGTTGGAGAAGAAGGAGTAGAAACGGCGTTAGCGGCAACGGTAGAAGATCAAGCAGAAACTATCAGTGAAGCTGCTGATTTGGTTTACCACTTAACGGTGTTGTTACAAAATGCTAATTTGAATTGGTCGGCGGTGATTGAGAAGTTAAAGCAACGCCATCAATAGTGCTAAACTCATAAAAAATGGCTTTTAGGTGATCTAAAAGCCATTTTTAAATTTAGATGATCGTTAATCTTATTCAACAGAAATAACTACACGGCGGTTTGGACGCAAACACTCTCTTAATTCTTCTCCAGTTTCATTTTGGCACGCCTTAATTTGGTGGTCTTTTCCTAAGCCCACTGCAATGATTTTATCTGCTGGTACGCCTTGTTTGATTAAAAAGTCTTTGACGTTATTTGCCCGTTGTGCAGATAATTTATTGTTATATTCATCTGATCCAAGACGGTCGGTATAACCTTCAATTTTGATATGTTTTGGATCTATTGCTTTGAAGCGTAGGCTAGTTAAATCAAGTGCAATTTTGCTAAGTTTTTGTTCGCCTCTTTCGCTGATCTCAGCAGAATTGAAGTTAAATAAGAAATCACCATTAATTTCATAATGATAGCCACAACCAGCAGGTTTCCAGAGGAAAGAGGTGGCTTGTACTTTGTCATTAAATAGAATTTTAAATTGACAAATTTTGTGTTCCCCATTTTCTCGATAGTTAAAGACGTAGTCCCACTCACGTACTCCAAATAAGCCTTCATTAAAGTTTGGAACACCGATTAAATGCGAGATTTGATCTTTGCTCATACCTTGTTCAAGTTGGTGAATATTGTTCCAGTTTGGCCAAATGCCATATCCTTCGCCACCTTCAACACGAGAATCGGTAACTTTTGGCCATACGGGATTTGTTGTCGTACCTTCTGAGGTAATATTACTTAAATTACCGCAAGCGGTGAGGGTTAAAATTGTTAATGGTAGGAGAGCTTTTTTAAATAGTTTCATGCAATTACCTTTTATCATAAATAGAAATAACCTTATTGTACCTAGATAAATTGGTGATTAATTTTCTTCGAGTACAACTTTGCCGATAAAATCAAGATTACGATAATGTTGAGCATAATCAATACCATAACCAACAACAAATTCATCTGGGATACTAAAACCTACCCAATCGACAGGGACTTCAACTTCACGCCGAGATGGTTTGTCTAGTAAAGTGCAAATAGTCAAAGAAGCAGGATTGCGTAGTAATAGAATTTCTCTGACCTTTTCTAAGGTATAGCCCGTATCAATAATATCTTCAACAATTAAAACGTGTTTTCCTTTAATATCACCATCCAAATCTTTTGCGATTTTTACATCGTGGTTACTTGTCATATTGCTACCGTAGCTAGTGGTAGTCATAAAATCTAATTCTATTGGTTGTTCAATATGGCGAACTAGATCAGCCATAAACATAAACGAACCACGCAACAAACCTACAACGCAAATTTGTTGTTTAGGTTGGTGGTGGTAATAACGGCTAATTTCTTGACCAAGTTCAGCAATACGATTTTGCACGTCAGAAGAAGAAATAAGGGGTTCAATATGATGTTTTTTCATTTGAGATTCCAAAAATTTAGGCTAACTAAAAAATTTTAATTTATTATTATATAAAATTTTAACGCAGAAAACTTAAAATTTTTACTTGCTATGTTACTATTGAGTAAAATTATCCCTTCTTACAAAATCTTTAGACCTAGATTCAGCCTGTTATTACAGAATTGGATCGTATTTTTTAGATAAGGTAATTTTAGATGCAACATTTGATTATATATTCACATCCGAATCCAGACAGTTTCAATCACGCTATTTTAGAGCGGGTAATAAAGGCAAGTGAAGGGCTAGCGGAGGTTAATGTTCGTGATCTTTATCAGCTTAATTTTAATCCTGTGTTGAGTTTAGCAGAATTGAAAGGAGAGGTTGCAGATCACATTCGTCAAGAACAGCAGTTGATAACACAAGCCGACTTAGTTACGTTAATCTATCCGCTATGGTGGATGGGATTTCCTGCTATCTTAAAAGGCTATCTTGATCGGGTATTAGGCTATGGTTTTGCTTATACCTCAACTGAAAATGGAACAGTAGGGCTGTTGGGAGATAAAAAACTGCAACAATTTATCACACTAGGGAATAGCGTTGAACAGTATCAAGCAAAAGGCTTTGATCGTTCATTGCAGCATACCTTGCTTGATGGTTTATTTAATTTTTGTGGTATCACCGATATTCAATATCAAATGTTTGGTACTCTCCATTCGTTAAGCCAACAACAACGGATCGCTTTATTAGATAAAGTAGAACAGATTGTCAAAGCTCGTTTAACGGCAAGCTAATAATTTTTATCATTTTTTTATAGAATAAAAAGGTATTGAGCTAGATTAAGATTATTCTTCTCAGATTTTGGTCAAGAATGCTTAAAAATAGTTCAATTCAATCTCAAGATACTCAATATCATTTTCACATTAGTTGGTTTTTGTGCTATGTTTGGCGGTGGTTTTATCTACTGCTTTGTTGTTTGAATAGCACAAAGTGCTGGAGATAAAAGAAAGATAGGTTTTATTTACTTTTTATTATAAGGAAATTGATATGGGCTTAATTTCTAATGCTTATGCCGCAGGTGAAGCTGTACCACAACAAGGTGGTGGTTTACAAATGATTTTCTTGTTGGTGATTTTTGGGCTTATTTTCTATTTTATGATCTTCCGCCCACAATCAAAACGCAACAAGCAGCAACGTGAACTTTTAGCTTCATTAAGTAAAGGCGATGAGGTTTTAACTTCTGGCGGCTTAATGGGAAAAATCACAAAAATTTCAGCCGAGCAAGATTATCTTGTAATGGCATTGAATGAGAGTAATGAAGTGACGATTAGAAAAGACTTTGTTGTGGCAGTGTTGCCGAAAGGTTCTATTAAATCACTATAATTTTTTTATTCCTAGTAGGGGCATTTTATTGTGTTAAATCGTTACCCTTTATGGAAGAATTTAATGGTGATCCTTGTGGTCGCCATTGGCATATTATATGCCCTTCCAAATATTTATGGCGAAGATCCCGCTGTACAAATTTCTGGTACTCGAGGGGAACAAGCAACAGAAATGACGTTGACTGAAGTACAGCAGATTTTAGCCTCAAATCATCTTATTCCGAAAAAAATAAGTTTAAAGAATGGTACTGTACTCGTTAAATTCAACGATACTGAACAGCAGTTATTAGCTAAAGATAAAATAGCTGAAAAGTTAGGCAATAACTATTCAGTTGCGTTGAATTTAGCGCCAGCAACACCAATGTGGTTAACCGATATTGGTGCTGGGCCAATGAAGCTAGGATTGGATTTGCGTGGTGGTGTTCGCTTTTTAATGGAAGTGGATATGAATTCCGTGCTAGCAAAACAACAAGAGCAATTACAAGAGAATTTACGCACCGAATTGCGGAAAGCTAAATTCCGTTATGTTGCGATTAAAGGCGGTGAGAATTACGCCACGGTGGTAACACTTGCAAATAATATTTCAGCAGAAACTGTTAGCCGAGCTTTACAGCGTCAACACCCTGATCTTGATATTAAGATTACAGGACAAACCCTTACCTTATCTTTAAATGAAGCTACCTTAAACCGTTTACGCCAAAATGCAGTTGAGCAAAATATTACGATTTTACGTAAGCGTGTTAATGAATTAGGGGTAGCAGAGCCAATTGTACAACGTCAAGGGGCGGAGCGGATTGTGGTTGAATTACCTGGGATTCAAGATACTGCTCGTGCCAAAGAGATTTTAGGTGCAACCGCAACTCTTGAATTTAGAATGGTCAACCAAGATGCGAATCTTGATGCAGCGTTAAAAGGTTTGGTACCTGCTGATTCTGAATTAAAATATGATCGTGATAATCGCCCTGTTGTTTTGTTCCGTAAGACAATTTTAGGCGGAGAACATATCACTGATGCCAATTCTGGAAACGATGAGTATGGGCGTCCACAAGTTAATATTTCTCTTGATAGTGAAGGCGGGCATTTAATGTCTGAGGCAACTAAAGCTTCAATCGGAAAACCAATGGCAACCCTTTATAGTGAATATAAAGACAGTGGTAAGAAAGATGCCGAAGGGAAAACAATTTTAGTTAAACACGAAGAAGTAATCAATGTTGCGACTATTCAATCTCGCTTAGGGAATAGTTTTCGGATCACAGGAATTAATAGCCCTGCCGAAGCACAAAATCTTTCTGTGTTATTGCGTTCTGGGGCATTAATCGCGCCAATTCAAATTGTTGAGGAACGGACTATTGGACCATCATTAGGGGCGCAAAATATTCAACAAGGCTTACAAGCTTGTATTTGGGGCTTAGCGACAGTGATTTTATTTATGATCCTTTACTATCGTAAATTTGGTGTGATCGCTAATATCGCATTAGTAGCTAATATCGTGTTATTAGTCGGGTTAATGTCGTTATTACCCGGTGCAACACTTTCAATGCCCGGCATTGCAGGGATTGTTTTATCGGTCGGAATGTCAGTGGATGCGAATGTACTGATTTTTGAGAGGATTAAAGAGGAATTACGCAATGGACGATCTGTTCAACAAGCGATTAGTGAAGGATACAGTGGTGCATTTTCAAGTATTTTTGATGCGAATTTAACTACAATCTTAACTGCTATCATTCTCTATTCTGTTGGTTCTGGTCCAGTAAAAGGTTTCGCAATTACACTATCGCTAGGGGTTGCTATTTCAATGTTTACTGCCATCACTGGTACTCGTGCGATTGTTAATTTTCTGTATGGTGGCAAACGCATTAATAAATTATCCATTTAGATGGGGAGTAGTAAATGTTGAGTAAAACAAACGGAAATCGTAGTATGCAAAAGAATCAACAAGAAGTTGAACCTAGCATTAAATTACCTTATAAGCTTGTACCTTTTATGCGCTATCGCAAATGGGGCTATACTGTATCATTATTAGTGGTTGTTTTATCCTTATTCTTCATTTTTACTAAAGGGTTTAATTGGGGATTAGATTTTACAGGGGGAACAGTTGTTGAAACGACTTTTTCGCAACCTGCCGATCTACCGAAAATTCGAACTGTATTAGTTGAAAACGGTGTGCAAGGTGCAATAGTTCAAAGTTCAGGCGATTCGAAAAATGTTATTATTCGTTTACCTGCTTCGTTAAATAATCCGAACACTGGGACTTTTATTAAAAATATTTTAAGTAAAAATATTGATCCTCAAATTAAAATTAATAGTTTAGAGTTTGTTGGACCAAGTGTCGGTGCTGAATTAACACAATCTGCCATATATGCAACCCTTGCTACTTTAGGTATGTTGCTGTTATATGTCGGTTTACGTTTTGAATGGCGGCTTGCACTTGGGGCAATTTTATCTTTAGCCCACGATGTGATTGTTACTATTGGTATCTTTTCTTTCTTCCAGATTGAAATTGATCTGACTTTTGTTGCTGCAATCTTATCAGTTATTGGTTATTCTTTGAACGATAGTATTGTTGTTTTCGATCGTGTGCGTGAAAATTTCTGTAAAATTCGTCGGACAGAAACAATTGAAATCATTGATATTTCTTTGAGTCAGACCCTTTCTAGAACGTTAATGACTTCGGCAACCACTTTAATTGTTGTTTTAGCTTTATTATTATTTGGTGGTGCAAGTATCCATAGTTTCTCTTTAGCCTTATTAATCGGTATTGGTTTTGGTACTTATTCCTCAATTTATATTGCGATTGCATTAGCGGTTGATTTTGGTTTAAAACGAGAACATATGATCCCACCTAAAGTGGTGAAAGAAGGGGCGGAACTAGAAATGCCTTAGCATTTTCTGCTTAGAAGAACCGCCTGCAAGCGGTTCTTTTTTCACTAAAAGTCATACCATTTCGAATGATGTGGCGTCAATCAGATAATTGAAAGAGGTAAAGTAGATGATTGTAACGACTAAGCCAAAGAAAAATTTTGATTCAATTGATCTAAAAATTCTAGATGAATTGCAACGGAATGGGAAAATTTCTAATATTGATTTATCGAAAAAAGTCGGCTTATCCCCAACACCTTGTTTAGAACGGGTTAGACGTTTGGAAAAACAAGGGGTTATTATGGGATATAGGGCATTATTAAACCCTGAATTGTTAGATTCTCCTCTATTAGTGATTGTTGAAATTACCTTAGTCAGAGGCAAGCCTGACGTTTTTGAAGAATTTAATCGTGCGGTACAGAATTTAGATGATGTTCAGGAATGTTATTTAGTTTCTGGCGATTTTGATTATTTGTTGAAAACTCGGGTTGCAGATATGGCAGCATACCGCAAATTATTAGGTACAACTTTATTACGTTTACCCGGAGTAAATGACACTCGCACTTATGTGGTAATGGAAGAAGTGAAGCAAAATAGTTATTTACAGTTAAAATAGCGTTATAAATTGAAAAAGATGTTGAGTAATATAGAAAGAAAAAATCTTCAAGTGAAGTCAAAAATGATAGAGAAACCACTTTATTTCGGGCGTTTTTTGGCTGGTATGATGGCTTTATTTGGGGGGTATCTCTTGGTCGCTTGGGCAAGTTATACACCATTGGATAATGCGTGGTCAATCGCTAATGATCCTACAATGCTTCAAAATAAAGCAGGGGCTTTTGGGGCTTGGTGGATTGATCTCTTTTTTTCTTTTTTTGGTTACGTAGGTAATCTTATTCCTTTTATTGTTTTCTTTATTCCATTTTTTATCTTAACACGACAAATTTCATTGAGATCTTGTTGGCAAGTTATTTTACTCTTAATCGGTATCAGTTGTTTTATCACAGGATTATCCCTGTTAACTACCTTATTATCACCTAGTTTTAATTGGGAAAATGGTGGCGGAGCAATTGGCGGGCTATTAGGACAAATTTTATACCCTGTTTTAAATAAAGCAGGGTTGTTATTTGTGGCGATAGTTGCAACCTTCTGTGGCTTTTTATTAGGAGAAGGCACGGCATTTTTTAGGAGTATTGTTAATTTTTACCATTGGGTCAATGCGAAAGAGACAATTTCAGCTCCAATCGTAGATAGCACCGAAACAGAGTCGGAGAAGGTGTTTATCAGTGGATTAGATGAGCAAAAAAATACATCAAAAGATTCTGAAATAACCCAACAACAATCTTCTAATTCTGATAATCGGCTAAATGTTTTAGAGGATACTGCATCAATTGCGGATATTCTCAAACTAGATCAAGAAAAGAACGATTCTGTTATATTATCTCAACTTGAACCACAGGCTACACCAGAAGAAGGCGTTTCAAAAGCAGTGGAAATGGTTACTGTTGATAATAATTATACTCCACCAAATATTATTGGTTTATCCAAAACGGTAGATCCTGTTGAAACGGGTACCACTGAAAAAAATCCACTAGATTTTTCTGTTATAGAACAGAAAGCACAAGAAGAAAATACAGAGCAAGTAGAAAAAATCGCAGAGAGTATTTTACCTATTGTTAGTGTAGAGAATAGGAATGAGGACTTATCTGCACAAGCAGATACTTCAATCGTTGAAACAATAGCGGAAAACTCAAATTTAGCTTTGGCAAGTGAAGATCAAGCCGATGAGCTTGAAAATGAGCATCACGCAGAATTAGTTCGCCAGTTTAAAGAATTAGAGCGGCAAAAACGTCAAGAATTAGAACAGCGAGCAAAAGCATTAAATGCAGAAGATACTTTAAAAATCTTATTAGGTGAAGAACAAATCCCACCAACGACACCTCAAGAGAGTATTGTTGCAACAGAAGTTATTACCCAGCCTAATGTTGATCAACCTAATAAAGATGAGGTCGCCCAGCAACCAATAGCGTTGGCAGAAACACCAACGGTATCTTTGGTAGAAGCGTCTATCTTGCAAGTCAAACAGGTGGCAGAGCAGTCGTCAGTGGTAGAAATGGGAATAACTGAGGCTATACCACAGCCGATGATACAGCCACAAGCAGATGAAGTGAAACACGATGTAGTGGTAACTTCGGCAGTAGCGGAACAAGTGGAAGAAAATAGAGCTGAAACACAAAAACCACATTATAAACCTTATGCTAACAGTTTGATTCACCCGTTATTACAACCAAAAACATTAGAAAAACCGACGACACCAATGCCCTCTTTGGCGTTATTAGAACAGCCGAAAACTGAGCAAGCGGTAGTAACAGAAGGTGAAATAACCTCTATCTCTCAACGTATTGAACAACAGTTGCGTAACTTTAATATTAAGGCAACGGTTAAAGATGTCTTAATTGGTCCCGTTGTTACTCGCTATGATATTGAACTCCACCCTGGAGTAAAAGCCTCAAGAGTAACCAGTATTGAAACAGATCTAGCTCGTTCTTTGATGTTGGGGGCAATACGGATTGCAGAGATGATCCCGGGAAAACCTTATGTTGGGATTGAAACTCCGAATCGGCATAGACAAATTGTGGCACTGCGTGATGTTTTAGATAGTGAAGAGTTTCGTAATGCAACCTCTCCGCTATCAATGGCGTTGGGTAAGGATATTAGTGGTAAAGCAGTGGTTGTTGATTTAGCGAATATGCCACATTTATTGGTTGCTGGTTCAACAGGCTCGGGCAAGTCTGTTGGGGTGAATACGATGATTTTAAGCCTGTTATTTAAGGTTAAGCCAGATCAAGTAAAATTCATTATGATCGATCCGAAACAGGTGGAATTAAATGTATATAATGATATTCCACATCTGTTGACGGAAGTTGTAACTGATATGAAAAAAGCGGCTAATGCTTTACGCTGGTGTGTTGATGAAATGGAACGCCGTTATCAATTATTATCGGTATTAAGAGTACGGAATATAGAAGGATATAATGAAAAAATAGAACAGGCAGAGGAGATGGGATTACCTATTCCAAATCCGCTTTGGCGTCCCGGTGATACGATGGATCAAATGCCACCAGCTTTAGAGAAATTACCTTATATTGTGGTTATTGTTGATGAATTTGCTGATCTGATGATGATTGTTGGTAAGTCTGTCGAAGAATTGATTGCACGTTTAGCCCAAAAAGCACGAGCGATTGGTATTCATCTCATTTTAGCTACTCAACGTCCATCAGTTGATGTAATCACGGGGCTGATTAAATCCAATATTCCTAGTCGGATTGCGTTTACCGTTGCAAGTAAGATTGATTCTCGCACGATTTTAGATACTTCAGGTGCTGAATCTTTATTAGGAAAGGGGGATATGCTTTATTCTGGCACTAATAGTAACCAATTAGTTCGGGTACACGGTGCATTTATGACCACTGATGAAGTCGTGAGGGTGGCTGATGATTGGCGAGCAAGAGGTACGCCACAGTATTTAACTGAAATTTTGGAAACCTCAGAAGATGAACAGAATGATTCTGTCAATCGTTATGGTAGTGGGGAGTTAGATGATCGTTTTGATGAAGCGGTTGCATTGGTTCTTAATTCAGGCAATACCTCGGCGAATTATTTACAACGTAGATTAGGTGTGGGTTTTCCACGGGCAGCAAGAATTTTGGATCAAATGGAAGAACAAGGGATTGTATCATCACCTGTAAACGGCAAAAGAGAAATTTTAGACCGCCGTGGTGAATATTAGAGGATATTGGAATGAAAAAAATAGGGCATATTTTAGGCGGATTTCTCTGCCTTTTGTTAAGCCTACCGTTAGGATTCGCTGCACCCACAGCACAACAGGTTTTACTGCAACGTTTAGGCTTATTAAACTCTTTTTCTGCAACCTTTCAGCAAACGGTTAAAGATCCAAGTGGTAAGGTTATTACACAAGGCAGTGGTCTTTTGCAGTTAAAACGACCAAATTTATTTCGCTTGGATAATCAATCTCCACAGGAAAGCTTGATTGTTTCAGATGGTAAAACTTTATGGTTTTATGATCCTTTTATTGAACAGGTTACTGCAAATTGGCTCAGTGAGGTGATAAGTAATACTCCCTTTATCTTAATTAGCAGTAATGATCAGAATATTTGGCAACAGTATCAAGTCAGTCAAAAAGGCGATACCTTTACCTTCACACCAAAATTAAAGCAAAATCGGTTACGGCAATTTAATTTAGAAATTACGGCTAAAGGCGAATTAAAAGGGTTTAATGCCGTTGAACAAGATGGACAAATTAATTTGTATCAGTTGAAAAATATCAGCACAAAAGTGTTAGCGGATAGTCTGTTCCAATTTAAATTACCGCAAGGCGTTGAGCTTGATGATCAACGTAAATAATGGTGGGGAATGTTATGCAGTCGAATATGTCGTTTAATTTTGTTGAACAAGATTTTCGTCCCTTAGCGGCGAGAATGCGTCCAACAACATTAGATGAATATTGTGGACAAAGCCATTTATTAGGTATTGGTAAACCTTTACGCCAAGCGATAGAAGCAGGCTCTCTGCACTCAATGATTCTATGGGGACCACCCGGTACAGGAAAAACTACTTTAGCGGAGCTAATTGCTAAACGTCTTGATGCACAAGTTGAACGCCTTTCCGCTGTATCATCAGGAGTGAAAGAAATTCGTGAATCAATCGAAAGGGCAAAACAGAATAAGTTAGCACAACAGCGTACGATTTTATTTGTTGATGAAGTGCATCGTTTTAATAAAAGTCAACAAGATGCTTTTTTACCCTATATTGAAGACGGCACGGTAATTTTTATTGGAGCAACAACTGAAAATCCATCATTTGAACTCAATAATGCCCTGTTATCTCGGGCAAGAGTTTATCGACTAAAGGCTTTAACTACCACGGAAATAGAGCAGATTTTACTTCGAGCGATCAACGATCAAGAGGTTGGTTTAAAAAAGCAGAGGCTTGTGATTGAAGATAATTTGCTGACGCTCTTGGCAGAATATGTAAATGGCGATGCACGTTTTGCTTTAAACTGCTTGGAATTAATGGCAGATATGGCGGTTGAAGATCAAGACGGAAAGAAACTGACTCAGCAATTAATGGTTGAAGTATTAGGGGAACGCCAAGCTCGTTTTGATAAGCGAGGGGATCGCTATTATGATTTGATTTCTGCCTTACATAAATCAATTCGTGGTTCAGCACCAGATGCTGCACTGTATTGGTATGCACGTATTATTACGGCTGGTGGTGACCCACTTTATGTCGCACGTCGATTATTAGCAATTGCTTCTGAAGATATTGGTAATGCTGATCCTCGTGCGATGCAGATTGCTTTAAATGCTTGGGATTGTTATACCAAAGTGGGGGCAGCGGAAGGGGAAAGAGCGATTGCACAAGCGATTATTTATTTGGCTGTATCGGCAAAAAGTAATGCTGTTTATACCGCCTTTAAACAGGCAAAACGTCTTGCTCAAGAAACACCTGATTATGATGTTCCTCTCCATTTACGTAATGCACCAACAGAATTAATGCAAGAGCTTGGATTTGGGGCTGAATACCGCTATGCACATGATGAAGCTAATGCTTATGCGGCTGGAGAAAATTATTTTCCAGCTGAATTGGCAAAGACACAATTTTATTTTCCGACCGACCGAGGAATGGAAGCTAAAATCAAACAAAAATTAGCTTGGTTAAGAGAATTAGATCAAGAAAGCCAATTACAACGCTATCAAAGATCTTGAATTTATTCGCTAATAAATCATACTAAAACAGAGAATAGTCAGTGTAACCCATTGGAATTATTACAGTATAGTTTATAATCTACTTTTATAATTTATTGATAAAATATGACAACAACGAATTAGGAGTGTTGTCATAAATAATGAAAGATTTTTCCTTTTAATTTTATCTATTTTGATTTTTATAGCCTATCAAACAGATAGCTTGAGAATCTTGGGTAGATAAGTATAGTAGCGAAAAGATTAAAAATAGTTTTTATGTTTTTATTCTATTTTGCCTTTTCTTAAATCTTATGTTTGGAGAATTTTACTATGTCAAAATGTCCTTTTGATCATCATTCAGCTACTTTGACTACTGCAGCTGGTTCACCAGTTATTGATAATGACAATACAATGAGCGCTGGCGCAAAAGGTCCTTTATTATTGCAAGATGTTTGGTTTCAAGAAAAATTAGCTCATTTTGCACGTGAGCGTATTCCTGAAAGGGTTGTACACGCAAAAGGTTCAGCGGCTTTTGGTACCTTTACTGTAACAAATGATATTAGTGCTTATACTAAAGCAGCAGTGTTTTCTGAAGTTGGAAAACAAACTGAAGTATTATTACGTTTCTCTACCGTAGCAGGTGAGCGTGGTGCAGCAGATGCTGAGCGTGATGTACGTGGTTTTTCATTAAAATTTTATACTGAACAAGGTAACTGGGACTTAGTTGGTAACAACACACCAGTTTTCTTTATCCGTGATCCATTAAAATTCCCTGATTTCATTCACACACAAAAACGTGATCCAAAAACTAACTTACGCAATGCAGATGCAGCTTGGGATTTCTGGTCAAAACACCCTGAATCACTTCACCAAATTATGATTTTATTTAGTGATCGTGGTATTCCAACTGATTATCGTCATATGAACGGTTATGGTAGCCATACTTATAGCTTCATCAATGCAAATAACGAACGTTTCTGGGTAAAATTCCACTTCAAAAATCAACAAGGTCATCGTCATTATACTAATGAAGAAGCAGCGAAAGTGGTAGGTCAAAACAGAGAATCAGCACAAGAAGACTTATTCAATGCGATTGAACAAGGCGATTACCCACGTTGGGAAGTAAAAGTTCAAATTATGCCTGAAGCAGATGCAGCGAAACACAACTATAGCTTCGACTTAACTAAAGTATGGCCACACAAAGATTATCCATTAATTGATGTTGGTATTCTTGAATTAAATCGTAACCCAGCAAATTATTTTGCTGAAGTTGAACAAGCAGCGTTTGCACCATCTAACATCGTTCCGGGAATTGGTTTCTCACCAGATCGTATGTTACAAGGTCGTTTATTCTCTTACCAAGATGCACAACGTTATCGTTTAGGTGTGAATCATCATCAAATTCCAGTAAATGCACCAAAATGCCCATATCACACTACACATCGTGATGGTGCAATGCGTGTTGATTATAATGGTGGTGAGCATCCTAACTATGCACCAAATCGTTTTAATACCTATGTACCAACACACGATCAGGTTCCAGCTTTAACTTTAGAACGTGAAGCTGCGCATTTTAACTTCAGAGATTATGATACTGATTATTATAGCCAACCAGCTGCGTTATATAATCTATTCAATGATGAACAAAAAGCACGTACTGCGGCTAACTTTGCAGCATCATTAGCTGATGTTAAAGATCAAAACACTGTGCAAACTCAATTAGCACATTTTGAAAAAGTTGATCCACGTTTAGCGAATGATATTCGTAAACATTTAGGATTAACTAAATAATCTTTAATCGTTAATTTAATCCCCCTTAAAACCCTGTTTTAAGGGGGATTTTTTTATTTTCTTGATAATAGAAATTTGATGTAAAATTAGTCTTGCAGACTAATTTGCATCATTTTCTACTTGTGCTTTTTCTTTTAGCTTAGCGAATAATTTTTGATGGATACCACCAAAGCTACCATTACTCATAACAAGGATATGATCTGTTGGTTTAGCTTCCTCAACAATTTTATCAACTAGCATTTCTAAGTCGGCAGTCCAAGTTGTCGGTTGAATACATTGGTTAGTAATATCTACAACGTCCCACGGAATGTCATCAGGTTGTAAAATAAAAATATGATCGGCTCGAATTAATGATGGAGCAAGAGCAGTTTTATGAATACCCATTTTCATACTGTTAGAACGAGGTTCTAGTACGGCAAGAATTCTAACACCACCCCCTACTTTATCTCTTAAAGCGGTAAGTGTAGCGGATATTTCTGCTGGATGGTGAGCAAAATCATCATAGATAGTAATATCATTGACTTTTGCTTTCATTTCTAGTCGGCGATTGGCATTAATAAAGCTACCAAGTGCTTGGCAAGCATCTTCAATTTTAATACCTATTTGATGTGCGGCAGCAATAGCCATTAAGCCATTGAACATATTGTGTTGACCAATAATATTCCACTTAACTTCGGCGATCTTTTGTTGATGATGAAAAACACTAAACTGGGTGCAGTCGTTACGAAGACGTTCTGCAAACCACGCTTTATCTTTACCGATAAATTGTTGTTGACTCCAACATCCCATTGCTAGTGTTTCTTTAACACTGGTTTCATCTGCAAATGATAGAATTTGTCCTTCACTTGGCATCGTTCTGATCATATGATGAAATTGACGTTGAATAGCATTGAGATCATCAAAAATATCAGCATGATCAAAGTCAATATTATTAATAATTAAGGTTTTTGGGTTGTAATGAATGAATTTTGAGCGTTTATCAAAGAAGGCAGTATCATATTCATCTGCTTCAATAACAAAATATTCACTATCGCCAAGACGAGCTGATAAACCAAAATTACCACTAATCCCACCAATTAAAAATCCGGGTTTTTTACCGCATTGTTCTAAGATCCACGCTAACATACTGGTAGTGGTGGTTTTTCCATGTGTACCAGAAACCGCAAGAACCCAGCGATCTTTGAGTAAATTATCGTGTAACCATTGTGGAGCGGAAGTATAAGGTAGATTGTTATTTAAGATATATTCAACGCAAGGATTCCCACGTTTTAACGCATTACCAATTAATATAATATCTGGAGTTGGTTGAAGTTGTTGAGGATCAAAGTGTGGAATAATCTCAATTCCATTTTGAGTTAAAAACGTACTCATTGGTGGATATACATTAGTATCAGAACCCGTTACTTTATATCCCATTTCTCTGGCAATCATAGCAACACCACCCATAAATGTGCCACAAATGCCTAAAATATGAATATGTTTTTGTTTCATTGATTATCCTTATTCTCTTTAAATAAACAGTTAATTCAGTGTTAAACTTTTTATCTTATTAAATAGCTTTAATTAACCTTGAAGTGATTTTTTGCCCTATTATCAAGGAGATTGAACCTATTTTAACATAAATAAAAAGAAGCCGTTATGTTCAGAATATAAAGGGGGAAATTTTATATTCTGAACAGATCTTTTAATAGAATAATATAGGCAAGATTGAGGCTATTCCTAAAATAACCAAGACTACACTTAATGAAAGTGGTTTTTGTTGTAGTAGAGGTATCGCCCATAAGGCAAGTAGTATTAAATGCCCAATAAAGTATCCTGAGATGAAGATCGGTTCGGCGATATTGATTTTATTTAGGTATAAGTAAAATAGACTGCCAGCAGCAAAAATAGCACTAGTAAGTAATAAAATGGTCGCAATCAGAGGCAGTAGTGAGATAAAAACCTGTAAACGACTACGTGCAACAATTAATCCCCAATAGCAAAGTGCAATAGCGATATTGGCTTGCCAGAAAGGATTGTAAATTAAAGTGGTATTTAAATTTTGTAGTACCAATGGAAACAGTGCCAAGATAAATCCTAAACCTGCAACTAAAGCACCGAGTAAGAGTACGGAATGACGTAATTGTTTTTCTTTTGGTTGTTGCCAAGTGGTTATTGTTAGCAAAATACCGCAACAATAGGCTAAACGTAAAGGGACAAAAGCATTAACCTGTAACAGACTTAAGATTAACCAGATAATCCAAAAAATTAAAAAAAAGAGATTAAACTTACTTAGGCGATGGCGTTGTCCATTGCATAGTTGTCCTTTAAAAAAGATAAGTTGAAAGAGAGATTGTGCCAATAAGACCGCAAAAATAAAATGCGACATAATTAATTCAGAGGTTGGCGTGAACCAAAGAAAAGCATAATCGGCTGAGAGCAATAGTAATATTGGTAATAGAGATAAAAGAATATTTTTACTTTTATCTTGTAAACTAGATGGAACGGAAGCCATAGATTTCCTTAATTTTTTTGAAAAACCTGATTTGTATCACTAATTATGGCATAATCTTGTTATTTTTTGTAAGTATCAAGTGAAAAAGGAATGAAAATGAAGATTTTACATACAATGTTACGAGTAGGGAATCTTGAACGCTCAATCAAATTTTATACTGAAGTATTGGGTATGCGTTTATTACGCCAGAGTGAAAATGTTGAATATCAATATACTTTAGCTTTTTTAGGTTATGCTGATGAAGATAGTAGTGCAGTATTAGAATTAACCTATAACTGGGGCGTTGAACAGTATGACTTAGGTAATGCTTATGGGCATATTGCAATTGGTGTTGATGATATTTATCAAGTGTGTGAAAGCGTTCGCCTTGCGGGAGGAAAGATTATTCGAGAAGCGGGCCCAGTGAAAGGCGGAAAGACAGTGATCGCTTTTGTTGAAGATCCTGATGGCTATAAAATTGAATTTATTGAGAAAAAAAGTGCAAAAGCAGGATTAGGTAATTAATCGAACTATGATAAGAGAAAATCTGAAACAAAGTAATGGCCATTTAGCTGTTGCAGAAATTGAAATACAGACAGAAGCGGAACAGGTGAATTATCATCTCTTAAAACATCGTTTTCGGGGGTATTTTCCTGTTGTGATTGATGTTGAAACGGCAGGCGTGAATGCTCAAACAGATGCTTTATTAGAAATAGCCGCAATTACTTTAAAAATGAATGAACAAGGTATTTTAGAGATAGATCAGCGTTATCACGCCCATATAATGCCATTTGAAGGGGCAAATATTAATCCAGAAAGTATGAAAATAAATGGAATTGAACTGGATAGCCCTTTTCGACAAGCGGTGCATGAAAATATTGCATTAAGCGAGCTTTTTAAAGTAATTCGAAAAGAACAGAAAAAAGCGGGGTGTCAACGTTCCATCATTGTTGCACATAATGCGTCTTTTGATCAGGCGTTTTTAAATTCGGCGGTAGAACGTTGTGGTTTAAAACGCAATCCTTTTCATCCGTTTTCTAGCTTTGATACAGCGACTTTAGCGGGCTTTATGTTTGGTCAAACTGTATTATGTAAGGCTTGTGAAATGGCTGGTCTTGAATTTGATTTACATCAAGCCCATTCTGCTTTATATGATACTGAAAAAACAGCAGAACTTTTTTGTTTAATGGTTAATCGACTCAAAGAAGTAGGCGGTTTTTTGCCATTATTTTCACAAAATAACGCAAAAGCGTAAATAATCCTAAAAAATTAATCACTTAACTCTCGACAAATGTAAAAAATATTGTAGATTGTATAGTTCGTATTAATTTAGCAAGATATTAACCAAGGAAGTGATTTTATGATATTAGCCAACGAAGTGGTGGTGTCGATCATCGTTTTACTCGGCTTAAGTTTATTGAGGATCAATGTTGTTATTGCCCTAATTATTTCGGCAATGGTTGCAGGGCTACTCGGTGGCTTGGGATTAGATAAAACAATTAATGTTTTTACGGATGGATTAGGTGGTGGTGCATCTGTTGCAATGAATTATGCGGTGTTGGGTGCATTTGCAGTCGCTATCTCTCGTTCGGGATTGACCGATTTACTCGCTTATAATTTTATTCGGCGAATCGGCAGTAAACCACAAGTAAAAACGGTGATGTGGTTTAAATATATTCTTTTAGCAATATTATTATCTTTTTCAATTTCTTCACAAAATATTATTCCTGTGCATATTGCCTTTATTCCAATTGTTGTTCCGCCATTATTGGAAATTTTTAACCGTTTAAAATTAGATCGTCGTGCAGTTGCTTGTGTGTTAACTTTTGGTTTAACCGCAACTTATATGTTATTGCCAATTGGTTTTGGTAAAATTTTTATTGAAAGTATTTTAGTGGCAAATATTAATCAAGTTGGACAGTCGTTTAACTTACATACTACTACCACTCAAGTGTCACTTGCGATGTTAATTCCTGTGATGGGTATGATTTTAGGCTTATTATTTGCGGTATTTGTTAGCTATCGTAAACCAAGAGAATATCTATCTGTAACTCAGGAAACAACCACTGAATTAGAACAGCGTATTGCTCAGATTAAATCCACTCAAATTTGGGTCAGTGTTATAGCAATTTTGGTAACTTTTGCACTACAACTCTTTACTGAATCAACCATTATTGCGGCTTTAGTCGGCTTGATGATTTTTGCTTTAGGTGGCATTTTCCGCTTAAAAGAGAGTAATGATGTTTTTCAGCAAGGATTACGTTTAATGGCGATGATTGGTTTTGTTATGATTGCGGCTTCTGGTTTTGCAAAAGTGATTAATGCAACAGGTGGTGTAACAGAACTAGTACAAAGTTTTAATCATACTTTAGGGGCTAATAATAAAGGATTAGCCGCATTTTTGATGTTATTAGTTGGGTTGTTTATTACTATGGGGATTGGTTCTTCATTTTCTACCGTACCAATTATTACTTCTATTTACGTGCCATTATGTATTAGTTTTGGTTTCTCTGAATTAGCAACAGCGGCAATAGTCGGTGTGGCTGCAGCATTAGGTGATGCAGGATCGCCAGCCTCTGATTCTACATTAGGGCCAACATCAGGACTTAATGCCGATGGAAAACATGATCATATTTGGGATACCGTTGTACCAACCTTTATTCATTATAATATTCCTTTACTTGTCTTTGGTTGGATTGCGGCAATGGTTCTATAAGATAGATCAAAAAAACTGCACTTGGTGCAGTTTTTTGATCACTTAATATTTTGAGATATAAAAAAACCACAGTATTTACTGTGGTTTAATTTACTTATTTTTTTAACACTAATACAACAGTTTTACCAGCGACTGTTTCGCCAGTTTTTTTATCCATATGGCTTATTTCGTCCATATTAGAGACCACAACAGGGGTAAGGATAGATTTGGCTTTTGATTCTAATAATGGTAAATCCAACTTAATTATTGTCTCACCTTTTTTCACTTTTTGACCTTCTTGAGCAATACGCTGAAAACCTTCACCTTTTAACTCAACAGTATCAATCCCAAAATGAACAAATAGTTCAATACCATCATCAGATTCCATTGAAAAAGCGTGATTAGTTTCAAAAATCTTACCAATTACGCCATCAACAGGAGCAACAATTTCATCACCAGTAGGGCGGATTGCAATACCATCACCAACAATTTTCTCAGAAAAGACAACGTCTGGTACATCTTCAATATTAACAATTTCGCCAGTAAGTGGTGCAAAAATTTCAACTTCTACGCTTTTGCTATCTTTAGAACCAAATAATTTATCAAAAAAACCCATTTTTGTTCTCCTAAATTAGCCACTAAAAGTAGCTGATAATATAGCTTAAAAATTAACGTTTGTATCTAATTTAATGCTTTTTCCGCTAAAAAATCTGTAAGCAAACGTTCAATATCTGCTGTAGTAGGTTGTTTTAGGGCTTCTTCGGCTAATTCTTTTGCATCTTCATAATTAACATTACGAATTAATTTCTTGATGCGTGGAACTGACATTGAACTCATACTAAATTCATCTAATCCCATTCCAAGTAGAAGAATAGTTGCTTTTTCATCACCTGCAAGTTCGCCACACATACCTGTCCATTTACCTTCAGCGTGTGAAGCATCTATTACCTGTTTAATAAGGTTTAACACCGATGGTGTCATTGGATTGTATAAATGAGAAATAAGTTCATTACCACGATCTACTGCTAAGGTGTATTGAGTAAGATCGTTAGTACCAATACTAAAGAAATCAACTTCTTTCGCTAAGAATTTAGCATTGACAGCGGCTGACGGAGTTTCAACCATCACACCAACTTGAATGTTTTCATCAAAGGCTTTGCCTTCGTTACGTAATTCTTGTTTTAAATTTTCTAAAATTTCTTTCAGCTGGCGAATCTCTTCAACTGAAATAATCATAGGGAACATTACAGCGAGTTTTCCGAAAGCAGATGCACGCAATACAGCTCTTAATTGAGCATTAAGAATTTCACGTCGATCTAAAGCAATACGAATGGCACGCCAACCGAGGAATGGATTCATCTCTTTTGGTAAGTTAAGATAAGGTAACTCTTTATCTCCACCAATATCCATCGTACGTAAAATAACCAAACGATTATTCATTGATTCAACTACGGCTTTATAAGCTTGGAATTGTTCTTCTTCAGTCGGAAGTTGATCACGATCCATAAAAAGGAATTCGGTACGATATAGACCTATTCCTTCCGCACCATTACGTTCTGCACCTTCAACATCACGGATCGTTCCGATATTGGCACAAACATCAACTTGATGTCCATCTAACGTCATAGCAGGTAGATCTTTCAATTTAGCCAGTTCTGCTTTTTCTTCTGCCAGATCTTGTTCTAAGATGCGTAAACGGTCGATGTCTGCTTGGCTTGGATTAACATAAACAGCATTATTAATCGCATCTAAAATAAGAAAATCACCATTTTTGACCTGAGAAGTTACATTATTTGTTCCCACAATAGCTGGTAATTCTAGTGAACGAGCCATAATAGAAGTGTGGGAAGTACGACCACCGATATCGGTGATAAATCCTAATACTTTATCTAGATTAAGCTGTGCGGTTTCTGATGGAGTAAGATCATAAGCAACTAAAATTGATTCTTCAGCAATTTCACTCAAATCAATGATTGGCATACCTAAAATATTTTTTAATAATCGGTTACCAATATCTCGAATATCACCTGCTCGTTCTTTTAGATATTCATCATCAATTTCAGTTAGCATTGCAACTTGTTGATCAATAATGGTCGCTGCTGCAGTATCTGCAGTAACTAAATTTTCTTTAAGATAATTAATGATTTCATCTTCTAATTCTTCATCTTCAAGAATCATTAGATGACCTTCAAAAATGGCTTCTTTTTCTTCTCCTAATGTATGTCTTGCTTTCTCTTTAATGGCTGTCAGTTGTGCAACTGCTGCTTTACGTCCAGCATAAAAACGATCTATTTCCGTATTTACTTCATTTTCGTTAATTTTGCGTGAGTTAAGCTCAATTTTTTCTTCTTTCAACACTAAAGCTTTGCCAAAGACAATGCCAGGGGAAGCTAAGATACCAGAAATCATAATGTAACCTTTTGTATTTATTAATAAAGATAGAATTATTCTAAAGTTGGGATAAGAGCAACTAAATGATCTACCGCTTTTTGCTCATCTTCACCTTCTGCAGAGATAGTGATGACAGTACCTTGCGTTAAGCCTAGTGTTTGTAATTTGAATAAACTTTTTGCGCTCGCACTTTTTTCACCTGAAGTGACAGTAATTTCAGAGGTGAATGCTTTTGCTTCTTTGACAAATTGAGCTGCTGGACGAGTGTGTAAACCATTAGGGGCAGTAATAGTAATCTCTTTGCTGTACATAGGAATCTCCTAATTAAATATGTGGATGAATAGCAAAATAACACTTCTTTTTAGCTTATTTTTATGGATAAAAACAACTGAAAAAGGTTAAGTGTTAGCTTTTTAACAACTTTTTAATATTTATTTTATTTTCTAAAATAAATTGTGAGGTAAGTATCAATATTCTTTTTCGATAATCAAGCAAAAAACACAAAAATTTTGAGATACCGCACAAAAAAAACATAAAACAGATTAATAAATAAACACTTTTTAAGTGGTAAAGTTATGTAAGATAAGTATCAGATACGCTAAAAATGCTTTGATGATCTGTGTTTCAATATTGTTACAGATCATCATTATTCTTATTTAAATTATTCAGATGGAGAAATGGCGTTGAGATTTTGTTTCTGATCTTGCTGCAATTAAACGGTGGTAATTTTGATATCGTATTGTGCTGATTTTACCACTTTCAACGGCTTCTCTAATTGAACAGGCTGGATCTTTAGCGTGTTTGCAATCTCTAAATTTACAAGTTCCTAAGTAAGGGAGAAATTCTCGATAGCCTCGAGTGATTTGATCAGGTTCTAAATGCCATAATCCAAATTCTCTGATACCCGGAGAATCAATTAATTTTCCACCTTGGGGTAAATGATATAAACGTGAAGCGGTAGTGGTATGCTGTCCTAAACCAGAAAGAGAGCTTATATCTCCAGTTAAGGCGTTTACATTAGGGAGAATAGTATTGACTAAACTAGATTTACCTACCCCCGATTGCCCAACAAAAATAGCGGTGTGATTGGCTAAGAATTGAATTAATTCAGGAATATTTTCCCCTGTTTTAGCTGAAAGAGAGAGGGTTTGATAACCAATATGGCTATAAATTGATAACATTTGTTGAGCATCTTCTCGTTCTTTTGGTGAGAGAAGATCGATTTTATTTAAAATAATAATCGGTTCAATCTTGATTAATTCACAGATAACTAAATAACGGTCAATAATATTGAGAGATAATTGAGGCAAAGCGGTAGCAACAATAATAATACGATCGATATTTGCTGCAATAGGTTTTAATCCATCATAATAATCTGGGCGACTTAATTCACTCATTCGATGATGTCTTGCTTCAATGACACCACCAACCCCTTGTAATTGTTGATTGGCAGCACGCCATACCACCAGATCCCCGACAACAATACTATCTAGTGTGCGTCTAATATTACAACGTATAATTTCCCCATTGTGATTTTCAACATCTGCGTGGGTTGCATGCCGACTAACAACTAGCCCTTCTTGTGCTTCACCAAAGAGACCATCTATTTCATCAGAGAACTTGCTGGCTTCATTATGGTTTTGATTTCTTGCTTTTTTTAGCATTAGTGCTTTTTGTCGATTTGCGTTAATTCGTCTTTGTTGATTTTGGGTTAATCTACGCTTTGCCAAAGTAAATCCTTAAAATAATATGAGTTTTAAGATAAAATGAAAGAAAATGCGACTATTTATATAGGATAAGTAACAATTATGCAATTAGATAAACAAAATCTAATCTGGATTGATCTAGAAATGACAGGATTAAACCCTAATCAGGATCGTATTCTTGAAATAGCAACAATAGTAACAGATAAGAATTTGACGATTTTAGCGGAAGGACCTGTACTTGCGATTCATCAATCTGAAAGCGTGTTAGCTACAATGAATGAATGGTGTATAAAAACACATAGTGCTAATGGTTTAGTTGAACGTGTTCGCCAAAGTCGTTTAACTGAAAGAGCGGCAGAGTTACAAACGTTAGATTTCTTAAAAAAATATGTTCCTAAAGGGGTATCACCAATTTGTGGCAATAGTATTGCTCAAGATAAACGTTTCTTATTTAATTATATGCCAGAACTTGCCGATTATTTTCATTATCGTTATTTAGATGTCAGTACATTAAAAGAGTTAGCGACTCGTTGGAAACCAGAGATTTTATCTGGTTTTACTAAACAAAATACACATTTAGCATTAGATGATATTCGTGAATCTATTGCTGAGTTAGCCTATTATCGTCAACATTTCTTGCAATTATAGATTAGAGCAAGGCTGAAATAGCTATTTCAGCCTGTGGGGTTGTATTTTTCTTAAACGTGACTATTTTCGAGGAATAATCCAGTTTGAAAAGCGGTTTAATTGTCCTGATATGGTATGAGGAAGGATTAAATAAACATCAAGCTTGTTTTATGTTAAAATACAATAACTTGTCGTAGATTAATAATAAATAGTGAATAAAATGGAAAAGTTATGGTTAAAAAATTATCCGCCTGAATCAGTGATGGATGAAAAAACTTTAGCATATCAATCTTTAGTTGAAATGTTTGAAAAGGCGGTGGTCGCACACCCTGATCGAGCGGCTTATGTCAATATGGGACAAGTATTAACATATCGTAAACTAGAAGAACGTAGTCGAGCTTTTGCCGCTTATTTGCAAAATGAATTAAAACTAGAAAAAGGTGATCGAGTAGCATTAATGATGCCGAATATCTTGCAATATCCGATTGCCTTGTTTGGCGTGCTACGTGCAGGCTTGATTGTTGTCAATGTTAATCCTTTATACACCCCACGGGAATTGAAGCATCAGTTGCAAGATTGTGGTGCAAAAGCGATAGTGGTGGTCTCTAATTTTGCTTCAACGTTAGAAAAAGTTGTTTTTGATACTGAAGTAAAGCACGTCATTTTGACCAGAATGGGTGATCAACTCTCTTTTGGAAAACGGACTTTAGTTAATTTTGTCGTTAAATATATTAAAAAGTTAGTGCCTAAATATCGTTTACCCCACGCAGTTACTTTTCGTGAAGTCTTGCGGATTGGAAAATATCGCCAATATGTTCGCCCTGAAATTGTGCAAGACGATCTTGCCTTTTTACAATATACAGGTGGTACGACAGGGATTGCAAAAGGGGCAATGTTGACTCACGGTAATATGATAACCAATATTGCACAAGCAAAATGGTTAGCTGCAGTTTTTGTTGGGGCAGATGTAGATAAAGAAAATCGTTTTATGACGATAGCATTACCGCTATATCATGTTTTTTCTTTAACAATGAATGCGTTATTAGGGATTGAATTAGGTTTAACGGGGATTTTAATTACCAATCCACGTGATATTCCAAATTTTATCAAAGAATTAAAACGTTATCGTCCTATTGCTATCACTGGCGTTAATACATTATTTAATGCTTTATTAAATTACGATGAGATTAAAGATGTTGATTTTTCAAAGTTAAAATTAACAGTTGGCGGTGGAATGCCTATACAACAAGCAGTTGCACAACGTTGGTTTGATTTAACGGGTAACCCAATCTTAGAAGGATATGGTATGACTGAATGTTCGCCATTAATCGCTTGTAATACTGCTAGGTTTAGTCGGCATGTTGGTAAAATCGGGGTTCCAGTCCCTAATACTGAGATTAAAATTGTAAATGATGATGGTGAAGAAGTTGGCTTGAATCAGGCGGGAGAACTTTGGGTGAAAGGTCAGCAGGTGATGCAAGGTTATTGGAATATGCCTGAAGAAACCGCTAAAGTCTTACAAGATGGTTGGTTGGCAACTGGAGATATTGTCATAATGGATGATGATTATGAATTGAAACTGGTTGATCGTAAGAAAGATATGATCATTGTTTCTGGTTTTAATGTTTATCCAAATGAAATTGAAGATGTTGTGATGCTGAATCCGAAAATAGCAGAAGCGGTGGTGATTGGGGTACCGCATTCTGTATCAGGTGAGATAATCAAAGTCTTTGCGGTGAAAAAAGATCCTAGTTTAACCGCAGAAGAATTACGCCAACATTGTCGCCATTATTTGACTGGCTATAAAATTCCTAAAGAAGTTGAATTTCGTGATGAGCTACCAAAAAGTAATGTAGGTAAAATTTTACGTCGTTTAGTGAGAGAAGAAGAACTTGCTAAACGTACGACAACTTCAGTTAATTAAGGTGTTATTATCGTTACAATAAGGGGTATGTTAAAGGCATACCCTTTTATTTTGATGAATTAAAATCAGAGAGGATCTTGAGAACGATCCTTTCTTGCACAAATGTATGGAAAGAGAATGAAACAAAAACTATCAGATTTTGATTATGTTTTAATTACAACAGAAACTGAGTTAGAGCAGATCTGCCAACAAGCTCGTCAACAACCTGTAGTTGCATTGGATACGGAATTTATTCGTATTCGGAGTTATTATCCAAAATTGGGATTAATTCAGTTGTATGACGGACAGCAAGTAAGTTTGATCGATCCATTGCAAATCTCAGATTTTACTCCTTTTATTGAGTTACTTGCAGACTCTAAGGTGCTGAAATTATTACATGCAGGGAGTGAGGATTTGGAGATTTTTCAACATCAATTTCAACAAATGCCAATACCAATGGTAGATACACAAATTATGGCTGATTTTCTTGGTTTTCCACCATCAGTAGGGTTTGCCAAGTTAGTTGAACATTTTTTTGAGATTCATATTGATAAAGCGATTTCTCGTACGGACTGGTTAGCTCGCCCTTTATCGCTTAAGCAGTGTTATTATGCTGGAAGCGATGTATTTTATTTATTACCTATTTATCAAAAATTACAGCAACAGCTAGTTGAAACACAATGGTATCAAGCGGTTATTGATGAGAGTGAAGCGTTAATCTATAAGCGTCAACGGCAAATCGATCCAGATTTAGCTTATCTGGAAATAGGTAATGCGTGGCGATTAAATAGACAAGAACTTGCGGTATTACAAAAATTAGCAAAATGGCGTTTAACTGAAGCGATTAAACGGGATCTTGCACCGAATTTTGTTCTTAAAAGTGAGTCTTTATATCGGCTTGCACAAACTCAACCGAAACATACTTCACAGTTGTTTGAGTTAGAGCTACATCCAAATGAAATTCGGCATCATGGGAAAAAATTACTGAGTTTAATTGCACAAGCACAACGGATTGATCCTACACAATATCCGCCTTTAGTCGCAAATATTGCTTTGAATCCGAATTATAAAAAAGCAATACGTTTGTTACAAAATAACATCAAAAAACTTACACCAACAGGTTTAGCACCACAATTAATTGGCAGTAAACGTTTGTTACATCAATTATTAACTTGGTATTGGCAAAAAAATAAAACAGAAAAAGTGCCTAAATTGTTACAAAATTGGCGTAAACCCTTTGGTGAACAATTACTGATTCTTTTACAACAAGAAGGAATTTAATTTATGCAACAATTTATTTATTTTGCGATGCTGTTGGTGGTGTCTGTATTCTCTATCAGTGTATCTGCTCATAATTTAATGGTGGGGCAGCCGCCTAAAGAGATACGAAAGGTTGTAGATGGTGAAGTATTATTGACATCGGAAAAAATTATCTATCGTCCGTGGGATAGCTTTGATTTAAGTGGAAAGGTACGCATTGTTCAGCATTTTGCTGCTCGTAGTTCGGCAAAAGCATTAAATGATCAGCTTATTAATGCCATTACTGCAGCACATTTTCCTCAAGATCGGTATCAAACAACAACGATTGTTAATCTTGATGATGCTATTTGGGGAACAACAGGTTTTGCACGCAGTAAAACTGAAAATGGGAAAAGAACAGCCCCTCATTCTCAAGTGATTATTGACAATGACGGTAGAGTCAAAGCAGCGTGGGGGTTACAAGCGAAAACGGCAATGACAATGGTTTTGGATCGTAAAGGGCGAATTCGTTTTATCAAAGAAGGAAAATTAACTCCATCTGAGGTAGAAGAGATCATCGCTATGGTGAAGCAACAAATTACCCACCCTTAATTTAAGGTGGTATATCAATTTAAGTAGGGAATTTAATCCAGTATGACAACTGTATTAGGTTTCTAGATAGAGGCGAGATTTGTTATACTCTGGCTAACTTTTTATTTCTAATGTTTAAGTAAATTTTATGAAATCTCTATTTGCAACCACTGCACGTGGCTTTGAAGAATTATTAAAAACAGAATTAACACAATTAGGTGCAACAGAATGTTGTATTGCTCAAGGTGGGGTACATTTTAAGGCAAGTGATGAAGTGTTGTATAAAAGCTTGCTTTGGAGCAGATTAAGTTCAAGGATTTTGTTACCGTTAGTGAAAACAAAAGTTTTTACCGATTTAGATCTTTATACGGCGGTAGTCAATTTTAATTGGCAACAACATTTTGATGCCAATAGTACCTTTTTAGTCGATTTTAATGGGACTAATCGTCAAATACGCCATACGCAATATGGGGCTATGCGAGTAAAAGATGGCATAGTCGATCATTTTGAACGGCAAGGCGTTGCCCGTCCTAATGTAGATCGTCATTATCCTGATATTCGGATTCACGTCTATTTACAGCGTGATGATGCGGTTATTTCATTAGATTTAAGTGGTGAAGCATTACATTTACGTGGTTATCGGCAAGATACTGGTGCCGCACCATTAAGAGAGACACTTGCGGCAGCGATTATTGTTCGTTCTGGCTGGCAACTAGGTACTCCCTTAGTTGATCCAATGTGTGGTTCAGGGACGTTATTAATTGAAGCTGCTCAAATGGAAGCGAAAATTGCACCACAATTACAGCGAGTACATTGGGGATTTAATCACTGGAAAGGACATAACCAATCTGTCTGGCAACAAGTAAAGCAAGAAGCAGAACAGTTAGCCGATAGTCGTTTTTCAACTAATCCGCAACCGCATTTTTGGGGATTGGATATAGATCGCAAGGTATTGGCAAAAGCTGAACAGAATGCCAGAAATGCGGGGGTGGCTCACTTAATTCGTTTTCGCCAAGCTGATATTGCGAATTTAGTTAACCCTTGTCCAGATGAAGTTACAGGTACGCTAGTTTCTAATCCACCTTATGGAGAACGATTAGGCACTACCCCAGCCTTAATTGCACTGTATTCTGTTTTGGGGCAACGTTTGAAACAACAATTTTCAAATTGGCAAGTCTCTATTTTTACTGGTGATGTGACGTTACTAGATTATTTACGACTGCGAGCATATCGCCAATTTAAAGCTAAAAATGGGCCTTTGGAATGTGTACAAAAAAATTATCAACTTAGTGCACGGAAGGCATTAAATGAAGAAGAAGGTGATACTCCATCGGTTGAACAATCAAATAATTTTTCTACTTCAATAGAGAATCAGATTGTTGCGGTTGATTTTGCAAATCGATTACAAAAAAATTGTAAAAAACTTGAAAAATGGGCGAAGCAACAAGGTCTAGAAGCTTATCGTTTATACGATGCTGATTTGCCAGAATATAATTTAGCAGTTGATCGTTATGCGGATCATATTGTTATACAAGAGTATGCTGCACCGAAAAATATTGATGAACGAAAAGCGAGACAACGTTTACTTGATGCGGTGGCGGCAACGTTACAGGTAACGGGAGTTGCCACCAATAAATTAGTATTAAAAGTGCGACAAAAGCAGAAAGGATTGAATCAATATGAAAAATTGGCTAATCAGGGCGAATATTTTTTTGTCGAAGAATATGGTGCAAAATTGTGGGTCAATTTAACGGATTATCTGGATACTGGGTTATTTTTAGATCACCGCTTAACTCGTAAGATGGTAGGGGAAATGGCAAAAGGAAAGACTTTTCTTAATCTTTTTGCCTATACAGGTTCTTGTACTGTTCATGCTGCTTTAGCGGGGGCAAAAACCACTACAACGGTTGATATGTCAAATACCTATCTGAATTGGGCGGAACAAAATATGCTATTAAATGACTTAGAAGGTAGTCAACATACTTTTATTCAAGCCGATTGTTTACAATGGATTCAAGAATGTCATCAGCAATATGAAGTTATTTTTGTTGATCCGCCAACTTTCTCTAATTCTAAACGTATGCAACAAAGTTGGGATGTACAGCGAGATCATCTACAATTATTACAACAATTAAAAAGCATTTTATCTCCAACGGGTACAATTATTTTTTCAAATAATAAACGAGGTTTTAAAATGGATTTAGCTGGGTTAGCAGAAGTTGGATTAACAGCGGTTGATATTACACCTAAAACTTTGCCCCTTGATTTTGCACGGAATAAGCATATTCATAATTGCTGGTTAGTAACGTTAGATGTATAACAGAGCGAAAAATAAATTATGGCAATCTTAACATTAAGCAAAGCGTATCTTTCTTTCAGCGACCACCCATTATTAGATCATACTGATTTTAGTATTGAAGCTGGAGAGCGAGTCTGTCTGGTTGGACGTAATGGGGCGGGCAAATCAACCCTAATGAAGATTCTTGGTGGAGAAATGGGGCTTGATGATGGCAGAGTAATCCTTGAAAAAGAGATTGTAGTTTCTCGGTTAGAACAAGATCCTCCCCGAGATGTAGCTGGTACCGTTTTTGATTATGTTGCTGAAGGAATACAGGATCTGGCTGATTTGTTAAAAGAATATCATCATTTATCAGTCAGATTAGAACGGGATTATAGTGAAACTTTGCTTAATCAATTAGCTCATATACAAGCAAAATTAGATCACCTAAATGGTTGGCAATCTGAGAATCGAATTCGTCAGGTTTTAGCCAAGTTGCAGTTAGAACCTGATATTTTATTATCAGAGTTATCAGGTGGTTGGCAGAGAAAAGCGGCATTAGCTAGAGCATTAGTTTGTAAGCCAGATATTCTTTTGTTAGATGAACCGACCAATCACCTTGATGTTGAAGCGATAGCGTGGTTGGAAGAATTTCTATTAACCTTTGATGGTAGCATTATTTTTATTTCACACGATCGAGCGTTTATTCGCAAAATGGCAACACGAATAGTGGATTTAGATCGTGGTAAATTAGTTTCTTACCCGGGAGATTATGCACTTTATCTTGAGACAAAAGCAGAAAATTTACGTGTTGAAGCCTTACAAAATGAATTGTTTGATAAACGATTAGCCCAAGAAGAAATTTGGATTAGAAAAGGCATTGAAGCTCGCCGAACACGGAATGAAGGGAGAGTTAGAGCTTTAAAGGCAATGCGTGAGGAGAGAAAACAACGCCGAGATCTGGTGGGTAAGGCTAAAATTCAATTAGATAATAGCGTGCGTTCGGGCAAAATTGTCTTTGAATTGGAAAATGTAAATTATCAAATTGAAGATAAAATCTTAATTAAAGATTTCACTACCACCATTATGCGTGGCGATAAAATTGCATTAGTTGGTGCAAATGGGTGTGGAAAAACAACCTTGATTAAATTGCTATTAGGAGAATTACAACCAACTTCAGGTAAAGTGAGTTGTGGGACAAAATTAGAGATAGCTTATTTTGACCAATATCGTGCCGAACTCGATCCTGAAAAGTCGGTGATGGATAATGTTGCTGATGGTAAACAAGATGTTGAAGTCAATGGCATAAAACGCCATGTCCTTGGCTATTTGCAAGATTTTCTTTTCCCACCTAAACGTGCGATGACCCCTGTTAAAGCATTATCTGGTGGAGAAAGAAATAGATTATTACTCGCTAAATTATTATTAAAACCAAATAATCTATTGATTTTAGATGAACCGACTAATGATTTAGATGTTGAAACCTTAGAGTTATTAGAGGAGCTTCTTACCGAGTATCAAGGAACTTTAATTATTGTGAGCCATGATCGCCAATTTATTGATAATACAGCAACCGAATGTATTATTTTTGAAGGGGAAGGTGTGTTAAATGAATATGTTGGTGGCTACCATGAGGCAAAACAGCAACAGGCAAATGTATTAGCACAACGCTTAGAAAATCAATCTCAACAACCACAGAAAGGAAACCAGAAAGTTGTTACAGCAATAAAGGTTAAACCAAAACAAACACCACCTAAGGTAAAATTATCTTACAAAGAACAGCGAGAATTAGAGCAACTTCCTGCGTTACTTGAAGAATTAGAACAACAGATTGCACAATTACAACAAGAGGTTAGCTCGCCAGATTTCTTTAGCCAACCACATCTTTATACCACTGAAAAACTGCAATATCTAGCTCAACAGGAACAAGCTTTAGAGGATGCTTTTTTACGTTGGGAAGAATTAGAGCAGAAGCGAATAGACGGATTAAATGGAGAAAAATAATTTTATTTTGTAATGGCTAATTTATAATCCATCAAAAGCGGTATGTTGAATTAGGGTAAATTTTTATGATGAATATGAATAAATCGATTGCATTAGAACAATTAGAAAATCAAATCAGAGAACGCTATGATGGATTAACTAAGCGGTTAAAACAAGTTGCTAAGTATATTTTGGATAATACGAATAGTGTTGTTTTTGATACTGTTGCGACTATTGCTGAACGAGCTGATGTTCCGCCTTCAACGTTAATTCGTTTTGCTAATGCTTTTGGTTTTAGTGGCTTTAATGAGATGAAACAGGTTTTTCGGGATAATTTATTAGAAGAAACTATGAATTATCCTGATCGGATTCGTTTATTAGATCAAGCTGATATTGATATCAGTGAGTTAGATATGCCTAGCCATATTTTAAACTCTTTTGTCCAATCAAATACATTGGCACTGAAACAATTAAATTTACACACCAAAGTAGAGCAGTTACAACAAGCGGTTAATTTACTTGATGCTGCCAATACAATTTTTATTCTTGGTTTAAAACGTTCATTTAGTATTGCTAATTATTTGAATTATACTTTACAACATTTAGGCTGTCGTTCCTTTCTCATAGATGGTGTTGCGGCAATGTTTGAAGAACAACTTAATATGATACGCCCAAATGATGTAATAGTTGCGATTAGTTTTTCTCCTTATGCGGAAGAAACATTAAAGATTGTCGAAGCAACTTCTCGTAATGGAATTAAACATATTGCCATTACAGATAGTCAAATTAGCCCTTTGGTCAGTTTCAGTGATGTTGCCTTTATCATTAAAGAAGCACAAGTCAGTGGTTTTCGTTCTCAATGCGCAACTATGACCTTAGCTCAAACTTTAGCAATTTCTTTAGGAGTGAAACGTTCGCATCAAGTGGAACAGGAATAAAACTTTTTCCTTGCTAGAATAAAAAATCCCCCATCTCTAAATATGGGGGATTTTTTAATAGAAAAGAGTTATTTTAAGCAAGATTCAAAATTATCTGCTAGTTGTTGTAAAAATTGAGTATAAGCTTTTTTTCCTAGTGGAATGGTGCTGCCAAGAGGATCAAGTTGACCAATTTTAGCACCTGTATTTTTACTCAAAGTTTCAACAACTTTAGGGGTGAATTGTGGTTCAGTAAAGAGGCATTTTACTTTGTTTTCCGCTAGTTTTTGCTTAATTTCCGCAATGGTTTTTGCTCCCGGAGCAACCAACGGATTTACTGTAAAATAGCCAGTCTGTTTTAAACCATAAGCATCTTCAAAATAACGATAAGCATCGTGGAAGACATAAAAACCTTGATTTGCTACTGGTTTTAATTGAGTGGTGATTTTGGCACTTTTTGCCTTAAGATCGGCATTAAATTCAGCAAGATTGCTTTCAATTAGTCCTTTTTTAGCAGGATATTGTTTAATCAGCTTCTCGGCAATTTCACTGGCAATAATTTTACTAATTTCTGGAGAAAGCCAAATATGCCAGTTTGTTTCTAAATCATCTTCATCATCGTGGTGATGGGCATTTTCATGTTTATTATCATGCTTATCATGGTGGTGTTCGTGTTCGTGTTCGTGTTCGTGATGATCGTCATCGTGCTGATCTTTATGGTGGTGATCATCATCATGATGTCCATGTTCATGATCATCTGCTGCTTGACCTAATAAAGGCTCAATTTGTTTTACATCTTCAAGTGTAATCACTTTATTGGTAGGTAGTTTTTTGACCGCTTTTTCTAAAAAACCATCAATATCTTCTCCAATCCAAACTACTAAACCTGCATTTTGTAATTTTTTTACATCTGAAGGTTTGAGACTATAATCATGGGGAGAGGCAGTAGCAGGGATTAAAACTTCAGTTGTGGTTACACCATCGGCAATAGCGGAAGCGATAAAACCAAGTGGTTGGATAGACGTGAGAATATTTGCATTTGCTGTATAGCTAAGTCCGCTAATTAAGGTAGCGAATAACGTTTTTTTCCAAAGAGATGACATTATTTTTTCCTTTTACAAGATAGCAGTGGTTAAAACAGCCAGTAGGTTATACTGATTTTTTCTTTTTGGCTATCTTTTTTTTTGTAAAAAAATAAGTTTATTTTTGATGTTCAATATTCGGTAAATTTTTTAGTAGTTTTTCAATCACTCGTGCAACGGCAAAGAAGGCAAAAGTTGCTGTAACGACAGTGGTTGCCCCAAAGCCGTTTGCACAATTCATCGTCGCTGAAATTTGGCAGTTTTCCGTTGTTTTGGGAAAAATTAAGGGTTGAGTTGAGAAGACACAATCAATCCCAAATTTACGTTTAGGGTTATCACTAAAATGATATTCTTTGCGTAAGAGAGAGCGTACTTTTGAGGCAAGCGGATCTTGAATAGTACGGCTTAAATCGGCAATTTTGATTTGACTTGGATCAGTTTGCCCTCCAGCTCCCCCTGTGGTAATAAGTTTGATTTTATGACGCTTACAAAAGGCGATCATTGCTGCTTTTACTTTAACATTATCAATTGCATCAATAATGTAGTCATAGCCTAGAAGATAATCTTGTAAATTCTCTTGGTTTAGAAAATCATCAATTATGGTTACTTGACATTCAGGGTTGATTAATTGAACACGCTGCTGCATGACTTCCGTTTTGAGTTTACCAATATTTCCTGTCAGAGCATGAATTTGGCGGTTAATATTGGTGGTGCAAATATCATCCATATCAATTAATGTGAGTTTACCAATACCACTGCGAGCGAGCGCTTCCACAGCCCATGAACCAACACCACCAATGCCAATTACACAGATATGTGCTTGACGTAAACGTTGTAGTTCTTCGTTACCATATAAACGACCTATACCACCAAAGCGTTGTTCGAAAGTTGTTATTTTTTCCATATTGTTATCATACTAGTTGTAAAAAGAGGGTAGTGTAATCTATTTCTATTTTAGAATCCAAACTCGACCGTAATGACGTAGATAACCTGCGGTGTGTTCAGCCTGTTTTCCTTTGCCTTGATAAAGATCGAGATGTTGCCCTTTAATTGCACCGCCAATATCAAGTGCTATCATTAAATGTAAATGATGTTTGCCAGACCATTTTCCTTCAGAGGTAAGTTCTGGTACTTCAACTAATAAGACTGAGCCTGATGGGATTAATTGACGATCTGAGGCAACCGCTGCTAATGGAACTAAAGGGACACCAGCAGCACCTGTTACATTTTTGTTAGGGCTGGGTTTAAAAAAGACAAAAGATTGATTATGTTCAAGCAGTTTGCGTAATTGTGCGGGATGTTTAGCTGCCCATTGACGGATAGTTGGGATAGAAACTTGATCTGCTTCTATTTTATTTTGTTCTACTAAGATTCGACCGATACTGGTATAAGGGTAGCCATTTTTACCCGCATATCCAATATAAGTCAGTTTTCCTTTTCCAAAGTTAAGATAGCCACTTCCTTGTACGCCAAGTAAGAAATTATCTAGTAAAGAATCACTGTAAGCTATTTCTAGTTTTTTTCCTCGTAATGCACCAGCATAGATTTTAGTACGACTATAACGATA
Organism: Mergibacter septicus; assembly: GCF_003265225.1. Lineage (NCBI taxonomy): Bacteria > Pseudomonadati > Pseudomonadota > Gammaproteobacteria > Pasteurellales > Pasteurellaceae > Mergibacter > Mergibacter septicus. The sequence continues at coordinate 939,326 of NZ_CP022013.1, read as the reverse complement.
TTTTTTCTTTGGCAAAGCATAAATAGGGTAACGATATTTTCCTTGTTTTTTATGGCTGACATTGATAACGGGAGAGTAATAGCCTGTCATTAAAACATTTTGGTAGCCATCGACACCAGCGAGTTGTTCTAATTTAATACCATAGTTAGTCAGTTTTTCTATATTTTCACCAGAGGTAATCCACCGAGTGATTTTATTATAAGTGGGATCAAACTGAGGTAAGAATGTAACTCCACTTTGTCTGATATAGTTAACTTGAGTAATAAAGTCAGCTTGATTTTTTACCTGAGTATGGTAGTTAATCGCTTTAATAGCTTGAATAGGCTGGCTCATATACTGGCGATCTTGATATATTGCTCCAAATGCTATTTGTTTAGATGCTGAAGATGGTAAATTCTCTAATGTTGTTGTCGAATGACAGCCTAATAAGAAGATTGCGATTAGGAATGATAGAAGCAGTCGCCAAGATTTTTGCATTTTTACCTCAAGTCAATTGCTGATGGAAAGACAAGTAATATTATTAATAATTTGAAAAATAAGGATATTTTAAACCTAAATTAATAAAAAGTGTTAGCATAGATAACTTTTTTATTTTTTGAGATAAGATTTTCAATCAATCCTCATATTTCTTATAAAAAATAATCAAATTGTTGTTTTTTCTCTCAATTAAGTTGATAAATATTAAAAAAAAGTTGCAATAAAAATATTGTTAGGTATAGTAGCTGCCATCGGACGCGGGGTGGAGCAGCTTGGTAGCTCGTCGGGCTCATAACCCGAAGGTCGTTGGTTCAAATCCAGCCCCCGCAACCAATTCCATATCTTAATTAACCAATCATCTTATCTTTTTTGACTTCTTAACAGTTAATCATAATTTTTCTATTTCTTTATCTTTTTTTATCTCTTTTCTTACATAAAAGAAAAGCGTACATTCTGCACGCTTTAAATTGTTATTCTATTGATGATTAATGACGAATTGTGGGTGCGATTTTATCTAAAACACCATTAATATATTTGTGGCTTTCTTCAGCACCGAAAGATTTGGCAACCTCAATCGCTTCATTAATCACCACTTTATAAGGTACGTCTAATTCAAATTTCAATTCGTAAACAGCCATTAATAAGATAGCGTATTCAATAGGATCTAATTCTTGTAATTGGCGATCTAGATAAGGTTGTATGATGGTATCAAGGCGATCAACATTTTCTATTGTTTGACGAAATAATTTACGAAAATATGGTAAATCTACCCCTTTAGTTTTTTCATTGGTTATAAAATCAAGTTCAATTCTTTCTGGACTGTTTTTACTGATTAACCAAGAATAAAGTACTTGGGTGGTGCATTCTCTAGCACGGTGGCGAGGTGAGATTTTTTTTGGTTGTTTTACTTGAGTCATAGTTATTTTTTCCATTTTTTCGTAATTATTTTTTAAAGATCAGAACAGATAGTTAATCGTTTATCTGTTAGAAAATAAATGTCAATTCTAGCATATCTGGCTTGTTATTCCTATAAAAGATTATAGCTATCTTTGATGCAACCTAATTTAGGTTGGTTTAAAAAATAAGCTAATAAAAAGAAATTGCAAAATAAATGTAAAAAATAAATGACATTGTAAAGTTGTTTTATATAGAATGAGGTTGTTTTTCAGTAGTTAATTAACCAAGAGAGAAAATTATGAAGAATAAAACATTAGGAAGCACCTTAATTGTTGCTGGTACCACTATCGGTGGTGGTATGTTAGCAATGCCATTAACTTCCGCTGGAATGGGCTTTGGCATGACGGTTTTGCTATTATTTTTACTGTGGATTTTATTATGCTTTAGTGCATTACTGTTTGTAGAGGTTTATCAAACTGCTAGCCATAAAGATGGTATTGCAAGCCTTGCCGAGAAATATTTTGGTGGTGTTGGACGTTTAATTTCAACCTTATCATTGTTAATTTTTATGTACGCTATTCTCTCTTTCTATGTTACTAGTGGTGGTCCATTAATTAGTGGCTTATTACCTAGTGTTGAAGGTTGGGATATGACATTAGTTGGTGTGTTACTTTTTACTTTCATTTTGGGGGGATTCGTTGTTATTGGTACAGGGAGTGTTGATGTTGTAAACCGCATATTTTTCTTTACTAAAATTGCTGTTTTTATTTTGGTATTGGCTTTAATGTTACCTTTGGTAAAAACTCAAAACTTACTTGAAGTTCCAGTGAGCAATGCCTTAATTTTATCAGCTGCACCAGTCTTTTTTACTGCTTTTGGTTTCCACGTTGTGATTCCAAGTATTGTTGATTATTTAGACGGTGATATTAAACGTTTGAGAATTGCAATTATTGTTGGAACAGGTATTCCATTAATTGCTTACTTATTATGGCAACTCGCAACCCACGGTGTATTAAATCAAACTCGTTTTTTAGAAATTATTAAGGTTGATCCGAGTTTAAATGGATTAGTGAATGCAACCCTTGAATTGACAGGAAGTAAGGTATTAAGTGAAGCGGTAAGAATTTTCTCAGCATTAGCTTTAATCACTTCATTCTTAGGTGTATCTTTAGCGTTATTTGATTGTCTAAGAGATCTACTTGGTCGAGTAAATTTACAAGCTAATCGTGTTAGCTTGGGGATTTTAACCTTTATTCCACCATTAGCCTTTGCTTTATTTTACCCACAAGGTTTTTATGTAGCATTAGGGTATGCAGGGATTATGTTTGCTTTTTATGGATTGGTATTACCAATTGGTTTGGCTTGGAAAGCTCGTCGTCAGTATCCAAAATTAAATTACCGTGTAATGGGTGGTTCATCGGCATTAATCTTAGCCTTAGTGGTAGGGATTTTAATTATTGCGATTCCGTTTTTAATCCAAGCAGGTTATTTACCCGCAGTTGTTGGATAATTAATTAGAGAATATTGATAGTATAAAAAGGGGATCAATGTTTCCCCTTTTTTATTGCTTATTAATTCCTAGACGACAAATTTCTAAGATAACTTCTATCGCCTGTTGCATAATATTTAAGCTTGCTAGTTCGTGATAGCTATGGGGATTATAGCAACCTGCAAAAAGATTAGGGCAGGCAACGCCATGCTGAGCGAACCAAGCTTCCAGAGGATTATGCCGAGTGGTTTTATGGATTGGTGTTATCGCACAATTTTTTATTGCTTGATCAGCTAAAGAGATACTTTGTGGTACTTTCTCAAAGATAGAGGAGATATTTTGGCAACTATCTTGTAAGGCGACTTCAATTGTTGGTGATAAATGATGAAGTTGTGAAAGATTATTGGCAATATCCTTTAATAAGTTTTTACATTGAAGAAAAGTTTGTGGTTCAGAATCTTGGATAAGATAATCTAGTTTACAGTTTGCAAGGTCACCTTGGAATGATTGTAGCAGGAAAGAACTTGTTTGATGTTCTGTTTCTTTTGTATTGTTATCATTAAGTAATGCTTGCTGAAATTGATATGCGATGGCAAGTGGGTTATTTTTAGTATTGTTTGTCTTAGAAGATGGTTTTATGATGTTAATTGTCGCTAATGCTGTGTAAACATTTTCATATTCTAGCACACCAACTTCCCCTCCAGTAAGAGTATAAGCCCAATCACAATGGAATTGTTCTAAAGGAAAAAATTGCATACCCAATCCAGTATTTTTATCAGGGATAAAGGCTATTCTAAGGTTTGGACGAGGTTGATCAGATAAGCGTAATTGTTCAAGTGCCGTGATTATTTCTGCAATACCTGCTTTATTATCAGCACCAAGTAATGTTGTTCCATCACTAACAATAAGTGTATGACCGACTAGTTTTTGCAAAAAAGGGTATTCAACTGGGCTAATGAATGCCTCACCTAAACCTAATGCAATATCTCCACCACGATATTGTTCAATCACTTCGGCTTGAATATTTTTACCTTTTAAGTCAGTCGTTGTATCTAAATGGGCGATGAAACCAATGGTAGGTTGAGGTTGTTTCTGATTGGTTGGCAAATAAGCAGTTAGTGTACAGTATTGGCTTAATTCGACTTGCTCTAATCCAAGCTGCAGTAATTCTTGTTGTAAGAGTTTAGCTAAGAGCCATTGTCCTGAGCTACTTGGCGATTTTTTTCCACTTATTTTGGCTTGAGTATCGTAACTAATATAATTTAAAAAGCGGGTTAATAACTGATTATGCGATAGATCTTCTTTGCCCATTAATAAGCCCTTTATTCAGAATAAATAATTAATAAGCATAAATTATATGTTCTTTTTTGAATAAAGGATTGATTATGAGCAAATTTCTTTTATTTACCCACAATTAATTAAAATGTTTGATAAGCAAGTAATAAGGTATATGCGAGATATGTTAGGCATAAGCATAAGCCAAAGAAACGCCCTATACGATAATGAATTGCACTGCAAAATAGTGCAAGCGTTAATCCTAACATAATAATTCCATCTCGGTAAAAAGCTTCGGTTGGTACATTGAAAGGGCGAATGATACCCGCTAATCCTACAACTGCTAAGGTATTGAATAAATTTGAACCAATAATATTACCTAATACGATATCATGTTGTTTTTTTCGTGCAGCAATAATGGAGGAAGCTAATTCAGGCAGGGAAGTTCCGATAGCTATAACTGTTAGTCCAATAACCATTTCACTGATATTGAAATAGCGAGCGATTTCAATCGCTCCCCAAACTAAGGCTTGTGAAGAGGTAATAAGAAGAATAAGCCCTGTTATTAACCAAAAGATTGCCCGAGATAAAGGTTGTGATGGTGTTTGAACTGTTTCAGTTATCTCTGTTGTATTTTGTCGATTTTGACGAATAGAATGGAAAATAAATATAGCAAAAATAGCAAGTAAAATAGCGCTATCAATCCGAGTAATTTTACCACTATATAAGATCATTAATGTAATCAAGGTAACAAATGTGAGTAGTGGTAGCTCTTTTTTAATGATATTGGGTTGAACAACAATAGGTGTGATAAGTGCTGTAATACCGAGAATTAATGCAATATTCGTAATATTCGAACCGTATGCATTTCCTAAGGCAAGATTAGAAGCCCCTTGTAATGCGGAAAGAGAAGATACCACAATTTCTGGAGATGAGGTACCAAAACCAACGATTAGCATACCGATTAATAATGGGGATAGATTAAAGTGATATGCAGTCGTTGCTGCACCATCAACGAAACGATCTGCACTCCAAACTAATAAAATAAGTCCACTGACTACGGCAAGAATAGGAAGTAACATGATTTATATCCAAACATTAAGTGAGTAGAGTTGTGAATTTAAATGCGTTTTAATCTAGAGTTTTTTTATACAAAAAAATACCCGTTATAACAATAACGGGCAAAATATTCTTTTGGTAACAAACACTAGATTTTTATAAAAGGAGACAAATAAAAATAGTACCAAAAGAAAACTGGCTCCTCCTGCTGGACTTGAACCAGCGACATACGGATTAACAGTCCGCCGTTCTACCGACTGAACTAAGGAGGAATAATTCATTACCTAATTGAGGTGCGTATGATAAGGATTGTTAAAGGTATTGTCAACCTCAAAATTGCAAAAATTCTTCTTTGAAGAAGAAATAAATGGCTAGAAAATAATATTCACAGAAGTTGTGGATAACTCTGTGGAATAAGAGAGGGGAAAGGCAAAGGATAGTAGATGTAGTAAGGCTTGAGGGTTGATTGGAATAAATTGATTATAAAATAACATTATTTTATTTATCAACAACTTAATTTTAGTCTAGTAATATTTTCACTTTTTTTTCTTAAAAAGATGATATAAACATATTGACTTTTTCAAACTGTGTAAAACGAAACGTTTTTTTAGATTATTTAACTTATTTTTTCATCAGAGAAGGATTTATCAGAGTCGTAATGAGAAAAAACCGCCGAATAATATCGACGGTTTAGGTTTTAAACTATATTAGGTGATAGGATCAACCCATACCATATTTTTTTAATTTTTTACGTAAAGTACCACGATTGATGCCTAACATTAAAGCTGCACGAGTTTGGTTACCACGTGTGTATTGCATAATCATATCCAACATTGGGTGTTCAACTTCTGCTAATACAATTTCGTAAAGATCGTTTACATCTTGACCATTTAATTGTGATAAGTAATTTCTTAATGCTTGTTTTACGGAATCACGAAGTGGTTTACTAGTGATTTGTTGTTGTGCATTGATTGTTGGAACGGTTAATACACTTGGGTTACTACGTTGTTGTTCGAACATTTTTTACCTTAATAGTCGTTTGTTGAATCCAATTTATTGGATTTTCATTAAAAATGCTTTCAATGTCGCTAGTTGTTCACTAGGGTTTGTAATCATATTGAAAGCCCGCTTAAAACCAGAGTCTATTTGTAAATGATCTAGGTACCAGCCAACATGTTTTCGAGCAATACGGTAACCTTTTTCAGCACCATAAAATTGGTGCAATCCAGCAATATGTTGTAAGATTACCTCTCGTTTTTCAGTAATATCTGGTGTAGATATTTTCGTATTAGACTCTAATAATTCTTTTACTTCACGGAACAACCACGGCTGACCTAAAGCACCTCGCCCGATCATCACCGCATCCGCTGCCGTATAGTCAAGAACAAATTCAGCTTTTTGTGCTGAGTCGATATCACCATTTGCAATTACCGGAATGCTTACGGCTTGCTTAACTGCTTTTATATGTTCATATTCGGCTTTTCCTTGAAATAAACATTCTCGGGTTCTACCGTGAATTGTTAATGCTTGGATGCCAGCCTGTTCTGCAATTTTAGCAATCTGTATGCAGTTTCGGTTTTTTTGATCCCAACCTGTTCTTATTTTTAAGGTTACTGGCACACTAACTGCATCAACAACATTTTCAAGAATACGTTGTACTAAATTTGGATATTGTAAAAGTGCAGAACCAGCTATTTTACGATTTACTTTTTTAGCTGGGCAGCCCATATTGATATCAATAATTTCAGCACCATATTCAACGTTGACTTGTGCTGCCATAGCCATTTCAATGGGATCACTTCCGACAATTTGTACGGCATTAATGCCTATCTCTTGGTGGTGAGCCAAGCGAAATTTTGATTTTTCGGTATGCCAAACTTGGGGATTGGTTGACATCATTTCAGAAAAAGTTAAGCCAGCACCATAATTGGCACAGATCCTCCGAAAGGGTTGATCTGTGATGCCAGCCATTGGAGCTAAAAATACCGGTGTTTTTATTTCAAACTGTCCGATTTTCATTTTTACTCCCAAGACTTTTTATAAAACTTAAAAAAGGGAAGTGCTTAAAAGCTTTCCCTAAATTTGTACCAAATTTATCATTGTCGATAAGGGCGGCAATAATACTCTGTTTTGCTTAAATAGTGAAGTCTAAAATTTATACTAAGCGTAAATTTTTACTAAAACACGCTTATTTTTTATTCTTTAGTAAAAAAATTAAAAAGAGTGAATAGATTTTGTGAGTATAAATTTAAGAAGTTTTTAACTTAAATTTACTGATAATAAGGTATCTTTATATTCACTCTTTAAAATTTTTTGTATTTTGAGCTAGCAAGTTAGCGTAAAAATGTTGGAATATTTTTTTCATATTCCGCTATTTTTTCCTCATGTTGAAGCGTTAACCCTATGCTATCTAGTCCATTTAATAAGCAATGATGATGAAATGGATCTAGGTAAAAATGATAAGTTTTTTCACCAACATTAACACTTTGTTGTTCTAGATCGATATGGATAGGTATTCCTTCGTGTGATCTTACCCAAGTAAAGATTTCATCGACTTCTTCTTCACTAAGACGAATAGGTAAAAGGTGATTATTTAAGCTATTACCATAAAAGATATCTGCAAAACTAGGTGCTATCATTGCTTTTATACCATAATCAGCTAATGCCCAAGGAGCGTGTTCACGTGAAGAACCGCAGCCTAAATTTTCTCTTGCTAACAAAATAGTGGCACCTTGGTACTGTGGATAATTAAGTACAAATTCAGGATTAGGTTGTGTGCCTTCAGCATCTAGATAACGCCATTCGTGAAAAAGATGTTTGCCAAATCCTACTCGAGTAACGGCTTGTAAGAATTGTTTTGGTATGATCGCATCTGTATCAACATTAGCGGCATCTAATGGTATCACTAAGCCTGAATGTTGTTTAAAACCAGCCATTCTTCTCTCCTTATAATAATTCGATTTGTCTTATATCAGTAAATTTACCAAAAACAGCCGCAGCCGCAGCCATTGCAGGACTGACTAAATGGGTTCGACCATTTCGTCCTTGTCTACTTTCAAAATTGCGGTTGCTGGTGGAGGCACAACGTTCCCATTCACCTAAACGATCATCATTCATTGCTAAACACATTGAGCAACCGGGTAATCGCCATTCAAAACCAGCTTCAATAAAAATTTTATCTAGTCCTTCATCTTCAGCTTGTTGTTTGACTAAACCTGAACCGGGTACTACTAGTGCTTGAACACCAGCTGCTACTTTTCGTCCTTTAACAACAGCTGCGGCAGCACGTAAATCTTCAATTCTAGAGTTAGTACAAGAACCAATGAAAACTTTATCGACAGTAATATCTTGTATAGCGGTTTCTGGTAATAATCCCATATATTTTAATGCTTTTTCTGCCGATTGTTTTTCGATTGGATCAGACATACCAGCAGGGTTTGGTACAGCTTGATCAATTGCCACAACTTGCCCCGGATTTGTTCCCCAAGTAACTTGTGGTGCTATTTCACTGGCTTCTAATGTGACTACTGTATCAAACTCAGCACCTTCATCGGTATATAAAGTTCTCCAGTAAGCTACGGCTTGTTCCCATTCTTCACCTTTAGGGGCAAAAGGTCGTTCTTTTAAATAAGCAAAAGTGGTTTCATCGGGAGCAATTAATCCAGCTTTTGCTCCCATTTCGATTGCCATATTACATACTGTCATTCTGCCTTCCATTGATAAATCTCGGATTGCCTCGCCACAAAATTCGACAACATGCCCTGTACCACCTGCCATAGTCGTTTTTCCAATGATCGCAAGAATAATATCTTTAGCGGTAATTCCCGCTGCAACTTTCCCACGGACTTCAATTTTCATTTTTTTAGCTCGTGCTTGTTTTAGCGTTTGTGTTGCTAAAACATGCTCGACTTCAGAGGTACCAATTCCAAAGGCTAATGCACCGAAAGCTCCATGCGTTGCGGTATGAGAATCACCGCATACAATGGTCATTCCGGGTAAAGTTAATCCTTGTTCAGGACCAACAACATGGACAATTCCTTGATTTTTGCTTTTTAAATCATAGAGAGAAATATTATTAGCTTGGCAGTTCTTATCAAGTTCTAATACTTGAATTCTAGCTTGTTCTCCACAGGCTGAAGGATCACGACTTTGGGTCGATATACTGTGATCCATAGTGGCAAATGTTTTATTCGCCTGTCGAACAGATCGACCAGCAACACGCAGTCCATCAAAGGCTTGAGGAGAGGTTACTTCATGCATTAAATGACGATTAATGTATAAAATAGGCGTTTCTCCTTCAGCTTCATAAACGATATGCGAATCAAATAATTTTTCGTAAAGTGTTTTTTTCATCATTAATCTCCTATGACGGGCAAGATTGATTAAATCGCTGCGGCAATTAAATCGCCCATTTCTGTTGTTGAAATAGCGGGGTTGTTATCAGCCAAATCAATAGTACGTGCACCATTCGCTAAGACGGTTTGTACTGCTGTTTCAATGGCTTGTGCTGCGGCTTCTAAATTAAAACTATGACGTAACATCATGGCTGCACAGAGGATTTGTGCAATAGGGTTAGCAATCCCTTTTCCCGCAATATCTGGTGCAGATCCGCCTGCAGGTTCATATAATCCGAAACCTTGTTCATTTAAACTTGCAGAAGGCAACATTCCCATTGAGCCAGTAATCATTGCACATTCATCGGAAATAATATCGCCAAAAATATTAGAGCAAAGTAACACATCAAAAAATGCAGGCTGTTTAATTAACTGCATGGTTGCATTATCAATATAAAGGTGATCTAACTGAACATCTGGGTATTCTTGAGCAATTTCTGTTACCACTTCACGCCATAGAATTGAACTGGTTAATACATTTGCTTTATCCACTGAAGTAAGGTGTTTTTTTCGTTGCTGAGCTGTTTTAAAGGCAATTCGAGCAATGCGTTCAATTTCATAACAATGATAAACTTCTGTATCAAATGCTTTTTCTGTTGCACCTTGACCTTCTCTTCCTTTGGGTTGACCAAAATAAATACCACCAGTTAATTCTCGTACAACAACCATATCAAAGCCTGTGTTAGCAATATCTGCACGCAATGGACAGAATTTTTCTAATCCTTTGTATAAGGTTGCTGGACGTAAATTACAGAAGAGAGAAAAATGTTTCCGTAGTGGTAATAATGCACCACGTTCAGGTTGTTCTTGAGGTGGTAAATGTTCCCATTTTGGTCCACCGACTGAACCAAATAGAATGGCATCAGCATTTTCACATCCTTGTAGTGTGATCTCAGGTAGTGCTTTACCGTGATTATCGATGCCTGCACCACCAATATCATAGTGGTGGTAATTTAGTTTAAAATTAAACTTTTTCTCAACTTTAGCAAGTACTTTTAATGCTTCAGCCATCACCTCAGGGCCAATGCCATCACCTGCCAATACAGCAATGTTGTAAGTTTGCATTATAACGTCTCCATTTTTTGTCTTTTTTCTTTAAAATCATCTACTTGTTTTGCTCTATAAATTGCATTAATTGCATGGATCAAGGCAAGTGCAGAAGCCTCTACAATATCTGTTGCTAAACCGACACCATGGAATCGGCGTCCTTTATATTCAACAACAATATCGACTTGCCCTAATGCATCTTTTCCCTCTCCTTTAGCACTTAATTTATAATTGCGAATATTTAAATCAAGTTTTGTTATACGTAAAATACAGTTATATACGGCATCAACTGGTCCATTGCCTGTTGCAGCATCTAATTGTTGTTCTTGATCTAACATCAATTGGACTGAAGCGGTGGCAGGTAAGTTACTTACGGATTGAACTGAAATAGTTTTTAACTTTAAGCGATTATTTTCGCCTTTTTGCATATCAATAAAAGCAAGGGCTTCTAAATCATAATCAAAGACTTGCCCTTTTTTATCGGCAAGTTTTAGGAAGTTACTATATAATTTATCTAGATCATAATCTGTTTCACTATATCCCATTTCCGCCATATGACTTTTAACCGCTGCACGACCAGAACGAGCGGTTAAGTTTAATTTTTCTTTTTTCAAACCGATACTTTCTGGCGACATAATTTCATAGGTATTGGCATTTTTTAACATACCATCTTGGTGGATACCTGAAGAGTGAGAGAAGGCATTGCTACCAACAATGGCTTTATTCGGTTGAATTGGCATATTACAGATTTGACTGACCATTTGGCTGACACGATAGATTTCTTTAGGATTAATTTTGCTATCAATACCAAAAAGATCCTGACGGGTTTTTAATGCCATAACAACTTCTTCTAATGAACAATTTCCGGCACGTTCGCCAATACCATTAATCGTACACTCAATTTGCCTTGCACCATTTTGGACAGCAGTCAACGAATTGGCGGTTGCCATACCGAGATCATTATGACAATGTACAGAGATTATCGCCTTATCAACATTTGGTACTCGATTCATTATCTGATGAATGATGTTGCCAAATTGATTTGGTAGGGTATAACCAACGGTATCTGGAATATTAATAGTTGTTGCACCAGCATTAATAGCAGCTTCAACAATGCGACAGATATTATCAATTCCTGTACGTCCTGCATCTTCACAAGAAAATTCAACATCATCAGTATATTTTCTTGCATGTTTAACTGCATGGACAGCCATTTCAACGACATCATCGAAATGCCGTTTTAATTTTGCTTCAACATGTAAAGCCGAGGTTGCAATAAAAGTATGGATACGAAAGGCTTCAGCGACTTTTAATGCTTCATAAGCCGCATCAATATCTTTTTCAATCGCACGTGAAAGGGCTGCAACCCGAGAATTTTTGATATGTTTAGCAATAGTTTGCACTGATTCAAAATCACCTGCTGAAGAAATAGGAAAGCCAACTTCCATAATATCTACGCCTAAACGTTCTAAAGCAAAAGCAATTTGTAATTTTTCTTTGACGGTTAAACTTGCGCTTAAAGCCTGTTCACCATCACGCAAAGTGGTATCAAAAATAATGACACGGTCTTTCATTGCATTTTCCTCTTAAAGTTATGTTTATCAACATAAAATAGTTATAAAAAAACCCGCTATAAGTGCGGGTTTGTTGATGTTGTGATTGCAAGTTTATTTTTTTCTTCCACAATCAAACCGCACATACTAAATGAGTGCATAGTAGGAGGAGTGATAAAGAAGAAAAAATCATTTTCATAAAAAATTCCAGTTAATTAATTTATAGTAAAGTATATTGATTTTTCTTCATCTTACTTAATTACCTTAGGATGTCAACGAATAAATTTCTGTTTTTTGGTTAAAATATAGAAAATATTTACAATTAAATAGAATAATATTCTTTTATTATCTATGAATTGTTATTTTATTCTAAATTTGTGTTTTTATGTAGTATATTTGTGATGAAAAAATATTGTTTGAAAAAATAGTATGCTGTGATTAAATTTTAATTATTATGCTGAAATAAAGGACAAGATTTTTTAGAAAAACTTGTCCTTGCGATAAGTATTAATTAATGATTAAAGTACCCGATTTTCCCTTGAGAGCTTGATTTGCTAAATTTAGGTCAGTAATAATCGCTTTTCCATCAGGGGTTTGTTGGACAAAATTAATGACAGCATTTACTTTTGGTTGCATTGACCCCGGATCGAATTGATAAGTTGCTAATTCAGAGGCGGTAATTTTGGTTAATTTAGTTTGATTTTCTTTCCCCCAATTAAGATAGATACCGTCACCATCTGTTAGGATTAAGAAGTAATCAGCCTTAATTTGTGTAGCTAATAAAGATGCTGTGGCATCTTTATCAATAACACAATCAATATTGGTAAAAATGCCATCTTGTTTGGCAACAGGAATACCACCGCCTCCAGCGCAAATAACGATGTTATCGTTATCCAAAGCAGTACGAATAGCCGAGCTTTCTCTGACGGCTAAAGGTTTAGGAGAGGCAACTACTCTACGATAAAAGTTACCATCAGCTTTAATTTGCCAATGATATTTCTTCGCTAATGTTTCAGCTTGTGTTTGGTCGTAAACTGCACCAATAAATTTGGTTGGTTCGATAAAAGCTAAGTCATTAGGATCCACTTCAACGTGAGTAAGAATGGAGGTAATGGGCTTATCACAAATTTTTTGTAATTCTTGAACAAGCATTGTGGCAATCATACCTTGTGTTTCAGCCACTAAACAGCTCAATGGATAAGCAGGAACTGCCGAATAAGCTTCATTTTGTTGTGCTAGTAGCCCCACTTGTGGACCATTTCCATGAACAATTGCAATTCGATATTCTTTAGTCAATTTTCCGATAGCATCTGCAGCGATACGGATATTTTCAAGTTGATTTTGGTAAGACATTATTTGTCCACGCCTTAATAAGGCATTTCCACCTAAAGCAATAACAATGGTTGGTTTTTTCATTGTAATAGTTTCCTTTTATTAGCTATTAATAATCGCAAAAATGATTTAAGTAGATTAATTTAATTTTTTTGCTAAGGCTTCAAGTGCTTTTTCAAAACAAGCAAGTGGTACTCTAACTGTTCCTGCACCAATTTGTCCGATCCCCGCTTTTTTATGTGCTATTCCTGTATTGATAAGAGGTGTAATACCTGTTTCAATCACTCGACGTATATCTAATCCTAGACAACATCCCTTAAAATCCCAGGTTGGAATTTGTAGCATTTCGTTATTATCAAGGTAGATTTCACTCATTTCATCAGAGGTGTCTAATGCTGCATTAAACCCACCAGCTCCAACAAAGCGAGTAACTCCCGGCGCTGCAATCATTGCTGCACCACCAATACCAAATGCTTCGGTAATGGCACTATCGCCAATATCTGGATTTGCGTCAGCTTGATCATAACCTGTAAAAAATAGGCCTTGAGGAGTATTGACGGGAGCGGTAAACCATTGATCACCTAATCCGCTTACTTTTATGCCAAAATCTTTGCCATTACGAGATAGTGCCGTTACGATAGAGCCCTTTCCAATTGAGGCAGCAGCATCCATTACAGATTTAGCATAAGCCATTGCAAGGTTTAGGAAGAATTGATCGGTTACACTTAAGAAATCCATTACTCGGGTTAATATGGATCTTTCACGTTGTTGCTGCATAATTTTAGGGGCTAATATTTTGGCGAGTAATGCTGAAGCAGCAATGTTTCGTTGATGAAATTCATCACCCATTGTAATAGCTTGAGCCATAATTGCAGTAAGATCTATGCCATCAGTATCTTCTAAGGCTTCGTTTAAAACAGGTGCTAATTCATCTCGCATCCATCTTAGGCGTTGTTGAACATCAGCACCATAAGCACCGAAACGCATTACTTTGCCTATACCTTCGTTGAGATTGCAAAAAGCTAAATTTTGATGTTGTGTATTTTTAACAATATGCACAGGCATTGTAGCTGAGGTAATACCTCCCATAGGTCCAACGGCATGGACTTGATGACAAGGAATAAAGGTAATTTCACCTGTTGATAGTAGTTCAATTGCTTGTTCTTCAGTTGTCGCCCAATTTTCATATAAAGTAGCTCCAATACAAGCTCCTTGCATTGGACCAGTCATTTCTTGCCATTCAATTGGTGGACCAGCATGCAGGAGTACTTTTCCTTGGTTGAGTTCAGGGATTACCTCTTTAGCTAATTTAACGCCGATCCAGAAAGGACGAGCAGTTTTGATTTTTGTAATAACTTCTAGATTTGCTTGGTTAATATCATATTTCATTGTGTTATTCCTTATTTTTATCGGGATTAAGAGAGTTTTGCTAATAATTCGATCATTTTCTGATTGCCACCTGCAATAGGTGCCCAACGAAAATGAATTGCTTCTGCTTGGCAATTTAATAAATCTTGAGCAAAGTTATTTAGACCAATGTTGATGATTTTAGGTTGTTTTAATAAAGTGTTTGTTTTGCTAATTTGGTCTTGTGGTTTGGTATGAATTAAACCAACAGCAAGTTCAACAGCCTCTCTAATATTGTTAGCAATAATAATTTCGGCTTCGTTGAGAATTTGAATTTGTTTTTGACGAGATTGAGGATCTTGATCTGTACCTGTGATTGTTGCTATCACAATAAAATCTTGTTGACGTTGTTGGCGTAAGCGAATAATTGCTTGTGTAATCGCTCCAGCAGGATCGATATGTCCACCAAATCCAAGAACAATATCAACTAAAAGAATTGAAAACTCAGTATCTTTTAATTTTTCGATCTGATCTGTACGAGTAGAAGGGTCTATCATTGGATGCGGTCTGCCAAGCGTATAAAAATCATCGCCTAAATCAATGATCATATGCCCTTTTGCATTAAGCATAATTCCCTGATGATGGCTATTGTCTACTTGTAAATTGAGCGCTTCTGCCATCAGAATCGCACATTCTGTAGCAAGAGTACCTCCTGTATATAATCCATAGATTTTTCCTTGATACAAAGAGGTCTTCTGAGAAGTGATAATCCGCTGTATTTTGGCAAGCATAACAGCTTTTTTGGCTGCTTCATCAAGAGTGTAAGCGAGTTCAACGCCATTACCTAAATTTTGTTGTGTTGGCCTGTGACCAAGAAAAATGGCAATCACAGGTTTAGTCAAAGATTGCATTTTTTGAATAATTTTTTCTTTAACAGATGGTGAAGGTGGTTTTGAAACGAAAGCAATGACTTTTGTTTTAGTATCCTGATTGAGCATATCTAAAGCAATTTCAGCACTAATTCCACCAATCTCTTCGGATAGATCTCGTCCGCCTAAACCAAGAGCATGAGAAATACCTTCTCCTTGTAAGACAATTTGAGAACATAACTCTTGGATACCAGTTCCAGAAGCACCAACTATTCCAATACAACCTTCAGGTACTCTATTGGCGAAAGCTAATGGAATACCCGCAATAATAGATGTTCCACAATCGGGTCCCATAACAATTAAATTGTTTTCTTTGGCTTTAAGTTTTAACTGACGTTCTTGTTCTAAGGGAATATTATCAGAGAAAAGCATAACATTTAGCCCTTTATCTAAAGCTTGATGTGCTGTATCAGCTGCATATTCTCCAGCAATAGAAATGAGAGCGATATTAGCTTGTGGAAAAATTTTGGTTGCCCTTGTCCAGCTGCGTACAGTTGGTAATGTTTTACCTTTGGAATGGTTAGCAAGATTGGTTAATTCTTGATCTAAAGCTTTTTCTACTTCTACTATAATAGAATCATTATGCTCTTTTGTATTTATTGAGATACAAATATCATTTGGTGTTGCATTATTAAATATATCATGCCATAGCCCTGTATTTTTCAGTAGTTCTTTGTTTGCAGGTGTTCCCATCATAACAGAGACTTGTTCTACACAATTCATGCTAGATAATTTTTTAGAGATAATCATCAAGCTAACAGAATCTTGAAAACAATTTGGTTTGATCGCAGCTGTTATCATTCTTTTCTCCTAAATTAAAGTATTTATTATCTGGATAATAAATTCGTAGATAAGTGATTATATTTAACCTTTGTAAGCATAAAATCCATTCAGAAATTAATGTTTTAATTATTATTAAAAAAAATTAAACAATATGGTGTTTTTTATTAATTAATTCTATATTATTAAAGAACAGTCTATTTTGTTTTAGATAGAACTAATTAAATTTGATATTATGTGCTTATACATAAAGCAGTATGGTTTTATATTATAGGGATTATAATGAAGAATAATGGTGTTAGCTGGGTAAAGTTATCATTTATTTTTAGTTTTGGTTGGGCTTTGATTTATTTTGATCGGGTAATGTTAACACCAGTAATAAAATATGTTCTTACGGATTTTAATATTTCTATTAGTGAGGTTGGAATAATATTTAGTATTTTTTTTCTTGGTTATACATTGCTTCAAATACCCGGTGGAATATTGGCTGGTAAATTTGGAATAGAAAAAATAATTAAGATAAGTTTTTTAGGATTAGCAATTATAAGTTTATTAAATGGATTGGTTACTAGTTTTTATTTTTTTATTATCTTAAGATTTTTAGCTGGCGCTTTTGAGGGGATTTATTATGGTCCACAGTTTTCATTATCTTCTAAATATGTGGTAGGAAAATATAAAACATTTGCTACTACTATAATAAATAGTGGTATGTCAATAGGAATTATACTAGGTAATACGATCCCTGTTTTATTAGTTGATAATTATTCTATTGATTATAAATTTTTGTATTTTATAGTATTTTTTATCTCATTATTTTTAGTTTATTTGTTAGGTAAAAATATACCAGTTATCCAAGATGGATATAAACATAATCAGTTTAAAGTTAATAAAGAACTTATAAAGATATTTTTTATTTCATTTTCATCTTTATATGCTTTCTTTCATTTGTTAACCTGGATTCAGGTTTATTTGTCAGAGGAAAAATTAATATCAACAAGTATTATTTCTATTTCTATTTTATTAATATCAGTGATTTCTATTTTTAGTTCTTTGATTTTTTCTCTTTTAGTTGATAAATATAATGCAATAGGTGTTTTTATTAAATTTCTTTTATTTTTTACTGTTATATCTATTTGTATTTTTGTATATAGTGATAAGTTAAATGTTTTAATATTTTCATTAGTAATGTATGGTATTTTTGGTAAGATGGCATTGGATCCTATATTAATAGTCGCTGTATCGAAATTAAATACAAATAATAACTTAAGTACTACATTATCTATTTTTAATTTTGTAGGATTATTAAGTTCAATTATTGCACCTTATGTGGGTGGAAAAGTACTAGAATATACGGGATCATTAGATATGAGTTTTATGTTTTCTGTGGTATTGTTATTTATTGCTTTTGGTGTTTCTTTTTCTTTAAATAAGTATGATTAAATTTTCTTTATGGTGAAAAGATGTATAAAAAAGATAAAAATTTTAAATTAGATTGTACTTATCAGGTTGTGAGTATATTTAATAATGTTATTAATTTAAGATATCAAAATAGAATTTATTCTATTTTTAACCAGAAAATAAATAAAGCACCATATTCATTAATTGTAGATGGTGATTACTTTTTAAAGCTTAAGTATTCAAGCAATAAAACAATCTTTATTCCTAATTTAGACGTAGAGGAATTTAGTTGTTATCTTGAAAATCATAATAAGTTAATAGAATTATCCTGTATTGAAAACAAATTGAAGAGTTTAAATAGAGAATTTGGATTAATTGAAATTGCATTTCAAAACAGAAGGAAAGATGGAATATTAAAAGATTTATTAGGATTAGGTATTGGTTTAACACCAAGTGGTGATGATTATATTGTAGGTTATATGGCTGGTTATTATTCACAGCATCAAGGGATATTACCAGAATTTAGATTATTAGCAAATTTATCTCAAAGTAAAACAAATGAGATTAGTGCCAATTATTTAAATAATGCAAGTAATAGATTATTTAAACAAGAAATACTTGATGTGGTAAATAACATTAGTGATGAAGACTGTATTAATAATTTATTAAATATGGGATTTTCTTCTGGTCAAGATATTCTTTATGGAATTTATGATTATTTTAAATGTTATGATTTTAAACAGCGAATAGGAGGGCTTATTTAGAGTTTTATATGATTATTGAAAAAAGGTTTTATTTATTACTTTAAAAAATTAATTTAAATTGGGTTTTAACTTTGGTTAAAATTTTAAAAATTAATCAATGGGAATTATTAATTATGAATGCGTTAATAAGAAAAATTAAATCTAGTGGGCCAGCAGCAATTATAACAAGTGCATTTATTGGTCCAGGAACAATAATAGTTTCTACTAAAGCAGGTATTGCTTTTGGATATAGTTTGATTTGGGCGGTTATATTTGCCGTTATTTCATTGATGTTTTTAATGGAAATGGCATCAAGAGTAGCAATCATTACTAAACAAGATCTTATTCAAGCAACAATTAATGTTATTCCAAATAGTATTATTTGGAAAAGATTTATTCAAGGTTTAATGTTACTTGCCGTTTTAACTGTTTGTTTCGCATTCCAAGCAGGTAATTTTTCTGGTGGTTCATTAGGTTTAGCCAATGCATTAGGTCTTGAACAGAAATATGTTGTTATTTTAATGACTATGATTGTGTTACTTATTACTTTATTGGGTTCTAGTCATTTATTAGAGTTAATAATGAAGTTATTTGTTGGCTTTATGGGAATTGTGTTTGTAATTACATTTCTTTTTATTCAACCTAATGTATTTGCTATATTAAAAGGGGTTATTCCAAATATTCCTGAAGGAGGATATGTATTAACTTTAGCATTAATAGGCACTACATTAATTGGTATTAATTTAATTTTACATTCTATTACTTCGAAAGATCGTTGGAGTAAAGAAACTGATTTAATTGAGGCTAAATGGGATATAGGTATTAATATTCTTATTGGTGGATTAATTACATTTTCGATTGTTGTTACCAGTGCAACCGTATTGCAAGGTACAAATATCACGGGTAATCCAGCATTGATGTTTACTCAATCATTAAAACCAGTACTCGGTGATTATGCTAGTTTGTTAGGAAATTTAGGACTGTTTGCTGCAGGCTTATCTTCAGCAATAGCTATTCCATTTACATTAAAGAAAATTACTACTGGGGTTTTTCAGTTTAAAGATGGTGCTCAGGGAAGAAAAGCGAATATTTTAGCAATTATTGCTATTCTTTTTGGTGCAGTTCTAGCCATTATTGGTAAAAATCCACAACAGATAATTATTTTAGCTCAGGCAACCAGTGGTTTCTTTTTACCATTGATTACAATTTTAATTTTAATTGTTACAAATAATAAGCAAGTATTAGGAAGATATGTCAATAAACCATTGCAAAATGTTGTTGGTGGGTTAGTTGTGATCTTGACTTTAGCATTAGGAATACAAGGGATACGTCAAGCAGTTATTAATTTTTTTAATCTGTTAGGATAGAAGGAGTAAATATGTTAAAAGCAAATAAAGAAGCTATTACTAGAATGGCTCAAGCAGATCCTATCTTGGTGAATATTAAGCAGGCAAAAGATGTATTAAAAGGATTTAGTAAAAATATCTTTTTACATGCAGGACCGCCGATTGAGTTTGAAAAGATGTGTCCGCCGATGAAGGGTGCAGTATATTGTGCATTGATTAATGAAGGTTTTGCAAAAGATATTGAAGAAGCTAAAGAAATAGCTGTAAGTGGTCAGATTATTTATAAGCCTTGTCATGAATTTGGGGTTGTTGGTCCGATGACTGGTTTAACGACTTGGTCAATGCCGCTTTGGGTTATTGAGGATAAAAATACTCAACAACAAGCTTATGTTAATGTGAGTGAAGGACAAGGGGTAGGATTGCGTTTTGGCGAATATAGTCAAAAAACACTGCAGCGATTGAATTGGATTAAAGATGTTTTTATGCCAATTTTTCAGAAAATTTTACAACAAGATGGTCCTGTAGATTTAGCTCCTATTATGGCACAAGGTCTAGCGATGGGAGATGAATTACATATGAGAAATATTGCAACAACTTCATTAATATTAAAGCATTTTTCTCATGCGATAGGAAAATATGCTGGAGAGCATACGGCTGATATTCTGCGATTTATTTCTATTGGTAATGATCAATTTTTCCTTAATTTAGCGATGGGAGCGAATAAATTAATTGCAGATATGGCAGATGGTATTAGAGGATCAACTATTGTTACTGCTATTGCTCGAAATGGTGTCGAAGTTGGTATTAGAATTAGTGGTTTAAAAGGAAGATGGTTTACTGCACCAGCACCAATGATAGAAGGATTATATTTTCCCGGCTATACCGAGAAAGATGCTAACCCAGATTTAGGTGATAGTGCCATTATGGAGGTTGGTGGATTTGGAGGATGTGCAATGATTGCATCACCAGCTATTATTAAATTTTTAGGTCATGATACGGTAGATATTGCCCATACTACTACAAATAATATGTATAAAATTGCTGCTAGTACAAATCCTAAATATCAAATTCCTATTTATGATTTTAAAGGCATCCCTTTGGGACTTGATGCGATCAAGATAGTTGAAACAGGAATTACCCCAGTATTGAATACTGCGATAGCTTCTAATAAAGCTGGAGCTGGTATGGTGGGGGCGGGGATGTCAACGGTGCCTTTAAAACCTTTTGAAGACGCTTTATATGCATTGGCAGATGAATTAGGAATATAAATTATGTTAAAGAATATTGTTATTAAAAATAGATATTATGATTCAGCAACATTAATGTTACTGACAAACAAAGTAAAAGAGAGTTTAGGGTTGAACCCTGAAGACATTGCTATAATGATGGCAACCGAAATGAATAAGCGAATTATAGCTGAATCGGCATTATTAGACCAAATAGGAGAAAATGCAAACCCTGGTGATGTTTTAATTGCAATTCGAACTGAATTAGAACAAGAAAAAATATTGGAATTAATTGAAAAGACATTAAGTCAGAAAAACAATAAGAAATTAGAAAAAAATAAAGCAGTTACTTCAATACAAGAAGCATTGGCATTATATGATAATGATATTAATTTTGCGGTTATTTCTTTGCCCGGTTTATATGCAGCAAGAGAAGCTAAAAAATTATTAAATGCAGGAAAGCATATATTATTATTTAGTGATAATGTAAGTATTGAAGATGAAATTAATTTAAAAAACTTAGCTATTGAAAAAGATTTATTAATGATGGGACCAGATTGTGGTACAGCTATTATTAATGGTGTAGGGTTAGGTTTTGCCAATAAAGTTAATAAAGGCAATATTGGTATTGTTGCTGCGTCAGGAACAGGTTTACAGGAAGTTGCAACAATTATTTCTAATCACGGTGGGGGAATATCTAATGCCTTTGGTACAGGGGGGAGAGATATTCAGGATATTGTTGGTGGTAAGATGATGTTGTATTGCCTAGATTTATTAATTAAAGATAAAAATACAGATATTATTGTTATAGTATCTAAACCTCCACAAGCAGAGGTATTAAATAAAATTAAAGAAAAATTGCGAGAGGTTAATAAAATAGTTATTGCTTGCTTTTTAGGGGCAGATCCTGAGATTTTCAAAGATTCAAATATTATTTTTTCCCCAAGTTTAGCTGGTGCAGCTAAAAAGGCATTGGAAGCAAATGGAATAATGATTAAAAACGATTTTAATATAGAAAAAATATCTGAAGAGCTAAATAGAAATAACCGGCAGTTTAAATATATTCGTGGAATATATTGTGGTGGAACATTAGCGTATGAAACATTATTAATGCTAAAAAGTAATGGTTATACAGTTTATTCTAATTTGTCTAAAGATAAGGATAAAAAGTTAACCAGCAAACAAAATTCAAGAGAACATACTGTAATAGATATGGGGGATGATGAATTTACCTTAGGAAAACCTCATCCGATGATAGATCCGATCCAGCGAAGTGAAAGATTTCTTCAGGAGGCATTAGATAGTAATGTATCTATTTTACTTGCAGATGTTGAATTAGGATATGGTTCCAATGATTCTGCTGCTGAAATTTTATGCAAAGATATTGAAGCAATTTATCAGCAACGCTCAGATATTGTTATTATCGTTATAATTTGTGGTAGTAAAGATGATTATCAAAATTATGATGAGAAAAAACAATTATTTGAGAAAGCAGGTGCTATCGTAGCACCATCTAATTCAGAGGCGGTAGAGCTCGCAATGACAATTTTAAAAGGATAGAAAATTATGTCTATTTTAGAAGTTAAGCAATTAAAAGTATTGAATGTAGGGCTAGAAATTCTTGAGGATGCATTAAAAAAACAAGACGTTGAGGTTATTCAAGTTAAGTGGAAGCCAGAAGCGAATGGTAATATAAGATTATTAGAAATTATTGATAAATTAAAGGAATTAGATATATAGCATTATTTTTTAAAGGAAATTATGAGATGGGAATAAACGAAAGTATCTATTATAATTAGTTTATTCCTATTATTTTTTATTATAAGTAATATTTGTGAGGTAGTGATGTCAAAATTTGATCTTGAGACAATTAAAACATTTTTGACAGTAGCTCAGTTACAATCTTTTAATTTGGCTGGAAAAGAGTTACATAAAACAGCTGCAACTATTACTTATCGTATTAAATCTTTAGAAAATCATTTGGGTATGTCTTTATTTAAACGTAATACACGTTTAGTCCAGTTAACCAAAGAAGGGGAACATCTACAATCCAAATTAAAAAATATTTTAAATGACTTAGATCGATTAGAAGATGAATTAATCCAGTTGAATCAAAATATTGAATTAGAATTTGATATAGCAATTAATAATTTATTGTATGATTCTAAAGCGGTAACCCAATTATTACATTATTTAACTACCACTTATCCTAAAACAACATTTCGTTTAAGACGGGAAGTCTATAATGGCGTATGGAGTTCATTATTAGCTGAGAAATCTCATTTTGCGATAGGAACACCCGGAGCTAATTCAATTAGCAGTCGTTTTGATTCAATTTCTATGGGAGAAATACAGTGGGTATTTGTTGCTGCTCCACATCATGCCATTCGACAGTATCATGGTATTTTACCTGATAGTATTTTAAAGCAATATCTTGCCATAAATATAGAAGATACGAGTACTTATATCCGTCGTCGGAAAGCTTGGTTATTAAAAGGTCAACAAGAGCTAATTGTGCCAAATATTGAAACAAAATTAGCACTGCATATTGCTGGTGTTGGTGTTGGTTTTTTACCTTATCCAATGGTGAAACCATATTTAGAATCTGGTCAATTAATTAGTCGGCAAGTTATTAACTATCGTAGTAATTCTGCTTTATCATTTAGTTGGAATAAAAGTGAAAAAGGTCGGATTATGACTGATATAGAAAATATGATTAAAAATAATCATCCGTTATTAATGGCATTTTGTTGTCATTTAGTGAAGTAATTGATCATTGAACATTTTTATAATAATGGACTAAAAAAGAAGAAGAAGTGTTCTAATATTCGGTGATAGAAAGGGCGTTTTTGCCATTGTTTTAAATTTAAACTCTCGGTTTTTTGTAGATATTGGCAATGTAGTTGAGATATTTCATTGGCAAAAGAAGGATCTTCAACAATAGTTGTTACTTCTAAATTTAGTGTAAAACTTCTTACATCCATATTGACTGTACCAACAAGGACTAAGCGATCATCAATTAAGATGCTTTTTGTGTGGAGTAGATCGTTATTAAATAAATGTATTTCAATACCAGCTTTTAACAATTCTTCAAAAAGCATTCTACTTGCCCAATGCACCATAATTGAATCACTTTTTTGAGGTAAGATAATATCTATTTTTACCCCTCTAAGTGCTGCAATATGTAATGCTTCTAATATTGTTTGACTTGGTACAAAATAAGGTGTGGTAATTGAAATTGAGCGTCGAGCAGCAAAAATAGCAGTTAGCAAAGATTGAGACATAAGATCTTCAGGAAATCCCGGTCCAGTCGCTAAAACTTGTACTGCGTGTGAGTTATCTTTTTCTAGAGGTAAATATGTTGTGTTAGGAATGTTGAGTGGTAGGGAGGTATTGCTTTCAATTTCCCAATCCCAAGAATGAAGAACATTTAAGATTGCTGAAACAGGCCCGTTAATTCTAACCATCAGATCAATCCATTGCCCTACATTCGCAGTTTGTTTGAAATAATTAGGATCTACCATATTCATACTGCCGGTATATGCAATTTGATTGTCAATTACAACGATTTTTCTATGCTGACGTAGATCTAAGCGTTGTAGAAAAAAACGAAAAATATTGACATGAATAGCTTCTTTAATGTTAATCCCAGCATTATTTAAACGTTGGTAAGAGGTGCTACGAAAAAAAGTACGGCTGCCTACCGAGTCAAGTAGAATATTGATTTTTACCCCACGTTGTACCGCTATTAATAGTGCTTCTTCTACTTCATTAATTAATCCACCTTGTTGCCAGATATAAAAAACCATATTGATACTTTCTTTAGCCTGTTGAATATCATTAATTAAGCTGCGGAAAATCTGTTCTGGTGTTGAGAGAATATGAAGTTCATTGCCGACAATACAAGGAATATTAAGTCTCTGGCTACATAGCTGAAAAAGTGATTTGTAGTATAAACTTTGTTCTGTTTCTACTAAGTTTGGGTGTTTATAGAGTTGAGATAACCAGTTATTGTATTTAGGTGCTAGGTAGCGAATTTGTTGTGCACGTTGTTTTCCTAGGCGGATTTCTCCTAAAAGTAAATAGGCTAGAATGCCTACGATAGGGATAAGATAAATAATTAAAATCCAAGATAATGTAACAGAAATTGATTGTTTTTTAGTTAAAATTCGCAGACTAATACTCAGCGAGAATAACCAAATTAATGACGGAAAAATATATTGCAAAATATGATTCATAAGTGGAGATTCTAATAATTACAACATGAAAGAATGAATAAGATAAATGTATAGAAAATGTTACTGATTTGTTGATTAAAGTTTATAAAAAATTAATAGTTATCTATTATCTGTCATCTTTTTCTAAAGATTATTAGATTTATTTTATATAACAAACTAATAAAGAAAAGTAAATATTTTAATGTGTAATAATATTCCTCTAAAGGATTAAATTTAACTAATTGGCGTGTTTAACCTCAATTAGTTTTGCGCTTTCATTAGGATCACCATTCCAGTCTAGAATAGCTAATGTTGCGGTAGAAAACCCAATATAATTATTTACGCCTAGGCTAGAAGCAAGGTATTCAACTAGCGGTAGATGAGAGATAAGTAAAATAGTTTGAATACCTTTAGTGGATAGTGCATATAAATAGTCAACCAAGACTTGTGGATCTCCATAGGGAGTGAGATCTGCTGTAATTTCAATTATTGGAGAGGGCTGAAAGTCAGCGGTTTGAGTTAAATATTCAACTGTTTGCTGTGTTCTGGTATAGGGACTCACTAAAATATAGTGTGGAATAATGCCTTGCTGTTGTAAATAAATAGCTTGATTTTTAGCTTGTTGTATTCCTTCTTCACTAAGAGTTCTTGCTGCATCTTTGTGTGAAAAAGTGACGGCTTTACCATGTCTCATAATAATAATTTTCATTATATTTTCCTGTTATTTATTAAATTTAATCTTGAGTTTGATATTATTTAACCGTTTATTTGAAAATAATTTGTCTTTGTACTTCAAAATTTAATTTAAGCCAAGAAAATTTTCAATAATGTGATCTCGATCTTACTAAGAAATAGTCGTATAATATCCACCTATTTTATTTCTAATGTTAGTTTTATTTTAAGTAAAATAGGTTAACAACACTATCTTTTTTATTATTACTAAAATACTTACACTTGAAAGTTGAGTGTGGAATTATGGAGCAATTCAATGTCGAGAAGATTAAGAAGAACCAAAATTGTTACTACTCTAGGACCTGCAACAGATCGTGGCAATAACTTAGAGAAAATTATTGCAGCGGGTGCTAATGTTGTACGCATGAACTTCTCACACGGTACAGCAGAAGATCATATCCAACGTGCAGAGAAAGTACGAGAAATCGCAAAAAGACTAGGTAAACAAGTTGCATTATTAGGCGATTTACAAGGACCGAAAATTCGTGTTTCAACTTTTAAAGATGGTAAAATCTTTTTAAATATTGGTGATAAGTTTGTATTAGATGCAGAATTGCCAAAAGGCGAAGGTAATCAAGAATCAGTTGGTCTAGATTATAAAACCTTACCACAGGATGTTGTGCCAGGTGATATTTTATTATTAGATGATGGTCGGGTACAGTTAAAAGTATTAAGTACAGATGAAACAAAGGTATATACAGAAGTAACTGTTGGTGGACCTTTATCTAATAATAAGGGAATCAATAAGTTAGGTGGTGGACTTTCAGCAGCGGCATTAACTGAAAAAGATAAAGCGGATATCCTTACCGCAGCAAAAATTGGTGTAGATTATTTAGCAGTTTCTTTCCCACGTAATGGGGAGGATATTCATTATGCACGTCGCTTAGCTCAAGAAGCTGGTTTAAATGCAAAAATAGTTGCAAAAGTAGAGCGAGCTGAGACCGTTGCCACAGAAGCAGCGATGGATGATATTATTCTTGCTTCAGATGTAATTATGGTTGCACGTGGTGATTTAGGTGTTGAAATTGGTGATCCTGAATTAGTTGCAGTACAGAAAAAATTAATTCGTCGTACACGTAAATTAAACCGTGTTGTAATCACAGCGACTCAGATGATGGAATCAATGATTAGTAATCCTATGCCGACTCGTGCGGAAGTGATGGATGTGGCAAATGCAGTATTAGATGGAACTGATGCGGTAATGTTATCAGCGGAAACAGCCGCTGGTCAGTATCCAGCTGAAACTGTAACTGCAATGGCAAAAGTTTGCTTAGGTGCAGAAAAAATGCCAAGTGTGAATGTTTCTCGCCATCGTATGGATGTTGAATTTACTTCAATTGAAGAATCCGTAGCGATGTCAGCGATGTATGCAGCTAATCATATGAAAGGTGTTGCGGCAATTATTGCAATGACCAGTACGGGGTTAACAGCACGTTTAATGAGCCGTATTAGTTCAGGCTTGCCTATTTTTGCACTTTCTCGTAATCAAGAAGCATTAAATTTATGTGCATTATATCGTGGTGTTGTGCCTGTATTTTGTGATGAAATGAGTCGTACAGTAGAAGGTGCAAGAGCTGCAATTCAAATTTTGAAAGATAAAGGATATTTAATCAGCGGTGATTTAGTATTATTAACACAAGGTGATGAGTTTATTGCTGGTGGTACTAATACTTGCCGTACTTTAGTAGTAGATTAATTTTTTCTTAATATAGATATTTTGTTCCAACAGCCGTTTTTCGCATTAGTAAGCAGCTGTTTTTTTATGTTTAATTTTTAAAAGAGAAATATTATGTTTAAAACTTTTTCAATGTCTGTTAAAGATGAATTTTTTATGCTCGAATTTGGGAGGCGTTTGAGTCAAATCCTTTCACAATTTTCAGAAAATATTGTTATCTATTTGAACGGGGATCTCGGTGCTGGAAAAACAACACTGAGTCGAGGAATTATCCAATCGATGGGGCATCAGGGTAAGGTTAAAAGTCCGACTTATACTTTAGTAGAAGAATATTCATTGGCTGATAAAATCGTTTATCACTTTGATTTATATCGTTTAAGTGATCCAGAAGAATTAGAGTTTATGGGGATTCGAGACTACTTTCGACCTAATACATTAGGTCTATTAGAGTGGGCTGAAAAAGGGTTGGGAGCAATTCCAACAGCAGATTTAGTGATAGATATAGCTTATGATGGCACAGGGCGTAAGCTATCCTTATTTGCTCATTCAGAACTAGGTCAGCAAATTATTTGCCAATTAGATGTAGATCACGCAAAATAGCCACTCAAAAATTTAAAGATAAATTGTGTTGAATTTTATAGGTTATTGAGACTGAAATGAAAAAGTTGTTATTATCATTTTTCTACTTACTTATTTTATTATTAGGTTGTTTTATGCCAACAGCTTTTGCTGCGACACTTAATTCTATTCATTTAGAACAACAAGATAAGTCAACAGAGATTCATTTAAGTTTTAGTTTACCCGTCAAATATAGTTATTTTTATTTGAAAAATCCCGATAGATTAGTAATAGATATTGCTAATAGCCAAATGGTGAAACCACTTTTACCTAAACAGAATGCTAATCAGCAGAGCAGTGTAGAAAAAGTGAGGATATCCAAACCGCCTAAGACGACTACATTACGTATTGTGGTGGATTTGCGTAAAAATGTACAAGTTCGTTTTCAGCATCGAAACAAGAATGGTGGTAATCCTCGAGATAATATTGTTATTATCTCCGTGCCAGATCTTGCTTTGGGAAAGACGAATCAATCCTCTAAACTGACACAAATCACTTCTATTAATCAGGCGAAAAAAGTTTCTACACCTCGCTATACTAAATTGGTGGTAACGATCGATCCGGGGCATGGAGGGAAAGATCCCGGAGCAATCGGTCGGGTTTTACATCTCAAAGAGAAAGAGGTAACGTTATCCATTGCTAAAGAACTAAAAGCATTGCTAGATAAAGATCCTAATTTTACGGCAGTGATGACCAGAGATAGAGATGAATATATTTCTGTACAAGCTCGTTCAAGTATTGCACGTCAACATAAAGCAAATTTTTTAATTTCAATTCATGCAGATTCAGCCCCTAATAGTCAGGCAAAAGGAGCGTCAGTTTGGGTTTTATCTAATCGGCGAGCAAATACTGAAACGGCTCGTTGGTTAGAAGATCAAGAAAAACAATCTGAATTACTTGGTGGTGCAGGGACAGTATTATCCGATCATAATGAGAAATATTTAGACCGTACCGTACTTGATTTACAGTTTGGGCATTCGCAACGTGTTGGATATGAATTAGGTAAATCAGTTTTAAATAGTTTCGGCAAAATAGCACGTCTAAGTCATAAAACACCACAGCACGCAAGTTTAGGGGTATTAAGAGCACCTGATATTCCATCGATTTTAGTTGAAACAGGATTTCTCAGTAATAAAATTGAGGAGAAAAAATTAAGTTCTCTAGCGTATCGGCGACAAATTGCTAAGGCTATTTATCAAGGTTTGGTTGAATATCGCAAGCATAATCTTAATCTATTTTTAATTCCTGATACTCAATCTTCAACAAGTATGTATCATCAAGTGAAAAAAGGAGAGACGATGAGTGCAATTGCTCGTCGTTATCATTTAAGTTTAGGGCAGTTGCAAAAATTAAACCCTCATATTAAAAATGGTTATATCCAAGTTGGACAAAAGATAAAAATAGCAGATTAATAATTCTTATTGTATCAATTTGAGATTAAAAATAATTATTTTTATTTAAATCTTACTCTGATGAATGATAAAAGGATAACAAAATGGCAATTCAAATTTTATCACCACAGTTAGCCAATCAAATTGCAGCAGGTGAAGTGGTTGAACGTCCAGCATCAGTTGTTAAGGAATTAATTGAAAATAGTTTAGATGCTGGTGCGAATAAAATTCAAATCGATATTGAACAAGGCGGAGCAAATTTAATTCGGATTAGAGATAATGGCTGTGGTATCAGCAAAAGTGATCTCTCTCTTGCATTAGCTCGCCATGCAACCAGTAAAATTGTAACGTTAGAAGATCTAGAAACGATTTTAAGTTTAGGTTTTCGTGGTGAAGCTTTAGCGAGTATTAGTTCTGTTTCTCGTTTAACCTTAACATCTCGTCCAGCAGAGCAAACTCAAGCGTGGCAAGTTTTTGCTCAAGGACGTGAGATGGAAACGATTATAAACCCTGCTTCGCATCCTATAGGTACGACAGTTGAAGTCGCAAACCTTTTTTTTAATACTCCCGCACGGCGAAGATTTTTACGCACAGATAAAACAGAGTTTGCTCATATTGATGAAGTAGTAAGGCGTATTGCATTAGCAAAACCACAAACACAATTTATTCTAACGCATAATGCTAAACAGGTTAGGAATTATAAAATTGCAACCACGAAAGATCAGCAATTAAAGCGTTTAGCGGCGATTTGTGGGCAAGAATTTGTCGATAATGTATTACAGCTTGATTGGCAATATGGTGATCTGCATCTTTATGGTTGGATCGCAACAGAGAAGTTTTATCGCCTACAAAATGATTTTAATTATAGCTATGTCAATGGTCGGAGTATGAAAGATAAGACAATTAACCATGCCGTACGACAAGCTTTTGCAGATCGTTTATCCTTAGATCGTTATCCAGCATTTGTACTTTTTATAGATATTAATCCAACGGAAGTTGATGTTAATGTTCATCCCGCAAAGCAAGAAGTGCGTTTTCATCAATCACGCTTAGTCCATGACTTTATTTATCAAGGTGTGTTAAATGTATTACAAACAGCAACACATTTATCACTTCAACCAGAAGAGAAAATGGATTTCTCTCAAGCTGCACCAGTAAATACAAAAAAAATAGTGGTGCAGTATGATCAAAACAATTCAGAGAGTAACTTAGCTCAAGTCGCAGAACAGCCAAATACTTATTTTAATCCAGTAAAAAATCGTCAAGCTGCTGGAAATAATGTTTTTGCTATGCAGAAAAATGTTTCATTTAAGCAGGCAGAACAAACAAGTTTGGGAGTAAAGCAGCAAATTTCACCAGAGAAAATAAGTTCACAATATTTAAAAGGGTATGATCAATTATTAACTACTGGTATTCCAACAACTCAAGCAGTTAGTTCAGAAATTAATCAAACAAAGTCGTTATTAACGTCACATTTACGTTTATTAAGTTTAGTTCAACCTAATGGTATTTTGTTACAACAAGACGAACATTGCTATCTAATGAAAGTGAAAGCACTACAACATTTGAAAGTTTATCTGACTTTAACAACAGAAAAAATAGAACAACAACGGTTATTGATCCCACTCAATTTAAATTTAACAGAACAACAGTGGCAAAATTATCACCAGCAACAACAACATTTTAGTCGAGTTGGATTTGATTTAGAGCAGATTAATCAACGTTTAAGAATTAATATTGTGCCACTTTTATTACGTCAACAGAATTTGCAGCACCTTATTAGCCAAATTTTGTTTAATACTTTTGCAACTTTTGAGGCGTTTGTTGATAGATTATCCCAGTTAACTGAATTTGAAGCACCATTAGTTTATACTGATGCTCTGCGTTTATTAACTGAAACAGAACAATTATTACCCACAACAGATCGACAAGCTTTAAATGCTTTATTAATCCCACTAGATTTTACGCCATATTTAAATGATGAAAACTAAACCCTTAGCTATTTTTTTAATGGGGCCAACTGCTTCAGGTAAAACTGCATTGGCGATTCGGCTTCGTCAACGTTTACGCACTTGTTTACCGTTAGAGATTATTAGTGTTGATTCTGCGTTAATTTATCGTGGAATGGATATAGGT
The DNA here is from genome assembly GCF_003265225.1 of Mergibacter septicus. Classification (NCBI taxonomy): domain Bacteria; kingdom Pseudomonadati; phylum Pseudomonadota; class Gammaproteobacteria; order Pasteurellales; family Pasteurellaceae; genus Mergibacter; species Mergibacter septicus. Next base: position 907,265 of record NZ_CP022013.1, on the reverse strand, counting down.
ACAGCTAAACCTACTGCAACAGAATTAGCATTAGCACCCCATCGATTGATTGATATTAAAGATCCTACTGAAAGTTATTCTGCAGCTGATTTTCGTGCTGATGCTTTGCGAGAAATGGCACAACTCACCGCTGAGGGGAAGATCCCTGTTTTAGTTGGTGGAACAATGTTATATTATAAAGCTTTATTAGAGGGGTTATCTCCTTTACCTAAAGCCGATCCGACTTTAAGAGCGGAAATAGAACAGAGAGCCTCACAATTTGGTTGGCAAGCGTTGCATACTGAATTAGCAAAAATTGATCCTATTTCGGCACAACGTATTCATTCAAATGATCCACAGCGAATTAATCGAGCATTAGAAGTTTATTATTTAACTGGCAAATCTTTAACTGAGTTAACAACTGAAAAAGGTGAGGAATTACCTTATCAATTACTGCAATTTGCCTTAGCACCACAAGAGCGAAGTATTTTACACCATCGAATAGAACAACGTTTTCATACGATGATTAATCAAGGATTTCAACAAGAAGTTGAAAAACTGTATCAACGAGGTGATTTACATTTAAATTTACCATCAATGCGTTGTGTCGGATATCGGCAAATGTGGGAATTTTTGCAAGGTGAATATTCGCATCAAGAAATGATTTACCGAGGAATTTGTGCTACTCGGCAATTAGCAAAACGACAAATTACTTGGTTAAGAGGCTGGAAATCTCCCCTGATTTGGCTAGATAGCTTGCAAATGGAGCGTGCAGAACAGGAAGTGATTGATAATATACAACAAAAATGGGATAAAATGTGTAAACTTTCTTGTTAGCTAATGACATTGTTAAGCTTTATTGTTATATTACTGAGTGGTAATTTAAAAATAACGTTATTTTCTTTAATAAACGCATTGATCATAACTTTTTTGAAGAATTGAAGTTATTTTATATTATTAAACCCTTGACACTATAATCAAAAAAGGAACATAAGATGGCAAAAGGACAATCTCTACAAGATCCTTATTTAAATTCACTCCGTCGTGAGCGTATTCCTGTTTCAATTTATTTGGTTAACGGAATTAAATTACAAGGTCAAATTGAGTCGTTCGATCAATTCGTTATTTTATTAAAAAATACCGTCAGTCAAATGGTTTACAAACATGCTATTTCAACTGTTGTACCAGCACGTTCAATTTCTCCTCACCAAAATCATACAGGTTCTAAATCTGTATCTGGTGAAATAGGTCTTGAAGAAGAAAAAGAATAATTCATATAGAGTTAAAATAAAAAGTCTGTTAGTGATAACAGACTTTTTATTTTTATTCTCTACCGGGTAATTTTTGCCAAGTAACTTGGTTACGTAAGTAAATAGGTTCAATTTCTAATGCAGTAATCTGCTGTTGTTGCTGAATCGCTGTCAGAGCTAAAGTCAACATATCTTGTGCAGATGGTAAGATGATTTCGCTTTTTTGTGCATTAATGGTGGCTAAAATAGGATAGGCTTGCCAACCTGTACCTACGGTAACCCATTCTGGCAATTGTTCTGGTTTAATCGTGTTTTGGATTTGTTCAATCGCTTGTTCTGGTGAAAGGACTTGTTCTTTAATAATGGTTTGCCAATTAGAGTAAGGTGTAGGAGTAGTGGTTGTTTCTTGGCGTTCAAGTACCGAAAAATAGATTTCATTCATACGGGCATCTATGGCACAGAGTACTTTTTTAACCCCCATTTGACGATATGCCGCTTCTGCCATTGCGGTTAAATTAGAGATTGGATAAACAGGAAGATTGCCATTTTGGCAACCAAAGGCTAATCCTTGTGCAATACCAGCACTGACTCGAACACCAGTAAAACTTCCCGGTCCTCTCCCAAAAGCTAGCCCATTAATTTGATTGATTTTTATATCTGCTTCGGTAAGGATTTGATCGATCATAGGTAAAATCCGTTGGGTATGAGTACGCTGGGCGATTTCAGCGTAAGTGGTAATTTTACCTTGATGTAATAAAGCGACTGAACAGGCTTCTGTGGCTGTATCTAGGGCTAAAAGCGTAAGATCTTGTGGTAATAACATTATTGCTCCTTTTGATTTTTTAAGTGATCTGTTTGAATTGTTTGTAAAAATTTTATTGCTTGTGATAGATCTCGTGTACGGTAAGCAGGTGGGAGGCTACGCAAAAAAGTTTCACCGTAAGCTCGAGTTACTAAACGAGAATCACAAATAATAATTACCCCACGGTCATTAATATCCCGAATAAGACGCCCAACGCCTTGTTTTAAAGTGATAACAGTTTGGGGAATTTGAATTTGCTGGAAGGGATCACCACCTTGTAGTTGACAATCTTCAATCCGAGCTTTTAAAAGTGGTTCATCGGGTGAGGCAAAGGGAAGTTTGTCTATAATAACTAGAGAAAGTGCATCACCTCGAACATCAATGCCTTCCCAAAAACTTTGAGTGGCAACTAAGACGCTTTGTGGCTGTTGTAAAAATTGTTCAAGTAAGCGACTTTTAGCGGTTTCTCCTTGCAGTAAAATATTTAATGTGCTTTTTTCACGTAAAAATTCAGCTAAGCCTTTCATCATTGAATAGGAAGTACAGAGGAGAAAACAACGCCCTTGGTTTGTTTCAATTACAGGTAAGAGCATTTCACCGAGCTGGTTTAAGGTTTGTTTTTGATTAGTTGCAGGTAGATAACGAGGTACGCAGAGCATAGCTTGCTTTGGATAATTAAAAGGACTTTGTAGAACTAATTCCTTTGCTTGTACTATGCCTAAACGCCGTCGATAATGCTCAAAATTGCCATCAACTTCAAGAGTTGCCGAAGTAAAAATCCAACTAGCGGATTGTTTTTTTATTTGCTCGCTAAACTTTTCAGCAATTGAGAGTGGTGTAATATGTAATGCAAAGTGCTTGCCCTTTGTTTCATACCAATAACAATAGCCTATCTGAGTGGTATTAGTTAAGCGTTCTAATAAAAGTTTAATTGTACTTGTACGTTCAAAGATGGCATCTAAAGCCAGTGAACGCCCTAGGGCAGATTTTGCAATTTCTTGAATAAATTCTAATCGTTGTCTAAGTAATACAACGCCTTTTTCCATTGCATTTGTATCATATTGATGATCTGACTGGGAGTGGTAATTTAACCCAGTTGGTATTAACCATTCCCGTAAATTACCTTTACTATTGTTTTCACCAAATAGTAAACGAAAATCTTGAATAGTTTTTTGAAGTAAATCAGCTGCTTTGGCTAACTGTTCCATATCACGCAATTCAACACGTTGTAAGAGTTGAATATCTTTGACTAATTCAAATAATTGGTAGGAAGTGAGAGATTCACCAAAATATTGTGTTGCGATATCAGGAAGTTGGTGCGCTTCATCAAAAATAATGGTTTCAGCTGTTGGAATTAATTCTCCAAAACCGTTTTCTTTAACAGCCATATCAGCAAAAAAAAGGTGGTGATTAACAACGACAATATCCGCATCTAATGCTTGTTTTCTCGCTTTACTTACAAAACAATCTTTTATATAAGGACAATCACTACCTAAGCAGTTATCGTTAGAACTGATGACTTGTGGAATAATAGGGCTATTTTCAGCGATAGTATGACATTCGCTTAAATCGCCTGTTTGAGTTCCGTTTCGCCATTTTTGGATTTTAGCTAATTCAGGTAGTAAATTTTTATCCCCCCGCAGCCCTTGGGCATTAATTTGGGCAAGTTTTTCCAAACATAAATAATTGGATCGCCCTTTAAGTAAGGCTATTTTTCCTGAGAATTTCAGTGCATGACAAATTGTGGGAAGATCACGTTTATAAAGTTGATCTTGTAAATTTTTTGAACCCGTAGAAATAATTGTTTTTTGTTTCGTTAAAATGATTGGAACAAGATAGGCGAAGGTTTTTCCCGTTCCTGTCCCCGCTTCAACAATCAAAGTAGAGTCTGTTTTAATTGCTTGTTCAACCGCTATCGCCATAGTGGTTTGTTCTGCTCTTGGCTGAAAGCCTTTAATTTTTTGGCTTAGCGTGCCGTTAGAACTAAAAATATGGGATAAATCTTGACTCATTTGATGATGATTAAAATGGTTGTTAAAAGTTAGGGATAAAATTGGTGGCTAGTTTAGCAGAATATCGCCGACTTTAAAAAAAGAATCCGCTTATTTCAATTAAATTAGATGAAAGACTGTTTAAAGTTTATCTTTTTAAAAAAAGTGTACTTAGTTAAATTGTGATCAATCTCTAAAATATTTATTATTTTGCTTGTTGATTCATAAAATAGTGATTATTATTGTTTCAATGGAGTTTATCTTCTACATTTTTTAAAATATTGGAGTTAATGTATCAAAATGACAAAGCAACAGGTGTTAGAACAAATTAAAAATGGTTTAATTGCTTCTTGCCAACCAGTTGATGATGGTCCGATGGATCAGCCTGAAATTGTTGCAGCAATGGCTCAAGCAGCGGTTAATGGTGGTGCAGCTGGTTTAAGAATAGAAGGAATTGATAATTTAATTGCAACCCGTAAGGTTGTTGATGTGCCTATCATCGGTATTATTAAACGTGATCTAGAAGATAGTCCTATTCGGATTACTCCATTTTTAGCTGATGTGGAAGCGTTAGCCAAAGCGGGGGCTGATATTATTGCTTTTGATGGAACTGACCGTATTCGTCCTACCACAAGAAAAGAGATTGTGGAATATATTCACCATTTAGGCTGCCTTGCAATGGCAGACTGCTCTAATTTAGCTGAAGGGCTTTATTGTCAGCAATTAGGTGTAGACATTATTGGTTCCACAATGTCTGGTTATACCGGTGGCGTTGTCCCTGTTGAACCTGATTATCAGCTAGTTCAAGAATTGGTTCAGGCAGGTTGCCGAGTAATGGCTGAAGGTCGTTATAATAGTCCTGAATTGGCTCAAAAGGCGATTGAATTAGGGGCTTATTCTGTCACAGTGGGTTCAGCATTGACTCGTTTGGAGCATATTGTGAGTTGGTTTGTGCAAGCTGTGAAGAGTGCAAAAAATGAAAAGTAGCTGAGTAATTGTCAAAGGAAGATACCAAATGTTAGACCAAAATAATGCCTTTAATCGTTGTTTATCCTTAGATATCGGTGGGACTAAAATAGCTTCGGCTTTGGTGGTTAATGGAGAAATTACTCAGCGTCATCAGATGAGTACCCCTCAAATAGATGTTAGTCGAGCAATGGAACAGACCTTAGCCAAGATATTATCACAATATCAAGGAGAGTTTGATTATATTGCCGTTGCTTCAACGGGGATTATTAATCAAGGTATTTTAACCGCTCTTAACCCTAAAAATCTTGGTGGTTTAGCATATTTTCCTTTACATACCAGTCTTGCACGTTATACAGATAAACCAATAGGTTTATTAAATGATGTACAAGCAGCGGCTTATGCAGAATACAGTAAACAGAATGAACAGTTACAAAATATGGTATTTATTACCGTTTCAACTGGTGTTGGTGGCGGTATTATTTTAGATCGTCAACTTGTAACGCAACCACGAGGGATAGCAGGGCATATTGGGCATACATTAGCAGATCCAAATGGACCTATCTGTGGGTGTGGGCGTCAAGGTTGTGTTGAAGCTGTCGCTTCAGGCAGAGCAATTGAATTTGAGGCAATGCAGTGGGCGGAGCCTTGCAAACCAGAACAAGTTTTTGTACGTTTTAGAAAAAATGATCCACAAGCAACAGCATTAGTACAACGTTCGGCAAAAGCAATTGCAAATTTAATTGCAGATCAAGTGATTAGTTTAGATATTCAAAAAGTGATTCTCGGTGGTAGTATTGGATTGGCTGAAGGATATTTACCTTTGGTAGAGAGTTACTTAAAAAAATTACCAACATTTTATCATTGCGAATTAGAGCCTGCTTATTATGGTGCTGATGCGGGATTAATTGGTGCTGCGTTGTGGGTGAAATCACGCTTACAACAAGGATTAAAACTTTAAACGAAAGATAGGAAGGAAAAATGTTTTTAGGCGATTTAACCCGTTCAGATTATAAACTAGGGTTACCACCTGTGATTGCAGAGGTTTGTGAATATTTAAATAGTTTAGATCTGACAACACTAGAAAATGGACAACATCATATAAATGAGCAAATTTATATGAATGTAATGGAATTTGAAACGGTAGCGGTTGAAAGTAAACAAGCGGAATTCCATCGAAAATATATTGATTTACAGGTACTTATTCAAGGCACTGAATATATTGAGTATGGTGTGGCTTATCCTGATCTCCAGCTTTGTACAGAATATAATACACAAGATGATTATCAATTAATTGATAAAATAACAGATAAGAACGGTATTTTGCTAAAACCGAAGATGTTTGCTGTCTTTTATCCATACGAACCGCATAAACCCGGTTGCTATATTAATAATTCAGTTTGCACTTTAAAAAAGTTAGTGGTAAAAATTCCAGTCGAATTAGTTTCTCGTGATTAATAAGGAATAAATATGAGTGGAAGCGGTAAAATTTTAGATACCATAGGTGCATTGCATAGTAGCTTAACTAAAACTGAAAAACGGATAGCTTCAGCAATTTTGGCATCGCCAAATTTACTTAGTCAAGCCTCATTATCTGAAGTGGCAGCACAACTTGATGTTGGTGAAGCAACTTTTATTCGCTTTTGCCGTACTCTAGGTTTTAAAGGATATACGGATTTTAAATTAGAATTGGCGATTGAATTAGCGACACAAGAAAAACAAGAATGTTCGCTATTAGATACCGAAATTGATAAGAGTGATACCTCAAAAGATATTGCGGTGAAATTACAGCGATCATTAGGTAAAGTCATCACTGAAACAATTAACCTATTAGATTTCAATGAATTAGAAAAAGCGGTTGTAGCATTACGCAACGCAAAACGGATTTTCTTGCTTGGAGTGGGATCTTCAGGATTAACGGCAGAAGAAGCTAAACATAAATTTATGCGGATAGGTTTACAAGTTGATGCTGTTACTAATAATCATTTTATGTATATGCAAGCAGCATTAATGAAAAAAGATGATGTCGTGATTGGTATAAGTCATTCAGGCTATTCTGAAGAAACGGTGCAAGCTTTAAAAATAGCGAAACGTAATAATGCTACTGCGATTGCCCTTACCCATAATTTACGTTCCCCGATCACCCAAATTGCTGATATTGTTTTAATTAACGGTAATCGCCAAGGGCAAATGCAAGGGGATTCAATTGGAACAAAAATGGCACAGCTATTTGTTTTAGATCTGGTTTATGCCTTGTTAGTGCAGGCTGAAGAAGATAAAGCTATCAAAATAAAACAAAAAACAATCAATGTGATTATGGAACAACGTATTAAATAAAGAACCTTTTAGGAGAATATAATGAAAAAGTTAACAGGAATTTTTAGTGCATTATTAGTGTCTTTTAATCCTGATGGCAGTATTAATGAAAAAGGTTTACGCCAGATTGTTCGACATAATATCGATAAAATGAAGATCGATGGATTATATGTTGGAGGTAGTACGGGCGAAAACTTTATGCTATCAACAGCCGAGAAAAAAGAGATTTTTCGTATTGTTAAAGATGAAGCACAAGATCAAGTTGGATTAATTGCACAAGTTGGTAGTGTAAGTTTACACGAAGCGGTGGAGCTTGGTAAATATGCAACAGAATTAGGCTACGATAGCTTATCAGCGGTAACTCCTTTTTATTATAAATTTAGTTTTGCGGAAATTAAACATTACTACGATACCATTATTGCGGAAACGGGCAATAATATGATTGTTTATTCAATACCGTTTTTAACAGGTGTCAATATTGGTGTAGAACAATTCGGAGAGTTGTATAAAAATCCAAAAATCTTAGGCGTAAAATTTACCGCAGGGGATTTTTATTTACTGGAAAGATTGAAGAAAAACTATCCAAATCACCTGATTTGGGCGGGTTTTGATGAAATGATGTTGCCAGCGGCTGCTTTAGGTGTTGATGGGGCAATTGGTAGTACCTTCAACGTTAATGGTATTAGAGCAAGACAAATCTTTGAATTAACTCAAGCTGGAAAATTAGAAGAAGCGTTAAAGATTCAGCATACCACCAATGACTTAATTGAAGGGATATTAGCAAATGGCTTATATCTCACTTTAAAAGAGTTATTAAAACTTGAAGGAGTAGAAGCTGGTTGTTGCCGTGAACCAATGACAAAATCAGCAACAGAACAACAGTTAGCAATTGCAAAAGAGTTAAAACAGAAGTTCCTATAAATCAGTTTTGGAACGGTAAAATGAATAGATTGGCACTGTGTTAAATATTATTACAGTGCCATTTTTTATTATGCAGGATAATTTGGGCAATAAAGTTTAAATAACTTTTCCACTAAACAATTGGGATCTAAAGGCTTATTTTTATCAATATTGCCACGTCGCCACATTTCATTCCAAAGGTGAATGGCACAGCTTTCACTTGGAAGTTGTTCAAGATTAATTTTATTGGCAGTGATTAAATCTTGCCAATTTTGCCAAGCAATAGGATAAAAATAGTTTGGAGAGATAGGTTGAAAGTCAATTTTTCCTTGTTTTAGTAAGTAAAAGTATGCACGTGTTAAGCCTGAGGGCCCCGCAGTTTCTCCCCAACCAAGCGCATTTTGTTGTTGAGTAAATAGCCTATTAATTAATCTTAGTGTTTTTACTCGAAGAGAATCATAGGGTTTTGGCATGCTCGGATATTTAGCTGCATTTAATAACTCTTTTGCCAAAGGGTGATTAGTTGGAAATTTCATTATAGTAGGCGTACATTCATTTTTATCCTGCCAACCTAGCACAATTTCTTGATTAAATTCAAAGGGACGAAGACAAATAACATCGGTATCGCAATACCACCCGCCTTTCTCTACCATTAATTTCCAACGGAATAGATCCGCAAAAGCAGCGTAAGATCCCATATGCTTAAAAATAGTATGTTGTGGTAGGATCTGGTTGGCATCACAGAAAGTAACGTCTTGAGGAACATTGTCAATCTTTTCGTAAGCATATAAATGTACAGGATGTCCATTAGACAAAAAAGATTGCATACATAGGTATTCAATACGGCTTAATGCTTTACCTATCCAAAGCATTTGGATAGGATCATTTGTTTGTTTGGCATAATTCTTCAACATAATTCTTAGATTATTGAAAATATTAGGTTTAGGTATTTTAGAATATTTAATATTTAAAAGAAAGCAACGAAAGTACATTTTACCCACTTAGTGAGATATGCTAGACTTTTGCACTATTTTGACGATAAATGATGAAAAAATTGACCAGAATTTATGAGTAATATTAACTTGTTACCTGTTGCGGATTATCCGCTTTTGTTAAATAAAAAAGTAGAAAAATTAAAACAATTATTACATCCATTTAATGCTGATTTGCAATTAGATATTTTTGAATCTGAACCCCAGCATTTTAGAATGAGAGCTGAATTTAGAATCTGGCACGATGGTGATCAACTCTATCACATTATGTTTGATCCTGATACTAAACAACGCTACCGTGTCGATCAATTTCCGATTGCAAGCCAATTAATTAATCGAGCTATGCAGCTGTTGCCTAATTTATTACAACAAGAACAGATACTTAGTCAGAAGCTTTTTCAAATTGATTATCTAAGTACATTAAGTGATAAGTTAATTATTAGTTTGTTATATCATAAAAAATTAACGTCAGAATGGCAGGATAAAGCAGAACAATTAAAAGCGAAGTTAATGGCATTAGGCTTTGATTTACACCTTATAGGGCGTGCTTCTAAACAAAAAATTTGTCTTGAACAAGATTATATTGATGAAATATTACCAGTTGGCGATAAAAGATATATCTATCGCCAAGTAGAAAATAGTTTTACCCAACCTAATGCAAGGGTGAATTGTAAGATGTTGCAGTGGGCATTGGATTGCACTCGTCATAGCTCGGGCGATTTATTAGAACTGTATTGTGGGAATGGTAATTTTTCAATTGCATTAGCACAGAATTTTCGTCAAGTATTAGCAACGGAAATTGCTAAACCATCTGTTATGGCAGCTCAATATAATATAGCTGCAAATCAAATTGAAAATTTACAGATAATCCGAATGTCTGCCGAAGAATTTACACAAGCGATTAATGGAGAACGTCAGTTTAATCGTTTAAAAGGTATCGATCTTACTCAATATCAGTGTAATACGATTTTTGTCGATCCACCACGAGCAGGATTAGATCAAAAAACCTTAGCAATGGTACAAGGTTACCAACATATTTTATATATTTCTTGTAACCCACATACATTAGCCGAGAATTTAGTGAGTCTAACTCAAACCCATCGTATTGAACGGGCGGCACTTTTTGATCAGTTTCCTTATACTGATCATATTGAAAGCGGTGTTTGGCTAGTAAGACGGTAAGTTGTGATGCAAATTCAATTAGTTAATCAAGGTAGAGATCCTCAGCAATTTGAGGAACTCACCCAGCGTTGGCAGTTATTGCACGATCCTAAAGCGAGATTGGCTTTAGTATTCAGTGTAGATTGTCTGGCTTTGTATCAATTAGATCAACCTAAACAGGGAGCCGTTTATGTTGATTTTGTTACTGGGGTAATGGCACATCGGCGAAAATTTGGTGGTGGTCGAGGTGAAGCTGTTGCCAAAGCAGTTGGGATTAAACAGGGGTATTTACCTACTGTACTTGATGCCACTGCTGGATTAGGGCGAGATGCTTTTGTTCTTGCCTCAATAGGATGTCAGGTCGATTTGATTGAACGTAACTCTGTGGTATCAGCTTTATTAGCAGATGGATTACAGCGAGCTTATCAAGATCCAGAAATAGGTGGTTTTATGCAAGAGCGAATGCGGTTATTACCTTTTTCGACCATTATGGCATTACAGGCTGAACAAGGCAAAAAATTATATGATGTTGTTTATCTCGATCCAATGTATCCGCATAAACAGAAAAGTGCTTTGGTTAAGAAAGAAATGCGGGTTTTTCAGCATTTAGTTGGTGCGGATTTAGATGCAGATCTGTTATTAGAGCCTGCGTTAAATTTGGCGAGAAAAAGGGTGGTTGTAAAACGTCCTGACTATGCTCCTTTCTTGGCAGAGAAAAAACCGAGTTTTAGCCATACTACTAAAAATCATCGTTTTGATATTTATCTCACCTAAGCAATAAAAAAATCCCCCGTTATTACGGGGGAGGTCATTTGAATTATTTTATTGTTACTCGAGCAAATTTACGTTTTCCAACTTGGTAGATCGCTGTTGATGCAGTAATAAGTAGTTTGCTATCTTCTACTTTTTCACCATCTATTTTTACACCACCTTGTTTAATCATTCGTAGAGCTTCAGAGGTAGAACTCACTAAGCCTGCTTCTTTTAATAGATTTGCGAGTGGCATTTCACCCTCAAAGTTAAATTCAGGCATCTCATCGGGCATTGCACCTTTTTGGAAGCGATTAATAAATTCTTGTTCAGCCTGATCCGCAGCAGCTTGATCGTGGAAACGTGTAATAATTTCTTTTGCTAATAATACTTTAACATCACGAGGATTGCGACCATCAGCTACTTCTTGTTTTAACTGGGCAATTTCAGCTAATGGGCGGAATGAAAGTAGATCATACCAGCGCCACATTAAATCATCTGAAATCGACATTACCTTACCAAACATCTCAGTTGGTGATTCAGCAACACCAATGTAGTTACCTAATGATTTAGACATTTTTTTCTCACCATCTAAACCTTCAAGCAGAGGCAGAGTAATCGCAACTTGTGGTTTTTGTCCTGCTGATTTTTGCAATTCACGCCCAACTAATAAATTGAATTTTTGGTCTGTACCACCTAATTCAACATCGGCTTCTAATGCAACTGAATCGTGACCTTGTAGCAGTGGATAGATAAATTCGTGGATTGCAATAGGTTGTTGGTTAGTGAAGCGTTTTTTAAAATCATCACGTTCTAACATACGAGCTACGGTATATTGAGAACTTAAACGAATCATTCCTTCAGTCCCTAATTCACTTAACCAAGTAGAGTTGAAGACCACTTTGGTTTTTTCTGGATCAAGGATTTTAAAAATTTGTTCTTTATAAGTTTCAGCGTTGCGTAGAACATCTTCTCGTGTGAGTGGTGGTCGGGTGGTGCTTTTACCGGTAGGGTCACCAACCATTCCTGTAAAATCTCCAATTAAGAAGTAAACTTCATGCCCAAGCTGTTGGAATTGACGTAATTTATTTAGTACAACTGTATGCCCTAAATGAATATCTGGTGCAGTAGGATCTGCCCCTAATTTGATTTTTAAAGGGCGATTTTCTTTTAATTTTTCAATGAGATCATTTTCAGAGAGAATTTCATCTACTCCACGTTTTAATTCAGCTAATATAGTATTTAAGTCATTCATTTTTATTTCTCGAATCTAAGTTAGATAAAGACGAAAGTTTTATCATTATAAGACTTATTTGTTAAATGAAAAGGCTTATTCAAAGTAGGTGGAGGGATTAGATAAAAAAAAGCACCTCAGTGTGGGGGAGAGGTGCAAGATGTTGGAGTATTAACTACTTTTATAGTAATCTCGGTTTTGAGACGGAAATAAATATAAATGATAATAGTTCTCAATAATATTTTATTTACATTTTTTTACAAAGTGTTTGTGGTATAGCTGTTAGAAAGAGCTTGATGTTCAACCTTTTTTATAGAGCAGAAAGTTTTTAGAGCAATAGCTATTTTGAATCAAAAAAGATTATTCTTTTTTGAAGGTTTAGTGTTAAATTGACTGTGTTTGACGTCAAAGTCATCGTTTGGGGAGGATCTGGGTATCCTAATATCTATAAATCAAGAAAGGAATGTTTATGCTGATTGCTATACCTAAAGAATTACTGGAAAAAGAAAGTCGGGTAGCGGCAACGCCAAAGACTGTACAGCAGTTAAAAAAACTTGGTTTTGATGTGCTGATAGAACATAACGCAGGTTTTAAAGCAAGTTTTGAAGATAGTGCTTTTGAGGCTGCTGGTGCAACGATAGGTAGTGTCAATGATGTGTGGCAGGCGGATATTATTTTGAAAGTAAATCCACCGCAAGAAGAGGAAATTACTCAAATTAAGGAAGGTGCTACTTTAATTAGTTTTATTTGGCCAGCTCAACAACCTGAATTAATGGAAAAGTTAGCGGCGAAAAAAATTAATGTGTTAGCGATGGATGCCGTCCCACGGATTTCTCGGGCTCAATCTCTAGATGCACTAAGTTCAATGGCAAATATTGCAGGGTATCGTGCAGTGGTTGAGGCAGCACATGAATTTGGTAGTTTCTTCACTGGTCAAATTACTGCTGCTGGTAAAGTGCCACCTGCAAAAGTGTTAGTGATTGGTGCAGGTGTTGCGGGACTAGCGGCTATTGGTGCGGCGAATAGTTTAGGTGCGATAGTGCGAGCTTTTGATTCTCGTCCCGAAGTGAAAGAGCAAGTCGAAAGTATGGGAGCATCATTCCTCGAACTTGATTTTCAAGAAGAAGGGGGAAGTGGCGATGGTTATGCCAAGGTAATGTCTGAAGAGTTTAATCGCCGAGCTTTGGCTTTATATGCTGAACAAGCTAAAGAGGTGGATATTATTATCACTACGGCATTAATTCCGGGGAAACCTGCACCACGCTTGATTACTAAAGAAATGGTTGCCACTATGAAGCCGGGTAGTGTTATTGTCGATCTCGCCGCAGCTACTGGGGGGAATTGTGAATTAACACAAGCCGATCAAATTACGATAACAGAAAATCAAGTAAAAATTATCGGATATACAGATTTACCAAGTCGTTTACCAACTCAATCCTCTCAACTTTATGCCACCAATCTGGTTAACCTATTGAAATTATTGTGTAAAGAGAAAGATGGTAAGATTAATATTGATTTTAATGATGTCGTACAACGTGGGGTTACTGTGATTAGAGAGGGGGAAATTACTTGGCCAGCACCACCAATTCAAGTTTCAGCACAGCCAAAACAGAGTACCCCGACAGCTAAACTTGTTGAAAAACAAGAAGTAGTCAAAAATCCTGTGAAGAAATGGGGAATCATCGCCACTGCGATAGCTCTTTATTTTTGTGTCTTAGCTGTTGCACCACCAGCCTTTTTATCACATTTCACCGTATTTGTATTATCTTGTGTTGTTGGGTATTACGTGGTTTGGAATGTCAGCCATGCCTTACATACCCCTTTAATGGCGGTTACGAATGCGATTTCTGGCATCATTGTGGTCGGTGCTTTATTACAGATTGGACAAGGCAACCTAGTGGTATCTTTTCTCGCATTTATCGCCATTTTAGTTGCTAGTATCAATATTTTTGGCGGTTTTAAAGTTACTCAGCGTATGCTGGCAATGTTCAGAAAAGGATAAGGAGAGAAGTCATGTCAGAGAGTTTTGTTCATTCCGCCTATATTATCGCTGCGGTATTATTCATTATGAGTTTAGCTGGCTTGTCTAAACACGAAACAGCTAAAGCTGGTTGTTGGTATGGTATTGTTGGAATGGGGATAGCCCTATTTACCACTGTTTATGGGCCACAAACTGAAGGGCAATTTTGGATCATTCTCGCTATGATTATTGGAGGAATTATTGGAATACGCAAAGCAATTCAAGTGGAAATGACTGAAATGCCTGAATTGGTAGCGTTATTACATAGTTTTGTGGGATTAGCCGCAGTATTGGTTGGTTTTAACAGCTATTTAGCACATCAGCCACTTGATCAAAGTTTGCAAAATATTCATAACATAGAAGTCTTTCTAGGTATTTTCATTGGTGCGGTTACTTTAACAGGGTCAATTGTTGCCTTTGGTAAATTAAGAGGATTTATCAATTCAAAAGCGCTAATGTTACCCCACCGTCATAAAATGAATTTAGCGGCTTTAGTGGTTTCATTTGTACTTATGTTAGGCTTTCTTTCATCGCCGGGATTATTTTACTTGATCCTTATGTTATTGATTGCATTAGCCTTTGGCTGGCATTTAGTTGCATCAATTGGTGGTGCAGATATGCCAGTTGTTGTTTCAATGCTGAACTCTTATTCGGGTTGGGCAGCCGCAGCAGCAGGCTTTATGCTAAGCAACGATTTATTAATTGTTACTGGGGCATTAGTCGGATCATCGGGTGCAATTCTTTCCTATATTATGTGTAAAGCGATGAATCGTTCCTTTATCAGTGTTATTGCTGGTGGTTTTGGAACAGAAGTTGTCGTTTCTGGTGATGAAGAGCAAGGTGAGCATCGTGAAGTTAAAGCAGAAGAAGTTGCCGAAATGTTACGCAATGCTAGTTCTGTGATTATTACTCCCGGTTATGGTATGGCAGTTGCACAAGCTCAATATCCAGTTGCTGAAATTACCCAAAAACTTCGTGATAAAGGCATTAATGTTCGTTTTGGTATTCACCCAGTAGCAGGGCGTTTACCGGGGCATATGAATGTTTTACTTGCAGAAGCAAAAGTGCCTTATGATATTGTTTTAGAAATGGATGAAATTAATGATGATTTTGCTGATACTGATGTTGTTTTAGTGATTGGGGCAAATGATACAGTCAATCCAGCCGCTCAAGATGATCCAAATAGTCCAATAGCGGGTATGCCCGTATTAGAAGTTTGGAAAGCAGCAAATGTAGTTGTCTTCAAACGTTCTATGAATACAGGTTATGCAGGCGTTCAAAACCCACTTTTCTTTAAGGAAAATACCCAAATGTTATTTGGTGATGCGAAAGAAAGTGTTGATGAGATTTTAAAAGCGTTAAATTAAGATCAGCTTTATTTGCTATAAAAAAGGATTGTTCTGGATAAGAACAATCCTTTTTAGCTTATTTAGGTATAGATTTGTTTGAAATGTTAGCTAAACAGCTGTCCCATAGTTTGATTCACTAAAAAACCACCTATTACTAACCATACAAATACTATTAATCCTAAGATTAAAGGTTTAATCCCAGCTTGTTTAATTGCACCGATATGAGTGGTAACTCCTAAAGCCGCCATTGCCATCATTAATAAAATACCGTCAATTTCAACTAAAATTTGTACAATTGGGGCAGGTACAATTGGAAATGAGTTAAGAATAGCCACTAAAATAAAGAAAACTGCAAACCATGGAATATTAATTTTATTCTTTGCTTGGGGAGTATTTTTAGGAGTAAGAAAATAGGATAAAGCAAGTAAGAATGGGGCTAACATCATCACTCGAATCATTTTAGTAATGACAGCATTATCGGCAACACTTGGGTTGATATTATCCCCAGCTGCATAAACCTGTGCAACTTCATGGACAGTTGAACCGATATAAATTCCGAATTGATGATCATCTAAATAAGGAAGTAGCCAAGTATATAATGCAGGGTATAGAAACATTGCCGCCGTACCAAAAATAACCACAATTGCGACAGCAACTGCCACTTTATGAGATTCAGCTTTTACGACAGGCTCGCTTGCCATAACGGCGGCTGCACCACAGATACTACAACCTGCAGCACTTAAATAGACTGTTTGTTTGTCAATTTTTAACCAGTAATAGCCTAACCAAAGTGTAATAAAAAAAGTAGAAATCAGCATAATCGCATCAGTGATTACCGCATTAAGTCCAACAGCATTAATTTGTTGAAAAGTAATCCGAAAACCGTAAAGAACAATACCTGCTCGCAGCAGAAAACTTTTTGCAAAGGTAATACCAGTATGCGAATAAGTTGCAATCTTAGCATAGAAAGTATTGCCAATTAGCATTCCTAGCAAAATAGCAAAAGTGAGAGAACTTAAGCCAATACTACTGCCGATATGCATTGCATATAGTTGATTGGCAATAATGGTTATACCACCAGACAACAGCAGTCCAGGTATAAATTTAGTAATTTTATTCAATAACATATGTTTTTATCACCTTATGAATAGTAAATAGTGATACTATTCTAACACATCTCGTACAAATTAGGTTAGATATACTTTTAAAGTAAGCTTTGATAGTGATACACTACTTATCTTCACAAAAAATGATTTGATTGAATATCTTGAAAAACAGTTTCAAGAGCCTAAAAAATGAATAAAACAAGTAAGCCTTTTATTTTACATTCAGAGTTTAAACCCTCAGGTGATCAACCTACCGCAATTGAAAAAATCATTGAAAATCTTAATGATGGATTAGCCCATCAAACCTTGCTTGGAGTAACTGGTTCAGGGAAAACTTTTACCATTGCAAACGTGATTGCTCGGTTAAATCGTCCAGCAATGATCTTTGCTCCGAATAAGACGTTAGCTGCACAACTTTATGCTGAAATGAAAGCCTTTTTCCCTGAAAATGCGGTTGAGTATTTTGTTTCTTATTATGATTATTACCAGCCAGAAGCTTATGTTCCTTCTAGTGATACCTTTATTGAAAAAGATGCTTCAGTAAATGATCAAATTGAACAAATGCGTTTATCTGCCACGGTATCTTTTTTAGAACGGCGAGATACGATAGTCGTAACATCAGTATCAGCAATCTATGGTTTAGGTGATCCTGAATCTTATTTGAAGATGATGTTACACTTACAAACGGGGGAAATTATTGACCAACGTAAGATTTTATCTCGGTTGGCAGAATTACAATACACTCGTAATGATCAAGCTTTTCAACGTGGTACTTTCAGAGTGAGAGGTGAGGTAATTGATATATTTCCTGCGGAATCTGATGATGTTGCCTTGAGAGTTGAATTATTTGATGATGAAATTGAACGCCTTAGTCTTTTTGATCCTTTAACACAGCGTCATTTAGGCGTTGTGCCACGTTATACTGTTTATCCGAAAACACATTATGTAACGCCAAGAGAACGGATTTTAGATGCGATTGATAAAATCAAACAGGAATTAGCCGAAAGACGTGAATATCTACTCAAAAATAATAAATTAGTTGAAGAGCAACGGATCACACAACGAACGCAGTTTGATATCGAAATGATGAATGAATTAGGCTATTGTTCAGGGATTGAAAATTACTCCCGTTATTTATCAGGACGGAAAGAGGGAGAACCACCACCCACATTATTTGATTATATTCCCAGTGATGCTTTGCTAATTATTGATGAATCACATGTTACCGTACCTCAAATTGGAGGTATGTATCGTGGTGATCGTTCTCGAAAAGAGACTTTAGTCGAATATGGTTTCCGTTTACCTTCCGCATTAGATAACCGTCCACTACGTTTTGAAGAATTTGAATGTCTTGCTCCTCAAACAATTTATGTTTCAGCTACCCCCGGAGCTTATGAGTTAGAAAAATCAGGCGGAGAGATCATCGATCAGGTTGTTCGTCCAACAGGTTTACTTGATCCTGAAATTGAAGTTCGCCCAGTAGCCACTCAAGTAGATGATTTACTTTCAGAAATTCGTAAAAGAGTTGAACTTAATCAGAGAGTTTTGGTTACAACATTAACTAAAAAAATGGCTGAAGATCTAACAGATTATCTAGCTGAACATGGTGTATTGGTGCGTTATTTACATTCTGATATTGATACCGTTGAACGTGTTGAAATTATTCACGATCTACGAGCTGGTGAATTTGATGTTTTAGTGGGGATTAACTTATTGCGAGAAGGGCTAGATATGCCAGAGGTATCATTAGTCGCTATTCTTGATGCAGATAAAGAAGGATTCTTACGTTCAGAACGTTCTTTAATCCAAACAATTGGGCGAGCTGCACGGAATTTATATGGTAAGGCGATTTTGTATGCGGATCGTATTACTAATTCAATGCAAAGGGCGATAGATGAAACGGAACGGCGGCGAGCAAAACAGCAAGCTTATAACCAAAAACATGGCATAGTACCACAAGCGTTGAATAAAAAAGTGGGAGAGTTATTGGATATTGGGCAACCAACAAATTATAAAGGTAAAACAAAAGCAAAAACGCCGAAAGTTGCCGAATCTATGGCTGAGTATAATTTGCCAAAAACAGCAAAAGAACAACAAAAACAGATGAAACACTTAGAACAACAGATGTATAAATATGCTCAGAATTTAGAGTTTGAAAAAGCGGCAGCTATTCGAGATCAGTTGCAACAATTAAGAGAAACCTTCTTAGTGGCTGAGTAATTAAAATGTAGGCTTTGGGATCAATATCACTAAATAGTATAAATATTAACACCCAAGCCTTTTATACCTGACTTATCAGCAAAATTTTGCTATAATCGACACAATTTTTCTACCAAAAATCAAGAAATAGGATAAGCCTAAATGAGCAATTTAGCGAAAGATATTATTCCAGTTAATATTGAAGAAGAAATGAAGTCTTCATATTTAGACTATGCAATGTCGGTCATTGTTGGAAGAGCATTACCAGATGTTCGAGATGGATTAAAACCTGTTCATCGCCGAGTATTATTTGCAATGAGTGTCGGTGGTAATGATTACAACAAACCTTATCGTAAATCTGCTCGTATAGTGGGGGACGTGATTGGTAAATACCACCCACATGGTGATTCCGCTGTTTATGATACCTTAGTGCGGATGGCACAGCCTTTTTCATTGCGTTATCCATTGGTTGATGGGCAAGGTAATTTTGGTTCTATTGATGGGGATTCACCTGCAGCAATGCGTTATACCGAAGCTCGAATGACCAAAATAGCCCATGAACTGCTTGCTGATCTAGATAAAGAAACTGTCGATTACGTCCCAAATTATGATGGATCAGAAATGATTCCAGATGTCTTACCGACTAAAGTACCTGCTTTATTAGTCAATGGTTCAAGTGGTATTGCGGTTGGAATGGCAACGAATATCCCACCTCATAATTTAGGGGAAGTTGTTGATGGTTGCTTAGCTTATATTGATAACGAAGATATTACCATTGATGAATTAATGACTTATATTCCCGGTCCTGATTTTCCAACTGCAGCATTAATTAATGGACGTAAAGGGATTGAAGAAGCTTATAAAACAGGACGAGGCAAAGTCTATATTCGTGCTAGAGCTGAAATTGAAACAGATGAAAAGGGCCGTGAAAGCATCATAGTTCACGAAATTCCATATCAAGTGAATAAAGCTCGTTTAGTTGAAAAAATTGCTGAATTGGTTCGGGATAAAAAAGTTGAAGGTATCAGTGCCTTACGTGATGAATCCGACAAAGACGGAATGCGAATTGTTATTGAAGTAAAACGTGATGCAGTCGGTGAAGTTGTGCTTAATAACCTTTATGCTTTAACCCAGTTACAAGTTACTTTTGGGATTAATATTGTTGCATTAGATCACGGACAACCAAAGCTATTCAATTTAAAACAACTGATAGAAGCTTTTGTATTACATCGCCGTGAAGTTGTCACTCGCCGTACTGTTTATGAGTTACGCAAAGCAAGAGAACGGGCACATATTTTAGAAGGTTTAGCAATCGCTTTAGCTAATATCGATCCAGTAATTGAACTTATCCGTCAAGCCTCGACACCAGCTATTGCTAAAGAAGGGCTATTATCGCAAGCGTGGCAATTAGGGCAGGTAAGCGGTATGTTAGCGGCAAGTGGTGTTGATACTGCACGACCTGAAGAATTATCCTCAGAATATGGTATTCGTGATGGTTATTACTATCTAACGGAAGTTCAAGCCCAAGCAATTTTAGATTTACGTTTACAAAAATTAACGGGATTAGAACACGATAAAATCCTTGATGAATATAAGTCTCTGCTAGATATTATTGTTGATCTCTTAGATATTTTACAAAATGCTGCACGATTAATGTCGATTATTCGTGAGGAATTGGAACAAATTAAAACGCAATTTAATGATCCTCGCCGTACAGAAATTACGACCGCAAGTGGTGATATTAATCTTGAAGATTTAATTACCCCAGAAGATGTCGTTGTTACTTTATCTCACGAAGGATATGTTAAATATCAACCACTTAATGATTATGAAGCCCAACGTCGAGGTGGTAAAGGGAAGTCGGCAACTAAAATGAAAGAAGAAGATTTTATTGAAAAATTATTAGTTGCCAATACGCATGACACCATTTTATGTTTTTCAAGCCGTGGGCGTTTATATTGGCTGAAAGTATATCAATTACCACAGGCTAGCCGAGGTTCAAGAGGACGTCCAATCGTTAATCTTTTACCATTAGAGGAAAACGAACGTATCACTGCTATTTTACCAGTCAATGATTATGCTGATGATAAGTATATCGTGATGGCAACGGCAGGTGGTATCGTCAAGAAAACGGCTCTGACTGAATTTAGTCGTCCAAGATCCAGTGGTATTATTGCTGTTAATTTACGTGATGAAGATGAATTAATTGGCGTAGATATTACCAATGGGGATAACGAAATTATGTTATTCTCGGCTCAAGGTAGAGTTGTCCGCTTCAATGAAACAGCAGTTCGAGCGATGGGACGAACAGCGGCAGGAGTAAGAGGGATTAAACTTGCTTTAACAAATGATTTTACTGAGGAAGAAAATCAGAATGATGTTGAAGAGAGTACAGATGATAACGAACAAACCTTAGATTTAAGCATTGATAAAGTTGTTTCACTTGTTATTCCAAAAACAACAGGAGAAATTCTAACTGCAACTCAAAATGGTTATGGTAAACGCACTAAGCTAGATGAATATCCAACTAAGTCACGGAATACGAAAGGGGTGATCTCAATCAAGGTGAGTGAACGTAATGGTAAAGTCGTTGCAGCAACTCAGGTTGAAGAAAGAGATCAAATTATGCTAATTACAGATGCTGGTACTCTAGTGAGAACAAGAGTCGCTGAAATTGGTATAGTGGGACGAAATACTCAAGGGGTACGTTTAATACGTACCAGTGATACAGAACAACTTGTTAGTCTTGAACGAGTTTGTGATGTTGATGAGGATTGCGAAGAAGAATTGAGTGTAGAATAATTACTATTTCTAATTTAACAGCACCTTAGGGTGCTGTTTTTTTATCTTGATTGTTGTTTCTTATATCGATTATTTCATTACATTAACTCATTAGTATGAATAATATTCATTTTGAATAGAAAAAATATTAAATTGACTTTAAAGCCAATTCTTTTTAATTTAAAAATTAGACGTCTAAACATCTAAAGGTTAAAAAGGAGGCGAAAATGAGTTATGCAAAGGAAATTAATTTACTAAACCAAAGTGTTGCAGATTTAAATGGGAATATTAATGTTTCATTTGAATTTTTCCCACCCAAAAATGAAAAAATGGAAGAAATTTTATGGGATTCTATTCATCGTTTAGAGGTATTAAAGCCTAAGTTTGTGTCAGTAACTTATGGTGCAAATTCAGGGGAACGTGATCGTACCCATAGTATTGTTAAAAATATTAAACAGGAAACAGGGATTGAGGCTGCCCCTCATCTGACAGGGATTGATGCTAGCCCTGATGAATTAAGATTAATAGCTCAAGATTATTGGCAAAATGGTATTCGCCATATTGTTGCTTTACGGGGTGATGAGCCAGCAGGTTATGCTAAGAAACCATTTTATGCGGTTGATTTAGTTAAACTTTTACGAGAGGTAGCAGATTTTGATATTTCTGTTGCGGCTTATCCAGAAGTACATCCAGAAGCAAAATCGGCACAATCTGATCTTATTTATTTGAAACAAAAAGTTGAAGCAGGGGCAAGTCGAGCAATTACACAATTTTTCTTTGATATTGATAGTTATCTACGTTTTCGAGATCGTTGCGTTACTGTTGGTATTGATGTTGAGATTGTCCCCGGTATTTTGCCAGTCTCGAATTTTATACAATTACAAAAAATGGCAAAACTGACCAATGTTAAAATTCCAAGTTGGTTAAGTAAATTGTATGATGGCTTGGAAAAAGATCAAACAACACGTAACTTAGTTGGGGCGAGCGTAGCTATTGATATGGTAAAAATCCTGTCAAAAGAAGGTGTGAAAGATTTCCATTTTTATACATTAAATCGATCTGAATTAACCTATGCGATTTGCCACACCCTTGGTTTACGCCCTAAAGTTTAGTTGCATAACCAATATTAAAAATAGTATGCCATTATTACCGCATTTTCCCGACCATTATCTGGTGTGCGGTAATATTCTTTACGCACGGTAAGCGTTTGAAAGCCAATAGTTTGATATAAATGCTGGGCGGCTAGATTGGATTCTCTTACTTCTAACCAGAGTGTCGAACAGCCTTTAGCCTGTAATTGTTGATTTAAATATTGTAATAATAATCTTCCGTAGCCTTTTGCTTGAAAATTAGGTGAGATTGCAATATTAAAGAGTGTTGCTTCATCTAAGAGGTGGTGGCAGATACAATAACCAATAATTTCCTGATTTTTTGTCAGTTTTAAATTTATATATTGCTCAGTACAGCATTCTTGGAAACTTTGTAAGCGCCAAGGTATCACTTGGCTACTTTGTTCAATCTGTAAAATAATTGGTAAATCATTCAGTGTAAGTGGTGTGATATTGAGATCTGACATAATATTTATTCAAGGGTAGCATTTAAAAACTGTTGGATTTTTTTCCATAAATCTCGTTTAGCCGTAGGAGATTGGCAAAATTGGCTGATTTCAGGTAATTGCCATGAATTTTCGCTTGAAAGTGTTTTTAATTCGGGCATTTCTCCCCAACAACAGTAGATTAATTTAGCGTGAGTTTTTAGGCGATTAAGTTGGCTTTTTTCAAGCCACATTACTTGTTCCGAAGTTAATTGACAGGCACGTAAAATATCTTGAAAGAGTGGAATCGATGAAGGATCAATTTTTTGTGTAGTTATCATTAAAAGGCGAACGTGGCTAGGGACATACATAGTAGCATAGCCTTTGAATATCTCGGGACGACGTAATTGCCAGCGAGTAATTCCCATTTCTTGTAGTAATAACGCTTTTCGCATAAATGGTAGTTATTTATTATTTGACTTATTTTCTTAAATATTATCATACCATTTTATTTTATCGAGAAAAACGAGGAATTTACGCTATAAAATTAGTATAATAATTAAATTTAATTAACAGAGAGAACCAATGATTTCAATTGAAAGTGAAGTAGTTGCACGTCATTTACCTTTTTTTCAAGGTAAAAAAGTTTTAATTTCTGGTGGAGTAAATGATAATTTTGCACAGCAATTAAATAAAATCGCTGATAAAGTAACTCAACAGAGTTTATATTTTGATTATATTAATCACCATTCAGCAACAATTTTTGGTTTATCATTATCTAATCAGATTATCGCTGAAACCGATCTTATTTTGTATTATTGGACAAAGAATAAACAAGAAAATTTATTTTTATTAACTTATCTTTTAGCAAATTTATCTGCTTGTCAGGAAATTTTATTAGTTGGTGAAAATCGAAGTGGTGTTCGTGCGGTTGAAAATTTATTAAAACCTTTTGGTATCGTTCGCAAAATAGATTCAGCACGCCGTTGTGGTTTATATTATTTTTCATTACAAAAACGCCCACAATTTAATTTAAACCAATGGTGGCAACAATATTCTGTAACTCGTTATAATTTGAATGTAATGAGCCTACCGGGGGTATTTAGTGCCAATGCTTTGGATCAAGGTACAGAATTATTGCTTGAGAGCTTTGACAATTCGACCAAAATTACAGGTAAGGTGTTAGATCTCGGTTGTGGGGCTGGTGTTATTGGCAGTTATTTGAAATCTTCTTTTCCTTCTATTGAGTTAACAATGTGTGATATTCATGCTTTAGCTTTACTTTCGGCAGAGAAAACATTAGAACAAAATACTGCAACGGGTGAGATTGTTGCTAGTGATGTATTTAGTCATATTAATGAAAAATTTGATTTTATTGTTTCTAATCCTCCTTTTCATAATGGTATGGAAATAACTTATCAAGCGGTTGAAAAGTTAATTAGTCAGGCAAAAGAATACCTTATTTCTGGCGGAAAATTACGTATTGTTGCAAATGCTTTTTTACCTTATCCTCATTTATTAGATCAATATTTTGGTAATCATCAAGTTTTAGCGAAAAATAATAAATTTAAAGTATATCAGGTAAGTAAATAGTTTATTTAAAATAAAAGGCTATTTTATAAAAAATAGCCTTATATCTGATTAAATATTAATGGTTAGAATTGATAAGAAATACCCAAATTAAATCCTTTTTCTTGTTTTAAATTTGTGTTGAAACTACCATTAAAAGTTATCTTCTTAGTCAACTTCGTTTCTAACGTTAAATTTAAATTCTGCACTAATTTTTTACTATCTCTATTATAAAATTTTAATGGAGAAATCAGTGTGTCATCTTGTAAATAACCTTTTAACTGATTATTCGTATTAAAGGTTTTACTTAATTGGTATGCAAGATAAAAATGTGTATTTCTTAAATCGAAAGGGTTTTGATATTGGTAAATAAGACCTGCAAACCACGCTTTAGAATTTTTAGTTTGTTGATCTAATACTAGATTAAAATTCCCTGTATGCGTTTCATTGATTTTATTCATTTTCGTTGTAGTAAAACTTAAACCATAATAGGGGGTAAACCATTGTTTTGGAGTTAAAGTTAATTTATGAGAAATAAAAAATTCATTGCTGAGAGATTGATAGTGGTAATTATGCTGATAGGTATAAGATTGATTATCTAAATTTCCTTGGCGATCTAATTTACCTTTTAAATCACTATAACTAAATTGATAATTTAAATTTAATTTATCTAATAAAGGGTAACTAATTGCCAAATTAATAGCTTTACTCTTACCACTATTATCCGCATTAGAGACAGCTTCTTGGTTACTGATATTCGCCGTATTTAATCCTAATAAAAGTGATATATTATTTGAGGAAAGATAATTCAAATTTAATTGGTTTAATTGAATATTATTTTTATTTTTGCCAAATAATTGAGAATATGTATAGCCAAGTTGGAATCCTTGCGTATTATTGGTTAATAAATTTTCTCGATTTTTTTGGTTAGTAAAATTAACTAATCTTTGGTTTT
Organism: Mergibacter septicus; assembly: GCF_003265225.1. Classification (NCBI taxonomy): domain Bacteria; kingdom Pseudomonadati; phylum Pseudomonadota; class Gammaproteobacteria; order Pasteurellales; family Pasteurellaceae; genus Mergibacter; species Mergibacter septicus. The sequence continues at coordinate 881,411 of NZ_CP022013.1, read as the reverse complement.
GTTGATAAGCATTAATAAATTCATTACCTGATAAAGAGAAATATGAATTTTTAATACTGTCTTTATTAGGTTCAGCTTGAATTTCAGCAATTAATGTTGTTAATGGAGAATAATTATTTTCTTGATCCGTTTCATCACTAGATGCCGCCCGAGCTAGATGTTCTGTACGAGGTGAGTTTGATACACTACGATGTAAGGCATCTAGATTTTCTGCACCAGTTTTAGCGATAGAATAAGTTTCTTCTTTAGGTGAGATAAATTCATTTAATTTATTTATCGCACCAGCATAAGTTGCGGTAACAGAGATAACATTGATTGTTTTATTATCAACGTTTATTTTTTCGGTATTGATAGTGTTAGTTTCTAATAAAGGAATACTAGTGAAGTGTTCAAATGTACCTTTTAAATCACCTTGAGCAACTAAAGCATCACCAATCAGCGTATTGTGATTAACAAATATTTTCTTAAAACCAGTAATATTTAATGTTCCTGCTAAAGTCGCATTGCCTTTAATTAATAGTGGTTGTCCTAAAAGAACATTTAATTTTCCAGCTTCATCTTGAATATAATCGCCGTTAATTACCATACCATAATGACTACGAGTTTCGTTAATATGATTTGGTTTGGTGGCAAAAATACTATAATTACTTAGTGTGCCTTGATTATAGACATTATTAACCCAGCCTGAGCCATAAAGATAACTATTTTGATTAATGATAATATCTGAATTTGTAATAACACCATCAATATTGACAATCGCTTTAGAATATAAAACTGTATCGCCTTTATAAGTATTTACACCAGATAAAGAAAGTACATTCTGTTTATTATTACCATAAACTTTCAGTCCATAATTACCGCTAATATCATTTGAAAAACGGTATATTTCATTATTGGTTTGATAATTTTCGTTGTGGGATAAATTAACGATAAAATCAGACTTATAAAATTGTTTTGGACCTCGAATTGCACTTAATGGCTGAATTAACCCCCAACCATATTTATCATCAATCCCCGGGGTACCTAAATCTTGAGCGGTAGTGAGAACTGTTTGTTGCACGTTGTAATTGTTCATAAAAGGGAAAACACTACGGACTAATGCGAGTGTTCCAGCAACGTAAGGTGCTGCAAACGATGTACCATAAGATTTTTCAAACTCTGATATAGCTGAGCCTTCAGGTCTATATTTTAAATATTCAGAGTTTTTATAGACTAAAGTTGTACCAAGGGCAAAAATACAGGTTTCTTTGGTGTCATTACAATGATTTGTATAGCGAGCACCGCTTGCAGATTCAGGATCATAAGCACCAACGGATAATTGAGCATTATAGTAATCTGGATATTTATCTTTAAATGTCAAAGAAGCATAGTTGAACGCAGATACTTGTCTGTTGGCTTGATTTCCTAAAGAAATCACGGTCAAAATATCATTTTCTTTTGAGTATTGATTCAATAATTTAATTTGTTGTTCTAATCTTGTAACCAGAGGATTATTTTTAGCCAGTTCAAGAGATTGTTTGGTAAAAGAATTAGATAAAGATATATTTAAAATATTATATCCTTGTTGGATTAGGTCTTTAAGTTTATTCGATGAAATTAGGCTTGTAAAACTTGAATATTTAGAGTTATTTTTTTGAAAACCAAGAAATGCAATACTGCCTTTTTCACTTAAAAAGCCGAGGCGATAGTCATAATTGTTTAAATGATATTTTTCAATGAAAGCATTATTTGGTTTACCTATTAATACACTCGCTACTTTATCTCCGTGTCCTAAGCCACCAGTAAGGTTAAGGGTTTGGGATTTAGATAAGATATAGTCAACACTTTTTAATCTATCTTGATAAAGATCAGCATTCTTAGTCATTGTAGTATCTAAGATAGCGATTTTGGCTAAATTTTCATTGATTTTATCTTTGAGAGAAGATAGATCGTAATCTATGCCATTTAAGAATGTAATAATATCTTTAGGTTTTTCAAAATCACGTTCTAATCGATCCCATTTAAACGCTTGTTCTAGTTGTTCTTTTGTCCATTTAGTTTTCTCATTTACCACGATTGAAGTGTTGGCTGAATGGGTTGAATATTTTTTAATGCCATCGTATTGATTCGCTGTATTCTTTGGTAGTCGATAGGTTTTTTGGTGGTTTGTATTATATATTTCTTGATTAATCAGTTTATTTTTTTCCCCTGCAGTGAGCCAATCATTTACAGCAGATTGAGGAATAGTATTTTTTTCTGCTCCAGTATTGCTAAAAGGATTGTGATAATCCGTATTTAATGAAGGCAAAGATGGTGAAGGAATATTTTCTGTCACACTGGTTTCAACAAAACCAGCTGTTTTCGTTTCTTCTGTATTGCTAGAAAAAACATCTTCTATTGTATTATGTGTAATATCAGGATCTTTGGGAGGATTGTCTTTAGGCAAATTAACACGAGGTTGTTTTGTAGTGGTGTTATGATCCGTCTCAAGTGTATTTTTTGTTTCTTTGGTAGTAGTAATATATGAAGGTGGTGTACTATTGGTGTGAAAGTTTTTTTCGGCATTACTATTCCCGCTACTACCACCGCCCCCTCCATTACAGGCAGATAACGTAATCGCAAGAGCAATACTCATTGCTAATCGAGAGACTGGAAAGGAAAGGGCATTATGTTGTTGCATATAATATTTCTCTTTTTAAAAATATTTATGTTTAATTAAAAATGATCGAAAAATTCTACAATTTGGGTATTTATTTGTCAAATTGAAATTGGATGTTTAAATTGTTTATTTTAATTGTAAAGAGAGATATTTCTAAGTAATTACCATTCTTTATTATTAAAATTAGAATATTATTTAAAATAATAGTTTTAGAACTAATTATATTTTATTAATAACACCTTTCGCCTTTTAATACCTCTCAGTTAAAAATTCAAATATCATTTTGAAAATTTAATTTTTATTAGATATAGAGCTAACGGATTTTATCTAAATCGGCTAATAATTTTTCTGCTGGTATAGCTTGAATTTTTTTTAAGCGGAAATAAAGCATAATTGCCACTAAACTTAAAGAAAGAACAAAGCCAATCCAAAAACCTTTTGCCATCATATTTGGGACAATTAAATTTGTCATACCTAATATATAGCCCACTGGTAAGCCGACAAGACAATAGCTGAAAAGGGTAACCCAAAGGATTGGTTTAATATCTTTATATCCTCTTAATGCACCACCAGTGATGGCTTGAACGGCATCAGGAAATTGATAAATAACTTCAAAGATCAGGAGAACAGCTGCCATTTTGATAACAACAGGATCTTTGACAAAAATTTCCGCAATTTGATAGCGGAATGAAAAAACAAGAATTGCCGTAATGACCGTAACCGATAAACCTAATACCAACGCTGTATTGGTAAATTGTTTGGCTTGTTCAGGTTTATGTTGCCCTAAACTTTGCCCGACTAAAATGGTTGTTGCCATAGCGATTGAGACGGGCAACATATAGATAAAAGAGCTGGTATTTAAGCCAATTTGATGGCTTGCAATTTCATTTGCACCATATCGAGCAATAAGGATTGAAATAATTCGGAATAAGAATATTTCACTACAAATCGCTAAAGCGATTGGTATTCCAAGGCGAAGTAATTTTTTTAATGTTTTTTTATGCGGTAGTTCAAAAAAATGATGGAAAACATTTAAATCTTTTTGTGATGGAGTTTTATAGCAGTAAATAAGGATTAAAAATAAGCCAACCCAGCTTAATATTGTAGTTGAAATGCCACAACCCACCGCACCATAAGCAGGTAAACCGAATTTTCCGTAAATGAAAATATAGTTTAACGGAATATTGAGTAACAACATAATGAACGCAATAATCATTGCTGGCATTGTTTTTGCAATACCATCATTCAAGCCACGAAATGTAATCATTAATAGATAGGGAAAAGCACCAAATGCCATTGCTTTTAGGTAATTAATACTGATATCAGCAAGATGTTGATCCATTTTCATCGTATTAATAATGACTTCACTATAATAAGAGATAAGCATAACTGGAATGCTAATAAAAAAAGCAATCCACATACCTTGATGGATTTGGTGGGCAATTAAATGCCGTTTACCCGAACCATTGAGATACGAAATTGTTGGTGGTAAAGCGAGTAATAATCCTTGTCCAAATAAGATTAAAGGTAGCCAAATTGAAGCACTGATGGAAATTGCCGCCATATCATCAGTACTTACCTGCCCTGCCATAATGGTGTCAACTAATCCCATTGAATTTTGAGCAAGTTGAGCAATTAAGATAGGGAAAGCCAGTCTAGTTAATTGAATTAATTGAGATTTATAGGATTGTAGCACCATTTAAAAATACCACTTACAGGTTGTGTTTCAACCTAAAAATATTTACTCTTTGCTGATTTTGCATAGGAATTTATGCAGATATTTTAATTTAGATTATGACTAGAAAGTAGCAACTTTAAAGTATCCGCATTGTAGAACAGAGTAGGGGAAAATACCATAGCAAAAGAAAATAAATTTTTGTTCTTGGAGGGAGACAAAACAACTAGAAAGCCTATTGTTTGAAAACGAGATTTTGCTTGGTTTTCGGGCTTTCTAGTTAATTTAAGTTACATAACCTATTTAACAGCTTAAAATTTTTCAAAGAAATAATGATTTTTCAACGTATCCATTATTTCAGTGATAAAAATATTACAGGTTTTATCCATTTCAACTGGATCTGTAATAGTATATTTTGAACCATCTTGGCGAGTGATAATAAAGTATTGCTTAGTATCAAGCATAAATTTTTTAGCAGCGTTAATAATATCTTGTTTGCTATTTATACCATCAAACATCAGTGCAAACTTTGCTTGGCTAGCATTTAATTTGACATTATTGTTTAACAGATTAGAAAGACAGATAAAAGGATTCTCATTGCGAGCAAAATAATCGAAATATTTAATATATCTAGGTTTTAATCTGACATTACCTTTTTCATAATCAAAGGTTTCTAATTTGTGTTTAAGAAAACCTATGACCGAATAACTTATTAAACAGGCTATTTGTTGATAGAATTCTTTTTTCTTTTCTGGATATTTATCAATTAAATATTTTAGTGTAATTGTATTTGGGTAATGTGCGGTTAATTCTTGAGCTAAAGTTGCGTATGATTTTGGATGTTTAGATGTTCCAGCTGCATTTGTAATATGGTCATCTTTAATAATAAAACTACCAAAAAATTCTAGTTTATCTAAGTCAGTATGCGCAAAATGTAAATTTAGACTTTGATTCGTTGTAGGAATATTACTTGGATGAGTTAATATACTTGCACGGAAATTACGGTTACATAAAAAATCACCGTATTGCTCTTTTTCTATTCTATCTAAATGGCCAAAATCATTTGTAAAGGTAACATAAGTTGGAATCATTAATGCATCAATTAAATATTCCAAACCGTATTTTCTAGCTTGAGTGACAAAATCAGTAAAATAACAAGGGTCATTATATTCTTCTAAATATTCGTGCAGAATATAAGAGTCGTTATTATTATTTAATACTGATTCTATTGTTTCATTTAACAGTGGGTGGAAGGATTTTTGACGATAAGCATCGTCTGATTGCAGCATACTCTTTGCATAAGTTTTTAATACTTTTTTTGCTAAGGATAATTTTCTTGAATCATTGGTAGTATCTCTACTGGCATAATTCATTAAGTCTCTTATAATATCCTGTTGTTTCCATCCCGGATAAGTATTGTAAGAAATATATGCTAAACCAGTTGGTTTTAATAGTTTTGCAGATAAAAAGAGAATCGCATTTTTTACATCGTCTGGTACCCAACTATAAACACCGTGTGTAATTATATAATCAAATTTTGTTTGAAAAATAGACAGTTGGGGGGGGGGGTAGTTGCATTTCTGAAACTACCGGCTAAATTTAAAATATCTTGTTGAATCAGTTTTATATTCTTTATCCCCAGTTCTTGAATAATCTTTTTTCCATGATTAATTTGAGTGGCGGAAATATCTATACCAATAAATTCAGAATCGGGATTGGCTAATGCCATAGGGATTAAATTACCACCAAATGCACAGCCTATTTCTAATATTCTTGCCTGTTCAATAGAGGCTGGTTTTAAACCTAAAAATGTGGCGATTGCTTCTAATTTATAAATAGAACTTTCTGTATATGCCATAGAGAGATATGGTGTTCTATCATAGGATTGTTGCACTTGATTCATAAATAAGTTTACTAAAATAATAAAAAAATTACTTTAATACATTATATAGATAATAAATTAAACATTATATACCTATAAGTGATTACATTTTCTTAATTGAGTAATAAATAGATATTTTGATTAAAAGTAATGCTTGTTTTTTATTTTTTGTAATAAAAATTTAAAATAAAAAGCGTGTTTATTTATAAAACACGCTTTTCATAAATTATTGTTAATATGTTGTTAACAATTAATTAACAATTTAAATGCTTTAGTGATTAATATATTCAAAGAAGTAGTTTAGTTCTAATGTTGCTTTAATTTCATTAATAAAGGTATAACAAGTTTTTTCAATTTCGTCAGTATCTAGAATTTTTTGCTCTGTTCCATCAGCTTGTGTTTGAGTAAAGTGAAGGTCATATTCCTGCATATAAGCTTTTACTGCAGCAATAATTTCATCAACACTATTATTGCCATCAAACATTACAGCGAATCGTGCATGGCTAGGCGTTAATTTCAGCGTACCATTTAGTATATTTGCTGGCATTAAGTTTGGGGCTTCTTCATTTGCAAAATAATTAAAGTATTGAATGTAACCGTTTTTTAAACGACTTTTTCCTACTTCATACTTAATTTTTTCTAGTTTATGAGTTGTAAAATTAACACTTGCATAAGCGATTAATTTAAGTAATTGGTCGTGGACTATGTCTTTTAATTCTGGATATTTATCGATTAAATATTGAGTGGTAATGGTGTTTGGATAATTTTCTGTCAATTCTTTGGTGATAGTGGTAAAACTTTCTGGATATTGAGCACTTCCTGTAATATCTTTAATCTTATTATCCTCAAAAGTAAATTGCCCAAAAAACTCTAATTTATCTAAATTAGTTTTTGCAAAAACTAAATTTAAACTATCTTTAGCCTTAATGGCATTAGCTTTCGGAGTTAAAATACTTGCTCTGAATGTGCGGTTAAATAGAAAATCATTGATTTGTTCACGTGCAATCCGATCTTCTCCTTCTACAATTTGTGTTCTGATGTTGTAGCTTGGTAGAATGGAAGCATCAATTAAATAATCCAGATTATACTTTCTTACTCGTTGTATAAATTGTTCAAAATAACAAGGATTATTATAATCTTCTAAATATTCGTGAAATACATAAGAGTCATTTGGATTATCTAACACTTCTTGAGCATTTTTGCACAGTGATGGTACGCTTTGATCATCAATATCTTTAATCGTTTCAATATAATTAGTTAGTGCAGCTTTAGAAGTGATTATTTTTTGTATTGGGTTAGTTTCATTTTTAGATGAAATAAGCATTAAATCACGCACGATTTCTCTACTCTTCCAACCGGGATAGACATTATATGAAATATAAGCTAATCCTTCTTCTGACAGTAATTGAGAAGAAAGATAAATAATCGCATCTTTAACTTCATCTGGCACCCAACTATATACACCGTGGGTGATAATATAATCAAATTTTTGCTGAAAAACCTCGTGGGGGGGGTAGAATTATGTCTAAATTTATTAGCTAATTCAAGGACATCCATTTGGTATAATGAAAGATTTTTTAACTCTAATTGTTTAATTGCTTGTTGACCAAAATGAATCTGTATATTCGATAAATCTATCCCAACAAAGGTCGAATTTGGATTTTCAATTGCTGCGGTAACTAAATTTCCACCTGAGCTACAGCCGATTTCTAATATTCTTGCTTGATTAACAGGAACGGGAGCTAATCCTAGAAAAGTAGCAATACCTTCTAGTTTATAAATAGAACTATTTGCATGAGCATAAGATTTGTATGGAATTTCATCATAGGATTGCTGAATATTCTTCATTTCCGCCTCTATATTTACCGATTAAGTCTTTACTAATTTGTTGTTATATTTTAACTGAAATTGAGAATTATACGGATTATTTTGCGGAATGGTAATATTTTACTTTGATATTATGTAAAAAGATAAAATTTTTCACTCCTCCCCTTTTAGAGGTATTTAGACAAATAATTTATACAAAAAAATTCGATCAAATAATCAACTTTTATTTACATATCAGTGGTAAAAAATCAAAAAATTTTGGATATCCTAAATATATCTACTGATATTTCAGCCAAAAATCAGGTAAAATGTCGCAATTTTTCTAAATTAATTAGGTATAAAGTCGATTAAGTTTGGGATAAGTGATTTGCTTAATCAAATTTACCCTGATTCATAATTAATCATACCTTAACATTTAATAAGTCAGTCTGAGTAAAGATAAAAGTGAGCAAGATAAACCGATGAAGGAATTAAACCAGACGATCCCAGAATTAGTCAGTTGGGCAAAAGAACGAGAATTTTCGTTAAATTTAACCACCGAAAGGTTAACATTTTTATTGGCAATTGCCATTTATAATAACGAACGTTCAGATGGTGAAATGCTAGAAAGTGACTTAATTGATATGTTTCGCCACGTTTCAGTCGTATTTGGGCAGGCAGAAGAAACGCTAATTTCTCGGGCGAACAATGCAATTAATGAACTGGTAAAACAAAATTTTTTGAATCGTTTCAGTAGTGAATTTACAGAAGGTTTAGCTATCTATCGTTTAACCCCTTTAGGGGTTGGTATTTCGGACTTTTACATTCGTCAACGTGAGTTTTCCGCTTTACGCTTATCTATTCAATTATCTATCGTTGCTGATGGTATTCAACAAGCGGCAGAAGCGGCAGAAGTTGGTGGTGATGAACATTATTGGCGGCGTAAGGTTTTTGCACCACTGAAATATTCTGTGGCAGAGATTTTCGATAGTATCGACCTTTCACAAAGAATTATGGATGAAAATCAACAAACAACGAAAGCGGCAATCGCCGAGCTTTTAACGAAAGATTGGCAAGCTGCTATTTCAAGTTGTGAACAGTTGTTAGATCAAACTTCTGGCAATTTACGTGAGTTACAAGATACCTTAAATGCTGCTGGTGATAAGTTACAGGCGGGATTGTTACGTATTCAAGATTGCATAATTGGTGAAGAAAAGCTTTATTTTGTTGAACAGTTGATTATTGATTTACAGGCAAAACTAGATCGAATTATTAGTTGGGGACAACAAGCTATTGATCTATGGATTGGTTATGATCGGCATGTACATAAATTTATTCGTACAGCGATTGATTTAGATAAAAATCGTGTTTTTTCACAACGCTTACGCCGTTCTATTGCAGATTATTTTGATTTACCTTGGTATTTATGGAGTGCACAAGCCGAACGATTGATCGATCTACGAGAAGAAGAGGTTATTTTACACGAGGAAAGTGCAATTGGTGAATTACCAGCAGCATTAGAGTATGAATCCTTGCAAAATGTACAGGATCAAATTGTCGAACAGATGCAGACCTTATTAGTCGGATATCGTGAACGTTCTGAACCGATCGATTTAAGCCAACTGCTTAGCCAGCAATTAGAGCGTTATCCACTTTCATATCATTTTAATGTTGCACGGATTATTGTTGATCAAGCGGTACGTTTAGGAATTGCTAGCCAAGATTTTAGTGGCATTAATCCACAATGGCAGGCAATTAATGCTCAAGGAGCAGCCGTACAGGCACACCCAATTGATGAATATAAATAATGCTATTTTGAGTTTCTATTGAAGTAGATAAAATCGAGCAAATTATTCTTATATTATTGACTAAATAGATAAAAATTATGTTAGAGAAAAATCCATTAACTGATACCGATGTAATGCCGAGTAAATTAATACAGGCGATTGCAAATCCTCTTTTTCCTCAAGTTGACAGTTTATTACGGTCAGGACGACATATAAGTATTGATAGTCTTGATGCTCACGCTTTCTTAATGGACTTTCAGTCTGATTTGGAACTTTTCTATCGGCGTTATAATGTTGAATTGATCCTTGCACCAGAAGGTTTCTTTTATTTACGCCCTAAAGCAACAACCTTAATTGCACGGTCAGCATTATCTGAATTAGAAATGCTAGTTGGCAAAGTATTATGTTACCTCTATCTCAGCCCCGAACGTTTAGCACAACAAGGGATTTTTAGTGTGCAAGAGGTGTATGATGAGTTATTGAATTTAGCAGATGAAAATAAATTATTGAAAGTGGTCAATCAACGCTCTAGTGGTTCGGATTTAGATAAACAAAAATTAGCAGAAAAAGTTCGAGCAGCAATAGGGCGTTTACGGCGGTTAGGAATGGTGCATCATATCGGTGAACAGCATAGTGGTAAGTTTACCATTACTGAGGCGGTATTTCGTTTTGGGGCTGATGTTCGTCTTGGTGATGATCCACGAGAGGCACAGTTACGCTTAATTCGTGATGGTGAGGCTACAAATCCAGAAGCATTGTCTTTAGAAAAACAAGCCAAAAATCAAGACCAAGCGGAAATTGAAAATGGTGAGGACGAACAAACAACGAATTTTAGTGGAGTAGCAGAATAATGGAACAACAAGCAACAGTGATGGATACCACTACAACAACTTCTCCTTCTCAAACTATACCAATGGTAGAACGTGGAAAATTTAGATCCCTGACGTTAATGAATTGGAATGGTTTTTTTGCTCGTACTTTTGATCTTGATGAATTAGTTACAACTCTATCAGGCGGAAATGGTGCAGGAAAATCAACTACGATGGCAGCATTTGTTACTGCGTTAATTCCCGATTTAACTTTATTACATTTTCGTAATACCACAGAAGCGGGTGCATCGGGTGGTTCAAGGGATAAAGGGTTATATGGTAAGTTACGCCCCGGGGTATGTTATGCAGTGCTAGAGGCGGTAAATTCTAGGTCTCAACGTGTATTAGTTGGGGTACGCTTACAGCAGATTGCGGGACGAGATCGCAAAGTAGATATTAAAGCGTTTTCTATTCAAGGACTACCCGTACAAATGACTCCAACGGAGGTATTGACTGAAAAAGTCAGTGATACACAAGCCAAAGTGATAGACCTAAATAGCTTGAAAGAAAAATTAGGTAGCGTAGAAGGTGTAAGCTTTAAGCAATATCATTCAATTGGTGATTATCATAGTTTTATGTTTGATCTAGGGATCATTCCAAAACGATTACGTTCTGCTGCTGAGAGAAGTAAATTCTATAAATTAATTGAAGCCTCTTTATATGGTGGTATTTCATCGGCGATTACGCGTTCTTTACGTGAGTATTTATTGCCTGAAAATGTTGGCGTGAAAAAAGCGTTTCAGGATATGGAAGTGGCATTGCGAGAAAATCGTATGACCTTAGAAGCAATTAAGGTTACTCAAGCAGATCGCAATCTCTTTAAACATTTAATTACCCAATCAACGGATTATGTTGCAGCGGATTATATGCGGAATGTGAATGAACGTCAGCATAACATTAAAACCGCATTATTGTGCCGTCAGGAACTATATCAGGCAAAATCGGCATTGAATTTATCTCAGCATCAATTAGTTAATTTAAGCCGAGAAAATGCAGAATTAGTTGAAGCAGAAAAAAATCTTGAAATAGAAACACAAAGTGCGAACGATCACCTTAATTTAGTGCTTAATGCTGTTCGTCATCAAGAAAAAATAGAACGTTATCAAGATGATATTGCTAATCTAAAGGAACAGATTGAAGAACAGCAAATGGTGGTAGAGGATACCAGATTTGAGGTTGAAGAACAGGAAGTTGTGGTTGAACAGCTTGAAACTGAAATCGATCAAATTAGAACCCAATTAGCTGATTATCAACAAGCCCTTGATGCAGAACAAACAAGAAGTTTGCAATATCAACAAGCTGTGCAAGCGTTAGAAAAGGCGAAAATGTTATGCGGTTTAGCCGATCTAAATCAAGAAAATGTTGAAATTTATTGTGATGAATTTGCTCAGCAAGCAGAAATTTTAACAGAACGGGTGCTGGAATTAGAGCAGAAAATGTCGCTTTCAGTGGCGGCAAAAACACAGTTTGATAAGGCATATCAGTTAGTTTGTCAAATTGTTGGTGAGGTACCAAGAGCAAATGCTTGGCAATATGCAAAAGATTTGTTGAAAGCGTATCCAGCCCAAAAAATGCAAGCAGAGCAAGTAGTACAGCTACGTTCTAAATTGCACGAATTAGAACAGCGTTTGGCAGGACAACAACAACTAGAACGCCAGTTAAAAGAGTTTAATCAAAAAAGTGGTTTAGTCCTTACGCAAGAAGTTGAAATCGAAGCCCAATATGAACAACAAGAAGCTTTGGTTGAACAGCTGAATCAACAATTAAGTGATTGCGTTGAACAACGTTCTGCGTTACGTCAGCAAGATAATTCGTTTTCTAGTCTGATTGAACAATATCAAGCGAAAGTACCTGCTTGGTTAACCGCTCAAGCCGCTTTGGAACGCTTAGAAGAACAAAGCGATCAACATTTTAGTTCTACTCAGCACGTTATGACGTTTATGCAAAATCAAGTTGAATTAGAACGCCAGTTGACAATGCAACGTGATCAGCTAGAACAGCGAAAAAATTCACTTGATCAGCAAATTGCCCGCCTAACCCAACCTGATGGTGCAGAAGATGCTCGTTTAAATACCTTAGCAGAGCGTTTTGGTGGTGTTTTATTATCTGAATTATATGATGATGTTGAGTTTGACGATGCCCCTTATTTCTCAGCATTATATGGCCCAGCTCGCCATGCGATAGTGGTGAGAGATTTGAATGTGGTAAAGGCTCAGTTGGCAGATATAGAAGATTGCCCAGATGATCTTTACTTGATTGAGGGAGATCCAACGGCATTTGATGACAGTGTGTTTTCGGCTCAGGAATTAAATGATGGGGTGGTAGTTCAAATTTCAGAACGAGAGTTACGTTATTCAAAATTCCCTGAAATTCCATTATTCGGTCGGGCTGCACGTGAAAAACGTTTAGAAACATTAAGAATAGAACGGGAAGAAATTACCGAACAGTTTGCGCAAGTAGCATTTGATGTTCAAAAATGCCAACGTTTACATCAGAAATTAACTCAGTTTGTTGGTTCTCATTTGGCACTGGCTTTTGATGTTAATCCTGAACAAAGTATAAAAGAGGTTAATCAACAACGAAGTGGGATTGAGAGAAAGCTTAGCCAAATTAATCAACAAGAACAGCAAATACGTCAGCAGTTAACTCAAGCAAAAGAACTGTTACAGCTCTTGCATAAAATTATCCCACACTTGCATTTATTCGCTGATGATAGTTTGTATGATCGTCTTGAAATTTGTCGTGAACAACGAGAACAGGCGGAGGAAGATGCGTTATTTATTCGTCAATATGGTGCAAGTTTGGCGCAATTAGAACCGATTGCAACGACCTTACAAACTGATCCACAACAGTATGAACAGCTAGAACAAGATTATCAGCAAGCCGTTAATCTACAAAAATTAGTTCAACAACGTTTATTCGCACTCTCTGATGTTGTGAATCGATTACCTCATTTTGCTTATGCAACGAGTATGGTTTCACAAGGTTCGGATTTAAACCAACAGTTACGCCAACGTTTAGAGCAAATGTCGCATAAACGTCAACAAGAAAAAGAAATTTTTCGCCAACTGCAGAACAAATATACTGAATATCATCAAATACTTACTATATTACGCAGTTCATTTGAAAGTAAAAATCAGATGTTAAATGAACTGCTGAGTGAAATTGGTGAGCTTGGCGTAAGGGCTGATGAGAATGCTGAACAGCGAGCAAGAGAGAAGCGAGATCACTTACAGCAACAACTCTTAACAACACGTCAACGCCATTCTTATGTTGAGAAACAATTAGCTGTCATTGAAAGTGAATTAGAAAATTTAAATAAACAAATTCGCAAAGCAGAACGGGAATATAAAACACAACGAGAAATTGTGGTTGAAGCCAAAGTAAGCTGGTGTGCAGTGTTAAGACTTTCACGAGAAAGTGGTGTAGAGAAACGCTTGAATCGGCGTGAATTAGCTTATTTATCTGCAGAAGAGTTACGTTCGATGTCAGATAAGGCATTGGGAGCATTACGTAATGCGGTGGCGGATAATGAATATCTGCGTGATAGCTTACGTTTATCTGAAGATAATCGTAAACCTGAAAATAAAGTGAAATTCTTTATTGAGGTTTATCAACACTTACGTCAACGCATTCGTCAAGATATTCTTCGCACTGATGATCCAATTGATGCTATTGAGCAAATGGAAATTGAATTGGCACGTCTTACTGAGGAGTTAACTGGACGAGAGCAAAAATTAGCGATTAGTGCAGAAAGTGTAGCGAATATTATGCGAAAAACGATTCAGCGAGAGCAAAATCGAATTCGCTTGCTGAATCAAGGATTACAAAATATTGCTTTCGGACAGGTAAAAAGCGTGCGTTTAATGGTGAATATTCGTGATACTCATGCAATGTTACTTGATGCTTTAGCAAATCAGCAAAACGAACATGATGATCTTTTCAATAACAGTAAAATTACCTTTTCCGAGGCATTGGCAAAATTATACCAACGTCTAAACCCGCATATTGATATGGGACAACGTAGCCCACAAACTATTGGTGAGGCATTATTAGATTATCGTAATTATCTTGATTTAGAGGTAGAAGTATTCCGTGGTGCTGATGGGTGGTTGCGGGCAGAAAGTGGTGCATTATCAACGGGAGAAGCGATTGGTACAGGAATGTCAATTCTATTGATGGTTGTTCAAAGCTGGGAGGAGGAATCTCGCCGTTTAAGAGGAAAAGATATTATTCCGTGTCGTTTACTCTTCCTTGATGAAGCGGCTCGGCTTGATGCAAAATCAATTTCAACCTTATTTGAATTATGTGACCGTTTGGATATGCAGTTATTAATCGCTGCACCAGAAAATATCAGCCCAGAAAAAGGAACAACTTATAAATTAGTGCGTAAAATCGCACATAATCAAGAGTTTGTTCATGTAGTCGGCTTAAAAGGTTTTGGAGCGAGAGAATAATTTTCTCTCATTCTTTAGCTGTATTTAAGGTTAGATTCCATTGAATGGAGTTTAACCTTTTTATTTTGTAGTTAATTTAAAAATGAGAGGTTAAAGAGAAAGGCTCTTTTGTTTAAAAAGTTTGAATGGTATGAAATGGTAGAAAAAATACCCCAAAATTTCTTTGGGGTATTAATTATGTTGATTAGCTATTTAACTGTTGCTTACGTTCATCACCGATACAGGCTGCGGCAGTGAAGATAACATCAGTAGAAGAATTTAATGCGGTTTCAGTCGAATCTTGTAAAACCCCAATAATAAATCCAACCCCGATTACTTGAGCTGCAATATCATTAGAAACACCAAATAAGCTACAAGCGAGTGGAATTAATAATAATGAACCACCTGCAATACCTGAAGCACCACAAGCACAAACACTAGCAACAATACTGAGTAGTAATGCGGTTGGTAAATTGACATCAATACCTAATGTATATACTGCTGCAAGGGTAAGGGTGGTAATTGTGATGGCTGCTCCTTCCATATTGATACTTGCACCTAGTGGAATAGAGACTGAATAGGTTTCTTCTTTAAGCCCTAATGATTTTGCCAATGACATATTAACAGGAATGTTTGCAGCAGAACTACGAGTGAAAAAGGCAGTAACACCACTGACACGAATACATTTCCAAATTAATGGGTATGGATTTTGACGGATCTTCCAAAAGACTAGAATTGGATTAACCACTAATGCCATAAATACCATTGTACCAAGTAAAACAATTAAAATATGAATATAGCCAGCTAGAGCAGAAATACCATTATCTGCTAAGGTTGATGCAACCAAACCAAAGACACCAACGGGAGCAAAGGCGATAACAAATTTAACGATCATTGAAATTGCAGCTGCAAGATCGTTAATTAGATTTTTAGTAGTATCAGAGGCATGACGTAAAGCTAATCCTAAACCAATAGCCCAAGTTAGAATACCAATAAAATTCGCATTAAATAATGCACTAAATGGATTATCTACCACACTAAAAATTAAGACTTTTAATACATCTTCAATCCCTTTAGGTGGTGCGATGGTATCTTTTAAAACAACTAAATCTAATTTAGTTGGAAATAAATAACTTGCAATG
Source organism: Mergibacter septicus (assembly GCF_003265225.1). NCBI lineage: Bacteria > Pseudomonadati > Pseudomonadota > Gammaproteobacteria > Pasteurellales > Pasteurellaceae > Mergibacter > Mergibacter septicus. Next base: position 865,176 of record NZ_CP022013.1, on the reverse strand, counting down.
ACTGCAACTAAAGCGGCAAGGAAAGTACCAACTAAATAAAGTTGAATAACTGAATTAAAATTTCCCTTACTTCCCGCTTTTTTATTCGCAATAGCAGCCATTACTAAAATAAAAATTAGAATAGGTGCAATTGAGCGTAATGAGCGAACAAAAATTTGCCCTAAAATGCCTGCTTCAGATGCTGGATTGAAGCCAAAATGGGTAACGAAATAAGGTGAAATAAGGGCTAGTGCAATTCCTAAAACCAGTCCACTAGCAATTCTCTTTACTAGAGATCCCTGATAAAGCAAAGTGAGAAAACGAGAAGAAGTTTTATTAGTCATAGGTAGTTTTCTATTATTTGATATTGTGTTAAATATGCAAAACTCTTATTTGAGTTTTACCCCTTTGGTAAGATAACGGAAAAAATAAGATCTGCCAATAAAAAATAGAATAATATAGAGAAAAAATTTAGATTTTTAGTATATTTAGAGAAGATTATATCTTTTTAGATCTTTAATTATTTAAATATAGAATTATGTTCAAATTATTTTTGAACATAATTCAAACAAATTAAAAAATAAATAGAATATGATGTATGATTTTTAATTTTGTAAGCTGCGTAACCAAGTTATTTCTTCTTTCCAAATATCAGGATTAATTGTTTCTAAAATTAAGGGAATACGATCAAAGCGATTATCATTCATAATATATTCAAAAACGGCCGTACCAATAGTGCCTTGTTGTAAACAGTGGTGTCGATCAACTCGGCTACCAAGCGGTGTTTTTGAACCATTTAGGTGCATGCCTGCTAAAAATTGGAAACCTACTATTTGTTCAAATTCATTAAAAGTTTGTTCGCAACCTTGCGTTGTACTGATGTCGTACCCTGCAGAAAAAGTATGGCAAGTGTCTAAACATACACCAACACGACTTTTATCCTCCACGTATTCAATAATTTTAGCTAGATGTTCAAATTGCCAACCTAGATTAGAGCCTTGTCCTGCAGTATTTTCAATTACAGCCATAACATTTGGCACTTGGCTTATGGCGAGATTAATTGATTCAGCAATTCGCAGTAAGCAGGCTTGTTCATCAATTTTTTTTAAATGACTTCCCGGGTGGAAATTAAGTCGAGTTAAGCCTAGTTGATTACAACGTTCCATTTCATCAATAAAGGCAGAACGAGATTTTTCTAATCCTTCTGTTTCAGGGTGTCCAAGATTAATGAGATAGCTATCGTGAGGGAGAATTTGATCTGGGGTAAAATGATGGACCTGACAGAAGCGTTTAAATTTCTCAATGGTATCTTTTTTTAAAGCAGGTGCTTGCCATTGACGTTGATTTTTTGTAAACAAAGCAAAAGCATTTGCATTAATTTCTACTGCACGTATAACCGCATTTTCAACACCACCAGCAGCACTAACGTGGGCACCAATATATTTCACTTTCTCTTTCCTTTGAATATCGTTAAAATTTTTTATTATAAATGAAATGCTTATTCTTAGCGAAATATTATACCTATGATTAAAATTGTTATCGTTTAAATGTAATGGAGTAGTTATGTCAAATCAAATTAATGATTTTTCGTTATTATGTCGCTTATTTGGGAATTTATTTTACCGTTCCCCTCAAGATCCCGTGCTAACAGGGGTATTACAGTGGTTAGAACAGCAAGGGTTGAGTCAGGTTTGGGCATTGGTTGAGGATGATCAAATTTCAGTTGCATTAAAACAGTTGCAACAAAAACAAGATCTTGCGGTTTTAGTTGAAGATTATCAAACACTTAATCAAGCGGTAAGTTTTCGTATTAGTGATTATGCTATTTCAGTCGAGCAGTTTGTTGCTTTTCGCCAAGAAAGAGGCATTCCAGATGTTGCACAAGCTGATCAAGTTGGTTTATTACTTTTAACTGCTTCTTGGTTAGAAGATAATAGCGGTTCGTTACAGGCTCAACAGCAGTTATTTGAACAATATTTATTACCAACAATGGCCAAATTTCTGGGAAAAATTGAAGCACATGCTAAGACGGTTTTTTATCGAGCATTAGCTCGTTTAACCAGAGTAGCTTTAGCTTCAATGGCAGACGAGCTAGAAGAAAATGCGTTAGCTTTGCAAGAATAAAGCATGGCTTATCATATTATTTGGAACTATTTTTTGTTAGGCATTTTTCTTGATGATAGGCGGTATAAAAGAGTATCAATACCTGTGTAAGCATTTGTAGTTGTTGTACAGGCAGATTAAAGCCTTTACTTTCTGCTTCAGGGAGCATACTGAATTCAGTTAACCCTTTTTGAATACTGGTGATATTATCGTTAAATTCAGTTTGCTCCAACCTGTCTAATTGTTCTAATAGGGTCATTAAACGGCGTGCTAATAAGTATAAGTCAGCTGGGAAGTGTGTATTAATATGTTGATAACAAGCAGATAATGCAGTGATATAACTTACCAAAGAGGAATTTAATTTAAGTAATTCAAAGGCATTATTGAGTCTATCTCGATCTTTATTTGCTTCATAATTCATATTAGAGACCGTGGTGCTTAAAGCTGAAGCACTGTTATATACCATATGATAAATTTGACGGTATTGACTATTGTTTCGTTGGCCAAAATGTAATTGTACAATTGCAATTAGAAGATAACGTGCATCATATTTAATGGTTTTATCTAAAATATAATCAAGGCGTAAATATTTCCAATCTGGCCATAAATAGGAAACAGCTAGCCAAGTTATTGTTGAGCCTATTAGCGTATCAATTACTCTTGGTATGATAGCGGAAGCAATATCTAAGCCTAGAATATTAAAACTCATTAGGACTTGGATCGTGATAAAGAAAGTTGAAAAGCTATAATTATTGGTACGGAAAAATAAGAATAAGGTACTGGTGGCAACAACAATGCCTAGTTTGCTTTCAATACTGCTAGTAAAATAAGGTAGCAGAGAGCCAACAAGTACGCCAAGTAATGTCCCAATAATTCGTTGTTTTAAACGAGTTCGAGTGGCAGTGTAATTCGGTTGGCAAACAAAAACAGCGGTTAATAAAATCCAATATCCACGTTCTAGGTTTAAACCTTTTACGATTGAACAGCAAATTGCAACGACTATGGCTAAGCGTAATGCGTGGCGAAAGAATTGTGATTCAAAACTACATTGACTTTTTAATAACTGCCAAATCTCTTTTAAATTTAAGGTGTGTTCTTCTTTAGCTTGTAAAGAAAGGATAGAATCATTTGATTGAGCGGAATTATTGTCATTGAGATAACGAATTTGGTGATTAATAGATTGTAAACTGGTTAACAGAATTGCAAAATTAGCTAAATTTTTACTTTGCTGATGTGATTGACGATATTGTTCAAAAGAGGCTTCAAGGTGATTAAATACTTGCTCCAAACGTTGATTGTAGTGGTATTGACGGTGTTGTTGGAGATCATTTGCAATATCTCGACATGCTTGCGCTTGTAATTCTAATAAACGTTGAATACGAAAAAGAAGATCACTATATTTTAATTCTTGGAGTAATTCAGGATAGCGAAAATAATTAGAATTCATTTGTTCATGAATAGATTGTGCCGCAAAAAATTGATTAATCATTTGTGTTGTATTGTTATGATAATATTGGCTGCCAAGCCGATAGAGCAGGGATGTACGACAATTATTAAAGCTATCAATTAATTGGCTATTTTTCATTGCTAAGGTAAGTTGCTTTTTATTGAGATGGCTTAGATCATCATCAGGATCATAAAAAGATGCTTTACAATCTAAATATTCTGCGAGATCAAAAAAAGTTTTTGCTAGTTTTTCTTGAATAGGGCGTAATGGAAATAACAGATAAATCAGCATTGATAATAGGCTATATAAAATTGTACCGATTAAAATTAATACGGAATTAAGGTACCAAATCTGTGCATCATTATAGGTTAACATTGTATAAAGTGAGACAACTAACGAGCCAAAGGCTATGGTATTATGGCGTTGTCCTATGACACCAAACATGGTAAAAGTAAAAGCCATAAGTGCCATACTAAGAATAAATAAAGAATGATTAATAAAGGTTAATTGCACTATTAATGATGAAATTGAAAATGCGATAAGTGTATAAAATAAATTAGAGATTCGCCCTTTTAAATTATTATCTAAATCAACAAGCCCCCCTGCGATAACCCCTAGAATTAAGGGCATACTAATTTTAGTAATCTCAAAATACCAGACAAAAATAGCAGCGATATTTACAGCAATAAAAATGGGAATAATGGCAATAATTTTAGTATTAAACCAAGTTCGAAATAAATACAAAGGGCTTTGATAGTCCATAAATTACCTTAGAATTTAAATATTATTATTGTAATCGTTCAGCTAAATAACCAGCGTAATCTGGGATTTTTATTTTAGTTTCTGTATTAAATAATGGGCTATAAATTAAGAAATCTGCACTTGCTTGATTAGTCGCTGTTGGTATATTCCAAACATTTGCTATACGCATTAATGCTTTGACATCAGGATCATGAGGTGCGGCACTCATTGGATCCCAGAAAAAAATTAAAATATCAATTTTACCTTCAGCAATTAAACTACCAAGTTGTTGATCACCCCCCATCGGGCCACTTAATAAATTATGAATTTCAAGCTTTGTCATTTTATTAATTAAATGCCCAGTGGTACCAGTGGCAAATAATTTATGCTCGATTAATAATGCCGAATGTTTTTGACACCAATTAATTAAATCTTGTTTACAGTGATCGTGAGCTACAAGAGCAATATTTTTATATTTATTGAGTGTACGAAAGGTCGTTTGCATATGATTTCTCTAATAAAGTATTAATTAATTATTGAATTGAACGTAAAAAAGCGAGCTTTTGCCCGCTTTATTTTATTATTAAATTTTCTTACTTAAGTTGATTAGCCCATTTTAAGAAACGAGCTTGAGTTTGTTTATCTGCTTGCTGGTACCAGTATTGTAACATCTGTTCTGCAACATTTTCGCCTTGGACTGTTACTTTTCCTTTTGTGGTTTTACCTAAGCCTTGCTGAATTGCTGGAATAACCGTTGTTGCAAAGCCATACACAGATGCTGTATTTTTGGCGGTGTTATACGTTGCTAGATCTTCTAAAATATGGCTATCAGGGAATAAACCTTCTTGTTTTAGCACTTCTTGTTTAGAGCTAATTTCTTGACCATTTGTATTTTTCAGCGTGATTTTTGGATTACTACTAAATTTATCTGCATCACGTGCTGTATCAATGCGAGGTACAGATAACGTAAGATCTTGATTTGTAGTTTCAAAAGTAACAATAATAGGACTTGATTCAAATAATGTTCTATCGGAGCCGTTGCGTACAATTTCAGAAACTCTGACAACCACTTGATGAGTTTGATTATCACTTAAATTTACATTGTGCATTTTATTTACTGATTTTTCAGGTTTTTTTCCATCAATCGCTAAAAATGTAATGTTTGATGAGCTACTAAGATTAGCGGCAAAACTAGAAACAGCGGCACCAGCAAGCATAATAGCCAACGCAAAGGATTTTAATTTCATTTAGATACTCCTTGATAATTAAAATTATATTCTTTAGGCATACCACCTAATTAACCTGCCTATCCTATGCAAAAGTTTATAAAATGAAAACAAAAATTTTATTTTTTATATCAAGTTTTTGATTAAATACAAAAATGTCTTCTAAATTTTGCTCATTTTATCTCTTGGTATAAAAAAGAAATGTCTTGTTTATCAAATATATCGGTAGAAATAGAGGATAAAAATAAGCCTAATTAAGAATTAGGCTTATGATTATGCTAATTAGTTTTGCATTTTTGTGTGTTTTCCACTGTGGTTAAACGATTCAATCGTATTCGGCTGATAACAACAGCACTAAAAAAACAACAGGCTTGAACCAATACAATTGTTGCACCCGGCGAGGCATCTAAGTGGTAGCTAATGATGATACCACTTATCGTTGATCCCAACGAAACACTTAGTGCAATTTGGAGCATCTTATCAAAACGTTTGGTTAAAACTGCTGCAGTAATCCCCGGGGCTATTAGCATTGCAATCACCAGTAATATACCAACAATCTGCATTGCACCAACAATTGCTAACGCTAACAGGCTTAATAGACCATAGTGGAGTAAAGTGGTATTTAAGCCAATCACTTTAGCGTGGTTAGCATCAAAGCAATAGAGGAGGAGATCTTTACCTTTAAGATAGACAATCAGTAAGATAAATGCAGCAGGAATACTAAATTGCAGCATCTGTTCAAATGAAATACCAAGAATATCACCAAAAAGAATATGCAATAAATGTTGATCAGTTTCTATTTTGCTAAACAGAACTAACCCTGCGGCAAACATACCTGAAAAGACAATCCCCATCACAGTGTCTTCTTTTATTCTTGAGTTATTTTTGATAAACCCAACCGAAACAGCGCAAAATAACCCTGCAAAGAATGCACCAATTGAAAGTGGAATGGAAAGGATATAAGCAATGACAACACCGGGTAATACTGCGTGAGAAATGGCATCACCCATTAAAGACCAGCCTTTTAAGACGAGGTAGCAAGATAATACAGCACAAACCGCCGAAATCATCAAAGCTGTACCAAGTGCGTATTGCATAAAAGGATATTGAAATGGCTCCAATAGACCATTAAAGAATGTTGTAACTATTCCCATCTTATTCCCCAACGCTTGTATTTTTAGCTAAAGATTTTTTATGTGAGTTTCGTTCTTTTCCCCATAACCCATATTTTGGTGAAAAAAAGAAGGCGAGTAAAAAGAGTAGGGTTTGTAAACTCACAATTAATCCCCCTGTTGCACCATCTAAGTAATAACTTAGATATGCACCAACAGCTGATGTTGTTGCTCCAAATAAGACTGCTAATGAAACCAATTTACCAAAACGATCGGTTAATAGGTAAGCTGTCGCTCCCGGTGTTACTACCATAGCAATGACTAAGATTGCTCCAACAGTTTGGAGTGCGGTAACAATGCAAGCACTGAGTAGGGTAAAAAATAAAATTCTATAATAGGTTGGATTTAAGCCAACAGAACTAGCTTGAATTTCATCAAAAAAGATTAGGAGTAGATCTTTCCAAAAGATTAATAATAAACCTAATGAAATACCTAAAATAATCAATACTTGAATAAGATCGCTATCTGCAATACCTAGAATATTCCCTAGAATAATCGATTGAACACGAATTGATGTTGGATTAAGTGAAATAATAAATAATCCAAGTGCAAAAAAAGTGGTAAAGATAAAACCAATGATGGCATCTTCTTTGAATTTAGTAATGGCTTTGATTGAAAGAATTGATATCGCCGCCAATAAACCTGAAAAGAAGGCACCCACTGCATAGGGTAATGTTAAAGCATAAGCGATGGCTACACCCGGTACTACTGAATGAGAGAGCGCATCTCCAATTAAAGACCAGCCTTTTAGCATTAAATAGGATGAAAGAAAAGCACAAACACCACCTACTGCCGCACTGACTAAGATTGCTTTAACCATATAATTATAATGAAATGGTTCAACTAAGAGAGCTAACATTCGTTGTTACTCCTTGTCATTGTTGCAGTGTTTAACTATTGGGGCAGGGGGATCATCTTTTGCTTTCCCATAGAATACTGCTGGACGTTCATCATCTGTGAGAACAGTTACGGCTCGTTCATCTTGATCTTCGTGTAATTCTTGACCAAGTAGTTTGACGTGCCGTAACACACCACTGAAGACCTTTTCAAGGTTTGCTTGTGTAAAGGTGGTATTCGTTGCACCAGCAGCAATTATGGTACGATTGATCATCACAACTTGATCACAAAAATCTGGGACACTTCCAAGATTGTGGGTTGAAACTAGGATTAAATGTCCTTCTGCTCGTAATTGTTGTAATAAGTCAATAATTGCATTTTCTGTTTTGACATCAACACCTGTAAATGGTTCATCAAGTAAGATCACTTTTCCTGCTTGTGCTAAAGCTCGTGCTAAAAAGACACGTTTTTTTTGACCGCCAGACAACTCGCCAATTTGCCGATCTGCAAGATGAGAAACTTGCACACGCTCCATTGCTTGTTGTACGGCGATTTTATCCGCATCTTTTGCTTGGCGTAAAAAGTTCATATAGCCATAACGCCCTTGCATTACGACATCATAAACAGACACAGGAAATTGCCAATCTACTTCTTCACTTTGAGGAACATAAGCCACTAAATTACGTTTTAAAGCCGTTTTTACTGGTAAACCACATAATTCAACTTTACCAATCTGTGGACGAACTAACCCTATAATACTTTTAAAGAGAGTGGATTTTCCACTCCCATTAACCCCAACTAAACCACAAATTGTCCCGCCAGATAAACAAAATGAGAGATCGTGAATGGCGGTATGACCGTTATTATAGCGAACAGTAATATTATCAACGTTAATTGATACCGAGGTCTCTTGGTGGCTTAACTGCATAACATATACTCCTATTTTTTAAAGCCATCAGCAATGGTACTCACTGTTGTTTTTAGTAGATCGATATAAGTTGGAACTGGACCATCAGCAGTTGAGAGTGAGTCAACATAAAGCACGCCACCATAAGCAGCTCCGGTTTCTTTGGCTACTTGTTTAGCTGGTTTATCCGATACGGTACTTTCGCTAAATACAACTGGGATATGGTATTGTTTTACCTTATCAATAACTTTTTTTACTTGTTGTGGTGAACCTTGTTCATCTGCATTAATTGGCCATAAATAAAGTTCTTTTAAGCCATAATCATTGGCTAAATAAGAAAACGCCCCTTCACTGGTAACTAACCAACGTTTTTCTGGTGGAATTTGATCGAAACGATGGCGTAATGGTGCATCAAGTGCTTTGATTTTGGCTGCATAGATTGCAGCGTTTTGATTATATTTATCCGCATTTTGGGGATCGTATTTCACCAATGCTTTACGAATATTTTCAATATAAATTAAGGCATTTGATGGGGACATCCAAGCGTGTGGATTAGGTAAATCTTTGTATGGACCTTCATAAATTGAAAGAGGAGTAATACCTTCGGTAACGATGACTGCTGGTTTATTTTTGATATTAGTAAAAAATTTTTCAAACCAACGTTCTAAGTTCATTCCATTCCATAAAACGAGGTCTGCAGATTGTGCTTTCACGATATCTTTTGGAGTTGGTTGATAGTCATGGATTTCAGCTCCCGGTTTAGTAATTGATTCAACAATAGCTGAATCCCCAGCAACATTTTGTGCAATATCTTGAATAATAGTGAAAGTGGTAACAACTTTGAAGGGTTTAGCGAAAGTTATACCACTAACAGCTAGGGAGATAAGTGTAGAGAAAAGTATAGTACGTTTTAACATAATGTTTCCTTAAATTATTTTAGATAATTGCCTATACTAATCTCTCCATCAAATGATAATACGAATGATTATCATTTATTTTGAATATTATTATAGGCATTTAATGGGTTTTGGTAACCCTGCTAATTTGGTTGCTTGTTTTGCCGGTCCATCGGGAAATAAACGTTGTAGATAACGGCTATTTCCTTTTTCTTCGCCAAATTTTTGAGCCATTGCTTTGACTAACATACGAATGGCGGGTGAGGTTTTATATTCTGCATAAAAATTTTGAATGAACGTAATAACTTCCCAATGAGCATCAGTTAATTCTAAATTTTCTTTTTCTGCTATTGCGATTGCAACTTCTTTTGACCAGTCATTTATATTTAATAAATAGCCTTCTGTATCAGTTGCAATCATTTTCTCACCAGACGGGCTACGCAAGTACAAATAATATTCCATACCTTATTTCCTTTTGTCAATGCTCTTTTAACCTATTCTAGTCATCAATACTAGTTATTAATTTCACTTTCTTACTATAGAATAACGCCGAAAAAATACCCCGTTATTTAAACAGGGTATGTAGGATATTTCTTAGCGCTTATTTAGAATAGTAACCAGCCATAGCCTGATAAACTGCTGTTTCATTTTTAATTTGATTATATTTAGCATTTAATAATGAAATCTCAGCAATTTTTGCTGTATTTTCGGCAGTAAGCCAATCTTTTAATTCTGAGATACCCGCATCATAACGTTTTTTATAATAACTACTGATTTTTCGATCATAATTATATTTTTCTTGAATATTCTTTAAACTATTCCCCGATTGACGGTAGTTAAAATATAATTTATTAATTTCATTTAATGCGGAAGTAATAGCTTGTTCAAAATTAATTAAGGCAAGTTGATATTTTTCTTCCGAAATTTTGACATTCCATTTGACTTGTTGCCAAGAAAGGAAAGGTAAACTTATACCAATTAAGCCACTGCCTGTTACAGTATCTGTAATATCATTAAGATGAGTACCTGTAATATTTAAATTAGCACCTAAAGAAACTGATGGAAACCAGCTTTTTTGGGTTGCTTTGGCACTTTTGAATGCACTTTGTAAACGGTATTTAGCGGCTTGTACATCAGGACGATTAGCAATGACGGAAACAGGTACATCAAGATTTACACCAATAGTTTTGACTTTTAAAATATCTGGATAAGTTAAATTTAATGGTTGATTAGGTTTTAAATTTAATAAATTCCGCATAGTATTTAATGCAGTTTCTCGTTGAGATTGTAAAGAAAGTAAATTATTTTGTGCCACTAACACAGCTTGCATTGCTTGTGCTGTTGAAAGATCGTCGGTTATCCCTGCTTTGTATTTATTTTCAATAACATTTTGGATTTGCTTGTAGTATGTAACAGAATCTTGTGTGGCATTAATTGCACTATTTAAATAGGCTAGGGTGTAATAAGTATTTACAACCGCATTGATTAATACTAAGCGTGCCGCAGCAAGATCCGCTACTGTTGCTTTATGTTCCCATTCTGCTGCTGAAGTTGCATCAGATAATTTTCTCCATAAATCAAGGGTATAACTTAGATTAAATTGGGCTGTAGAATTTATTTGGCTATTTCCATTATGTTGTAAATCTTTCGTCGCAGAAGTGCTGCCTTTACCACTAAAAGTTGGTACTAAGTCGGCACCAATTAAATTAGCATTATAGAGTGCTAAATTTACAGCAATCGCACTTTTAGCTAAATTAAGATTATTGTTTAAAGCGGTTTCAATCAGTTGATCTAATTGTGGATCGTGATAATTTTTCCACCATTGTTCATTCACTTTATATTCTGCAGTGGTATTGACATATTGTTGGTAGTTTTGATCGGTAGCTTTCAAGGAACTATCAAGATCTGCACAAGCGGTGAGTACGCCAGCAAGTAGTAAAGCGGTTGTTAATTTAGTCAATTTGTTCATGAATAAAACCTCTGTTTCTTAAAGACTGTGTAAATTATAGCACATTCAAAATGTAATAATACAGAGGTATATGGTTTCTGCTGTTACTTTTTTAATGGAAACTATTTAGAAAGGCTACCGTATTAAATAATATTAAAATAGATAGCATCGCTAACTAAAACAGGGGAGTTATTGAAATTAATAGTAAAATTTTATTTTTAGCAGATAAATAAAAGATGATTTTTATAGGTTTTACGATTATTATTAGTGGAATTATAGTTGAACTTTAATATTAATTGTTTTGTTGCTTGCTGTTGTTTAAGTTGTGTTTGATCATGCTTGGATTATGCAAGTGATGGAATAGTTGACAGATAAGTAGAGGAAATATGCAAAATCTAGAACAGATTACCGCACAAGCATTAACTGCAATTGCTGCAGCAAATGATGCAAAAGCACTTGATGCAATTCGAGTTGAATATTTTGGTAAAAAAGGGCCTTTTACTGCTTTAATGCAAGGTTTACGAGATGTGGATCCAGCTGAACGTCCTGCAGTTGGTGCTAAAATTAATCAAGCAAAACAGCAAGCTCAAGATGCATTAAATGCGAAAAAAGTTGAGTTAGAGGAAGCTGAACTGGAAGCGAAGTTAGTAGCAGAAAGATTAGATGTTAGTTTGCCTGGACGAAAAGTTGAAAATGGTGGCTTACATCCAGTATCTATTACCATTAATCGTGTGGTTAAATTCTTTTCTGAATTAGGCTTTTCTGTTGAAAATGGCCCTGAAGTTGAAACAGATTATTATAATTTTGATGCGTTAAATATCCCTGCTCATCACCCCGCTCGAGCTGATCATGATACTTTCTGGTTTGATGCAGAAAGATTATTGAGGACTCAAACCTCAGGCGTGCAAATTCGTACAATGGAAAAAGTACAACCCCCTATTCGAGTGATTGCACCGGGACGAGTTTATCGTAATGATTATGATCAAACCCATACCCCAATGTTTCATCAAATTGAATTGTTATTTGTAGATAAAAAAGCGAATTTTACTGAGTTAAAAGGCTTGTTACACGATTTTCTGCGTAACTTTTTTGAAGAAGATTTGCAAGTCCGCTTCCGTCCATCATATTTTCCATTCACAGAACCTTCAGCAGAAGTTGATGTAATGGGGAAAAATGGTAAGTGGTTAGAAGTATTAGGTTGTGGTATGGTTCACCCTAATGTATTGCGTAATGTTGGTATTGACCCAAATGAATATTCAGGCTTTGCCGTAGGTATGGGGGTGGAGCGATTAACTATGTTACGTTACAACGTTACTGATTTAAGAGCTTTTTTCGAAAATGATTTACGTTTCTTAAAACAATTCAAATAATTTAGGTGTGGGAGATAATGAATGAAATTTAGTCAATTATGGTTGAGAGAGTGGGTGAATCCAGCAATTAGCACTGAACAACTGTGTGAACAAATTACAATGTTAGGTTTAGAAGTTGATGGTGTGGAAAATGTTGCTGGTACATTTAGTGGCGTTATAGTTGGGGAAGTGGTTGAATGTCAGCAACATCCAGATGCGGACAAATTAAGAGTAACTAAAGTCAATGTCGGTGGTGGCCAATTATTAGATATTGTTTGTGGTGCACCGAATTGCCGTCAAGGGTTAAAAGTGGCTTGTGCAACGGTTGGTGCCGTTTTACCTGGTGATTTTAAAATAAAAAAAGCTAAGTTACGTGGTCAACCATCAGAAGGTATGTTATGTTCTTTTAGTGAGTTAGGGATTGATGTTGAAGCCGAAGGGATTATTGAATTACCTCTTGATGCACCAGTAGGGACGGATTTGCGTGATTATTTACAATTAAATGATCAACAAATTGAAATTAGTCTTACCCCAAATCGGGCGGATTGTTTAAGTATTGCAGGGATTGCAAATGAAGTTGCAGTTATTAATCGGGCAGAATTAACTCCTATTAATATCGTACCTGTTACGTCAACTATCAGTGATAAAGTTACGATTAATTTACAAGCACCACAAGCTTGTCCTCGTTATTTAGCTCGTGTTATTAGAAATATTAATCCTCAAGTCCAATCACCTTTATGGTTGCAAGAAAAATTACGTCGTTGTGGTATTCGTTCAATTGATCCAGTGGTTGATATTACAAATTATGTCATGTTAGAGCTTGGTCAACCAATGCACGCATTTGATGCAGAAAAAGTGGCTCAACCGATTCAAATTCGTATGGCAAATGAAGGTGAAGAATTGGTTCTTTTGGACGGTTCGACAGCTAAATTAAAAGCAAATACCTTAGTTATTGCAGATCAAAATGCACCACTAGCAATAGCGGGTATTTTTGGTGGTAAAAAAAGTGGTGTTAGTGAAACAACGAAAGATGTCATTTTAGAATCTGCCTTTTTCGCCCCATTAGCTATCGCAGGGAAAGCTCGCCAATATGGATTACACACGGATTCATCTCATCGTTTTGAACGTGGTGTTGACTTTGAATTACAACGTTGTGCAATGGAAAGAGCAACTGCTTTATTACTTGAAATTTGCGGAGGTAATGCAGGCGAAATTTGTGAAGTAGTTAATCAAGAATATTTACCAAGCTTGCATCAAGTACAATTAACTCGATCTAAATTAGATCGTATTTTAGGTCATCATATTGACACGGAAACGGTAACAGATATTTTAACCCGTTTAGGCTTTTCGGTTGACTATGCGAATGATACTTGGCATGTAAAACCGACAAGTAAACGTTTTGATATTGAAATAGAAGAAGATTTGATCGAGGAAGTTGCTCGAATTTATGGTTATAACAATATTCCAAATTGTGCACCTTTAGCACACTTAACTATGCGAGCACATCAAGAGGCTGATCTTGAACTGAATCGAATTAAAACTGCATTGGTCGATCGTGATTATCAAGAAGCAGTAACTTATAGTTTTGTTGATCCCAAAATACAGCAAAAATTACATCCAGAACAAGATGCTTTAGTGTTGCCAAATCCTATTTCACAAGAAATGTCAGCGATGCGAGTATCATTACTAACAGGATTACTTGGTGCTGTGGTATATAATCAAAATCGCCAACAAAATCGTATTCGTTTATTTGAAACAGGGTTACGCTTTATTCCTGATACAAATGCAGAAGCAGGGATTCGACAAGAAGTTGTATTAGGAGCTGTAATTACTGGTACGAAAAAAGCAGAAAGTTGGTTGGGTAAAACAGAAACGGTTGATTTTTTTGATTTAAAAGGAGATCTAGAAAGTCTTTTAGACTTAACTAATATTGGAAAGAAAGTTCAATTTATCGCAAAAACATATCCTGCGTTACATACCGGGCAGTCAGCTGCTATTGTCTGTGATGACGAAGAAATTGGTTTTATTGGGACTTTACATCCAAAGATTAGCAAACAACTCGGTTTAAATGGTACGGCGATTGTATTTGAAATTCTTTGGGATAAAATTTCACGGCAAGAAATTACTCAAGCAAAAGAGATTTCTCGTTTTCCTGCCAATAAACGAGATTTAGCAGTAGTTGTCAAAACAGATGTAGCAGCAGCAGAAGTATTGCAAGCTTGTCGTATAGCTGGTGGTGAAACATTAACTCAAGTGAATTTATTTGATGTTTATCAAGGCGTTGGTATTCCAGAAGGAGAGAAAAGTTTAGCGATCACATTAACGATACAAGATAATGAAAAAACGCTGGAAGATGATGATATTAACTTAGTAATTGAAAAAGTTTTATCTGAATTGAAGGCACGGTTCAATGCTTATTTGAGAGATTAACTTATGACTTTGACCAAAAATGAACTCATTGAAAACTTGATTGAGAAACTGGATTTGAGCAAAGAAGAGGCTAAAATTCTAGTTGATAGCTTTTTTGAGCAACTACGTGTCGCTTTGGAATCTGGAAAAGATGTTAAGCTATCAGGTTTTGGCAACTTTGAACTACGAAATAAAGCCTCTCGACCGGGACGAAATCCTAAAACAGGAGAAAGTGTGCCAGTATCAGCACGTCGTGTAGTCGTATTTAAATCTGGGCAGAAGTTAAGAGCTCGGGTCGAAAATGCGAAGGTTAAATAAAAGATAGTAAGTATAAAGAAGTACCTAATATCTAGGTACTTTTTTTATCTTAAGGAAGCGTGATGATCAAAAATCTGATAAGACTAAGTGGTATTTTATTTTTTATTGTGTTTTTGGGTGGCTGCTCTAGTTCTCAATCTATTTCTACTAACAAGCGTTCTCTTTCAGATCAAATTTATACCTTAATGACCTTAGATGAACAGTATAAACAGTGGGAGAATACGCCATATCGATTGGGTGGTAATTCTCATCGTGGAATAGATTGTTCAGCTTTTGTTATGAGAGTTTTTGCAGAAGGGTTTACGGTTCACTTACCCCGTACCACAGTTGGGCAATCAAAAGCAGGTATCCGAATTACAAAAGATCAGCTTCAAACTGGAGATTTGGTTTTCTTCAAAACAGGACAAGGACCAAATGGTTATCATGTTGGTATTTATGTGAAAGAGGGGCATTTTATTCATGCTTCCACAAGCAAAGGGGTGACTTATTCATCTTTGAATAATAGTTACTGGAAAAAAGTATTCTGGCAAGCTCGACGTGTCTAAACATTTGTTTATCAATTAGGAGATTAAATGTCGTTTTATGTTTGAATGTTAATCTCCTATCTTCTTGAAGATTCTGCTTTTTTATCAATTTTAGTGTATAATATTTCAATTTTTTATTACTAAATAAGTTAAAGTGACATATGAAAT
Organism: Mergibacter septicus; assembly: GCF_003265225.1. Lineage (NCBI taxonomy): Bacteria > Pseudomonadati > Pseudomonadota > Gammaproteobacteria > Pasteurellales > Pasteurellaceae > Mergibacter > Mergibacter septicus. Next base: position 849,152 of record NZ_CP022013.1, on the reverse strand, counting down.
TTGTAATTAAACTTTTTCCTGAAATTATGATTAAAAGCGAATCCGTTCGGAAACGCTTTGTTAAAATTTTAACGGGAAATATTCGTAATGTTTTAAAGAAATGTGATGAGAGTGTCGCTGTAGTTCGTCATTGGGACTATATCGAAGTACGTTCTAAGGATGAAAATAATCGTCAAGTATTAATTGAAACCTTACAATGTATCCCCGGTATTCATCATTTTCTAGAAGTTGAGGAAAAAACGTTCACAACACTACACGATATTTTTCAACATACCCTTCAGCAAGTAAGAGATGAATTAGAGAATAAAACATTTTGTGTCAGAGTAAAGCGTAAAGGAAAACATGATTTTACCTCAATTGAAGCGGAACGTTATATCGGTGGTGGTCTAAATCAGCATATTGAAAGTGCTAAGGTGCGTTTAATTAAACCAGATGTAACAGTACGTATTGATATAGAACAGAATCAGATGCTATTGATTAAACAACGCCATCAAGGGTTAGGTGGGTATCCGATTGGGACACAAGAAGATGTTTTATCCTTGATTTCAGGTGGATTTGATTCGGGGGTTTCTAGTTATATGTTGATTCGTCGTGGTTGTCGAGTACATTATTGTTTCTTCAATTTAGGTGGTTCTGCCCACGAAATTGGCGTAAAACAGATGGCTTATCATATTTGGCAACGATATAGTGGCTCGCATAAAGTACGCTTTGTTGCAATAAATTTTGAACCTATTGTCGCTGAGATTTTAGAAAAAATTGACAATGGACAAATGGGGGTCATATTAAAACGAATGATGGTGCGAGCCGCATCTAAAGTCGCAGAGCGTTTTGGTATTCAAGCTATTGTTACTGGAGAAGCATTAGGGCAGGTATCTAGCCAGACCTTAACTAATTTACGTTTAATTGATCAAGCAGCTGAAAGTTTAGTATTACGCCCTTTAATTACTCATGATAAAGAGCAAATTATTGCAATGGCTAAAGAGATTGGCACTGATGATATAGCAAAATCAATGCCAGAATTTTGTGGAGTGATTTCAAAAAATCCAACTGTGAAAGCGGTTAAATCTCGTATTGAACAAGAAGAACAAAATTTTAATTTTGATTTGCTAGATGAAGTAGTGCAACAAGCGACCTATTTAGATATTCGACAAATTGCAGAGCAAACGGCTCAAGATATTGTTGAAGTTGAAGAATCAGCTGTATTGGGTGAGAATGATGTTATTCTTGATATTCGTAGCCCAGAAGAATGTGATGAAAAACCATTAAGAATCGAAGGAGCGAAGGTGATTGAAATGCCTTTCTATCGATTATCAACTCAATATGCAAACTTAGATCAAAGTAAGAATTATCTGCTTTATTGTGATCGTGGTGTAATGAGTAAATTACAAGTTCTTTATTTACAAGAACAAGGGTTTAAGCCAAAAGTTTTTAAACATTAGTTTAAAATTTAAACTTTTGTAGCTGAAGTTGCTATTTTACTATGTTAGAATGGCAAGCTCATTTCTATGACACATTGTAGGTGTTATAAAAATGGACTTGATCGAAAGATCGTACTTTGTTTGATTATTTCCCTTTTTATATTCAGTAGTCATTGATACGGTAATAAGCTTGTCAAGATAGTATTTTACCGTATCTTTTTATTTTACAGGGAATAGTGATTTGTTAATAACAAGTAACCTCTAGTATGGGTTACCACTGTAAGGAAAAAATTAATGCCTATTATTACTTTACCTGACGGTTCTCAACGTCAATTTGAACAACCTATTTCAATTCTTGAAGTAGCAGCAAGTATTGGTAGTGGTCTTGCAAAAGCTTGTATCGCTGGACGAGTAAATGGTGAACGTAAAGATGCTTGTGATCTAATTACCGAAGATTGCCACTTAGAAATTATTACAGCCAAAGATGAAGATGGTTTAGAAATTATTCGCCATTCTTGTGCTCATTTACTAGGTCATGCGATTAAACAACTATATCCAAATGTAAAAATGGCAATTGGTCCAACGATTGACAATGGGTTTTATTACGATGTTGATCTAGAACACTCATTAACTCAAGACGATATTGAAAAAATTGAAAAACGTATGCTTGAGTTAGCAAAAACAAATTATGATGTAATCAAAAAACCTGTTACTTGGCAGGAAGCGAGAGATACTTTTGCGGCACGTGGCGAAGATTATAAATTAGCTATTTTAGATGAAAATATTGAAAAAACAGCAACGCCAGCGTTATATCATCATGAAGAATATATTGATATGTGCCGTGGACCTCATGTACCGAATATGCGTTTTTGTCATCATTTTAAATTACAAAAAATTGCAGGTGCATATTGGCGTGGTAACAGTAATAATAAAATGTTACAACGAATTTATGGAACAGCTTGGGCGGATAAAAAACAACTCGCTGCTTATCTCCAACGTTTAGAAGAAGCAGCAAAGCGTGATCATCGTAAGATTGGGAAAGCATTAGATTTATATCATATGCAAGAAGAAGCACCGGGAATGGTATTCTGGCATAATGATGGATGGACAATTTTCCGTGAATTAGAAACCTTTGTTCGGACTAAATTAAAAGAATACGATTATCAAGAAGTGAAAGGTCCATTTATGATGGATCGTGTGTTATGGGAAAAAACAGGGCATTGGCAAAATTACGGTGATCTGATGTTTACTACATCATCGGAAAATCGTGAATATGCTATTAAACCAATGAATTGTCCGGGGCATGTACAGATCTTTAATCAGGGATTAAAATCTTATCGTGATTTACCACTGCGTATGGCAGAATTTGGTTCTTGTCATCGTAATGAACCATCAGGTTCACTTCATGGCTTAATGCGAGTGAGAGGCTTTACTCAAGATGATGCACATATTTTCTGTACCGAAGATCAAATAGAGAGTGAAGTTACAAGCTGTATTAAGATGGTTTATGATGTATATAGCACTTTCGGCTTTTCTAATATTGAGGTGAAATTATCTACTCGTCCAGAAAAACGAATTGGTTCAGATGAAATGTGGGATCGAGCTGAAGCGAGCTTAGCTGCAGCATTAGCACATAATAATCTTGAGTATCAGATTCAAGAAGGTGAAGGCGCATTTTATGGGCCTAAACTTGAGTTTGCATTAAGAGATTGTTTAGAACGTGAATGGCAATGTGGTACAATCCAATTAGATTTTGCATTACCGGGGCGTTTAAATGCTTCTTATGTTGCTGAAGATAATGAACGTAAAACACCAGTAATGATTCATCGTGCGATTTTAGGTTCATTAGAACGTTTTATCGGTATCATTACAGAAGAATATGCAGGGTTTTTCCCAACTTGGTTAGCACCAACGCAAGCGGTTGTTATGAATATCACTGATAGTCAAGCCGACTATGTACAAGCGGTAACAAAAAAATTGAGTGATGCAGGTTTACGGGTAAAATCAGATTTACGTAATGAAAAAATTGGTTTTAAAATTCGTGAACACACCCTTCGCCGTGTACCATATATGCTAGTTTGTGGTGATAAAGAGATTGAAGCAGGTAAAGTTGCTGTTCGCACTCGCAAAGGGCAAGACTTAGGTAGTTTTACTATCGATGAATTTTTAGCATGCCTAAAAACTCAAGTAAAAAATCGAGAACTAAAATTACTTAATGAAGAATAATCATCAATAAAATAAAGGCAGAAAATTTTCTGCCTTTATTTATATTGAAATAATATTTTTTTAAGCTTTTTTAGTATTATTTGAGTTGGTCATTTGAAATAGTCATTTTTTACTATCTATTATCAGAGATAAATAGTAAGAAAATATAAAAATATTGTATATTTAAATAATTAATAATCTATCTTGAATAATAAGCGAATTTATTTAGATATTTTTCTGAGCTATATTGATTTGAAAACAATTAAATTGTGAAATTAATTTGCAAGTTATTTTATGTTTAATAATGCCAAATAAGATTTTAATAAAAATAAAACAGTTTAAGATACTTGCATAGTTAAAAAAAATCCTATAAAATTCCGCCGTCCTAAGATTAGGGTTATATCGTATATATAATCATCTGCATTTGATGCAGATGATCTTCTTTTTAGCATTTGTAGAGGAATAAGATTATTAAAACTGCAAAACGTGTTCAAGCGAATCGCCCGAACCGTATTAATGATGAAATTCGGGTGAAAGAAGTCCGTTTGATAGACCAAGATGGTGAGCAAGCGGGAATTGTAAGTATTCAACAAGCATTAGATATGGCAGAGCAAGCCGATCTTGATCTAGTAGAAATTAGCCCTAATGCAGAACCTCCAGTTTGCCGTATTATGAATTACGGTAAATTCCTCTATGAAAAGAGCAAAACTGCAAAAGAGCAGAAGAAAAAGCAAAAAGTTGTGCAGGTGAAGGAAATAAAATTCCGTCCCGGTACTGATGAAGGCGATTATCAGGTAAAACTACGCAGCCTGATTCGCTTCTTAGAAGATGGGGATAAAACCAAAATTACGCTACGTTTTCGTGGCCGTGAAATGGCTCACCAACAAATTGGTATCGAAATGTTGGAACGTATCAAAACTGATTTGTCAGATTTAGCAGTTGTTGAATCATCACCTTCAAAAATTGAAGGAAGACAAATGGTTATGGTACTTGCCCCTAAAAAGAAATAATTAGTGCAATTCAAGTAGCTAGATTAAGATAAATTTTATCTTATCTTAGTTCGCCTAGTTATTAGTTGAGTAAACTTTCTGTTATTGATTAACAGAGTAACAATGCGGAGTTAAATTCTCATGCCTAAAATTAAAACAGTACGTGGTGCTGCAAAGCGCTTTAAAAAAACAGCTTCTGGCGGTTTTAAACGTAAACAATCTCACTTACGTCATATTTTGACTAAGAAAACAACTAAGCGTAAACGTCATCTACGCCATAAATCAATGGTTGCTAAAGCTGATCAGGTTTTAGTAGTAGCTTGTTTACCATACGCATAAGCCACTAGGTTTTTGCAACGTTTAGTTATAGATTATTTAAAATATAGACAAAGGAGATTCCTATGGCCCGTGTAAAACGTGGTGTTATCGCAAGAGCTCGTCATAAGAAAGTGCTTAAGGCGGCTAAAGGTTATTATGGTGCACGTTCTCGTGTATATCGTGTTGCATTCCAAGCAGTGATCAAAGCTGGTCAATATGCTTATCGTGACCGTCGTCAACGTAAACGTCAATTCCGTCAATTATGGATTGCACGTATCAATGCAGCAGCTCGTCAAAATGGATTATCTTACAGCCGTTTTATCAATGGTTTGAAAAAAGCATCTGTTGAAATTGACCGTAAGATCTTAGCTGATATCGCAGTATTTGATAAAGTTGCGTTTGCTGCTTTAGTTGAAAAAGCAAAATCAGCGCTTTAATTTTAGATTAAGATAAAAAAGGATGCTTAAGCATCCTTTTTTATTGCAATAAATTTATTATTCGACATTTTAATTGTATTTTTTAATAGCTTATGAGTATAAGAAAGCAGGTTTTACTCTTAGAGATTAAGTTTGAGTGAATTAAAAATATTTTAAATTTTAGTGTTATTTATAAAATAGCCCAGTAGAGAATGGGCTATTTTGATTTTAAATTAAATTACTAATAAATATAGTGAAAATAATAAGTGGGACAATATATTTAACATAGTTAAACCAAATAGTTGCAAAGCGGGAATTAGGGGAAAGACGTAATTCTTGTTTTGCTTCTTCTTTGATTACAAAACCAACAAAAATCGCACAACCTAAAGCGGTTAACATAAAGAGAATATTACCACTGAGAAAATCAAAAGCATCGAAAATATTCTGTCCGAAAATAGAAATATGATGCCACGGACCATAACTTAAGATAGCGGGAATATTTCCTAAGATAAAAATTGAACCTAAAACGAATAGAATTGCTAGACGGCGGTTCATTTTAGTTTTTTCTTGCAGTGCCGTAATTAGTACTTCATAAATAGTTAATGAAGTAGTTAATGCGGCAATCAGTAATAAAGTAAAAAATATGATCGCAAATATTTTTCCTGCCCACATATTCGAAAATACAATAGGTAAACTTTGGAATACTAAAGTAGGTCCTGAATTTGGTGCTATGCCAAAACTAAATAGAGAAGGGAATATCATAAAACCAGCGAGAACGGCGATGATAGTATTAGTAAAACCTGTGATAATTGCTGTTTGTACTAGGTTTTCGCCTTTATTGAGATAGCTTGATAAGGTGATGATGACACCAAAACCAAGACTGAGAGCGAAAAAGACTTGCCCTAAGACAAAAATAAATAATTTAGGGGTTATTTTACTAAAATCAGGTTGAAGATAAAAACGAATACCTTCCCAAGCACCGGGTAAAGTAATATTGCGTATCACCATACAAATTAAGAAGATAAAGAGGAGGGGCATAAGGTATTTCACTGATTTTTCAATACCATCAATCACCCCTTTGACTAGAATAATATAGTTAGCAAAGACAAATAAAAAAGTATAGAAACAAATAAGCCAAGGTTGAGAGGTAATACTTTGAGTAAAAAAGTTTTTTGTTTGGCTAGCTGTAAGAGGATTGCTTACATTGAGTGTTCCATCGATAAGGCTCACGATATAGTTAACTACCCAGCCGCCAAGTACCATATAGTATGACATTATGCAAAATGCACCGAGTAATCCCAGATAGCCAATAATTTTCCAATACTTGGCTATTGCTTGCCCATTTGTTGTTCCACTGAAAGCATCTATTGCATTGACTCTAATTCGACGACCGATCACATTTTCAACTAAAATCATTGGAATACCGATTAAAAGCATTGCAATACAGAAAAGTAAAACATAGGCGCCACCGCCGTTCGCTCCGACTAAATAGGGAAAACGCCAAGTTGCTCCAAAGCCAACAGTAGCACCAGCAACTGTTAAAATGTAAGTTAATTTACTCGACCAGGTTTGTCGTTGTTTTTTTGTTGTCATAGATAACCTATCAATAAAAAATGGTGGTGCAAATAAGGAATTTGCACCTTGTTAAAAATAGAAATGGGGTATTTAGATTTCCGTTTTATCTTTGTATTCGCATAAATCTTCAATTAAGCAAGCCCCACAGCGAGGTTTGCGAGCGATACAAGTATAACGTCCATGAAGTATGAGCCAGTGGTGAACATCTACTTTAAACTGATCGGGTACAACTTTATTGAGCTTTTCTTCCACTTCAACGACATTTTTACCCGGGGCAAAATTAGTACGGTTAGATACACGAAAAATATGCGTATCGACTGCGATGGTTGGTAACCCAAAAGCTGTATTGAGAACAACATTCGCTGTTTTTCGCCCAACACCAGCGAGTGCTTCAAGTTCAGATCGAGTTTGAGGTACTTCACCTTGGTGTTTTTCAATTAAATCACGGCAGGTTTTGATAATATTTTCTGCTTTACTGTTGTATAAACCAATAGTTTTGATATAGCTTTTTAATCCATCTATACCCAGATCAAGAATTGCTTGTGGGGTGTTAGCAACAGGAAAAAGCTTAGCAGTGGCTTTATTGACGCCAACATCTGTTGCTTGTGCAGAGAGGATCACTGCAATCAATAATTCAAAAACTGAGTTGTAGTTTAACTCGGTAGTTGGATGAGGATTTTGTTGTTGCAAACGTGTTAAGATTTCGATCCTTTTTTGTTTATTCATAATTATTAAAGCCTATTCTTTTTATGATCGATCATATTTTTAAGTGCAAGCAATATTCCTAATCCTAAAAATGCTCCAGGAGGAAGAATTGCGAGTAAAAATTTGCTATCAGTATGAAATAAGGTTAAGTGGAAATGTTCTGCCCAACTTCCCAGTAATTGATCTAATCCAGTAAAGAGCGTTCCTTTACCAATTATTTCACGCAAAGAACCTAGTATCACCAACGTTAGTAACATACCTAGTCCCATAGCAAAGCCATCAAATGCAGCAAGCATCACTGTATTTTTCGAGGCGTAGGCTTCCGCTCGCCCAATGATGATACAGTTAGTTACAATTAAAGGAATAAAAATCCCTAATGCCTGATAAAGCGGATAGGTATAAGCATTCATTAAAAGTTGGACTGCGGTTACTGTGGTTGCAATGATCATAACATAAATTGGAATACGAATTTCTTTCGGCACAATTTTTCGACAAAGTGAAACAATGCTATTTGTACAGATTAATACGATCATTGTTGCTAAACCTAGACCTAAAGCATTGGTAGCGGTATTTGATACCGCTAATAAAGGACATAATCCAAGTAACTGCACTAATGTCGCATTATTTTTCCAGACACCTTGTAACAACAGCGTTTTCCAGATGGAAGCTTCGGTCGTTGAGGTGGTAGGTTGTGATTCAAGGGTAATATCCTTAATTTCGATATGTTTTATTTGCATAGCCATTACCTTTTCTGAAACTACCTTTGACAAGGTTGTAGGGCTTCTTGTTGGAGTGTTGGATAGCGGATTAGCATTGTTTCCGCTGTGTATTTAACTGCATTCACCACGGCTCTAGGGGTGATAGTCGCACCAGTAAATTGATCAAATTCACCGCCGTCTTTTTTTACAGCCCATATTTTTGTATTTTTAGGATCAAAGATTTTATTCGTAAAATTTAAGATCCAGTCAGAAATGCGTAAATCAATTTTATCGCCTAATCCCGGTGTTTCATAATGTTCTAACGTACGTACACCTAATATTTTACCTTGAGGTGTTATGCCAATTAATAATCTAATATCACCAGAATAACCATCAGGAGCAATAGTTTCTACTGCATAAGCTGTTGTTTTACCTGATTTTTGTGCTAAATAGATATGTTTGATATAAGATAAATTTGTATTTTTTATCGGTTGATAACAACTTTGTTGCAGATCATTATCTGCATAATCTGCCGGAATAACTTGGGCGAGTAACATCTGTTGCCGTTTGATTAAATCTTGTTCTATTTTTCCCTTGGTAAGAAAATAAACAAGTGAGCTAATCGAAACACAAATTGATGCAACTAACGCTAGGATCAAGCCATATTTAATGGTCGTTTTGCGAATATTGATATTCATTATTTATTCCTTCACTATTTTGAGCTCAATTCTAATGACCATAGATGCGTGGGCGAGTATAGTGATCTATCAAAGGAACACAAATATTACTTAATAAGATAGAGAATGCAACACCATCAGGATAGCCACCATAACAACGAATAACATAAAGTAATAATGCAACTAAACCACCAAAAATGAGTTTTCCTTTTGGCGTGATTGAAGCAGTAACAGGATCTGTGGCGATAAAAAATGCACAAAACATTGTTGCACCACTAAATAACTGCCAAAGAGGAGAAGGAAAACGATTTGGTTCAATCAGCCAAGTTAGCGTAGTTAATAGGGCAAAAGTGACTAAAAAAGCAGTTGGAATTTGCCAATGGATGATTCTTTTCCAGATTAGAAATATTCCACCAATGAGAAAAGCAAAATTAATCTGCCACCAACCTAGTCCTGCCATATGTGAAAATAAGATCCCTAAATGAATAGTTAAACCATTTTGAGTAAAGAGTGGAGATTGAGAAATCTCACTTAAAGTCAGTCCTTTTTTTATACCTGTTTTAACACTGTCTAGTGGTGTTGCTTGTGAAATCGCATCAATTGAGGTGGCTATTTGATGTAAAGAATAACCATCGCTACTCAATCCTTTAAAGATCAATAAATAAGCATCGTGAAAAGAGATAGGTTCAAGTAAAAGAGGATTTGCTGGCACCCAAGCGGTCATTTGTACTGGAAATGAAACTAATAAAATTGCATAGCCAACCATAGCTGGATTAAATAAATTTTGTCCCAGTCCACCATAGACGTGTTTGCCTAAAATTACCGCACAAAAAGTACCGACTAAAATAATCCAATATGGTGCATAGGGCGGAATAGATACTGCGAGAATTAAAGCAGTTAAGACGACACTTAAATCAGAAAGATAAAACCAAGATGATTTTTGGCGTAAGCGAGTTACCAACCATTCTAAACCACAGGCAAAAACGAGTGCTAAACTAATTTGAATTAATGTTCCAAAGCCAAAGAAATAGGTTTGTACTGCAATTGCAGGTAGCATTGCAATCATCACCCACAACATAATTCGGCTTGTGAGGTTATTTGAATGAGTATGTGGTGAACTCGCTATTTTAAACATTTGTGTCTCCTTCGTTATCACGATGAGAATACGTAGATAAATTTAGTTGTTGTTGTGCTTTTTTTGCTTTTGCACGAGCGACTGCTGCAGCAATCGCTGCTTTTCTTGGATCAAGCGGTTGTTCTGGATTAGCAGCAGTGGAGTTATCTACAACTGTTGTATTTGTTTGTGGTGTTGTTTCTGAATTATCTTTTATTGCTTGTTGACGAGCAAGACGGCGAGCTTTTCGTTCCGCCATTATCGCACTATTGTCAGGTACTAATTCACCTTTTGCATTGAGATTAGTTGCTATTGGTTGAGGTTGAATTACAGTTTTTTTGGCTTTTAAACGTTCAAGGGCGGCTTGAACAGGATCAATACCTTGCTGTTTTGCTATTTCAGCACGGCGAAGTGCTGCAGCTTGTTGAGTACGATGTTCTCTCGCCAATTTTTCACGATCTAATCTTGCTTGCCGTGCTTCAAAACGTTGTTTAGCCGCTTCTGCTGAACGTGCTTTTTGTTCAATGACGGTTAATTTTGCTTTTTCTTGACGGAAATATTGAACTAGAGGGATATTACTTGGACAGACGTAAGCACAAATACCACATTCTATACACTCTTTAATCGAATATTCTTTTGCCTTTTCGTGATTTTCGCTACGAGCAAACCAATAGAGTTGTTGGGGTAGGAGTTGCACTGGGCAAGCATCAGAACAAGATGAACAACGGATACAATTTCTTTCTGCCGCAGGTGGACTATATTCAAAATGATCTGGTGCAATTAAACAGTTAGTTGCTTTAGTTACAGGAGCGTTTAAATCGGGCAGAATAAATCCCATCATAGGTCCTCCCATAAAAACAGGGAAGCGAGCATCATATTGATAGTTAACTTGTTGTAATAAATGATAAATTGGCGTGCCAAATCGTACCCATAGATTACGAGGTTGAGGGATTTTATCGCCTGTTAAGGTTACAACTCGTTCAATTAAGGGTTCATCATCAATAATTGCACGTTTTATGGCAAAAGTTGTTGCAATATTTTGCATTAGAATACCTAAACTTGAAGCATGATGCCCTTTTGGTACTTCTAAACCTGTTAGGATCTGAATTAATTGCTTTGCCGCACCAGATGGATATTTGGTTGGGATAACTTTAATCTCAATATCATTGGCGCCTTGTAAAGCAATTTGGAGGGCTTGAATTGCTTCGGGTTTGTTATCTTCAATGGCAATAATGACCTGTTCGGGACGTAGTAAGTAGCGTAAAATTCTAATTCCTTCAATGATCTCAGAGGCACAATCTCGCATTAAACGATCGTCACAACTGATATAAGGTTCACATTCGGCAGCGTTGATGATGAGTAATTTAATTTTATTCTCACCATTGTGCAATTTCGCTGCTGTTGGAAACACTGCACCACCAAGCCCAGCAATACCTGCTTGATAAATTTTTTCCAGAATTTGCTGTGGAGTTAGTGTTAAAAAATCTTTAACTGGATATTGTTCTCGCCATTGATCTTTACCATCAGCTTCTAACACTAGCATTGGTTCAGTAAGCCCAGACGGATGAGGAGCAACAATATCTTTTAATCCTATAATTGTCCCTGAGGTAGGAGCGTGAATAGGTAGAGTGCGATAGTCTTCCCCTTGGGTTAAAGCTTGCCCTTTATAAACATAATCTCCCGCTTTTACTAATACTATTCCTGCGTTACCAGCGTGTTGTTGTAAAGGCAAATAGTAAGTTGAGGGTTCTGCTACGCGGGATAATACGGAACCATTTGATTGTTGTTTCATCTCTGGAGGGTGAATACCACCGGGAAAATCCCAAAGTCGGTTTAGTTGCAAGCGAGCGAGAATATCAGTCATTTTCCCTCCGCTGGAGTGAAGTAGGTTGTTTTTCTAAAATTGGAATGATCAGATCGGGATTAAATTTCCAATTCCATTGATTTAAGGTTTGAGGAACTACTTTCATTGTAATACAGTCTGTTGGGCAAGGTGGTACGCATAATTCGCAACCTGTACAGAGATCGGGAATAACAGTATGAATTGCTTTATTGGCACCAATAATCGCATCAACTGGACAGGCTTGAATACATTTAGTGCAACCAATACACATACTTTCATCAATAATTGCAACTTTATCAACAGGTGTTTGCTCAAAATCTCCCTGTGGAGCTTCAACACCGAGTAAATCTGCTAATTTTTCTACTAAGGGTTGTCCTCCGGGTACACATTTTGTGATTTGTTCGCCATTTGCAACTGCTTCGGCATAAGGGCGGCAACCGGGATAACCACATTGTCCACATTGGCTTTGGGGTAAAAGAGCATCAATACGATCGATCATAGGATCGCTTTCTACTTTCAATTTAATTGAAGCAAAACCGAGAATAGCACCAAAAATAAGTGCAAGGAGTGCAATAAATAAAATAACAAGATAAATTGCTGGAAGTTGTAATAGCCAAGACATTAGACTCTCACCAAACCACTAAAACCCATAAATGCGACTGACATTAAACCAGCGGTAATCAAAGCGATCGATGCTCCTTGAAATGGAACAGGTATATCAGCAGCTTCTAATCTTTCTCGCATTGCAGCGAATAAAACTAAAACTAATGAAAATCCAAAAGCAGCACTAAAGCCATATAGAATAGATTGTAGTAAATTATGTCCTAAATTTGTATTTAAAAGTGCAACGCCAAGAACGGCACAATTAGTGGTAATTAAGGGTAAGAAAATACCTAATAAATGATAAAGCGAAGGACTACTTTTATGGATAGCCATTTCGGTAAATTGTACAACAACAGCAATTACCAATATAAAGACTAATGTTCGCAAAAAGCCAGCGTTAAAAGGCATTAATAAGTAGTGTTCAACTAAATAGCTACATAGTGATGCAACAGTTAAAACAAAGGTAGTTGCTAGCCCCATTCCTATTGCGGTTTCAACTTTTTTTGAAACCCCCATAAATGGACATAGCCCTAAAAATTTGACTAATACAAAATTATTAATCAGAGCAGTACTGATTATTAGTAATATATACTCGATCATAAAGATTGTTATGGTTAAAAAATTGATTGGCTATTATCGTTTTTTCTCAAAAAGATAACAATAGTTAGCACTTATTTTACTCGTCTTTATTGAGAACTTGTGGTGTTGGTAAAGGTTCTGGCTTACCGAGATAATAAGGTTCTTTATTGGTTAAAACATCCCAAACAGCTCGTATTCTAGCAAAAAATTCCCGTATCTGCACCTGTTGATAGCCTACTGGTGTTGGTGTAGCGAAACAGATCGCATTGATATGATGATAATTTGCAATAAATAAAGCTCGCTCGCAGTGGAATTTTTGGCTAATCAGCGTAAAAGGTTCGGCTTGAAAGATTTTTTTAGCACGAATAACAGAATCTAAGGTTCTAAATCCAGCAAAATCTAATGTCATTGCAGAGAAGGGAATTCCCATTTTTTGTAGATCTTGATACATACTTTTGGGTTCATTATATCGAATGGTACGATTATCACCGCTTAAAAGTAGATGATCGACTTTTTTCTGAGTAAAGAGTTGATAGGCAGAAAGTAGCCGATGGTGATAAAACGGATTAATTCCATTATTAATACTATATTTTGCTGTTCCGAGGACAATAGCATAGGGACGATATGGTGTATTTTCGAGTTGAATATAGATTTGTTCTCGGGTTGACCAACTAATATAGAAATTGATGAGAATGGCGATAACAACACTCAGCCCTAGAATAAGTAAGATGATTTTTAGCGTAAATTTTAAAGCTTGAAGAAAAGAATAATATCGCACGTTATTTTCCCCAGTTGTATTAACTGGGGGTTTAAATTGTTGATTTACCATTAGGTTTATTTATATCTCACTGGTGATACAGAAGGAACGAAAGGATTAGTTTTTCTGTTCCACAAATTTATCACGACTTTCTTCTCGAGTAATGTAGATTGTTGCGGCAATAATAATTGCAGCCCCTAACCAGAGACGACCCGGTGGTACCCATTCAAAGACCAACCAGCCAGCAAAAACATTTAAAGGTAATTTAAAAAAATCAAATGTTTGCAAATAGGAAGCATCTGCATAGCTATATGCTTTTGCAATCGCTAATTGTGCTAAAGCAGTTAAGAAACCTAGTAAAAGTAAATAACCTAATTCGATTGAAGTTGGAAAAGCGAGATCTTTAAAACCGATAATAAAATTAAACGGTGTGATTAAGATAAAGAGATAGGCAACCATAGTCGTAGGAGAGTCATTAGCTGAAAGTTTTTTTACCATCACCGAATAAGCCGCCCAGAAAAAGGCTGCTAATACGGGTAATAGGCTGAGCCATTGAAATTTATCAGACCAAGGTTCTAAGATAAGCATTGCACCAGTAAAACCAAAAGCGGTTGCTAGCCAGCGTTTTGTATCCACTTTTTCTTTTAGGAAGATAGCTGAACCGATGATAACAAATAATGGTGAAGTCATTAAAAGAGCAATGCCTTGCCAAATCGGAATACCGTGTGTTAGGGCACTTACCCAACATTGAATACCGATAACAGATAGAAAAACCCTTAATAAATGCCAGAGAAAATAGTGTGTCTTTAAACTACTGGTATTTTTAAGCAAACTAGGTAAGAGAAAAACCAAAGCGATTAGATATTGATAGAGGGCAACATTGGTTGAGGCGATATTAGATGTTTGACTAAGCAAAGGGGTGAGGGTATTGATGACAGCAAAAAATACCCCAGCTGAAACCATTGCGATAGCACCTTTAATTGGATAGTGAGTCATATAATATATTCCATTAATGTTAAGAGATTTTTATAGGATAAAGGGTAAAATGAAAAAATCAATGCTATTTTCCTAAAAACAATTTTGTAAATATTTCTTTTATTTTGAAAAGATAGCGTCATGCTCAGACTATATTTATTCACATTTATTACCTATATTTAGTAGTTTTATCATTCTAGATGTTTAGATGGCTATTTTTTCTTGACTTTCAGATGAAAACTGTTAATTTTATTTGACAATTTTAGAAGTCTAGACTTCTATGCTGGCAATAAAAATTACTTAATTATGGAAAGTCTTATGCCAAAACAGATGACACTTTTTGTTGAAAATCCGCTTATTTTATCATTAGGTGGTCAATTACAGCAGATTCAGGTAGCGTATCAAACTTATGGAAAATTAAATCCTCAACGCAATAATGCCGTTTTACTTTGCCACGCTTTAACAGGAGATGCGGAACCTTATTATGCTGATTTTGAACTAAAACAAGGTAAGCAAGGTTGGTGGCAGCAGTTTATTGGTAAAGGACGAGCATTAGATCCTGAAAAATATTTTTTGATTTGTAGTAATGTATTGGGGGGGTGTAAAGGTACGACAGGGCCATCTTCCCTACACCCAGAGGATCAACGCCCTTATGGTTCACGCTTCCCGCAAATTACAGTTCGAGATATTGTACAAGTACAGAAAGCATTGCTAGATTGTTTAAATATTCCACATTTACACGCTGTTGTTGGTGGATCTTTTGGTGGTATGCAAGCAACACAATGGGCGATTAGTTATCCTGATTTTGTCAGTAATGTAATTAATCTTTGTTCTTCGTTACATTTTAGTCCTGAAGCGATAGGCTTTAATCATGTAATGCGGCAAATTATTGTACAGGATCCTAATTTTAATGGGGGAGATTATTATCACCAATCACCACCTAATAAAGGCTTAGCAACAGCAAGAATGTTGGGAATGTTGACTTATCGTACTGATAAACAGTTAGCGAAAGCGTTTGGACGAGCAGTAAAACAGGATACTGCTCTGTTGGGTGATTATTTTCAAGTTGAGTCTTATTTAAGTTACCAAGGACAAAAATTTTTAAGCCGTTTTGATGCAAATAGCTATCTTCAACTGTTACGAGCATTAGATCTTTTTGATCCTGCGATTGGATTTGACAATTTACAACAAGCGTTAAGACAAATTAAAGCACGCTATACCTTAGTGGCAGTGACTACCGATCAATTATTTAAATTGAATGAAATGCAAAAAAGTCGAGATCAGTTGCAGCAAGCAGGAGTGGAATTAGCTTATTATGAAATAAGCTCTGATTTTGGACACGATGCTTTTTTGGTTGACGAAGAACGTTTTGCAACCAAAATTCGTTTTGGTTTGGGAGAGGAGGTTTAAGCGAAATTTTTCGAGGGTTATTTTAACCCTCTCCCGCCGTTAATTGGTAAAGATTCACCTGTTACATATTGACTGTTGAGTAGATAATCAACTGCTAAACATACCTCTTGATAACCACCACATTTTTGCATCAGTGATTTTGTTAATGCTTTTTGACGATAGGCTTGATCATCTTGTGGATTAAAAGCAATTAAGGCTGGGGCGATACTATTGACTTTAATATAGGGTGCAAAACGACTAGCAAAAGAGCGTGTTAAATTTTCTAAAGCCGTTTTGCTTGCTGCATAAGCAAGGTGTTTGGCACTACCTTTATCAGCCACAAAATCAGTTAGATGAATAATATCGGCAGTTAATCCTGTTTGTGTTGCATAGTTTTGCAGTAAAGGGGATAACTGAAAGTTCAATAGATAGGGCAGTTTGGTATGAATTTGAAATTGCTGGTTAAATAGAGCCTCTAAAGTTTGTAAATTATTTTTTATATCGGTTGATAATATTGCCTTTGGTTCTGCAACCCAATCTGAAGCGTTATGAATGATTGCTTTTAGGTTATGACAGCGAGTTTGAATTTGTTCAATAAAAGTCATGATGCCATCTAGCTGACTAAAATCAGCTTGAAGGCAAGTAATACCTAGTTGTTGTAATTGTTCAATTTCTGGATAAAAAGTACGGTAAGAGATAATAATCGGATAGCTTTTTACTAAATGTTGAGCTAATGCAAAGCCGATCCGTTTCCCTGCGCCAGTGATAATAATAGCATTTGTTAATTTTGTTGAACTAGTAGTATGCAAATCAATGATCCTTATTTAGTGAGTTTTTGACGGTTTGTTTTATATAACTATAATCATCATTTTATCTATTATTTTTAACTATTATTGTCTTTTTTGTAAACGAAGTAAGATCTCTTTATCAGGTAAATGTTGTAAACGGTAGAGACGAATAGATAACAAAATTGATACTAAAATTAAGCAGAGTACAAATCCGATCCAAAAACCTTTGGCAGCAAGTGGTGTGGTAATCAGATCAGTTAATGCTAATAGATAACCGACTGGTAAACCAAAGCCTAAATACCCTAGTACTGAAATCCATAATACGGGCTTTGTTTCTTTATATCCACGCAATACTCCACCGATAATTACTTGTGTAGTATCAAAAACTTGGTATAACGCAGCAAAAAGTAGTAAAGAAGCCGCCATTGCAATCACATCAAAATCATCAACAAAAATTGATGCAATTTTTTCTCGTAAGAAAAAGGTCAATACTGCAGTGATTAGGGTAATTAATAATCCTAAACTAAGGGCAGAGAAGGTAAATTGTCGAGCTTTTAAGAGGTTATTTTCACCTAAACTTTGCCCAACTAGGATAGTGGTTGCCATTCCGATTGATAATGGAATGATATAGATTGATGAACTGGTATTAAGTGCAATTTGGTGGCTGGCAACCACTTCAGCACCTAGCGGAGATAATAATAAAGAGACAATCGTAAAGAGAATGACCTCACTGCAAATTGCTAAAGCAATAGGTAACCCTAGACGTGAGAGTTTAAGCAAGGTTTGTGGTGCAGGTTTTTCAATGATGGGTTGAAAAACTTTTAAATCTTTCTGATTCGGTGTTTTATAGCAATAAAGGATTAATAAGCTAGCTTGAAACCAGTAAATTAGCATAGTAGCGATACCACAACCAACGCCACCAAAAGCAGGGATACCAAATTTACCATAGATAAAAACATAATTTAGTGGAATATTGAGAATTAAGCTTATAGCGGCAATTACCATTGCGGGTTTGGTTTTTGCAATGCCATCATTTAATCCTCGAAAAGTAATAGCAATTAAATAAGGAAAGATCCCAAATGCCATAAATTTTAAATAGTCGGCACTGATAGTGGCGAGTGTTTGATCCATTTTCATCAGATCAATAATAAAATGGCTATGATAAATAATCAAAAAGAGAGGAATGCTAATGGGGATAGCAATCCACAAGCCTTGTCTTACTTGATGTGCAATTTCAGCACGTTTACCTGCACCATTTAAGTAAGAAATAGTTGGTGGTAGAGCGAGTAATAAGCCTTGCCCAAATAAGATCAGCGGAAAATAGATTGATGTACCAATAGAAATAGCTGCCATATCTTTTGCACTCACTCGACCAGCCATAATGACATCAATCACCCCCATTAAACTTTGTACTATTTGAGCGATTAAAATTGGATAAGCTAATTTAATTAATTGTTTTATTTGTATTTTGTAAAGTTGCCAGCTTTGCATTTTTTATTGTACCTGCTTGATCTCAATATTTAATGCTGAACTATCGAGGTTATGTGATGGTGAGCTTGAATATTCAATTTTGTCAAACGCAATATCGCCTTCAACACCAACTAATTCTTGCCCTGCTTTAATGTTTTTAAAGTCAAACAGTGTAGGATCGCATAAATGTGAAGGCACGATATTTTGTAATGCACTGAACATCGTTTCAATTCGCCCCGGGTATTGGCGATCCCAAGTTTGTAGCATTTCTTTAATGACTTGACGTTGTAAGTTAGGTTGTGAACCACAAAGATTACAAGGAATAATTGGAAATTGTTTTGCTTCAGCATATTTAATAATATCTTTTTCACGACAGTAAGCGAGAGGACGGATTACCACCTGTTTACCATCATCACTCACTAACTTAGGTGGCATACTCTTCATTTTTCCACCATAGAACATATTTAAAAAGAGTGTTTCTAACATATCATCACGGTGGTGTCCTAAAGCGATTTTAGTTGCACCTAATTCGCTTGCTGTACGATATAAAATGCCACGGCGTAACCGTGAACAAAGCGAACAAGTTGTTTTTCCCTCTGGGATTTTTTCTTTCACGATGCCGTAGGTATTTTCTTCAACAATTTTAAATTCAATACCTAATGACGTAAGGTAGGTTGGTAGGACCTCGGCAGGAAAACCGGGTTGTTTTTGGTCTAGGTTTACTGCAATGATCTCAAAATTGATCGGGGCATTATGTTTTAGATTAAGGAGAATATCTAACAGGGTGTAACTGTCTTTTCCACCAGATAAGCAAACCATTACTCGATCACCTTCTTCGATCATATTAAAATCGGCAATAGCATTACCAACATCACGGCGTAATTTTTTCTGTAATTTATTAAAGTTATAAGTTTGTTTTTTGGTGAGTGCTTGAGTTGAGCTAGTAGTCATAGTATTTATTCTAATAATTAACGATAGTTATTGAAAAATTATGATGTAATTAATAACTGATTTTAATGACACTTAAACCTCTAAGTGCCTTTTATGATAAAAAGTGAAAGTATATCATTGCTGAGCTAAAAAGTCATAGTAAGTCATTTATGTTGAAAGATCTTTAAGGATAAAAATAAAAAACCGAAGGGGAGTACTTCGGTTTTTTATGTTAAGCTGATATTTATAATACTTTTACGATACTTTGACAAAGATAATCAAGGTTATCTTCAGTAATTCCTGCAACATTAATGCGACCAGAACGAACAGCATAAATTGCAAAATCTGTTTTTAGTTGATCAACTTGTTCGGGGGTTAGACCACTGAACGAAAACATGCCATTTTGCTGAATAATAAAATCAAAGTTTTGGGTTGCACCATATCGTTTTAGTCCTTCAACAAATTTTTGACGCATTAATTTAATCCGATCTCGCATTTGATCTAATTCTGCTTGCCATTGTGTTTTTAATGCTTGATCTGCTAACACTAAGGCTACCGCACTACCACCGTGAGATGCGGGGTTAGAGTACAGTGTACGGATAATAGTTTTTACTTGGCTAAAAGCACGTTCAGCAATTTCTTGATCTGCCGCTACTAAAGTGAAAGCACCAACTCGTTCGTTATATAAGCCAAAGTTTTTTGAATATGAGCTTGCGATTAATAATTCTTGATGATTTGCAGCAAAAGTACGTAAACCTATTGCATCTTGTTCTAAACCATTGGCAAAACCTTGGTAGGCAAAATCAAATAGCGGTAACCACCCTTTCTCTTGCGACATTTTCGCTAAAATTGCCCATTGTTCTGGTGTTGGGTCAATACCAGTTGGATTATGGCAGCAGCCATGAAAAAGAACGACATCACCTGCTTCGGCTTGGGATAAATCGGCTAACATTCCTTCCCAATCTAAGTTATGATTTTGTTGATTATAATAACGGTAGTCGCAAATATTAATACCAACACTATTGAAAATAGCATTATGGTTTGGCCAAGTTGGGGTACTGATCCAAATATTTTTAGCTTTTACTTGACGTTTAATAAATTCAGCAGCAATCCGCAATGCCCCTGTTCCCCCTAAACTTTGTGCTGTTTTTGCACGTTTTTGGGTAATAATTGTACTATTTTCACCAAAAAGTAATTTTTGTGTTTGAATATTAAATTCAGCAATACCATCAATAGTTAAATAATTCTTACTGGTTTCATTCTCAAGCAGACGTTTTTCAGCTTCTTTGACAGCTTTAATAATGGGAGTTTGCCCTTGAGCATCTTTATAAACACCAATGCCAAGATTAACTTTATTGGGACGAGAATCAGCTTTAAAGGCTTCGCCTAAACCTAAGATAGGATCTGCTGGTGCTTGCTTAATTTGTTCAAACATAAAAAGTCCTTTTAGATAGTTATTAAGTTGAGTGTTGTGAATAAAATGAAAGGTGAATTTTTACCTTGAATAATCGAAGATACAGATATGGTTGATAGACATTGCTTCATAGTGTTTAAAGTCTCTGCTAGTTTTATAAGTGATATTGTGTTCTGGTATTAAACAACCAATGTAAGCCTATCCAAAAATATCAGTTAATATACTGCTAAGGTGGTAACATTACAATCTTTAAGCATTAAATCGATCAGAAATCATTCATTTTATTTATAAATTTAAATTGAAATTTTAAGAATAATGCGAATTAAAGATAATAATGTTATCATAACCCAAATTTTGTGTATAAAAGGTGATGAAAATGGCAATTCCTTTAAGAACAGAAGCGGAATTAGAAAAATTAAGAGTTGCATGTAAATTGGCTGCTGATGTGCTGGTGATGATAGAGCCTTATGTAAAAGCAGGGATCACAACAGGTGAGTTAGATCAAATTTGCCACGATTATATTGTCAACCAACAAGAGGCTATTCCAGCTTGCTTAAATTACCATGGATTTCCAAAATCAACTTGTATTTCAATTAATGAGGTGGTTTGTCATGGTATTCCAAGCGAAAGCAAAAAATTAAAAAATGGTGATATTGTTAATATTGATGTAACTGTCATCAAAGATGGGTATTTTGGTGATAATTCAAAAATGTATTTGGTAGGTGATGTACCAGTTCGCAGTCGCCGTTTATGTGAAGTGAGTCAACAAGCATTATATCTTGCATTAAAAACGGTAAAACCGGGAATTCGTCTTAATGAAATTGGTAAATGTATTCAACAATTTGTTGAAAAACAAGGTTTTTCTGTAGTACGTGAATATTGTGGTCATGGAATAGGGGATCAATTCCATTGTGAACCACAAGTGTTACATTATTATGCTGATGATGGTGGTGTGATATTGCAGCCCGGAATGGTCTTTACCATTGAACCAATGATTAATGCTGGTAAAAAAGAAGTGCGTTTAATGGGAGATAATTGGACGGTAAAAACGAAAGATCGTAGCCATTCTGCACAATATGAACATCAAATTGTTGTTACTGAATCGGGATGTGAAATTATGACAATCCGTGAGGAAGAAGAGAAACTCGGCGAGATTAGTCGTTTTATGATTAATTGTTAATAATATTCTTATTATCAATATAATCAACAATCAATAAGTTTTCATAAAATCTTAAAAAAACAAGCCCCTTTTGGGGCTTATTTTTTTATTTATTGGTATAATCAAATTGATGATAATTTGTCCATCATTTTCTCTACACGTTTTCGTTAATAAATTCTATGAATTTAAATTTACTCTTTGTGGTATAGGAATTATTTTTCCTTGGTTGAATAATTTTTGCTTTATCTAAGGATTAAGAATGAAACAAAAGACATCAATATTTTTAGCTGATCACCCTCTTAGTGTGCAACAAGTAAAGCAAATATTTCAAAACTTAAAGCAAACTGAGTTAGCAGAGTTTCAAACCACAGATATTTATCAATTACTTGCTCGTCGTACCCAATATTATGATCATTTATTAAACCATCTATGGTATCAGTTTAATTTAAATGAAAGTAGTGCAAGCCTAATTGTTGTAGGGGGATATGGACGGCAAGAAATGTTCCCTTTGTCTGATATAGACTTCTTGATTTTATGTGAACAAGAACCTGATCCTAAGTTACAAAAAAAAATAGAAAATTTTGTTCATTTTCTTTGGGATTGTCATTTTGAAATAGGTTGTAGTGTGAGAACTATCGCACAATGTGTAAGTGAAGGAAAAACGGATATCACTATTGCAACTAATCTTTTAGAAGCACGTTTTTTGAATGGAAATTTAACTTTATTTGATACACTAGTACAAACTGTTAGACAAGATGATTTTTGGGATAAGACCGCTTTTGTACAAGCAAAATTAGCCGAAAAAGAGCAACGTTATCAACGTTACCATAATACAGCTTATAATTTAGAACCTGATTTAAAATACAGTCCCGGTGGTTTGCGAGATCTACATCTTTTTTCTTGGATTGCACTACGTTGTTTTAATCTACAAAATTTTGCTCAGTTATTGTCTGCAAAGATTATTTATCCTGAGGAATATCAAGCCTTAGAGCGTTGTCAACGTTTTCTTTTTAGAATACGCTTTGCCTTACATTTATTATTAAAACGTTACGATAACCGTCTATTATTTGATCGACAGTTAGCCATTAGTGAATTATTAGGTTATACAACAGTAACCACAGAACAAAATCGTGCGGTTGAATTGATGATGAAAGAATATTTTCGTCATACCCAAGCCGTTATACAATTAAGTGAAGTCTTGATTTTATATTATCAAGAACATTTTCTTACTCAGCATAATCACGAGATACCACAAAATATTGATCAACATTTTGAATTGATTAATGAGGGGATATCTATCAAGCAGAAAGATCTTTTTGAGAAGAAACCTGAAATTATTTTAGATCTTTTTTCTCATCTTATCACTTTTCCTAATGCTTATATTCATTCCAGTACGTTACGGGCTTTGCGTTTAGCATTATTAAAACAACAGCAATTTTTAGTTGATATTCCGCTTGCACGTGAAAAGTTTATTGCGTTATTTTCCAAACCTAATGTGATCACTCGTGCTATTGTACCAATGCATCGCTACGGTGTATTAGAAGCTTATTTACCACAATGGAAAAATATTGTTGGTTTAATGCAATTTGATCTCTTTCATGAATATAGTGTGGATGAACATACTATTCGCCTTTTATTAAAACTTGAAAAATTTGTTGAAGCAGAAAATGCAGAAATACATCCATTATGCCATCGAGTTTATCCGAGCTTACCAAATAAAAACTTATTGTTATTAGCCGCTTTATTTCATGATATTGCAAAAGGACAAGGTGGTAATCATTCCGAAAATGGAGCAATAGCTGTGTATGATTTTGCGTTGTTACATGGTTTTAGTGAAGGGGAGGCTAAATTGATGGCATGGCTGGTATTAGATCATCTTTTAATGTCAACGATAGCTCAAAGGCGAGATATTCATGACCCGATGGTGGTACAACGCTTTGCCAGTATGGTAAGAACACAACAGCGTTTAGATTATTTAGTTTGTTTAACTGTTGCTGATATTTGTGCGACAAATGCAAAATTATGGAATAGTTGGAAACGGAGTTTAATCACTACTTTATATAAATACACCACACAACAACTAGCTCAAGGAATTAATATTCCTTTAGATAATCGAGTATATGTTTTACAACATCGTTTAAAAGCATTAGAGATACTCCAAACGAAATTAGCTGATGGTGAGATAAAAGTAAGTGATGTGAATGCGTTGTGGCAGGATTGCCCAGATGATTATTTTTTACGTAATACACCAAAACAATTAGCTTGGCATGCACAGGCATTATGCCAAACTATTGAACGTTCTTCCGATCAAAAAGAGGTATTATTAGAACAAACACAATTCCACATTCTAGTTAGTAATCATTTTTCTCGAGGTGCAACTGAAATTTTTATTCATTGTCAGGATCAGCCTAATTTATTTAATAAAGTTGTAAAAACATTAGATGCTAAAAATTTCCTGATTCATAATGCACAAATTATTACTAATCGTTTAGGTGTTGTTTTTGATAGTTTTATCGTAACTGAAGCTAGTGGAGTACCAGCAACGAAAGAAAGAAGACAGCAAATTATGTTGACGCTAAAAGCTGTACTAACGGGGAAACAAGCTGTACCAAAGCAGAGTAGTCGTTGTGATCTCAGATTGCGTCATTTTGATGTACCATTACAAATACGCTTTTTACAAACAGAAAGAAATGATCAAACAGAATTAGAACTCATTACTTTAGATAAACCGGGATTATTGGCTTCAATTAGTGATATTTTTAGCCAACAAAAACTGAATTTGGTTAATGCCCAAATTACGACTAATGGCGAGAAAGTTGAGGATTTTTTTATTTTAACTGATCAATATGGTCAAGCCTTAGATCGCACTCAAATAAGGCAATTACAGTTAAAATTAGAAATGGTATTAGGAAATAGGTATGAGATTAGTTGAATTCTAAGAAGGAATTTGCTTGCAAAGTGAAAGGTTCACTATTACAATGCCGATTCCTTGTCGTAGCTGGATTAGAGATCGGCTAACGATGTATTTTAACTTATAACTAGGAGTTATTTATGTCTCTAAATGCAGAAGCAAAGGCAAAAATTGTTGCTGAATTTGGTCGTGATGCGAAAGATACTGGTTCTTCAGAAGTTCAAATTGCATTATTAACTGCACAAATTAACCATTTACAACAGCACTTTGCTGTACATAAGAAAGACCACCACGGTCGCCGTGGTTTATTACGTATGGTTTCTCGCCGTCGTAAATTATTAGACTACTTAAAACGTACAGATCGTAATCTTTATTTATCTGTTATTGAACGTTTAGGTCTTCGTCGCTAATTTTAAATTTTTAAAATTATCATTAAGGTTCTAATTTTATTTAAAATTGTAACTTAAAAGAAAACGGTCACTAATATTTTATTAGTGACCGTTTTTTATTTTATAAGCCTATATTTTTAACAGATTAGTATAGTTAAATAGGCGATATTAGATAGCAGCAATATATTTTATCAATTATCTTATTATTGCAAAATTTTAATCCTTTGTTAGGATAATTTCTCCTATAAATAAAATTTAATAAGGATAATTTATGCAAACACTGATTAGACTTAATCATTTTTTAAGTAAAACTTTTGCATTCTGGGTACTATTCTTTGCTTTTCTTGCTTATCAATTACCAAGTTTATTTTCTCCATTTTTACACTATATTCCTTATCTTTTAGGGATAGTTATGTTTGGTATGGGGATAACATTAACTTTCAAAGATTTTTCTGAGGTTATAAGAAATCCTAAAGCTGTTTTTATCGGTGTAGTTGCTCAATTTATAGTGATGCCTAGTGTCGCTTTTATTTTAGTAAAAATATTTTCTTTACCGACTGAATTAGCAGTTGGGGTTATTTTAGTAGGATCTTGTCCAGGAGGAACATCTTCAAATGTGATGACTTATTTAGCAAGAGGAAATACCGCATTATCTCTTGCTTGCACAACATTATCGACATTATTAGCACCAATTTTAACACCTTTAGTATTTTATTTATTAGCTAGTCAATGGATTGATATTAATGCCGTAGCGATGTTTGTGTCTGTGCTTAAAATTGTTTTACTGCCAGTTTTTTTGGGATTAATCATTAGAACATTTTTTAAACATAGTGTTGCTAAAATTAGTCAAAGTATGCCTTTAATATCTGTGGTTGCTATCGTTTTAATTCTATCTGCAGTAGTTGCTGTTAGTAAAAATAGAATTATTGACTCTGGTTTAATTATTTTTGCAGTTGTTGTTTTACATAATTGTTTCGGGTATTTAATTGGTTTTTGGATCGCTAAAATACTTAAATTAAATTTATATGACAGTAAGGCAATCTCTTTAGAAGTCGGAATGCAAAATTCTGGTTTAGGTGCGGCACTTGCCACAGCATTTTTCAATCCAGTATCTGCTGTACCTAGTGCTGTATTCAGCTTTTGGCATAATGTTTCAGGACCTATTTTAGCGAATTTTTTTGCTTCAAGAGAAGATAAAAATAATAAAATGAGTAATATAAAAGATTAAATTTATTAACCTATTTGGGTAGTAAAAGATTTTAATCTGATATTTTGATAATTTTCTTGTATGCCTTTATCAATATAAACGATTAATTTATCTTGCTTAAAGTAGATAGATCAATATACTGGAAATCTAGCACTCAACATCTCTAAAAATAAGTAAAGAGGAATTTAATATGTCTAACTATTTCAATACCTTAAATTTACGTCAGCAATTGGCACAATTAGGGCAATGTCGTTTTATGGCTCGTGATGAATTTATTAACGAAGCCAACTATTTGAAAGGAAAAAAAATTGTTATTGTCGGTTGTGGTGCTCAAGGTCTTAATCAAGGACTAAATATGCGAGATAGTGGTTTAGATATCAGCTATGCATTACGTCAAGAAGCGATCGACCAAAAGCGTTCTTCGTATATCCGAGCAACTGAAAATGGTTTTTCGGTTGGTACTTATCAGGAATTAATTCCAAATGCAGATTTAGTTATTAATTTAACACCAGATAAACAACATTCTGCAGTTGTACAAGCTGTAATGCCATTAATGAAAGAAGGTGCAGCTTTAGGTTATTCACACGGATTAAATATTGTTGAGGTTGGTGAAAAAATTCGTAAAGATATTACCGTTGTAATGGTTGCACCAAAATGCCCCGGTACAGAAGTGAGAGAAGAATATAAACGTGGTTTTGGTGTGCCAACATTAGTTGCTGTTCATCCTGAAAATGATCCAAAAAATGAAGGTTGGGAAATTGCAAAAGCTTGGGCAGCAGCTACTGGCGGACATCGAGCAGGTTGTTTAGCTTCTTCTTTTGTTGCTGAAGTAAAATCTGATTTAATGGGAGAACAAACTATCCTTTGTGGTATGTTACAAGCAGGCTCATTGATTTGTTATGATCAGCTGGTGGCAGATGGAAAAGATCCAGCTTATGCTGCGAAACTAGTACAATATGGTTGGGAAACTATTACTGAATCACTTAAACAAGGTGGTATCACTTTAATGATGGATCGCCTTTCCAACAGTGCTAAAATTCGTGCTTTTGAATTAGCAGAACAAATTAAGCAAATGCTAAAACCATTATTTGAAAAACATATGGATGATATTATTAGTGGCGAATTTTCACGTATTATGATGGAAGATTGGGCAAATAATGATATTAAATTGCTTACTTGGCGTGAACAGACGGGGCAAACTGCCTTTGAAAAAGCACCGCAATATGAAGGTAAAATTAAAGAGCAAGATTACTATGATTATGGTGTGCTTATGGTTGCTATGGTAAAAGCAGGTGTTGAATTAGCTTTTGATACAATGGTTGCAACTGGTATTTTGGAAGAATCTGCCTATTACGAATCTTTACATGAATTACCATTAATTGCGAATACAATTGCTCGCAAACGTCTTTATGAAATGAATATTGTCATTTCAGACACCGCTGAATATGGTAACTATCTATTTGCATTTGTGGCAGGACCGATTATGGCAGAAAAATTAGTACCATTATTAGTTCGTGGTGATTTAGGTGAAAAAGTAGAAAGTGAAGTTGATAATATTCAATTAAGAGAGGTTAATGAAGCAATTCGCAACCACCCAATTGAGAAAATAGGTAAAGTATTGCGTGATTATATGAAAGATATGAAACGTATTGCGGTTGCAGGTTAATTCTTTTAATTTTTGAGATAAAACCAAACTTTTTTAAGTTTGGTTTTTTTATTTTAAATTTAAAATTATTTTATTCACTTAAAAATATATTGTAAATTGATTCTAAAGTTTGGGATTAATTAATATTTAATGTTCTTTTGGTTTATTACTATTAAGTAGTACCCAAGTATTGGTAAGTTTTGCTACAATATTATCAGTTGGTATTTTGATTACTTTTGTTGTTATGCCAATTATTTTAAAAGTAAAAATGCGTTAAAGGAATCTTATTTTAAATATTTATTAAGAGGGAAAAATGCAAGATCCTATTATTCCACGTCCTGATAATTCAGGGAAAATGATCATGATAGTGTATTGGTTAAATATTGGTACGATTTTAATTCAGGTTTCAAGTATTATTGGTACGATTTTCATTCAGGTTTTAAGTGTTATTGCTGTGATTATTCCGTATGTTTATCGTGGTAATTTACAAGGAACTTATCTTGAAAGTCATGCAACATATCAAATTCGTACTTTCTGGCTATCTTTATTATATTCCGTTATTTCGGTTTTCTTATGTATTATTTTTATTGGCTATATTCTTTTACTGTTAACTGTTATTTGGTATATCGTGCGTAATGTAAAAGGGCTTATGGCACTTAATAAGGCTGAACCCATCAGAGATAGTCAAACTTGGTTATTTTAATTATTTTCATTTTTGAAGAGAAATATATAAAAGAATAAAAGCTGAAATAAAAAATTTCAGCTTTTATTTTATTGAAAATTAATATAGAACTCTTGCTCGAATAGTACCATCAATTTGCTGGAGTTGTTGTTTTAGTTCAGTGGTATCATCTGTTTCAACATCTACAACAACATAGCCGATAGTTTCATCAGTTTGTAGATATTGTGAGGCAATGTTGATATTTTGGTTAACGAAAAGTTGATTAATTTTATTCAAAATACCCGGGCGATTATGATGAATATGTAATAAACGTTTTGCTCCGCTGTGGCTTGGTAATGAAACTTCGGGGAAATTAACTGCGGATAAGGTTGATCCATTATCAGAATATTTGATGAATTTATTTGCAACTTCAGAGCCGATATTTTCTTGTGCTTCTGCCGTTGAACCACCAATATGAGGTGTGAGAATCACATTATCAAAGGCACGTAAAGGTGATTCAAAACTTTCACCAATTGAGGCAGGTTCTTGTGGAAAAACGTCTATTGCTGCACCACGTAGTTTTCCTTCTTGCAATGCGATAGTTAATGCCTCAATATCTACAACCGTTCCTCTCGCTGCATTGATAAGAATAGCGCCTTTTTTCATTTTGTTGAAACAGTCTGCATTTAATAAGTTTTTAGTCGATGAATTTTCTGGCACATGTAATGAAATAACATCGCTCATGGCTAACAAGTCATCTAAATTAGCTATTTGACGTGCATTTCCCAGTGGTAATTTATTCTCAATATCATAAAAGCAGACTTGCATTCCTAATGATTCCGCAATAACACTTAGTTGTGATCCAATATGACCATATCCAATAATGCCTAAAATTTTGCCACGAGCTTCATTTGAACCTGATGCTGATTTATTCCAAATACCTCGATGAACTTCTGCATTCGCTTTTGGTACGTTACGAATAAGTAATAAGATTTCACCTAACACTAATTCAGCAACTGAACGGGTATTAGAGAAAGGGGCATTAAACACAGGAATACCTTTTGTTTTTGCTGCATTCAGATCAACTTGATTGGTTCCAATACAAAAACAACCAATCGCAATGAGTTTATGGGCGTGTGCTAAAACTTTTTCGGTAAGGTGAGTACGAGAACGGATACCGATAAAATGTACATCTTTAATAATTTCAATTAATTCATCTTCATCTAAAGCTTTTTTATGATATTCAATATTAGTATAACCTGCATTTTGGAGGGTAGTTACCGCACTTTGGTGGACGCCTTCTAATAGAAGAAATTTGATTTTATCTTTATCAAGCGAAACTTTATTGGTCATATCGTATTCCTTAGTAGCTCAGAACGATATTTCCCCGGTGAAATACCATAATATGCTTTGAATGCCTTACTGAAATGAGATTCAGATTGATACCCAATTTCTAATGCAATATTTAACATCGAATGATTATGCAGACTTAACAAAAATTTTGCCTTTTGCATACGTAATTCTGTTAAAAATCTTCCCGGTGAAATACCACTTTTTTGTTTAAAAAGACGAATAAAAGTCGCTCTTGACATTGAACAGATTTCAGCCAGATTTTCCATATTCCAGTTTTTCCCGGGTTCTTGCAACATACCATTTACAGCGTGATACAACCGCTTATCTTGTAAAGCAGCTAAAATCCCTATCGCAATATCTCCCTTTTGCTTTTCAATAAAATCTCGCACTAGGTAAGTGAATAAAACACTTGAAAGGGAATTAATAATAGAAGCTGAGCCTAATCCGTTGGTAGCTTCATTTTGTAATAAAGCTAAAAGCTGAATAACCGTTTTATTCTGTCTTAACACCCAATAATTGGGCAAAATCTCTAATAATGCAGAATGTTGTGTATAATGGAAATACCCACCAAATATCTCAACTTTTCTTCTTTCTTGTGATTTTTGCTGGTCTGTTTTTATCTTATTTCCGATAAAGAGTTGGCTTGGGTTGGCTTGTCGCTGTTGATATTGAGAGGTGATATATTGGCTGGTAGTAGGATTAAAGGTATTTTCTCTGATAATTATCTCGTCTTTTCCATGTGGTAAAAAAAGCACATCACCAGTGGTTAAATGCAACGTTTCTTCCCCTAACGTCACCCAACACTCCCCATCAGAAATAATATGGAAAATACCTCGTTTTAGTTCGGTTGAACCTCCAATCTGCCAATCCTCACACAAACAATCTAATGTTTTAAGCACTCCCTCAATTTGAGCTAGTTGGATTAGCTGATCTAAATAATCCATATTTTCTCCTTTTAAATGTCATTTAAGATCTAAAATTTGAAAATATTCTATACTGATCAACGAAAAAACTGATGATTAATCTAAAAGGTTATGTCTATTTCAATCAATGGTAAATTCTTTATGCTAGCTATTACGCTTTCACAAGGCTTTTATTAGCAGAAAAACAGGAATTTCGTTTATAATAACTGTTTAATAAAAAAATAGGGAAAAGTATCGTTATGTCGCAACCACGTTTTGTTCATCTACGGGTTCACAGTGATTTTTCAATGATCAATGGCATTGCTAAAGTTAAACCATTGATTAAAGCTTGTGCTAATGCGGGTATGCCAGCAATTGGATTAACTGACTTCACCAATTTTTGTGGCTTAGTTAAGTTTTATAGCGAAGCTATCTCAAACGGGATTAAACCAATTATTGGTGCAGATATTCTAATGTATAGTGAACTATGTAAAGAACAAGTTGAACTAACTTTACTCGCTAAAAATGATATTGGTTATAAAAATATCACCCTAATTTTATCAAAAGCGTATCAACAAGGTTATGCAGAACTCCCACTGGTTAATCCAGAATGGTTAGCAGAATATGCCGAAGGAATTATCGTTCTTTCTGGCGGAAAAAATGGGGATATTGGTCAATGTTTATTAAGGAATAATCTTGAACAGGCAAAATTAGCCTTGCAGTTTTATCAAACCCATTTTCCAAATCATTTCTATTTAAGTATCAGCCGTACAGGTCGGAATGAAGAAGAACTGTATCTCAATCATGCGGTTAAATTTGCTGAAATGATGCAAATCCCATTAGTTGCAACCAATGATGTGATGTTCCTTTCTCCTCAAGACTTTGAAGCACACGAAATTCGAGTGGCAATTCATGATGGTTATACCCTAGACGATCCTAAACGCCCAAAACTATATAACCGACAACAATATTTTCGAACAGAAGAAGAAATGTGTCAGCTGTTCGCTGATTTACCTCAAGCTTTAGACAATACCATTGAAATTGCCAAACGCTGTAACGTCAATATACGTTTAGGGGAATATTTCCTGCCTCAATTCCCAACAGGAAGCCTAACCACGGAAGAATTTTTGATTAAAAAATCTCAAGAAGGATTAGAAGAACGTCTGCAATTTCTTTTTCCTGATGAAAAAATCCGTGCAGAACGGCGTCCTATCTATGATCAACGCTTACAAGTAGAACTTGATGTTATCAATCAAATGGGGTTTCCCGGCTACTTTCTGATTGTGATGGAATTTATCCAGTGGTCGAAAGATAACGATATTCCCGTTGGTCCCGGACGTGGTTCAGGTGCGGGGTCGCTAGTCGCTTACGCCTTAAAAATCACTGATTTAGATCCTCTAGAATTTGATCTACTCTTTGAACGCTTTCTTAATCCAGAACGGGTATCTATGCCCGATTTTGATGTTGATTTTTGTATGGATGGGCGAGATCAAGTAATAGATCACGTTGCTGATACTTATGGCCGAGGTGCAGTTTCACAAATTATTACTTTCGGTACCATGGCAGCAAAAGCGGTTATTCGAGATGTTGGGCGAGTACTCGGACACCCTTATGGGTTTGTAGATAGAATAGCAAAATTAATCCCTGCCGACCCGGGTATGACCTTAGAAAAAGCATTTGCCATCGAACCCGCATTGCAACAACTCTATGAAAATGATGAAGAGGTCAAAGCCTTAATTGATATGGCTCGGATCTTAGAGGGCGTAACTCGAAATGCCGGCAAACACGCTGGTGGTGTGGTTATTTCACCAACATTAATTACTGATTTTTCTCCCCTCTATTGCGATAGTGAAGGAAAGCACCCTGTTACACATTTTGATAAAAATGATGTTGAATATGCAGGTTTAGTCAAATTCGACTTCTTAGGCTTACGAACACTGACGATTATCAAATGGGCATTGGAAATGATTAATGCTCGTTTAAGCAAAGAAGGAAAACCGTTAGTAGATATCAATACCATTTCATTAAAAGATGAAGCCTCTTTTGAACTCTTAAAAAAAGCTGAAACTACCGCTGTATTCCAGTTGGAATCTCGTGGTATGAAAGATTTAATTAAACGGCTACAACCTGACTGTTTTGAAGATATTATTGCATTGGTAGCCCTATTTCGACCGGGACCATTACAATCGGGAATGGTAGATAATTTTATCCGCCGTAAACACGGTCAAGAGGAGATCTCTTATCCAGATGCAGAATATCAACATCCCTCTTTAAAACCAATCTTAGACCCTACTTATGGGATCATTCTTTATCAAGAGCAAGTGATGCAAATCGCTCAAGTTTTGGCAGGCTATACACTTGGAGGCGCTGACTTACTTCGCCGAGCAATGGGTAAGAAAAAACCAGAAGAAATGGCGAAACAACGTTCTGTTTTTGAAGCTGGTGCAATTAAAAATGGGGTTGATGGCAACCTTGCAATGAAAATTTTCGATCTTGTAGAAAAATTTGCCGGCTATGGTTTTAACAAATCTCACTCTGCCGCTTATGCTTTGGTTTCATTCCAAACTTTATGGCTGAAGACCCACTATCCAGCCGAATTTATGGCAGCTGTAATGAGTTCCGAAATGGGTAATGTCGATAAAATTGTGGGTTTATACGATGAATGCTTACGTATGGGATTGACTGTTGCTCCACCTGATATTAATACCGGTAAACACCATTTTAGTGTGAATGAAAAAGGCGAGATCGTATATGGAATTGGTGCAATTAAAGGCGTAGGTGAAGGTCCCATTGAAACCATCGTTGCTGCACGAGAAAGTGGTGGTATTTTTAAAGATTTATTCGATCTTTGTGCAAGAGTTGACCTAAAAAAAATTAACCGTCGCACGTTTGAAAATCTCATCAAATCAGGTGCTCTAGATAAATTAGGACCACATCGTGCCGCAATTGCCAAAAACTTAGAAGACGCCTTAAAAGCCTCTGATCAACACGCTAAAGATGAAGCATTGGGGCAAACAGATATGTTTGGTGTTCTAACTGAAGCTCCTGAAGCGGTTGAAATTGCTTATGCTAATACGCCTAAATGGTCTGAAAAAACTATCTTAGATGGTGAACAGGAAACCCTAGGACTTTATTTAAGCAGCCACCCTATCAGTCGCTATTTAAAAGAATTATCTCATTATAGTCCTGTACGCTTAAAGGAGCTCACCCCAACTCCTCGTGGTAAGAATCATTCTACAACTGTCAGTGGTTTGGTGGTAAATAGTCGAATCGCAATCACGAAAAAAGGAAATCG
This sequence comes from Mergibacter septicus, assembly GCF_003265225.1. Taxonomy (NCBI): domain Bacteria; kingdom Pseudomonadati; phylum Pseudomonadota; class Gammaproteobacteria; order Pasteurellales; family Pasteurellaceae; genus Mergibacter; species Mergibacter septicus. Next base: position 814,767 of record NZ_CP022013.1, on the reverse strand, counting down.
TTTGGGAATTGCAACTTTAGATGATCGCTCAGGTAAATTGGATATTACTCTTTTTTCTGAAGCACTTGAAAAATACGGACATAAATTAGAAAAAGATACGATTATTATCGCCACAGGGCAGGTTTCTGTTGATGATTTTAGTGGTGGGTTACGTATGTTAGTCAGAGAAATCGCAACACTAGATGAAGTACGTAGTCGTTATGCAACAAGTTTGGCGCTTGCCATTCATGAAAATCAAGTAACGCCTGATTTTATTAAACAATTACAGGAGATCCTTCAACCATATAAAAATGGTACATTACCAATCCACCTCTATTATGATAGTACACACGGTCGAGTAAAATTAGACTTTGGCTTAGAGTGGCGAATACAGCCAACTGATGAACTATTAAACGCATTATCCAATATGCTCGGTGAAAACCAAGTAGAACTTGAATTTGATTAATCTCACTTCGTTTATCAATAACATAAAGGAAAACTATGAAACAAAAAATTGTTCTTGCTACTGGTAACCAAGGCAAAGTAAAAGAAATGTCTGACGTTTTAGCTGAATTTGGTTTTGAAGTAATCGCTCAAACGGCATTAGGCATTGAAAGCCCTGAAGAGACAGGCTTAACTTTTGTTGAAAATGCTTTATTAAAAGCACGTTATGCCGCAAAAATCAGTGGCTTACCCGCTATTGCCGATGATTCTGGTTTAGTTGTTACTGCACTGAATGGGGAACCGGGGCTCTATTCATCACGTTATGCTGAAGAAGGAAATGATGCTAAAAATCGTGCTAAATTATTAGAGAAGATGCAAGATGTTCCTCAAGAAAAACGCCAAGCAAAGTTTGTCAGCTGTATCGTTTTTTTACAACACGCAACCGATCCAAGTCCTATTATTGCCGAGGGGGAATGCCTAGGTGAAATTACGTTTATTGAACAAGGCGACAATGGTTTTGGATACGATTCACTTTTCTATTCACCACAAATGGGGGCTACCTTTGCACAAATTAATACCAGTGAGAAAAAGAAAATCTCTCACCGTGCTATGGCATTAAATATCCTTAAACAAAAATTATCCAAATAATATTATGCTTAACCCAATCATCTTACCCCCTCTAAGTTTATATATTCATATTCCTTGGTGTGTACAAAAATGCCCTTACTGTGATTTTAACTCGCATACACTTAAGCATGAAATTCCCGAGCAACACTATATCGATTGCTTACTCACTGATTTAACAGCTGATCTTCACTATGTCCAAGGACGTCCACTACACTCTATTTTCATTGGTGGTGGAACACCTAGTCTTTTTTCTGCCGAAAGTATCCATTCTCTTTTACAGAGGATTGAACAACTTATCCCTTTCAGCCCTAATATTGAAATTACATTAGAAGCAAACCCCGGCACAGCAGAAGCAAGCCGTTTTGTCGGTTATCATCAAGCAGGTGTTAATCGTATCTCAATCGGGATTCAAAGTTTTGATGATCGCAAACTACAACGTCTTGGGCGTATTCATTCAGCAGCAGAAGCTAAACTGGCAGTAAGTTATGCTAAAAATGCACAACTACAAAGCTTTAATTTAGATTTAATGCACAGTTTACCTGATCAAACACCACAACAAGCACTAGAAGATCTACAACAAGCTATTGCACTTTCTCCCCCTCACCTCTCTTGGTATCAACTTACCATAGAACCTAATACTCTCTTTGCATCTCGTCCACCTCAATTACCCGATGATGATCAACTCTGGGAGATCTTTACTCAAGGGCATCAATTATTACTTTCTGCTGGTTATCAACAATATGAAACCTCAGCTTATGCAAAAGCAGAATATCAGTGTCAACATAATCTCAATTACTGGCGATTTGGTGATTATCTTGCAATTGGCTGTGGCGGACACGCTAAAATTAGTTTTCCTGATGGGCGTATCATACGTTACAGTAAAACTAAGCATCCTAAGGGATATTTACAAGGTAACTTTTTATTTGAACAACAGGAAGTAAAAGCGGAAGATCGCCCTTTTGAATTTTTTATGAACCGTTTTCGTTTGCTTGAACCTGTTCCTAAACGACAATTTGAAGCCTTAACTGGCTTATCATTAAATACAGTGAAACCTCAAATCAATTTAGCCATTGAAAAAGGCTATATATTGGATAGTAAAAATCATTGGCAAATTACAGACAAAGGCAAGCTATTTCTTAATGAATTACTTGAGGTTTTCTTAGACTAAAAAGGGTGTAATGCTATCGTTTTTTCAACAAAAGGTGTACACTGCCAAACATTTTCTCCTGCTAAATATCATTTTTCAAGAAAGGAATATCAAATTATGGATCAACTTACAATGAAAAAAGCAGCGGCACAAGCTGCTCTCCAATATGTTAAACCAGATACCATTGTCGGCGTTGGCAGCGGTTCTACCGTAAACTGTTTTATTGAAGCGTTAGGTTCAATGGCTGATCAAATTAAAGGAGCAGTTGCAGCATCGGAACATTCAGCAAAATTATTGCGTCAGTTAGGTATTGAAGTATTTAGCCCTAATGAAGTTTCGAGTTTAGATATTTATATTGACGGTGCAGATGAAATAACACCACATAAAATGATGATTAAAGGCGGTGGTGCTGCTTTAACTCGTGAAAAAATCGTTGCTAATTTAGCGAAAACATTTATCTGTATCGTAGATAGGTCAAAACAAGTTGATATTCTAGGTTCTACTTTTCCTTTACCAGTTGAAGTCATTCCGATGGCTCGCTCTCAAGTTGCTCGTAAATTAGTGAGTTTAGGTGGTTCTCCTGAATACCGTGAAGGTGTGGTAACAGATAATGGCAATGTCATCTTAGATGTACACAATTTTAAAATTCTCAATCCTGTTGAAATGGAAAAAGAGTTAAATAATATTGCAGGCGTTGTTACAAACGGTATTTTTGCACTTCGTCCAGCTAATATCACCATTGTGGGTACACCTCAGGGTGTAGAAATTATTGAATAAACCATACCAGATAATCATATTTTCTCTGTTGTTAAACCAAAACAACAAATCTAATTACGCAGAAATAGTTCGATTCAAAAACAAGAGAATTAGAGAAATAAGCCCCTAATGAAAAATAAGGGGCTGATTGTTGTCATTATTGTAATACGGAAATATCTGCAATTTGTAAGAAAAGTTGACGTAAATTAAATAACAATGCTAAACGATTGTTGCGTAAAGTAGGATCGTCAACATTAACCATTACATTATCAAAGAAATTATCTACTGGTTCACGTAATGTTGCTAATTGCTCTAGTGCAGTTTGATATTCTCCGTTTGCAAATAGAGGTTGTAGTTGCTGTTGTAATGTCGCAACTTGATTAGCAAGGGTAATCTCCGCATTTTCAGTACAAAGTGTTGGATTGATGGCTGATGGTATCTCACTTTCCACTTTGGCTAGAATATTAGAAACACGTTTATTCGCAGCGGCTAAAGCTTGTGCGGCATCTAATTGACGGAAATAGGAAACCGCTTTGACTCTTGCATCAAAATCGGCAGGTTTTGTTGGACGGCGAGTTAATACAGCTTGAATCACATCAACACGATACCCTTCATCTTGATACCAAGCACGGAAACGCCCAAGAATAAAGTCAACAACATCATTCACCACATTTTGATTGGTTAATTTATCTGAATATAGAGTTGCTGCATTTTTTACCAAGAGTTCTAAATCTAAAGGTAATTTTTTCTCAACAATAATCCGTAATACGCCAAGTGCAGCCCGTCTTAAAGCAAACGGATCTTTATCACCTTTCGGATGCTGACCAATACCAAAAATACCTGTTAAGGTATCCAATTTATCTGCTAATGCGACAGAACAAGCGACTAAAGAGTGCGGTAATTGATCACCTGCGAAACGAGGCATATATTGTTCATTTAATGCCACTGCCACTTCTTCATCTTCTCCATCGTGGCGAGCATAGTGCATACCCATTACACCTTGTGTATCAGTAAATTCAAACACCATATTGGTCATTAAATCACATTTGGATAATAAACCTGCACGTTCCGCTTTATTTTTATCTGCGCCTATCTGTTCTGCGATTATCCCACTTAATTTTTCAATACGTTTAGTTTTATCGCCTAAAGTTCCCAACTGTTGTTGGAATAATACGCTTTCTAAGCGAGATAAATGGCTAATTAGAGGCTGTTTTAAATCCGTTTTAAAGAAAAACTCTGCATCACTTAAGCGTGGGCGTACGACTTTTTCGTTTCCTGCAATAATTTTACTTGGATCTTCTGGATTAATATTAGAAACGAAAATAAAGTGCGGTAATAATTTGCCGTTTTTATCGTAAATCGGGAAATATTTTTGATCGCCTTTCATTGTGTAAACCAACGCTTCGGCTGGTACGGCAAGAAAACGTTCTTCAAAAGTTGCCGTAAGTACGTTAGGAAACTCGACTAAAGCAGTCACTTCATCAAGCAGGCTTTCTTCAATATCCGCAATACCACCAAGCTCATTCGCTTTTTGTTGCGAATTTTGCAAAATAATCGCTTTACGCTGTTCAAAATCAGCAATCACACTACCTTTTTGTGCCAAAATCTCAGGGTATTGATCGGCATTGTCAATGCTAAATGCTTGCTCCCCTAAGAAACGGTGCCCACGAATAGTTTTGCCACTGGCGATGCCAAGAATTTCACCTTCAATCAACTCATCACCAAATAACAGGGTTACTGTATGCACGGGACGAACAAATTGCTCGGTTTTATCCCCCCAACGCATTGTTTTGGGAATAGGTAATTTCGCAAGGGCATTGCTGATAATATCAAGCAGAAGATTTTTGGTTGGTTGCCCTTCAATCACTGCACGATGCACTAGCCATTCGCCTTTGTCTGTTTTGAACCGTTCAGCCTGTTCAACACTAATGCCACAACTTTTTGCCCAACCTTCTGCCGCTTTGGTTGGTTTACCTTCCGCATCAAAGGCTGCTGTAATTGCTGGTCCACGCTTTTCCACTTCTTTACTTGGCTGTGCTTCTGCTAGCCCTAATACTTTCACCGCTAAACGGCGTGGGGTAGCAAACCATTTGACTTTATCAAATGCTAGACCCGCTTGATTCAGTTCTTGCTCAACATTGTCCTTAAACGCCACCGCTAATTTTTTCAGAGCCTTCGGTGGTAGCTCTTCAGTACCGATCTCGGCAAGGAAGTTTTTTGTCATTTTGAAATAATCCTATTTAATTTCATCATTCTATTAACAAGTTCTTTTTAAGAATTATATTTAAAATATCTTTTATAGAACTATCCAAGAAATTCATACTTTTTTAACTTAGTAACAAATCTCTTGCTTTAAAAATAAGACTTCACTTATTTCTTACACCCCGGGAAGCCTAATGCTTCACGGCTGGCATAATATGCTTCTGCAACCCCTTTAGTTAAGGCTCGGATACGCAGAATATAGCGTTGGCGTTCAGTAACGGAAATCGCTTTACGTGCATCTAGTAAGTTAAAGCTGTGTGCGGCTTTTAAAATACGTTCATAAGCGGGTAGTGGTAATGGGGTGTCTAGTTCAAGTAATGCTTTTGCTTCTTTTTCATATTGTTCGAAACAGTGGAACAAGAAATCGACATCGGCATATTCAAAATTATAAGTAGATTGTTCTACTTCATTTTGGTGGAATACATCACCATAAGTCGTTTTACCAAGTGGGCCATCAGACCAAACGAGATCGTAAACGCTATCTACCCCTTGAATATACATTGCTAAACGTTCTAAACCATAGGTAATTTCACCAGTTACAGGCTTACATTCTAAACCACCGACTTGTTGGAAGTAGGTAAATTGGGTAACTTCCATACCATTTAACCACACTTCCCAACCAAGTCCCCATGCACCTAAAGTTGGATTTTCCCAGTTATCTTCCACAAAACGGATATCGTGTTGAGTTGGATCAAAACCAAGCATTTTTAATGAACCGAGGTAAAGCTCTTGAATATTATCGGGAGAAGGCTTAATCACTACTTGGAATTGATAATAATGTTGTAAACGATTAGGGTTTTCACCATAACGACCATCTGTTGGACGGCGTGAAGGTTGTACATAAGCACTTGCCATTGGTTCTGGTCCAATTGCTCGTAAACAGGTCATTGGATGGGAAGTTCCTGCTCCGACTTCCATATCTAGAGGTTGAACGATAGTACAACCTTGTTCTGCCCAATAATCTTGAAGTGCAAGGATCATACCTTGAAAAGTTTTTATATTAAATTTTGCTGTCATAGTCTTTTCGAATTTAATAAATAATGAAAGAGAACAAATGGTTGTTATTATAGCTGATTAACAGCATAAAGGCAGTATAAAATCAAAACAAAATGTAGGAATAGTAGAAATAGAGGAGAATGGTGTTGAAACAATCATTATTCCCCTTACTTTTAAGCGGTATTGTAAGAGGAATTTTTAATTATTTGTTTATAAGAATACCTGATTCGTGGATTTTTTTCGCAACATCTTTTGCTGCATTGATAATTGGAATAAGATCATCACCACCAAAAACACCAATACTTAGGGAGGCATCAGTAATAATTGATCCTAGTGCTTTCTTTTGTTTATTCTCTAATGTTGTTTTAATGGTAGCAGTTGCTTTATCAGCACCAAAACCGACAAAATATCTTAAGGCTCGATTTCCTTTATCAAATGTTAGGATTTCATATTTGATACCTAATTGATCGCCAGTTTCATAGCCGTATCCTTTTAATGCAGTATCTAATTCTGTAGAAAAAGTTTTAATTACTTTATCATCAAATTTTTGAATTGAAATATTTTCTAAATAATAGTTTTTATAACGCTTATCAAATGGTTTTAAATTAACTTGGCTATTTTGTGAACTACATGCGGATAAAAATAGACTTAATATTGCAATGAATAAAATAAAATATTTTTTCATATAATTTTCTTAATATAAGGGCTGATTTAAAGAATAATAGTTAGGTTAAATATGATCTAACTATTATTCTTAAAGAAATAAGTAAGGTATCTGAATGAGATTAGAAGTTATAACTTAAGCCTAAGTTAGCACCGAATTGATTAACATCAGAGAATAAGCGGTTGTATTCTAAGCCAGTGTTAATACTCAAATTATTAGTGAGTTTAGTTTGAATACCACCTAATACACCGAAACCTGTACTTGATTTTGAAACATCTACTTCAATCACATTAGTGCTAACATTCATTGAACCGTGATTATAAGAAAGTCTAGTACCGAGATAAGGGGTAAAACGTGTGCTATTAGCAAAATCATAAAAAGCTGAAATACCAAAAGATTTTATTTTTGCGGTGTAATCAACATTAATACCTAATATATTAACTTCACCTTTAATATTAGCGAAATTCGTAAAATCACCAGCTACTCTAAAGCCATTTCCAAAATTGTAACCAACACTAAGACGTTGAGTAAAAGATTTATTTGATAAATTGATTTTCTCTCCATTAATTTCTTCACGATCAGTAGAAACTTCTGAATAACCTAAATCACCTTGTACATAAATATTGCCTTTAGAGGCAAAAGCTGGAATGGCTGATAAAGTTAATAGAGAGGCAATTAATAGTTTTTTCATTAAAAACTCCTTAAAAAATAATATTTATGAAATAGTTTATTTCACTATCTAATTAGATAGTGGAGTCGAATATTACAATATTTACATTCTTATATCAACTTTTTAAGTTGAATTATCAACCTTAAAAGTCCTTTAATTAGTATTTAATCTTTTATTCACTATCTCAAAGTTATAGAGGTAGTAAAAATGGATATCAACAAAGAAAAATTTTCTAAACAACTTGGTGCAAATATTGCGGAATACCGTCAAAAATCGAAATTAACTCAAGAACAATTGGCTGAGTTGTTAGGAATAGGGAATGAAGCAGTATCTCGAATTGAAAGAGGCGTTGTTATTCCGAGTTTAATTAGGCTGATTGAGTTTGCGAATATTTTTAAATGTAGTCTAGCCGATTTGATTACACGTAAAAGTGAGAGAGTAAGCGATGAAAATGACTATATTCTTGCTTTGTTGCAGGATCTCGAAAAGGCAGATAGAGATTTAATTATTGAATTAATTGAAAAATTTGCTTCTCATTTGAAGAATAAGCAAAAGTAATGAAATTTAACTATTTTAATCGTTAAATATTATTAATATTGATTAAAGATGAATAAAAAAGATAAAAAAATCCTTCCCTGTTAAAAGGAGGATTAAAACACAGGGAAGGCTATATAGGAGGTATACTAATTTTAGGTAGTTATTCTATCTGAAATTTGATTGCTTTTCACGTCTTTTTAAGTATAAACATCTATTTTTATTTTTCCATTGGAATAAATTCTCGTTGTTTTTCCCCATTATAAATTTGACGTGGGCGGACAATTTTAAAATTACCTTGGTTATACATTTCTTTCCAATGAGCAATCCAGCCAACAGTACGCCCTAGTGCAAACATTACAGTAAACATTGATGTTGGGATACCAATTGCTTTAAGGATAATGCCTGAATAGAAATCGACATTTGGGTAGAGTTTACGTTCAATAAAATAAGGATCGCTTAGTGCGATTCGTTCTAATTCCATTGCAACATCGAGCAGAGGATTGTTAATTTTTAATTCATTTAATACTTCATGGCAAGTTTGTTGCATAACTTTAGCTCGAGGATCGTAATTTTTATACACTCGATGTCCAAATCCCATTAAACGAAATGGATCATTTTTATCTTTTGCTCGAGCGATAAATTCAGGAATACGTTCGACAGAACCAATTTCTTCTAGCATATTGATGCAGGCTTCATTTGCACCACCATGAGCAGGTCCCCACAAAGATGCAATACCTGCTGCAATACAGGCAAATGGATTAGCACCAGAAGAAGCCGCTGTACGTACGGTTGAGGTTGAAGCATTTTGTTCGTGGTCAGCGTGAAGAATAAGAATACGTTCTATTGCTCGTTCTAAAATAGGGTTGACTTCATAAGGTTCACACGGGGTTGCAAACATCATATATAGGAAATTACCAGCATAAGACAATCGGTTTTGTGGGAACATAAAGGGTTGCCCGATGGAATATTTATAACACATAGCCGCCAATGTAGGCATTTTTGCTAAGAGTCGGATAGCGGTAAGTTCACGATGATGAGCATTAGAAATATCCAGAGAATCATGGTAGAACGCAGCTAAAGCACCACTTACACCACACATTACAGCCATTGGATGAGAATCTCGGCGAAAACCGTGGAAAAAACGACTGAGTTGTTCATGTACTAAACTGTGGCTTTTTACTAATTTAACAAAATCTTGATATTCTTCTTTATTTGGGCGTTCGCCAAAGAGTAGTAGGTATGCAACTTCTAAATAATCTGCGTTTTCAGCTAGTTGATCGATAGGATAACCACGGTGTAATAATATTCCAGCTTCACCATCAATATAGGTAATTGAGGAATTACAGGATGCGGTTGACATAAATCCGGGATCGTAGGTGAATAAATGTTTTGCGGATAAAGATTGGACATCTATTGCATCATAACCAAGTGAACCTTGATAGACATTCAATTCATATTCACGACCATCACTAATTTTTAAGGTTGCTTTTAGATCTGACATAGACTACTCCTTTGGTGAAGAATATTCATGTTGTGTTTGAGGATTAACAATAATTAGTGTTAAATTTTTGTTAAGTCAAACTAACAATACCACCAAAAATTAAATTAACGACAAGATTTTTTCAAAAATTAGACATGGATCAAAAAATAGTTGGAGTAGAAATGTTTTCTTTTTGTTAAATTTGTTACAAGGTTCACAGAATTTTTATTTTAAATTAGTGATAATAGCCACATCAAATTAATGAGGTAGAATAGAAACGTTAAATTGCTATCACACTACTTCGCAAAAAGATAAAATGATAATAACGTTTTATGTGTGAATGCAGGAACTAAAAAGGGTTTATAAATGCAATACAACGATGTACCAAATATCACAACAATGGAAAAGTGGAAAGCGACAACAGCTTTAGGAGGAGCTAATCAATCTTATATTGAAGCTCTCTATGAAGATTATCTGAATGATCCAACAAGTGTAGGTGAGAGTTGGGCAAAAATTTTTCAAGATCTTGCTTCCACTTCGCAATCTGCTGAACAACTACATTCTCAAGTAAAAGACTATTTTAAAAAACTTGCTAGAGAAAATAGTAGAGGGCAGTGTACCGTGATTGATCCGCAAGCAAGTGCAAGACAAGTACGGTTATTAATGTGGATTAATGCGTTTCGTTTTCGTGGGCATATTAATGCAAAATTAGATCCACTAGAGATGTGGCAACGTCCCGTGATTGAAGATTTAGATTATCGTACTCATGGCTTTACTGAAGAAGATTTAAATGAAAGTTTCAATGTAGGGCAATTAGTCTATGGACGAGAAAATATGACACTTAATGAACTTAATCAAGCATTAAGAGAGACATATTGTGGTCATATTGGTTTTGAATTTATGCATGTAACTGATATTGAGGTTCGACGTTGGTTACAAACTAAAATTGAAAGTGTTCTAGATAAACCTCTTTTTAGCCCAAAAGAGAAAATGACCTTTTTAAAAGAGTTGACTGCCGCAGATGGTTTGGAACGTTATCTTGGTGCAAAATTCCCGGGTGCGAAGCGTTTTTCATTAGAGGGTAGTGATGCATTTATTCCATTAATGAAAGAAATTATCCGCCATGCTAGCCGTAAAGGGGTAAAAGAAGTTGTAATGGGAATGGCACATCGTGGGCGTTTAAATATGTTAGTTAACGTCCTTGGTAAAAAGCCAAGCGAGCTTTTTGATGAATTTGCAGGTAAACACGATGAAAGCCGAACAGGTGATGTGAAATATCATCAGGGATTTTCAGCCAATTATATGACTGAAAATGGTACTGTACATTTAGCCTTAGCCTTCAATCCATCTCATTTGGAAATTGTTAATCCCGTTGTTTTAGGTTCAGTACGAGCAAGACAAAATAAAATGGGGGATATTGATCGACAACAAGTTTTAGCGATTACAGTACATGGTGATTCTGCGGTTGCAGGTCAAGGGGTGGTACAAGAAAGTTTAAATATGTCAGCAACACGAGGTTATAGTGTTGGTGGTACAATTCGTATTGTGATTAATAATCAAATTGGTTTTACTACCTCCAATCCACAAGATACCCGTTCAACCGAATATTGCACTGATATTGCGAAGATGATTCAAGCACCGATTATCCATGTTAATGGTGATGATCCTGAAGCTGTCGCATTTGCAGCACAGTTAGCAGTAGAGTATAGAGAACGTTTTAAACGAGATATTTTTATTGACTTAGTTTCCTATCGTCGTCATGGACATAATGAAGCTGATGAACCATCAGCAACACAGCCGTTAATGTACAAAAAAATTAAACAGCATCCAACACCACGTAAAGTCTATGCGGATCGTTTAATTGCCGAAGGCGTTTTAACGGAAGCTGAAGTGATAGGTTTAATCAATGAGTATCGAGATGCGTTAGATCGGGGGGAATGTGTTGTCCCTGAATATAGTCCGATTGATATGAATAAAATTGATTGGTTGCCGTATTTAAATCAAAGTTGGACTTGTTCTTATGATAGTCATTTTGATCCTGAACATTTTAAATTTTTAGCCCAAAAAGTCAGTGAAGTACCTTGTGATTATCCATTACAGAGCCGAGTAGCAAAAATTTATGCTGATCGTCAAGCAATGGCAAAAGGTGAAAAACCTTTGGATTGGGGGATGGCTGAATTAATGGCTTATGCTACTTTACTTGATAGTGGTCACCATATTCGTTTATCAGGTGAAGATTCTGGTCGGGGAACATTTTTTCATCGTCATGCGGTATTACATAATCAACAAGATGCCAGCACTCATATTCCATTAAACCATTTACAAACTGAACAAGGTCGTTTTGAAGTATGGGATTCGGTATTATCTGAAGAAGCGGTATTAGCTTATGAATATGGTTTTGCTGCTACTGCTCCTTCGACTTTAACTTTATGGGAAGCACAATTTGGTGATTTTGCGAATGTTGCCCAAGTTGTTATTGATCAATTCATTAGTTCAGGCGAGCAAAAATGGGGCAGAATGTGTGGTTTGGTGATGTTATTACCTCACGGTTATGAAGGACAAGGTCCAGAACATTCATCTGCACGTTTGGAACGTTATTTACAACTTTGTGCCCAAGATAATATTCAAGTTTGTATTCCTTCTACACCTGCACAAGTTTACCATATGTTACGCCGTCAAATTCTACGTAAAGTTAGACGACCATTAATTGTGATTACACCAAAATCATTATTACGTCATCCATTAGTAACATCTGAAATGGCGGAACTTTATCACGGTAAATTCCAAAACGTTATAGGTGAAATTGATCCAATTGAAGCTCAACAAGTAAAACGGGTTGTCTTGTGTTCAGGTAAAGTCTATTACGATTTGTTAGAAGAAAGACGCAAACGGCAGCAAACTGATGTAGCTATTATTCGGATAGAGCAATTATATCCTTATCCACATGCGGAAATGAAAGAAATTTTAGCACCATATCAGCATGTACAAGATTTTGTATGGTGCCAAGAAGAGCCTTTAAATCAAGGTGCATGGTATTGTAGTCAACATAATTTCCATGCTTCTATACCAGAAGGGGCAAAATTACGTTATGCCGGGCGTCCTGCATCAGCATCACCAGCAGTCGGTTATATGTCATTACATTTAAAACAACAAAAAGCACTGGTTGATGATGCTTTAACTTTAGCTTAATTAGGAAAATAATGTTTCATAAGAGGAATTGAAAATGAGTTTAGCAGATACAAATGTTGAAATTCTTACCCCTGATCTACCAGAATCTGTTGCCGATGCAACGGTAGCGACTTGGCATAAAAAAGTAGGAGATCAGGTTCAACGTGATGAATTATTAGTTGAAATTGAAACAGATAAAGTGGTATTGGAAGTGCCTGCACCTATTGATGGTGTATTAACTGAAATTAAACAAGATGAGGGCTGTAGTGTTGTAAGTAAACAGTTGTTAGGGATTTTATCCTCAGCAATAACGCCCCATACCTCACCAACAGTTTCACCTTCTGAAAAAGCTGAAGAGAAGCAAGCCTCTGGCGTAAGTAATGAGGATCCTTATGGACCAGCAGTACGCCGTTTATTGGCAGAACATCAGTTAAATTCAAATGATGTAAAAGGCAGTGGTAAACATGGTCGTATTAGTCGAGAGGATATAAAAGCCCATCTAGCACAGCAAAATATAACAACTATGCCAATTGATATGCCAGAATTATTAGCTAATCGGAGTGAAAAACGTGTACCAATGACACGTTTGCGTAAACGGATTGCAGAACGTTTATTAGAAGCTAAAAATAATACGGCAATGCTAACAACTTTTAATGAATTGGATATGTCACCGATTATGGCTTTACGTAAAAAATACGGTGAGAAATTTGAGAAACAGCACGGTGTACGTTTAGGGTTTATGTCTTTTTATGTAAAAGCAGTGGTTGAGGCTTTAAAACGTTATCCTGAAATTAATGCGTCACTTGATGGTGATGATGTTGTTTATCACAATTATTTTGATATTAGTATTGCAGTTTCCACCCCAAGAGGCTTGGTTACACCAGTATTACGTGATTGTGATCAGCTAAGTATGGCTGAAATTGAAAAGCAAATTAAAGCATTAGCAGAGAAAGGGCGAGATGGTAAATTAACCGTTGAAGATTTAACTGGTGGTAATTTTACCATTACTAATGGCGGTGTATTTGGTTCTTTAATGTCCACACCAATCATTAATCCACCACAAAGTGCTATTTTGGGGATGCACGCAATTAAAGATCGCCCTGTTGCGATAGATGGGCAAGTGGTCATTCGCCCAATGATGTATTTAGCCTTATCATACGATCATCGTTTAGTTGATGGTCGAGAATCTGTTGGATTTTTAGTAACAATTAAAGAGTTATTAGAAGATCCAACACGGATTTTATTAGAAATTTAATCAAGCAACATAATGGCAGATAATTTTTATCTGCCATTTTTTATATGAATAAATTTGCATAAAGTCTTAATAAAATAACTAAAGTGGGTCTCATTAAACAACATAATAGGAGAATAGCATGAATCTACATGAATATCAGAGCAAACAGATTTTTGCTGAATATCAATTACCTGTTAGTCAAGGTGTTGTTTGCCGTAGTGTTGAAGAAGCAATGCAAGCAATCGAACAATTAGGTGGTGATTTATGGGTGGCTAAATGTCAGGTTCATGCAGGAGGACGGGGGAAAGCTGGTGGCGTAAAAGTTGTTAATGCAAAAGAACTTATAGAATTTGTGAATAAGTGGCTAGGACAACGTTTAATTACATTCCAAACAGATTGTAAAGGTCAACCTGTAAATACAATTTATGTAGAGCCTCTTTCTGAAATAAAACAAGAGTTGTATCTTGGTGCTGTGGTTGATCGTGGATCTCAAGCGATTGTTGTTATGGCATCAACTGAAGGTGGTGTTAATATTGAAGAAGTTGCTGAGAAAACACCACATTTATTACATAAAGTAAAAGTAGAACCGTTGATAGGTGGAATGCCATATCAAGGTCGAGAATTAGCGTTTAAGTTAGGCTTAAAAGGTGATCAGATTAAACAATTTACTCATATTTTCTGCCAATTAACTAAACTTTTTATCGAAAAAGATCTGTCTTTGTTAGAAGTGAACCCTTTGGTTATTTTAGAAAATGGTGCATTACATTGCCTTGATGCAAAAGTGGTGCTTGATGGTAATGCTTTATATCGTCACCCCGACTTGCAAGCGATGCGAGATCTTACTCAAGAAGATGCTAGGGAAGCTCAAGCAGAAGCTCATCAACTAAATTATGTCGCTTTAGACGGCAATATCGGTTGTTTAGTAAATGGTGCTGGTTTAGCTATGGGAACAATGGATATGGTTAAATTATATGGCGGTCAACCAGCTAATTTTCTTGATGTCGGTGGTGGTGCAACTAAAGAACGTGTTGCTGAAGCATTTAAAATCATTCTCTCTGATCAAAATGTTAAAGCGGTATTGGTTAATATTTTTGGCGGGATTGTGCGGTGCGATTTAATTGCCAATGGCATTATTGAAGCGGTTAGCGAAGTAGGGGTGAAGGTACCCGTGGTGGTACGCTTAGAAGGGAATAATGCCGTATTAGGACAACAAATTTTAGCAGAGAGTGGCTTAAAAATTATTGCCGCCGAGAGTTTAAGTCAAGCCGCTGAATTAGTTGTCGAAGCAGCAATCGAGGAGAAAAAGTAATGGCTATTTTAATTGATAAAAATACCAAAGTTATCTGTCAAGGTTTTACTGGTGGACAAGGCACCTTTCATTCAGAACAAGCTTTAGCTTATGGAACCCAATTAGTGGGCGGCGTTTCTCCCGGAAAAGGTGGAAGTATTCATTTAGGCTTACCTGTGTTTAATACAGTAAAAGAAGCGGTGGAAATGACGGGAGCAACGGCAACAGTTATCTATGTTCCCGCATCTGGTTGTAAGGATGCCATTTTAGAAGCGATTGATGCTGGCATACAACTGATTGTTTGTATTACAGAAGGGATTCCAACACTGGATATGTTAGTTATAAAGCAGAAATTAAACCAAACAGGGATTAGAATGATTGGCCCTAATTGTCCGGGAATAATTACGGCAGATGAATGTAAAATAGGAATAATGCCTGCAGTTATTCATAAAAAGGGACGGATTGGTATTGTTTCTCGTTCAGGCACGTTAACTTATGAAGCTGTAAAACAGACAACAGATGAAGGGTTTGGACAATCTACCTGTGTAGGTATTGGTGGTGATCCTATTCCCGGCTCAAGCTTTATTGATATTTTACAACTCTTTGAACAAGATCCAGATACTGATGCGATTGTTATGATTGGTGAAATAGGCGGCTCAGAGGAAGAAGAAGCAGCTACTTTTATTAAGGCAAATGTTACTAAACCTATTGTTGCTTATATTGCTGGGACTACGGCACCAAAAGGCAAACGTATGGGGCATGCAGGAGCGATTATTAGTGGTGGAAAAGGTACTGCCGAGGAAAAATACCTCGCTTTAGAAGCCGCAGGTGTGAAAACTGTTCGTAGTTTAGCCGAGATAGGTAGAGCATTACGAGAAATTTTAGGTTAATGTTAGTCGGATAATTATAGTTTAAAACCGTTTTAAGAATTAAAACGGTTTTCTTTTTTCTACTTATTTAGGTGTATACTTTGTCTGATTTTCATACATTATCAAAAGTATCTATTACGTTATTTTTATCTTTTTAGTCGAAAAGATCTAATCTGATTGAAAGTTAAAGCGGAAAATTTTATCCTAGATACTGTTTTATTTAATTTTATTGTATGGAAGGATTTATGCTACCTAAAGCTAAATATAGAAAAGATTATAAAGCCCCTGATTATACGGTAACTGATATTTTCTTAGAATTTGAATTAGATCCACAAAATACCAAAGTTACAGCCACAACCTCTATTCAAAAATTGAATCCACAAGCAACAACATTACGTTTAGATGGGCATAGTTTACAGTTATGTTCGATTAAATTAGCACAACAACCTTTTACTGATTATCAATTAGATAAAGAAGGGATTACCTTAAATTTATCAGGTATTGATGATCAGCGTTTTGAATTAGAAATCGTTACTACGGTCGTTCCAGCAGAAAATACCTCATTACAGGGGTTATATCAGTCTGGTGATGGGATTTGTACTCAATGTGAAGCGGAAGGGTTTCGGCAAATTACCTATATGCTAGATCGCCCAGATGTTTTAGCACGCTATACAACTAAAATTATTGCAGATAAAACAAAATATCCTTATCTATTATCAAATGGGAATAGAGTTGAACAAGGTGAATTAGAAAATGGTCAGCATTGGGTAAAATGGCAGGATCCTTTTCCAAAACCAAGCTATCTTTTTGCATTAGTTGCAGGGGATTTTGATCTGTTAACAGATACTTTCACCACTTGTAGTGGTCGAGAAGTGAAGCTAGAGATTTATGTTGATAAAGGAAATCTTGATCGTGCTGGTTGGGCAATGGAAAGCCTAAAAAAATCGATGAAGTGGGACGAAGAACGCTTCGGTTTGGAATATGATTTAGATATTTACATGATCGTCGCAGTAGATTTCTTTAATATGGGGGCGATGGAGAATAAAGGGTTAAATATTTTTAATTCTAAGTTTGTCTTAGCGAATCCACAAACCGCAACCGATGATGATTATCTTGATGTAGAACGGGTTATTGCCCACGAATATTTTCACAATTGGACGGGCAATCGAGTAACTTGTCGTGATTGGTTCCAATTAAGTTTAAAAGAAGGATTAACGGTTTTTCGTGAACAAGAGTTTTCATCAGATACAGGTTCTCGTACAGTTAATCGAATTAATAATGTTAAATTTATGCGTAGTATCCAGTTTGCTGAAGATGCAAGCCCAATGTCTCACCCAATTCGTCCAGAAAAAGTGATTGAGATGAATAACTTCTATACGGTAACAGTATATGAAAAAGGATCGGAAGTTATTCGTATGTTGCATACCCTTTTAGGTGAGGAAAAATTCCAACAAGGTATGAAATTATATATTGCCGAGAATGATGGTAAAGCGGCAACTTGTGAAGATTTTGTTTCTGCGATGGAGCGGGCATCTGGAATAGATTTGACCCAATTCCGTCGCTGGTATAGTCAATCAGGGACACCAGAGTTACGTATTAATGATGAATATGATGAAAGTTGTAAAATTTATCGCCTCAATGTTACTCAAGTTACCCCTCCAACTGCAGATCAGATGGAAAAAGTGAATTTGCATATTCCATTGAAAATAGCGTTATACGATGAAAACGGTGTATCCCAACCATTATTTGATGGTAAGCAACAAGTCAGTGAAGTACTAGATGTAACTCAAAAAGAACAAACTTTTGAGTTTCATAATGTTTTTAGTAAACCTGTACCTGCATTATTATGTGATTTTTCTGCACCAGTACGTTTAGATTATGACTATACCACCGAGCAGTTAATTGCCTTATTACGTTTTGCTGATAGTGGTGTTGTACGTTGGGATGCGGCTCAAATGTTATTGGCTAATGAATTACAATATAATTTGCACCAATATCAACAAGGCTTACCGCTTGAATTTTCAGATGCTGTATTATCTGCATTAAAAGATGTGTTACAACATTCTCAAGATCCAGAATTAACCGCTTTAATTCTAACGATGCCGAAGGAAACTGAATTTGCAGAATTATTTAAAACTATCGATCCATCTGGTATCCATGCTGTGCGTCAATTTATGGTACAAAATATTGCAAATCATCTTGAAGATATTTTACTTGTTACATATAACCGCACTCGCTTAGAACAATATCAAATTACTCAGCAAGATATTGCATTGCGTTCATTAAATAATGTTTGTTTAAGTTATCTGGCTTTCACTAAGCTAGGCAATGTTTTAGTAAATAAACATTATCAAGATGCGAATAATATGACAGATACTTTAGCTGCACTTTCAGCAGCAACAACAGCTAAATTGCCTTGTCGTGATAGCTTATTGCAAGATTTTGAACAAAAATGGCACACCGATGGTTTGGTGATGGATAAATGGTTTAGTTTGCAAGCAACACGCCCAGATGAAGATGTATTACAACTGGTTATTCAATTATTAGAACATCCAAGTTTTAATTTAAATAATCCAAATCGAGTAAGAGCCTTAGTCGGTAGTTTTGTGATGCATAACCCAAATGCTTTCCATGCAATTGATGGTTCTGGATATCGTTTTTTAGTTGATATTTTAATTAAATTAAATGAAATTAATCCTCAAGTAGCAGCAAGACTGGTTGAAGCACTAATTCGTTTTTCTCGTTATGATAACCAACGTCAAACCTTGATGAAACGTGGATTAGAGCGTTTAGCTGAAGTAGAAAATTTATCGAAAAACTTATTTGAAAAAGTGGATAAAGCACTACATCAGTAAGCTATTCTAATTGTTGATAATAGCGAAAAGTAAATAAAAACTGAATTCTAGGCTAGACAGAATTCAGTTTTTTTATTAAAAAAGTAAAGTGTTTTATTGTTACAAGGAAAAACTATGCAAAGTGAAGCTAGAAATAAGCCTTTAATACAAGTTTCTGCAGGTATAATTCGCAATGAATTTGGACAAATATATTTAACCAAGCGATTAGAAGGGAAGGATTTTGCCCAATCTTGGGAATTTCCCGGTGGTAAAGTAGATAAAGGTGAAACGCCTGAACAAGCATTAAAGCGAGAATTAGAGGAAGAAATTGGTATTCATTTATTAGGGAAAGAGAAGTTATATCAACATTTTCATTTTGAATATCCAACGAAAATTATCGAATTTTGGTTTTATTTGATTGAGGAGTGGATCGATGAACCTTTTGGACGAGAAGGACAAGAAGGTTTTTGGGTTGATCAAGCTGAACTTGATGCAGGACAATTTCCACCTGCTAATGCAAGGATTGTACAACAGCTATTAGCTGAGGTTTCACGATAATTTTATTGGCAACAGGTAAGAGAAATATTTTCTATTTGTTGCCAAATATTATTTGAAAAATCACGTTTCAAGATTCTTTCTATATCTGCAAGTTGTTGAAATAGCTTATATAATTTTTCTTTATTTAAACGTTTAAGCATATTGGTATATAAAGGACGGCGGTTTTTCCATATTTTTAACCGATCAAATGCAATACGTAATTGTTCAAAATTAATTTCATGTTTAGTTTGAGTGCTACATTCATTGATTAATTCAAGGAGAATTTGAAGCTCTCGTTGTAGCAAGCGAAGCAGTAAAACAGGTTGTAAGTCTTCTTGTTGTAGTTGATTAAGGATACGCAAAGCACGATAACTTTTCCCCATTAAAAGGGCATCAATCCATTGATAAGGGGTGAAAACTGATGATTGTTCAACACAAGATTTTACACGATTAAAACTAAGTTTATTATCAGGATAAAGTAGTTGAAGGAGTTGTAATGTTTGTTTTAATGCCAATAAATTGCTTTCGTAGCTATACGCTAATAATTGGACAGCTTCTGCTTCAATGGTTAATCCCATTGTTTTTGCTCGATGTATGATCCATTGTGGTAATTGCTCAACTGTAGGCGTGTTACAACTAATTAAGGCTGTATTTAATTGAGAAAAGGCAATAAACCATGGTTGTTTTTCACTGCTTTTATTGAATTTAGGGGAAGTTAATAGCAGTAAAATATCATTATGAAGTAATTTAATTAGGTCATTTAATTTAGTTTGCTGAGAATGATTAAGATTTTCAGGTAAATTCAAAACTAGAATTTGACGAGTGAAAAATAAGCCCATCGCTTGGCAGCAATCATATATCTCATTCCAATCAGTAGAGTTATTGATCGTTATCTCTTTTTTTTCATCAAACCCTTGTTGGATTGCTGTTTGATATATCAGTTGTTTACTTTCTTCCAAAAGAAGTAGATCTTGTCCGCTAATAAGATAAGCTATTTTTAAGCCTTGTTGTAGAGAATGAGATAAGTGTTCAGGATAAATACGTTGCATTAGGTCAATTCACTATTAATTGAGTTGTTTTTGAATAGTTAATAATTTCAACCAAATTTGTTGTGCTGCTTGTTGATATAATGCTTGTGAAATAGCTGATTTTTCTGTATTTTTCGCTAAGGCTTCTCGAGGGTTATCAAAGAAAACCCGATTACTTTTTACTTGGATTGGATAACGTTGATTGTTAATAATTAAAACTGCATTAACTGTTAATGAAAGGATCGTTTCTGCCGCACGACCTTGTTGAAAGACGGAAGCGACTTGGCTGTTAGTTTGGACGGAATTAATACGCAAGATTGGTGCAGTGGAATCTTTTACTTGATTTTCATTTACTAGGAGTTGGTGACGTTTTAATTCTTGTCGCATAGCAACGGTCATATCAGCATAGGGATCATTACTTTCTAAATGTAAATGTTGTAGTTTCTGTGCTAATTCACTTTGATTTTCAAAATGAAAACCACAAGCAGACAGTGAAATTGTAAGCATTAAAAGCAGACAGGAACGAAGGTATTTCATATTAATTTCCTAGAAAAACCTGCACTTTATCAAAAGTGCAGGTAATAGTTGTACAAATGATGTTATTTAGCAACAATATTGAGTAATTTGCCTTTCACATAAATGACTTTGAGGATATTTAATCCTTCTAAATGACGAGTAACGTTTTCATCGGTAAAAGCAAGTTGTTTAATACATTCTTCATCTGTATCAGCAGCAACGGTAATTTTGCTTCTTACTTTACCATTGACTTGAATGACTATAAGTTTCTCATCATCAATCATTGCGGTTTGATCGGCGACTACCCATGGTGCAAAATCAATGCCTTCTTGATTGCCTAATTCTTGCCATAATTGGAAGCAAATATGTGGCGTAATCGGATAAAGCATTCTAACAACAGCATTTAAAGCTTCTGCCATTACTGCACGATCTTGCTCTTCATTAAGTGGTGCTTTGGTTAATTTATTCATTAATTCCATTATTGCAGCAATTGCTGTATTAAAGGTTTGGCGACGACCAATATCATCGCTTACTTTCGCAATTGTTTTATGGAGATCTCGGCGTAACCCTTTTTGAGAAGGCGTTAATTGAGAAGGATCTAATGCTTGAGTAGCTGGATTTTTAGTGTAATCAAAGACTAATTTCCATAAGCGACGTAGGAAACGATTCGCCCCTTCAACACCTGATTCTTGCCATTCAAGCGTCATTTCTGCAGGAGAAGCGAACATCATAAAGAGACGTACAGTATCAGCACCATATTTTTCAACCATTTCTTGAGGATCAATGCCATTATTTTTTGATTTAGACATTTTAGTCATACCAGTATGTACTAATTCGTGTCCTTCATCATCAACTGCTTTTATAATACGGCCTTTTTCATCTCGAGTGAGAGTTACTTTAGTTGGTGAAACCCAAATCCGCTCATTATTTTCAGCCGTGTAGTAGAAGGCATCAGCAAGTACCATACCTTGGCAAACTAGCTGTTTTACAGGTTCATCACTTGTTACTAAGCCATGATCTCTGAGTAATTTATGGAAGAAACGGAAGTAAAGTAAATGCATTGTTGCATGTTCAATACCACCTATATAGTGATCTACAGGTAACCAATAATTTGCTTCTTCACTATTAAGCATGCCTTGGTGGTATTGAGGGCAAGTGTAGCGAGCATAATACCATGAGGATTCCATAAAGGTATCGAAGGTATCTGTTTCACGTAATGCAGGTTGCCCATTATAGGTGGTTTTAGCCCATTCAGGATCGGCTTTAATTGGACTTTGTACACCATCCATAACAACATCTTCTGGCAATTCAACAGGTAAATCTTCCAGTGGTACTGGTACGACATCACCATTTTCTAATGTTAGCATTGGAATTGGTGCTCCCCAATAACGCTGACGAGAAACACCCCAATCTCTTAAACGGTAATTAATTTGACGTTTACCTATGCCAAGAGCTTCCAATTTATCTGCAATTGATTTAAAGGCTTGTTCAAACTCTAAACCATTAAACTCACCAGAATTAATTGTTATCCCATGTTCAGTATATGCTGTTTTTGTGATATCACATTCATTATCATTGATAGGTTTAATCACTTGTTTGATGGTTAAACCATATTTAGTCGCAAACTCATAATCTCGTTGATCATGTGCAGGTACTGCCATCACCGCACCAGTGCCATAGTGCATTAAAACGAAATTTGCAACCCAGACAGGGATCATTTCACCTGTCAGTGGATGAATAGCGAATAAACCTGTTGCCATACCTTTCTTTTCCATTGTGGCTAATTCAGCTTCAGCAACTTTGGTATTACGGCATTCTTGAATAAATTGGGCTAACTCAGGATTATTTTCTGCCGCCTTAGTTGCTAAAGGGTGTGCTGCTGCAACTGCAAGATAAGAAACTCCAAAGAAAGTGTCTGGACGAGTAGTATAAACGTCAACTTTTTGATCGCTATCTTTTATTTGGAAGGTGATTTCAACACCTTCAGAACGACCTATCCAGTTACGCTGCATCGCTTTAACTTGATCTGGCCAATGAGGTAAATTATCTAAGTCTTGTAAGAGCTGTTCTGCATAATCGGTAATTTTGATAAACCATTGTGGAATTTCTTTTTGTTCAACAGGGCTATCACAACGCCAACAACATCCTTCATTTACTTGTTCATTTGCTAACACAGTTTGGTCATTTGGACACCAATTCACGGTTGCCGTTTTTTTGTAAACAAGCCCTTTTTTATATAATTCAGTAAAAAACCATTGTTCCCACTTATAATATTCAGGTTTACAAGTTGCAATTTCTCGACTCCAATCATAACTAAAACCTAAAATTTTAAGTTGTGTTTTCATGTAGTCAATATTGTCATAAGTCCATGGTGCTGGTGCAGTTTTATTTTTAATTGCTGCATTTTCAGCGGGTAAACCAAAAGCGTCCCAACCAAAAGGTTGTAATACGTTTTTACCATTCATACGCTGATAACGGGAAATGACATCACCAATGGTATAATTTCTAACATGTCCCATATGTAAGTATCCTGATGGATAAGGGAACATAGAAAGACAATAATATTTTTCTTTGTTTGGATCTTGAGTTGCTTTAAAAGTTTGATTTTCTTCCCAATATTTTTGAACATTAGGTTCAATAGCACTTGGACAATATTGTTCTTGCATAAGATTAAATTACCTTGCGTGTTTTTAATGAATAACCAAAAAATGTGGTATAGGATAGCTTAAAATCAAAAAAAATAATAGATTTTATGCTTAAAGCGAGTTGAAAACAGCGATCAGTATTAAATTGTTTATGGCTTAAGATTAATAAGTCAGATTTTTCTTAATTGTATTGCTATAATGCAAACGTATTATTTTCATCGTTAAATTTTTGTTATTTGAAAAAAAGGACTTGAGATTCCTAAGGGTTATCCCAATCTAGAACAAATATCATTAATCCCAGAGTATAAGAGTAAGTGAAGTATGAGCGCTAAACGTACAAAGTTTGAAATTCCAGTCTTACCATTACGAGATGTTGTGGCATTTCCCGCTATGGTTATGCCGTTATTTGTTGGACGTAAAAAATCAATTCGTAGCTTAAATGCGGCGGTAGATAATGGTAGTAAAATTTTATTAGTTACTCAAAAAGATTCAGCAAATGAAGATCCAAAACAAGATGACCTTTATCAAATTGGGATTGTTGTTAATATTATTCAATTATTAAAAATGCCTGATGATACCGTTAAAGTCTTGGTTGAGGGAGGCGAAAGAGTAAAAATTGAGTATTTAAATACTGAAAATGATTACCCTATCGCTAAGGTTAAAATATTAGAGAGTATCGAATATGATGACGAAGAATTAAAGGTACTACGTGAAACCGCCTTAAAAGAATTTGAATTATTTGTACAGTCAAGCAAAAAAATACCAGCTGAAGTGGTTCAAGCCATGCATTCGGTAACCAATTATGAACAATTGACGAGTACACTTGCGGCACACTTACCTTTATCGCTAGAGGATAAGCAACAAGCTTTAGAGATCTTAGATCTTAAAATGCGATTTGAATTTTTAATTAGCAATATGTTGTCTGCTATGGAAAAAAGTGAAATAGAGAAACGTATTCGTGATCGCATTAAAAAACAGATGGAAAAAAATCAGCACGATTATTTCTTAAATGAACAGATTAAGGCAATTCAAAAAGAGTTAGGTGATAACGAAGCAACCGATCGAGAGTTAGAAGAATTAAAACAGAAAATTTTGATCGCTAAAATGCCAAAAGAGGCATTAGAAAAAGCAGAATCTGAATTGCAAAAACTAAGATTAATGCCACAAATGTCTTCTGAGGCAACAGTAATTCGAAGTTATGTAGAATGGTTAACAAAGGTGCCTTGGCATAAACGTAGTAAGATTAGTAAAGATCTTACTAAAGCAGAAAAAATCTTAGATGCTGAGCATTATGGTTTAGAGCGAGTTAAAGAACGAATTTTAGAATATTTGGCGGTACAAACTCGCCTTAATAAAATAAAAGGACCTATTCTTTGTTTAGTTGGACCTCCCGGTGTAGGGAAAACTTCTTTGGGGCAATCAATAGCACATGCGACAGGCAGAAAATATATTAGAATGGCTTTGGGTGGTGTGAGAGATGAAGCTGAAATTCGAGGTCATCGTCGTACTTATATTGGGGCATTACCGGGAAAACTAATGCAAAAAATGGCAAAAGTAGGCGTAAAAAATCCACTCTTTTTGCTAGATGAGATTGATAAAATGAGTTCTGATATGCGAGGCGATCCTGCTTCGGCATTATTAGAAGTATTAGATCCAGAACAAAATAATGCGTTTAATGATCACTATTTAGAAGTTGATTATGATTTATCCGATGTAATGTTTGTTGCAACTTCAAATTCAATGAATATTCCAGCACCATTACTTGATCGTATGGAGGTTATTCGCCTTTCTGGTTATACCGAAGATGAAAAATTAAATATTGTTACTCGCCATCTATTACCAAAACAGATGATGCGTAATGGTGTGAAGAAAAATGAATTAAAAATTGATGACAGTGCCATTTTAGATATTATTCGTTACTATACACGAGAAGCTGGCGTACGTAATTTAGAACGAGAATTGTCAAAAATTTGCCGTAGAACAGTTAAAAATCTGTTATTAGATAAACAATTAAAAAGCATTAAAGTTACGTCTAAAAATTTAGAAACGTTTTTAGGTGTTAAACGCTTTGAGTTTGGTCGTGCAGATAGTCAAAATCGAATTGGAGAAGTAACAGGTTTAGCTTGGACAGAGGTCGGTGGTGATTTGCTTACTATCGAAACTGCATCAGTATTAGGAAAAGGAAAACTCAGTTTTACGGGTTCTCTTGGTGATGTAATGAAAGAGTCTATTCAAGCGGCAATGACTGTGGTGAGATCACGTGCTGAAAGATTAGGTATTAATCCTGATTTTTATGAAAAACGTGATATTCATATTCATGTTCCTGAAGGTGCAACACCGAAAGATGGGCCTAGTGCAGGTATTGCAATGTGTACTGCTTTAGTTTCTTGCTTAACGGGTAATCCTGTTCGAGCTGATGTAGCGATGACGGGAGAAATCACCTTAAGAGGAAAAGTTTTACCGATAGGTGGTTTGAAAGAAAAATTATTAGCAGCCCATCGTGGTGGAATAAAAATTGCTTTGATTCCAAAAGATAACTTGAAAGATTTAGAAGATATTCCTGAGAATGTAAAAGCAGCGTTACAAATTCATGCTGTTGAAAATATTGATCAGGTATTATCGTTAGCATTGGAAAATCCACCAACGGGGATTGAACCGTTTAACCTTGTACCGCTGAAAAAAGCACGTTCGAAAAAGAGAACAAATTTAATTGTAAATTAGGTAATAACTAGCCATTTATTTTGTTTTAAAGTTGTAGCAAATAAATGGCTTTTGCTATTTAGACTTTTTGCTTTACTTGATTATGATTGATCATTGCTTTTTTGTATAATCAAATAATTATTGTAATTTATTTAAGTAAGGAATTTTTAGCTATGATGGAAAAATTGCACGGACATTCAAATGGAATTGTCTGGAAAATCATTATGGGGGTTGTGACTGTTTCATTTGTGTTGAGTGGTGTGGGAGGGTATTTAATTTCCCGTCAGAATACGTCTGCTGCATCAGTCAATGGTACAGAAATCTCACAACGTTCTTTTTTACAAGAATATCAACAACAATATCAACAATTAGCAAGTCAAATGGGCGCTCAATTTGCTAATGTTGCCGATTCACCAGAATTTGTTACTGGTTTAAGACAATCAGTCATTAATCGAATGATTGATCAAGAACTGTTACGTCAATATGCGACAGAGTTAAAATTAGGTGTTAGCGATGAACAAATAAAAGTCGCTATTGTTTCTAGCCCAATTTTCCAAGTTGATGGTAAATTTAGTAATGAACGTTATCAACGCTTGTTACAGGGTAACCGAATTCAACCTGATCAATATGCTGGATTAGTGAGACAAGATTTAATTACAAATCAATTAAACTCATCATTATTGTTAAGTGACTTTATAACCCCAAAACAAATTGATGAATTAGTGAAACTATTATATCAAAAACGTAGTGTACGTTTGGCAACTTTACCACTAACGGAAGCTCTAGCACAGCAATCTGTATCGCAACAGGAGATTGAGAATTATTATAATAGCCATAGATCTGCTTTTGCAGTACCAGAATTAGTCAAAGTACAATATATTGATTTAAATGAAAAAGATATTGCAAAAAATATTCAGGTAACTGATGTTGAAGCGGCTCAATATTACCAAGATAATCAATCCCAATATCTTGGAAGTAGTGAACAGCATTTAGCCCATATTCAAGTTAATAATTTAGATGAAGCTGATAAGCTCTACCAACAATTAAAATCGGGAGCAAATTTTGCAGAATTAGCTAAAAAATATTCTATTGATAGCCCTTCAGCCGTAAATGGTGGAGATTTAAGTTGGGTAGTACCGGGCGAAATGCCAAAAGCATTTGAACAAGCCGCAGATAAAACCGCAGTGGGAGAATATAGTGAACCAGTAAAAGTTGGCGATAGTTATCATATTATTGAGGTATTAGATCGTCATCAAGGAAAAATCTTACCTTTTGATCAAGTAAAAGAACAAATTATAAAAACTATTCGTCAGGAACGAGGATTAGAAGCATTCTTTAAAGTACAAAAAGCAGTTGCGGATAAGGCTTTTGAAGATCAATCTTCATTAGAAGCTGCAGCTAAAGTGGCGGATTTATCTGTACAAGAGACAGGTTATTTTTCGCAAAATGATGTTCCTTCAAGTTTGAATTATCCGAATTTAATCAGCCAAATTTTTAGTTCAGATTTAATCCAAGGTGGAGAAAATTCAACCACCATTACGGTTGGAGAAAATCATTCTATTGTTGTAAGAGTTGTGGATCATAAAGAAGCAACGACACAAACCTTAGAACAAGTGAAAACACAAATTGAAAAGCTGTTACAACACGAAAAAGCAGTGAAGGTTGAACAAGAAAAAGCAATGGAATTGGTGAAAAAATTAGAAACAGGGGATCAAACTGCAGTTAATTTTAATCAAACATTGCAAGTTATTTATGCTCAAGGAAATGATCCTGCATTAGATCAGACTATTTTTGCGATGCCATTACCAAAAAATGGAAAACCTAGTTATGCGATTGCACAAAATGCTCAAGGTGAAGTGGTCATTATTGCTTTAGACAAAGTCGTTGATGGGACGATTGGTGTCCAACAACAGCAAGAATTGGTTTCACAATTACAACTGCTAAAAGCACAAGATTTGCAAGAAACTTTGCTAAAAGTATTACGTGAACAAGCGAAAATTGAAATTAATCAATCTTTTATTAACCAAAATCAGTAAATGGATTATTATCGGTATTGATTAATGCCAGAAAGGAATGGGGGAAATCTTCATTCCTTTTCCTTTATCCGAAAGACAAATAAAGTAAGACGATGAATCATAACGAAATATCCCGAATTGATCGAGAACATATTCTGCATCCTTATGCCTCCACAGTGGAACCATCATTAGTCTATCCAGTAGAACGGGCGGAGGGCGTTATCATAGAGTTAAAAAATGGGCAACGTTTACTGGACGGAATGTCATCATGGTGGGCGGCATTACACGGTTATAATCACCCTAGGTTAAATGCAGCAGCTACCGCCCAATTGAATAAAATGAGTCATATTATGTTTGGTGGTTTTACGCATGAACCAGCGGCAAAATTGGCTGATCTCTTAGTAAAAATTTTGCCACAGGGTATGGAAAAGATCTTTTTTGCAGATAGTGGTTCGGTCGCTGTCGAAGTGGCAATGAAAATGGCAGTGCAGTATCAACATGCCAAAGGACGAATTGAACGGCAACATTTTGCAACTATTAAATCTGGCTATCACGGTGATACTTGGCATGCAATGTCAGTATGTGATCCAACGACTGGAATGCACTCACTTTTTGCTAAAAGTTTGCCTGTTCAATATTTTTTACCACAACCATCAATTAAGTTTGGACAAAGTTGGTCTGATGAAGCGATAAAACCATTAGAGGATCTCTTACAACAGCATTCGGGACAATTAGCAGGGCTTATTCTTGAACCCGTTGTACAAGGTGCTGGTGGTATGTATTTTTATTCTCCTGAATATTTGGTTAAAGCCAGAGAATTATGTGAAAAATATGATGTATTACTCATCTTTGATGAAATTGCAACTGGATTTGGGCGAACAGGAAAGTTATTTGCTTGTGAACATGCTAATGTTGTTCCTGATATTATGTGTATCGGCAAAGCATTAACTGGTGGTTATCTCACTCTATCTGCAACCATTACGACAAAGACGATTGCGGATACCATCTGTTCTGGCGAAGCAAAATGTTTTATGCACGGACCAACTTTTATGGCAAATCCTTTGGCTTGTGCAATTGCTGCTGAATCAATTACTCTGTTATTAGAAATGGACTGGCAAGCTAAGATTCAACAAATTGAACAGCAGTTGAAACAAGAATTAATCTTTGCTACTAAGTTTAAAGCGGTAAAAGAGGTACGGGTCTTAGGTGCAATTGGGGTATTAGAAATGCATCAACCCGTTAATTTAAGTAGCTTACAAGCTAGGTTTGTTAAAGAGGGAGTTTGGTTGCGTCCTTTTGGTCGCTTAATCTATTTAATGCCTCCTTTTATTATTCAAGCTGAACAACTTTCTGCGTTAACACAAGGAATGTTAAGGGCAATTCAACAAGAATATAATGAAAATCTAATGGGCTAGGTGAGTAGGTAGTACAATGGTAGATTTAGCGGATTTTTCTCAACAATTAAATAAATTAAAACAGCAACAGCAGTATCGAGCTTTACCAGTGTTAAAACAGCAAGGAAAATATATTGAACGAGATGGGCAGTTAATGTTAAACCTATCTTCAAATGATTACTTAGGATTAGCGGCAGATACTCAATTACAGCAGCGTTTTTTATCTCAATTTGGGACAAATTTTCCTGCATTTACTAGCTCATCATCACGTTTATTGACAGGAAATTTTCCATTTCATACCGATTTAGAACAACTATTATCTGCTCGATTTGGCAGACCAAGTTTATTATTTAATAGTGGTTATCACGCAAATATTGGTATTTTACCTGCATTAGCCAATAAAAAAACCTTAATCATTGCGGATAAATTAGTCCATGCGAGTTTAATTGACGGAATAAAATTAAGTGGGGCTAAATTTGTTCGTTATCGGCATAATGATTACCAGCATTTGCAACATATTTTACAGCATTATCGCCAGCAATTTCAGCGAGTAATTATCGTGACTGAAAGTCTTTTTAGTATGGATGGTGATTTTGCAGATCTTCCTAAATTGGTTCAGTTAAAACAACAATATGCAGAGGATTATTCCCAAATTTTACTGTATGTTGATGAAGCACATGCCGTGGGAGTTTATGGCGATAATGGATTAGGATTAGCGGAAAGTTATGCTTGCCTTGCAGAAATTGATTTACTCGTGGGGACTTTTGGCAAAGCGTTAGCCTCAATGGGGGCATACCTTGTGTGTGATCAAATTATTAAAGAATATTTAATCAACCATATGCGACCACTGATTTTTTCAACAGCGCTACCGCCATTTAATATTGCTTGGAGTTATTTTTTATTTGAACAACTACCTCAATTAACGCAGAAACGGCAATATTTAGCTAATATTAGTCAACAATTAAGACAAGCTTTGTTACAAAAAGAAGGCATACAAATGCCAAGTCAAAGTTGTATTATTCCTTATATTTTAGGCGATAATCAACGTACTCTTGAGCGGGCAGAGTATTTACAGCAACAAGGGTATTATTGTTTACCTATTCGCCCACCAACGGTACCACAAGGGACATCAAGAATTCGTTTTTCTTTAACGGCAGATTTAACAGAAAATGAGATGAAAGACTTTATTACTGTTTTATCAGAATGTTAGTTTGAATAAACGACTTCATCTCTTCTTTGTTTTAATTTATGTTAAAATTTAACTCTTTATTTTTTGTATCAATATGAGTTTATGAAAACTGTTTTTACTAATAATTGTGCTTCAAAATTAATTATTTATTTTGCAGGTTGGGGAACACCACCAGAAGCCGTATCACATTTAACATTATCACCAGAATATGACCTTTTAATTTGTTATGATTATCAACAATTAACGTTAGATTTTAATTTTATCCCTTATCAAGAGATCTATGTAATTGCTTGGTCATTAGGCGTTTGGGTGGCAGAACGTGTTTTGGGTGGTATTGTAACAGCAGAAAAATTAACCTCAGCGGTTGCAATTAATGGTACTGGGCTACCTATAGATGATCAGCAAGGTATTCCAACTCAAGTATTTCAAGCAACAGTTGAAAATTTAACACCAAATTCACGACAAAAATTTGAACGTAGAATGTGTGATAATGCGATAAGTTTAGCACAGTACCGTAGCTATCCTAGTCGAGAATTTGAAGACGTTAATAGCGAATTGCATTTTCTTTTTCATCAAATACAACAAGATCGAAGGATTGATTTATTAACTTGGAAAAAGGCGATTATTGGTCAACAAGATCGGATATTTCCTGTGCAGAATCAAACAGTTTATTGGCAGAAACGTTGCCCTATCAGCTATATTGAGAGTGGGCATTATCTGTTTAATCAATTTCAACACTGGGAACAATTATGGGCATAGCACAACCCTTATATCCTTTGGAAAAATCGAAGATTGCTCAACGTTTTGCCAAGGCAGAGAAGAGTTATGATCAAAGTGCTATTGCGCAACAACACATTTGTCAAAAGTTACGGCAATTACTTTTACAGCAAGTAGATTTGTTGCAATGTAAGAAAGTATTAGAGATTGGTTGTGGTACAGGCGAATTAACTCGCCAATTAATGGATATTATTTCAAGCGAACAGTGGATAGTTAATGATCTCTATGCTAGTCAGTATATTCAAGCACTGTGTCAAAATTCGGTTTATCGTTTTATTCAAGGTGATGCAGAACAGTGGCCATTTAGTGGCGATTTTGATCTAGTGGTAAGTGCGTCAACTTTTCAATGGTTTGAGCAACCACAGCGTTTTTTAGATATGGTTGCAAGTCATTTATCTCCTAATGGAATGTTATTATTTAGTACTTTTGCACCAGAGAATTTAAATGAAATTCGCTTTTTAACGGAGATAGGTCTAACTTATCCTAAGTTGCAACAATGGAGACAATGGTTAGAGCAGCGATTTACAATTATTTCTCTAGAGCAAGATCAGATTAACTTAGATTTTTCATCACCATTAGCGGTGTTACAACATTTAAAACAGACGGGGGTAACAGCAGTTAAACAGCAGCCTTGGAACAAACAACGTTTAACCACTTTTTGTCAGCAATATCGACAATCTTTTACCACAACTCAACAGCAGGTAAGTTTAACTTACCACCCAATATATTGTTTGGCGATAAGAAAATAAATATATTAATAGAGTAGGGATATGTTATGTCAGGAAAAGTTATTTTTATTAGTGGGATTGATACAGATGTTGGAAAAAGTGTTGCAACGGGATTTTATGCGAAACATTTAATGCAACAAGGTTTTTCGGTGATTACACAAAAAATGGTACAAACGGGAAATACGGGAATTTCTGAAGATATTTTAATGCATCGTCAGTTACAAGGAATTTCTTTAACAGAAGAAGATTTACAAGGTGAAACCTGTGTTTATTTATTTGATTATCCTTGTTCTCCCCATCTTGCAGCAGAACTTGAAAATAGAGTAATAGAAATAGAAAAAATTACACAAGCTACGGATAAATTAGCAACTAAATATGATTATGTTTTAGTAGAAGGAGCAGGGGGACTGGCGGTGCCTTACAATCAATATCAAACTAGCTTAGATTATATTGAACAACAAGGCTATCCTGTCATTTTAGTCACTTCTGGAAAATTAGGCAGTATCAATCATACTCTTTTAAGCTTATTTGCGTGCCAGCAACGCAATATTCAAGTTGATACAGTAATTTATAATCTTTATCCGAGAAGAGATCCTATAATTGATCAAGACACTCAACAATATTTACGTCAATATTTGGCTAAATATTCTACAAACACTAAATTCCTCTTACTTGAAGTACAAGATATATAAGAATTTATTTGACATCATTATTATTAACGGGTATTTATATTACCATTCCGTAGCAAAGCACGCTATGGCAGGAGAGGTGCGAAACTCAGGCAGTTATTTTAGGCTCTGGAGCCAGTGAAAAATAATCAGGGGAGTTTTCGCCGAGATAGAAATTCCGACCAGCGGAAATTTTATCGGCTATTAGGGCTGAATCCCTAAGGCTGTCATCGTTACACGGTGGAGTGCTTCTGATAAAACAATCTTTTCATTGTTGTATCTTATACATTTCTATCAGTACCCTTTCCTTAAAATCATCTCTATAAGATAAGTACAAACACGGTTAAATTTTATTTTTAATTAATACAAGGAAGGAACAAACATATGGCACATTTATCAGTCGCAAAATTTGGTGGAACAAGTGTTGCAAATTATACAGCAATGCAGGCTTGTGCTCAGATTGTGATTGCTGATCCTAATACTCGAGTAGTGGTTTTATCTGCTTCTGCAGGAATCACTAATTTGCTTGTGGACTTAGCGAATGGTTGTGAAAGTGTAGAAAGATCACAAAAGTTGCAACAAATCCGAGATATTCAATATGCAATTTTATCGCAACTTAAACAAGCTGAAGTAGTACAGCAAGAGATTGATCGTCTTTTAGAAAATATTGAGTCTTTAGCTGAAGCTGCAGCATTAGCCACTTCTCCAGCATTAACTGATGAATTAATTAGTCACGGCGAAATGATGTCAACATTAATTTTTGTGGAAGTGTTACGAGAATTAAACTGTACAGCAACTTGGTTAGATGTGCGTAATGTGATAGCGACAAATAATCATTATGGAAAAGCAACCCCAGATGATCAATTAACACAAAAAAATTGTGATCGTGTTTTAAAACCATTGGTTGAACGTGGTGAATTAGTTATTACACAAGGTTTTATTGGGCGTGATTTAACAGGGAAAACCACAACATTAGGGCGAGGGGGCAGTGATTATTCGGCTGCTTTGCTAGCAGAAGTATTAAATGCAAAAGATGTATTAATTTGGACTGATGTAGCGGGAATTTATACAACTGATCCTAGAGTGGCTTCAGCGGCACAACGCATTGATACTATGAGTTTTAATGAAGCTGCTGAAATGGCAACTTTTGGTGCAAAAGTATTACACCCTGCAACATTATTACCAGCAGTAAGAAGTAATATTCCTGTTTATGTTGGTTCCAGTAAAGCGCCAGAACAAGGCGGTACTTGGGTTACTCAAAAACCCGATGTCTTACCAACTTTTCGAGCAATAGCATTGAGACGGAATCAAACTTTGCTGACTTTATCCAGTTTGAGTATGTTACACGCACAGGGCTTTTTAGCCAATGTCTTTAATATCTTAGCAAAACATAAAATTTCAGTAGATACCATCACTACTTCTGAAGTAAGTGTGGCATTAACCTTGGATAAAACAGGTTCAGCGTCATCAGGGGCTGATTTGCTTTCAAACGAATTATTAGCAGAATTAAGCGAATTATGTAACGTTAAAGTTGATACGGATTTGGCGTTAGTAGCACTTATAGGTAATAACTTGCATCTTGCTGCTGGGATTGCAAAACGTTTATTTAGTACGATAGAGCAGTATAATATTAGAATGATTAGTTATGGTGCTAGTACAAATAATATCTGTTTATTAGTACATTCAAATGCCGCAGATCAAGTAGTTCAATCCTTGCATGCAGAATTATTTGAAGGTTAACAAAAAATAGGATAAAAAAATACCGCATTTAAAGCGGTATTTTTTATTTAAAAGACTTAATTATTTAGAGATATGAGCAACTAAGTCTAATACTTTGTTTGAATAACCAATTTCGTTATCGTACCAAGAAACAACTTTTACAAAAGTATCAGTTAATTGAATACCTGCTTTAGCATCAAATACTGAAGTGCAAGTTTCACCATTGAAATCAGTCGATACAACATCATCTTCAGTGTAGCCTAAAACGCCTTTTAATTCTTCTTGAGAAGCACGTTTCATTTCAGCACAAATTTCAGCATAAGTCGCTGGTTTTGCTAAGTTTACAGTTAAATCAACAACAGATACGTTTGCGGTAGGGACACGGAATGCCATACCAGTTAATTTACCATTTAATTCAGGAATAACTTTACCTACTGCTTTAGCTGCACCAGTAGAAGAAGGAATAATATTTTGGCTTGCACCACGACCACCACGCCAGTCTTTTGCTGATGGACCGTCAACTGTTTTTTGAGTTGCAGTTGTTGCGTGAACGGTAGTCATTAAACCATCTTTAATACCCCATTTATTATTTAATACTTTAGCGATCGGTGCTAAACAGTTAGTTGTACAAGATGCGTTAGAAACAATATCTTGACCTGCATAAGTATCAAAGTTTACACCGTTTACAAACATAGGTGTGCTATCTTTAGATGGACCAGTCATAACAACTTTTTTAGCGCCCGCCGTGATATGTTTACGAGCTGTTTCATCAGTTAAGAATAAACCAGTAGCTTCAACAACAACATCAACGCCAATTTCGTTCCATTTTAAGTTAGCAGGATCACGCTCAGCGGTTACACGGATTTCTTTACCATTTACGACTAATTTACCGTCTTTAACTTCAACTTCACCGTTAAAACGACCATGAGTTGAATCATATTTAAGCATGTAAGCCATATATTCAACATCAATTAAATCGTTGATACCAACTACTTCAATATCATTACGTTGACAAGCAGCACGGAATACAAAACGGCCGATACGACCAAAGCCATTAATACCAATTTTAATAGTCATAGTATTTTCACCTATATTTTAAGTTAAACAAAAATGGGTGGGGATATCCCCTTAAAATTCACGGGTGATAGTATAGCATAAAATTATACGTTACCAAAAGGTCAACTCCTTTGAGTACCACGAGAATTACAGATTTTTTTGTGATCTATATCAAACATTGTTTGATAACTACTTCCAAATAAAATAAAAAATGACAGCTATTTTATTCGCAAATAGTACGTTTTTACCAAATTTAGTGGTAGGCTAGATTTTAAATTCACTTTCATTTATTTAAGGGAATGTTATGTTATTAATTATACTTCATATTTGTTTGATTATACTTTTTACCGCACGTATTTTATGGCGTAATGATCTTGATCCCATTGCGAGATTAGCTTGGTTTGCTGTATTAATGTTATTACCTTATATTGGTATTGCTATTTATTGGTTATTTGGTGAAAACAATATTGGTAAAGAAGCAAGTGCTAAATATAAGGCACTTTTTCAGCAATTTAAACAACGTTATCCGACTTTAATTAGCACGACAAATTATTCTCCAGCACAAAAACTAATCGAGTTACCTTACCAACCTGCATTTAACTATGCGAGTTCAATTAATGGGTTTCATACTTTATCTGGCAATAGTGCTGAATTAATGCCTGATGCTCAATTAGCGAGACAACGTTTAATTAAAGATATTCAGCAAGCAAAAGATAGTGTACATATTCTCTATTATATTTGGTTAGAAGATCATACAGGCATAGCGGTAGCTCAAGCATTAATTGATGCAGCTAAGCGTGGAGTTACTTGCCGAGTAATGGTTGATGGTTTAGGCTCAAGATTATTTATAAAATCTAGCTATTGGCAACAAATGGAGCAGGCTGGCATACAATTAGCTGTTGCTTTTTCATTGAAAAATCCGCTTAAAACAATTTTAACAAGCCGTTTAGATCTCAGAAATCATCGTAAAATTACATTAATTGATAACAAAATTGTTTATTGCGGTAGTCAAAATTGTGCTGATCCTGAATTTAGAATTAAACCTAAATTTGCACCTTGGGTAGATATTTTATTGCGTTTTGAAGGAGAGGTGGTACAGCAAATGCAGTTACTTTTTTTCTCTGATTGGTTGGTTGCCACGGGAGAAAATTTAATTCCCTTGGAGTTCCAACCACAACCATTTGAAATACAAGATAAAGGAATTTTAGCTCAAGTTGTAGGCGATGGACCTACTGAACGAAAAAATGCAAGCCCACAATTATTTGCGACTTTATTTAGTGTTGCCAGAGAGCAAATTATACTATCTACACCATATTTTGTGCCAGATCCAATGACGATTGAATCTCTTTGTGCTGCAGCATTAAGAGGAATAAAAGTAACGATAATTTTTCCTAAATATAATGATTCGTGGATTGTATCTGCTGCAAGTCGTAGTCATTATTTTGCATTATTAAATGCAGGGGTTACTATTTATGAATATAAGTTAGGGTTATTACATGCAAAAACATTAACGATTGACAATAAGGTGAGTTTTATTGGTTCCACTAATTTAGATTTACGTAGCTTTAATTTAAATTATGAAAATAATATTTTGTTGCAGGATGAAAAAACGACTACGGCTATTTATCAGAGACAATTAGATTATATTAGCCAATCAGAATTAGTGACTTTAACACAAATTAAAAATCAACCTATATGGAAACAAATTTGGCAAAATGTGATTGCAACTCTTGGACCTGTTTTATAGAATAAACGTTTTATATTATTAAATATGATGTTATGTTAATTCAATCAAGCATAAATTTAACCTTTTTTTTATTAGTGATTAGCTTTTACCTATTATTTATTAGTTTTTTAATTAGGAAATATATGGTAAATAGCTATATTAGCCAAAATATCAAGGATGATCCAACTTACCAAGAAAGTTTTAGACGAATGTGGTGGCTAGGATTTCGTTATGATGCAAAAATTATTGCAATAATTCTCACCATTCCTTTTATTTTTGGTAACTTTTTATTTCTTTTTCAAGTAGAAAATACAATAGTATTTAAATTAATTAGTGGATATATCTTTCTTATTTCTTTTCTTTATATAGGGATTCTCGCTGGTAATTATTATTATTTTCAAACTTATCAAAATCATTATGATATTTTTATGTTTGGCTTAATTGATGATAAGACAACAGCTGTTTTAAGAAATATTTGGGATGATTATCCTGTTATTCGTTTTTTTATTTCTCTCTTTTTGCTTGCATTTATTCCTGTTTTAATACTTCTAAAGATTATTAATAATATTAATTTCTTACCCAATTCAATAACATTGGCCATTACAATTAATTGTTTAATGTTAATTAGTCTTGCTTATTTTGCGAGAGGATCATTTTTCAATCATCCATTAGGACGATTACAAGCTAAAGTATCATCATTAAGTATAATTAATAAAATGGTTGTTAATGGTGTGATTGCGATAGATTGGGCATTAGATGATCGTAAACAAAATATTTTATTTGAAAAAGTCAGTTCATCTGAAGGACAGGACTTAATACAGCAAGCATTAAATATTGATAGTCTAATTGCAAAGACAGAAAAAAATGATTATTTAGCAGACAATCCTCCTCATGTTGTTGTAACTTTAATGGAGAGTTTAGGAAGTAACTTTCTTGCGTTTGATCACCCTGAAAAAAATAATTTATTAGGTAAATTACGTTACTATTTTACTAATAGTTATTTATTTTCTCGTTTTGTTTCAAGCTATGATGGTACCGCACCAAGTTTTGCTTCTATTTATTTTCACAGTCCGATTCAAAATATTAGCCAATCAATTGCACAAAAAACATCTCTCCCTTATACCCCATTTAGAATCTATAAATCAAAAGGATATAAAACTATATTTATTACAGGGGATAACATTGCATGGAGAAATTTTGGGAATTATTTACCCTTACAGGGAGTTGATGAAATTTATGATCAGACAACGATTCTCGATCTATTTCCTGAAGCTAAAGAAAAAATGACTTATTGGGGAGTTGCAGATGAATTCTGTTTTTTATTAGCAGAAAAATTATTAAAAGAAAGTACAGTACCACTTTTTATTAATATTTTAACTATTACTAATCATCCACCGTTCCAAGTTCCTGCAGGTTATCAAGGGTATCCCGTTGATGAAAATTTTATTGGGGATAGGTTAGAAATAAAAAAACATGATGAACGTTCTCAAATATTAAAAACTTTTCAGTATGCGGCAAATGCGTTAGGGGAATTTTTTGATCGGATTAGTTGTAGTGAAATAGCAGATAAAACTATTCTTGCTGCAACAGGCGATCATCATATGCGATCTATGAAGGCAGATTTACCAAAGGATCTTTTTTTAGCCAAAGCGGTACCTTTTATTTTACATATTCCAACTGCGATACAACAACAAATATCTCTTAACTATCGTCCTGAAATTATTGGTTCACATAAAGATATTATGCCAACTTTGTATTCGATTAGTTTATCTGAGGTTGAATATTGGCATTTAGGTGGTCGAAATTTATTTGCTCCACAAGCAGAGCAGTATTTGAATTTTGGCTTTAATGATTCACTTTGGATTACAAATGAAGCGGTTTATGATTTGTCTAACGATCAACCGGTAAAATATTTATGGCAAGATATAGAAAAACTCACCGTTGGAGATAAACCAGAAACTATTTCAGAGGCAGAGATTAAACAAATTCACGCATATATTAAATTATTAAAATGGCAGATTAATTATCATGTTATGAATGGTGAGAATTCATCTTTATAAAATAAAAAAATGGAACATTAATTGTTCCATTTTTATTTTCTAACCTAGTAATTATGCTTTTTACAGATTGAAATCATCAAAATCATTACTATCAACTTTAGAATCAATTTGTCCTACAAGATAGGAGCTAACTTCTACTTCTTGTGGGGCTACTTGTACATTATCTGAAACTAACCAAGCATTGATCCAAGGAATAGGGTTAGAACGTGTTTCAAATGGAAGTGGTAAGCCTACAGCTTGCATACGAATATTAGTAATATATTCAACATATTGACATAGAATATCTTTATTAAGACCAATCATTGAACCGTCTTTAAATAGATATTCTGCCCATTCTTTTTCTTGTTCTGCAGCCGCTACAAAGAGATCATAGGCTTCTTGTTTACAAGATTCTACGATTTCAACCATTTCTGGATCATCTTGGCCTGCCGCCATAATATTGAGGATATGCTGTGTGCCAGTAAGATGTAATGCTTCATCTCGAGCAATAAATTTAATAATTTTAGCATTTCCTTCCATTAGTTTGCGTTCAGCAAAAGCGAAAGAGCAGGCAAAAGAAACATAAAAGCGAATTGCTTCTAGTGCATTAACACTCATTAAGCAAAGGTATAATTGACGTTTTAAACTACGTAAAGTAACGTTACATTCTTTCCCATCAACAGTGTAATTACCTTCACCATATAGAGTGTAAAGCTGAGTATCTCGAATTAAGTCATCATAATAAGATGAAATATCTCTCGCACGTTTAATAATTTCTTCGTTAGTGACAATATCGTCAAAGATAACTGAAGGATCATTAACAATATTACGGATAATATGGGTATATGAACGTGAGTGAATCGTTTCAGAGAATGTCCAAGTTTCAATCCAAGTTTCTAATTCAGGAATTGAGACCAAAGGTAATAATGCGACATTTGGACTACGACCTTGAATTGAATCAAGTAAAGTTTGGTATTTTAAATTACTAATAAAAATATGTTTTTCATGTTCAGGTAAAGATTGATAGTCAATTCTGTCTTGAGAAACATCTACTTCTTCTGGACGCCAGAAGAAAGAGAGTTGTTTTTCAATCAATTTTTCAAATGTTTCGTATTTCTGTTGGTCATAACGTGCTACATTCACGTTTTGACCGAAAAACATAGGTTCTTTTAATTGATCGTTTTTAGTTTGAGAAAAGGTAGTATATGCCATAATAGACTCCAATTTTTAGCTTATTTATTCAAAAAGTATGAATAATCACTCAATCATACTTTTTAGTTAAAATGATGACTTAGATTTTACATGCACCACTAGCACAACCATCATCTAGATCTTCTTGAGCATCTTCAGCGCCATCTCGTGTATTTTGATAGTAGAGCGTTTTTAGACCATATTTATACGCAGTGAGTAAATCTTTTAATAACTGTTTCATTGGTACCTTACCATCTGGAAAACGTTGTGGATCGTAGTTGGTATTGGTTGAAATCGCTTGGTCAACAAATTTTTGCATAATACCAACTAAATGGAGGTAACCATCATTATCTGGGATATCCCAAAGGAGTTCATAATTTTCACTAAGATTTTCATATTCAGGAACAACTTGGCGTAAAATACCATCTTTTGAAGCTTTGATACTTACAAACCCTCTTGGTGGTTCAATTCCATTGGTTGCATTAGATATTTGTGATGATGTTTCTGATGGCATCAACGCTGTTAAGGTTGAATTACGCAGACCATAAGTTTTGATTTCTTGACGTAATGTTTCCCAATCATAATGCAGAGGTTCTTGGGTGAGAGCATCGACATCTTTTTTATAAGTATCAATAGGCAAAATACCTTTTGCATAAGTTGTTTGATCAAAGAGATCGCAAGCTCCAACTTCTTTAGCTAATTTATTTGATGCTTTTAATAAATAATATTGGACTGCTTCAAAGGTACGGTGAGTCAGATTATTTGCACTACCATCTGAATATTTAACGCCATTTTTTGCTAAATAATAGGCAAAATTAATGACACCTACACCAAGAGAACGCCGTCCTTTTGAACTGACTTCAGCTGCTTTAACAGGGTAATATTGATAATCTAATAATGCATCTAAAGCTCTCACAACCAATTCAGCGAGTTCTTCTAACTCATCAAGTGTTTCAATTGTACCTAAATTAAAGGCTGAAAGGGTACAAAGTGCTATTTCACCATTTTCATCATAAATATGTGTTAGTGGTTTAGTTGGTAAAGCAACCTCTAAACATAAGTTGGATTGACGTATTGGTGCCACTTTAGGATCGAACGGTGAATGTGTATTGCAATGGTCAACATTTTGAATATAAATGCGACCAGTTGACGCACGTTCTTGCATTAATAGCGAAAATAATTCAACCGCTTTAACTTGGCGTTTTCTAATGGTTGGATCTTGTTCGTATTTGGTATAAAGTTTTTCAAATTGATCTTGATCTTCAAAGAATGCCGCATATAACCCGGGCACATCAGATGGACTAAAAAGAGTAATTTCCCCACCTTTGATTAAACGTTGGTACATTAATTTATTAAGTTGTACACCATAGTCCATATGACGTACACGGTTATCTTCCACCCCTCGGTTATTTTTTAACACCATTAAGCTTTCAACTTCTAGATGCCAAAATGGAAAATAAACAGTTGCAGCACCACCACGAACACCACCTTGTGAACAAGATTTTACAGCACTTTGGAAGTGTTTATAAAAAGGAATACAGCCAGTATGGAAGGCTTCACCACCACGGATTGAGCTACCTAAAGCTCGGATTGCACCTGCATTAATACCAATACCTGCACGTTGTGATACATATTTAACTATTGCAGCAGATGTTGCATTAATAGAATCTAGACTGTCATCGCATTCAATTAATACACAGGAGCTAAATTGACGAGTAGGGGTACGAACACCAGCCATAATTGGTGTTGGTAGTGAAATTTTAAAGGTTGATGTTGCATCATAGAAGCGGCGAACATAATCCAAACGGGTTTCTTTCGGGTATTGAGCAAATAAACAAGCCGCTACAAGAATATATAAAAATTGTGCAGATTCGTAAATCTCACCTGTTACACGATTTTGAACTAAATATTTACCTTCAAGTTGCTTTACTGCAGCATAAGAAAAATTCATATCACGCCAGTGATCAAGATAGCTATCCATTAAATCCCATTCTTCACGAGAATAATCGGTTAATAGTGCATCATCATATTTTCCCATGCGTACTAATTTTTTAACATGATCATACAAACGAGGAGGTTCAAAGCGACCATAGGCTTTTTTACGTAAGTGGAATACTGCCAAGCGAGCAGAAAGATATTGATAATCAGGAGTATCTTTACTAATTAAATCAGCCGCTGATTTAATAATAGTTTCATGAATATCTGATGTACGAATACCTTCATAAAATTGAATTTGTGAACGTAATTCAACTTGTGAAACAGAAACGTTATTTAATCCTTCAGCAGCCCAAGCAATTACACGATGGATTTTATCTAAATCTAACGGTTCTAGACTGCCATCACGTTTTGTTACCATTAATGCTTTATTCATGTTGATTTTACCCGTATAGAAGTGGATGTGTTGTAGATTAGAAACACAATATATAGTGTTTTTTTTGAAAGCAGCAACAATATAGTGTGTTTTTGAAAAAGTTCAAGCACTTTTAATTTCGATTATTTATTGACATTAATTAACTTGTTAATAAATAAGAATATATCTCAATACGAAAATATTCTCTTGAGGTTGAAAGTAAAACGTTTGCTGATGATCTAAACAGATGACAGCAGTTATACTAATTTTAATTGAGTAATAATTAAACTTTTATAGTAAAAATAAAAGTGCAATAAATAATTAAATTTATTGCACTTTAAATAACTTTTAATTTTGAATGAATACTTATAATAGATAAGATTATATAATCTTTATTTTTTAAAAA
The DNA here is from genome assembly GCF_003265225.1 of Mergibacter septicus. NCBI lineage: Bacteria > Pseudomonadati > Pseudomonadota > Gammaproteobacteria > Pasteurellales > Pasteurellaceae > Mergibacter > Mergibacter septicus. Next base: position 771,128 of record NZ_CP022013.1, on the reverse strand, counting down.
TATTATTTAATCTCAAAACTTTCTAAACTACCACCTTGATCTAAATGCATCTGAATTGCTTTTGGTGTACGACCTTGTCCTGTCCAAGTTTTACTTTCACCATTCTCATCAATATATTTATATTTTGCAGGACGAGTTGCACGTTTTTTCGACGTGGATATTTCTCTTGTTGTTGTATTTAAATCAAATAAATCTTCAGCAGAAAGACCTTCTTGCTCTAATAATTCTTTATATTTATTAATTTTCGCTTTTTTCGCTGCAATCTCTTCTAAACGTTGTTTTTCATCATGACGACGTTCATCTAAAACAGCATTAATTTTTTCTGCAATTGCTTCTAATTGTTCTAAACTTAATTCACGTGCTAATACACGTAAACTTCTAATATTGGTCAATACTTTTAAAGTTTCGTTCATCTTTGAACCTCCATTAAATTAAATTTCAATGTACCAATAGGTAAAATAGCATTATTGTTCGCTAATCATAACTTAAATAGAATTAGAGGTAAATATGAAAATTATTCGGTTTGAAATAAAATCTAATATATTTAAAAAAGAATAATCAGATATAATCTTAAACAAAAGTAATTTATCTTTTTTATTAAATAATAACTTGGCATTTTCATTATCTTATTGTAATCTTTTATCTATCCTACATTTGTAGAGGTGCGATTACTATAAGTATCTTTTTCGAGCTGACAACGTTGAAAAAAAGGGAAAGGAGTAACCGCCGAAATCAATCAAGCGTCATCTTGATTGGTTGGTATCGTTATCGAAAGGGGCGATACTGCCATAGTATTTTTATTATTTATAACTATGGAGCGCTACAGTTAGGGTTGGTTAATATTATCTCTGTTATCCCACCTTTTAAATCCCTCTTATTCAGGGTTATAACTACTGTAGATCTCCCACTTTATTTTTATAGGTAGAGGTCAATGGAATTAGCTAATTTTTCTACATCAGCTTGGTCGGTAATACCACCAATTTTAGCATTAGCTTTAGCAATGATTACACGTCGTGTTTTATTATCTTTAAGCCTTGGAATTATTGTTGGTTCACTTATGTTAACTCAAGGCAATATGATAAATACGATTATTTATATAAAAAATAGTGTTGTTTCTTTGGTGTATGATGAAGGTATTAATTATGATAGCTTAAACATTATTATATTTTTACTTTTATTAGGCGCATTAACATCTATTTTAACTATTTCAGGTAGTAATCAAGCCTTTGCGGCTTGGGCACAAAAACATATTAAAGATAGAAAAGGTGCAAAATTAATGACTGCATCTTTAGTCTTTTTTACTTTTATTGATGATTATTTTCATAGTTTAGCAGTTGGTGCAATTGCTCGCCCAGTTACGGATAAATTTAAAGTTTCTCGTGCAAAACTCGCATATATTTTAGATTCAACGGCTGCACCTATGTGTGTTTTAATGCCTATTTCAAGTTGGGGAGCTTATATAATGACATTAGTCGCTGGCTTATTAACAACTCACGCTGTGACTGATTATTCCCCAATTGGTGCTTTTATTAGAATGAGTGCTATGAATTATTATGCTTTATTTGCATTAATTACCGTATTTATTGTTGCATATTTTTCTTTTGATATTGGTTCAATGGCAAAACATGAACAAAAAGCATTAGAAAGTTCAAATAATATCGCAACAAATGAGGATAACTCAGCAACGAATGGACGAGTTTACGCATTATTATTACCAATATTAACTTTAATTCTTGTCACTGTATTTATGATGATATTTACTGGCTATCAGGCATTAATTGCAGATGGAAAGGCATTTAGTATTTTAGGTGCTTTTGAAAATACAACAGTAGGAATTTCATTAGTTGTTGGTGGTATTGCTGCATTAGTTGTCGTTAGTTTATGTGTATTCAGATTAATTAGTTTTAAAGAATATATCACAGCATTTTTTGTCGGGTTTAAATCAATGTCTGGTGCAATTACAATTTTATTCTTTGCTTGGACAATCAATGCCGTTGTTGGTGATATGCAAACAGGAAAATATTTATCAACTTTAGTATCAGGAACATTAACCACAGAATTTTTACCTGCTTTACTGTTTATTCTTGCGGTAGTTATGGCATTTTCTACAGGAACAAGTTGGGGAACTTTTGGCATTATGTTACCAATTGCAGCTTCTATTGCGGCTAATGCCGATCCTAATATGATTTTACCTTGCATGGCAGCGGTAATGGCTGGTGCAGTTTGTGGTGATCATTGTTCACCAGTCTCTGATACAACTATTCTTTCATCCACAGGGGCATCTTGCCATCATATCGATCATGTCACAACCCAATTACCTTATGCTGTAATTGTTGCGGTCGCTTCGTTATTAGGTTTTATCTGCTTAGGATTCACGGAATCAACAGGATTAGGCTTCCTTGTCAGCGGAATAAGTTTAAGCATCTTGCTATGGCTATTTAAAAATAAATCGTCAGTGCTGAATACGGTGTCAAGATAAGTATAAAAACGAAATAAATATAAAAAAATTTAATTCTAATTATTTTATAAAATGCGACATTAAGTCGCATTTTTTTTATTTTTAGATAATTTTTCTTTATTTAATTCTAAAAATTTAAATATTTCGATATTTTAATCTTTTTTCTTTCTTGTCCTGTCAAAAAATAAACATAGACAAACTAAAAAACTTACAGTAAAAAGAAATTACACTCAAAAAAGAGTAATTTGCAATTTGGCATTATTAAGGAGGGGAAGTATGAAAAAATTATCTGGGGCAGAAATGGTGGTGCAATCATTACGTGATCAAGGGGTCAAATATTTATTTGGCTATCCCGGTGGATCAGTATTAGATATTTATGATGCTATCCATACTTTAGGTGGTATTGAACATATTTTAGTTCGCCATGAACAAGGTGCTGTTCATATGGCAGATGGTTATGCACGTTCAACTGGAGAAGTAGGATGTGTTTTAATTACTTCAGGACCAGGAGCAACCAATACAATCACTGGTATCGCTACCGCTTATATGGATTCCGTACCACTGGTTATTTTGTCAGGTCAGGTTATGAGTAACTTAATCGGCAGTGATGCTTTTCAAGAATGTGATATGGTTGGTATATCACGTCCCGTTGTGAAGCATAGCTTTATGATAAAAAATGCGACTGACATTCCAGAGGTAATGAAGAAAGCTTTTTATATCGCTGCGAGTGGTCGTCCCGGTCCTGTGGTGATCGATTTTCCAAAAGACGTGTTAAATCCAGAAGTGAAATATCCTTATAATTATCCTGAAAAAGTCTATTTACGTTCTTATAATCCAACTATTACAGGGCATAAGGGGCAAATTAAGAAAGCATTAAAAGCTATTCAAGTGGCAAAACAACCTGTTCTTTTTATTGGCGGTGGTGTGATTGCAGCTAATTGTGCTGAGAAGGTAACTCAATTTGCACAGGATCTCAATTTACCCGTAACCTCCTCATTAATGGGATTAGGTGGTTTTCCTGGCAGTCATCAACAATTTTTAGGTATGCTAGGTATGCATGGTACTTATGAAGCGAATAATGCAATGCATCATAGTGATTTGATTATTGGAATAGGCGTCCGTTTCGATGATCGTACTACAAATAATTTAGCGAAATATTGTCCAAATGCCAAAGTCATTCATATTGATATTGATCCAACCTCCATTTCAAAAAATGTAAAAGCGGATATCCCAATTGTAGGGAATGCTGAAAATGTCTTAGATGAATTCCTAATGCTCTTAAATGAAGATGACATTATTAAAGCACAGACCCGTTTGGTGGATTGGTGGCAAAAAATTACTCAATGGAAAGCAAAAAAATGCCTTGCTTATCAAATCTCTGAAGAAGTTATCAAACCGCAACAAGTTATAGAAACAATTTATCGTTTAACCAAAGGGGAGGCTTATATTGCTTCTGATGTTGGGCAACATCAAATGTTCACCGCTTTACATTATCCTTTTGATAAACCACGTCGTTGGATCAATTCTGGTGGATTAGGCACAATGGGCTTTGGTTTACCTGCAGCTTTAGGCGTTAAGCTGGCTCACCCACAAGAAAAGGTTATTTGCATAACAGGTGATGGAAGTATCCAAATGAATATTCAGGAATTATCTACCGCACAGCAGTACGAAATTCCGATCGTAATTATTAGTTTAAATAATCGTTTTCTAGGTATGGTAAAACAGTGGCAAGATATGATCTATTCAGGTCGCCATTCACAGTCATACATGAATTCTTTACCTGATTTTGTAAAATTGGCTGAAGCCTATGGCCATATAGGGATCCAAATTAATCATTTTTCAGAATTAGAAGAGAAACTCACACAAGCATTTTCAATACCTGACAAATTGGTATTTGTTGATATTAATGTTGATGCAACCGAACACGTTTATCCAATGCTGATTCGTGGTGGTGCAATGAATGAAATGTTTTTAAGTAAAACGGAGAGAAGCTAATGCGTAGAATTTTATCAGTCTTATTAGAAAATGAAACAGGGGCATTATCTAGAGTAGTAGGGTTATTTTCTCAACGAGCTTTTAATATTGAAAGTTTAACCGTAGCACCGACAGACGATCCAACATTATCAAGAATGACGATTGAAGCCGTTGGAGATGAAACAATTTTAGAACAGATTGAAAAACAGCTCCATAAATTGATTGATGTTTATAAAGTCATTAGCTTAAGTGAAGTGGAACATATTGAACGAGAAATTCTACTACTTAAGGTTCAAGCACATGGTAATACACGAGATGAATTAAAACGTATGTGTGATATTTATCGTGGGCAAATAGTTGATATCACACCAAAATCGTACACTATCCAACTAAGTGGGGATACGGATAAATTAGATGCATTTATCAAAGCAGTCAAAAATGAAACGAATATTATCGAAATTGCTCGCTCTGGCTTAATTAGTTTATCTCGAGGGGAGAAAAATTGCTTATCTGCTCGTTAATGTTGTCAATAAAATTCAATGGTTAAGAAAAAGTTCTTAACTATTGAATTTAATCATACATATTATCAAGCCAAATTACTTAAAGTCACTGCCGATGTTTTTACACAATATGTAATTTTATATATAATAGCCAAATTTATTATTGTATATTTATCAGGTTGTTATAAATGAAACAAAAAATAACCGCAATAGAACATAAGCAGTTATTACTCAACACTCTTCTTATCTTTGATCAATTTTGTAAAGAACACCAAATTCAGTATTCCCTTGCTTACGGAACAATGCTCGGAGCTGTACGTCATCAAGGTTTTATTCCTTGGGATGATGATATTGATGTCTTTATGCTAAGAGAGCAATATGATAAATTTGTAACTTGTTGGCAAAAAGAAAATAATTCATTAACAACTAAATATAAATTATGGGATATAGAAAGCCCAGAAAATTTTTTTATTGGATATGTTGCAAAGTTTTTTGATAAAGACACTTTATTGATCGAACAAATAAATAAACGTGCTATAGAGTACGGTATTTTTATTGATATTTTTCCTTTAGATAATATTCCTTCTAACCAAGAAGAACAGCAAAAGATTTTACGTAAGCATCGTTTTTATAAGAAGATGTTAACTCATTTTTATCGACATGGTGCTTTACTTAATTTAATTGCTAAAAAATATAGTCGAAAAATCCCTTCAATTTATTATTTCTTAGATAAAATAACCAAATTAAATTACACCTACCCAAATACAAATTACATTGCCGCTTGTACCGTACCAGATAGAGATATTAGTAAAAATATTTATACCAAAGAGATGTTTACTAATATGATTAATCTTGACTTTGAAGGGTATCAATTTCCTGTGATTGCAGAATATGACCGTTTTTTATCTCAATATTATGGTGATTATATGAAACTACCACCTAAAGAAGAGCGTATTGGGCATAATGTTGAGGTATATTTACGATGAATATAGCACAAATAGTGAATTTATTTTGTCAATTTCTTCATTATCCTCAAGAGAAAATAATCGATTGTCAGATAATTGGAGGAATGACAAATTGTAATTATTTAATTACAACAAAGGATTTAGAACGCTTTGTTTTCAGAGTTTCTGGAAATGGTTCTAATGATTTAATTAACAGATATAATGAATATGAAAATAGTGTTTTAGCTCAAAATTTAGGTATTAATCCCAAAATAGTTTTCTTTGATGAAAAAAATGGTTATAAAGTTACTGAATATATTCCATCAGCAAGGACATTATCACCATATTCAATTTCAGCTAAATTAGATAAAATATTATCATTACTAAAATTATTGCATAATTCAGAGATAAAATTTTCAAATAAGTTAGACTATCTTCAAGAGTATAAACATTATAAAAATTTAATTAAAAAATATGGAATTATTCTCGAAAAAGATTTTCTTGAATTTGAAGAAAAAGCACTTTCTTTATATGATAAATTAGTTGAATTAGGGATAGAAAATAAACCTTGCCACAATGATTTAGTCGCAGAAAATTTTGTGATGGGGGAAGGCAATAATGAGGAAAAATTATATTTAATTGATTGGGAATATTCATCTATGAATGACCCTACTTGGGATTTGGCTTCATTATTTTTAGAAACTAGTATTAGTCCTCAAGCAGAAAATGATTTTATTGTGTCTTATTTCTCTGATTTAACTCAATTAGAAAGAGAAAAACAAAAGCAAAAAATTATTATTTATAAAATATTACAAAATACATTATGGTATTTGTGGACTTTAATTAAAGAAGCAAATGGGGATAATTTTGGCTCATACAAATATCGTCGTTTAGAGCAAGCTAAAGCTTTATATGCTGATTATATAATAAAATATTAAGTGGTATTTAAATGAAATTAAAATTAGATCTATTTAATATCTCAGTACAGGGTACTTATTTTGGTTTGCTTTCAGGTTTTTTATGGGCTTGTAATCTTACACTGATTAACCATATTATTAATTTCCCTAATTCTTTATATGAATTAGGCTTTATATCCATTGTTATTTTTTTATTTACCGAGTTATATGCCTTAATTTTATTGATTTTTTATAAAAAGAATATTATTAATCAAATAGTTCAACAGAAGAAAACTATTTTATCTCACGGATGGTTTTTCTTGATTTGTCCTCTTGGAATGCTCTGTTATGTTATTGCATTAATTAGTATGGGAGCAGAAAATACAGCCATTATTTCATCTATCTATCCAGTGATAGCGGTATTGTTAAGCCGTTTCATCTTAGGTAAAAAACTCGCCTTCATTCAATATTCTGCTATTATATTGACTGTTATTGGTATCATCATTTTATCAGGTGGTATTCATCTAGATCTATTAAGTGTATTAGGTTTTATTTTTGCTTTTAGTAGTGCAATGTGTTGGGGAGCTGAGGCTATTTTATGTGATTATTATTCTAATCAGAAAGATAATATACAATTATTTCCACCAGAATTACTACTTGCAATTAGGTATTGCTGTTCAATAGGATTAGGCAGTATAGGGATAATATTATTTTTTATCTTTCTAAAAGAAAAGATTTTTTTAACAGAAATAAATTTATTTATTTTTTTATTAAAATTAATACCTATTTCTATTTTAAGTTTATTATCTTATTTTTGTTATTATCAAGCAATTAACAAAATTGGTGCTGTATATGCAATTAATTTAAATATTAGTTATATGTTGTGGGTGGTGATTTTTTCATTATTTTATCAATCAATAAGCTGGGAAACTATTTTAGGTGCTAGTTTTATCTTATTTTCAGTCATAACCGTATCTCTTAAAAGGAATAAAAAATGAATGCAATTATTTTAGCAGCAGGATTAGGATCTCGTTTTAAAGAATTAACTGAAAATAACCATAAAGCTTTATTTAATATTAAAGGAAAGCCTAATTTAGAGAGAACAATAGAATATTTACATCAAGCAAAAATTTATGATATTACAATCGTAACGGGACATAATAGCCACTTATTATCATATCTAACTGATAAATACCAAGTAAAGTTAGTTTATAATGAAAAATATGCGGAATATAATAATATTTATTCTTTTTTTAAAGCGATAGATAATTTTCATCATTCTTATGTTATTGATGCTGATGTAGTATTATTTAAAAATATATTTTTACCTCAAAATGACTATAGTAGTTATTTTTTAATTCAACGTGAAAAAACTCATAATGAGTGGATACCGCAGGTTAATTCACAAGGGTTTGTTGAAGAAATTATGGTTAGCAGTGAAAATCGTCCGTCATTATTGGGTGTTTCATATTGGAAACCCGTTGAGAGTGGAAAAATAAAAAAAGCCTTAAATAATTTTATGATGCCTGATTTATTATCAAACCCTAAATTATATTGGGACGATATTCCAAGAGGTTTATTAGAAAACTTACAAGTGAAAACTATTCTTCTAGACCAAAATGATGCTGGAGAGATGGATAATTTAGAGGATTATTTATCTTTGCAAAAATAATTTTTAAGGAACAAAGTGAGAATGTTGCAAGATAGACAAAATCAACATAACGGAGAGTTTGATTTAATTCGTTACTATTTTAATCGGGAAAATACTAATAGCTTAAACGGTAGTTTACGCCAAGATGTTAAATTAGCAATTGGCGATGATTGTGCTGTAACTTGTTTAAAATCAAATCAATATTTAGCAATGACAACAGACACTTTGGTTGAAGATACGCATTTTTTGCCTTCAATTGATCCTGCCGATTTAGCTTATAAAGCAGTTGCAGTTAATTTAAGTGATTTAGCAGCAATGGGAGCAGAACCTGCTTGGATTTCATTAGCTTTAACTTTACCTAGTGTTGAACATAGTTGGTTATCTCGTTTTAGTGAAAGCTTATTTTCTATTCTCAATCAATATAATGTTAATTTAATCGGTGGTGATACCACTCGAGGAAAACTTTCGCTTACCTTAACTGCTCACGGTATATTAACTGAAAATAAAATTTTGTATCGGCATACTGCTAAGGTTGGAGACTGGATTTATGTTTCAGGCTATTTAGGAGATAGTGCAGCGGGATGTCAGTTATTGTTAGAACAAAATACAAATAGCAATATTCAAAATTGGAATAAAGATCAAAAATATCTTATTGAACGACATTTAAGACCAACGCCTAGGGTATTAATTGGTACGGCTTTAGCGGGCATTGCTAATGCTGCTATTGATCTTTCTGATGGGTTAATTTCTGATTTAGGGCATATTTTAAACCGTAGTCAATGTGGTGCAGTTATTGCGCTTGAAAATTTACCTTTATCTGCCCCATTATTGCGTCAGTTAGGAAAACAGCAAGCTGAAATCAGTGCGATTAGTGGTGGTGAAGATTATGAATTATGTTTTACGGTAAGTGAAGAAAATTGCACTGAAGTAGAAAGGGTGCTAAATAATTTACAACAACCTTATACTAAGATTGGACAGATTATCCAAGGTAGTCAGTTATTTTTTGAACGTAAAGGTCAACTCGTTGAGTTTCCAAACTTACAGGGGTTCGATCATTTTAAAGGTTAGAATATCTATGGCAGATCAACAATATCAACTTGCATTAGAACGTATAAAATTAAGTAATCCTATTCATTTTTTAGCGGTTGGCTTTGGTTCAGGATTAATAAAAGTTGCACCGGGGACTTGGGGTTCTTTAGTAGGACTAGTTACTGGTGTAATATTATTAAAATTATTTTCTATTCCTTTCTTTTTATTATTTATCCTTTTTTCTTTTGCTTTAGGTTGCTATCTTTGTCAAAAAACCTCTGATGATATGCAAGTTCACGATCACGGTGCGATTGTATGGGATGAAATTGTGGCTGTTTGGCTGGTATTAACTACAATTCCAACCATTAATTTAGTGTGGGTGAGTTTTGCTTTTCTTCTTTTTCGTTTCTTCGATATTATCAAACCTAAACCTATTCGTTATTTTGATCATAAATTAGATAATGGTTTTGGTATTATGTTTGATGATCTTCTAGCTGCAATTTATACAATTTTAGGCTTATTATTATTACAGTGGTTATTTTAGTAAAGCATAGAGGAATAAGATGTTGTGGAATATTTTATTTGTACATTTAATTGGTTTAATGACACCGGGACCTGATTTTTTTTATATCACTAAAACATCAACAGGTAGTAGTCGGCGTAATGCTATTTGTGCTGTGGTAGGGATTACAATTGGAGTATGTTTTTGGGCGGCTTCCGCAATTTTAGGCTTAGCGATTCTTCTACATAATAATCCAGAATTACACGGTATTATTGTCTTATTAGGTGGAAGTTATTTAACTTATATTGGAAGCAAAATGTTGCGTTCAAAACAGAAAGTAGTTTTTAGTGCATTAACAGAGGTTGAAATTAATCGTCAAACTAGTTGGTGGCACGAAATTATAAAAGGATTAATGGTAAATTTATCTAATGCAAAAGTCGTTATTTATTTTAGTAGCGTTATGTCTTTATATTTATCTGGCTTAAATGGTATCGAACAAATTCTTATTGTTTTTTTCCTTATTATTGTCGAAACCTTTCTCTATTTTTATTTAGTTGCGATTTTATTTTCCCACAAAATCGCAAAACATCTTTATGCTACTTATAGCCTGTGGTTAGATCGTTTTGCTGGTATTGTTTTTAGCTGTTTTGGTGGGTATTTAATTTATACTGCCTATGGTTATTTCATGCTTTAATAGGAAGACTATTTTTTCTCCTGTTCTAACAACTCTTTTAAACTTGCTCGCATGATGGATACTTGATCAGCATAGCGAGCTTTTGTTTCTCTTTCATCAATCATATACATAATTGTTTCGGATAAAGTCATTTTCATTTTTTTTGAATAACGTGAAAGACGAAGCCAGACTTTGTAGTCTAAATCGATTGATTTTTTTTTCGTATGTTTTTTTTCAGCATTATAAAAGCGTTTTCTTTTTGCTCTGATTGCTTGATCAAGTTTAACAATTAATTCTGGCGATAGATAATTGGCTATCCATTGATTAATTGCTTCAGGTTGGTGAAGTAATTCTATTAATCTTTCCGTCTCTGCAACGGCACGACTTTTTTCTTGATAGGCAGTGATGTTTTCTCCTTCACGTGCTTTTCTTGTTAAATAAAGCCATTTCCAATGTGATTCTTGATTATCTAATTTTTGATATTTCATTATAAATGCCTGTTTGATAGTAAAATTATTAGTATTTAGAGTTACAGTGTAACTAAAAGTGTAGAATAGAGAAGCTAAATTTACAAGCTTTATTTAGTCGTTTTGGACTTATCTTGTGTATAATATCCGCTTAACCCAGTAAATTTAAACAGCTATTTAAAAGTGAGAAAAATGTGAATTTATTTCGTTTAAGTCGAGAAAATCTTGAACCTCAGTTAACTATTCCCGTAGAGTATCAATCTGTTTCTTATTTTGACTTACAACCTAGAGCTGAAAAAGCGTTACAAAATTTTGTTACAGATCCTGTATCTAAATTATTAATCTTAAAAGGAGAAAATCATATTACAACTTTTCAAAATATTGAAAAGTATCTTTTGGCTTATTTTACTGAAACAGAGCAGTTGACTGGTGTTCATTATCGAGTGAGTCATCATGCTTCAGGGGAATATAGAATTACGCTTGAAACCGCTAAATCTAAACAAGATAATTTTATTGCTCATTATCAAGTAAAAAGTACGATGGTATTTGATGAAAATCTGCTGTTTGGATATGTACTACAACCGCCTGTTTCAGTGGAATTGCAGTTACAAGCAGGTTTAGTTCATCAAACTAATGGTGGTATCTTAATCTTACCAGTAGCACCATTTTTAGAAAATCCAGCGTTATGGCAACGTTTAGAAAAAATATTACTTACTCAACGTTTTGAATGGGTGAGTTGCAATCCTTTTAAACCATTACCTTGTCAAATTCCCGGTTATAATCTCGATCTTAAAGTTATCTTAATTGGTGATAGAGAAGAATTAGGATTATTAAATACACTTTCTCCACACCTGTATTCTTTTGCTGACTATGCTGAACTTGACCAATACCTTATGTTTTCAGAAGAACAAAAGTTGATTACTGAAAAATGGGTGAACTATATTCGTAGTTTAGTTAAAAATTTACCTGTTGCTGTTGATACTATACAACCGACAATTAGCGATCAGGCAATTAACCGTTTATACCAGTTAAGTATTCGAGAAAGTGAAGATCGCTATTTATTACCACTACCAGTTTCATTATCAGATCAGTTACGGCAAATATCCCATTTAAGTGCTATTTCTTCTCAAATTGAGGTAGAAGATATAGATAATTGGTGGCAAGCAAAAGTTGCTCAACGGAATTTATTACAACAACGGGTTTATGCTGAAATTTTAAATGAACAAGTTTATATTGCTACTGATGGTGAAGAGATTGGGCAAATCAATGGTTTATCTGTTGTAGAGTATGATGGTTTACCATTCAGTTTCGGGGAACCTTGTCGGATAAGTTGTGTGGTACGTTTTGGTGAAGGCGAATTATTAGATATTGAACGAAAAAATGAATTAGCGGGTAATTTACATGCAAAAGGTATGATGATTGCAGAAGCGTGCCTTGCTAATTTATTGGAATTACAATCTCAACTTCCTTTTTCTGCGTCATTAGTTTTTGAACAGTCCTATACTGAAATTGACGGAGATAGTGCATCTTTAGCGGCATTTTGCGTCTTATGCAGTGCTTTAGCTGAGTTACCTTTACCGCAAAACATTGCATTAACAGGAAGCATCGATCAATTTGGTTTAGTTCATAGTGTTGGTGGTGTAAACCAAAAGATAGAAGGCTTTTTCTCAATTTGCCAACAGAGAGGATTAACTGGGAAACAAGGTGTTATCATTCCTGCGGTAGTCATTTCACAATTGAGTTTATCACCAGAGGTATTGGTTGCACTAGAACAGCAACAATTTCATATCTGGGCAGTTGAAAATGTTGAACAAGTGATAAAAATCCTATTTAAACGAGAACTTTTAGATACAGAGGAGAATCAACATAACCGTCAAAAAGAGTCATCATTAATTGAATTAATCTCAAATCGAATTGAACAAAATAGCAGTTTACATCGCATAAAATATAAAAATTGGCTTACATCTGTTCCTTTTCGCGTATATCGTTATTTTCAACGATTATATAAAGAAAAAACAGAAGAAAAAATAGCAAAAAATAATTAACTAAATTGATATATAGCTAACAAGTGTTAGCTATTTTCTTTTATTTAAGAGTTTGCTAGAATTGAAAAATCGTCATAATTCCTATATTTAGGGTTTATTTTTTATTTTAGAGGATTACGAATGCAACACACTGAAACACTCAATACAGAAGAAGCTGTACAAACAAGTTATAAAAAACCTTCTTATTCTTATCAAGAGTTATTAGCTTCATCTCGAGGTGAGTTATTTGGAGCTGATGGTCCACAATTACCTGCGCCAACAATGTTAATGATGGATCGTATTATTGAAATGAATGAAGAAAAAGGATTATTTGGTAAAGGATATATTGAAGCAGAATTGGATATTCGACCAGATTTATTCTTTTTTGATTGTCATTTTATTGGCGATCCTGTTATGCCGGGTTGTTTAGGGCTTGATGCGATGTGGCAATTAGTAGGATTCTATCTCGGTTGGATCGGTGGTAAAGGAAAAGGGCGTGCTTTAGGTGTTGGAGAAGTAAAATTTACAGGGCAAATTTTACCAACAGCCAAAAAAGTGGTCTATCGTATTCATACGAAACGTGTGATTAATCGTAAATTAGTGATGGGTGTTGCTGATGGAGAAGTTGAAGTCGATGGTAAAGTGATTTATACCGCTACAGATTTAAAAGTAGGACTTTTCCAAGATACTTCAGCTTTTTAAAAAGGAATATTCTTTTTATCACATCTAATTTAGAGTTTATAAAAAAGCAGGTTAGATAACCTGCTTTAATTTTATTGAATAATAAATTAATCACAAATGACTTTAATGGCTAAACCACCTTGTGAAGTTTCTCGATATTTAGCATTCATATCTTTTCCTGTTTCGTACATTGTTTCAATCACTTTATCTAATGTGACTCGGGGTGCTGTTGTACGTTGTAACGCCATTCTAGCTGCGTTAATTGCTTTGACTGATGCAATCGCATTACGTTCAATACATGGGACTTGAACTTGTCCACTGACTGGGTCGCAGGTTAAACCAAGGTTATGTTCCATCGCAATTTCGGCTGCCATACAGACTTGTTCGGGTGAACCACCAAGAATCTCAGTAAGTCCTGCTGCTGCCATAGAACACGCTACCCCTACTTCTCCCTGACAACCAACTTCAGCCCCTGAGATAGAAGCATTCATCTTATATAAAGAACCTATTGCACCACAGGCTAGAAAATAACAGTCTCTCATTTCATCAGTTAAAGGGGTAACAAATTTATCATAATAGGCTAAAACGGCTGGAACAATGCCACAAGCACCATTAGTTGGCGAGGTAACTACCCTTGAACCTGCGGCATTCTCTTCACTGACAGCTAAAGCAAACATATTTACCCAATCGATAACTTTCATTGGATCATTAGAGAGATTGTTATTTGCTTCTAGTACTCGCCGCAAAGCGGTCGCTCGGCGTTGTACCTTTAATGGTCCCGGTAATAAGCCTTCTGTGGATAAACCCCGTTTAATACAATTATGCATTGTTTCCCAGATCGAACTTAAATGTTGGCTTAATTCATCTGCTGAGTGTAGGGCTAACTCATTTTGTCGCATAATACCTGAAATAGGTAAGCCACTATTATGGCAATGAGAAATAATATCTGCCGCATTTTGATATGGAAAAGGGACGCGTACTTTTTCTTCAACAGTTTGATCAAAATGATCTTCATCAACAATAAAACCACCACCAATAGAGTAGTAGGTTTGGCTATAAATTATCTCATCTGCACTATATGCGTGGATAATCATTGCATTATCGTGTCGAGGTAAAAACCGATACTGAAAAATTAAATCTCGTTCAATAACGAATTCAACTTCATATTCTCCTTGTAATAACGGTAAACGTCCGCTATTTCTTACCTGTTCAACAAATTGAGGTATAAAATCAATTTCTACATTATGGGGAAGATAACCTGCTAATCCCATTATGACGGCAATATCAGTGCTATGTCCTTTTCCTGTCATTGCAAGGGAGCCGAAGACTTCAACTTGTAACCGATCGACAAGCGGTAATTGATTTGTTTGTTTTAAGTGATCAATAAATGCTTTCCCTGCTTTCATTGGACCTACAGTGTGAGAACTAGAAGGACCAATCCCTATTTTGAATAAATCAAATACACTAATCATACATACCTATATTTTTATTTCTATTTATTTTGGCGAGCTAATATTACCATATTGCATAGTTAAATATCAGTAAATCAAAGAGAATTTTAAGCGTAAATTAGAGAAGATAGATAGTCTATCAGAGAATAACTTAATTAAAGGATAGTTAAGTGACATTGTCACAAAAGTATTGCTAAGTTATGCTTGTAAAAATTGTTGATAAGCTAAGATAAAATGATAAAAATCGTCTAGACCACAAATTGCAAAACTTTCTTCATCATAAAGATGCAAGCCTTCATCTAGCATTTCATTTATTTCATCAAGATTTTCATCTTCCATTAACCCATTAGCTTTTACTATCACTTCCATTTGAGATAGAAAAAGAGAGTATTCTCGCCCTAAAAATTGGTATTCTTTTGTATGATGAATTTTAGATTGTTGAATAAGGTCAATGACTTGCTTTAATTTAGTTAAATCGCCGTGAATTTCTGTATTGATCCAATGAGCAATAGCTTGGTGTTCCATTGAGCATTTCACATTTACTTTAGCATATCGATCACTTAAAAATTGATATTCCATTTTTACTACACCTTTAAAGTTATTAGAAAGCCCGCTAAGCGGGCTAATGATTAAATGCTAAATGAAGAACCACATCCACACGTTGTTGTCGCATTTGGATTATCAACAATAAAACGAGAACCAGTGAGACCTTCTGTATAATCTACCGTTCCTCCGATTAAATATTGTAAGCTCATTGGATCGACAACTAGCATTACACCTGTTTTTTCTATTGTTATATCGCCTTCATTGACTTGTTCATCAAAAGTAAAACCATATTGGAAACCACTACAACCACCACCCGTAATATAAACACGTAGTTTTAAATTTGGATTTTCTTCCCCTTCAAGCAAGGATTTTACTTTATTTGCTGCTGCATCAGTAAAATTAAGTGGTACGGCAACATCACTCATATCTATTTGTTCCTTAGTATAAATTAAATTAACTTATTATCTTATAAGCAAGCTAAATCTTCAAGGACGGGAGGGATATTATTCTGAAAAATTCCCCCTCCTTGTAGCAGTGGGGGAATGTATTTGAATTATTATTTATTGTGTAGCTTGAATAGCAGTTAATGCGATTGTATAAACAATATCATCAACTAACGCACCACGAGATAAATCATTTACTGGTTTCCGCATACCTTGTAGCATAGGGCCAATAGAGATTAAATCCGCAGAACGTTGTACTGCTTTATAAGTAGTATTACCCGTATTTAAATCTGGGAACACAAAAACAGTTGCTTTTCCTGCGACAGGGGAGTTAGGTGCTTTTGAACGAGCAACATCTTCCATCACTGCAGCATCATATTGCAACGGCCCATCGATCATAAGATCTGGACGTTTTTCTTGTGCTAAACGGGTCGCTTCTTTTACTTTCTCAACATCAGCACCTTGACCTGAAGTACCAGTAGAGTAAGAGATCATTGCAACTTTAGGATCAATACCAAAGGCTTTTGCTGAGTCAGCAGATTGAATCGCAATTTCTGCGAGTTCTTCTGCAGTTGGATCAGGATTAATCGCACAATCTCCATAAACTAAAACTTGATCAGGAAGAAGCATAAAGAAAATTGAAGAAACTAAAGAGCTACCCGGAGCAGTTTTAATGATTTGTAATGGTGGGCGAATGGTATTTGCGGTGGTATGTACTGCACCTGATACTAAGCCATCAACTTCATCAGCTTCCAACATCATTGTACCTAATACAACGGTATCTTCTAGCTGTTCACGGGCTTTTTCTTCCGTCATACCTTTATTTTTCCGTAATTCTACTAAGCGAGCGACGTATTTTTCACGGACTTCAGCAGGATCAATAATTTCAATTCCGTTACCCAATTCTATCCCTTGTGCTTCAGCAACACGTTGTACATCTGCAGGATTTGCCAATAATACACATTGTGCAATACCACGTTCAGCACAAAGTACAGCTGCTTTAACGGTACGAGGTTCATCACCTTCAGGTAAAACGATACGTTTTTTCGCTTGACGTGCTAACTCAGTTAATTGGAAACGGAATGCAGGTGGAGATAAACGATGAACACGAGCACTATCAGCTACCAATGAATTAATGGTTTCTTGATCGATTTGTGCTGCCATATATTCTTTGATTGCTTCAATACGTTCTCTATCGTCTGCTGGGACTTCAAGATTGAAGGTTTGCAAACTTAACGCTGTTTGCCAAGTGGTGCCTTCAACTCTGAAAATAGGTAAGCCTGTTTCAAATGCTTGTTCACATAATTTTGCAATATGACTATCTAATTTATAACCACCAGTAAGTAGCATTGCACCGATTTTTATCCCATTCATTGCCGCAAGAGCAGTTGCAACAATTACATCAGGGCGATCTGCAGAAGTTACAACTAAATTACCACTGCGTAGATGTTCGACCATATTTGGTAAACTTCTCGCACAGAAAGTAATACCACTGATACGACGAGTATGTATCTCGCCTTCTTTAATAATTGATGCCCCTAAATGTTTTGCAATATCAATTGCTCGTGTTGCAATTAAATTTGCATTCCAAGGGATACATGCAAGTAATTTGATTGGGCTGTGATTAAACTGTTGAATAATTTCATTTTCGCTGATATGAGCGTGTTGGAAGGAATCAAAAATTTCAGCTAAATCTGGACGAATGCGTCCGATAGAATCTGTTGGTGCATTAAATTTATTAATGATTACACCTAATAAATTTGGATTTCTCTTACCGCCAAATAAAGATGCTGCTGCCTCAACACGTTCTTTTAATTCTGAGGCTGAACTTAAACCCGGTGTTGCTGCTAAAATGATTTCAGCATCAAGAGCTTGTGCAATTTGATAGTTAATGCTATTGGCATATGAATGATTACGAGTAGGCACTAAACCTTCAACAATTACAACTTCATTACTTTTAGCCAATTTCTGATGACGTTCAACAATTTTTTCTAATAATACGTCAGTTTGATTTTGGCTAATCATATTTTCGGCTAAACCAGAAGTGAAGGTTTTAGCTGTTTCTATTGTTGGAGTATGATAGAGGATAGTAGTAGTACGATCTAAACCATCTTCTCCACCGTTAGATGGCTGAGAAATAGGTTTTATAAACCCTATTTTTACCCCTTTTTGTTCTAAGGCTTGGATTAAGCCTAAACTAATACTAGTTAAACCAACCCCAAGACTAATTGGGATAATCATAATAGTACGAGACATATTTAACCTTTTGATATTTTTTAAGCAAAAATAAACTGCCGACAAATGTCGGCAGTACGGAGATAATGATTAAGCATCAATACACAAGTTAGCAGTATCTTGTGCGATAACTAATTCTTCGTTAGTAGGAATAACAATTGCTAATGGTGAATTATCTGTTGTAATTATGCCATCTTTACCAAAACGAGCGGCTAAATTACGTTGTTCATCAATTTCATAACCAAATGCTTTTAAATGTCTTAATGTTAATTCACGTACATGCCCTGAATTTTCACCGATACCACCAGTAAAGATAATTGCATCAATTTTTTCACCAACAGCTGCCATATAAGCACCGATATATTTTGCTAAACGGTAGCAAAAAACATCTAATGCACGTTTTGCAGGAATTTCAGTATCATAGTTATCTTCAGCATAACGGCAATCACTGGTGATTTCTGTTAATCCTAATAACCCTGATTGTTTCGTTAATGTTTTTTCAATTTCTGCCACATCCATACCTAAATTATTGTGCATATAGAACATAATAGCAGGATCTATATCACCACAACGTGTTCCCATGACTAAACCTTCAAGTGGTGTTAATCCCATTGAAGTATCAACCGATTTTCCGTTACGAATTGCAGTGACAGAAGCACCGTTACCTAAATGGCAGGTGATTAAATTTACTTGATCTTCAGCTTTATTTAAAATTTTTGCAGCTTCACGTGCAACAAATAAATGGCTAGTACCATGAGCACCATAACGGCGGACACCGTGTTCTTTATATAATGAATATGGCAGAGCATATAAAAAGGCTTCTTCCGGCATAGTTTGGTGGAAAGCGGTATCAAATACAGCAACATTCTTTTCTTTTAATTCTGGGAACATTTTGAATGCTTCTTCAATACCAATTAAGTGGGCTGGGTTGTGTAATGGTGCAAATTGAATTGCCTCTTTAATACTTTGAATCACTTCATCATTAATGACCACTGATGACGTAAATTTTTCACCCCCATGTACAATACGATGTCCAATTGCAACTACGTTTTCTTTCAAACTTGGATCTAATGGGAAGATTTGGTTGATGATAAAATTCAATGCTTCACTGTGTGCTGCTTTAGCGCCTAAGGCAGAAGTGCCTTTTTCACCATTTAATTTCCATTTAATTCTAGCATCATCTAAATGAAATGCTTCAGCTAAACCTGACAATTTTTCTTCACCCGTTTTAGGATCTAAAATTGCAAATTTTAAAGACGAGCTACCGCAGTTAAGAATAAGCACTAATTTTTGTGTCATAAAGTTCACCTTGAGTTGTAATAAATAACATTTGCTTAAATGATAAGCTGATAGAAAAATGTTGCGTGATAGGATACACGTTTAACTACTGAAAATAAATTGTTGCAATCAAGAAAAATAAAAAAGTTTAAAATTTAAAAAAATTTAATAAATTTTTTTGTCATTAATTGCAAAGAATAAGCATTTTTCTCTATTGAGTGATAGAAATATCCTAACTATGATAGCATATTGATTGGGAAATAGCGTAAAAAATACAGAATTCGATACGAAAATAAAGTTTTATTTCAAAATATAAGAGGTTTTATGCTGCTTACGTTAAAAAATGGTCGAAAATATTTAAAAACTTGGGTTCTTGAACCTAGATTAAGTATGATTTTTCCTGAAAATAGAATTATTAAAATGACAAAATTTGCCCAAAACTTAATTCTGCCTATGATATTACTCACTTTAGGTTGGCAATATTTTATTTCTGGTTATCAATATCTTTCTTGGGCGGCAACAAGTATAACAATTATTATTTTATTACTTTTACCACTACAAGGTTATTGGTGGTTGGGTAAACGAGCCGTTACACCTTTACCTTTAACCACCGCAACGTGGTTTCATCACATTCGCCAACGTTTAGCAGAAAAAGAAACATTACCTCCTGCATCATCGCTTCCTAATTATCAAGACTTAGCTGAAATTCTGGCGAAAGCTTCGGTACGTTTAGACAAATCATTTTGGCAAGAGATCTAATTAGTGTTTATCAAAGAGAGGGGGTTCTCCCCAACGTTGGAACAAATCCTGTGCTAAATAAATATTCAGTTGATCACATAATCGATTAATACTTTGATTAATTAAATCATCAACTGTTTGTGGCCGATGATAAAAAGCGGGCATTAATGGTGCTATTTTGGCACCAATTTCGGCGGCTTGGGTCATTAAACGTAAATGTCCAAGATGCAAGGGTGTTTCTCTTAAGCATAAAATTAAAGGCTTTCCTTCTTTTAAGCAGACATCAGCCGCTCGACTAATTAAATCATCTGTATAGCTATGAGTAATGGCTGATAATGTTTTGATCGAGCAAGGTAGGATTATCATACCCATAGTTTGAAATGAACCAGAAGAAATTGCTGCAGCAAGATTGCGATTATCATAAACAACATCGGCTAATGCTTTAATCTGCTGAAATGTATATTCAGTTTCTGTGTTAATCGTCAAACGAGCAGAATCGCTGATGATGAGATGGGTTTCAATTTCAGTATTTTTTAATATTTCTAATAAACGAATAGGATAAATTGCACCTGATGCACCACTGATACCAATAATTAATCGTTGTTTTTTCATGGTTAAGCTGATTATTGATTAAGATCTAAATTAAATTTATTTTGGATAAAGTCTGAATGTTGTTGTAATTGTTGAAAAAACCAATCGATAACAAAGCCAAAATGAGGAATAAGTTTGGACTCTTTCCACCAGTCTGTTTGACTAAAATCGGTAAAGGTATCAAGGAAAAATAAAAGAGCGGCGACAACTAAAATACCACGTAATAAACCAAAACAAGCACCTAAAACACGATCTGTTCCTGTTAATCCTGTTGTATCAACTAATTTTGAAACAGTAAAATTAACAATTACCCCTGCAATTAATGTTGCAATAAATAGTAGTGCAATCGCTGTTCCATTACGTACATAGTCAGATTTTACCTCGGTAAGGTAATCAGCGATATTTGGATAGAAATTTGATGATACTAAGAAAGCAACAATCCAGGTTGCTAATGACAATACTTCACGCACAAAGCCACGAAAAAGACTAATGAATATTGAAAAAAGAACGATACCGATAATAATGTAATCAATCATATATAACTCTCGATGATGTAAGTTGTGTGTATTTAATAGGTCGGTCATTTTCGTCGCCACTATACCACCTATTTATGCAGAGAAAAAGTTTAGCTGATTGAGATGATGAAAACTTGAATAAAAAAAGCCCGATAACTCGGGCGAAAGATTTGAGTAAGTATAGCTCTAAAAAGGAATCTTT
This sequence comes from Mergibacter septicus, assembly GCF_003265225.1. Taxonomy (NCBI): domain Bacteria; kingdom Pseudomonadati; phylum Pseudomonadota; class Gammaproteobacteria; order Pasteurellales; family Pasteurellaceae; genus Mergibacter; species Mergibacter septicus. The sequence continues at coordinate 749,330 of NZ_CP022013.1, read as the reverse complement.
ATTACAAAACATTAGCATTATATTAGAGTAGTAATCAGTGAAAAAGTTCAGTTAAATTCAAATTTTTTATAAAAACTTACAAATATAAAGGGATAGTTTGAATTTTCAGCATATATTACAGAAGTCGATCTAGCTTTTAAGCAAAATGTAGTACACTATCTAACTTAAATAATTTAAAGGTATCTCAAAATGAAAGATGGAATGAATAAATTAGATCCTGATACAGCAATAGATATTGCCTATGATATTTTTCTTGAAATGGCACCAGAACAACTTGATCCTGCGGATATTTTGCTTTTTAACTTACAGTTTGAACAACGTGGTGCTGTTGAAATGGTTGAAACAGCAGAGGATTGGGACGCTGAAATTGGAGTATTAATTGATCCAGAAGCTTTTGCTGAAGTTTGGATTGGCTTAGTAAATCAGCAAGATCAAATGGATGATATTTTTGCTAAATTTTTAATTTCTCACGATCGAGAAAATCCAGAATATCACGTTATTTGGAAAAATTAATGGCTATTTAAACTCTGTTAAAAAAATCTGAAAGATTATGTATTTTCAGATTTTTTTATATTTATCATGACTATTTTTCAGTGTTTAAACAATAGAAAAGTGAATTAGACACGTTCAATAATGAAATCAAACCAATCAATAACATCTTTTTCGTGAATCCCATTTTGAATAAGATGTTTATGTTTAGCAACTGAATTTGGATCACCACTTACAAGAGGGTGCCAATCGGGTAATGGTTTTCCTTCACTTAATAGGCGATAAGCACAAGTTGAAGGCAACCAATGAAATTCTGTTAAATTTTCTTTAGTTAATTTTGTACAATCAGCTTCAAGTTGGAAACGATTTTGATAGTTAAGACATTTGCCTGTATTTAAATTTAATTGGTTACAGGCTATACGTGTATAGTATAATTTTTCTTTTCTCCCATGCCCACTAATAAATTTACGAAAACAACATTTTCCACAACCATCACAAAGTGCTTCCCACTCTTGTTCATTCATTGCGGTTAAAGGTTTTGTTTGCCAAAATTGCAATTGCATTGTTTATTTCCAAAACAGATCTTAAATGTTGTATAAATTATAGTATGAAATAAAAACTGATGTATTGCTTTTTAATAAAAAAAATCATATAAATTAAAATATGATAGGGTACTAAGTTATTCTTAGAGTGAATTTTATTCAAGTTACAACCTTTAAATGTAACTTCTTTTCTTTTTATCAGTCATATATTTTATTCATTAAAATTACAATCAAAATATAATCAGGTTAAATATGAGTAAATCATTGGTTATTGTAGAATCACCAGCAAAAGCAAAAACGATCAATAAATATTTGGGAAATAATTATATTGTTAAATCTAGTGTAGGGCATATCCGTGATTTACCTAAAGCTGGTTCAGCGGCTGGTGAAAAAGCTAAACCTATTTCAACTAAAGGGCTTAGTAGTGCAGAAAAAGAAAAAGTAAAAAAACAGAAAGAGCAAACAGCACTAGTTAAACGAATGGGAATTGATCCTTATCACGATTGGCAAGCCAATTATCAGATTTTACCAGATAAAGAAAAGGTTGTTGCCGAATTACAATCTTTAGCAAAAAAAGTTGATCATATCTATCTGGCAACCGATTTGGATAGAGAAGGGGAAGCTATCGCTTGGCATTTACAAGAGGTAATTGGTGGTGATACTCAACGTTTTAGTCGGGTTGTCTTCAATGAAATTACCAAAAATGCAATAACTCAAGCTTTTGAACGACCTGAACAATTAAATTTAGATAAAGTGAATGCTCAACAAACAAGACGATTTTTAGATCGTATTGTTGGTTTTATGGTTTCCCCTTTGTTATGGAAAAAGGTAGCTAGAGGTTTATCGGCTGGGCGTGTTCAATCTGTTGCAGTTAAATTATTGGTTGAAAGAGAACGTGAAATTAAATCTTTTCGTCCAGAAGAATATTGGGAAGTAAAAGTTGATACTCAAACAGATTCTGGTGAAATACTGCATTTAGATGTAACCCATTATCAAAATAAAGCTTTCTTACCTAAATGTGAAGAGGAGGCTAAATTAGCAGTCAATATATTAAAAAATAGTAGTTACGTTGTAACTGAAATAGAGACTAAACCAACAACTTCAAAAGCGAAACCTCCTTTTACAACATCAACTTTACAGCAAACCGCTAGTACCCGTCTTGGTTTTGGTGTACAGAAAACAATGATGTTAGCTCAGCGTCTATATGAGGCTGGTTATATTACTTATATGCGTACCGATTCGACCAATTTGAGTCAAGATGCTTTAAATATGGCGAGGGATTATCTTTTATCTCATTTAGGTGAGGAATATTTGCCTGCTAAACCAAATTTTTATTCCAGCAAAGGTAATGCACAAGAAGCTCACGAAGCAATTAGACCGTCGGATGTAAATTTGAAAGCAGATGAATTACAGGGAATGGATAAAGATGCAGTAAAGCTCTATGATCTCATTTGGCGACAATTCCTTGCTTGCCAGATGCCACCAGCCCAATATGATTCTACCACATTAACCATACAGGCAGGGGAGTATAGTTTAAAAGTTAAAGGTCGTGTATTACGTTTTGATGGTTGGACAAAAATTTTATCGCCTTTAGGCAAAGCAAACGAAGATCAAATCTTACCAGTGGTAGCAAAACAAGAGCTTTTATCACTGAAAGAAATTTTACCAACGCAACATTTTACAAAACCACCAGCACGTTTTACCGAAGCATCTTTGGTAAAAGAATTAGAAAAAAGAGGAATTGGCCGTCCATCAACTTATGCAAGTATTATTTCAACCATTCAGGAACGAGGATATGTTCGGAGTGAAAATCGCCGTTTTTATGCTGAAAAAATGGGAGAAATTGTCACCGATCGATTAAATGATTCTTTCGATGATTTGATGAATTATGATTTTACCGCAAATATGGAAAATCGCTTAGATCAGATAGCTGAAGGTAAAGCTGACTGGAAAAATGAGTTGAATCAATTTTTTAAAAACTTTTCAAATAAATTATTAACTGCTGAAAAAGATCAAAGTTCGGGTGGTATGCAACCTAATACCCCTGTATTAACTGATATTGATTGTCCTGATTGTGGTCGCAAAATGACAATTCGTACTGCCGCAACAGGTGTTTTCTTAGGCTGTTCAGGTTATTCATTACCTGTTAAAGAACGGTGTAAAACAACAATGAATCTTATTCCTGAAGCTGAATTAATTAATATTTTAGATGATAGCTCAGAAACGAAAGCATTAATGGAACGCCAACGTTGTCCAAAATGTGGTACAGCAATGGACAGCTATTTACTTGATACAGAAAGAAAATTACATATTTGCGGGAATAATCCAAATTGTGATGGATATTCAATTGAAAAAGGGCAGTATAAGATTAAAGGTTATGATGGTCCTGTTATTGAATGCGATAAATGTGGTGCAGATATGCAGTTAAAACAGGGGCGTTTTGGCAATTATATGGGTTGTACTCAATGTAGTAATACAAGAAAAATATTAAAAAATGGTGAGGTAGCACCACCGAAAGAAGATCCTATTCCATTTCCAGAATTAAAATGTGAAAAATCTGATGCTTATTTTGTTTTAAGAGATGGAGCGAGTGGGGTATTTTTCTCTGCACATAATTTCCCTAAATCGAGGGAATCTCGTTCTCCATTAGTCGCTGAATTAGTTGAATATCGCCAACGTTTACCTGAAAAATTACGCTATCTAACTGAAGCACCAATACAAGATCCAGAAGGGAATCCAACTATAATTCGTTTTAGCCGTAAAGAAAAACGTCAATATATTACTTCTGAAAAAAATGGTAAAGCCACAAAATGGATTTTAGATTATATTGATGGTAAATGGACGGAAAGAAAAAAATAATAATATAATAGAAACAGGCTATCTAAGATAGCCTGTTTTATGAATTTAAGCTGGTAATTTTAACTCTCTGAGTTGCATAGTCATACCATCAATCATTAATAGACGACCTGATAAATTTTTTCCTATATTTAATCTAACTTTGATCGCTTCCAAGGCTTGAATTGAACCTACGATACCAACCATTGGTGCTAGTACACCAGCTTCAACACAACTTAATTCATTTTGTCCAAATAAACGGCTAAGAGAGCGGTAGGTTGGTGTACCTTTTTGATAAGTAAATACAGAAATTTGTCCTTCCATTCGGATAACAGCACCAGATACCAGTGGGATTTTAGCTTGTTCACAAGCTGAATCTAAATTATTGCGAGTTTCCACATTATCTGTACAATCTAATACAAGATCAAATTGTTGAACAAGTGTATTTAATTCCTCCTTAGTTAAAAGAGCATTTAAAGCATTTATTTGGATATTCGGGTTTAATTGTTCTAAGCTAAGTTTTGCCGAATCAACTTTTGGCATATCTAAACGGCTATCATTATGCAGCACTTGACGTTGTAAATTTGAAAGAGAAACGTGGTCAAAATCGAGTAATGTTAGATGCCCAATTCCTGCAACCGCTAAATATTGTGCAGCAGTACAACCTAAACCGCCTAAGCCAACAATTAATATTTTGCTCTTTTTTAATTGTTCTTGTCCTTCAAAATCAATAGCTCGCATAATAATTTGTCGGTTATAGCGTAGTATTTCATGATCATTTAGTGTCGTCATTTTGCACCTTTAATTTAATAACTCATTGAAAAATTCAATTGTAACCGTTTCACCTATCTCAACATCACCACGGTCTCGTTCTAAGATAATAAAACAATTACTTTCAACAAAAGAATTAAACATATGTGAACTTTGTAATCCAACAGGTTTAACTTCCAATTCTCCCTTAACGTTATACTGATAAAATCCTCGTTGAAAATCTAAACGCCCAACTGTTTTTTTAATTTTCGTTGTTGTTTTAGCTAAAAATAATGATTTTTTCCTTTCTCGCTGTCCACTTAATTTTCGTAGTGCTGGTTGAACCAACTGATAAAAAGTAACTAATGCAGAAACAGGATTCCCGGGCAGTCCGAAAAACCAAGCATTATCCAATTTCCCAAAGGCAAAAGGTTTTCCCGGTTTAATCGCTAATTTCCAGAAATTTATTTGACCTAATTTTTCTAAAACACCCTTAGTAAAATCAGCTTCTCCAACAGATACACCACCACTGGTAATAATAACATCAGCTTCTTGCTCTGCTTGAGTAAAGATATTTTCAAATTTTTCTTGATCATCAGGTAAAATGCCAAAATCTAAGATTTCACAATTTAAATTTTCAAGCATTAGCTTGATACAAAAACGATTACTATCATAGATTTGTCCCATTTTTAGAGGTTGTCCAACAGGCACTAATTCATCGCCTGTAGATAAAATAGCAACTTTGATTTTTGGGAAGACCTTGATTTTTTCAATACCAAGTGATGCCAATAATGGGAGAGAAACAGCATTTAATTTCGTGCCAGCGGTTAAAACAACATCGTCTTTTTTTACACTTTCGCCAATACGACGAATATTTTGTCCTATTGTTGGCAATTGGTTAAATGTAATACTTCCATCAGAATTTAACGTAACATTTTCTTGCATAACTACGGCATCCGCACCTTCTGGTAACATTGCACCAGTCATAATTCTCACCGCAGTTAATGGTGGCCATTGTTGTGTAAAAGGTTGCCCAGCAAAAGCTTTACCTGCAACAGTTAAAGTCGTTGTTTGTTGCAAATCTGCCAACCGCACAGCATATCCATCCATAGCCGAATTATCAAAAGAAGGAACATTAATTGGAGAATAAATATCTTCAGCACAAATACGTTGATAACAATCGTTTAAATTTAATATTTCAGTAATCTTAGGCTCGGGGAGAGTAGTCAGAAGCTGTGTTAATGCTTGTTCTAGTGAAAGTAAATGATTCATTCTTTTCCCTTTTTAACTTTTTAAATATAGAATAACTAATTATTTTATCTCAATGAGCGTAACTTGTCAGTTTTACCAATATAAAAAGGAAATATTAATCTATAATCGTTACATTTTGTTTTTAAACAAGTTTTATAAATTAAATGTAGTTTGTTAGAATATGCCAAATTTTTAACAGCGGAGTAATAAATGAATAACATTTCTAGTGAAGCCCATAAAGTTAAGCAAGCTTTAATTGCAAAAGGGATTGAAACACCAGTAATACCAGTGCAACAAGATGTAGCACAACGTAAAGAGAAAGTTGAACTACATATGCGTGAAGTGATGAAATTAATTGGTTTAGATCTAAATGATGATAGTTTAGAGGAAACACCAAAACGTTTAGCTAAAATGTATCTTGATGAAATTTTTAGTGGTTTAGATTATCGCACCTTTCCTAAAATCACTTTAATTGAGAATAGAATGAAAGTAAGTGAAATGGTTCTAGTTAATGATGTATCTCTTACCAGTACATGTGAACACCATTTTGTTACTTTTGATGGTTCAGTTGCCGTTGCTTATTATCCTAAAAATTGGGTGATTGGTTTATCTAAAATTAATCGTGTTGTAAAATTCTTTGCAAGTCGTCCACAAGTACAAGAACGATTAACCGAACAATTACTTACGGCATTCCAAACTTTACTAGAAACTGATGATGTTGCTGTTTATGTTAAAGCTACTCATTTTTGTGTGAAATGTAGGGGAGTGAGAGACACCAATAGTTACACCGTAACATCGGCGTTTGGTGGTATCTTCCAGCAAGATCGTGAAACCAGAAAAGAGTTTTTGACAATGATAAGATTAGAAAAATAAAACATATTATTTAATCTTAGATATTTTAAATAACGATCACCATCTAGAGCACGCTACTTAAAATCTGCAATATAATTAGCTTAATAAATTTCCAGATTTTATCTAGCGTTATCAATTTCTCATTTTAAGCTATTACTTTTTTGTAATAGCTTTTTTATTGCCTACAATTCTTATCCACGATAGAAATCAGAAATCTTTTATAATTATAGTTTTACTTATCTTTAATTAGTTAAGAACATCACTTTTATTATAAACAACATAAATAAAAATCAACCATAAGCCAATAAAGTCTATCTTAGTCAAAATGTTATGGTCAAAAATCTATTAATATTTTTATAAATATATTAATTTAACCCTGAATACCTCACCGTAACAATATTCTTATAATGTATATTATGTTAAATAGAATAAAAGTGATAATATTTTGTGATGTTTTTTGAATTTAATAGTTTTGTTGAGATCATTAACTTTTGAGGTAAAAAATTTCTATAATTCTAAATAGAATTAAAATTAGGATAATGACAGAATTGATTTTCTCAAGATTTGATACTCTACTCTGCCAATTCAAATGGCATTTATTCAAATTGGTAACGCTACGTGAAATCTGAGACTTAATCAAAGTAAAAATATTGTAGAATTAATTGAAAACAATAATCAAAGGAACTAAGCTTAAGCTTATTGAAGTAAATTTTTCTCTTTTAAACTTTGATAAAGTTTAAACATATCTTTTGGCTATTTAACCAGATTCCTTGTGAATCTACTCTAAAATGAATTAAACTTTTTTATATTGTTACTTAAAAAACTAAAAATTTTTATTTAGGATAGGAAATTTATGACGAATTACGATAGTCAAGTTTTAGCCAATTTGAAATTAGGAAAAACAACCCATTATCCCAAATTTTATGATCCTACTTTACTCCAGCCTGTTGCTCGCCAATTAAATCGCCAACAATTAGGTATTGTAGAACTTCAACCTTTTACACAAGGTGCAGATATTTGGACTTTATATGAACTTTCTTGGTTAAACTCTAAAGGAATACCACAAGTGGCAATTGGTGAAGTTGAGGTTGATTTTCGTAGTCTCAATTTGATTGAATCAAAAAGTTTTAAATTATATTTAAATAGTTTTAATCAAACTAAGTTTGAAAATATTGATGAAGTAGCTCAAATTATTCAACATGATCTTAGCCAATGTGTACAAGGTAATGTGGTCGTTCGCCTTAATCCACTACACTATTATCAAGGACAACAGATTAATACGTTATCAGGTCAGTTAATTGATAACCAAGATATTGAAATTGAAAATTACCAATTTAATCCTCAACTTTTAGCAAACTGTACCGCTGATGAAGAAGTAGAAGAATGTTTAGTCAGCCATTTGCTAAAATCTAACTGCCTAATTACACAGCAACCAGACTGGGGAAGCATACAAATTCACTATCAAGGTAAAGCAATAAATCAAGAAAAGTTATTACGTTATCTAGTTTCTTTCCGTCAACATAATGAATTTCATGAACAATGTGTTGAACGAATTTTTTGTGATTTATTGAAATATGCCCAGCCAACCAAGTTAAGCGTTTATGCTCGTTATACTCGACGTGGTGGTTTAGATATTAATCCATTCCGTTCAAATTTTGAGACTATTCCAGCTAATTTTCGTTTAGCTCGACAATAACCATCTATTATTAATGAAGGTAGTGGTATGAATATACATTATGTTAATCCTAAAGGAAGTATGGATCAGCTCTCCCATATTGAAGTAGAACAACTTAAACAAGGTGCTAAAGGTGATCTATATTCACTATATCGAAACTGTTCATTAGCCGTATTAAATTCAGGTGCTGTTACTGATGATAGTAATGCTCTACTCGGTCGTTATCCTGATTTTGATATTCATCTTATTGCTAGAGAACGAGGTGTCGCACTTGAATTACATAATCCTCCAAAGAGTGCTTTTGTTGATGATAAAATTATTCGGAATATTCAATACCATTTATTTGCTGTATTGAGAGATATTTTATTCGTGCAAGTAATGAAAGATAGGCTTAAAAATTGTCTCGAAGTTGAGGTCTCAGAAAAAAGTAAACACTTGACCAATCAAGTTTTTTCAATTGCTCGCAATGCTAAAGTATTACATGTTGGGGAAAAACCAAATATTGTGGTTTGCTGGGGTGGGCATTCAATTAATGAAAATGAATATAATTATTGTCGTGCGGTCGGATTAGAATTAGGGTTACGAGAGTTAAATATTATGACTGGTTGTGGTCCGGGAGTAATGGAAGCACCGATGAAAGGTGCAGCAATTGGGCATGCTAATCAACGTTATAAAGACAGTCGTTTTATTGGCTTAACTGAACCATCTATTATTGCTTCAGAACCCCCTAATCCAATAGTAAATGAATTAGTTATTATGCCAGATATAGAAAAACGCCTTGAAGCTTTCGTACGCATGGGGCACGGTATTCTTATTTTCCCGGGTGGTCCCGGTACATTTGAAGAATTTTTATATATTCTTGGGATTAAACTGAATACAGAAAATAATCAACAAGCCTTACCATTAATTTTAACAGGGCCAAAAGAATGTGCAGATTATTTTGCCACCATTGATCGTTTTGTGGGAGAAGTTCTGGGAAAGGATGCTCAGCAGTTATATGAAATTATTATCGATGCTCCTGCTCTAGTAGCAAAAAAAATGCGTAATGCAATGACTGATGTCGAAATTTATCGTCGTCGTCAAGGCGATTCTTATGGCTTTAACTGGTCATTAAAAATAGATGAATCTCTACAAATTCCTTTTGAACCTAATCACCAGAATATGGCAAAGCTTAATTTGCATAAAAATCAAAAACGAATTGATTTAGTTGCGAACCTACGCCGAGCATTCTCAGGTATTGTTGCTGGTAATATTAAACCTGCTGCCATTCAGCAAGTTAAACAATTAGGTCCTTTTGAACTACATGGTGATCCAGATATTTTAGAAAAAATGGATAAGGTATTACGTGATTTTATTACTCAACATCGTATGAAATTACCGGGTGGTGAGGCCTATCAACCCTGCTATCAATGCAAATATTAAGACCTATTGGGGTATCAATTTTGATACCCCATTTATATAAAGTTAATCCTGCCATTTTTGGATAGCTAGCTGATCGCTTTCACGACTAGCCACCCAACGTTGTTGATTACCTACCTGCTCTTTTTTCCAAAAAGGTGCTTTAGTTTTCAAATAATCCATAATAAATTGATTTGCTTGATAAGCACTCTCTCTATGTGCTGAAGATGTTGCGACTAAAACAATTTCATCACCGCTATTCAATTGCCCTACTCGATGTACTACGCAGACTCGCTGTAATTGCCAACGCTGTGTCGCCTTGACAACAATATTATGTAATGCTTTTTCAGTCATTGCAGGATAATGTTCAAGATAGAGCGAAGAAACTTGATCACCTAAATTCATCTCCCTAACTTTACCAATGAAAAGAACAACCGCACCACTTTGATTCGACGCTGACACCCAACGGTAAATATCATTTTGATCAAAATTTTCTGTCTGTACTGCAATTTTTATTTCAGTCTGGCAATTTTTCATCCGTCATTATCCTCCTGTAACAGGTGGAAAAAAGGCAACTTCATCACCATCATTTAAAGCTGTATTAAGATCAACTAATACTTGATTAACTGCGACATATAATTTGCCTTTTTCTAAAGCTAACTGCCATTTATCTCCACGTTGTATTAATGCTTGGCGTAGATCTTCAACTGTTGGATAGTTATTCTCAATTTCTAATTGTTCTAAACCGATCAACTCTCTTGTTTGAGCAAAAAATAATACAGTGAGCATAATATTCCTTCTAAAATGAATTAATCAGCAACAAAAGTACCCGACTTACCACCACTTTTAGCTAATAAGCGTACATTTTCGATCATTATATCTTTTTGAATCGCTTTACACATATCATAGATAGTTAAAGCGGCTACAGATGCAGCGGTTAACGCTTCCATTTCTACCCCAGTTTTACCACTTAATTTGCATAAACTTTCTATTCTAACTTGATTTGTTTCTGGTAAAGCTGTGAGTTTCACTTCTACTTTTGAAAGTAATAAAGGATGGCATAATGGAATGAGATCCCAAGTTTTTTTAGCCGCCTGAATGCCCGCAATGCGAGCCGTTGCAAAAACATCACCTTTATGGTGCTTTCCCTCGACAATCATACTTAAAGTTTGTGCCGACATTGTTACCAATGCTTCCGCTCTTGCTTCCCGTATCGTTTCAGTTTTTGCTGAAACATCCACCATATTTGCTTCACCAGCCGTGTTAATATGGGTAAATTTCATATTCAATCCTATTAATAATTAACCACCAATAGAGGCTAAATGTTGTCTAATACCTGTATAACCTAGGTGTAATAAATGATGTTTCTTTTTACCAGCGAGTGCTGAAAAAAGTCTAGCTTGTAAATTTAATTGCTGATCATCAGCTTGGAGTAAATCCCTTAATTCAATCCCCTCATCACCAAATAAGCAAAGATGTAATTTACCCGTAGCAGAAACCCGTAAACGATTACAAAAAGTACAAAAATCCTTTTCATAAGGCATAATTAAACCAATTTCACCTAGATAATCTGGATGTTTTAATACTTTTGCAGGTCCATCTGTTTTATCTTTAACTTGTAATTGCCAGCCAGTTTGAAGCAGTTGATCTAAGAGTTCTTGCCCTGCTAGATGATGGCGTTGAAAGAACAAATCCATTTCACCCGTTTGCATTAATTCGATAAAACGAAGTTGAATCGGTTGATCTTTAATCCAAGCAAGAAATTGGTTAAGTGCATTCTGATTAAATCCTTTCATCAAAACAGCATTCACTTTAATTTTGTTATAACCAACCGCAAAAGCCTTATCTATTCCTTGCAAAATATCTTGCAGCTTATTTTCACCAGTAATGGTATGAAAAAGACGGGGATCTAAACTATCAACACTGACATTAATCGCTGTAATACCAGCCTCTTTCCAAGCACCAACATCACGCAACATACGATAGCCATTCGTTGTTAAGGCTAATGTTTTAATCTCTGCTTGCTGGCTTAAACTTTCAGCTATGGCTAAAAAATCCTTACGTAAGGTCGGTTCTCCACCAGTTAAACGGATTTTCTCAACTCCCATCGCAGTAAATGCTCGTCCTAGACGTTTTATTTCGTCCAGTGTAAGAAAAGAGGGACGATGATTATCTCTCTGATAACCATTCGGTAAACAATAATTACAACGGAAGTTGCATACTTCTGTTATAGATAAACGTAGGTAATAATAGTGTCGGTCAAAACGATCAACTAATTGATCATAGCCAACATTTTGGATTGGAATAATCTTCCGCATAAGACACCTTTCTAAACACGAGCGGATAAACCGTTTCCCTTTTATCCGGCGTAAAGTTACCTTTATAATAACTTTACTGGGATTGCTACCATACCTTATAAAATGTGAAATAAGACTTAGGTGAACAAGCTCGGAGTGATATGCTAATAAAAAATAATGGATAGCATTTTACGGATTAACTGTTGACTATGCAATCCAAAAACACAAAAAAGCCTTTAAAAACAGTTATATAAAAAAGTATATAAGCATTTTATTTAATCATCTTCTGTATTATTGAAAATGCTTCACTGCTATTTAAATAATTCCCTAATTGTTGTTTTTCAGGGCGATGAACATAAGGAATTTCACCTAGTAATGGTGCTTCAATTTCTTTTTTTAGTAATTCAATAATTTCAGCATAATTACGCAAACAAGGATTAACTCGATTTGCAACCCAACCAACTAATGGTAACCCCATTGCTAAAATTGATTGGGCAGTTAATAACGCATGATTAATACACCCTTCCTTTATACCAACAACTAAAATGACTGGCATTTGATGGCGTTGTACCCATTTAGCAAAACTAATTTCTTCATTCATTGGCGTGAGCCAACCATATGTTCCTTCAACCAATACGGCTTGGTATTTTTGGTTCAGTGTTGACAAATTATTATCAATTTTTTCAATATTAATATTTTGCACGGCATTCAAAGCAGCTAAAACTGGTGTACTACTTTGAGTAAAAGTATAGCTATTAATTTCTTGATAAGTAACAGCTTGTTCAGTGCTATCTAATAATACTTTTACATCTGGATTATCGTAATTCGTATAATCCCCTTCTTGGGGTAAAGTCGGATAACTACTATCTTCATCACCACAAGCAATAGGTTTATAGCCAACAATCTTAATCCCTTGACTTTGTAAAGCTTGGATAATCGCTCGACTTACTATTGTTTTGCCAACATTTGTATCAGTACCAGTTACAAAAAAACTACTCATCTTTCCTTCCTTTCAATAACTAATTTACAATTCTAGCCTAAATTTTGGGTGAAAAGATTGTGCCAAAACAATATTTAGTAACATTTTAAACAATTTGTTTACAGATTGAGGATTAAATAATCTTTTCTAGTAATCGTCCATTATATAGGTATTGTTTAATTGTTGCGGTCGCAACCTCAGGCTCAGAATAATTATAATGTCCTGTAACAATATCAATATTATGGTGATCGAGTAATAAATTTTCGTTTAATTTTTGTTTTAATCGTTGCAGAAAAATTTCTTCTTCTCCAAGTATTCCTGCTTTAACAATGATTTTCTCTGAGGAAAAAATATTAACTAGATTCATTAAAATATATGATAAGTTATCTGCAATATAATAAAGAATATCAATAGCTTTCTGGTTATTTTGAGCAACTTGCTGGCATAAATATTCTAATTTCTTTTTTCCATCAGGAATGGTGTTAGGTAACAGATGATCAACTAAGCGATAAATAGTTGTATAGGTGACATGATGTTGTAGTTGTTGCTGTTCAATTTTAGGTAAATTTTGACCAATATATTCTGCTAAAGGACTCATTTTTGGCAGACAAACTCGATCTATATTCATTCTCATTTCTTTTTCATTGTGTAATACCTCTCCTTTTGACAAAACACTCATATTAATAACATCATCAAGTTGTAAAAAAATGACATTATTACTATTTATTGCACTACCAAAAGTTGATTCTGCAAAGACCCAAGCAGAGAAATATTCAGATAAAAGAATTGGTATTGAAAAATATTCAGATAAAGGTGTTTGCAGATCCAGTTCTAGCTTTGAACTACCCAGTTTAACTATCCCTGTGCGACAACGGTTTAATTGTCCAATAACTGAAATTGAAAGTGCTAATATCTTTGATAACTTAGCTTGATAACGTTCTTGGAAAGCGTGTAATTTTTCTAATAATACTTTATCTAATTGTGAAATTTGTTCCCTCTCAATAGGATAAAAACATTGCTCAACGACATTGCCATTTAATTCACAAAGAAAAAGCTCTATCCCCTGTTCTGAAATAATCCCACAAATTGTCTGCCAATAGAAAGGCGATACAGTTAGCCCTACTGCTGGGCGACCACGTACTAAAGAAGTTTGTGCTGTTCGTTCAATAACAAGTTTTAAATCAATTAATTTTCTAATTAAATTAGTAATACTGGCTGGGGCAAAACCTGAAAGTTTAGATAAATCGATCCGTGAAATTAATTCAAATTGTTCAATTAAACGATAAATTTCGCCTAAATTTTGTATTGAGGTTAAATTAGAATTTTTTGTTCTAGGCATAATATTTACCAAATACTATTTTATTTAAATTTATTTATACTCCATAAGACAATATTTCAAATTTTATCTAGCTAAAAAGTAAACTCAAGATACAGGATCTAAATTTGAGAAATATTTCACATTTTTTCTCATTAACCTTCACTTTATTGTTCAATTAGCTAGCTAAAATCAAGGATAAAGTTTGGTTAACGCTGTAAACTGGGGTAGAATACCTCCCACTTTTTCTAATTATTTTATTTTTAGCTACTCTCTTGAGTTAATCCAAATTTCTGAGGTAAAAAATGACACAAATTGCTACTGTTGCCGAAGTATTAAAAGAAAAAATCGCTATCGGTGAAAGTGTTACTGTACGTGGCTGGGTACGGACTCGTCGTGATTCTAAAGCAGGCGTTTCTTTTCTATCCGTCTATGACGGTTCTTGTTTTGATCCAATTCAAGTTGTAATTGAACAATCTTTAGAAAATTATCAATCCGAAGTGTTACGTCTTACAACGGGTTGTTCTGTGATTGTCACTGGTAAAATTGTTGCTTCACCAGCAAAAGGTCAAGCTCTTGAACTTGCTGCCGAAAACGTTGAGGTTTGTGGTTGGGTTGAAGATCCTGAAACATATCCAATGGCTGCTAAACGTCATTCAATTGAGTATTTACGAGAAGTCGCTCACTTACGCCCTAGAACGAATATTATTGGTGCCGTCGCTCGAGTGCGTCACTGTTTAGCACAAGCAATTCACCGTTTTTTTCACGAACAAGGTTTTTATTGGGTAGCAACACCATTGATTACCGCATCAGATACTGAAGGTGCTGGAGAAATGTTCCGTGTTTCCACCTTAGATCTTGAAAATTTACCACGTGATGACAAAGGAGCAATTGATTTTAATCAAGACTTTTTTGGTAAAGAAGCCTTCCTTACTGTATCAGGTCAACTTAATGGAGAAACTTATGCTTGTGCATTAAGTAAAATTTATACATTTGGTCCAACTTTTAGGGCAGAAAATTCAAATACCAGTCGTCATTTAGCCGAATTCTGGATGGTAGAACCTGAAGTTGCTTTCGCAACCTTAGCTGATAATGCTAAATTAGCCGAAGATATGTTGAAATATGTTTTTAATGCTGTGCTAACAGAACGTCTAGATGATCTTAAATTCTTTGAAAAACATATTGATAATAGCGTTATCAATCGTTTGCAAGCGTTCATCAATTCTGACTTTGCTCAGATTGATTATACTGATGCAATTGAGGTGTTATTAAAATCAGGCAAAAACTTTGAATTCCCAGTCGAATGGGGGATCGATCTTTCTTCTGAACATGAACGCTATCTAGCCGAAGAATACTTTAAATCACCTGTCGTAGTAAAAAACTACCCTAAAGATATTAAAGCTTTCTATATGCGTCTAAATGATGATGGAAAAACTGTAGCGGCTATGGACGTTTTAGCACCGGGAATTGGTGAAATCATCGGAGGATCACAACGTGAAGAACGATTAGAGATATTAGATCAACGTATGGAAGAAATGGGCTTAAATAAAGAAGACTATGGCTGGTATCGTGATCTACGCCGTTATGGTACTGTTCCTCATTCAGGTTTTGGTTTAGGTTTTGAACGTTTAATCGTTTATGTGACAGGGTTACAAAATATCCGAGACGTTATTCCATTCCCTCGTTCACCACGTAATGCAGCATTCTAAATAACATTAAACATATTCATTAGCCACTTAAAACTAAGTGGCTTTTTTTGTCTTATACCCAAAGAAAAAGTGATCTTGCCCACAAAATTATAAAAATTCTGCTATTTCATTCAAATTTATCTGTAAATTTTAAAATAAATTGTTATCTTGAACAGGTAGCTTTTAACCTATTAGAGGTAAATAATGAAAACATTAGGTGAATTTATTGTTGAAAAACAAGCAGACTACCCTACAGCCAAAGGTGAATTAACCAGCATTTTAGCATCAATTCGTTTAGTGGCTAAAATTATCCATCGTGATATTAATAAAGCTGGCTTAAATAATGATATTATTGGTCATTCAGGTGCAGAAAACATTCAAGGTGAAACGCAAATGAAACTTGATGTCTTTGCTCATGAAAAAATGAAAGCCGCTTTAATTGCTCGGGGTGAAGTAGCAGGCTTTGCTTCAGAGGAAGAAGAACATTTCATTGCCTTTGATACTGAACGTGGGCGTAACGCAAAATACATTCTTCTTACCGATCCACTTGATGGTTCATCAAATATTGATACTAATGTATCTGTTGGTACTATTTTCTCAATTTATCGTCGAGTTTCACCAATTGGACAATGTGTCACGCAGGAAGATTTTTTACAAGCTGGACGTCAACAAGTTGCAGCGGGCTATATTGTCTATGGTTCTTCGACAATGCTTGTTTATACCACAGGAAATGGTGTTAATGGTTTTACCTACGACTCCTCTCTTGGTATGTTTATTTTATCCCATGAAAATATTCGTATTCCACAAGAAGGCAATATTTATTCTATTAATGAAGGACACTACTTAACATTCCCAACTGGGGTGAAAAAATATATTAAATATTGCCAAGAAGAAGATGAAAGCAGCAAACGCCCTTATTCTTCACGTTATATTGGATCTTTGGTTTCTGATTTTCATCGTAATATGCTTAAAGGCGGTATTTATATTTATCCAACAAGCACTCGTTATCCAAACGGAAAATTACGTTTATTATATGAAGGAAATCCTATGGCATTCTTAGTGGAACAAGCAGGTGGAAAAGCCAGTGATGGTTACCAGCGTATTTTAGATATTCAACCTACTCAACTGCATCAAAGAACGCCTCTTTTCATTGGTTCTGAACAAATGGTTAAAAAAGCTGAAGAATTTATGCAAGAAAGTTAAAGTATTTTTACAGAAAAAAATTTTTTCTGATATAATCCTCCACCTTTTACAATGGAGGATTATTTATGTCTATATCTACAACAGAAAAATTAGCAAACCCGGGCCCTTTAGGTTTATGTGGTTTTGCTTTAACAACTTGGTTATTGAGTTTAATTAATGGCGGTTTTTACACTGCAAATAATGTAAGTTTAGTCATTGCGATGGCTTTTGCATTTGGTGGTACCGCCCAAGCAATAGCTGGCATTTTAGAATTTAAAAAAGGTAATACTTTTGGTTTTACTGCTTTTATCAGTTATGGTGCATTTTGGTGGTCTTGGGCATTATTTGTTCGTTTTTTCAATGATGGTGCTGATGCAACTTTTATTGCGTGGTATTTAGCAATTTGGGGAACCTTTACACTAATGATGTTTATTGCCTCACTCTCAAAACCAAAAGCTTTGCAAGCGATCTTTTTCTTTTTAACTTTAACGTTTTATGCTTTAGCATTAGGTGATGCAACAGCGATTCATACTATCAGCCGTCTTGGTGGAATTTTAGGTTTAATCACTGCACTACTCGCTTTTTATTTGGCAGCGGCAGAAATGATTAATGAATGCTATGGTCGTAGTATTTTACCTATTGGTGAAAAGAAATAAAAAGTACAGGTGAAAATTAAATAAGCTCAAATATTATTATTTGAGCTTATTTTTTTATTAACTATGAAACTAATTTTTCCAATATTTTTCTTTCGCTTGTTGCAATTTATGATATGCCTTTAACAATTGCTGATGTTCATTAAAATTGGTGAAATTCTCATCACTGGCGACTAAGTCATAGAATGGATTACCACCACGAATTGTATTCCAAACAAAATCAACCGTTTCTTCACCATACATTCTGTTGAAAACAGCACGATATTGCACCGGATCTCTATTGGAATCTAAGTGTAATTCTAATCCAGCAATTAAAGCACGATAATAATTGCTTCGTTTCGCACTGAAGACTGAACCATTCATATTTATTGTCCAAGTTGCCCAATCTAACGCTAGTTCCAAATCTCCTATTGCAAGGGCTAACATTGATTTTAATTCGCCAACTCTCAATGTTTGCCAACCACTATTTTTAGGAGCAACAAGCCCAATAAATTCACGAATTCGAGTTAAATCATCGATTCCTTGTTGATCTAACTGTGCCAACAATTCTTGGTAAGTTGCTTTATCGTGGTGAAAATACGGTAAATCCAATAAAATTTCTCGCCATTCCATTCCTGCATTATTATTTGCATAAATTAGATCATCTACTGGATAAATATCTGACATTCCGGGAACAATAATTCGACAAGCATAAACCCCTAGATGTTGATAATCCATAATGTAAACTTCTCTCTCCTCACGAGCAAAAAGTTGCATTAAATTATTAAATTCTAACTCGGTTGTGCCTGAAAAGTCCCATTCTACAAAAGAATAATCAGGATCTTGCTTAAATAAATCCCAAGAAATTAAACCACTGGAATCAATAAAATGCGTTTCAAGATTCGCATGATCTGCGACTTCGTCATTATCAAACGCTGGTGGTGAAAATACATCAAGATCGTTTAAACTGCGACCCTGTAACAATTCTGTGACAGTACGCTCTAATGCAACTTGAAAATTAGGATGAGCACCAAAAGAAGCAAAACAAGTACCATTTTGTGGATTAAGCAATACGACACAAATGACAGGATATTGTCCTCCTAAAGAGGCATCAAAAGCATAAATAGGGAATCCTTCTTCTTCCAATTTTGCAATTGAAGCTTGAATAGAAGGATATTTTTCTAAAACAGTTGTTGGAATTTGTGGCAAGCTAATAGCTTCAGCAATAATTTTATTTTTAACATAGCGTTCAAATACCTCAGATAACCCCTGTACTCTCGCTTCATTTACGGTGTTACCCGCAGACATACCATTAGAAACATATAAATTTGCAATAATGGCTTGTGGAATGTAAACCGTTTGTTGATCTGATTGACGAACATATGGTAGTGCGACTATCCCTCTTTCACAATTACTACTTTGTAGATCAATTAAAAAATCTGATGTTAACTCTCGGTTAGGATCATAATAATTTAAGAGATAAGGATCTAAAATCCCTTCTGGTAACTGAGTTTGATCCGTAATTTTAAACCATTTTTCATTAGGATAATGTACAAATGGTGCATTAGCTAATGCCTTCCCTAAATAAAAATCTGCAAAAAAATAGTTTGTTGAAAGACGTTCAAAATACTCACCTAACGCCGATGCTAAAGCGGCTTTTTGGCTTGCACCTTTCCCATTTGAAAAACACTGGGGACAATCTTTATCACGAATATGTACCGACCATACATTTGGTACAGGGTTTAACCAAGAAGCTTCTTCAATATTAAAGCCTAGCTCACTTAATTTTTGTTGAAAATGAGTAATACTTTCCTCAAGGGCTGCATCTTTGCCCAAAATAAAGGTTTGTGCCATTTTTTATCCTTTAACTCAGTTGTTACAAAAGCTGATAATTCTAACTGTTTTTAGGTGTAAATTCATCTAATGCGATAGTTAAGGCTTGTTTTATCTCTGGATATTGAAATTTAAAGCCACAATCTAACAAGTGTTGTGGCAATAAATATTGATCATCTAATAATAAACAGGCTCTTTCACCTAAAAAAAATCGTAAAATCCCAGCAGGTACTTTTCCCCAAGCTGGGCGAGATAATAACTGAGATAAAAGCGTATTGATCTCTTGATTTTGAGTAGGATTTGGAGAACAGAAGTTAAATACACCTTGACAGTGAGGTTGTTTAAGTAAAAAAAGTAATCCATTTACAACATCAATTATGCTTATCCACGCCCAATACTGTTTTCCTGTACCCAGTTTTCCCCCTAAACAATAACGGTATAAAGGTAACATCGCTGCCAATGCACCACCTTTACCTAGAACAATCCCCATTCTAACCAAACAGACTCGACTATTCTTTGTCTGTAATGCAGCTTTTTCCCAAGCTTCGCATAATGTTGTGGTAAAGCCTTTTCCTTTTTTACTCTGTTCATTTAAAACCAAATGAGGTTGATTACCATAATAACCTGCTGCAGAGGCTGAAATAAAAGTTTTAGGAGGAATGGTGCTTTGATTAATTAATTGACTCAGAGTTGTAGTTAAATTTACCCTACTTTGTTGTAAATGTTCTTTTTGTTGTTTTGTCCAACGTTTATCAAAAATGGGTTCACCAGCAAGATTAATCACCGCATCATAATCATTAAAATTTGAATAATTATCCAAGCTCGCCACAGTAGTCAGTAGTTCAGTATGTTGGAACAATTGTTGAGTTTTGATCGGATTACGACTAAGTAAAGTGAGTTGATGTCCTTCTGCTAATAAAGTTTGCACTAATGCACGTCCAATAAACCCACTTCCTCCTGTTAGAAAGATTTTCATACCGCCTCCTTTCTAATCTGAATAAACTAGCAGTTAAAATTTTTTAATTGTGGCTAAAAAGAATTAGCAAATAGTGTCTGAATATTTTCAATTAAATGAGCAATATTCACATCTTTCGTCGGCGATACAAAAATGGTATCGTCTCCCGCAATGGTGCCTAGAATCCCTTCTGTTTTTCCAATAGAATCTAATAAACGTGCAATTAATTGAGCCGCACCGGGAGTTGTTTTAATCACGATCAGTTGATCATTGGCATCAATATCTAAAACCAAATTTTTTAAAGGGCTACTTGTCGCTGGTACACTTAATTCACTTGGTAAACAATAAACAGTTTCCATTCGAGTATTACGGGTACGCACAGCGCCAAATTTATTCAACATTCTAGAGACTTTCGATTGATTAATATTAAAACCTTGTTGATTCAATGCTGCCACAATTTCACTTTGTGAACCAAATTTTTCTTCTAATAATAAGGCTTTAAATGCTGATACTAAATTATCTTGTTTATTTTCCATAAAATTATCTCATTATTTTAACCAGTTCTAACAACTAAAATGCATAAATTCTGCATAATAATTCATAAAAATGCAATTTAATTCTATATTCTTCCCTTACAGTGATTTTTGAAGAGGCTCTTATTTTTGATAATAAATGTGCTATATCTCTCAATATTCAATTTATCCATTTGAATTTCTAACTTATCAAGCATAAAATTTTGTTAATTTTTAACCGTAGATTCTAAGCGATAGATTCTTACATTTATAAGGAGTAGAAAATGAAAGTTGCAGTATTAGGTGCAGCAGGTGGCATTGGTCAAGCTTTATCCCTTCTTTTAAAATTACAATTACCCGCAAAATCAGAATTATCACTTTACGATATTGCACCCGTTACCCCTGGGGTTGCTGCTGATATTAGCCACATTCCAACAGATGTAAAAGTACAAGGGTTCGCTGGTGAAGACCCAACTCCCGCATTAGAAGGTACGGATATTGTATTAATTTCAGCAGGTGTTGCACGTAAACCCGGTATGGATCGCTCAGATCTTTTTAATATTAATGCAGGGATTGTGAAAAATTTGATTGAAAAAGTTGCAACAGTTTGCCCACAAGCTTGTATTGGTATTATTACTAATCCAGTAAATACCACTGTTGCCATTGCTGCAGAAGTCTTAAAAAAAGCAGGAGTATATGATAAGCGTAAATTGTTTGGCGTAACTACTTTAGATACGCTAAGAGCTGAGACTTTTGTCGCTGAATTAAAAAATATTGATCTTAATAAAGTGCAAGTACCTGTTATTGGTGGTCATTCAGGAGTAACCATCCTACCATTATTATCACAAGTTCACGCTGTAAATTGGCGTGATGAAGAAATTTCGCTCTTAACGCAACGTATTCAAAATGCAGGAACTGAAGTCGTTAATGCAAAAGCAGGAGCAGGGTCAGCAACATTATCAATGGCACAAGCGGCTGCACGTTTTGCTCTTTCACTTTTACGTGGTCTCAATGGTGAAAATGTAGTGGAATATACTTATGTTGAAGGAGATGGCAAATATGCACGTTTCTTCGCCCAACCAGTACGGTTAGGAAAATTTGGGGTTGAAGAATTACTCCCTATTGGAACATTAAGTCAATTTGAACAACAAGCGATTGATGCAATGTTATCGACTTTACAAGCAGATATAGAACTAGGCGAACGATTTGTAAATAGTTAATTTAATTTTGAATCCATTCCCCATAATTTATTATTAGGAATGGATTCTAATCTCTTATTCGTTTATTTTTCATCTATTAACCATTCTCAAAAGTCTTTTACTATTTTGTGTTTAGCTTTTTTCAGTTAAAATCTCTATTTATTTTTCTATATTAATTAATAACAACTATGCAAGAGTACGCTAAGCAAGATATTTCACTTTTATCGTTGATTAACTCTCCTGAAGATCTTCGCCAACTTCGGCGTGAACAATTAGGTGAATTATGCCAACAATTACGTGCATTTTTATTAAAAACCGTCAGTCAAAGTAGTGGGCATCTTGCATCTGGATTAGGTACAGTTGAATTAACCGTTGCATTGCACTATGTATTTAATACACCATTCGATCAACTTATCTGGGATGTCGGACATCAAGCTTATCCACATAAAATTCTTACTGGCCGACGAGATCAAATGCATACTATTCGGCAAAAAAATGGTATCCACCCATTCCCTTGGCGTGAAGAAAGTTTATTTGATGTTTTAAGCGTTGGTCATTCTTCAACTTCAATTAGTGCTGGATTAGGAATTGCCATTGCTGCACAAAAAGAAAATCTTGGGCGAAAAACAATCTGTGTAATTGGCGATGGTGCTATTACAGCAGGTATGGCATTTGAAGCGATGAATCATGCAGGTGCATTACACACCGATATGTTAGTCATTTTAAATGATAATGATATGTCAATCTCTGAGAATGTCGGCGCATTAAATAATCATTTGGCTCGTTTACTTTCTAGTTCTTTCTATTCATCTTTGCGTGAAAGTGGGAAAAAAATTCTGTCAGGTTTACCCCCTATTCGGGAATTTATCCAAAAAACAGAAGAACATATGAAAGGTTTTATTTCTCCCGGTGGTACGCTATTTGAAGAATTAGGATTTAACTATATTGGGCCTATTGATGGGCATAATATAGATGAATTAATTTCCACCTTAAAAAATATGCGATCACTAAAAGGACCGCAATTTCTTCATGTTATAACCAAAAAAGGGAAAGGTTATGCCCCCGCTGAAGCAGATCCTATTGGCTTTCACGGTGTACCTAAATTTGATCATATCAGTGGTAAATTACCCGAAACCCATTTACCACTCACCTATTCCAAAGTATTTGGAGATTGGTTATGCGAAGTCGCTGAACAAGATCAGAAAATTATTGGTATTACACCAGCTATGCGAGAAGGCTCACATATGGTGGAATTTTCGCAACGCTTTCCCGATCAATTTTTCGATGTCGCCATTGCAGAACAACATGCAGTAACCTTTGCCGCTGGACTTGCAATCGGAGGATATAAACCTGTAGTCGCCATCTACTCTACCTTTTTGCAACGTGCTTATGATCAAGTTATACACGATGTTGCAATTCAAAATTTACCTGTTTTATTTGCGATTGATCGTGCTGGTATCGTAGGTGCCGATGGTCAAACTCATCAAGGGGCTTTTGATATTAGTTTCTTACGTTGTATTCCTAATCTGATTGTGATGACCCCTAGTGATGAAAATGAATGTCGTCAAATGTTACATACTGGTTATTTAAGCCAGTGTCCTGTTGCCGTTCGTTATCCTCGAGGAACAGGTCGTGGTGCTCAATTAACTCAATTAACTGGTGTTGAGATTGGAAAAGCGAAGATAGTACGAGAAGGACGAGAGATTGCTATCCTTAATTTTGGTACATTATTACCCTTTGCATTAGAAGCTGCTGAAAAACTCAATGCAACGGTTATAGATATGCGTTTTGTCAAACCTTTAGATCTAGAAATGCTAGAGTACGTAAGACAACAATACAAATTATTAGTGACGCTTGAAGAAAATGCGATTCAAGGTGGTGCAGGATCTGCTGTATTAGAAGCATTATCCAAACAAAATGGGAAACCAGTTAATGTTTTACAATTAGGTTTGCCTGATATCTTTATTCCTCAAGGATCTCAAGCTGAGCTTTGGGCTGAATTAAAACTTGATGCTATCGGTATTGAACAACAAATTCGCCAATACCTTACCCATATTTAGATAGATCATACAAATAAAAATTCCCTCTTTAAGAGGGAATTTTTATTGCTCTCTTTTTTGTAAAAGGTAAAAACTCGGATAAAAGAATAAAAATGACAAATATTGTGCTTTTTTCTTATAAACTCATAATATCATTTAAAAAAGGTAAAAAATCCTGTTCCGCCCATTCTAAGTTAAGCTTTTCTTGCTTTAAATTCTTTTTGAGAATTAACATCATCAAATTATCATAATGCTTTTTGTTTGGATCTTTTTCTAACTTTTCTAGTAAACAACTCATATTATTAATATTTTGCCGATGGCTATCAATTCTCGCTTGCA
Organism: Mergibacter septicus; assembly: GCF_003265225.1. Classification (NCBI taxonomy): domain Bacteria; kingdom Pseudomonadati; phylum Pseudomonadota; class Gammaproteobacteria; order Pasteurellales; family Pasteurellaceae; genus Mergibacter; species Mergibacter septicus. The sequence continues at coordinate 724,568 of NZ_CP022013.1, read as the reverse complement.
CAACTTCAAGTGCATTTTCTGGGTGAAATTTAATTGCAGCAAGCAAACGAGAAGTAAATTCATCTCGATTAATACCACTTTTTAAACTGGTCTGTAATAGCCATTGACGTAAATTTTGTTCACCTTGTGTTGTAATTTGATACACTTTGCGATCTGGTTTGCCAACTTGGGCTCTTAAAGTAAAAACAATATCCCCTTGTTTTTCTAAAAGGCTTAATTCTCGATAAACTTGTTGGTGCGATGCGTGCCAAATTAAGCCATATGTTTGGTTAAACTTCTTGCCAATATCATAACCACTCACTTCTTCATGTGCCAAAATGGCTAAAATAGTATGCGATAATGCCATACAGCAGTAACCTCAAAGATAAAAAATAAAATGTGGTCAAATTTTATTAATAATTCATAAAAAATGCCCACACTGCAAGACGTTTTATCAATCTCAATTATTATCCCGTATTACGCATACCGGCAGCAATCCCTGTGATGGTAATCATTAAGGCTTGTTCCAACACTGGATTTGATTGTGGATTCGAACGAATACGATGGAGTAACTCAACCTGTAATAGGTTTAATGGATCGGTATAAATATTACGTAGCTTAATTGACTCAGCAATCCAAGGTAAATCTGCCATTAATTTATCTTCATAAGATAGCGATAATAATGTTTTAATATCTTGTTGTAGCTGCTGCCGCAAAGATTCGCCTAATTTCCATAAATGTTTAGGTACTAAACGTTGATCGTAATATTCTGTCAACCATAAATCAGTTTTACTAAATAACATTTCCAACATACCCAATCGAGTTGAGAAAAAAGGCCATTGGTACATTTCTTTGATAACTGCTTGTTGCCCTTGATCAATCAGAGTTTGTAATGCTGCACCAGCCCCCAACCACGCTGGTAATAACAAGCGGTTTTGCATCCACGCAAATACCCAAGGAATAGCACGTAAACTTTCAACACCACCATTTGGATTACGTTTTGTTGGGCGAGAACCTAAAGGTAATTTAGATAATTCTTGTTCAGGAGTTGCCGCTCGGAAATAAGACACAAAATCAGGGTTACCTCGGACTACCCCCCGATACAGTTGACATGAAATTAAAGCTAATTGATCCATTGCTTGCCGCCATTCTATTTTGGGCTGTGGTGGTGGTAACAAATTGGCTTCCAATATTGCCGAAGCATATAGATCTAAACTTTTAACTGCAACTGCAGGCAAACCTAATTTAAAACGAATCATTTCCCCCTGCTCTGTTACTCTTAGTCCATTTTTTAATGATCTTGGTGGTTGGGATAATAATGCAGCATGTGCTGGTGCCCCACCTCGTCCGATAGTTCCTCCACGTCCGTGAAAGAGAGTTAAATTAATATTTCGTGCTTCCGATAAATTAACTAACGCTTCTTGAGCACGGTATTGTGCCCAACTTGCAGCCAACATTCCTGCATCTTTCGCTGAATCAGAATAACCAATCATTACCATCTGATGATGATCAATCGCTTGATAATACCATTCTAAGTCAAATAATTGCCGCATTACGCTTTCACAAGCTTCAAGATCATCAAGTGTTTCAAATAATGGTACTACGGGCAGATGATAAGTAATACCGGTTTCTTTTAAAAGTAAATGTACGGCTAATACATCAGAAGCGGCTTGTGTCATTGATATGATATAACAAGAAATAACACCCTTAGGTTGCTTTGCAATAACTTTACAGGTTTCTAAAACTTCTTTTGTTTGCTCGGAAGGCTGCCATTCTCGAGGAATTAGAGGACGATGAGAGTTTAATTCTCTAATTAAAAAAGCCTGCTTTTCTTCTTCACTCCATTGAGCATAATTACCTAAACCAATATATTCTGTGATTTCTGCTAATGCAGCGGTATGGCGACTACTTTCTTGGCGGATATCTAAGCGAGATAAAGTAACGCCGAAACAACGAATACGTCTGAGACAATCTAAAAGTAAACCATTCGCAATTATACGCATACCACATTGACAAAGAGACTGATAACAATCAAATAACGGTTCCCATAACTGTTGATCTTGAGTGATAATTTCACTTTCAGTCGTTTGTGGTACGCCTCCAGCTAATAACGTATCATAGTGCGATAATGTTTTTTGTAATTTAGTACGTAAAGTTTTCGTAATAACTCGATAAGGTTCATCATACTCGCCATACTTAGCTTTAAATGCCGGCGTACAATCTAACATAGATAATTCATTAATCAGTGACTGAATATCCCCTAAAAACAATTCTGCAGCTTTCCAGCGTGCTAAATAAATTACTTGTTGAGTAATTTCTGCGGTAACAAACGGATTCCCATCTCTATCCCCTCCCATCCAAGAAGAAAAACGTACTGGTGCTAAATTAACAGGTAAAGAGAGAGAAAAGTGCTGTTCAAACGTCTGGTTTAATTCTCGTAAAAATTCTGGTACTGCTTGCCATAAACTATTTTCAATCACTGCAAACCCCCATTTCGCTTCTTCATATGGAGTGGGACGTTGCGTTCTAATTTCATTTGTATGCCAAGCTTGAGCAATTAATTGCAATAAACGACGTTTAATTTCTTGTTCTTCAGATGTTGTTAAATCTGAATTTTCCAAACGACTAAGACATTTGTTAATTTCAACATATTTATGCACCAAAGAACGACGTGTTACTTCTGTTGGATGTGCGGTTAAAACTAACTCGACCAATAGCCCTTCAACAGCTTGTAAAATCTCTTTATCGGTAATTTCAGGGTGTTGTTTTAAACGTTGACATAAAGAAACTAAAGAACGATTTTGCTCCGAACAATCTTGATGATGACGAGAGACTGTTTGATATTGTTCTGCAATATTTGTTAAATTTAAAAACTGGCTAAATGCTCTTGCTACTGGAATAATATTATCTTCGGAGATTGTAGCTAAAGTATCTAACAATTCTTGACGTGCTAAATTATCCCCCAAACGAGAATTACGTGATAAAACACGAATTTGTTCAATTAAATCTAAAATATCACTACCTTGAGCTTCACTAATGGTTTCACCTAATAAATACCCTAGCATACTCACGTTATTTCGCATTGCTGAATATTGCTCAATCATCTTTTGTCCTTTACTTTATTAAATAAAATTAATCTTATTTTATGGCGGATAGGTATAACAAAAAATAAGTAGGTTCGTCAATTTGAAATAAATTTCAAACTAAGAAAAAATCCATTACAATAACAAACATTTATTCAAAACAATATTATTTTTGATAGAGATCATTTTTTATGGATAATTTAACTAATAACCTTGATTTTGAAACAACTCTAAAAGAATTAGAAGCGGTGGTTAATCGTCTAGAAAGTGGCGATTTATCATTAGAAGAAGCGGTTAGCCAATTTAGCAAAGGTATACAACTTGCACAGCAAGGGCAAGAACGCTTACAACAAGCTGAACAACAAGTTCAAATTTTATTGAGTAAAAATGTTGATGGTGAATTAAGCCAATATCAACCAGAAGATGACTATTTTTAGGCTAAAGTAAAATTATGTATCAATTTTCATCAGATCTAACAACCTTTCAACAACGAATTAATCATTTTTTAACTGAAAAGTTAGCTATTTTTGATAGTTCACCTGCACCACTGGCTGAAGCAATGAAATATGGCGTGTTATTAGGAGGAAAACGCATTCGACCATTCCTAATTTATGCGACTGGTCGTATGTTAGGGGCTGATTTAAACCACCTTGATTATGCAGCTGCTGCGATTGAATGTATGCACTGTTATTCATTAATTCACGATGATTTACCAGCAATGGACAATGATACGTTACGTCGTAACAAACCCACTTGCCATATTGTCTTTGATCAAGCCACAGCAATACTCGCCGCCGATGCACTACAAGCTTTTTCTTTCGAATTATTAACGCATTCTTCACTTTCCACCCAACAACAATTAGCACAAATTAAAACATTAGCCCAAGCTGCTGGTGCAAACGGAATGTGTTTAGGGCAAAGTCTAGATCTGATTTCAGAACATAAAACGATTTCATTAGCAGAATTAGAACGTATTCATCGTAATAAAACAGGGGCATTAATTGTTGCAGCAGTAAAACTCGGACTTTATGCCTCTCCTCATTTTAATCATTTTGAATTAGAACAAAAACTAACTCAATATGCAGAAATAATAGGTTTAGCTTTTCAAGTACAAGATGATATTTTGGATATTACTGCAAGTAGCGAACAAATAGGTAAAAAAGCAGGCTCTGATTTAATTGCAGATAAAAGTACTTATCCAAAACTATTAGGCTTAGAACAAGCACAACAAAAAGCGTTAGAATTACAACAGCAAGCTTTAACTTTATTAGCTAATTTACCTTTCAACACTCAGCCATTAGCACAACTTGCTCGTTTCATTGTGGAAAGAAAAAAATAAAAATCAATTTAAAGTTAAAAGATAAAACTTTCAGTAAAAAATATTTATCTAAGTAAGAGCTACACAAATGTAGCTCTTGTTATTACATAAAGAGAAATTTATAACCAAGGTTTTTGTGTACGTTGCCACCATCGAATTAATAAATTATCAACGCTTTGTTCTGCTTGCTTACCTAATTTTTGCCCTAACGTACGTTTTGTATGATATTTAACTTCAAGTACATCTTTATCTTCATTTTCAATAGCCGCTAAGATTAAGTCATCGCTAGTTGCAATCTCATCAATTAATCCTAATTCTAATGCTTGTTGTCCAAACCAATACTCCCCTGTTGCAACAGTATCAATTGTAATGTGCGGACGATTTTCAACCACAAATTGTTTAAAAAGTTGGTGAATATTGTCCAAGTCTTGTTGAAATTTTTGTTTTCCTTTTTCAGTATTTTCACCAAGCACCGTCATAGTGCGTTTAAATTCCCCAGCAGTCATAACATCGACATCAACATCATGTTTTTTCAAAAAACGATGAATGTTAGGTAATTGTGCAACCACACCAATAGAACCGACAATAGCAAAAGGGGCGGAGACAATCTTATCTGCCACACAAGCCATCATATATCCTCCACTTGCAGCTACCTGATCAACCGCAATAGTTAATTTAATCCCTTTTTGTTTGATGCGTTTTAACTGGGAAGCTGCTAAACCATATCCCTGTACAACCCCACCGGGACTTTCAAGACGTAACAAAACTTCATCTTTTTCAGGGCGAGCAACCTGTAAAATAGCACTGATTACTTCTCTTAAGGAAGAAGTTTGTGATGCCATTGGATCGCCATTAAAATTAATCACAAATAAACAACTTTTTAATTCAGGCTCGGATAAATTATTAGTTGCTTTTTTTAACCGTGCTTTTTCAGCTTTTTCTTCTTCTTTAATTAATTTTTTCTCTTGTTTTTCCTGTGCTTTTAATATTGTTTCAGACAAGCGAAAATTTTTTAATTTAGTTTGATTTTCTTGATATTGCTCCTTCAAATCAATGATTTTTAATTCACCCGCTTTATCTTTATCCTGTTTTCTAACCGCCAGAATAATACCAGCGATAGCGACTATAACCAGTAATAAAGTGATAATTTCAAGGATAAATACACCATAATTAATTAAAATTTCTGACCACATCATCAATCCTCTTTTTTAAATTAAATTCTACAATCTTTTTAATAGCATACCGTATTTTTTCTGAAATGAAAAAGACCGTTTTTAATAAAACGGTCTTCAAATCTAATCCATTTTATCCAATGAAATTAACGATATTTCTTATGATATTCATTACGAATTGATAAAACTTCTCTTGCTTTTGCTTTAGCTTGCTCAAGATCACCATTCTTAGCAAGTGTTTCAGCTTGTTCAAGAACATCAATAAAAGACTGCATACCATGTTTATAATCTTGAATTTCAGCACTGTCTGATGCTTTACCTAATAAACTAGTAGGAACAAGATCAAGTGAAACTGTTGCAGCTTGTTTCATTGCATCTAAATGCTTTAGGAATGAACTTGCATCAGTTGCATTAAGCATTCCACCTACATTAGTTTGCATCACGTACATTTCTTGATCAAGTGATGCAGCCATTACTGGATTAAATGCACTAAAAGATAATAATCCACAAGCTAACAATATTTTTGCTGAATGTTTTAAATTCATAATTACCTCTTATAATTTCTGGTATTGGGAGAACAAAAAATCCAGCGAATTATAATAGATAATCATTTAATCAGATATAGTTAGTTTATCAGTTTTACCAATTAAAATAATTGCCAAACAACTGGCAATTCAGGATCATTTTCATTTAAATACAAAGACTTACCCAATTCAATCCATTGGCAAGGAAAGTGAAAATCTGAGCCAACCGATCCCATTAATCCATTTTCTTTTGCCCAACGAATTAATAACTGACGTTGTTCTTGCGTTTGACCACAACCAGCAACTTCGATAGCATCACCACCCCACTGCTTAAATTCAAACAATAATTTTTTTATTTTTCTCGTAGTCATTTGATAACGTAAAGGATGAGCAACTACAGCTATACCACCACTGGCGTGAATAGTTTGAATCGCTGTTGGAATATCACACCAATCCGTCTTAACATAAGCAACTTTACCTTGACGTAAAAATTTCTTAAAAGCTTGTTGTTGATTCGCTGCCTTACCAATTTGAACTAAATAACGTGCATAATGCGCCCGAGTTACTTCTCCCTGTGTTAAGGCTGAAGCTTCAAAAAAAGCATTTTCAACACCAATTTTTGCTAATCTTTCACCAATCTCTTTTGCTCGCTGTTGTCGTAAATCTTGCTGTTGTTGTAATAATTCGACCATTGCCGAATGGGTAGGATCAAAATTCAACCCAACTATATGGATTGAATGATTTTCCCATTGGGTTGAGATTTCAACACCATTAATTAACTTTAGATTAACTTGTTTTGCCGCTATTTGTGCCTCACCTAAGCCCGTAACGGTATCATGATCGGTTAACGCTAATGTTGTTACGCCGTATTCAGCAGCACGTAATACAACTTCTGTCGGCGATAACATACCATCTGATGCTGTGCTATGACAATGTAAATCATAACGTGGTGAAGCGGGAATTAAGTGAGAAATAGGAGTACTAACCATTAAAAATCAAATAGATACTATTAAAAAAGAAATGTTAAGCAGATTGAAGATAATAATGTGATGCTGTCACAATTTCACTACTTTCTAAACGATTGGTAAAAATTCTAAAAGGTTCACCAAATGAAAGTGTTAAACCCGGTAATTGTAAACTATTATCAAGTAATAAAACTGTTGCTACTGCACCATCAATTGCTGCAATTAAAAAATTACACCACCGCCGATCTTGCTTTATCATTGCACGTGCAAGTTTATTCTCTGGGTCTAAGGAAGTGCTTTGTTCGTGAAAATACCAACTTTTTGGTTGATTAGGTACTAAAAAGCGGTTAGCTGCGACAGCTGAATAAGCCAACATTTCACAATCTCGATAATTAAAATTAAGTACTTCTAACTGTCGCATAAAATCTGAGAAAAGTTCAAAATCTGGCAAATCGCAAGTATTTTGTTGTAATCCCATATGATTTAAATGATGTTTTTTCAATGTTGTTTTCACGCTATTTTTTGAAGACAATAATACCGTCAGACAATCTTTGTCCGCATCATATTGCCATTTACATAATTCATCAAAAAACATTGAAAATACCTAATTATTTAAATTAAACCCGCTATATCCTACTGATTTAAATTAGAAAAATCTACTATTTATCTAAAAATAATATCTAATTTGACAAATTTTTAAAATTATTTGATATATTTGATTAAATCCTGAACTAATTTAGGGCCATGATAAATTAAACCAGAATAAAGTTGTAATAATTCTGCACCAGCGGTGATTTTTTCCTGAGCATTTATCACACTATCAATGCCCCCACTACCAATAATTGGAATATCGCCTTTTAATTCAGCAAATAATCGAGTAATTACCTGAGTGCTAAGATTTTGTAATGGTTTACCACTTAACCCACCTTGTTGTTCCGCATTGCTTAATCCTTTAACCATTCCTCGTTCTAAGGTGGTATTTGTTGCAATTACACCATCTATTTTGTGCCGTTTTAAACTATCCGCTATCGCAATTAATTCTTTTTCAGTTAAGTCTGGTGCAATTTTTACTGCAATAGGTACATATTTTTTATATTGTTGACTCAGTTCAGCTTGTTTATTTTTAACCGATAGTAATAGATCATCTAATAATTCCCCATATTGTAAATTTCTTAATCCGGGAGAGTTAGGGGAAGAAATATTAATAGTAATATAATCGGCATAAGAATACGCTTTCTTTAAACAAATTAAATAATCCTCTTTTCCTTTCTCAACGGGAGTAAAAGTATTTTTTCCAATATTAATTCCCAACACGCCATCATATTTTGCCCTTTTTATATTTTCAATTAAATAATCAATACCATGATTATTAAACCCATTTCGATTGATTATTCCTTCTGCTTCGATTAAACGGAATTGACGTGGCTTAGGATTACCATCTTGTGCTAAAGGTGTTACTGTTCCTACTTCAATAAAACCAAAACCTAATGCTGCAAATCCATCTATAGCTTCTCCATTTTTATCTGCACCAGCGGCTAATCCAATTGGATTTTTAAAGGAGATTCCCATGCAAGTTCTTTTTTGCCCAACTGCGTTATAATAACGTTGTAAACAACGGTTGAAAGGAAATTTCCCTGCATAATGCAATGCTTTTAAACTGAAATCATGTGCGTTTTCTGCTTGCATTCGAAAAAGCATTTGTCGAATTAAACGATACATAGTTATTATCCTTTTAAGTAGCCTACGAAAATTATTTAAATTTTTTAGATAAAAAAACTGGTGTTGTGATAACAAACACCAGTTTATTTTCTATTTGATTTGATTAAACCAATACATTAGCTAATCCGTCCATGACAATGTTTATATTTTTTGCCAGAACCACAAGGACAAGGTTCATTTCTACCAATTTTAGGCTTACCATCTTCTATTTCATCATCTGACGTTTCAGCACCTAAATTTTTCATACGCTTGGCATTACGTTCTGCCGCTGCAATTCTTGCTTGTTCGGCTTCCTCAATTTCTTCTTGAGAACGCACTTGCACTTTAGTAAGTGTACTAATCACACTAAATTTCAGTGCATCAAGCATTTCAGTAAACATCTGGAATGACTCTTTTTTATACTCTTGTTTTGGATCTTTTTGTGCATAACCTCGCAAGTGAATAGCTTTACGTAAATGATCCATTGCAGATAAATGTTCTTTCCACAGATCATCTAAGGTTTGCAACATCACACCTTTTTCAAAGCTACGCATAACTTCACTACCAACTAATGTTTCTTTATGCTGATAATCCTCAACCGCTTGTTCAAGAATACGTTCACGCAAAGTTTCTTCATGCAAGTTATGATCCTGTTCTAACCAATCAGCAATAGGTAATTCCATATGGAAGTCATGTTTCAAACGTTGCTCTAATCCTTCAATATCCCATAATTCTTCTAAAGACTGAGGTGGAATATATTGATCGATCACCATATTGAAAACATCTTTACGGATAGTATCAATCGTTTCTTTAATATCTTCATTTTCAAGCAATTCATTCCGCTGTGCATAAATTGCATGCCGTTGATCATTCGCTACATCGTCAAACTCTAATAAGTTTTTCCGTCCATCAAAGTTAAATGCTTCAACTTTTGCCTGAGCTGATGCAATAACCTTAGCTAGCATCTTAGATTCCATCGCCTGACTAGGATCAGTAAAGGTTTTTCTCATAAAGTTTAAACGACTCTCAGAAAGATAAATTCGCATTAATGCATCATCAAGTGAGAGGTAAAAACGTGATGAACCGGGATCCCCTTGTCGTCCTGAACGTCCTCTTAGCTGATTATCAATTCGGCGAGATTCATGACGTTCAGTGCCAATAATATGTAAACCACCCGCTTGCATGACAATATCGTGACGTTGTTGCCAAGCTTGTTTTATTGCAGCAATTTGTTCTTCCGTTGGATTATCTAATTTTGCAACTTCAGCTTTCCAGTTACCACCTAAAACAATATCCGTACCACGTCCTGCCATATTAGTTGCAATGGTAACAGCCCCGGGATACCCTGCATCAGCAACAATATCTGCCTCTTGAGCATGAAACTTCGCATTTAAAACATTATGCTTAATGCCTGCTTTGGTTAATATTTCAGAAAGTAATTCTGATTTTTCAATTGACACAGTCCCGACAAGTACAGGTTGTTGGCGAGCAATACAATCTTTAATATCCGCTACAATGGCATCAAATTTATGTTTTTCATCAGAGAACATCAAATCTGTTCTATCATCACGGATCATTGGACGATTGGTTGGAATAACAATGGTTTCTAAACCATAAATATGTTGGAATTCAAATGCTTCTGTATCTGCCGTTCCTGTCATTCCAGCTAATTTTTCATATAAACGGAAGTAGTTTTGATAGGTGATAGAAGCAACAGTTTGATTTTCGCTTTGAATCTTAACCCCTTCTTTTGCTTCAATAGCTTGATGCAACCCTTCCGACCAACGACGTCCTGCCATTGTTCGTCCAGTATGTTCATCGACAATGACCACTTCACCATCTTTAATAATATAATCAACGTTACGCTCAAAAAGAGAGTGAGCTCGCAATGCAGCATAAACATGATGTAATAAACTAATATTGGCAGGAGAATATAAAGACTCCCCTTCTTCCATTAAGCCAGCTTCAACTAATAATTGTTCGATTTTTAGTTGACCACGTTCAGTTAAATGTGCCTGTTTAGTTTTTAAATCAACGGTATAATGCCCTTTCCCTTGATATTCTTCAGAATCCTCTTTATCCTGTTTCATCAATTTAGGAATCAGTTTATTAACCGCAATATATAAACTAGAACTATCTTCTGCTTGACCTGAAATAATTAACGGTGTTCTTGCTTCATCAATTAAAATAGAGTCAACTTCATCTACTAACGCATAATGTAAAGGACGTTGATAACGCTCTTGTGGAGAACGGGCTAAGTTATCTCTTAAATAGTCAAAGCCTAATTCACTATTCGTTGCATAGGTAATATCCGCCTGATAAGCTTGACGTTTTTCTTCAGGTAACATACCCGGAAGATTAACAGCCACACTCATTCCTAAAAATTCAAATAAAGGACGATTTGTTTCAGCATCACGGCGAGCAAGATAATCATTAACCGTAACAACGTGAACTCCTTTACCAGTCAAAGCATTAAGATAACAAGGTAAGGTTGCTGTTAAGGTTTTCCCTTCCCCTGTTCTCATCTCTGCAATACAACGATTATTCAACACCATACCACCGATTAATTGCACATCAAAATGACGTAAACCTAAAACACGTTTACTGGCTTCTCGTACAGTGGCAAAGGCTTCTGGTAAAATTTGATCTAATGTTTCGCCATCTTGTAACCGTTGACGAAACTCCCCTGTTTTAGCTTTTAATTCATCATCAGTTAATGCGACAAATTCAGGTTCAATTTTATTAATTAGGGCAACACGTTTATTTAAACGACGTAAAATACGGTCATTACGACTACCAAATAATTTAGTTATAAGGGCTCTAAGCATAATTTTTTCTTACAGTTAAGTTAATAATATTAATAATATAAAGATAATTTCTTCATAAACATATAATTACACAAGTTAAAAAAATGGCCCTGCTCGAATACTATATTGTCGTTTAATGAATTTAGTATAAATTTTGATTGGAATTTGAAAATATTGGGTATTTAATGATGATAAATTACTCGTACGATATTTAGCATTTTGCTGTTTGATCAATCTTTGGGTTGAAATAATCAGATTTTCAGCAAGTAAGTTATAACGATGAGATCGTTTTTCATACGTAAAAGTATAATTTACTTCCGTTGTTTCGGTTAATTTATGTTCGGTATGCAGAGGAAAAACAAAGATAGCGAGCATTCCCAACAAAAGTTGAGACCAAAATTGCTGTTTTCCCAATCCTACTTGTTGCATTAATGAATCCTAAACAACTAACTTTATACTAAAAAGAATTGCTGCATTATAAAAGAAATCCGCTACAATGTCATTGTTAATAACAAAGGTATTGCTTTAGATTAGCAAATTTAATACTTAGCAAGATAAATTTATTCTCAATTTAAAAAGAAAGAGTATAAAATGCTTAAAAAAACACAGAAAATCAAAAATATCCGAGATATTATGAATAACTCTTCATTAGCAAATATCTTTGAGAAAGGATTAAAAATTGTTGAAATAAACCAAAAACTATCGCAAATAATCCCACCTGAATATAAATATCAGGTTCATCTTGCAAATATTCGAGATGATGTTGCCAGTTTAGAAACAAGTAATGCCGTTATTCGTCAAGCACTGTTATTTCAACAAAACACCTTACTTCTTGCTCTCCAGAAACTTGCCCCTAATATAAAAAAATTAGAAATAAAAATTAATCCTAATTTTCGATCATAAAACGATCGATCTAGTTTAAGTTATTCAAATTATATTCTGAATTCTCTAATTAAGAATTTCATAACTTCTATTATTTATTTAAAAGTTTTATTTAACGTTTATTCTGATTAAAAACAGCGATTAATTCATTTACTTTAACACGTTGTTTTGCATTATGACTAATAGAACGTTGTACTTTAATTTTACGCAATTTAGCACCAACATAAAGTGAACGGGTAAAAGGAGTATCATGGTTTGAAATTAAAACCGTACTCGCATTTTGAATAGCTATTTTGCGTGCTAATTCGGCTAAATGTTGTTGTTGCTCTAAACCAAATTCATTACCCGCATAACTGGTAAAATTTGTATCTTGGATTAAAGGAGCATAGGGAGGATCACAATAAACAACGGTGTGTTCATCGGCTAGTTCCAATGTCTTTTCAAAGGAAGCACATATAAATTCTGCTTTTTGCGCTTTTTCTGCAAAAAAATATAATTCTTTTTCGGGAAAATAATGACGTTGATAAGATCCAAACGGAACATTAAATTGATTATTACTGTTATAACGGCATAAACCATTAAAACCAAATCGATTTAAATAAAGAAAAATTATCGCTTTTCTAAAAAGATTATCCGTATTATTAAATTCTGTGCGGAGATCGTAATAATATTGTCGGCTATTCGCTTGTGGATGTTGAAATAATTTTTTGCTTTCTTCAATATAATCTTCACTATGTAGTTTAATAATATTGAATAAATTAATTAAATCAGGATTAATATCCGCTAAAATATAATGTTCAAAATCAGTATTCAAAAAAACTGAACCCGCACCAACGAAGGGTTCAATCAAACAACCTTTCTTTTTTTTCGGTAGTAGCCGAGTGATTTCATCAATTAAACGAAATTTTCCTCCCGCCCATTTAAGAAAAGAACGATGTTTTTTAATACTCTTTTTTGAAACAGATCTGGGCGACATAATTTTTACGTAATTAATTTAAATGAATACGCTTACTAATTGCTTTAATTACTAGTGCTTGAGCATTATCTGAGGAAACATAGGCTTGCCCAAGATCTTTGAGTAAGACCAAACGTAATTTACCTGATAATACTTTCTTGTCTCGCATCATATAAGGTAAATACTGTTCTGCTGTCATTCCTTCTGGAGAATAAATAGGTAATTTTGCTTTTTCTAACAACTGTTGTAAGCGTTGTAAATCGTGCTGATTAAGATCGCCTAATAAACAGGATTGTTCTGCAGCTATTAACATCCCTACGGCAACAGCTTCACCATGTAGCCAATTACCATAACCAAGATGGGCTTCTATCGCATGCCCGAATGTATGACCTAAATTTAATAATGCACGATCACCTTTTTCTTTTTCATCTCGGGCAACAACCTCAGCCTTTAACTGACAACAACGTTGAATACAATATTGTAAAGCATCTTGCTCTAACGCAATAACTTGTTCAATATGTTGTTCTAACCAAGCAAAAAATTCAGCATCAAAGATCGCACCGTATTTAATGACTTCAGCCAAACCAGCACTAATCTCTCTATCTGGTAAACTCGTTAAAGTGTCTGTGTCAATAATTACCATTTCAGGCTGATAAAAAGCTCCAATCATATTTTTCCCTAAAGAATGATTGACTGCTGTCTTACCACCTACCGAAGAATCTACTTGAGCAAGTAAACTGGTTGGAATTTGAATAAAGCGTACACCTCTTTGATAAGAAGCTGCAGCATAACCTGCAATATCTCCAATTACACCACCACCCAATGCAATAATCGTGGTATCACGCCCATGTTTATTTTCAAGTAAAGCAGTAAATATTAAATTCAAAGAGTCCAATGTTTTATATTTTTCACCATCAGGTAAAAGAACATTATCAACTTGGCAGCCACATTTTTGGAGGGTTTGGGTTAGTGTTGGTAAGTAGTACTCAGCAATAGTTGGATTAGAAACAATCATTACTTTATCGCCTTGCTTTAATCCACGAAAATAATCAGTTTGTGATAACAGACCACGTCCAATATAAATTGGATATTCTCGTTCTTGCAAGGCTACATTGACACAAACCATACACTATCCCCTATAAATTATTTAATTTTGATCATTTTGCAATAATTCAATAATACGACTTGCTGTTAATTTTGCACTTTGATCATCTGTTTGTAATGTAATATCAGCAATTTCTTCATATAGAGGATTACGTACTTTTGCTAAATCTTCTAATACTTGGCGTGGATCTTCAACACCTTGCAATAAAGGACGTTTTTTATCTCTCTGAGTCCGTTGATATTGTTTTTCTACTGTTGTTTCAAGATAGATAACGATTCCACGTGCTGAAAGATGATTTCTTGTTTCTTTAGATAAAATCGAACCACCACCAGTAGAAAGAACTAAACCTTGGCGTTGACTTAATTCATTAATAATCCGCTCTTCACGTTTACGGAAGCCATCTTCACCTTCAACATCAAAAATCCAACCAATGTCTGCTCCAGCACGTTGCTCTATTTCCTGATCAGAATCGACAAAGTCCATATTGAGTAATTGAGCTAACTGCCGTCCGATAGTACTCTTGCCTGCCCCCATCGGTCCTATCAAAAAAATATTTCTTTTTTCTGTCATTATGCTTTTACACTAATATTAATAAAAATACGTAATTGATCTTTTACAAAAAATACCTCTAATCAACGGTAAAATTACTGCATATAAAATGAATTAAGTAGAATAATTATTCCTTCCACTCAATTTACAGTAAGAAAAGATCCCCTAACTAAACTCCCCTTTTATCTCGGGATTAAGGGCGTTATTATCGCAATAAAACGCCCCCCTTTCAACTATATAAAGTGGATTCATGTTATTAAGCGAAGAACATCACGCCACTCTTTGATTCTTTTTTACATAAAAAAGAATCACAATAAAATAATTTTAATTATCTACTTCTAATTTACGATTATGTTCGGTTTCAGGTTCTAAATCTAATTTAGCCATTAATAATTGATCGGTATCTTCTTCTGGATTACCTGTCACCAATAATTTATCGCCATAAAAGATAGAATTTGCACCAGCAAGAAAACACATTGCTTGCATCGCTTCTGGCATGCCATGTCGCCCTGCAGATAGACGAACATAGCTTTTAGGCATTGTAATCCTTGCAACAGCGATTGTTCTTACAAACTCTGTCCAATCAAGATCTTCTGCTTCCATAAGTGGTGTCCCTTCTACTTTCACTAATTGGTTGATAGGAACAGATTCTGGCTGCGGATCTAAATTTGCTAAACTTGCAATTAAACCTGCCCGTTCTTTACGGGTTTCATTCATACCAACAATACCACCACAACAGACTTTTAAGCCAGCTTGTCTTACTTTACCTAAGGTATTAATACGATCATCAAAACGGCGAGTACCTATAACTTCGTGGTAGTATTCTGGGGAAGTATCCAAATTATGATTATAATAATCTAATCCAGCCTCTTTTAACTCCTCAGCCATACCATCTTGAAGTAAACCAAAAGTTCCGCAAGTTTCTAACCCTAATTCTTTTACGGCTTTAATAATAGCTGTTACTTTTTCAATATCTTTCGGTTTTGGACCACGCCAAGCTGCCCCCATACAAAACCGTCCTGCTCCACGAGCTTTCGCAATTTTCGCTTTTTCAACAATCTCCTCAATATCCAAGATTTTTTGATTTTGTACTCCTGTTTGGTAACGAGCTGATTGAGGACAATAACCACAATCTTCAGGACAACCCCCTGTTTTAATAGACATTAAAGTTGATAGTTGGATAGCCTGAGGATTAAAATTTTCTCGATGCACTTGGGCTGCACGATATACTAACTCTAAAAAAGGAGTTTCAAAGAGCGCTTCAACCTTACAAACAGACCAATACTCCACTGATGGATGTGGGGTAATAGAACTCAGTTGAATTGGTGTTATTGTCATAGTAAATCCTTGATAAAAATAATTTGATTATAAATAAAATCAAATACTTAAATAAAACATTATCTTGTAATAAAATCACTCAACTACTCAATTTAGCCTAGCATTAGCAAAGCTAAAAATAGCTTAAGCACATACGATAAATATAATTAACCTTGGTTTAATTAAATGATGATAAAATCTATCATTCACTTTGGTTAAGAAACATCGTCAAGCCGTTTTAAAAAAGTAAGTTGACTATTCTACTTTAGCTATTCATATTAACCAAATAATTTGCATTGATCCGACCAGTTTCAATTGAAATAACACGATTAATCCTAGACTCTACTTCTTTTAATTGATGAGTTACCATCAATAAAGTCAGATTTTTGTCGCTACAAAGTTGATCGAGCAGTTCAAGCATTTCTTGTCTTAACACAAGGTCTAACGCCGAAAAAGGTTCATCTAGCAATAAAATAGGTTGATCTCGCAATAAACAACGTGCAATCGCTACTCGCTGTTTTTGTCCACCAGATAATGCTGTTGGAAGACGAGTGAGATATTGCCCTAAACCAACTTTTTCCGCTACTTGCTCCACTGCTACTAGCTCTTGAGAAGTAGGAATTAATGTTGGTCTAAGCCCTAAAAGAATATTTTGTAATACATTTAAATGAGGAAAAAGATTATTTTCTTGAAATAGCATTGAAACAGGGCGTTGATATGGTTGGGTATCAGTATTCTCTTGGCCGTTTAACCAAATTTCTCCTGATGTCGCCTTTTCAAAACCAGCGATCAAATTGAGTAAAGTACTTTTACCCGCCCCACTTGCACCAACAATAGCAACTTTCTGCCCTTCTGGTACAGAAAAATCAAACTGCATCAACATAGTTTTATAATCGAAAACAAGCTGTTTAACTAAAATCATCGGTTGCATTTCTCTGTTCCATTGTTTGACGTTCAATAAATAAAAAAATAAAACAACACATCAGCAATAAAATCAGTGCGGTTACTGCTGCATCTTGCGTTTTATAATGCCCTAATTGTTGATATAACAAACGAGGCAGAGAAGTAAAATCTTGTGAGCCTAATAATGCCATGATTGTAAAATCACCTAAAGATAATGCTGTTGCGAAAGCAAAAGCAGATTTTAAAGGTGCTAATAAGGTTGCCTTTTCGACTAATAACCAACGTTTCCACCCACGAATATTTAATGACAAGCATAAATTTTGATAATGTAACATATTGTTATTTAATGGAACGGCTAGCAATCTGATCACAAATGGCATTGCCATTAAAGCATTACAAATTGCCACAATCAAAAATAACAAAATAATATCTACATCAAAATATTGTAAATTTAAATACAAACCAATTGCTAATACTAAGGTTGGGATAGCTAAAATTAACGTACCAATATTAAGAAAATTCTCTGCCAGCCAACGATATTTTTGCCAGCGTAACTGACGTGCGGTTAATAATAATCCTAAAGAGAAAAAGACACTGATCATACCTGCAGTTGGAGCCAGTATTATAGTAAAACCAATCGCTTGCCATAATTCTGGATTGAACCAAACAGCCCAAAAATCAGATACTTTCAAGGCTGAATATAATGTATTTAATAACGGTAAAATGATAAAAAGCATAGCAGATATGAGGATAAGGCTTAAAACCACTTTATTTAACCGAGAGATTGGTGCTATCCACCAACTATTATGTGGTGAACTAGGAGGTGCTTGGTGAAAAAAGGTCGTTACAGTAAATAAGCCAAAGCAAAAAATAAATTGTAACACGGCAAAAAAGGCTGCCTTGCTAAGATCAAAATCGAAGGTAATTGCCTGATAAATCGCAACTTCTAATGTTGTATATTTAGGACCACCACCCAAAGTTAAGACTATTGTAAAACTTGTAAAACAAAGTAAAAAAATAAGACTAGCCAAAGGGAGAAGTTGTTGACGAATATACGGCAATTCAATTAAGCGGAAAAATGCCCAACCTCGAATGTTTAATTGTGCTGCAAGCTGATGTTGTTGTGGTGGGATACTTTGTAAACTTTGTAATAAGACTTTACTTGCCAGCGGCATATTAAAAAAGAGATGAGTAAGCAAAATCCCATTCAAGCCATAAACACTGGGTAAAGTGAGATTAAACCAGTGAAAGAAATGAGATAACCAGCCATTATTACCATAAACTCCAATAATCCCAAAAATCACCACTAATGATGGCAAAACATAAGTTAAGGTAAACAGTTTTAATAATAAAGGTTTCGCAAAAAATTCAAGATAAAATAATGCTCTTGCAACTGGTATTGCTAAAATCAGCGATAAAACAACGGATAAACTCGCTTGATAAAAACTAAAACGGATAACGTGCCATAAATAAGGATCCTGCCATAACTCGCCCCACTGTGTTCCGTTTTGTTGCCAAAGAGCGATGAGACTTGAAGCATAAAAAAATAGTAAAAAAATAAATACCGCTATTCCCCAGAAATAACTTTTGATTTGAGAATAGCGATATAACACACTCTTATAGAATTTTTTTAACATTAACAATGACTTAATCCACTAAAGCATTTTGCCACGTTGTCAACCATTTTTTAATCATTGCTTGATTAATCTTAGTTGTATCAACAACATTTGCTTTTAATTGTTGTTGTCTTAACTGATCATATCCTGCATCAATTTTAACATCGACCACTGGTAACATCACATTATTTAAGGCAATAATTTTCTGAGCTTCTGGACTAACCAGAAAAGCTAAAAATTCATCAGCTAATTTTTGATGTGGGCTATGTTTTAATTTTGCAGCCACTTCAATTTGTAAAATGCCCCCTTGATTAAATTTCGTGGCTACATATTTATACTCATTCTCGTTTAACTGATGATATAGCGGAGAGGTATTATAACTTAAGACTAAATCAGCCTCCCCTTTTAAAAAAGCCCCATAAGCTTCCGACCAACCTTTCGTAACAGTAACCGTATGTTTAGCAAGTTTTTTCCATTCATCAGCAATTTGATTTGCTGGAAATGCACTATTCATCCATAGTAATAACCCTCGCCCAACTGAACTTGTACGTGGATCTTGATAAATAACTTTTAAATCTTGACGATTAATTAATTCAGCTAAACTTTTTGGCGGATTTTTCAATTTATCTTGGTTGTAAATAAAAGCAAATTCCCCAAAATCATAAGGTAGGAAGGTTTGATCTGTCCATTTAATTGGTAACTGTAAATGGTTCAAATTAAGATTATTCGCTGCAAATAATCCTGATTTTTTTGCTTCATCAATTAAGTTTGCATCTAAGCCGATTAAAACATCTGCTTTGGATTTGTTGCCGTCTAAACGTAATTTATTAAAGACTAAAATTGCATCATCAAATTTTTCAAATTTAACTTCACATCCGCACTTCTCTTCAAAAGCCTTTTTTAATTTAGACTTACCGCCAAAAGAACTATAAGTATAGACGTTTAAACTAGGCTTATCCGCAAAAACGGTTGAAATACTAAAAAGACCAACACAAAAAGTAGATAAAAGAAACTTTGATAAGTTGTTCATAGTGAGTCCTTATTCATCACATAAAAAAGATATTTGTGGCTGAAAAGGAGTTTGAATAGCAGAAAACGCTCTCAAATCCCTTCGCTGCGACTAATCAGATCAGGTTCGACGGGTATTATCTCAGCGTTATTTTTATTCATTAAATTAAAAATAAAGCACCCCGTTGAGAACGGAGGGCATTATAACTAAATTTCTACCTAATTCAATCAGAATTTATCACCTACATTTGATTGTTTATGTATGATGACTTTTATTTTAGTTAAAAAAATTCCGCCAAACACTGACGGAATTTTAAAGATAAAAACTATTATAATTCACGCAAAGCTTGAATACGTTTTTCTAATGGTGGGTGGCTCATCAATAACTCAGTGAAGCTACCACTTCTTTTACCATTAATCGCAAACGCTGCTAAAGTTCCTGTACTTTCAACTGGTTCGTGTAAACTTTGTAAACGTTGTAATGCAGCGATCATTTTCTCTTTTCCGACTAATTGTGCAGATCCTGCATCAGCACGAAACTCACGATAACGAGAAAACCACATTGCAATTAGACTTGCAAGGAAACCAAATACAATTTCTAACACCAGAGAAACTAAAAAGTAGATACCACTATTACTGCTCTCTTCTTCGTCATCATTTCTTGTACTAGAAGCAACAGTAGCAATTAAACGGGATAACCAAATAACAAAGGTATTTAATACACCCTGTAATAACGTCATTGTTACCATATCACCATTGGCTATATGGCTAATTTCGTGTGCTAAAACGGCTTCAACTTCATCTTTACTCATTTGCTGCATCAATCCTGAACTAACAGCCACTAATGAATTATTTTTGGTTGCTCCTGTAGCAAAGGCATTGACTTCTTGAGAAGGATAAATAGCCACTTCAGGCATTGGAATACCTGCTTTTTGGCTTTGTTGCTGAATAGTATCTAATAGCCATTTTTCCTCTTGATTAGAAGGCGTTGTAATAATTTCACCCTCAACACTTCGAAGTGCCATTGATTTTGAAAAAATCAGTGAAACAAAAGATCCTGCAAAACCAAAAAGTAACGCAAAAATTAATAATCCTTCTGCACTACGAGGTTGTATGCCAAGTAAATTTAAAATGATATTGAAAACGAATAAAACCGCCATATTCGTTACAAGAAATAGCAAAATTCGCATCATAAAATAGTACCTCTTAATCAATGGGGTAGATAAAAAATCAATGTGTTAAATGGTTGTTAAATTAAGCGTTTCAAGTGTAGAGAAGAGAAAAAATTTTTACAAGTAGATTTATCTCTATCATAAAAATTAATATCTTTATTTGTTACAATGTAACAAAATATTTACCATAAACTGAGCTGATTAGCAGGTAATATATTGGGATCGGGTAAATTAATTTGTAAACCGATTAAACGAATCTTTCTGTGTTGTCGGCGTTGCCATATTGTGGTTAATAATTGCTGAAAGTCATCAAACACAGGAGCATTATCTTCTGTTAAACGTTGAAAGGTTTTTTCTATTGTTGTTGTTTGAAAATCATCAAATTTTAATTTGACACTTAACTTTACCGCTAAAGCCGAAAGTTGACATTTTGTCTGGCGTAAACGTTGTAATAATTTAGGATAAAGTTGAAAAGCAATTTCTATTCCTTGTTCTAGTAATTCAATATCTTGTTCTAACGTAATTTCAATACCAACAGATTTCCGAATTCTTTGTGGTTGAACTTTACGTTCATCAATGCCATGACTAAATTGCCAAATCCGCTGCCCTGCTTTACCAAAAAGATCGAATAAACGATGTTGAGAAAATTGACGAATATCACCGCAAGTATGTAAACCTAATTGAGCCAGTTTTTCTGCGGAAACCTTGCCAACACCCGGTATTTTTTTCAGTGGTAAAGTAGCAATAAATGCGTCAACTTGTTCTGGTGGAATCACAAATTGACCATTTGGTTTATTCTGTTCGGAAGCAATTTTGGCTAAAAATTTTAAGGGTGCAATTCCAGCAGATGCGGTTAAATGTAATTCTGTTGCAATCGCTTGTCGAATTTCATTCGCTATCCAAGTTGCAGATCCATTACAAGCTCGACATTCTGTCACATCAAGATAAGCTTCATCTAATGATAAAGGTTCAATTAATTGAGTATAACGTTGAAATATTTGGTGAATTTCGGCGGATACTTGACGATACAATGGCATATTAACAGGTAATAAAATTAAATTAGGGCAACGTCTAACTGCTTGTGCTGAAGGCATCGCACTATGTAAACCAAAATGACGTGCTTCATAGTTACAAGTTGTTAGCACTCCCCTTCGATGAGGATCACCTCCAACTGCAACAGGCTTACCTCGCAAAGCTGGATTATTGCGAATTTCAATCGCCGCATAAAAACAATCCATATCAATATGAATGATCTTTTGCATTACTTTAACCCTTAACTATCCCCTAATCTTAGGGATTATAACTGTATAAAAAAACAGTGGTTTATTGTAAAGATTATTCTTTTAATTGCAAATAAAAGATACTGATTAAAATTCCATTTTTCGCTAGAATAAACGCTTTTAACATTTTAATTCAGCCATAAATGGGAATAAACATTATGCGACATAAGAAAAATACCATCGATTGGGATAGCATTGAAGCGGAAGTAAAAGGAAGGTTAACCGAAGAAGAGGAAGAAATTATTTGGGTAAGTAAAAGTGAATTAAAACGTGATGCGGAAGAACTCAAACAACTTGGTGCCAAACTTATCGCCTTACCCGAAGCCACATTAGCCAAAATCCCTCTAGACGATCAATTACTTGATGCTATTCAACTTGCTCGCCGTTTACAACGTGAAAGTTTACGCCGTCAATTACAATTTATTGGTAAATTATTAAGAAAATGTGATACCGATCCAATTTATGCGGTGTTAGAACAAATAGAAAACAAACATAATCAGCAAAAAGTGCTCTTTCATCAATTAGAACAACTTAGAGAACAACTTGTCGCTGACAATGAATCAGCAAAAGCTGTATTTAGTCAACTTTCTACCGATTATCCGATGCTAGATCGCCAACACTTACGCAATCTAATTCGTATGGTACACAAAGAAAAAGCACAAAATAAACCACCAAAAGCATTTAGAGAACTCTTTCAATATTTAAAAATATTACTTGAAGTAGATGAATAACTCTATTCTCAAGAATAACTAATGGAGCTTAGTATGTATGCATTAGAAATTAGTCAATTAACTAAAGAATATAAAAATGGTGTTAAAGCCCTAAAAGGAATTGATTTTAAAGTAAAAGCAGGTGATTTTTACGCTCTACTTGGACACAATGGTGCAGGAAAATCAACCACTATTGGCATTATCTGTTCATTAGTCAATAAAACCAGTGGTAATGTCAAAGTATTTGGTTATGACCTAGATAGTCAACTCAGTGAGTTAAAAAAACAAATTGGCGTGGTACCACAGGAATTTAACTTTAACCAATTTGAAAAAGTGCAAGATATTTTGCTAAACCAAGCTGGCTATTATGGTGTCGATCGACATACAGCATTGCAACGTGCCGAATTTTGGCTAAAGAAATTAGATTTGTGGGATAAACGTCAACATAAATCTATGGCGCTTTCAGGTGGTATGAAAAGACGCTTAATGATTGCTCGAGCTTTAATGCACCAGCCTAAATTACTTATTTTAGATGAGCCTACTGCAGGTGTTGATATTGAATTACGCCGTAGTATGTGGCAATTCCTAAAAGAGTTGAATCAACAAGGTACAACCATCATTCTCACAACTCACTATTTAGAAGAAGCCGAAATGCTTTGTCGTAATGTTGGGATAATCCAACAAGGACAATTAGTTGTAGATACCTCAATGAAAAATCTACTAGCAAAATTAGAAAGTGAGATTTTTATCCTCGATCTTGCCCCTAATAATGGCATCAAAGAATTAGAGGGATATAAGTTAGTACAAGTTGATGAAAATACTATTGAAGTTGAAGTGAAACGCACACAAGGATTAACAGCACTTTTTCAACAACTGGCACAACAACAAATTGAAGTATTAAGTATGCGGAATAAAGCTAATCGCCTTGAAGAGTTATTTGTTGGAATGAATGATAAAAAATAAGGAATAAAAGGAAGCACTATGTCTTTATCTTGGATTGCATATCAGACTATTTTACGGAAAGAAATTACTCGTTTTATGCGAATTTGGGTACAAACATTAGTCCCGCCAGTAATCACTATGACACTCTATTTTATTATTTTCGGACAACTTATAGGAGCAAGAATTGGCACTATGGGCGGGTTTAGTTATATGCAATTTATCGTTCCGGGGCTAATTATGATGTCAGCATTAACCAATTCTTTTAGTAATGTGGCTTCTTCTTTTTATAGCACTAAATTTGCTCGTAACGTTGAAGAATTACTTGTTGCCCCTGTTTCTGCCCATACCATTATTCTCGGCTATATCTCAGGTGGTATGGCTCGAGGAATCTTAGTCGGCTTTTTGGTTACCATCGTATCACTGTTTTTTGTCCCATTACATATTCATTCTTGGCTTGTTATTAGTCTTATTCTTTTAATGACCACAGCAGCTTTTTCATTGGGTGGTTTAATTAATGCTATTTTTGCACGTTCTTTTGATGATACCAGTATTATTCCAACCTTTATTCTCACGCCATTAACCTATTTAGGTGGTGTATTTTACTCAATCAGTTTACTACCACCATTTTGGCAAACTATCTCTAAACTCAACCCAATTGTTTATATGATTAATGGTTTCCGTTTTGGTTTTCTTGGACACAGTGATCTTTCACTTAGCTATACTTTTGCTGTCCTTAGCCTGTTTATCTTAGCTTTATACGGCTTTGCATATTATCTTATTACTAGCGGAAAAGGCTTACGCCATTAAAAACTATCGCAACAAAAAAATCCCCCTGTTAAACCTAACAGGGGGACGTTTTATTTCACCGTTGCTGCCTTCATCGTTTGTATAAAGCTAGCCAATTCGTGTAAACATTTTGTGTGATCGGATAAATTTCGCTCAATAATTCTGACTACGGCTGAACCTGAAATCGCACCAGCAGTACCACTCTCTAATGCCGCTTTTACTTGATCAGGTTGAGAAATACCGAAACCTTGTAAAAGAGGTGGGGATTGTGCTTGTTTTAACTGCTCTATTAATTCGGCTAAATTAGCGGCATAAACTTGATTTTCCGCACTGGTTACCCCAGCACGAGAAACAAGATAGGTATAACCTTGACTATGTTGAGCAATTGCTTTAATCGTAGCTAAATCTGCATTAGGTGGGCAGATAAATACAGGTTGAATCTGATACTTTTCAGCAGCTTGGCGATATTCTTGACTCGCAAAAAGAGGAATATCTGCAACCAAGACAGCATCAACGCCAACTTGTTGACAACGCTGATAAAAATGTTCTAGTCCTTGAGCATAAATAAGGTTAGCACATAAAAGTAAGCTAATTGGAATATCAGGGTATTTGCTACGTACTTTTGCGAGTAGTTGAAAGGCTTGTTCTGTACTACAACCTGCCTGTAATGCTCGATTATTTGCCGCTTGGATCACTGGTCCATCAAGCAATGGATCTGAAAAAGGAACCCCTAATTCCAGTGCATCAGCACCGTTATCCACTAAAGTACAAATAATCTCAAAAGAATGGTCAAAATTGGGATCACCTAAAGTAACAAAAGGGACAAAAGCACCTTGATTAAGTTGTTGTAGTCGTTCAAATAGCTGTTGAAAACGTGGTATGCTCTGATGTTGCATTATTCTGCCTCCCTCTGTTGTAAAATCTTATCTACGGTAAAAATATCTTTATCTCCTCGCCCTGATAAATTAACCACAATCAACTGCTCTTTATCAGGATTTTGTCGAATCAATTTTAAGGCATAGGCTAAGGCATGTGATGATTCTAAAGCAGGAATAATCCCTTCATTACGGGCTAAAGCTTGAAAAGCCTCAAGGGCTTCATCATCAGTAATAGACTGATACTCCACTCGCCCAATTGCATTTAAATAAGCATGTTGTGGCCCAACCGATGGAAAATCTAACCCCGCTGAAATAGAATAAGACTCTTCAATCTGCCCATCTTTTGTTTGCATTAATGGGGATTTCATTCCAAAATAAATCCCAACAGAACCATGGCGTAATGGTGCACCGTGTTTCCCTGTTTCTATACCTTTTCCTGCAGGCTCTATGCCAATTAAGTGAACGCTTTTCTCATCGATAAAATCTGCAAACATACCTATCGCATTTGAACCACCACCAACACAGGCAATAATTGTATCGGGTAAACGCCCTTCTTTTGCCATAATCTGTTGTTTAGTTTCTTCTCCAATCATTTTTTGAAATTCTCGAACAATGGTTGGGAATGGGTGTGGTCCTGCTGCGGTTCCAAGTAAATAATGGGCTTTATCATAATTCGCCGCCCAATCTCGTATCGCTTCACAGCAAGCATCTTTCAAAGAACAAGAACCTTTCTTAACAGGGATCACTTCAGCTCCCATCAAACGCATTCGAAAAACATTCGGTGCTTGACGTTCAACATCTTTTGCTCCCATATAAATACGGCATTTCAAACCTAACATTGCACAAGCCAAAGCTGTCGCTACACCATGTTGCCCCGCCCCTGTTTCAGCAATAATTTCCTTTTTTCCCATTCGCTGTGCTAATAACGCCTGCCCTAACACTTGATTTGTTTTGTGAGCACCGCCGTGTAATAGATCTTCTCGTTTTAAATAAAGCTTTGTTTTTGTCCCTTGAGTTAAATTACGGCATAACGTCAAAGCAGTTGGACGCCCTGCATACTCTTTTAATAAGGTTTGGAATTGCTGATGAAATGCAGGATCTTGCTGAGCATTAACAAATGCTCGCTCTAACTGTTGTAATACAGGGACTAAAATCTCAGGAACATACATTCCACCAAATTCACCAAAGTAGGGATTAAGAATTGTTGTCGTCATAACTTATTGCCTCGTTAAAATCTGAGTAAAGATAGCCTTTAATTTAATAGGATCTTTGATACCTACCGCTTGTTCTGCTCCTGAATTAATATCTAAACCTAAACAATTTTGTGCCACTGCTTGTCGAATATTTTCTAGCTTTAAGCCACCTGCTAGCATAATTTTCGCTCTGTCTTGTTGTGGAAGCCTTACCCAATCAAACTGTTGTCCTGTTCCACCTTGATTTGAGCCGACTTGGCTATCAAAGACATAACGATCGACTTGCGAATATTGCCATTGTAGCGTTTCAAAATCTTCTACCGTTTCAACATTAACTGACACCGCTTTCCAGATTTGACACGCATCATTTAAAACTAAGCGTAGCCGGTCAACAAAAGCCTGATCTTCTTCTCCGTGTAACTGGACTGCAACTAACGGTAATTGAGCAGCTAAATAGCTAATTTCATCTACTGTTTGATTCTGGAATACTCCAACATACTGCAAAGGTGCTGCTGCAACAATTTCTTGTGCTTGGGATAAATTTAACTTTCGTGGCGATTTTTCAGCAAAAATTAAACCGCCATAAACTGCTCCCACTTGATAAGCATCAATCGCATTTTGCGGTAAAGTTAAACCACAAACTTTATTTTCACCAAAGATTAATTTTCTTACCGCCAGTACTAAATCCTGTTCCGCCATTAAGCTACTTCCAACTAAAAAACCGTGTACATAAGGTTGTAAGTAGCGAACTTGTTGATGAGTATAAATACCAGATTCACTGATAATAATTCGGTCTGTTGGAATCTGGCTAGCTAATGGTGGTGTTCGGGTAAGATCTGTCGTTAAATCGTGTAAATTACGGTTATTAATACCTATTACTTTTGCATTTAATTTAATTGCTCTGTCTAATTCTGCTTGGTTAGACACTTCAGTTAAAACTCCCATAGAGAGTGAATGAGCGAGTTCAGCTAAACGCAAATAATGTTTATCATCTAATACAGATAACATTAATAACACGGCATCAGCTTGATAATAACGTGCCAAATAAATTTGATATTCAGAAAGAATAAAATCTTTACACAAAATAGGTTGTTGGGCAATTTTTCTCACTTGCTGAATAAAATCAAAGTTTCCCTGAAAATATTTTTCATCGGTTAATACTGAAATTACTGTTGCATAATTTTTATACACCTCAGCAATAGCTTCTATATCAAAATCAGTACGAATCGTCCCTTTAGAAGGCGAAGCTTTTTTACACTCTAAAATAAAAGCAGGACGTTTATCACTGTTCTCTGTTAATGCAGTATAAAAACAACGATCACTTTTAGTTACTTCTGCTTGCAAATGTTGTAAAGGTAAATGCTGTTGCTTTTTTTCTAACCATTCTAATTTATCTTGAATAATTCGTTGTAGAACAGTTGCTTGTCCAGTCAAATTTTTTTTAATCTCTAACATAAAACATTCCTATTTAATACCGTTGTAACTGCTGTAAACAGGTAAATGCTTGTCCTCTATTCAAGGTTGCTAATACATTTTCAACATTGTGTTTTAAATCCTCTTGCCCAAATAAACGTAAGAGTAATGCTGTATTTGCCGCTACAGCATGATTATGGGCAACTTTTCCTTTCCCTTGAAAAATATCTAACAGCATACGGGCATTTTCAGAAGCGTCTCCACCTTTCAATTCTTCTAAACAATGCGATGGTAATCCAAAATCTGCTGGTGTCAGTTGGTAATATTCAATTTTGCCCTGTCTTACTTCAGCCACTTCAGTAACACCGTGTAAAGCCACTTCATCTAAACCACTTCCATGAACCACGATAGTATGTTGATGCCCTAAAGCTAATGCCGTTTCGGCATAAGGTTTTAATAATTGCGGTGTATAAACACCTAATAACTGGTGCTTGGGTTTGGCTGGGTTAATTAAAGGGCCTAAGATGTTAAAAATTGTTCGAGTCTTCAAGGTATTACGTACTGGCATTGCGTGTTTAAAGCCTAGATGGTATTGCTGAGCAAATAAAAAGCAGATCCCGATCTGATCTAAAGCTTGGCGTGCATTTTCTGCTGTCATATTAATATTTACTCCTAATGCAGCGAGAACATCACTAGAACCACTCTTACTTGATACACTACGATTGCCGTGCTTCGCTACTTTAGCCCCCATTGTAGCAGCAACTATCGCACTCGCTGTTGAAATGTTAATCGTATCAGCACCATCACCACCAGTCCCAACAATATCAGCAAAAATATATTCAGGTATTGCAAAAGGTTGAGCATATTGCTGTAATGCACTTACTGCTCCACTTATTTCTTCAATGGTTTCTCCTCGCATTTTCATTGCAATTAATGCTGCAGTAAGCTGTACAGGATCTAATTCACCTTGCACAATACGGCTAAATAACACTTCACTTTCACTCTGAGTTAAAGTCTGTTGATCAAATAATTTATTTAATAAGACTTGTGTTTGCATAAATACCTCACCAAAACTACTTTTTTAATTCTTCACTGCGTTTTAGTAATAACCATTCAATCGCTTGTTGTAATAACTTTCCGCCGTGAACAGTCAAAATAGATTCAGGGTGGAATTGAAAACCACAAATCGGTAATTTTTGGTGACGAATTGCCATTACAATACCATTGTATTCAGCATTAACTACTAACTCTGCTGGTAATTCACTTCCCATTAATGAATGGTAACGTGCAACAGGTAATGGTTGTACTAATCCTGAAAACATTGCTTGTTGATCGTGTGTGATTTTTGAAACTTTACCATGCAACACTTCACCAGCATGAATTACTTTACCGCCAAAAGCCTCTATTAAGGCTTGATGCCCTAAACAAATTCCAATAATAGGCACTTGTGTTTTCACTGCTTGAATTAATGCCATCATATTTCCTGCTTGTTGTGGAGTTCCCGGTCCGGGTGAAAGTGCTAATAAGGTATCAGGTTGGCATACTTGCTGAATTAATAATTCAAGATCACAATCATTACGATACACTGTTACTTGATGACCTAACACTCGAAATTGATCGACTAAGTTATAAGTAAAAGAGTCAAAATTATCTAAAAATATAATCTTTGCCATTTTTCTTCCCTTTTATCTTGATTACATTTGGTGTGTTTGTCTAATTGCTTTAATCACAGCTGCAGCTTTATGACGAGTTTCATCCGCTTCTGCTTGTGGATCTGAATCTAATACTTCACCACAACCCGCTTGAATATAAGCGACATTCTCCTGCACAAATGCAGAACGTATTACAATACAAGTATCAAAACTACCATCAGAAGTTAAATATCCCACCGCACCGCCATAGCTATGCCGTTTTTGTTGTTCAACTTGATAAATTAATTGCATCGCCTTAATTTTCGGTGCCCCAGTTAAAGTTCCCATATTCATACAAGCTTGATAAGCATGCAAGGCATCAAATTCTGGGCGTAACTTACCTACCACCCGAGAAACAAGGTGCATAATATGTGAATAACGATCAACCTGCATTAATTCAGCCACCTTGCGGCTTCCACTCTCACACACTCTAGCAATATCATTGCGAGC
Source organism: Mergibacter septicus (assembly GCF_003265225.1). Classification (NCBI taxonomy): domain Bacteria; kingdom Pseudomonadati; phylum Pseudomonadota; class Gammaproteobacteria; order Pasteurellales; family Pasteurellaceae; genus Mergibacter; species Mergibacter septicus. The sequence continues at coordinate 694,172 of NZ_CP022013.1, read as the reverse complement.
AAGATCGACTAACATTAAATGCTCCGCCTGTTCTTTGTGATCTAAGCGTAACTCTAGTTCTAAACGTGCATCTAATTCTGGATCTATCTCACCATTTTCAGCAAAACCTCGAGGACGAGAACCTGCAATAGGATAAATTTCTAATTGCCGATCAACAGGATTAAATTTCAAGGCACTTTCAGGAGAGGCTCCAAAAAGGGTAAAAACACTATCCTGCATAAAAAACATATATGGGCTAGGGTTGTTATGCTTTAACTGACGATAACTTGCTAAACAATTAGGGCAAGCCACTGAAAAACGGCGAGATGGTACAATCTGAAAAACATCACCAATGTTGATATGATGTTTTAATTTCTCAACAATTTGTTTAAAACTATCATCAGATAAATTCACTGTAACATCAGTATTTGCAGATTGAAGAGGAAAATCGACTGAACTCGCTAACTGACTAATAATCGCCTGTTTATCTTGTTCTAACTTGTCTAATTGTGTGGCAGTAAAACAAAATGTTTTCAAACTCGCTTGTTGCATTTGGTGATCAATCACAATTAATTGTTCTGCTAAGTAAAAGCAATAATCTGGGCAATTTAAATGATCATCTTGTAATTCAATTCCTTCCATCGGAATAAAATTCGTTACCAAATCATAAGCAAATAAACCACCTAGAAAAATCTGTTGTGCTGTATCCGCAGAATACAGATTAATTAGACAACGTAAACCATCAAAAACTGTTTTGGCGTGGAGCTTGGTATCTTCATCTAAACTTAAATTTAACGGATTAAAAATTAACAATAATGTATCACTATTCATAAAATCATATGAAACAGTGGACGGAAAGAAACGACTTAATTCAGCATAGAGGGCGGTGAGTACAGCTCTACCATTTGCGGTTAAAGCTTGAAAACTAACTTGCTGTCCTTCACAACTAATTCTCACCGCAGCCTTGACTAACAGTAAACTTTTTAAGCTATTTTTACTGCCAATTTCTGCAGAATCTAACAGCAATGCCGCTGAACTATCATAACAAAGCTGGGAAAATAATTTAGTGGTATCTGGTTGGTAGGCAATAGGTTGCTGACTAACCTGCAAAAAGGGACTTTTCATTTTCACTTCCTAACATCTCATTCAAACTATTATTTGTTCTATTAAACTAGTACAAAAAAACTTAATGTCAAGTTATTCTATTCAAACTAATAAAAATCCATATAATAAACGGTACTCTGAAGTGATAAAAAATGTAATAGAGTATTATTTAACCTACTGGTAGGTAAGAATAAAAAATTAAAGTGAGAAAATAACGAATTTAAATATAAATAAAGACCTAGGTTTACACTAGGTCTTTGTTCATTTTATGAAAAAAGAGGAGCGATTATTTTTTCTTTTTTGCTTTCGCATTTGGTAGATCAGTAACAGTTCCTTCAAATACTTCTGCCGCTAATCCTACTGATTCATGTAGAGTTGGGTGAGCGTGAATGGTTAAGGCTAAATCTTCTGCATCACATGCCATTTCAATCGCTAATCCGATTTCACCTAGTAACTCACCACCATTCGTACCAACAATAGCACCACCAATAACTCGATGCGTATCTTTATCGAAAATGAGTTTCGTCATACCATCTGAACAATCCGATGCAATTGCTCGCCCTGAAGCCGCCCAAGGGAAGGTTGCAACTTCATAATTAATACCTTCTGCCTTACACTCTTTTTCCGTTTTACCAACCCACGCCACTTCTGGTTCAGTATAAGCAATTGATGGAATCACTTTCGGATCAAAATAGTGTTTTTTACCCGCAATCACTTCAGCAGCAACATGACCTTCATGCACGCCTTTATGGGCTAACATTGGTTGACCTACTATATCGCCAATTGCAAAGATATGAGGAACATTAGTTCGCATTTGTTTATCGGTACGAATAAAACCACGCTCATCAACTGCTATTCCTGCGGCTTCTGCATTGATTAATTTGCCGTTTGGTGTACGCCCAATCGCTACTAATACGGCATCATAACAGCGAGTTTCATTTGCACCTTTACCTTCCATTGAAACGTGAATGCCATCTTCTTTAGCTTCAACTGCAGTCACTTTTGTTTCAAGTAAAAGATTAAATTTCTTCTCAATGCGTTTTGTATAAATTTTAACAATATCTTTATCTGCAGCAGGGATCACTTGATCGAACATTTCAACGACATCAATTTCTGAACCTAACGCTTTATACACAGTCGCCATTTCTAAACCGATGATACCACCACCCATAATGAGAAGTTTTTTCGGTACTTCTTTTAATGCTAATGCATCAGTGGAATCCCAAACACGTGGATCTTCGTGTGGAATGAAAGGTAATTGAATTGGGCGAGAACCCGCTGCAATAATCGCATTATCAAAAGTTACTTTCGTTTCGCCTTCTTCACTCTCTACCACAATACTATTTGGACCAGTGAATTTTCCATAACCATTCACCACTTGAACTTTACGCATCTTAGCCATACCAGCTAAACCGCCTGTCAACTGGTTAATTACTTTTTCTTTCCAACCACGGATTTTATCAACATCAGTTCTAGGTTCACCAAAAACCACCCCGTGTTCTGCTAATGCTTTTGCTTCTTCAATAACTTTTGCAACGTGCAATAATGCCTTAGATGGAATACAACCGACGTTTAAACAGACACCACCTAAAGTCGAAAAACGCTCAATAAGTACGGTTTCTAAACCTAAGTCAGCACAACGGAATGCGGCAGAATACCCTGCTGGTCCTGCACCTAATACTACTACTTGTGTTTTAATTTCTTTGTTCATATGAACCTCTTTGTTGTTTGCACAAATGCAAATATTCTGTAAACAAAAGCAGGCTGACTATGCGATATACTGTTTAAGATCTCAGCTTAAATTTGCATAGGTTAGCCTGCTATTTAAGATTACATAACTAAACGACGTAAATCGCTTAATACACCGTTGATAAAGGTAATGAATCTCGCACCATCAGCACCATCAATCACACGATGATCGTAAGATAACGATAATGGTAACATTAAGCGAGGGGTAAATTCTTTACCATTCCATACTGGTGTCATTTCTGACTTAGAAACCCCTAAAATCGCAACTTCAGGTGCATTTACAATTGGAGTAAAGTGAGTTCCACCAATACCACCGAGGCTAGAAATAGTAAAACAGCCACCTTGCATATCAGACGCCGTTAATTTACCTGCACGTGCTTTTTTCGATACTTCCATTAATTCACGTGACAGTTCAATAATGCCTTTTTTGTTTACATCTTTAAATACAGGTACAACTAGACCGTTTGGTGTATCGACTGCCACACCGATATTAATGTATTTTTTCAAGATTAAACGCTGAGCATCTTCAGTAATGGAACTGTTGAAACGAGGATAAGCTTCTAATGCTTTTGCAACCGCTTTCATAATAAAGACTAACGGCGTGATTTTAACCTCTAGTTTTTGTTTTTCAGCTAATACATTCTGCTCTTTACGGAATTTCTCTAATTCGGTAATATCCGCTTTATCCCATTGTGTAACGTGTGGGATCATCACCCAGTTACGGTGTAAATTTGCACCAGAGATTTTTTGGATACGACCTAATTCGACTTCTTCAGTTTCACCAAATTTACTAAAATCAACTTTCGGCCAAGGTAATAAACCTAAACCTGCACCTGCATTACCACTTTGAGTTGCACCACTTTCTAAACGTTTTAAAGCATCTTTAACGTAAGCTTGTACGTCTTCTTTTAAGATACGATTTTTACGTCCCGTTCCTTTTACTTTATCAAGGTTAACCCCAAACTCACGTGCTAAACGACGAACAACAGGCGTTGCATGAGCAAAACTTGCCGCACTATCAACATCATTAGTCTCTTGTGCTGCTGCAACTGGTGTTTGTACCGGTGCAGCATTTGCTGCTGGTGTTGGCGCTACTTGTGCCACTGGTGCTGCAGGCACTGACTCACCTGCAACTTCAAAACGCATAATTAATGAGCCAGTCGAAACTTTATCACCCGATTTAATTAAAATTTCTTTGACTACACCAGAAAATGGCGCAGGAACTTCCATTGAGGCTTTATCGCCTTCAACCGTAATTAAAGATTGCTCTTCGGCAACTTGCTCACCAATGCTAACCATAATTTCAGTGACATTAACTTCATCACCACCAATATCTGGTACTGCAACATCTTTAATTGCGGTTGTTGCTGATGCTGCTTGAACTTGAGTGGTAGTCTCAGAAGAAGCAACCGGAGCAGAAACCGCACCTGCAACTTCAAATTTCATAATCAATGAACCAGTCGAAACTTTATCACCTGACTTAATTAAAATTTCTTTAACTACACCAGCAAATGGTGCAGGCACTTCCATTGAGGCTTTATCGCCTTCAACTGTGATTAAAGATTGCTCTTCAGTAACTTGCTCGCCAATGCTCACCATAATTTCAGTGACATTAACTTCATCACCACCAATATCTGGCACATACACTTCAACAATCTCTGCTGCTGTTGCAACTGGAGCTGCTGATGCTGTTACTTGTGCTGGTGCAGCATCTAGCGACTCTAAAACTAACATTGGTGTACCAGTTGAAACTTTATCACCAATATTAACTAAAATTTCTTTTACTACCCCAGCTTCTGGTGCTGGGACTTCCATTGAAGCTTTATCCCCTTCAACGTTAATCACACTCTGATCAAGGGCGATTGTATCGCCCACTTTTACCATAATCTCAGTAACGGTAACTTCATCACCACCGATATCAGGGATTTGAATTTGTTTTGACATCTCTATTTCCTTTATTTTGTTCGCTTGACTCAATTATGCGTATAGCGAATATACTTTATCTGGATTAATTGCGTATTTTTCAATCGCTTCACTGACAACTTTCTTATCTAAAGTACCAGCTTTCACTAATTCAGTTAATGCAGCAATAACAACATAATGTGCATTCACTTCAAAGTGTTCCCGTAAGTTTTCACGACTGTCAGAACGACCAAAACCATCTGTACCTAATACACGATAACTACTTGCTGGAACATAAGCACGAACTTGTTCTGCAAATAAACGCATATAATCCGTTGCGGCAACAGCTGGAGCATCATTCATTACTTGAGTAATATAAGGTACTTTCGCTTCTGCTTCTGGATGTAACATATTTTCACGTTCAATTGCAGAGCCTTCACGTGCTAATTCAGTAAATGAAGTCACACTATATACATCTGAAGTCACACCGAAATCTGTTGCTAATAACTGAGCTGCTTCACGAACATGACGTAAGATTGCCCCTGAACCGAGTAATTGAACTTTCGCTGAACCTTTACCTTCAACCGTTTCAAATTTATAAATACCTTTACGGATACCGTCTTCAGCACCAGCTGGCATTGCTGGTTGTTCATAGGTTTCATTTAAGGTGGTGATATAATAATAAATATCTTCTTGGGCTTCACCATACATACGGCGAACACCATCTTGCATAATAACAGCCACTTCATAGGCAAAAGCAGGATCATAAGCAACACAACTTGGAATCGTTAATGCTTGAATATGACTATGACCATCTTCGTGTTGTAAGCCTTCACCATTTAATGTAGTACGTCCTGAAGTACCACCAATCATAAAGCCTCTAGCACGTTGATCACCTGCTAACCACATTAAATCCCCAATACGTTGGAAACCAAACATTGAGTAGTAAACAAAGAATGGGATCATTGGAACATCATTGGTACTATAAGAAGTTGCAGCTGCAATCCAAGATGCAGTAGCACCTTGTTCATTAATACCTTCTTGTAAAACCTGTCCATCGGTTGCTTCACGGTAATAAGCAACTTGTTCACGATCTTGTGGAACATAGTTTTGACCATGCGGATTATAAATACCAATTTGGCGGAATAAACCTTCCATTCCGAAAGTACGGGCTTCATCTGCAATAATTGGTACAATATGTTTCCCAACAGATTTATTTTTCAATAATACGTTTAATGAACGGACAAACGCCATAGTCGTTGAAATTGGGCGTGATTGTGCTTCAAATAATTGAGAAAATTCATCTAATGATGGGACTTCTAGTGCTTGAGTAAAGCGTGGTAAACGTGTTGGTAAATAACCATTTAAAGCAGTACGACGTTGGTGTAAATAATTGTACTCTTCTGAGCCTTCTTCAAATTTAATATATGGTAATTTTTCAACTTCAGCATCTGTAAATGGTAATGCAAAACGATCACGTACATGGCGTACGCCTGACATATCCATTTTTTTAACTTGGTGAGCAATATTTTTACCTTCTGCGGCTTCACCCATACCATAGCCTTTGACTGTTTTAACTAATAAGACAGTTGGCTTATCTTTAACTTGTTTCGCTTGGTTGAATGCAGCAAAGACTTTAATTGGATCATGCCCACCACGATTTAATGCCCAAATCTCATCGTCTGTCATATCTGCAACTAAGGCTGCAGTTTCTGGATAACGTCCAAAGAAATGTTCACGGATATAAGCACCATCTTTTGACTTAAATGTTTGGTAATCACCATCTACCACTTCCATCATCAATTTTAATAATTTTCCAGAAGTGTCTCGCTGTAATAAACTATCCCAACGATTTCCCCAAATAACCTTGATAACTTCCCAACCAGCACCATTGAATAAGCCTTCAAGTTCTTGAATAATTTTACCATTACCTGTAACAGGACCATCTAAACGTTGTAAGTTACAGTTAATTACAAAGACTAAGTTATCTAACTTCTCACGAGCAGCAAATGAAATTGCACCTCTTGATTCAACTTCGTCCATTTCACCATCGCCTAAGAAAGCATAAACGGTTTGATCTGCTGTATCTTTTAAGCCACGATTATGTAAGTATTTTAGGAAACGAGCTTGATAAATTGCATTTAGAGGACCTAATCCCATTGATACTGTTGGGAACTGCCAAAATTCAGGCATTAATTTAGGATGAGGATAAGAAGATAATCCTTTACCGCCAACTTCCTGACGGAAATTATCTAACTGCTCTTCAGTTAAACGTCCTTCAAGGAAAGCACGAGAGTAGATACCCGGTGAGATATGACCTTGGAAAAAGACTAAATCACCACCATTTTTTTCAGTCCGTGCTTTAAAGAAATGATTAAAGCAAACTTCATAAATAGTTGCTGCAGATTGGAATGATGATAAATGACCACCTAATTCCAAATCTTTTTTTGAAGCTCTTAAGACCATCATCATCGCATTCCAACGTACTGCGGCACGAATTCTGCGCTCAAGATCGATATTTCCTGGATAAGCTGGTTCAGCTGATGCTGGAATAGTATTGATGTAATCTGTTGTCGTACCTGTTGGCAGAGAAACATTGTTAGATCTAGCACGTTGAAGTAATTGTTCAATAATAAATTGTGCTCTTTCTACACCTTCTTCACGAATAACTGAATCAATCGCATCTAACCAATCATTAGTCTCTGGTGGATCGATATCATATCTGACCATATCTGACATGGTAAGTTCCTTTTTTTAAAGTTAAAAAATGTAGTAAAAACTACTTAAAAAAACTAGCAAACGAAACCCCATAAGTGTTCCATTCACTCTGCTTTTAAATAGATTTCACCCTGCTTTATGCTTTAATAATAGCTTTACAACTTATAAATAAAATGTAAAAAATATTAGGTCAATTTACATTTTATTAACTATTTTGAGAAATTTTATTAGATTTTTTGAGATAAAGATAGAAAAAATTTTGTCGTACATTAACAAAAAAGCCAACATATGTCTAATTTCTATTCAATAAAATAAAAATGATAAAAGTTAAAACTACGGAATTAACTTAATTTAAATAACACTTATTGGATTAAGTGTAACGTTTGGCTTAGTATCTGATAATATAAATAGTGCTATTTAGTAATTCTAAATAAATCCTATTTTTATAGGATAAAAAGAAATGGTAAAAAAACGAAAAATATGAGATGCTGGAATTTATAATTTTAAATAGATTAAAGTGGCGGAGGAAGTGAGATTCGAACTCACGGAGGGCGTAAACCCTCGCCGGTTTTCAAGACCGGTGCCTTCAACCACTCGACCATTCCTCCGCATCAAGATTGGCTTTAAGCGGGGCGAATAATAACGAGATTGAATTGATCCGTCAAGCCGAATTTTTAAATATTTTTCTTTTTGTCTAAAAAATAGCATCTTTATTCTTATTTTATATTAGGGAAATAATTTCTATTTGATTAATAAAATAAAAATTATTTTCATTATTCCCTTTATAAATTAATAACTTATACTTCTAAAAAAGATTTGATTTTTAAAATTTAATGGTTAGTATTACATCTGTTTGCTTACTCTTTAATTCTACTTACCTTAAATGGGAGGAAAAATGTTAAAACAAGCTATCGTTGATAAATTAAACGAACAAATTAATTTAGAATTTTATTCTTCTAATGTTTATCTACAAATGAGTGCATGGTGTGAAAATCACGGATTCAGTGGTGCTGCGGCTTTTCTCTTACGTCATGCAGATGAAGAAATGATGCATATGCAAAAATTATTTACCTATGTGAATGAAACAGGTAGTTTACCACTCTTAGGTAAAATTGAAGCACCTAAACATGACTATGTGTCTTTAAAAGAAATTTTTGAAATTACACTTGAGCATGAAAAATTAGTAACCTCTAAAATTAATGAATTAGTTGAAGTAACCGCAATGCATCACGATCATTCAACCTTTAACTTCTTACAATGGTATGTAGCAGAACAACATGAAGAAGAAAAATTGTTTAGCTCTATTTTAGAAAAATTTAATTTACTTGGTGAAGATGGTCGTGCTTTATATTTTATTGACCGTGAATTAGCCACTTTAGACCCTGAAGAATAATTTGGAGAAAGCATTATGTTATCAGCAAAAATTGTTAAAATGTTAAATGATCAATTAAACCTTGAATTCTATTCATCTAATGTCTATCTCCAAATGAGTGCTTGGTGTGAGCATAATGGTTTTGAAGGTGCTGCAAAGTTTTTGGCTGAGCATGCAGCAGAAGAAATGCAACATATGCGTAAACTTTTCACCTATTTAAATGAAACTGGTGCATTAGCCATTATTGATGCGATTGAAGCGCCAAAACACGATTTTTCTTCATTACCTGAAATATTACACTTAACTTATGAGCATGAAAAATTAGTTACTCGTAAAATCAATGAATTAGTGAGTGCCACTTGGGAAGAAAAAGACTTCTCCGCTTTCAACTTCCTACAATGGTATGTGGCTGAACAACACGAAGAAGAAAAATTATTTAGTGGGATTTTAGATAAATTAAAACTAGTCGGTTCAGAAGGTGAAGGATTATATTTAATTGATAAAGAGCTAGGTTCGATCTCAACATTATAATATCCCTCCCTATTATAATATCCCTCTCTTTAGTTATAAAACTACCAGCTAATCAAGCTGGTAGTTTTATTTTTTCACGCTATTTGAAACTTCAGGTATCTTTTTTACGCCTTGATGGTGATTTACGGGGTAAAAAGTGCGATAAAAAAATGCTGATAATAATAAGATCATCATAACTAAAAGTTGAATTAACCGTTTTTTCGTTAAATGTTCTGCTGGCATTTCTCCCTCCGAAAATCTGCTTTCGCCTTTAACCTTTTTATGCTAGGATCTTTTGGATTAAACCAAATAAAACTAACGCAGTCTAACATACTTTTTTATATCTTTATAATATATTTGCGGAGTCCTTTATGAGAGCCACAGCGGAAAGCAAAATCGGTCGTCGGGTGCAATCCGGAGGTTGTGCAATTCACTGTCAAGATTGTAGTATAAGTCAATTATGTATTCCTTTCACACTAAATGAACATGAATTAGATCAACTAGATAATATCATCGAACGTAAAAAACCTATTCCTAAGGCACAGATTATATTTAAAGCTGGTGATGAATTAAAATCTCTATACGCAATCCGCTCTGGTACGATTAAAAGTTACACTATTAGCGAGAATGGTGAAGAACAAATTACTTCCTTTCATTTACCCGGTGATCTCGTTGGTTTTGATGCAATTACTAATATGCAGCATCCAAGTTTTGCCCAAGCTTTAGAAACATCAATGGTATGTGAAATTCCTTTTGATGTTTTAGATGATCTATCTGGAAAAATGTCAAAACTTAGACAACAAATTATGCGTTTAATGAGTGGTGAAATTCGCAGTGATCAAGATATGATTCTTCTCCTTTCTAAAATGAGTGCCGAAGAAAAACTGGCTGCTTTCATTCATAATCTCTCTTGTCGTTATTCTGCTCGGGGATTTTCAGCTAGAGAATTTCGTTTAACAATGACAAGAAGTGATATTGGTAACTATCTCGGTTTAACTGTGGAAACCATTAGCCGTTTACTTGGACGCTTTCAAAAAAGTGGATTATTAAGCGTACAAGGAAAATATATTACTATCAATGATATGCCTGCTTTAATTGCATTAGCTGGTGCAAGCCACCGAGGAAAACGAATAATTTAACACTTATTATCCTTTTTCTTGCTTTCGACATTGACCTCCTTATAATAATACTATCAATAAGGGGGTTTTATGCACTTCAATAATATTTTAGTTGTTATCGATCCTGAATACAAAAAGCAAGCCGCTCTAGAAAGAGCTATTGCTTTAATTAAGCAACAACAAAGTTCTCAACCTGTTACACTTACAGCTTTTCTTTCTGTTTATGATTTATCCTATGCAATTAGTGTTACGGGAAATCAAGAGCGTGAAGAAATGCAACATAATATTATTCGCCAAAAAGAACTTTGGGTGAATGAAATATTAGAACAACATCATATAGATAATGTTCATTTTAAAATAAAAGTGGTTTGGTGTAGTAATGAAGTTCAAGCAATAGAAGATATTATTGAACAACACCATTACGATCTTGTTGTCAAATTTACCCATCAAAAAGAAGATTTTAGTTCTTTAATTTTTACCCCAACCGATTGGCAATTATTACGCAAATTACCTTGCCCTATTTTTATGGTCAAAGACGGAGACTGGCAACATCAACGACGGATCTTAGTCGCAGTAAATGTTGCTGATGATGAAAGCTATCATGATGCTTTCAATAAGCAATTAGTTGGGTTAAGTATGAGTTTAGCGGAAAGTTTAGATCGCGGAAATATCCACTTAGTCACCGCCTATCCTACAACACCCATTAGTATTGCATTAGACTTACCCGAATTTAGTGTTCCTGATTATGGAAACAGCATTCGAGGTCAACATCTAATTAATATGAAAGCGTTACGTCAACACTTCTGTATTGATGAAGATCATACTCATGTTTACGAAGGGCTACCTGAAGAAGTAATTCCTAAAGTTGCTGAAAAAATTGGAGCGGAATTAGTTGTACTTGGAACCATTGGTCGCACTGGATTATCTGCTGTTCTATTAGGTAACACAGCAGAACATGTTATTAGCCAGCTAAATTGTAATCTCCTAGCGATTAAACCTAATCCCAATATGCCAACAGAATAAAAAAACACCCTATCAGTAATACAAAATATAAACTGGTAGGGTGCCAATCTTTCTAAATAACTAGAATTTACTGTTATTCAATATTATTTCTGTATTATTGCGACAATAATTTAATCAGATTTTCTTGTATCTGTAATCGCACATCTTCAAAATCTTGGGTAAAAATAACAGGTTTTCCTGCAAGTTGTTTTTTCCCATTAAATACTTCGATCATTAAATCCTCAAAACCTTGTTTTAATGCCGTTTCTTTTTGATTAAAAGAAATTGCCTGTATTTCACCTGTTTGATGATTTTTCATCGTAGTAAAACGCCCTTTTAAAGAACGTTTCCCACTATCTGTAATAGGATTTTTGAATAAATCTTGCCAGATTACTTCTCCTTTTTCGGTGATAGTGCCTAATGCTGTTGACTTCATCGCAAAACTATAAGTATCTCTTCCTTTTGTTGGGTGAGTTAATTTTCCTCCCATACCAAATACAAGATTATTCAAAGATAATTTTTCTGCTTCTAAGCGTTCTAAGATACCTTGAATACTTTCAACCTCTACTCCATCACCTTGTAATACACCTAGATAAGGTGGTAATTCTTTATACCCTTGTGCATTAGTGTGATAGCCAAATTGTGCCATCAATAGTTGAATAATTTTAATTGGTTCTTCAATTGGATTGCCTGAATCGACACGCAATACTAATCTAGCATTATTCTCTTTTAATTGTTCTACTCGTGATTTGAGACGCTCTCCGATGTACTGTTTAACAAAACGATAGGGGTCATAGGTATCAATCACTACCGAAATAATCGTTTGACTTTCATCTCCTGCTCGTTTTTTTCTCATTATTTCCTGATCTAATAAATCTAACATTTTAACCGCAATGCCAAAATCATCTTGAGTATCAGTATTTGAATTAGCACTACTGACTGAATGCTCGCTTGCAATAACGGAACTCACAAAAGCAATACCACTATGTTGAGGATAATAATAATGATCGATACTCAAATTAGCGGTCATACTATCACTTCCTTTAAAGCAAAGAGCATGAGCCATACCACTCATTATTTCACTTTCGTGCCCTGCACAGCTTCTCGCACCAAAATTATGTAAATGATATGCTGATAAATCGGAAAAATTGCCAGTTATACCATTATGTTGACGTAATTTACTTTCCAATAACACTTTTAAAGCAAAACTATCGCTAGCAACAGTTGTCATATACCAAATCACACGTAAACAAAGAGTTTCAATATAACTCACAAGCCAAGCACAATTTGGATCAGTATTAACTATATTTACCAAAGGGACACCTACTGGTACAACATTTCCTTCTGCAATAGCCGTAATTTGTAACGGTAAAATACCTTGATGTTGATCAACTATATACTGCCAACGTCGGCGATCAAATTGGTATCCATGTAATGTAATATAATACTCCGCTTGATCAATATGAGCTTGAGTAATGGGTTGAGAAATATAGGTTTGAATTAAATAGCGAATGCCAAAAGCAACAATATGTGAATTATAACCACTCGCTTTACGTGCAGAAATCGTAGAAAAAATATAATGCGTATTGGCTGGTAACATTCTACCATGATCATTTTTATACGCATCAGCATCTAAAATTAAATTATACCCCAAAGGAGAAACAGTATTAAAACCGATTATAGACATAAACTATCCTATAATTATTCTGTTAATAAAGCGTTAAATACGCTGTTTTGTTGATCTAATTCTATCACTCAAACTTAAAGTTGCAATAAAAATGTAAAATATAAATAACTTTTTTATTAAAAAAACAATTTTAAACATTATTTTTGTTTATTTTATTTTACCAAAAATAAAAGCCCGATATAAAAATCGGGCTTTTAAGTAGCATAGAGCTTTTCTAACGTTGAAGCCGTCCGCGCAAAATGAGAAACGCGTCCACATAACTTGAGAAAAAAATTTTCCCACGTTATGTGGATTTTTTATAATATTTAAACGCCATTTAAACCGCCTTTAAACTTTCTGAAATAGACCTCCATACCTCCCCAGTTTTATTCCTAACCACTCAGACTCATTACCACTGATTTCCCCTTTACTCTTCCCCCACACAGAGCAATGATGTCGGCAACACAAAAACAGGAGAATAAACAATGAAAAAACCAACTGAAAAAGCTATTAACAACGTATTAGAAACCATTGCTAAAGATGTGGGGCGTATTGATACGCTGGAAACCAGAATGAGTGATCACCTTGATTTTTACGATATGCCCGTATGGTGTATGAAAGCAATGATGAAGGCAGCCTATAACGCAGGAAAACAAAAATAGGGGTATTAGCCCCTTTGTTTTAGAATTTATAAACGAGATTATCTTCATATTGCACCTGATAATTTAACGCCGCTTTAATCGTTACCCGTTCGGTGCTGTCAAATACCTGCCAGTTATCCTTTTTAGCCTGTACCATATACTCAATAAATCGCACAAACTCTGACTTAGTCGAGCTAAAAAACACATAAGGCGGTCGCGTTAGGTCAATAAGCTGTAAAAAATCAATCAAGTCAAAATAATTTGCCATTTTGTAGCTATTTTGCCTTGTGCAAAGGTAAGGCGGGTCTAGCACAAATAAGGCTTTAGGGTCATCTGCAAACTTAGGCAAGAGTGTGTGAAACGATTCGCGCATAATCTCAACACCGTCTAAATAGCCATCCGCTTTCGGATGATCCGTTTGGCGAATACAATGCCAAAAATCATGCTGGAACAAGTCCTCAAGCGTTGCAACTTGTTGTCCGCTGAATAACAACCAGCTCGCCAAGCAGTTCAAGTCTTTGTAACCATCAAACGCTTGAATGATTCTGACGTATTCTGCTTTGTAATCCTTCGCCATTCGTTTGTTTTTTGGCGTAGCGTTACCAACTGCGGAGTAAAGCTAGGAGCGTAACTTGTTAATGTCATCAATATGCGCTAGTCGCTCCGCGTAAACGAATCACAATTTTGGTGATGGGGAGTGATAAGGACATTTCTTTAAACCTCTTTAATATTACCTAAAGAAATTTTAAGAAATAATGGAGGGTTGAGGTATTAAATAGGTTTAAAGAAAAGGCTGTCATAAGACAGCCTTTAAATTAATGGTTGCGATATTTATCTGCGGGAATCTCAATGCGGAAAACACCGCCGTGAGGATGATAAATTCGCTTACCTTTCTTGGTGATGTATGGAGTAAAAATTACTGCCACTTGCTCACCATTAGGGTTAGTTTCAAATATCATTTGAAGCCTCCTTAATTGTTAGGAGGGCGTATTTATTATTGTAATTTGTGAGAAATATCTCATTTTACAAACTTAATCCTTGCGAAAATCTACTAAAAGAGTAAAATTCGCATCACCTTCAGGTTAAGAAAATCAGTAACGCCCTGTGGAACTGATTTTTTTGCTTACTGTTTAATAAAGTACTGCAATACTTTACTAAATCTTATGAACCCAGTCTTTGTGATTGGGTTTTTATTTTCCGTATTTGGCAATTCTTGTTTGAGCGCATTCGTAGCTTACCCCAAACAAATCAGCAATTTCAGAAACCGTCATATAGTGAAAACGCTCGATGCTACTGTCAGGTAATAGAAGCCGCCCTGCAAATTCATTTGCCTGCCATTCAGCATTGCAATAAATTTTAGTATTGCTATCCACTGGTCGAGCAAATCCTATCTGTTCCTTATGTATAACACCGTGCGCTAATTCATGAGCAACTGTAAAGCGATCTCGCCCATTACCATCACAAGCTCCATTATAGACACTTTCCCTTAAAAGAATTTCTCCGGTTGGTAATGTTAGTCCTAACGTTCCCGTCATTTCATGATCCGGTATAACGCGAAATTTTTC
The DNA here is from genome assembly GCF_003265225.1 of Mergibacter septicus. Lineage (NCBI taxonomy): Bacteria > Pseudomonadati > Pseudomonadota > Gammaproteobacteria > Pasteurellales > Pasteurellaceae > Mergibacter > Mergibacter septicus. The sequence goes on along the minus strand of NZ_CP022013.1, from coordinate 678,846 downwards.
GTAACCAAATTCTAAAAGAGATATAACATCAACGGCTCCGTTAGAATCTATCCATCCATACTTATCAGCTATTTCACGAATAGCTTGAGTAATTGAGTCTATTTGTTTTTTTGACATAGGGCTAACTGAAAACCCTTCGTTATAAAAAATTGAACTCACTATTTGACCCCTTTTAATAAATTTAATAATTCTTGTTTTTTAGTATCATCAAGCTCATTAAAATTCCGACAAAATGCTCCTACAATCATTTGATCTAATGAGTTTTGAGGGATTGTAATCGTGCTTTGTGTTCTTGTTGTATCAACTGACTCAAATAAGCGCTCTTTATCCTGTTCTGAAAAACTGAAGCTATTTACAAGCTTTTGCTCAATACCTTGCGGAATTGGCTTATTTCCATTTTCAATAGATGATAAAAATGCAGAACTAAAGCCTAAAGCGTCAGCCATTTGTTTTAATAGGATCTTATTGGCGCGCCGATACCCCCTGATAAATTCTCCAAAATTAGTCTTTTTCATATTTTTCTCCTAGTAGTACGCTAACAATAAGTTAACCTTGAGGTTTAATTTAACCTGCAGATTAATTTTTGTCAACAGTTATATTCTGAAAAAACAAAAAAACGCCCTTTCGGACGTTAACTGCCATCGGAATTATGCCAATGTACTGTGGGCAACTCATCACCCGTTTGCTCAACCACAAGCAATTTGCCAAAAGGGCTTGTGTAAACAATTTGAGCCTGATTGCCGTTGCGTAATGTGACAAAGCCTTGCGATTGCTCGTGCAAGCGTTGTTTGAGTAAATACCCCTCAAGCTCCCAGAGTTTTGCAAAGGCATTTTGATAAGCAATTTGCTCACCAATCTTGGCGTCATAGTTTTGCTTATCTGCACACGCACTGGTACCAACCAGTTTAAAACCATTTTTAAGGGTAATGGTGCAAATAGTCAGTAAATCTTGATGTACATACTGAGTATTTACGACTAAGCTGTCTAAATAGTCTTTTGTTAGTTTATTCATTTTATTTTGCTCCTTGTTTGAAAATTGCGGCTAAATGATTTGGGCTAAATCGCCAGCCCTCATCACCGCCATTCATTGCATTCGCACACCACTCGCTGCAAAAAAATTTGTCGCGGGATTGTGGGATAAAGAACACCACACCTAACGCCCCAAGCCAGTCATAGCGTTTGCCTTGGGTTTGCTCAAAATAGCGTTTAATTTGATGCTCGGTGATGCCATTGAGCGGGATTAAATCCCATTTGCCACTATCTAAATCAATCTCCTTGCTGCGCACACCACCATCTCTGGTAGAGCTAGAGTAGCATTGGTAACGCTTGCGCCAATCGTATTGCCCCCATTTATCAAAGGTCTCGATTGCTATCTCACAATGCGAGTATTTGCCCTTGGTGAGCTTGCGTGTCAGCCAATCGCCTAATCGAGCCTTTAGCGCTCCAAAGCCCTTACCACTGCGATTGCCCTTATACAAGGCTAAATAAACTTGATTAGCCATTAAAAACCTCCTGCCAACCTGTGCTGTAGTCATAATCTAGCGGGTTTTCCGCCGCCAACATTGCTGCGCGATGACGCTCTGCATTAGCAAAATCCGCTTGCTCGTGTGCAAACATTGCGAGTGATAACTCATTTAGTAAATCTTTTGTCATCTCGACAAAGCTGTTATCCATCGTTTTCCATTGTGTTGGTGGAAAATCTGGGAGCGTGCGCATAAAGGTGTACTGCTGACGACTTGCGTCATCAGAATGAAACCATTTATCCACACTTTTTACATAGACACCAGATCGACAATTTTGATAGCGTTTTTGTTTGATTTGTTCCCACATTTGAGTTTGTTGTTCAGCTTTTAATGCCTCTCTATCAACTTCAAGCACAATAACTTGGCCATTTTGATAAACTGATTGTGGGTCTAACAGTTGATTTTGCAATGTTTCATCAGCTTCTATATAAGAGAAATCCGAGTAATTTTGCTTTGCAAATTCAATTAACATTTCTAGCGTATCAGCATGAATACCAATAACTAACGATGTTATTCTTTTTCCGTTTTTATCTAAAATAATGATGTACTTCTTATCCATTTTTTATTTCCCGATTGCTGTCCAGTAAAATCCATCAAAATTTCCGCCATTCCACCATGAAAAAACCCTAAACGATTGATTTGTAAGATTATGTACTCCAGTATCAATATAATGACTATTATCTCCATCGACTCCCCTAGCAGCTGCAGTTAAAGAAATATTAAATATTTCTGTAAAAGAAATCGGAAAAGTTACTGTCGCATAAGAACCACTCAATGATGATTTAGAAAGAAAGCCCCATTGCAGAATCAAACCATTAGGCATCCGACACCAACCATTTTGTGCTAAATTTTGCGTGAATTGGCTTTCATTTGCTTTATTTAATGCTTCAACAGCTTTGTCATACGCTGTTTTAACGCCCCTTGCTGTTGCGATTTTATTTTCAGAGTTATCATTCACTACTGAGGTTATAGGTGGCAGTGGCTTAAAAACAGTCCAGTTGCTGTGTGCAAACCCCTGATAGCCGTTTCTTACCCAAAATTCAGCATTTCCGTTCGCAGTGTGAGGGATATAAATATCTGCAAATCCACTATTTGTTGCACCTGTTCTAATCGCAATTCCACACCCATAATTATGTGCTTGTTGTAAATCGCTTGGTTTTTCATACCCGGCTGATCTATAAAACTGGGATTTTCCGTTTGCAGGTATCGAATAGGGACGTACATTCTGGGAAGAATCAGCATCTAATATTCTGCCCTCAATTTTAGTATTTAAGCTTTTTAGAGCTTTCAACGTCGGAGCTTTGTTTTCAGCATTGCTGTTTGTTTCATTTGAAAGTTGTACTATCCCTGCTTGTGTTGTAGTAGCTGCTGTGGGTGTGTATTGAGTTGGAATAGCACGTGAAACTTGGAGAATTTGCTCAGCTAGAGTTTTTCCTGCTTTGGCAGTTAATGCAAGTGTTTCACTGTTTGAATCAGTTGCATTAGTTAATTGTACTTGCCCGATCTGTGTTGTGCTAGCACGTTTGTTTGCTAGTGTTTCTAATTGTTGTTTAAGATAGAGCGTACGTGCAGCAAGTTGTTTTGCTTGTCGATTTGCAATGCCGTTTTCTCCGCCAACCACTGGATCTGAGGTTTCTATTTGATAAATACCTGTTTCCCAGCTGGGACTAACTTGAAGATTTGCCATGTTTTCTGTTCCTTCTATAATTAAAAATTAGGTATGCCATCACGCTGTACCAAAAGAAAATTCCCCATTAAACGTAGCCGTAGCGTTATAACGTAATGCGGTTTCACGATAATCAAGGGCGACTAACTGACAACGAGCGGGAGCAAAGTAACGTAATATTTGTCGCAATTGTTGTGCTTGATCACGAGTAATAATCTTTCTTAACACTACTACATAACTTGCCCATGCTGTTGGAGCGTTATGAGTAAAAATTCCACTATAGTTAATTTCCCCGTTATATTTTTTATTGTTTAGTCCCTCAATGATTTCTACTTCACCAAACCCTAATTGACGAATAACTTGGCGAATAGCATAAGGTGTTCCTTTATAATGATGTAATTCAACGGCTTGTTTGATTAAATTGCGTTTTGCAGTTTCACTTTCAGCTAAATCCCATCCATCTTCGCCTATTACTGACCATTTTTCAGCAAGCAAAAAGAGGTATTCTGTTGGCATTAAATCAATAAAATTAGTCAGTAGTTGATGTTGTTTTAGTTGATACAGAGATAAACCTAAATCGGCTAATGCACTAAATTTTTTATCTTTGGCAATCATATTTGGATAAACTAATTTAGCCATTTTTTACCTCTCCTAAACTAATTTGAACCTCACTACATTCCGCCCATCGGTTTGAGGCGACTTCAATTAAGGCAGGAGACGTTAAATGCACGTTATAGACGCCTTCAACTTTTAAAATGCTTTGAATTTCAAGTGGAATAATATCAATACCCAATTTTTTACTACGATTAGATAGATAATGGCGAATCGCAAGATTTGCTCGAACAAGAACATCTTGTGCGATAAAACCTGAAAATAAATCTAAACGGGCGTTAATTTGATAATTGATTTTTTCTGGTGCAACAACCTCAACGTTATCGCAAAGAGGACGAACATTTTCAGCATTTAATGCTTGTTTAATTTGTTTTAATAAACTCGCTGAAGGTAAACCATTTTTGGTTAAGACTGTGATTTGTACTGTACCAGCAATTGGTGTTGAAATAACGACATCGGCAATAGAGGGAGAGACACTAAAGGTGTGATAAGTATAAGCCCCGATAGAACCACAGGTTGTTAATGCTTCAGGAGCAAGTAAAATACGTTTACGATAATCATCATCAGATTCTGTAATAATTCCACCTGAACTTACATCTAAATTACTCGCGGTTAAAGCTGGATTAACATTGACAAGTTTTTTTACTTGTCCAATTTGCCAATCATTACCAATTTCTCCTGTTAAATTAGCGATAGCTTCAACATCAGTATATTGTTGATTGCGTGCAATTTTAACCGTTGTAAGGGTCGAAAAGTATAAAGTATCAGTGGCAAAAACTTTTGTCCCTTTTTCAATAGTGAGATCATCATGTTCACCGTTAAGACTAAAACGAATAAGACAACGAGCAGCTTGATTTTCTAGGCGATGACAACCAATAATCTCTCCACACAGATCTAATGCTAGCCCTGTTGCAAATTGTGGAAATGTTTGTAAAAACGCTTCATTAATACCTTTACGTACTAAAAATTCACGGTAGGCATAAGTTTGAATAATAGAACGTTCAATATGAGCGGGTTGCAGGGTTTTACCCGTGCGGTTTTCGTAATCTGTAATAGTTTCCGTAAGGATTTTTTGCAGATCATCATCGACTATTTTAACATCAGTTGCTTGAATCTGTTTCATTTAACTAGCCTTGATTTCTGTAATGTATAGTTGTTGAGAAACATCATCGGTTACAACCCATTCCAGCATAAAGTAAAAATGGGGAGCGGTACCTGTGATACGGATATTTTCAATCTGAATACGTTTTTCCCAAGTTTGTAATGCTAAGACAATTTCTCGGACGATATTTGGAATAGCAATATCTTCAGGCTGGTCAAGATATTGAAAATGATCACTGCCAAAATCAGGACGTAAAATATCACTGCCTTTTATGGTATTGAGAATGTTGGCAATACAAAGATGAATGTCTTCAATACCCTGAATAATAGATTGTGTTTCATTATTCGGGGCAAGTTGCCAATGTGTCGTTAAGTGAGTATGTGTATTCATAGCCCTGATATTACAGGACAAGAAAGGAAATTGATTTTAAAGTAGTTTAAAGATTTTTATTTGGCGACACTTGTATCATTACCGTCGCCTTGCTCAGTATGCACGTGTTTTTTCAGACTGATATTATCGGCTGTAATATCACCACCTTGTGTTTTAAGTGAGCCATTGATCACCGCCGTTGTACCACCAGAACCGCCGTTACCCGTCATGCCTTGCATGTAGGTTAATGAGCCTTCTACAAGCAAGTTGCCTGTGGTTTTTGTCTCCGAGCAATCAAGCGTGATTAGGCTAGGGGATTTGACTAATACCGTTCCCACCGCATCAATTACCACATCACCTGTTGCGCGATTGTGTGAGATGATTGTGCCATTTTTAAATTTGAGCATAAACACCTCACTGTCTGCCACAGGCACAGGATCTTGTTGGTTATAAATTGCTCCTAACACACAACCGCCCTCACCGCGTGCATCGAGGAGTATTGCGACCAATGCGCCTACGTCGGGCAGACAATAAAACTGATTACCGCCTGCATTGGGAGTAAGATAAGAAAGCCACGCCGTTTCTAAGTTATCTAATGCAGGTAACACACAACGTACTTTGTGTGTTTTAGGATCGATTTGACTAATAATCCCTTCTTGATAAGTCGCTGAAAAATTATGGGAACATAAATTAGTTAGCATTCGCTTTCTCTCCAACAAGATTAATTAAGGCAGACATCGTTTGCTGATATGTTTTAGGCTGGTGTGGTGTTTGTTTAATAATTTCTTTCACGTTTTTTGGTTGTGATGTTTTTTCCTCAACAATATTATCGGGGATAAATTCCAGCATTCTCACCTCAATTTCAGTGGTAAAACCAGAAGAACGGGTTAAATGATGGCGTGAAGAGGTAATTAAATACTTGCCACTAAATACACCGAGTTTACGCAATCGTAATGTATTGCCTGCGACTAATTTAGGATCACCTAGTAATGTGATTGTACCTGCTTGTCTATCTTCATTTTGTTGTGCTAATGCTGCATCAGTCATTGCGTTAATTTGCTCTTGGCTTTCTCCTCGAGTCGTAATATTCAATGTATCCCCATTTGAGATAGCTGCTTGTTGAATAGTTTGACGTTGTATTGATGCCTCTTTGGATTGTTTTAATACTTTCTTACCATTACTATCAAAGCCTGATACATTGACTTTTTTCACCGTATCTCTAATGCGATCTCGCAAGCGAATAGTTTTAATCTGTTCTGGTTCTAAGGTTAATACACTTTGACGTTCAATAAATGTCGCTTTGTCTGTAAAAACTAGCTGTTCACCCACAATCTTAAAAGAATGATGATAGGTCCTAGCCAGTCGAGTAAGAAATTCTAAATCTCGCTCTTGATACTGAGTAACGCGCACAATTGGAATAGGTTTTATCTGTCCAATTACTTTTAACTTCATACGTTTAGCGATAGTAGCAACAACTTGAGCTAGGGTTGTATTTTCATATGCTTTTGGTTTTAATGTACGATAGCTTTTTGAAATTCCTGTACTTAATGCACGAATATGAATTTGTGAGCTGGGATAAAGATACTCAATTTCATCAATCTCAAAATCCCCTAGATTGACTAATGGCGAACCTTTATAGCCTAATGAAAGGCTGAGTTTATCACCTTGGGTTGGAAACCAACTTCTAATCCATTTACCATCAGGATCGGTAAATTCAAGTGACAGTTCATCGCTTTGCCCTTCTAAATAATCGGTATAACTAATAGAAAGTAAATATGGTTCAAGGTCAGCAGTAATATTCGTTTTTTGATAAAACAACGAAAAATCAGGTGTTGGTATATTAGATTTATTCATTATTTTCCCTTAGCCAAGGTGGCATAGTATCATTAGATGTAGGTGTTACAGTCAAAACAGGAATAAATACAGTAACCCCAACAGGTAACACTTCATAAAAAGCGAGTTGAGGGTTTGCATCAATAATGTGACTATATAGCAACGGATCACCATAATAATGGTAAGCCAGATTATCCCAGCGTTCGCATTGTTTAACCTGATGAATTAAAGCTGTTTTACCAGTATTATCCATTGCGTATTTCCTTTGGCTTATACAGTTGTGATTGCTCAACAATCTCTTTAGATAGGATTTCATCTTGTCGCAATACGACAAAAGCCCCCATTTTTTGTACTGAAGCGGAGAGATTATTGATTGTTTCTAAGGTGTTATCTAAGGCATTTGAACCTAGATTAAGTAAATCCTCCAGATTTTCCAGATTAAATTCAGATTGGAAAATATGGCTAGTTTGTTGCAAATAATGATGAGTTTGTGCAACGCCTTGCGTAAATTCACCAACTACACTTAATCCATCTTGTAGTTGGCTAAACGTCTGTTGCATACCAACTAGTTCACCAATACCACCTAATGCAGAATTTAGATCACTGACCACATTTGGTAGTTGAGCTAACGCTAATTGTGGTTCGTGAACTAAATTTTGCATAACGCTAACCGTGTTACGTACAGCATTAAGCGTTCGCATTGTCTTTTGAAAAGTTTCAACGCCTTTTTTTAAAGTAGCTTTAGCTTGATTCAGGGTTTTGATCACGTCTTTAGGGATAATTGAACCTAAAATATCGTCCTTCCCTTTTTGAAGGGCTACACCTTGTTTTGGTGGTTTAATTTTCCCCGCATATTCTTTGAGTTTGAGTGATATTTCCCGACACAATACATTACCGTATTGATCGGTAAATACTGTGGTTGAGTTCAATTCAGTAATAACGAAATAACCAATGAATTTTCCCCTACCAAAGATGAATGCTAATGCTTGTTGACTATTTTTAGCAGATAATAATGCTTGATAACGTTGTTCAACTTTGCCAAGTTGATAATGTAATCTTACTTCAAGATTTTTTTCTGCCAAATTTAAACCCATTGCTTGCAATAAGGGTCTACCTTTTAGCACTGGATGTTCGGCAAAGTTGGCGCTTTGAGTTTCACTAAAAGCGGTGAGGTTAATCGGTTCAAGAATAACTTTACCTAGCATTAGATACATTAATAGGCTCTCCGACGTTTTTGATCTTGTACACGTTCTAACAATCGTTCAAACTCAGTTAAACTCATATTTAACCCTTGTTTAACCTGATTTAAAACTGCACTATCTTGGTGAGATGTAAGGTTAATAGTAGGATTAAAATTAATATTAAATACCCTTGATGGTTCTTGTTGTGCTGAATTTAGGGGGGAGGTTACACTCTCAGAAAGAGGACGATAGTTACTTCTAATTTGTTCATTACTTTCTTGATTTGCAAACTCGGTGCTGATATCTAATTTTTTAGAAGATTGAGTAACTGATTGGGCAAGATTATCACTGGCTTTATTGGCTAACGCTGTTTTTTGAGTGATCCCGATTGCTAATCCTTCAACGGTATTTTGACCAAACCCCATAAATACACGGCTAGGACTATGAATACCCAGTTTTTCTTTAAACCAATTTTTTACTCCTGTACCTAATTCACTGACTTTCTCTTTGGCTGTATTCCACGCATTACTGATCCCATTCACTAAACCATCAATAATATTTTTACCAAATTCACTAAAATTATTTGGTAACTCAATACCAAACCAGCCCAATACTTTACTAAAGGCTTTGTAAAACAAGCCAAATGGCGACCAATTAAGAATAGTTTGGGTGATATTTCCAATGCCTGAGGTGAAAAAGTCTTTCAAATTTTGCCAAAGATGAGAGAAAAAGCCTTTAATCGGTTCCCAATATTGATAAATGAGATAAGCGGCACCTGCAATGGCAGTAACAATTAATAAAATGGGATTGGCTAACATGGCACGACCTAAAGCAAAAACAGCGGTTTTCACTACACCAAAAGCTTTTGCTAAGCTACCTGCACAACCGCTTAATTGTAGGATTTGAGCGGAGACGTGCAGTGCTTTAATACTGTTTAAAGCAATATTTACGCCGTTGAAAGTTGAAATCAGTCCACTAAATAAGAATTGTACCCCTAAGGTTGCGACTTTTAAGCCAACCAGTCCTGATACAAATCCCATCAAACCTTTAACTAAAGTTGGGTGTTGTTCTGCCCAGTTGGTAATAGATTTAACCATTGGCTTTAAGTAACTAACGAATTGATTTACTGCAGGTAAAACTGTTGAACCAATAGTAATCGCTAATGCTACAACATTATTTTTGAGGGTTTGAAGTTGAGCAGAAGTAGTTGCCGCTCTAGCAGAGAACTCTTTCGACATTGAACCAAGATAACTTGCTTGCCCATTTTGATCGGTTTGTTTTAATAATCCTAATTGTTTTTCAAGTACATTGACGTTACCTGCTAATAAACTGACATCATCGGCATATTCTAAGCCGAAAATATCAACCAATATGCCAGTGCGTTGCGATTTTGGCAGTTTCGCCACTTTATTGAGAAAATCGACCAAGGCTTTTTCGCCATCTTTAGCAATATTTGCTTTCAGTTGTTTGGCTGAAATCCCAATAATACTTAAGGCTTCTTGAAATTTCTTTCCGCCTTTATCTGCGGTTGCTAATTTCGTCAACATACCATTAATGGCTGTCCCTGCGACTTCAGCAGGTTTCCCCAGACTGATAAAAGCAGAAGATAAGGCTGTAGCAGCATTTTGTGTTAAACCAAAATCTTTCGCTGTTCCACCAATTCGCCCTAGTACTTTAACAATTTGTTCCGCTTTAGCTGGGCTATTGTTGGATAGTTCGTTTATCGCATCACCTAGTTTGTCAATTTCGTTAATCGGGATGGCGTAAACGTTGGCAAGTTTCGCCATTGCATCAGCTGATTCATCTGCCGACATATCAAAGGCAACTGACATTTTAGCAATGGTTGTGGTGAAGGCTTTTAAATCTTTTTCAGCAACGCCTAATTGCCCACCTGTTGCCGTGATGGTAGCGAGTTGCTCTGCGGTCATAGGCAAAGTATTAGTTAGTTCTAAAATCTCTTTGCTCAGTTTTTTAAAGCCTTCTGGCGTATCAAAATCTACCACTTTTTTCACATCCGCCATTGCACTTTCAAAATCAATGGCAGCTTTAATTGGAGCAGCGGCACTTATGGCAAAACCTAACGTGCCAAGGGCTTTACCTTTTAGTTCTTGGCGATAGGCGTGTTGGTCTTGTTGCTTGATTAAAGCTTGATTTAATTTACTTTGTATTGCTTCAGCACGCTTTAGTGCATTGGCATAGGCAAGCTGGTTTTGTTCGGCAAGTTTTATTTGTTGGCTTAAACGGCGATATTGAGTAATGGCATTGGCAAGGTTACTGCCAGACATTCTAGCCTGTGTAACTGCTTGCACAGCTTCTTTTTGGCGTTGTTTTAACTTGACTAATGCAGCACTTAACCCTTGTTGACGTTCTGTACCTTTGGCTATGGCTTGATTAACTCGCTTTAAAGCATTTTCAGTTTTACTAAAGGCGGCTTGAAAGCCTGATTGTAAACTTGCACCTATTACTAAGCCGATTGCTAAATTATTTGCCATAAGCGTGTACCTATGTTAGAAAATGACATAAAATTCTTTATTAAGGAAAATCAATGTTGAATAACTTTTACGATTTGATAGAGAGTGTTTACCTGTTATTTGCTGATTGGAAAAAGCAAGGTTTAGCAGAAAAAAGCCTTAAAATTTGTCTGCTAACTTTGCTGATTGGAGGCATACTTTGGATTAGCTGGCTTTATTGGGCAAATGTTATTCCGATGTTAACAGGCAATCTTTTCAGTAGCATTATCTTAGCTTGTCTATTGATCGCACTTTACTGTTTGATTTTACTCGGATTAAGCTTTATTTATTTACCACTGATTACAGGTATCTCCTTTATATTCGGTGGTATCATTTGGCTTGGTGAAAAAATTTATCGAAAAATTTGCCCATAACCTGCTTTAATTTGTCTTTGCATTTGCTTTACCCATTTAGGAATATCGACTAAATCCATCTCCATTAACTCGCTTGGAGAAAAACCAAACCACCAAGCGAGATCAGCAAATACTTCATCAAGATCGCTTATTTGTCTGACTTTCCCTCATTAATTAACTTAGTAATAAGCTCTCCAAGTCCCAAGATATCTTTTAAATCCATCTCATCAACGTCTTCTGGAAGTAAATTTGAGAGACGGACAATGAAAAATCTATTAATTTTGTAATTGTCTTTTTCCATATCAAATTGTTGACTTTCAAAAGCAGCTTGATCACTTCCTTTAATCCGTCGTAAAACAACTTCTTTAATTTGAGTGCCGTCTGGTTGAGTAATTGGATAACTTAACGTGTAGGTTGTGTATGCTTGAAGATTTTTAAGTAAAGTCGTGGCTTGATTCATAAAAAATTCCTTCATAGTTTCATCATTAATGCCTTGTTATTAGGAGTTTAATCAATTTGAATTGAAATAGATTTTAAACTTGTTTAAAGAATGGCTACCCAATGTTAGTGCGGTATTTTTGTAAAACATCTTTGCCATCAATCCGTAAGATATTGGCAAAGGCATCATAGAATAAGATTTCTTTACCGCCGACACTTTGTTTAATTGAATAGACTTCACAAGTATCTTGGTGTTCTGTTGCTTCTTTCGGTTTTATAGAACCGCCAGTGGTTTTAGAAAACTGAACATTCATAATGGTTACCATTGATTGCTCATCAATTAAGCCTTGAGAATTAAAGGCTTGTAGATTAGAGCGAATCATTAATTGTTGGTTTTTCATTGGATTATAATTCTGGCGACGTATATCAGGATAAAAGCTTTGCCAAGTGATTTCTGCCTGAAGTGCATTTAATCCTGCTGGCAGTTTAATTGTGCCGATTAACCCTAAGCTTTTGTGCTCAATTTGCTCAAACTCAATATCAGGAAGTTTAACTTCTTTGGCTTTGCCTAATAATGAATTACCATTTAAGTAAACGTTAGCATTGACAATTTGATTGATTGCGATACTCATTTTTTCTCCTTATCCTTTTGACACTAAATTTATTAGGTATTTACGGGTCATTATGCTGGTATTCGTTATCCTTTCTGCAGGTATTTTAGGCGTATAATCATAGACAATTGGGACTTGTCCTTTACTGAATGCATCTACTAGATCGTAGTCGTAATCGAAGTTTACGTTGTAGCCGACTATGCTTTTCAAAGAACGTAGGTAGGTGTCGATAGTTTCAAGTAAGCTGTCGATGAGTGCATCATCAATTGGGCGGTCTATAAACTGTAATTCAGTACGACGAATGGATTCATCAATTAAATCCCCTGTGCGTAGGGCGGTTTCAAAGTTGATGATGTGGGTAACAGTTGGATAGCAACTTGATCGGTTACCCCAGAGTCTAAACCCTGTACCAAAACTGTTGAAAATGGTGGTGATGCCTACGGCATTGAGGCGGTTAGTTTCGGATTGAATATCATCAATTCTCGCTGTAAGTGGTATTTCCATACCGATTACTCCGAGTAATTCTCGGTTGGAAGTTGAGAACCAGTAACCTTGTTCTACATCGGTTTTCATTCGAAGCCCTGCGGCGTGAGTGGCAAGACTTTCTAGTCCATTGCTCATACCCTGTGTATAAGGATAGAAGTGGCGAACTCGTTCGGAACTGGCTTTCGCATTGATTGTGCCAAGTGGCCCTCGTCCTTCAATCGCTTTAGACAAGCTGGTGCCTTGAGGAAGTTGAACGTATGCCACGGCTTTTAATTGTTCTGCAAGAACTTGTAACGCTGCTGCACCGCTAGCGGTTTTGTCGTATTCGGGGCAAATGAGGATTTTGGCATCAGCACCAAATTTATTAAAGCCATCTCGCAATAACTCAAAACCTTTACGTGTGCCTGTGCTACTTTCTACACCACCTTTAATTTCTGCTTCCGTTACTTTCGTTGGGTCAGCATAGGTATAAGTTGCCGTTAAATTTGACTGACTCGCTTTTAGACGGATTTCACCTGTTTGCATATCTACAATGTAATCTGTACCTTCTGTCAAAGGCGTACTATCTGCTTTAACGGTAAGCGTTAATAAAGCGGGATGTGCAGTATTAGTAATTAGCGTGTTAGGATCTGGTGTCAAAGTCTCATCATTCACTTGTGTTTGGTGTCGTGTTGGATCTAATACATTGACGACATACACTTGCCCACTGGCATAGCGACTCAAAATATCAAAGGCATCAGGTAGAGTAAAACCTTTACCTGTAATTGTACCGAAACGGGCAAAATCTTTTTTAGTCTGACAAAGTGTAAGGTCATTAACTACCCCAATTGGTGCGGTGCCAACGATACCAATAATTGCACCATCAACAGTTTGTACAGGGACGGATCCACCTGTTACACGTTTTGTTTCTGTTCCGTGGTGAAAAGCCATTTTCTTTCTCCTCTATGTTCCCACACACTGTAAGCAGTGCGGTGTTTAATTTCGTTAAATCTTGTGTTCACGTTGCTCTACTTGCCACGTGCTAGTTTGTACGATGATCTGATACTGCCAAAGCCCTTCGTCTTCACCCCCAAATTGTTCGCTAATTAGCGTGCATGGTTCGCAATTAGTTGGTCGAAATCCCACTATTGCTAAACGAACCTTATCTAGCACCTCTAATGCGCCACTGTCATCGTGTTGACTACGTGCGATCACTGTCAATGCAATATTGACATAACGACGTTGATGAATAAGGTCGGTACTGCCTTGCAATTCAAATTTTGAGCCAGCGTATTGCACTAAAATCGTGCCGTATTCATCTCTGACATAATAATTGGCTAAATCATCAGGAAATAATTCCACAGTAAAGCGATCGAGCTGTTTGAGTAAGCGTTGTTGGATACTCGTTAAAATAGGCAACGTGGCAGACATATTAATACCCTGATAAATCCACTTTTTCGGGTGCACGTGCGACAAAACGTGGTGCAGTAGGCACGCTATCGTCGCCGATCGTAATTTCTGTCAGACCAAGATGTAACTTGCCCGACTGAATACGCTCTAAATCTTTCAGTGCCTGCGTATAACTGTCTTTGACCTGCTCGGGAAAGGCTTTACCGTCTGGGCGACGTGAATAGAGCCAATAGCGTGCCAATTGTAAACAGATGTTACGTACTAAAGTCGGCACCTGTTCTAATGGCAACAAGTAGCGAGAGCGTAAATACCCATCAACTATTTCACAGGCGTGTAAGCAAGCTTTTTCTAATACGTTGGTGTTCATTTCCGTGGGACGGCTACTGTCATTAGATAAATCAATCAGGCTTCGCTCACTCATTAGCTCTAACAGATCAGTTGTTTGGATATACATCACTGCTCCTATGCGGTTGTTTCATCGGTATTTTTATCTGTATTGGACTTGCGTTGTTTTTCCTCCTTCTTACGCTGAGCCTCTTCCGCTTGGCGTTTTTCCTCTTCTGCTTGACGTTGTTGCTGTGCTAGCTTTTCTTTCGCACTTTCTGTTAATTCCACATACAAGGCGATGTTTTCTGCTTCTTCTTGCGTGAGTTCAAGGGTGTCGCCCACTTCATAACGTTTACCGTTATGCAAAATAGCAACCCCAATCACGGCATAGAGTAATTTTTCGTTCATAGCATTCTCCCAAAATTGATATTTTCAACCGCACTTAAATTCAGTTTAAATGCGGTTTAAAGGGTTAAGCGATACAGTCTTTGACTAAATAACCCGCAGGTTTGCCCACTAAATGCGGTTTATAAATATCGGTACAACGCACCACCTCTAACTTGCCACCGCTTTCTTGGTAGGTGTCCACAAACAAGCCTTTGCGGCGGCGGACGGTATAACCAAAACTTGGCTGATACACCGTGCCTTTCTTATCGGCCGTTTTCGGTACATAAGCCAGCACGACTGTTTTTGTCCAGATATCTTTTAATTGGCTACTTTCTTCATAAACGGCTTCACCAATTTTCACCGTATCAATATCAATTAAGCCTGCAAAAATTTCAGGGGTGATTACGCCTTTTTGTACATACTTAATTTTTTCAATCACTTTCGGGTGCGATTTCAGCACTTCCCATACGTCGCCTGCAATCACGCACACATTGGCTTTATGCCCAATGGTGCGTTTAATCGCACGTTTTGCAGCATCAAAGACAACAAACGGGTCGGAGTCTTTGTGACTAAATTGACTCGTGCCAGATAATGCCACTTTATTGGTGCTTTCATAGCTCGCCTCGTTTTGCGCAAGGGTAGCGATTTGTTTTTCACGATCTAAAGCAATCACATCTTGGATAACGCTTAAAGCATATTGACGCAGTGGGAAACTTGCCTCATTGCTTTCACGATAATCAATAGCATATTCCGCATCATGTTCTTCTAATGCGACATCAATTGCACCTAAATCTTCAGGCTCTAAGCGATTTGATGCACCTCGTAGGTTACGGGTTGTTGTTGGAATACGGAAGGCTAAACGCCCAAAGGTCGGGATTTTTGCCGCTTCTTTGTCAATTTCGACAATAGGCATTAAGGTATCGCCAATCAGTTCATTGTTGTGATAGCCATAAGCCAAATTGGTGAGTACAGGGTCTTGTACGCGTAATTTTGATAAATCCAGTGCCATAAAAATTGCTCCTTGTTGGTTAATTAGTTAAATAACGCATTAAATGCGGTGGTGTAATCCACATTGTGCTCACCCATATAGGCGCGAATGCGTTTATCCGCATCAATGCTGGCTGGGCTTGTACCTTCAGCATAGTCCACTGTTTCATCAGCAGGCGGTACAGCTTTGTCTTTGGTTGCTACCTCCTCAAATTCCACCACTTTCGGCTGCTCTTTAAGGTAGGTTTTAAATTGCTGAACAAGGCTTTCACCTTCTTCAAATTCCACAACACCACCTTTTGCTTGTACTGTCATTGCATTGAGCATTGACACCACCTTGTCTTTATTTTTCGGGGCAAGTTTGCCTTCCGAAATTAAGGCTTCCGCAAAGCTCGCATTCTCGGCTTTGGCTGAGTTAAGCTCTGCTTCGGCTTTTTCTGCTTCCACTTTGGCTTGTATCGCTTTTAGTTGCTCATTTTCTTGACGTAGGCGGTCAAGCTCAGCTTTTTCTTCTGCACTCATTGTGGGGTCTCCTTCTGATTGTGCATTGTTTTCGTTAAAGTCAGGGACAAGGGCATCAGTATGGCGATATTCCCCACGGATACTTTCTTCTTGCACCGAACTCACTAAATAATCAGGCAGGGCTTTATCCGCCTCATCCTGTCCATACTTACCAATCACCCAATCCCTTAGTCGCCGCCAAAGGCTTGATTGTGCCCAATCGCTAAACTCAACGATGCCTTGTTCTTCTTCGCTAAATTCAGGATTACGCAAACCTTTTACCGCAGGTGGCACAGCACCAAGAAAACCTACGTGGCGTAAATACAACTTGCCTGCGACGGGGTTATTGGGACTATCAGGTAAATAAAAGGACGCGGACACCTTTTTAAATCGTCCGTTCTGTACCATTTCGGCAAAGTCAGGATCAATCTGAGTAAGTTCTGCTTGTAACGTATCCCCGTTAAGCTGTAAGCCTTTCACCCACGCATAAGCAGGGTGATTGTCTTTAGGGTGTCCGATCACCACGGGGGACTCGTGAAATTGTGGATCATAGGCATCAATTGCCTGCTGCAACGACGCAGTAGTAATCTCTACTAAGTTACCATTGGCATCATGGCGACGCCCTGCACGAAAAATATCAATAACGGTCATATCAGTGTCCTTGATTGCTAAAACACTGATAGATTACCGAAAGAGAAATAAAAAAGATTTTAAAGTGGTTTAAAGATTTTTTGGGGGATTTTTAAAATTTGGTCGATATGTTATTTTACAAATCGTTTAAAAGACGTTTAAATGCGTTTAATAGCGTTTAAATTTTTTTAGATAATGAATCACCCTACTTAAAAATAAAAACGCCACAGCGAGTGATTATGGCGTTATTTTAAATCCTATAACACTTGCTCAATTTGACGTTGTAAAAGTGCAGTAGCTTTTCTCAGCAATATTTGTTTATCTTGTTGACTGACACCTAACCAACGACGTTGTGGAATAGTAACTTTTTTCCCTTTCCCCGTCTTACCGCCAAATTGATGAAGACGAGCATATTTGGCATCGCTACCAAACTCCACGCTATGTTCATCATAATTGTAAGCAAGTTTATCACTTAAATAACCGTCTTGACGTAAAATTTTTGTACTTTTTCGACGTTTAGCTTTTTGGGCTTTGGTTTGCGGGGAAAGGGCTTGCCATTTTTTTCCCTCTGGATCAACTTCTTGTTTAAAGCGTTCTTGGTGAATTTTTTTCAACGTTTCGCCCAACACGCCATAGAGCTGGCGAGGCTTTTGTAACTGAGTGGCAATTTGGGCGATTTGCTTGCTGGCAAGTTCGTTTTTAAGCTGAATTTTAATCATTGGCGACCTATTGCGTAAAAAAAGGGTTTAGCTTATAGTATTTGAGCTTGGAGGTTTCCTACTGGAAAGGTTGCGGTTCTGCCCGTATTATCCTGTTTGAATCAGGCAAACCAAGCGGCGGTGGGGGTTTCCTACTGGAAAGGTTGGCGGCAATGTTTCATCCGTCATTATCCTGTTCGAATCAGGCAAACCACCGCACTAATCTAAATTCCCCCATAATAAGTCATAGCTTTTCTTAAAATCATTCCATTCAACATCGCTTTTTATTGTGCTTGCCGTTCTTACCATATTTACTTTGACCCGTTGTTTTTTCTGCGTTAGAGGATCTTGCTTTTGTATCTCATAATCCATTTTGATCGCTACCTTGCCTTGTTCTGTATCATACACAAACACTAACGTTGGCTGTTTTTGTTGGCTTTCGAGTAAAATCGCTTTAGGATTACGCAATTTTTCAGGTAACTGTTTCCAAAACTCAATCGGCAGATTAATGCCTTTAGCTTGCTTGCTTTCTCGTAAGGCGTGTAACACATCTTGATCACGCACGGCAATCACGGCACTTTGCGGGGCTTTGTCTAGTCCATCTAACTTAGTCAAGACATCATCATGCAGCACACCTACATACTTCATTTGACCGCGTGCGAGTTTCTCTTTCGCAACGCTTTCAACCATCTCTGTCATTGCGGTGTTTAACATTGCGATTGCTTGTGGGCGTTGGCGAATCACATCATTAATCAAACGGCTCGCAAAGCGTGGCTCAGACTGACTTAATTTTTGCATTAGCACCGCATCCACAGATTGATTTCTGCTTGCAGTGAGGTTGTCAAAATTATGTGGGGAAAAACCTGCATCATAGCCTTTGGGGAGATTAATGGTTCTTGGATTACCACTTCTCACACCAACCAATTTATCTTCAAATTCAATTTCAACAGGTGGTGAAACGTGCTTATCCATTTCCACTAAATCATCTTTATCGTGGGCGATTACTGTACAATGACAACCATACGCCTTGATTGGATAGTAATAACGCCAGAAAGGATCGTTTGCAGGGCGGATAGTACCGTGCAGTTTTACATGATGAGGTCGTGGGTGGCTGTTATCATTATGAATGTATTCCCAATAAGGCATCACATCGGCTAAATCTAAATGCTGTTTTAACCGTCCACGGTTATAAGCGCCATACACATTGGTGTCGTAAATAATCCGTGTGCGCCAGTTACGTCCACCTTTATACTGCCAACCTGTTTTATCGACAATTTTATCAAAGCGTTTGCGAAAGCTTTGTAGCGTTTCACCGTTAGTGATCGCTTCATCTACAGCTTGACGAAAAGCATTAACTAATTCATTACGATTTGCCCCTGCGACCATAAAAAAATAGTCGTGTTCTTCGCCTAATACATCTAAATAGCTGTCGGTGGGCAAATTGAGCTTTTTCTCAAAATAGCGCACTTGCTCTTTAAAGGTGAAACCGTTTTCTATTGCCATTTAGCGTTCCTTTTTGTTAATTTTTTGCTGATTTTCTTGAGCAACGCTAAAGCGTCCAGCAAGCTCCGCACTGGTCGATGCCCACGCCATTACTTGGGCGTATTCGCTAAAATCAAGTTCTGGGATAAGGCTGTCTAATTGAGTGCGAAAATCCTCAAGGCTTTCAGCTGATGCCAGTCTATCTTGTATTGCCTGTAACCAATTATCCACATGACTTTCTGCTTCAATTTCTAGTTGCTCAACAATACTATCAGCGATATTACGAGGGATTGATGACATAGACTCATTAAATTCGGTAGATTTTTGTTCCTCATTTGGTTTTGAAACTAACGTAATATCACCTTGCTCAAATCCATAAGTACGGACTAAATATTGCTCGGTAAATTGCACCCCTATATTAGCGAGTAACTGATCACGTTCGGCTTGCAATTTATCAATACTTTCTTGCTCAAAGAGTTCAAAAGTGGGGTATTTTTCTAAATTAAAATTGAGTTTGCAAACCCAGTTTAAAAGTTGGTTAAAACAGTCTTTGACAATCGCGGCATCTTCATCCCGAATAGCTTTTGCCACTTCAAGACCTGCTGTCGCACTCGCACGATTGGCTTCCGCTTCAGTAGTTTGGTTTTGTCCCAAAATAGCAATCGCAATTTCAGATTTACAATAACGTAGAAAATCATCAAAGACTTGTGATGAGCCACCTTTGCTGCTGCTTTCTACTAGCTCAACGGTACTATCATTCGGGATAGCCGCAACCGCAGTTCCCAGCATTTTTTCCATGCTATCTAGCAAGTCTTCAATTTCGTGTGGTTGGGTTTGCCTTGGGTGTTTACCAATGAGCCAAGGTGTACCATATTTTTCGACAAACTGAAGCCAAAATTTTAATCCACCTTTTTTAAAAGTTGCTGCCCAAAAGCATAGTGCCAAATCTGCACGCCCATAAGGGTTGATATAATCTGCCTGTTGCGTAGCCAGTAAAAACTTCATTTCAGGTGCAGGCTTGCCATCGTGTTCTTTTTTATTGCGAAGTAAAAGTTTATTTTCTTCACTAAACATGAACCATTCTTGCGGCTTGCCGACTATTTCCGTAGGCAATAGCAAGCCATTTTCTTCCGCCCACATCACCTCCAACACTTGATAACCAAACAGTGTAGCGTCTAAAATTTGGTTAATAATGCTATTAAGGGGTAAGCGTTCAAATAGCGTAGTCAAAATTTCATCTACTTTTTTATTACCTGTTGGCGTAAGTCGCCATTCCAGCCCTTTGATTGCAGCTTTACGTCGGCGTACACACCCACCTACGTGGCTATCGGATAAAATTTCACGGTATGCTGCAATATCTTTGCCCATTTTCTTCAACACAGGGTCTGGATTGGGTAAATAGTGCATAAATGCCCAATAATCTACAGCGCTGGCACGTGTGGCAATTTCACGCACTAAATCTTGTTTTTTTGGTGTCATCGGCTTTCCTTATTTTTCATAATGCACAAAGGTGGCAAGCAATAAAAATACCCACCAATACGGTTTGTCATAGATATTTAATACCGTAGCTGCACTAACTAAAGTGATAAATGCAATCATCATTAATACCCTTGTGTGAGTTTTCGACTGGTTCTTGGTCTTCGGCTATGGGCTTTCACTGGCGTTAATACGGCATCTTTAGCCGCAAGCAAGGCTAAAAAACACGCCCACGTACGGTCAGCGTGTCCTTGACTATCATTTTCAGCCACAAAGCGCGGTTGTCCTGTTGAGCCTGTAATTTTTTTGAGCTTATGCAAATCAGCACGCAAATCGCTATCGCCCTGTGGGATACGGATTTGCTTATCTTCAAAGACTTTTTTACCAATGGTTGCCATATTGAGTTTGGTTGCCACATTAAATAACACCCCTTGTACGCGTTGCTTGCCGTGTTGATATTGGGCATCTTCTACCATCTTTTCACCCATTCCTGTTTGGTCGAGATTGCAAGCAATCACATTGTATTGGCACATCACACGGTTTAACTCTTCTAATTGATGACGTAGCTTAGTGCGTTTTAAGGTGGTAAATTCACGTGTCCAATACACATCACCCACTAATTCCAGTACCCAAATCACGGTTAAATTGGTCCTTACAGCGATATCCATTCCTACAAAGCAAGGATTGCCTGTATAATTTTCGGGTTTTCCTGCTTGTGGATGCTCCACGCTGTCAATTAAGTCATAAGAGAGCCAGCTACTGGCTTCGTCTAACCACTTAAGTTCAAATTCTTGTGCCCAAGCATCTTCATCATTCAAGCCCTTGCGAAGCTGTTCAATATCACGTGGCAAGCCATCAGCGACTGCTTGATAAATATCTGTTTGATGGCGTGACCATTCTGTGTTTCCCAAGTCGGTCATCAATTCGTAAAACTTATTGCCCTTACCATTTGGGGTGCTCACCACCCGTAATTTCCAGCCTGCTGAAATAACAGGAAATAGGGCTTTCCAGATTTCTCGGCTATCTTGGTGAAAGGCAAATTCATCTAAAAAGACATTGGCAGAAAATCCCCTTGCGGTATCGGGGTTTGCAGGTAATGCGGTGATTTTAGAGTCATTAGGGAAGATGACTTCTAAGGCATTGATAGTTGGACTAAAGGGGACTTCCATAATTTTACAAACAATCCCCATAGCTTTAAGATGGACTTTTACCCCTTCGTTAATCGCTTCTTTGGCTTGACGTTCTCCTCGAGATAGAATAACCCAGCGAGTTTTCTCGCCACGAGCTTCGGCTTTTAAACAATCTAGTACGATTTCAAGGGTAGTAGTAAAAGTTTTACCTGTTTGTCTAGCAAACATTGCCACTTTGAAACGGCTGTTATCTTGTAGCCATTTTTTCTGATAGTCGCAGAGAACAGTGTTATTCGATACCATAGACTGCTTTCACCATTTTTGTCACGTCTTCTATACTTGCCCCTGTTTCTTTTGCTGCTTCTTCTACCGCTTCCGCTGCACGCTTAATTGTTTCTTGTCGGATAGCCTGTTCACGTTTAAAACTCAAACTTTCTGCTTGTTCTAAGCGTTGTACAGCGGCAGAAAGTAAGGCAATAGATTTTGGATCAGCCGTGCCGTCTTCACTCATTCCCAGTGAGGTTTCAAATGCAATGTTTTTCACAATTTCCATCAGCATTTTGCCAATGTCTGACTGTGGGGCCTCACCAAATTGCTTCGTCCAAATTTCTGCTATTTCACGGGATTGACGGATTTTCGCCCCCATTTTTTCCATTCTGGTTGCATAACGATTCAGCCCTGTTTTGCTTAATAATGCACTTTCGGGCAAGCCACAATCACGGATTAACTCATTAATTTCTTCCAAGATTTCTGCTTGTGAAAACTGTTTGTCACGCAACATCATTGCTAATTGCGTTTTGATATTCACTGGCAATAAATCTACTTTTGATGCTCGCCCTCTTTTGATTTTTTCGGTCATTTAAACGCTCCTTAAATTTCGTTTAAAAAACGTTTAAATTTTTGGGCGAGGACGTTTTACACCATCTATAAATGCCTCACCATTTGCAACATCAAATCCACGTTGAGTAATAGTTGCGACCATAAAACCACCTTGTAAGCGTTCAATATGAACAAGCCCGTTTTCTTCTAGCCAATTTAGGTGATTACGCACTAAATCACGGCTGATGTTATGTCCATAGAGAGCTAAACAGTCATCTAAGATTGACTCATTAGCGTCATAACCCGCATCAACTAATGAGCGTAAAATGACTAGACGCTGATCTTGAGTAAAAATATCTTTTGTTTTCATTGTTTGCTTACTTCCTTTTCAATTAATAAACGTACTTGATGAGTTAAACCCATTACTTCAGTTCTCAAGGCTTTTGTTTCGCCTTTCATTTCAACAACGGCTAGACGTAAATCGGTTACATCTTTTGAACTCGGTAAGTGTAATATTTCATTTTCAATTTCACTGACTTTCTGTACTGTCCCAGATAACTCACCACTCAATTTATTAAAATCACTTTTTTTGACATAACGACTATCCATTTTTAGCCAAAATAAAGATGCTAATAGCCCTGCGATAGTTAAAATAATGCCCCAGTGTTGTTTAATAATTTCTAAAACTTCTATCATTTTCGTTCCACCTTTTCTTGGCAATATATGCAACGACAACAGTGCGGTACGGCTTTCACTCTTTTTACTGGAATAAGCTCACCACAATCGACACAAAAGCGCTCAGTTATGGTATCAATATCTACCTGTATCGGTTTATGGCGAGCTAAAAACCGTTGGTAGGCTTGTTCATCACGTTGTTGGGTAATATCTGCCAAATCCATTATTTTTCTACCTGACACACTTTTTCATAAGTTAAATTATGGTTAAGCACCTGCCGTTTGGTTTCTACCGTATCTTTTGAGCTCGGATAAATCAGCCCAAAAGCACGACAACCTGTGATTTTAGTCACGGAAGTAACTTTTTGACTGCAACTGCTTATCAATAGAATCATCATTAAGGCGCTGATTAGCTTGCTCAATTTGCTTACGTTTTTCTGCATTTTCCATTTCCTCTGCAATGGCTTTCGCTTCAACTTTGATACGTTCTATTTGTTGTTTTTGTTCTGCAATTTTTTTACTTTGACAGCGTAAATAAAAATAGCCTGTAAGTATTACAATCCCAATTGCTCCCCATGAATAAGCTAATCCGATCATTCACTTTCTCCTTGTTGTCGTTTACGGTTAATTGCATTAGCAAAGCCTTTTGTTGCCACACCTCCTCCACAAAATAATGCAAAGGTGGTAAACATTTCACTGACATTAGCTCGATCTAAATAGACGGAATAAAGTAATATTCCTGCCATTAATACAGCACCAAAAAACTGAATAAATGCAGTAGTGCTAAGTCTGCCGCTATCGTTTGTAATTAATTCAGTAAATTTCATGTTTTCTCCTTTCAGGTATTAGAAAACAGCTAAAAAACCCATAAATAAAAACCATCCCCAATAGCTATTTCCTACTGCTAATAAATAGGCTGCTGCTGCAATGCAAACTGAAGCAAAAAAATATTTCATATTTATCCCTCTGTATATAAATGGTCGTAGTTAACTGTGCCGTTATATTGGTCAAGCCAACTGGCAACATCAAAATTTGGGCAGGTTTTCAACCATTCATTTTGTGTAATTACACCGTCATCGTTTAGATCGGGGGATAAATCACGGTGTCCATAAATTTCTGCGTGAGGGAAACGTTCAGCAAGGTTACTTAAGAGGTTTGCAAGGCTATTCCATTGTTCGACGGTGTAACGTCCGTGGGCTTTTTCTCGTCCTACACCAACCCCACCAATGAGGCAAATACCGATTGAATTGTGATTATGTCCTTTGACGTGAGCTCCGATTTCATTAATTGCTCGACCACTTTCAACTAAGCCGTCTGTGTCGATTACAAAGTGGTAGCCGATATGGGGCAATCTTGGATTGAAATGTAGATTGTTTTCTTGGCGTTTGAAGCCTCGTTTAGCGTGCCAGTTATCAATAACTTGGGCGGCGGTTTGGTGTGAATTACCTAGTGGTTTACCATTTGCCGTTGCTGCACAATGGATCACAATTTTGTTGATTTGTCGCATAAAAAAACTCCAGTTATCAAGTGATTATTAATAACTGGAGTATAATAAAATTGACTTTAAATTGATTTTAAAGTGGTTTAAAGAATAATTTAACCTATTCTATATTTACAGTTTTTATTCCATTAAATGATTAAATTGTTTATTCACAGTAGATAAATTAATATCTTGTTCAAGTGGCAAGCCAAATGTATCTTTATACGAACCTAATACTGTTTCATTTTTTAAATAATTATCGTATATAGTCATAGCAGGACCATTAAGAGCATAAAAACGTTTTGTACTATCTTTTTCGTTATTGTATAAGAAAATATTAAGCTTAGTTCGTCTACCTACGCCCATAAAATTACAAGCAACATAATAGCGTTCTCCGATTTTCTTTGAATCACATTGTGCTGCAAAGTCAGTGTTTTGTGGCGTGATTTTAATAAAAGCAAGCGTTATTGCTTCCATTTCTTTGTATGTTGGTTTTCCTTTTTCTTCTGAACAACCTGTAATTAGTACACTGCATAATAATAAAATCAATCCTAAACGTTTCATATCAACTCCTATGTTATAAATTGTTATATACTACTCTGAAATCCAGTATTTTCACATATAAAAACGCCCATTAGGGCGTTTTTATATTTATTTTGTGTCTTAATTCACAATTATTCAAACATATTAAATTGACGTTTTGCAATTTCTTGTTTATTAATACGTTTTATAATTGTATATACCCATTGCATTGAAACACCATATTTTTTAGCCAGTTCTCTGTGGTTTTTACCATTAAACTCATTGAAAATTTTTCTATCACGTTCATTTAGTCTGAAAATCAAATTCCGCGGAATATATACCACTGAACCGCCCCAATTTTTTGAAATTGCTTGAGCAATCTCAATACCAATTTCACGCGCACTTTCTGTTTTTATATCTGTTTTTTTGACGAGTGTAAGTTCAATATCTTTTGCTAAATCAAGAAGAATTTCAGGTACTGTCTCTTCAAATGATTCAACATCATCTTTGTTCATTATAATTCTCCTCTTTTTTTATTTTAATTACACGCTTTTTCCATTTCTTAAGCCGTTCTAAGACAATTGTGCCGTTTTGATAATCGAGTGATTGCACATTGAGTATGATGCGATTTGAACCTTGTTTTTTTAAAACGGGGTTGATGAGATTGCGGACAAATGTATTGAGTGCATTTTCACTACCATCTTTGATAATTCCTTCTTTATACATTTGTATCCATTCTGCTCGGATTTTTAATGCGATAGTGTGCTTTACTATCGCTTCTTTTGAACTTGGTGATTTGTTGAGTGTTGGTTTTACTTTAAATCCTGCTTTTTTTAATTTTTCTAATACAATCACCAATTCAGCAACAGTCATCGCTTTGCAGCTGACTTTACATGTTTGATTCATCAAAATCATTCGGTAGGTCTCTTCATCAAGTTTAAGTTGATGCTTAGCAATATGAATAAGCTGGATCAATTTTTGTTTTGTATAGTGCATTATGTTCCCTTGTTATTTTTATGAAAACTTATTACTTAGCCCTCTAAAATAAAAAAGTTAAAGGGCTATAAATAAGCTTTAATCAAGCTTTAAGCGGATTTGATAAGAAAGTCTTTGAGCAATCTTGTAACCATAGTTAAATTGACTTTTTACCGCTTTATCATTGTTATCGTGCAACGCCCAAAGAGCGTGTTCAAATGTGCTGATCATTTCGGCAATCTCTTCAGCAAGATTTTCGCGTTCTATGCGGTTCATTTTTTTATCTCCTGTTCAAACGGCTTAATCACAAAATCTTCTACTGCTGTTTTGATAGTGATCCCCGTTACGGTGGCGGCAATTGTTGGATTAGCAAGCATTGCTTCTTTATTTGGTTCATCTTTGGTACGAATAAATTGAGTGAGTCCCAATGCTCGTAAGCGTGCTAATACTTCGTCGACTTTGCGAATAGAAACACTTGGCGGGCGAGCTCGCCACTGTACTTCGCCGGTATTAAATAAACCTGTTTTAGTTTTGCCGTTGTTTGTTAGCTCTGAGCGGTTTGCTTCACAGTAGATTTCAATTGCTTTCTGTAACGGTTTTATCTTGTTTTGAATAGCAACTATTTGTGGTGAATATTTTTCAGTAACTGCGGCTAACTCATCATTTTGATGCGTTGCTAATCGCAATAACTCTCGCTGTAAGTCGCCAATTTCTTTAATGGCTATTTCTACTTCTTGACGGTTTTGATAGCGGATAGTATCGCTTTTTATACGAGTTTTTTTCATAGTTTTCTCCTTATTTAAGACCAGTTAAGACCAGATAACTGAGCAATGATCCATCAGATAAATCTGTTTTATTTGCCGTTTTCCTTTTATAGTGATGTGAAAATTAATCGCTTTATCTAAAAGGGTTTGGTTCGGTTTTTTAATTACAATTCGTGGGTATTTACGATCAGAGTCTTTAACATCAACGACTTCCAAACCTTGCCGACGTAGAGCAAATACAATTTCATTTAAGGTACGAGCATTCATTAGTTTTCTCCTTCCATTTGTTGTTTAGCGGATAAAATAAGATCTAAGGTGATGAGTTTGTTTTCGCCTTTCGCAATAAAACCTGCTAGACGTAAATATTGAGTGAGACTGCGTAAACCGCCCGCAACACTGCCAATTTGGTATAAAGTATTCATTAAATCGGTGTCAGTTGTGTCTAAATTCCAAGCATTGGCAATCGCTTTAATATCTGCTTTTTTACATTTTTGAATGCTGGTGTTTTTACCGATTCGAGACCATAATCGAGCAAATTCGTGGGCTTGATTAATGCCACCTCTAAGACGGTTATAGACTTTGTCATTACCAATGAGTACAAAGCCAATTTCAGCTTGTTCCTGCATTATGCGAATTTCTTCTAGAGCATCATAAGGGAGGTGATCAGCTTCATCGATGATGATTAAACCAGCGGTACCTTGTAGTTTTTTGATGATTAAACGAGAGAGTTTATCTTTGCGACGTGGTGCATCATTGATCCCGAGCTCTAATGCCATTTCATATAAAATAGAGCTTAATGTTGCACGACTTGGACTAGCGGTGATAAGCCAAGTATTAGGGGTGTTTTTTCGGTATTCTTGGGCGGATTTGGTTTTGCCCACTCCGCTAGCTCCGTATACAGTTGCAATAGTCGCAAACATTTTTGCAAAATCTAAGGTTGCCCAGATTTGTTTAGCGGTGGCAGTTTCAATAAATAATGGGGCGATAACTAATTCACGTTGTTTTTTCTCTCTTGTCTGTAGCCAATTTTTTAAGGCTGTTTCGATGGTTTCTCGTGAGCCCTGATAGGTACCTTTTAAATAAGTACTGAGCATTGCAGTTGAAACACCAACTTCTTTCGCTATTTTTACTTGAGTTAGGTTTTCATCGTTAATAAGTTGTTTGATTTGTTCTGCTAATGTCATTTTTAACCTCTTTGGTGTTTAATTTTGATAAAACGTTGTTCAAATTCACTGATTTCATCTTCTTCAAGATTGACTTCAACTTTGCGGACGGTGTTACCAACTTGTTGGAACATTTCGATGATTCTTGGGGTTGGGGTAGTTTCATCGTCTATTTCTAGTTCTGGCATTAAGCGACTGGCTTGTTGAGCATTCATTGTTTGTTGGGCTTTAGCTGCCGCTTTATTAGCTTTTGTAAACTGTTTGCGTGCTTTATCGTGTTCTCGCCCTGCTGCTTTATCGCCAAAGGCAACTTTTTCAGTACAAGTCGCTTCCGCTAGGAAAATGCCTTCAAGGCTGTAAACATAGACTGTGCTGTGTAGGTGCTGTGGGTCGAACTTGATAACGACTTTTTTGTGGTGTGAGCCAATTAAGTCTGTGGCGAGATAGCGGTTTTTACGACCGAACACTTTTCCTCCACAAGAAAGTTCAAATGTGCCGTCTTTTTTGAGCGTAACCGCTTCACTCATTAACATAAGTAACCGCATTTGTTCGGGACTTGCTTTGCGAATTTGGGTGTTGGCATAATCACGAGCAAAAACTTGCGAGAAACTGTATACGCCTTGACAGATTTCTGTTTTACGTTTTTCTCGTTGGTTGAAAGTTTGAATACCGTCTTCAAGGGCTATGATAAAATCTTCATAAGCGACACCTTCTTTACCACCATTGTAGTTATCTGGCTTGTTGTAGATGTTTTCGCCTGCAAAAAAGCCCGCAAGTTTTGGATGCTTGTCGATTAATTCACCTAGCCCGCCGTGTGAAAATGCTCGCTCAATCGGTTTGGCTTGTCCGTGTCCTTTGCCAAATTGAATAGATGTCCAGTGCAATTCAATGCCAAGTAGGGGAATAATGCCTTGCACTTCATCTTCTTTCACTTTAAAGCGATATCTGTTTTTAACGCCTCCAGTCATCCACTTATTGGCAGCTGCTCGGGTGTTATCAATCGTACATTTGCGAGGTATGCCATATTTGTACACTAAGTCCATTAAGCTTAGGCGAATGGTGTCTGAGTTTTCGCTAATGTCTGTGCGATAAGCGAGGATTTTGCGAGTGCGGACATCTTGCCAAATCCATGTTTTAGGGCGAACAATTTCACCATTGTGCCAGCGAACAAAGACGTTATGTTGATAGCCATCACCATTAATCCATTCTAGTGCCTCAATATCTTCTACACTGCGTTGTAGAGCTGGGTAAAACTGACTTAATGCGTGTTCTCCTTCTCGTAAATAGACTTGTTGTACAAGTGGAATTTCCCTAGCAATTTTGCGTTTTAGACTAGATATTGAGGGAATAACCCACGCATTTTCAATCGCAGCTCTTTTTAGGCGTTCATAACAACTGCCGAATTGTGGACGCTCTGGGCGAAAATAATCTGCTTTAAAGAACTCCCACGCTTGTTCAGTAAACTCAGCCTCACGTTCTTTGCGTTTGTTGCTGTGTTTATCAATTAATAAAGGTAGCCAATCAGAACGTTCAAATTTTTTTACTTTATAGAACCAACGTTTTATAGAGCCTACTGATTCGTTATATTCATCAGCAACACGTTGAAGTGATTCCATTAAAGGTAATTTATTATCTATTAAATTAGCGACGGCAATAACCGCTGCTAGTCGTCTTTGAGCTACTTCTTTTTGGCGGTTTGTTGCTTTATCAAATGGTACCCAAATCACTTCGGGTAAGTAGTTTTTACCTTTAACACATTGAGTAGGAACTGATAATTCACTAATGGTTTCTTTTGCATTTTTAAGTAATAGTTCTGCTTGGACTTCTTGGGGAAGAGAAGAGAAGGCGTATTCGTATCCTCCCCCTTGAACTCCTTTTACTTTTCTAAACTTCCATTGCTCTTTTCTTGCCAGTCTATTTACATTACTTGGGTGTGTTGATAAGCCAGCAATTCCAGCAATTTCTTTAGCTGTAACCCATTCTTTCATAATCCAAACCTTTATCTTTGATTGGCGTAACGACTAGGCCATATATCCCAAGGCTCAAGACCTAAAGCATCAGCGATAATCTTCTCTCCTTTGGGGTAGGGTTTATCTAACGCATTGCGAACAGTCGTTTTTGCTAACCCGTTTTCAATTCCTAATCGAGATAAGGATTTGCCTCTTTTCATCAGCTCACCACGAATTTCGTGGTTACTCATATCTTGAGATCTTTTATTTCTGCTCATTATGTGAGATCCTTAAAAATTAGTTTTTATAACTACTTCGACAATGTAAATCATTTAACTATATCGGCATTATGTTACCAATTCATTATCAAGTCAATATTTGATTTGATAAAATTTTTAATGATTTACCTTATTTTCGATTAACTTATTGATTTATATTGATATTTATTTTCAAATCAAATTAAGTCAATTTTGATTTAATAAGGTGATTTATGAAATCAAAAAAAGAATGGTATTTACCAAAGGATTTGGCTGGTATTGGTGGGCTTTCTCCATTTCCATCAAATGTAACTAGAAAAGCAAGACAAGAAGGCTGGATAAAAAGAGAGGCTAAAGGAATAAAAGGTGGTGGCTTTGAGTTTCATTATTCTAGCCTGCCAGACAAAGTTCAACGAGCTTTGGGATTTTTAAAACCTCTAACAAAAGAAGTGGGTAATCCCATAACACCAAGCCAAGAAGACTTGCA
Organism: Mergibacter septicus; assembly: GCF_003265225.1. NCBI lineage: Bacteria > Pseudomonadati > Pseudomonadota > Gammaproteobacteria > Pasteurellales > Pasteurellaceae > Mergibacter > Mergibacter septicus. Next base: position 648,065 of record NZ_CP022013.1, on the reverse strand, counting down.
AAAACGGATAGATCAACTAGAAAACAAGCTACAAGCCCTTGAAACTAAGGCACAGGGCTTTGTTTTGCCTAAGCCACCCGAGGGCTTAACGAATGATGAATGGCAGCTTGTGTGTGCGTTCAGACGGTGTAATGAGGATAGACAAGTTGGTTTGTTGGCAACGGCTGAAGCGTTAGCAGCCCAGACTGAAAAGGAAGAAAAAGAGAGCACGGAGATATTTAAGGATCATCAAGTAGCATAATGAAAATTTTGAAGATATAAACTGAGGTAGTAAAATCATAATTTACTACCTAACTATTTGATTTCTTTGACTGTATCATTGTACTTAATTATGTTGTTACTTGAAATATGACTGTTTTACTTTTTTTTACTTTTGTGAAGAACTTCTCATAATTTGAATTTAAACATTATTTAAACGCTTTTAAACGTCAATTAACGTTTCTCATTTTTAACGGTTAAAATCGTGTAAATCAGCAAATTGCTTTAATTTTCTCATTCTTAAATTTTTCAAATAAAATAGGGGCTAAACTTTCTTAACCCCTTATCCCATAAGACTTTAATCCACTTAATTCCGTTTAATTCAATATAATTCCTAATTTCTCACTTTGTGTGGTTGGTTACAAACGTAAAATTAAAATTGGTTTATCACTATAACGAGCAACTTTTACCGTATTCGAACTTAATCCCTCTTTATTTGGTTTAGTTGCCATCATAATAATTAGATCGACATTTTTTTGCTGAGCTAAGGTATTAATCTCCTCATAAACTGTACCATGCATCACGATATGCTGTACTTTCGTTCCCGCTGGAAAATTATCATGCGTAAATTGATGCAATTTTCGATTTGCTTCATTTAAGACATCTTTATCAAAATTACGTGGTAACAGTGATGAAACAAAGCTATTTTCCAATGGTTTAATAATACTCACCACTCGAAAAACAGCATCAGGATTATGCTGTGCCAATTCTAAAGCGGTTTTCACCGCTTTTTTAGCACTTTCTAAATGGCTGAGATCTACTGCAATTAAAATTTTATTAAATGCCATAAAAGCCTCTAGTAACTTAATAAATAAACTTATACTAATTGTTGCCGACTACGTCTACATTGATTCCAGCCTATCACAAATAATAACAATAATGCTGGAATGAAAATCCATTGTTTCGCTAACGCTTCTTTAATTGGTAACTTAACTTCAAGAATTGTTTGATCCCAATCTAAATTTGCTTTTGCAGCAGGTGAATCATGAACAACATTATCGATCAAAATTTTGTCAATTTGCTTACCATCAACATTAATTTTCTCGTCTGTATTCAATAATTCTAATCCCAGTTTCTGAATTCTCTCTGCCCCCGTTTTTCCCTCTGGTATTTTCATTTCAGCATAGAATTCTATTGGTTTTCCATAAGGATTTAATCCTGCGACCTTTAAGGTTAAAGTTTCACCTATTGGTGCTTTTTCTATTTCTTGTACTAAATGAGAGGGTTGAATATGTCTTTCCGTTGGTGAAATATATTCCATAAAGAATCCCGGTCGGAATAGCGTAAAGGCAACCAATAATAACAAGATAGTTTCCCACCAACGATTTTTGGTAAAGAACCAATTCATTGTTGCGGCTGTAAAGGTTAACATTGCAATGGTCGCAATAATGAAAATTAATACTGCATGTGGAAAATCAACATCTAACAATAAAAGGTCAGTATTGAATATAAATAAGAAAGGTAATAATGCCGTTCTCAAACTATAAAAGAACGCTACCATACCCGTTTTAATCGGATCACCACCTGATACCGCTGAAGCTGCAAAAGATGCTAAGCCTACTGGTGGTGTTACATCAGCCATAATACCAAAATAGAAAACAAATAAATGCACCGCAATTAAAGGAACAATTAGCCCATTTAAACGCCCTACTTCGACAATAACACCAGCCATTAGTGATGATACAACAATATAATTAGCCGTAGTCGGTAATCCCATACCTAAGATCAAACTAAAAATCGCAACCAAGATTAACATTAATAAAATGTTTCCCATCGATAAGGTTTCAATAATAGTTGATAATTGAGCACCTAATCCCGTTAAGGCAACAACGCCAACAATAATACCAGCAGTGGCAGTTGCAATCCCAATACCAATCATATTTCTTGCACCAGTTTCTAAACCATCTATCAGATCACGCCAACCTTCAAGAAAAGTATGCAAAAATTGCCCTTCTTGCTTACGAAAGAATGCTAATAAAGGTTTTTGGGTTAATAAAATTGAGATTAAAGCTAGTGAACCATAAAATGCGGAGGTACCTGGCGATAACTTCTCTTCCATTAAACACCAAATTAAAATAACCACTGGTAATAAGAAATGTAATCCTGCATTTACTGTTGGCTTAATTTTTGGCAAGGTAACAATCGGTGAATTAGGATCATCCGCTTCTAAATCAGGAAATTTAGAGACACGATAAAGTAATAATAAATAGATGATCGCAGATAATATGCAAACTATACTTAATGCGAGATCTGGTACTACATTTTTTAACCAACCTAACGTAAATTTCACAATAAAATAAAGTGCCCCAATAATAATAATACTAGATAAAAATCTGAGTAATGAGATTACCCAAGGTTTTGCAATATCTTGTGGCTCTAAACCTTGTAAATTTGCCTTGCAAGCCTCTAAATGGACAATATAAACCAATGCGATATAAGAAATAATTGCTGGTAAAAATGCGTGCTTAATCAATTCATTATATGGCATATTAACATATTCCAACATAATAAAAGCAGCTGCTCCCATTACTGGCGGCATAATTTGTCCATTAACAGAAGAAGCGACTTCTACTGCTCCAGCTTTCTCAGCACTAAAACCTACACGTTTCATCATAGGTATAGTGAAGGTTCCTGTTGTTACCACATTTGCAATTGATGACCCAGATATTAGTCCAGTTAATCCTGATGCAACAACTGCCGCTTTAGCTGGACCACCACGATAATGCCCTAGATAAGCAAACGCTGTTTTAATAAAGTAATTACCCGCCCCTGCTTTTTCGAGCAATGCACCAAATAAAACAAAGAGAAAAACATACTTAGTGGAAACACCTAACGCCACACCAAATATTCCCTGAGTAGTAATCCACTGTTGATCAATGATATTAGATAGGCTACCTGAACGATGACTTACCAGCCAACTACTCGGAAAAAACTGACCAATATAGTTATAAAGCAAAAATACAATAGCAATAATAACTAATGGTAAACCTAAACTTCGTCTTGTTGCTTCAAGTAACAATAATATTCCAATAACACCAACTATAATATCCTGACCGTTTGGTGCACCAACACGTTGCACCAGTTCATCATAAAAAAAGATATGATAAGCACTCAAAAAGGCACCTAAGGTTGCAAAAGCCCAATCTATACTTGGAATATGTTGCTTAGGAGAATGAGAAAACGCTGGGTAAGATAAATAAGCAAGAAAAAGGGCAAATGATAAATGAATTGAACGTGCTTTTGTATCATCAACTACAACATTAAGATGTAATCCCCAGCTACGAATCAATTCCTGTAAATAAAAAGGAAAAGGAGAAGCATAATAAATTTGAAATAACGACCATAAAATAGCCGTACCAACAATGACCTTTTTTGCTATCCCACTTGGGTTTCTTCCACCTGCATCATTTGAGGTAACTAAATCTTGTAAATCCTCAAAATCAATATGGTGTGCTTTTTTTGTTGTTGATGACACACATTCCTCCATATTTATTATTTACTTATTAATCAAAATTAAACTGAGTTTAATAAGAAAAAAGGCAGGATAATCCCGCCTTTATCCATCAAACGCTTAAATTTACATCCAGCCTCTTTCTTTATAGTAACGTACAGCACCTTCGTGTAACGGTGCAGATAATGCGTTTTTTATCATATCTTGTTCTTTTAAATTTGCAAAGGCAGGATGCAATCGTTTAAAGCGATCAAAATTATCAAAGACTGCTTTTACCACCACATACACTACATCAGGTGATACATCGGTTGAACTAACTAAAGTCGCATAAACCCCAAAACTATCCGTTGGTTTATCAGAACCTTTATATAATCCAGCTGGGATTTGAGCTTTAGCATAATAAGGATTTTCTATAACTAATTGATCAATTTCAGCACCAGTTACAGGCACTAAATGAGCATTACAAGATGCTGCCGCTTCCTTTAAAGCACCATTCGGATGTCCGACGTTATAAGTAATAGCATCAAGATTATTATCACACATTGCTGAAGCCATTTCTGCTGGTTTTAACTCTGAAGCAATTTTAAATTGTGATTCATCCCAACCTTTTGCTTTTAAAATAACTTTCATTGTAGCACGTGTGCCTGAACCGGGATCCCCTACATTAACACGTTTACCTTTTAAATCATCAAATGTTTTAATTCCTGAATCATCTCGTGCCATTACAGTAAAAGGCTCGGGATGAATTGAAAAGACCGCCCGTAATTTATCATTTTTCTTACCATCAAATAAACTCGTTCCATTATAAGCGTGATATTGCCAATCTGATTGGGCGATTCCCATATCTATTTGTTTCGCCGCAATTGCATTTAAGTTTGCAACAGAACCACCTGTTGATGGTGCATTACATTTAACTCCTGTTTTTGCTGTATTACGATTAACTAACTGACAAACAGATTGTCCAACCACATAATAAACCCCTGTTTGTCCACCAGTACCTATGGTAACAAATTTATCGTCTGCCATAACATTTGCTGAGGTTATCATCAGTGCGGTTAGTAGAGATAGCTTAAATAATTTTTTCATAAAAACTCCTTAATTAGCGGGCTAAATCGCACAATATTTGTTCTTAAAATAATTAAAACGTTCTAAGATATACAATACAACATCAGCTTTCGCAACGATTATTCAAACTAAAGGTTAAAAATTTTTAACAATATTTGAATTACATCACAAATTTTTAACTTAATTAACCACTATTCTAGATTAAATAAATTAATTGCTTTCTGCCATTGATGATCTAAACCTGCTGTAAGATAGCAAGTTTCCCTTGTTTTAGGGTGCTGAAAAGTCAGGCTTTGTGCGTGAAGCAATAAACGCCCAATACCTGTTTGTTGTTTTAAACAACGATTTTGCACTAAATCACCATATTGAGTATCACCTAAAATAGGGTGAAAAATATGTTTTAAATGACGCCTTAATTGATGCTTTCGCCCTGTATGAGGGATTAACTTTACTAAACTATAACGTGCAGTTGCATAACGTCCAGCAGGATAATCCAGTTCAACTGTTGCTATACACTGATAATCAGTTACCGCTTGCTGAACCTCTTTTTCTTCAGAACTAAATTTATCTGCAATTTTATCAAGCTTAGGTTTTAATGGATAATCAATCCGACCACTTGTCTCCAAATATCCTCGAACTACGGCTAAATACTCTTTTTTAACTTTTTTCTGTTCAAATTGAAGACATACACTATTTGCCACTTCTGTTGTTAATGCAAATAACAGCACTCCTGAAGTCGGACGATCTAAGCGATGTACAGGATAAACATGCTTCCCAATTTGATCTCGCAACGTTTGCATAACAAAACGGGTTTCATGGCGGTCTAACCAACTACGGTGAACTAACATACCTGCAGGTTTATTTACCGCCACTAAGAGATCATCTTGATATAAGATTTCTAATGTTTGATCTGCCATCACACTTCATCTTCTGGATTAGATGCGGATAGAAGAAAAGTTTCAATAGCTGCAACGGCTGGCAAAAGCTCTGCTAAATAATCCCTCTCTTTACATGCCTCCTCTAAATAAGGCGTAACCGCAATTTTTGACGGTAATGGCTGTTTTTGTGTGGCTAATCCTCGCAATTTTGGAATAAAGATCCACTGTAACCACTCTGTTGCGGTTAAATGATCTAAGGCAAAAGGTTGAGTACTAGATAATGCGTCAAAACTAGGGCTATCTATTTGCCAAATATCTAAACGTTGCATTGTTGCTTCTAATTGTTCCAACAATAGTAACAACCGCTTATTTATCATCGATCTCTCCTAAAATTTGAGCCGTATTCACTAAACGGTGTGGATGAATAACCTCATTATGATCAATTTCAGCAACCCCTAAAAAACGTCCATCGTAGAGGTTTAAGCGGACTAAACCTTGCATAACCATTACATTATCCACTTTAATTCTCTGCCCAAAACTGATAAGTCGCCCTTGGTGTGCCGTTAAGGTTAATACAGGTAAATTTGCCACAGCACTATCAATAGGTAAGAGATACTGTTCCAATTTCTCAAACGCTTGTTGTTCTGCTAATTGTTGTAACTGTTCCCAACTTACCATTTGAGCCAGCGGGTAATTTGCCACGCTGGTTCGGCGTAATGCAACAACATGTGCACCACAGCCTAAAAACTCACCTAAATCATCGATTAAAGTGCGAATATAAGTCCCTTTTGAACAACGAACATCTAAAGTTAAATAGGGGGCTTGGTATTCAATCAATTCTAAAGAAAAAATTGTAATTGGCCGAGCTGGACGTTCAATACTAATGCCTGCTCTGGCATATTCATACAATGGTCTTCCTTGATGTTTCAAGGCAGAAAACATCGTTGGAACTTGTTGTAATTCGCCACGAAAATGAGGTAAAGATTGTAAAATATCGTCTAAACTAACAGTTACCTCTTTACGTTCGACTATCTGTCCTTCAGCATCAGAAGTATCAGTGCGTTCGCCTAATTTTGCTTTAACCCGATAACTCTTATCTGCATCAAGTAAAAACTGAGAAAACTTGGTTGCTTCACCAAAACAGATTGGCAACATTCCTGTTGCTAAAGGATCTAAAGCACCAGTATGCCCTGCTTTATTCGCTTGATATAACCTTTTTACTCGTTGCAAAATATCGTTAGAACTTATACCTTGTGGTTTATCCAAGAGAATAACACCATCTAAATCTCGTCCTCGTTTTTTAGGTCTTGCCACCGTTTAATCCTCTTGCTCTTTATGATGACGCTGATTATCTTGGCGTACCACTTGACTAACTAAGTTTGCCATTCGCATACCATCAACCAAAGAACGATCGTATTCAAAACGTAATTCAGGCACAATGCGTAAACGCATCGCTTTACCTAATAAAGTACGAATATATGCTGAGGCTTTTTCTAAACCAAGCATCGCTTGTTTCACTTGTTGAACATCATCATCAAAAAGAAAAGTAACGAAAATTTTAGCATAAGCAAGATCTTTGGAGACTTCAACATCAGAAACAGTCACCATACCAATGCGAGGATCCTTCACTTCTCGTTGTAAAATAACGGCAATTTCTTTTTTAATTTCTTGAGCCACACGTTGTGAACGGCTAAATTCTCTCGCCATATTCTTTCTCCATCTTAATTATTTGTATCAATTTCAGTGAAACTTTTCACTAAATCATCAATTGCTTTCATTTGAGCGACAAAAGGTTCTAACTTCGCCAAAGGTAAAGCTGAAGGACCATCACACTTCGCTTTAGTAGGGTTTGGATGCGCTTCAAGAAATAAACCTGCTAAACCAACCGCCATACCAGCTCGAGCTAATTCAGTAACTTGCCCACGACGCCCACCTGAAGCTACACCAAATGGATCTCGACATTGTAATGAATGGGTTACATCAAAGATAACTGGGCAACCGTGTGAAACTTGCTTCATAATGTTGAACCCTAACATATCTACAACAAGATTATCGTAACCAAAATTTGTCCCTCGATCACATAAAATCACTTTTTCGTTACCACATTCAGCAAATTTTTCAACGATATTTCCCATTTGTCCCGGACTTAAAAATTGTGGTTTTTTAACGTTAATCACCGCACCTGTTTTTGCCATTGCAACCACTAAATCGGTTTGTCGTGCGAGGAAGGCGGGTAATTGAATAATATCAACCACTTCAGCAACAGGTTGACACTGCGCTGTTTCATGGACATCAGTAATAATTTTTACACCAAAAATCTGTTTTAATTCTTGAAAAATTTTTAAACCTTCTTCTAATCCCGGGCCACGGTAAGAATGGACAGAAGAACGGTTTGCTTTGTCAAATGAGGCTTTAAAAATGTAAGGAACGCCTAATTTCTCAGTAACCTTAACGTAATGTTCACAGATTTCCATCGCAAGATCTCGACTTTCTAGAACATTCATACCACCAAAAAGAACAAAAGGTTTATCATTCCCAATTTGAATATGATCTAATTGAATTATTTTATTTTTCATCTTACTTTCTCTATTTTATTTAATCACCAATTCACGTTTACCTTAATTGTGCTAAGCTAATACGTGGATAACCAGCATAATCTTGTTTAGATTGAATATTTTGCCATTGTAACTGTTGTCTTGATAAATTTGAATTTGCTTGTCTGAAAAGTGCTTGAACTCCCTCTGCTTGTTGCCAACCATGTTCTAAAATCAACCAACCTTGTTGCTTTAAATAGTTCGGTGCTTGTTGAATAATTTTACTTAAATCAGCATAACCTTGTTGAGCGGCAACCAATGCAGATCTTGGTTCAAAACGAACATCTCCTAATTGTAAATGCGGATCTTGTGCATCAATATATGGTGGATTACTCACAATTAAATCAAACTTTTCTTGCTGATTGAGAGCAGAAAACCAATCACTTTGCATAATGGTGATATTTTCAATTCCTAAACGTTGTGCATTTTTCTGGGCTAAACTAACCGCTGGCATTTGACTATCTACTGCCACCAAAGCTAATTCAATCTGTTTTGCTTTTACGATTGGGAATAACTCACTAGCTAGCGATAAAATAATTGCCCCCGTACCTGTTCCCAAATCTAAAATTCGATATTGCTTCTGATTGTCTATCAATGTGGAGATAGCAAGCTTGGCTAATTGAAGTGCTTCTTCAACCAATACTTCAGTATCTGGACGAGGTATCAAGGTTGCTGGGCTTACCGCTAATGGTAATGACCAAAACTCTTTTTCACCTAAAATATAAGCTATCGGCTCTCCTTGTAATCGTCGTTGTAAACAATCTGTTAATTCTTGCTCTAGTTGACGGCTTAAAATTGTTTCCGAAAAAGCGAGTAAATAAGCACTTGACTTACCTGTCACTGCCTGTAACAACACTTGTGCATCACGTTTAGGATCTATATAAGGATTATCTGATCGTTGTTGTTGCAACAAGCTGATAGCCTGCTGCAACCAAGTTTGGTAGGAAATACCACTCATCATTAATTATCTGACAAAGCAGCAAGTTGATCTGCTTGATATTCAGTAATGATAGGTTGAATTAATTCATCAATTTTACCATTCATAATTTCATCTAAACGATAAAGGGTTAAATTAATTCGATGATCCGTCACTCGACCTTGTGGGTAATTATAAGTACGGATTTTATCCGAACGATCACCACTTCCTAATAAATTACGGCGAGTATCTGCCTGTACTGCGGCTTGACGTTCTTGTTCAATTTGAACAATACGGGAAGCCAGCACCGACATTGCTTTGGCTTTATTCTTATGCTGTGAACGCTCATCTTGACATTCAACCACAATCCCCGTTGGAATATGCGTGATTCGTACAGCTGAATCGGTGGTATTAACATGTTGCCCACCTGCACCAGATGAACGATAAGTATCAATTTTTAAATCCGCTGGATTAATTTCAGGTAACTCAGATTCTGGTAATTCTGGCATTACAGCGACAGTACAAGCAGAGGTGTGAATACGCCCTTGAGATTCTGTTTTCGGAACACGTTGCACACGATGCCCCCCAGATTCAAATTTTAACTGCCCATAAACAGCCTCACCACTGATTTTAACAATGATCTCTTTATATCCCCCTTGTTCACTTTCATTCGCACTCAAGAGTTCAATCCGCCAACGTTTACTTTCAGCATAACGGCTATACATACGGAATAAATCACCAGCAAAAATCCCCGCTTCATCTCCACCTGTACCTGCACGGATTTCCAGATAACAGTTATATTCATCGTTTGGATCTTTTGGTAGTAATAAGATCTGTAACTGTTGTTCTACTTCAATAACTTCTGCTTTACAACTTTCTAACTCTTCTTCTGCCATTTCTTTCATACTTGGATCATCAAGTAGAAATTTAGCTTCTTCAATATTTTGTTGTAACTGTTGCCAACGACTAAAGCATTGTACAACACTTTCTAATTGTGAATATTCTTTCGAATAAGCACGAAATTTTTCTTGATCACTGATAATTGAAGGATCACCTAATAAAGCTTGCAATTCTTCATAACGTTCATTCAAGCTTTCTAATTTTGCAATAATTGATGCTTTCATCGTAACCTTAATTGATCTGAATAAAATTAAAAATTACCACTCTCTTTTAAGCTAACAGTTAAGTTAAAGACTAAATGCTCCGCAGAACTATCTTTACTATCTGCACAGAAATATCCTTCACGTTCAAACTGATAAGCTTGTTCTGGTTGTGCTGAAACCAAACTTTGCTCCACGACGCCTTGTTTAATCACTAATGAATTTGGGTTAAGGACATCTTCAATATTTTCAGCACTCCCCGGATTTGCCACGGTAAACAATGGTTGATATAACCGAATCTCTGCTGGGTGATTATGCGTTGCTGAAACCCAATGTATAACACCTTTCACTTTCCGTCCATCGGCAGGATTTTTACCTAAAGTCTCAGCATCATAGCGACAATATACGGTGGTAATATTGCCTTCTTCGTCTTTTTCTACCCGTTCAGCTTTAATAACATAAGCATTACGTAAACGCACTTCTTTGCCTAAGACCAAACGTTTATAATGTTTGTTTGCCTCCTCACGAAAATCAGCACGATCAATAAATAATTCTCGAGTGAAAGGTAATTGACGTGTACCTAATTCAGGACGGTTAGGGTGATTTGCGGCTTGTAAGATTTCAAGATCAGCGGTGAAATTCTCAATTACAATCCGTAATGGATCTAATACCGCCATCGCTCGTGGTGCATTCAAATTTAAATCATCACGTACACAAGATTCTAAGGCGCTATATTCAATCATATTATCTTGTTTCGTTACCCCAATACGACGACAAAATTCACGTAATGATGCTGGAGTATAGCCACGACGACGTAATCCTGAAATTGTCGGCATTCGAGGATCATTCCAACCATCAACTACCCCGTCTTGTACTAGCTGTAATAATTTACGTTTTGAGGTTAAAGTGCCTTCTAGATTGAGGCGAGAAAATTCATATTGATGCGGTAATGGGCGTTCAATTGAGATATTTTCTAAAACCCAATCATAAAGACGGCGGTTATCCTGAAACTCTAGCGTACAAATTGAATGAGTAATCCGTTCAATAGCATCAGAGATACAATGTGCAAAATCGTACATTGGATAAATACACCACTTATCTCCTGTTTGATGATGGTGGGCAAATTTAATACGATATAACACAGGATCACGCATTACTATAAATGGTGATGCCATATCAATTTTAGCTCGTAAGCACGCTTTTCCTTCTTCAATCTCACCATTTTTCATTTTTTCAAATAAAGCAAGATTTTCAGCAATACTCCGCTCCCTATATGGACTATTTTTACCCGCTTGGGTTAAAGTTCCACGGTATTCACGCATTTCTTCTGGAGAAAGTTCATCTACATAAGCTAACCCTTTTTCAATCAATTCTATCGCATAACGATAAAAAGCATCAAAATAGTCTGAAGAATAACGAATTTCACCGTGCCAGTGAAACCCTAGCCACTCAACATCACGTTTGATCGATTCAACATACTCTAAATCTTCTTTGACTGGATTGGTATCATCAAAACGTAAATTACATAGTCCGTTATAATCTTGTGCAATCCCAAAGTTTACACAGATTGCTTTCGCATGACCGATATGTAAATACCCATTAGGTTCTGGTGGAAAACGAGTATGAACTTGCTGATGTTTTCCTGCCGCAAGATCGGCATCAATAATCTGGCGAATAAAATTTGTCGGTTTATCTTGAGTTTCTATCGTGGTTTTTACTTGTTCCGTACTTGTCATAACACCCTCATTTCACTGCGGTTCGGAAAACATTTAAAAAATAAAAATTTATGCATTAATTTACAATTTTATAATGAACCGTGCATTCTACATCTTTTCCTTAAATAACAAAAGCATTAGACAAAAGGTAAAATACAAAGTTACACCTTCTTTAAACAGGATAAATGTTAAAAATGTTCTAAGCCATAACGATATAAATCATTTTTCTTACAACCATATAATTCTGCAGTTAAAGCGGCTGCTTTTTTGAGTGGTAGCTCCTGAGATAAACGCTCTAAGGCAAATAAAGCATCAGCAGGCAACTGTTCTTCTGTACTCGCACTCACGCCTTCTACAATTAATACCATTTCACCTTTTTGACGATTAGGATCCGCTAATAACCATTCAATTACTGCTCCGATTTGATCGCCATAAAAAGTTTCCCACGTTTTGGTTAATTCTTTAGCGAGCATTAAGTAACGTTTCTCACCAAAACAGTGCAACATATCTTGCAAAGTATCTAAAATTCGATGAGGAGATTCATAGAAAATTAAGGTTCTTTCTTCTTTAGCGATTTGTTGTAAACGTTCACGTCTGCCTTTACTTTTCGCTGGTAAAAAACCTTCAAAACAAAAGCGATTAGATGCTATCCCTGATGCACATAATGCTGTAATTGCAGCACAAGCTCCGGGTAAAGGCACAACTTTAATCCCATTTTGACGGCACTGCCGTACTAAATGAAAACCGGGATCACTAATTAATGGTGTACCAGCATCTGAAATCAAAGCAATATTCTGTCCTTGGTGTAATTTTTGTATTAATAAACTCGCTTTATGCTGTTCATTATGATCATGTAAAGCAAAGAACGGCTTTTTAATCGCATAGTGGCTTAATAATAAACCACTATGCCGAGTATCTTCAGCAGCAATGAGATCAACTTGTTGGAAAACCTCTAATGCTCTTTGGCTAATATCTTGCAAATTCCCAATTGGGGTGGCAACAATATAAAGTGTCCCAAATGTATTATTCATTTCTTTCTCTCTAGGCTTAATAATTTTCTAGGCAAATAAATTAGATTGTGCTAATGAATTGATTTTACTTATCAAGATAAGTAAGATCGGCAAATAGTGTATATTTTAATGTAATTTAACCCAATTTAGGCAATATTTTATGGCTATTTCATTACCACATCTTAATGTCAAGAAATTTTTAGCTTTTTTTTTCATCGGATACAGTCTAACAGGTTGTCTTTCAACTTTCACACAACAAACAAATAATCTCTTACAACAAACCGCTTATGCTAGTGCTGATTACTATCGTAATCAAATGCAAATAGCAACCAATCATACCTCTCGCAATGATTTTGCTTTACTAACAGTACAGGCATTAATCAGAGAAAATAAACTAGCTCAAGCAGAAAGTTTATTAACCTCACTTACAAATCTAAATACACCTGAACAAATGTTAGAGAAAAATTTGTTAAATGCCGCTTTGGCTGCAGCACAAACTCACAATCAACTAGCACAAAATTTATTGTCAGATCTTCCTTTTAATCAATTAACGCCAACACAACAAAGTCGTTACTATCAAATTGATTCTCAAGTAGAGTTAAATCAAGGCAACTATATAAAAGCGATAGAAGCCTTAATTAAACACCAAAGTCTCACCACCGATCTAGCACAAAAACAACAAAATAATGATCAAATCTGGGCTATATTACGTCAAATCCCAGCAGATCAACTAAATAATATTACAGTAAATGATAATCAACTTGAACTACAAGGCTGGCTAGATCTGATCAAATTGTATAATGATAATTTAAGCTACCCAGCTCAATTAAGTGCCTCACTACAACAATGGAAAGTGATTCACCCTCGCCATATTGCAACTTATTTATTACCTACGGCATTACAGCGTGTCGCTACTTTTCAAGCAAGTAATTTACATCAAATCGCTCTGATCCTACCATTAAGTGGGAATGGGCAATTAATTGGAAAAACAATTGAACAAGGTTTTCTAGCCGCAAAAGGAAACTCCCCTATCAGTGTAAAAATTTATGATAGCCAACAAGGTAATATTATTCAGATTATAGAAAAAGCACGTCAAGAAGGAGCAGAGGCGATTGTTGGTCCTCTCTTAAAAACAAACGTAGATATAATGCTACAACGAGCAAACCTGAAACAACTTAAAGTGCTTGCTTTAAATACCTCAACTACGCCACAAACCAAAACTAATCTCTGTTATTTTGCTCTATCACCTGAAGATGAAGCAATCAATGCAGCACAACAGATCTGGCAAGATGGGCGTCGTACACCATTAATTTTTGCTCCTCAAAATACGTTAGGTCGTCGGATTGCTATTGCTTTTAATAATGAATGGCGAAAACTCAGTGGATATGATGCCGAAACAAATTACTATGAAAATGATGACAACATCAGTGATATCCTTGCTGGTATTTTACCGCCACCACCAAAAAATGAAGATAAAAACAAAGTATATATCCCTGTCAATATCACTGCACCTAATGATGCTATCTACGCTGCAACAGCAAATGCTCTCCAATCACAACAATTAAAAACCACTTTAAATAATTCCGTTGTTGCCGATCAAATTACTTTATATGCTTCTTCACGTAGCCATTCCCCTAATGCAGGAGTGGATTACCGCTTAGGTATGAATGGCGTAAAATTCAGCGATATTCCTCTTTTAAGTGAAACTGATAGTCGTGATTATAAAACAGCCTTAATGGCAACGAACGGAGATTACTCTCTTACTCGTTTATATGCGATGGGAGCAGATGCTTGGAGTTTAATTAATAACCTACAAGCCTTCCAAGCTATCCCTGATTATCATTTTAATGGTTTTACGGGTAAATTGACCGCAAACAGTGCTTGTCAAATCGAACGTAAACTGACTTGGTATCTTTATGATAATGGCACATTAAAAACGATTAATTAATAATGCGAAATAAATTCAATACCACTCAACAAGGTGCAATCTTTGAACAAAAGGCAAGACAATACCTTGAACAACAAGGGTTACGTTTTATTGCTGCGAATCAACGATTTAAAAGAGGTGAATTGGATTTAATTATGCAAGAAAAGCAAACGCTAGTTTTTGTTGAAGTTCGCCAACGTAAACACCAACATTATGGCTCAGCAATTGAAAGTGTTACTTATAATAAACAACAACGTTTAATCAATACGGCTAATCAATGGTTGGCACAACATCAATTAAGTTTAGAAACCATAGATTGTCGTTTTGATTTAATCACTTTTGATGGTAATCAACATCAGTTACACTGGTGGAAAAATTTTATTGAAATAAATAATTAAAATAATTTGAACAACAATAGCCGCCTTCGAGATAAAAAAATACTATGTTAAATAAAATCAAATCCCTTTATCAGCAAAGCATTCAACAACAACAATCTGATGCAGAACAACTACCCGTTGCAATTCAACAAGGGGTCAACGCACTTACGTCTTGCTTAATAAATGGGAATAAAATTATTGTTTGTGGGCTAGGACGGTCAAATAGTAATGCACAGCTTTTGGTAACCAATCTACTTCACCGTTATCATTGCCACCGCCCCAGCTTTCCTGCTATCTTATTATCTTTTGATGGCACCGTTGGGACAACAATTTTAGCAGATAACACCTCAGAAGAATTTTTTAAAAAACAATTCAACGCCTGTGCTAATAAAGGTGATCTTTTGGTTGTTTTAGTATCAAAGAGCAATACACAAGATGTCCTTCCATTATTACGAATAGCAAAAAATAAATTTATCCCAATACTTGCCATCTCTACAACTAATGCCACTCAAATTAGTGAATTACTGACAGCAGATGATGTTGAAATTAGTGTGTCAGCACAACTTGAGCCAAGAGTATTAGAACAACATTTATTTATTATTAATACCTTATCTGAATTATTAGAACAGGAACTGTTTCCACATCTCAGATCCTAATCCAGATCAGCATTAACTATAAGGAAATTGGAATGAAACTAACAAAATTAGCCCTCTTACTTAGTGTCAGTTTAGGATTACAAGGCTGTGTCGCTGCTGTTGTCGGTGGAACAGCAGTTGTAGCCAACATTGCAGCCGATCCAAGAAGTACAGGAACACAACTTGATGATCAAAATACTGAATTTGAGATAATCCGAGTGTTACAACGTAACCAACAATTACAGCAACAAGGATCTGTAACACCAGTGGTGTATAGTGGGCGAGTATTATTAATTGGTACTGTACCAACTGAAGCATTAAAAGAAACCGCTTATAATCTCGCACGTGAAGTAAAAAATATCATAGATATTTATAACTATATCCAAGTATCACCACGAATTAGCTTAACGCAAGCAACAAAAGATACGTGGATTACAAGCAAAATTAAATCTGATTTACTTCTTAATCCTAAAGTTAAATCTAGTCGTTTAAAAGTAATTACTGAAGATGGGATTGTCTATCTATTAGGAATAGTTACACCAGAACAAGGACTAACTGCGGCTCAAATTGCAAGTAAAGTAGATGGTGTAAAAAAAGTCATTACTATTTTCTTTAATCATTAATTTAAGTTAAAAAAATAAAACAGACATTTTTATTGCCTGTTTTATTTTTAAGCAAAAAAAAGTGTCTTTTCTGCAAGCTAAACTCTTAGCCTTGATAATTTGGGATCATTGTCAGAAAAAGTTGCATAATCCGATTATCTTGGCTTAATTCAGGGTGAAAGGCACAAGCCAGTAGATTTTTCTGTCGTGCCAATACAGGGCTACCATCTATCGTTGCTAAAACCTCTATTTGATCAGCTTTCAACAACTCAGCGATATAAGGAGCTCGAATAAAGATTGCAGGAAAAGGGGTTGTTAATCCGATAACGGGTAATGCCGTTTGAAAGCTGTCAATCTGACGTCCAAAAGCATTTCGTTGCACTGCAATATCCATTAATCCAAGATGAGGATCTTCTCCTCCTTGAATAATTTTTGCTAGTAAAATCATCCCCGCACAAGTACCAAAAATTGGTTTTGTTTCAGCAAAATGTTGAATCGCACGAATAAAATCATATTCTCGCATCAATTTACCCATCGTAGTGCTTTCACCACCAGGTAAGATTAAAGCATCTATTTGCTCTAATTGTTCAACCTGTTTAATCGCTACTCCTTCTACTCCGAGTGATTTTAGCTGGTCTATATGTTCGCTAACTGCACCTTGTAAGGCTAATACACCCACCTTAATGCTTGGTTTAATGTCCATTTACCAACCCCGTTCTTGCATTCTGTCTGCTGGATTCAAAGTGGCAATATCAATACCACGCATTGGTTCACCTAATTCTTCAGATAAACGTGCAATCAGATCGTAATCTTGATAATGGGTTGTTGCCTGGACAATAGCTCGAGCAAATTTCTCTGGATTTTCAGCTTTAAAAATACCCGATCCTACAAATACACCATCAGCTCCTAATTCCATCATTAAAGCAGCATCAGCTGGAGTTGCAACCCCACCTGCAGCAAAATTAACCACAGGTAAACGTCCTAACGCTTTAATCTGGCATAGTAATTCATATGGTGCTGCAAGGCGTTTTGCTTCTGTCATTAATTCATCATCATTCATTGCAACAAGATTACGAACTTGTGCATTAACTTTTCGCATATGACGTACAGCTTCAACAATATTCCCCGTTCCCGGTTCACCTTTTGTACGTAACATTGCAGCTCCTTCGCCAATACGCCGTAACGCCTCACCTAGATCACGACACCCACAAACAAAAGGCACAGTGAATTGACTTTTTAGTAAATGAAACTCATCATCGGCGGGTGTTAATACTTCACTTTCATCAATATAATCAACCCCTAACGCTTCTAATACTCTTGCTTCAGCAATATGCCCTATTCTCGCTTTTGCCATTACAGGTATTGATACCGCATTCATCACTTCTTTCACAATTTTAGGATTTGCCATTCTTGCTACACCACCTGCAGCTCGAATATCAGAAGGCACTCGTTCCAATGCCATAACAGCAACAGCCCCAGCTGCTTCAGCTATTTTGGCTTGCTCGGCGTTGACGACATCCATAATCACACCACCTTTCTGCATTTGTGCCATACCTCGTTTTACAATTTCACTCCCTGCGATCTTTTGCATAATCTTTTCCTCTTGGTTAATGATTAGAAATGTTTAACAATTAAAACTAATTATTTGTTAATTTAGTTGCTCTATTTTGATCCATTCAGGTATGATTAAAAGTATCAGTTTTGTTAAAATTAAAAGGGTCAGTTAATTGTTATGCAAAATTTTGTGTGCAAATTAGATAAAGAGTTACCTATTCCTCTCTATCTACAAATTTACCAGCAAATTAAACAAGATATTGATCACGGAAGATTAAAACTTGCAACCAAACTACCTTCAAAACGTAAACTCGCTGATTTTCTAGCCGTAAGCCAAACAACGATTGAGACTGCTTACGCACAATTACAAGCAGAAGGATATATCGAATCCCGCTCACGCAGTGGTTTTTTTGTTAGTTTCGATAGCTCGATTTATTTCACTCCTCCAGCGATTTCTCCGACACCACCAACTGATAATCCTAAAAACCATTATCGTTATGACTTCACTCCACATCGAATTGATACCACTCTTTTTCCATTTGCCAGTTGGAAAAAACAGTTCAAACTCTTATTTGCATCAACTGATAACAATTTATTAGACTTAGGCGATCCACAAGGAGATAAGGTATTAAGAGAACAAATCCGTCAATATCTTTATCACTCAAGGGGAGTAAATTGTGAAATTGATCAAATTATTATAGGTGCTGGCGTTGAAGTTTGCTTATCAAAACTATTAATCCTGTTAGAACAGCTTGATCCTAAACAAGATATTGTGTGTGGAATGGAATATTATGGCTATTCTAGTGTTGAACAACTTTTTTTAGAACGAAAGAAAAAAGTCATTAAATTTCCCCTGATTGCTGATGAACAAAAAAATGGGCAATATAAAACTGATTTTGCATCACTTAACCAGTTACCCGTCAATTTATTATATCTAACACCATCGCATCAGTACCCATACTCAAATGTATTACCCATCGCAGAACGCCATCAATTATTAAATTGGTCATCTCAAGAAAATTTTCGTTTTATTATTGAAGATGATTATGACAGTGAATTTCGTTATAAAGGACGACCAATCCCCGCACTTCAATATTTAGATCAACAAGGTAAAGTAATCTATTTAGGATCTTTTTCTAAATTATTAATGCCTTCTTTACGATTAGCCTTTATGGTCCTACCACCTATATTATTAGCACAATATCGCCAGCTAAATTACCATTCTCACTGCACCGTTCCTCGAATTAACCAACAACTGTTAGCAAAATTCATCCAATCGGGTGATTTTGAAAAACACCTTTATCGTATGCGAACAACATACCGAAAAAAAATGGAATTATTATGTAAATTACTCCACCCATATCGAGATAAAATTCATTACTATGGTGAACAAGTTGGTTTTTATTTATTAATTGAACTCAGCAAAGAACAGCGTTCTCTGCTGGAATTACAACAATTAGCATTAGCTGGTGGAATTAAAACCTATCCTATCAAACACCCTAAACAAACATTATTTGTTTTAGGCTTTGGTCATTTTTCTCCTCAAGAATTAGAAGCCGCTATTACACTTTTAATCAAACAATGGGGATATGATAAAAATAATATTTCTTAAAAAAATACTCATTCAAAAAAATAAATATTATTTAAAAAAATGTTTAAATAAATTTAATTATATGTTCATATTTCAATCTCTAATTAATGTTAAATAGATTATTTAATGTTAGTAAAAACAACATCTTTTGCTTATTTTTTTTACAATTAGTGGAATTATTACAAATTTGTTTCTAATTTGTGAAGTTTATCACAGATATAATATAGCAATAATTTCAAATTGCTTTATCATTAACATTGTTGTAACAGAATATGAAATTCTTTTCATTTTTATGAATAAAACCATTAATTTAAAATTTGAGGACTACTTATGAGCCTATTTCTAAGTATTTTTCCTATCGTTTTACTCATTTATTTAATGGTAAAACGTAATAGTTTACCATCCTACATTGCATTACCAATTACTGCACTGTTGGTCTATCTACTACAAATATTCTACTTCCAAAATGATTTTGGTCTTTTAAATGCGAATATCGTATCAGGCTTAATTTCAACATTAACCCCAATTACCATCATTTTCGGTGCAATTCTTTTCAACCGAATGATGGAAGTAACTGGTTCAATGAATGTATTACGTAGCTGGTTATCTAATATCAATCCTAATCCCGTAGCCCAACTTATGATTATTGGTTGGGCTTTTGCCTTTATGATCGAAGGTGCTTCTGGATTTGGTACACCTGCTGCTATTGCTGCACCAATCTTAGTTGGTTTAGGCTTTCCAGCATTACGTGTTGCTATTTTTGCCTTAGTAATGAACTCTGTACCTGTATCTTTCGGAGCTGTGGGGACACCAACTTGGTTTGGTTTTGCACCATTAAATCTAGGTAACCAAACACTGCTTGAAATTGGTCAACAGACCTCTATTATTCATTTCTTTGCCGCACTCATTATTCCATTAATGGCATTACGTTTTGTCATTGATACTAAAGATATTAAGAAAAATATCGTCTTCATCTATCTAAGTATCCTTGCTTGTACAATTCCTTATGTCCTGTTAGCACAAGTAAATTATGAATTTCCAGCATTAGTGGGTGGTGCAATTGGACTATTAATTTCTATCTTCTTAGCAAACTTAGGTGTTGGGTTACAAAAAATTGATAACTCAGAAATGAAACAATCCATGGAAACTCGTGCAGTAATCAAAGCATTATTGCCAACGGTATTGTTGATTGCAATCTTAATAGTTACTCGTATTCAACAACTAGGCATTAAAGGTATGTTAAATGATGCGACAACTTGGTTTAGTGTTTCTCTTGGCTATTTAGGTCAATTTGAAATTAGCCATGCTTTAATCCTAAGTCTGAAAAATATCTTTGGGCAAGCTGTTGGTGGTAGCTATAAAACCCTATATGTTCCTGCACTTATTCCTTTTGTTATCACTGTATTGATCTCTATCGCTATCTTTAAAACCAGTGCGAAAGATACAGGATCTATTTTCTCAGTCAGTTTTCAGCAAGTGAAAAAACCATTTTTTGCCTTACTTGGTGCTTTAATTATGGTGAAATTAATGCTCGTAGGTGGTGCAGACTCTATGGTACAGACCATTGGTAAAGGCTTTGCTGATGCAACAGGACAATATTGGACTTACTTCTCAGCATATTTAGGGGCTATTGGTGCATTCTTCTCTGGTTCAAACACTGTTTCAAACTTAACTTTCGGCGGTATCCAACTTTCGATTGCTGAAACAACAGGATTATCAACCTCTTTAATCCTTGCATTACAATCTATTGGTGGTGCAATGGGTAATATGGTTTGTATTAATAATATCGTTGCAGTATGTACAATCCTAAATCTGAAAAAAGAAGAAGGAAATATTATTAAGAAAACAGTTATCCCTATGGTGATCTACGGTATTATCGCAGCAATCGTTGCCGTACTATTCTTTAATCCTATGGCATTGCCGAAATAAGGATTAAAGTATAAGATACACCCCTAGTAGTAATAATGCTGTTCAATCATTACTAATTAATATTATCTTATCTCTAATTTTTTATTTCAGGGTCTATTTAGGGAATTAAATAGACCTTTATTAGATCTATATTTTTATTGTTGGAGGCTTTATGAACGTCAATTTTTTTGCCACCTGTATTGGTGATGCAGTAAAAGCGAACGTTGCCAAACAAAGTGTTCTATTACTAGAACAGCTCGGTTGTGAAATTACTTTCCTTGAAAAACAAGGCTGTTGTGGGCAACCTGCACTAAATAGTGGTTATTTGAATGATGCAATCGCAGGGATTAAAAATACCATTACCACTTTTGAAGTAAATGACTACCCTATCGTTGCACCCGCTGGCTCTTGTGTTTATGCGATTAAAAATTACCCTGAATATCTAAAAGATGAGCCTGATTGGGCGGAACGTGCAAAAAAAGTTGCAGATCGCTTTCATGATTTAACAGACTTTATCGTAAACCACATTGGTATCACTAATGTTGGTGCAAAATTACCGGGAAAAGCGGTTTACCACCCATCTTGTAGCCTATTCCGTAAACTTGGTATTGTGGATGAGCCTTTAGCATTATTAAAAGAAGTAGAGGGATTGGAATTATTACCTATCCACAATCAAACAACTTGTTGTGGATTTGGTGGTACTTTCTCAGTAAAAATGGCAGCGATTTCAGGAGAAATGGTAACTGAAAAAGTACAACATATTAATGAAGTCCAACCAGATTATTTGATCGGTGCGGATGTAAGTTGCTTAATTAATATTGGGGGACGTTTGCATCGTGAAGGTAGCCCAATTAAAGTATTACATATTGCTGAAGTGTTGATGAGTCGCTAAGGAGAAAATATGTCTATTCAAACCAGTCAAATTCCTTTTAAAACGCACGTCAATGAAGAACTTCACGATCAAATTATGCGTAAAGCCGTGGCAATGGCACAAGAACGTATTGGTGGTAATCGTCAAAGAATGGTGGATGAATTAGGCCATTGGGAAAATTGGCGTGACCAAGCAAAAGCTATCCGTAACCACGTTTTAGAAAACCTAGATGCTTATCTCTATCAATTATCAGAAAAAGTAACCCAAAATGGTGGGCATGTTTATTTTGCTGAAACAGATGAAGATGCTCGCCGTTATATTAAAGATCTTGCGGTAAAAAAAGGGGTTAAAAAAGTCGTAAAATCAAAATCAATGGTTACTGAAGAAATCGGTATGAACCATGCATTAGAAGCTGAAAACATTAAGGTTGTTGAAACTGACCTTGGTGAATATATTCTTCAAATTGCTGATGATAAACCCTCACACATTGTTGTCCCTGCAATTCACCGAGATCGCCATCAAATTCGTAAAGTATTACACGAAAAATTGGGCTATCAAGGTGCTGAAACCCCTGAAGATATGACGCTCTTTATCCGCAATAAAATTCGTGAAGAATTTTTAACCGCCGATATGGGAGTCAGTGGCTGTAATTTTGCGGTTCCTCAAACTGGCAGTATCTGCTTAGTAACCAATGAAGGTAACTTGCGTATGGCTACTACCCTACCTAAAATCCACGTTGCAGTAATGGGAATGGAGCGTCTAGCACCAAGTTTTGAAGCGGTCGATGTATTAATCACTTTATTAGCACGTAGTGCGGTAGGAGCAAAATTAACTGGCTATAACACTTGGTTAACTGGTCCTCGCCTTACTGGTGAAACTGATGGTCCAGAAGAATTCCATTTAGTCATTGTCGATAATGGGCGTTCTAAAGCATTAGGAAGTGAATTTAATGATGTATTACGTTGTATCCGTTGTGGTGCTTGCTTAAATACCTGTCCTGTTTATCGCCAAATTGGTGGGCATAGTTACGGTTCTATCTATCCGGGACCAATTGGTTCTGTTATTTCGCCTCTGATTGGTGGATATGAGAAATTTAAAGAACTCCCTTATGCGTGTTCACTCTGTACGGCTTGTAATCAAGTTTGCCCAGTGAAAATTCCATTATCAAACTTATTACTAGAACATCGTCGTAAAATTGTTAGCCTCGGTAAAACAGATAACATCGAAAAATTATCTGTCAAAGCCTTTGCTTTTGCCAATTCACACCCAAGTTTTTGGAAAGTCGGGATGAATGTTGGAGCTAAAGTCATGGGGCAATTTATTAAAAATGGTAAAGCACCGATCAATGTTGGTGCCATCAGTGAATGGACTAAAGCCCGTGATTTACCAAAACCAGACGGTGAAAGTTTCCGTAGTTGGTTTAAACAACGTTCAAACAAAACAAATGGTAGTAAATAAGGAAGGGGATAATTATGGATCAACATAACCGTCAACAATTTTTAGAACGCCTCGCAAATAAGTTAGGACGTCCAATGCGAACCGAAGCTGTCGGCAGCTATCCTCATATCAATGATTATCCTACTACTCGATTAACAGATCTTTCCTTTGAAGAGCGTTATCAAAAGTTTGTGCAAACAGCAAATGATTTAACCGTTGATTGTGTTACAACTAAACCAGAGCAAGTTTCAACAACGATTTTAGAACTGTGTCAAAAATATGGTGAAGGTGATGTCATCTTAAATGATGATGAACGTTTACAACAGTATGGCATTACAAATACAGTTTGTGAGAAATATCCGCATCGTGTTTGGTCATCTACAACAGCGGAAGAAGATCGTCATTTTGCAGCAAATGCGAATATTGGGATTGTTTTTGCAGAGTACGGATTAACTGAATCAGGCGGAGTTGTACTTTTCTCATCACCACACAATGGACGTTCTGTTAGCCTTTTACCACCTGTCTCGATTATTGTGTTAAGAAAGAGTACTATTCTACCTCGTGTAGCTCAATTAGCTAAAATTCTAGATGAAAAAGCACAACAAGGAGAACGTATGCCTTCTTGTATCAATATTATCTCTGGTCCAAGTGCAACAGCGGATATTGAATTAGTAAAAGTGATTGGTGTTCACGGTCCTGTCAAACAGGTTTATTTAATTATTGATGATCTGTAAGCAAAATTAGGAAGCCTTTAGCATAAAGCCTTGTATCTACAAGGCTTTATTTTATAAAAAGGAAAATTATTTTTTATTTATAATTCTCCTTTCTCCCTAATTCACTTCAATTTAACGGTAATTTGTTCCTCTAATTTGCTCAACCGTTTTAATTTTATAATTTTTAAAGATTATTGAACCCAAGAAACCAGCACAAATTCCTGCGGTTGCACACATTAAGGCGACTTTGGTTACTGTCATTGGATCATTAAAACCGTACATAACCATTAAACCTGCAATTGGTGTTGCAGTCCCAGTTGCATCATTAACTAAGCCAAAAAGTGAGACAATCACTCCAGCTAATGCACCACCAATAAAGTTAGTCACATAAATTGGAATTGGATTGGCTGAGATTAGATCAGCTTGTGTTAAAGGTTCAATCGCAACCGCTATTGTCGTTTTGCGATCACCAAATCCCATTCGATGAAAAAACACCCCATTCATAAAAGATGATCCCATAACAGATAATGCACCTATTGCCATCGGTACACCAGTTAACCCCATCATTGCAGTTAATGCCATTGAAGATAAGGGTGCAGTTGCAACCACAGTGATCACCCCACCTAAAATAATTCCCATTAAAATCGGACTTGACTGTGAGGCTGATTCTAAAATTTTACCAATATTTAACAAAGTAGAACTAACCAAAGGATCACAACCTGTTGCAATTAACCTCGCTAAAGGTGCAATAAAACAGATCATAACGATCAAATCTACTCCTTTTGGAATGCGTTTTTCTAAAATTGGAATCACAAAGGAAAGAACATAGCCAGCAATAAACCCGGGTAAAATACCAAATCCTGCTACCGATACCCCAACTAAAACCGCATATATAGGATTAACCCCTAATGCTAATGGCACTAAAATAGCTGCTGCAACACCTCCCATACTACCAGCAGCATCACCAACTTGACCTAAAAACGCTATTTTTAGTAAATCACCACCGACAAAACGTTGAAAGGCTTCGACCAGAAAACTTGCAGTTGCAGCTCCAGCCAAAGCCTCCATCGCTTTCATTCCTTTTGGCATTTTCATACTGAAAAATGAAAAGCTTGCTAAAACGATTAATAGTAATATCGTTCCCTTAATAACATCCATTTTACGCCCCTTATCACTCTTACCGTAAACTATTCTTTTACTAAGTTAATTTTAGTAAAAATAGTTAGTTTACTTTGATGTTATTTTAAAAAAGGCTAAATTATAATATTCCACCTAAAACATTTCAAACAGCTTTTAACTCTTAATAGTTATTGTCTGGCAGCATAATATTTTATTATTTCACTCAATTTATTTATGTAAAATTATGTCAATATTTAGAAAGAGTATTATTTATAGATTAATTCAATATCGGCAAAAAGCTGTTGCACTTCAAGGTTATTTCGCCCTCTTTCTGCTTGTTCGACACGCTGACGTGTTAAATGAGGTGAAAAAAATTCAATAAAATCATACATATAATTTCTAAGAAAACTACCTTTCTTAAATGCAATTTGTGTCATACTTGGATTAAATAAATGTGAAGCATTAATTGCAATCAAATCTTGATCACTTTCAGTATATGCCATTGATGCAATAATACCGATACCTAATCCCATTCTGATATATGTTTTAATCACATCGGTATCAGTGGCGGTGAAAACAATATTAGGAATAATGCCTTTTTGGTTAAAAGCAAAATCTAACTCAGAACGTTCATAAAATCCAAAAGTGTAGGTGATCAGTGGATATTGCCCAAGATCTTGTAAAGTAATATTTTGTTTCTGAGCAAGAGGGTGGTCTAGCGGTACCACCACTGATCTATTCCAAAAATAACACGGAAGTAGAATGGCTTCTTCAAAGAGATATTGTGCTTCGGTACTAATTGCCAAATCAACTTCTCCAGCAATCAAAGCTTGATAAATTTGCTGAGGTGAACCTTGATGAATATGTAAACTAACATGAGGATAACGTTGTCGGAAACGTTTAACCACCTCAGGTAAAACATAACGAGTTTGCGTATGAGTAGTAGCAATTCGTAAACCACCTTTTTCTGGATCATTATGTTCTTCAGCAATTAATTTAATCCCTTGAGCTTTAACTAATAATTCTCTAGCTAAAGCAATAATTTTTTCACCAGTGGGCGTCACACTACGTAAATGCCGCCCACTACGTTCAAAAATCTCAACCCCCAATTCATCTTCCAATAAACGTACTTGCTTACTAATCCCCGGCTGTGAGGTATAAAGTTTATTGGCGGCTTCGGTAACATTTAGATCTTGATTTACGATTTCAACTAAATAACGAAGTTGTTGTAATTTCATCAAATATCTCCTTTACACTCACTGATAGCCACCACATATAATGTTAATAGGCAGATTTTTTCCGTATCGCACTATGCTGGCGAACTGCTTTTCTAATTTGTGACGTTTTTACTTTTCGTCTCTCTTTTTCTACTGCCACTTTTGTCGTTGTTTCCAGTGGTAATCCAACTAATTGGCGTAAATAATTCACTTCTTCAAGGGGTAATTCACTCCACCCTCCTCGAGGTAGCCCTTTTAGCTTGATATTGCCATAACGAATGCGAATTAAACGACTCACTTGAACACCCTGTGATTCCCATAATCGACGGACTTCTCGATTACGTCCTTCAGTTAAAGTAACATCAAACCATTGGTTAAGCCCATTACCACCACCTATTTTAATTTGTTTAAAACAAGCTGGTCCATCTTCTAACTGCACACCTTTTTTAAGACGTTGGAGCATACTCTCGTCCACTTCCCCAAAAATGCGAACGGAATACTCCCGTTCTACTTCTTGACTTGGGTGCATTAAACGATTAGCTAATTCGCCATCAGTGGTAAACAGCAATAATCCTGATGTATTAATATCTAAACGCCCAACGGCAATCCAGCGAGAACCTTTTAAGCGTGGTAATCGTTCAAATACTGTTGCACGCCCTTCAGGATCGTGGCGTGTGCAAAGTTCCCCTTCTGGCTTGTAATACATTAAAACCCGACAAGTTGCCTGCTGTGCTAAAGCAAGATTAACCACATGCCCATCAATGCGAATCTTTAAGCCATCATTAATTTCAACTCGATCACCTAAACTTGCAATTTTTCCATTCACACTAACTCGACCTGCAGAAATCATTGTTTCTAATTCACGCCGAGATCCTTTCCCCGCTCTTGCTAAAACTTTTTGTAATTTCTCCCCTGTCGTATTTGCTTTGGCTCGAACATTAGCATTGCGATTTCGTTCCACTTTTTGCTCTGTTGTTCTAACATCTACTAACTTAGAAGATTGAGCTACCTTTAGAGGGCGCTTTGGAGAACGGTGATTTTTTCGTTCATCATTTGGCTTAGGATTATGACCAGCTTTTTTATTGCTAGCTTGAGAAGTACGGTTAAAAGTACGACTATTTTTGGTTGTTGTTCTAAAATTCATTTTTTCCTCTTGTCGCTTTCACAAGCGTCTTTTCAAATTAATTTAAATAAAAGGGGTAATGCTACCACTACCTTCACGTAAAATTTTAGGGGTGCTTTGTGTTAAATCCACCACCGTAGTTGGCTGCTGTCCAAGATAACCGCCGTGAATAATTAAATCTACCCGTTTTTCAAGTAAAGACCGAATTTCTTCGGGATCAGATTGGGTTATATACTCTTCATTAGGTAACATCAAAGAACAGGATAAAATAGGTTCGCCTAAGGTTGATAATAACGCTAATGCAATCCGATTATCTGGTACTCTTAAACCAATCGTTTTACGTTTCGTCATTAAGCGACGTGGTACTTCCTTGGTGGCAGTTAAAATAAACGTATATTTTCCCGGGGTATTATTTTTAATCAAACGATATGCGATATTATCTACATTTGCATAGGTCGATAATTCAGAAAGATCACTACAAACTAAAGTAAAATTATGCTGTTCGGGTAATTGACGAATGGCAATAATCCGCTCCATTGCGATTTTATCTCCCAAACTACACCCTAAGGCATAACCAGAATCGGTTGGATAAACAATCACACCACCACGCTGTAAAATCTCAACCGCCTGATTAATTAAACGAGTTTGAGGGTTATCAGGGTGAATATAGAAAAACTGGCTCATTCTCAGTCCTTATTTTGATCTCTATACAAAATTTAGGTTCACTAACTCATTACTCTTTAATTGCATCTATTATACTGCAAAATAGGATTTTTTATGGCAATTTAATTTTATCGTGATATTAGTTAATTGGAATACTGGTAAACAATACTAAAAAAATCGGTACAATTAAATTAAGCACGAAACCAAAACTAATCGCTAAAGGGACAACCTCAATACCACCACTACGTTGAATGATCGGTAATGTACAATCTAATGCTGCCGCCCCTGAAATACCAACACCAATTGAACGAAAACGATGGATCAACAATGGAATTAAGAGAAAACTAGCCATTTCACGCAGCAGATCATTAAAAAAAGCGATACTACCAAATACAGCTCCCCAAGCATCATTAATTAAAACACTCGAAAGCGAATACCACCCCATTCCTGATGCTAAAGCAAGTCCTTGTACAATCGGCATATCAGTGAATAATGCTGCAATAATCCCCCCAATCAAAGAACTGACAGTAACAAGTAATGCAATAATAATGCCTCTACGATGAAAAAATACCTGACGTAATGTAATCCCATTATTACGTAACTGTATTCCAACTAAAAAAACTAACAATACTAAAACATAAGTACTCAATGCGTGAGGTAAAATTAACCATGTTTTAGTTATCACACCACAAATAAAGCCAATAAAAATCACCAATGGAAATTTTAACGACTCAATAAATAATGCTGCCCTTGATGGTATTTCAACTTTACGTACAACTACTGTATGAGGGAAAGCTCTATCATAAAAAAATAAAACGATCAGATTACATATCAAAATTGCACTAGCAAAGAGACAAGCTGTAAAGCCAATCACAGGTAATTGTTGAAGAAAATCATCAAGTTGACCTAATGAAATTCCTATCAAAAATAAAATAAAAAACATCAAGCTAGTAATACCTTGATTAATTTTTTTCACCCAATCTAATCGGCGTATTTTAATCGTATATCCTAAAAATAATGGTAATAACACGATCATTAAACTTTCCAACATCTTGCCCCCAATCGCTACATCTTATCCTGAGATAAAGTTACCTAACTATTATAGAATTTGCCATTTTAGCTGAAAAAACAAGCTTTTAGCTAGAAGAATACCTTTAAAATGTAAAAAATAACGAAAAAATGTTAGACTATATGGCAATTAACAAAAGGATTACTTATGAACGCAATACCTACCCATCTACCTACATTCAATAACACTCGCTACTTGAATCAAGTACAACGTATTGTGGCTATTGGTGGTGGTCATGGTTTAGGGCGAGTGATGTCTGCCTTAAATTTTATGCAAGAACGTTTAACCGGAATTGTTACCACCACCGATAATGGTGGCTCAACTGGAAGAATTAGAGACCAGCAAGGGGGGATTGCATGGGGAGACTTACGTAATTGTTTAAATCAAATTATCACCCAACCTAGTACAGCATCCGCTTTATTTGAATATCGTTTTACAGGGGAAGGGGAACTTGCTGGGCATAACCTAGGTAACTTAATGCTTAAAGCATTAGAAAATATAAAGATCCGCCCTTTAGAAGCGGTCAATCTGATCCGAGAATTACTCCAAGTTAAGCCATATATTATTCCGATGTCTGAACACCCCGTACATTTAGCCGCTGTTTTATCTTCAGGGAATAAAATTGTCGGTGAGGTGAACATTGATCAACTTTCTACCGCCCCTAAAAATTTAACTTTAATTCCTCAAGTCCCAGCAACTACAGAAGCGGTAAATGCGATCAGGCAAGCCGAAGTGATTTTATTTGGTCCGGGTAGTTTTCTAACAAGTATTATGCCACCGCTATTATTAGATGAAATTAAAATGGCCTTACTCGAAAGCAAGGCAAAAAAAATCTTTATTGATAATTTAGGATTAGAACATAGTCCTGCTGCTTTCCTATCTCTCACTCAACGTATTAATTGGATTCATCGTCAATTAGGCGGTTCTATCATTGATGGTATTGTCACTCAACCTAATACTGTCATTGAAACAAGTTTAAATATCAAAGTCCTTGCAAGAAAACTGAATGCTGATGATATTAATT
The DNA here is from genome assembly GCF_003265225.1 of Mergibacter septicus. Classification (NCBI taxonomy): domain Bacteria; kingdom Pseudomonadati; phylum Pseudomonadota; class Gammaproteobacteria; order Pasteurellales; family Pasteurellaceae; genus Mergibacter; species Mergibacter septicus. Next base: position 617,248 of record NZ_CP022013.1, on the reverse strand, counting down.
ATCGCCATGATCGCTTACTTTTATCCCAAGCAATCGATCAATTATTACTCTTATTATAACAAGATAATTTTTGACAATAGCAAAAACTAATTATTTAAATTTTCTAGCGTAATCTTCACTATTAATCCATTGATGATCTTTCTCCCAGCTAAAACGCCATTGTCTTACTGGACCTGCCATAACATTTAAATAATAGTTATCATAACCTGCGATAGTGGCAACAGGATGATAACCTCTAGGTACAACTACCACATCACCATCATAAACTGCCATACACTCATCTAAACTACGATCATCAGTATAAACTCGCTGTAAACAAAATCCTTGAGGGGGATTAAAACGATGATAATAGGTCTCCTCTAAATAAGTTTCATGTAAACTATTTTTCTGATCATGTTTATGACTTGGAAAAGAACTGGTATTCCCTTCATCTGTAAATACTTCGACGACTAATAAACTCTCTGCTGGTTCTGTTTCAGGTAAAATATTATGAACTAAACGTTTATTATTCCCATATCCCCGTCTTTCTACTCCAACTTCAGCAGGAGTAATTACTCTGACGGGAAAATTCCCTTGACTTGGTGCCAAGCAAATTGCTAATTCCAATGGGCTTTCTGCCCGAATATCAACCATTTTGTTACAAGACACATACAAGGAATAAGGTGGAATACGCTCAAATGGTGTTTGACGATTTCCTAAACCTGCATAGGACACGCCATCAACAGTAAAACTTGCATAACCAGAAACTAACACTAAACAAGCTTCATTGGTTGTGGTATCAAAAATAAATTGCTCACCTTTTTCTAAAGCGAGAAGTTGAAAACCAACATATTCCCAACCAACATTTTTAGCCATCACTTGTTGCCGAAAACCACTCTTTGTTTTAGTCGATTTTAGTAATAACTTACTCATTATAAGCTCCTCATAATCAATCTCAGAAAGACTTATTTTGGAGTTAAGTATAAGCAACTCTCTCTCTTCAGAATAGAAAATCTTTCTCAAATTTCTACCTAGATCACAAAAATGAAATAAAAATTTCATTTAACTATTTTATATTTGAAAAAAAAATTTCATCGTTTTATTGTATTGAACGGTATAACTTATAAAGAACCTAAAATAGGATCTCTCCCTTCCCACTTACATTATCTTAGTGAGGCTACTATGCAACAAACTATTTCTAATTTTATTAATGGTTCTCTGATTGAAAGTCAAAGTAATAGAATCAGTCCAGTTTTTAATCCTGCTACTGGAGAACAAATCAGACAAGTTAAACTCAGTACAATCAATGAAGTTGAAAGTGCGATTAATGCCGCCGAAACCGCTTTTCTTGCTTGGTCTCAAACGCCCCCTCTCCGCCGAGCTAGAATCTTATTTAAATTTAAAGAATTATTAGAAAAACACTTTGATCAACTTGCTCGTTTAATCACAGAAGAACACGGTAAAACCTATTCCGATTCAATCGGTGAATTAACCAGAGGTTTAGAAGTGGTAGAGTTTGCAACGGGTATCCCACACCTATTAAAAGGTGAATATTCAGCAAATGTTGGGCGAGGTATTGATAGTTATTCATTGATGCAACCACTAGGGGTTGTTGCTGGTATCACTCCTTTTAATTTTCCAGCAATGGTACCGATGTGGATGTTCCCTATTGCCCTCGCTTGTGGTAATACTTTCGTACTTAAACCATCAGAAAAAGATCCGTCCCTCTCTCTCCGCCTTGCTCAACTTCTAACTGAAGCGGGTCTTCCTAAAGGGGTCTTTAATGTTATTCAAGGTGATAAAGAAGCCGTTGATGTATTACTAAAAGATCCTCGTGTTCAAGCAATCAGCTTTGTAGGCTCAACCCCTATTGCACAATATATCTATCAAGTTGGTTCGGCATATGGAAAACGTGTTCAAGCGTTAGGTGGTGCAAAAAATCACGCTCTAATTATGCCTGATGCAGATATTGAAACAACTGCAAATGCACTATTAGGTGCTGCTTTTGGTGCAGCGGGTGAACGCTGTATGGCATTATCGGTTGCTGTTACAACAGATGATCTAGTGGCTGATAAAATCATTCAAACGCTGATTCCAAAAATACAAGCGTTAAAAATTGGTGCTGGTACTGTATCTAAAGATCAAACTGAAAATGATATGGGACCACTTATTTCAAAAGACCATTTAGCTAGGGTAACTGACTATATCAATTCAGGTGTTGCCGAAGGGGCAAAACTTGTTGTTGACGGACGAAACTATCAAGTAGATGGCTACCCAAATGGGTATTTTATTGGTGGCACCCTTTTTGATCACGTTACCCCTGAAATGAAAATTTATCAAGATGAAATCTTTGGCCCTGTCTTATGCGTTGTTAGAACTAAAAGTTATCAGCAAGCTGTAAACTTAATTAACGCTCATCAATATGGTAATGGTAGTGCAATTTTTACTAGTGATGGTGATGCCGCACGACAATACAGTCACGATATTAAAGCTGGTATGGTGGGAATTAACGTACCTATTCCTGTTCCAATGGCATTCCACTGTTTTGGTGGTTGGAAAGCATCAATTTTTGGATCATTGAACATTTATGGCCCAGATGGTGTGCGTTTCTACACTAAAATGAAAACCATTACTTCTCGTTGGACAAATCATAATTTACGTGAAAGTGCGGCTTTTAGTATGCCAACGCTTTAATTTCCTAATCAGCTAGAACATCTCATTGTTCTAGCTTTTTATCATTAAAAACACTAGGACTAATTATGCAAACACTAAAAGTTGGATTAATTGGCACAGGATATATCGGTCGATGCCATGCCATTGCTTATGCTCAAGCCCCAACAGTCTTTAATTTACAAAATAAAATTGAATTGGACTTCCTTGCCGAAATTACACCTGAATTAGCTGCTCAACGAGCTAAAGAGTTTGGTTTTAAACGCTCTACCGGAGATTGGCGTGAAATCGTATCCGATCCTGATATCAATGTGATAGATATCTGTACACCAAATTTCTTACATAAAGACATTGCGATTGCCGCAATTAAACAAGGCAAACACGTCTATTCGGAAAAACCTTTAGCCTTAACGGCAAAAGATACAAAAATAATGGCTCAATTAGCTCAACAATATGGGGTAAAAACCCTTGTTGGGTTTAATTATAGTAAAAATCCGACCACTCAATTAGCTCGTCAGATTATCCAAAATGGTGAAATAGGAGAGATTATCCATTTTTATGGCACACACAATGAAGACTATTTAGCTAACCCTAATACCCCCATTGACTGGCATTGTCTAACAGCCACAGCAGGGCTAGGAACACTCGGTGATCTCGGAGCGCATATTATTAATATGGCACAATATCTTGTTGGTGAAGATATCATTAGTGTAAGTGGTGATATGCAAACGCTAATTACCCAACGCCCAGATCCAACCAATTTAACGCATTTAATTCCCGTCGAAAATGAAGATCAAGCTTCTGCACTACTCCGTTTTAAAAATGGCGCAATGGGAACAATTGAAACTTCTCGGATTGCTTGTGGTCGCAAAATGGGACTCACCTATGTCATTACAGGAACAAAAGGGGCGATTAGTTTTACGCAAGAGAGAATGGCTGAATTAAAACTCTATTTGCACGATCAAAATCCTTCTCGACAAGGGTTTAAAACTATTCTAACTGGACCAACTCACCCTGATTATCAAGCTTTTTGTATCAGTGCTGGGCATGGCATTGGTTTCAACGATCAAAAAACGGTAGAAATTCGAGATCTAGTCTGTGGTATTCTTGATAATCAACCGTTATACCCTGATTTTCTTGAAGGTTATAAAGTGTCACTGATCTTAGAAGCGATTGCCGAATCAGCTAAACAAAGATGTTGGATTGATATAAAACAATTTGAAGAAAAATTTATTTCTTAATATAAACCGATTACAAAATTAAATTTTTCACATTAAATACAACTAATTATGGCATCAAAACGAGTAAATTATTTTTGCTCGTTTTTTTACTTTTCTCTGTAAAACTAATCATTTTATGCGATCTGGTTAACAAAAATGAAATAAATATTGCAATCTAAATTGACAGTAACACAAATCTTGTTATTCTTTTCATATAATATGAAATAAATATTTTATAAATATAAATTAATGATTATTTTATTCTATAAAATAATTCATATTATACAATTTCTAATTAATGACACATCAAAATGCAGTATCTGCTGATGTAAATTCTAATCATCAACTTATTCAGCATCATAGGTGGAATATATGAAAAAAATTAACAAGTTTGCACTTTCACTATTAACTTTAGGTTTAGCTTGCAATGTCTATGCTAAAAATGAACTCGTTATTTTTAGTCTACCTAACCTTTCCAGCCCTTTTGAAGTACAACTCTCTAAATCGGCACAAAGTGCAGCAAAAGATCTTAACATTAATTTACAAGTATTAGATGGTCAAACTAACTCCACTAAACAAGTTTCAGATCTAGAAAATTCAATTATCCGAGGAGCAAAAGGAATGATTGTCGCTCCAAACGATGTTAATGCTATTGCTAGTGCCGTTGAAGATGTTATTGCTGAGAAAATCCCTGTAGTAACCATAGATCGTAAAGTCCAAGTAAGCCAACCTGTACCACATTTTGGTGCAAATAATTATAAAGGGGGCGAGGAAATCGCTAATGCAGTGAAAGCGAAATTCCCACAAGGAGCTAAAATTATTTTGTTGACGGGACAACCTGGCTCAAGTTCGAATATTGAACGTACTCGTGGCATTAGAGATGGTTTTAAAGCAGGTGGTAGCCAATATGAGATTATCATTGACCAAACCGGGAATTGGCTTCGCTCCGAAGGTTTACGCATTATTGAAAGTACTCTACCTACTTTAAAAGTTAAACCTGAAGTTATAGTTGCTGCAAATGATGATATGGCTTTAGGGGCAATCGAAGCACTTACCTCTTTAGGTTATAAACCTGGGCAAATTATAGTCACAGGTTTTGATGCTTCGCCTGAATCATTAGCACGAATCAAAGACGGCTGGCTATACGCAACAGCTGATCAACGCCCGGGTTATGCGGTTAGAACAGCATTAGAACAAGTTACTGCCAAAATTCGTAATGGTATAAAAATTACAGGATTAGATTTTGCTCCTATTGTTATTACTAAAAGTAATCTATCTCAAGCCGAACGTATCAGCGAAGTTCAGTAATAATAAATAAAGGTCTTTATCTCCAATGAGATAAAGACCAATCTTGTGAGGTCAGTATGTCTAATCCCTTATTATTAGTTAAAAATTTAACGAAAAGTTTCTCAGGCGTAATGGCACTAAAAGGTGTACATCTTGAAATAAACCAAGGTGAAGTTCATGCACTTTTAGGTGAAAATGGGGCAGGAAAATCAACCTTATTAAAAGCATTATCTGGTGCACAACCTCAAACAAGTGGTCAAATTATCTTCCAAGGAAAAGAGCTTTCAACAAATGATTCTCCTTATCAACGACAACTACAAGGTATTGTGACTATTTACCAAGAATTTAATCTCCTACCTAATATGACTGTTGCTGAGAATTTTTTCTTAGGCAGAGAACCTGTTAAACACGGTTTTGTTGATAAAAAAGTATTAGAACAAGAAGCCCAATTAGTTTTAAACAATCTCAAACTCAATATTTCTCCCAATACTCAAGTTTCACGGTTAAGTGTTGCACAACAACAAATGGTTGAAATTGCTCGAGCATTAACGCTCAATGCTAAATTAATCATTATGGATGAACCCTCTGCTGCACTAAGTGATAAAGAAGTAGAAACATTGCATCAAATTGTACGAGATTTAAAACAGAGAGGCGTAAGTGTTATTTATGTTACTCACCGCTTAAATGAAGTTTTTGCACTTTGTGACCGTTTTACGGTATTCCAAGATGGAACATTTGCTGGAAAAGGTCTAGTAGCAGAAACAACAGTAGATCAAATTATTAGAATGATGGTGGGAAGAAATGTTGCTTTTACACGCCGTCCTGCCACAGAGACTCACCACGAAAATGCACCTGTTGTCCTCTCTGTTCGCAATTTATGTAAAGACAAACCCGAATTAGATCCGCATGGCATTGCCCTTTATGATATTAATTTTGATCTTCATCAAGGTGAAGTTCTTGGAATTGCAGGTTTAGTCGGTGCAGGAAGAACAGAAATCGCACGTTGCTTATTTGGAGCAGATCCTTATCAAAAAGGTGAGATCATACTCAATGGTCAAAGATACCATGCTAAATCACCACTTGATGCACTAGACCAAGGCATTGCTTTAGTACCTGAAGATCGCAAAAAAGAAGGATTAGTCTTAGGCTTGCCAATCCGTACTAATATGACGCTCTCTAATCTGAAAAATTTACTGAGCTTGCGTTGGTTCGTCAATGAAAATCGAGAAACGGACTTAATTGAAGCCTATCGTGATGCGTTAAAAATAAAAATGGCAAGCACTACTTTAGAAGCACGAAAATTATCGGGTGGTAATCAACAAAAAATTATTCTTGCCCGATGTATGTCACTGAATCCCAAAGTACTTATTGTTGATGAACCTACTCGTGGCATTGATGTAGGGGCAAAGTCTGAAGTACATCAAGTTCTTTTTGATATGGCAAAAAAAGGGGTTGCTATTTTGGTTATCTCATCTGATCTACCTGAGATTATGGCAATTTCTGACCGCATTATCACCCTTTCTGAAGGACGAATTACTGGAGAAATACACGGTGATGATGCTACTGAAGAAAAATTAATGTCGATGATGGCTATAGGCGTCAATCGCCATGAATTAAGCTCAATATAAGGAATCGTTTATGTTTGAGAATATGTTAAAAAATCTTAGTATTATTGATGAAAATGGAAAAAAAGATCTGGTTGCTTTTTTTGAACGTTTTGGGGTTTTGATCTTCCTTTTTTTATTAATTATCTTTTTTCAGCTACAAAATAGTGCTTTCTTATCTGAACGAAATATCTTCAATATCTTAACTGAAGTTTCTATCTTCGGGATTATGGCTGTTGGTATGACCTTTGTTATTCTTACCGCTGGGATAGATCTCTCCGTCGGCTCAATTTTAGCCGTTTGTGCAATTTTTGCCGCCCACATTATTAAAGGAAGCAATACCGTTACGGTTGAAGTTGGTGCTTGGCATGGATATAGCTGGTTAATTGGTATTGTGGTTTGCTTAGCTATGGGGACTGCGATTGGTTGGCTAAATGGCTTAGGTATCACAAAATTAAAACTACCTCCGTTTATTATTACACTTGGTGGTATGACTATTTGGCGAGGTTTAACACTTGTAATTAATGATGGTGCACCAATAGCTGGCTTTGATTCAGGTTATCGTTGGTGGGGACGTGGCGATCTATTCAGTATTCCTGTACCCGTTATTATCTTTGCAATAGTCGCAATTCTTGGCTACATAGCACTACATAAAACTCGTTGGGGACGTTATGTCTATGCAGTCGGTGGTAATCCAGAAGCGGCTCGTTTAGCGGGTGTAAATATTAACCGCACCTTAATCAGTGTTTATGTTGTGATGGGGGCATTAGCAGGATTAGCGGGGTTTATTTTAAGTGCTAGATTAGGTAGTGCTGAATCCGTTGCTGGTGTTGGATTTGAACTCCGTGTTATCGCTTCCGTTGTTATTGGTGGAACATCATTAATGGGGGGATATGGACGAGTCACTGGTACAATTTTCGGTGCTATTATTATGGGTGTTTTAATTAATGGCTTAGTATTAATGGACGTTTCTGCATACTATCAACAAATTATTATCGGTTTAGTGATTATTCTCGCAGTATCTTTCGACACCTATGCCAAAAATCGCCGTGGAGCCATTTAAAGCTAAATTAAATTGAAATTGAATAAAAATGCAGAAGTTAACTTCTGCATTTATTTTATGTAATAAGTTGTAAATATAGATCATAACCAATTATTTAAGCGTAAATAATCAACAAATCGGTTGTATTATTTTGTTCATTATCAATTTATAGAGTACAACACCAAAATTTATAACAATTAAGAAATAGGAATATTGTGAAACATATAAAATTAAGTTCATTACATTTTTTGTGCTTGATACACTGAAGTTAAGCTATGTGATACATATTTGAGATCAACTTGATTAGTTGGGTTGTTTCAATTGTATTCCTCTAATAATCCCCAAATTTTTGCTTGTTTCCTACTTGCATTTTATGCAGCAAAAATACTCGGCATATCTAAATCTGCTCTTAGTTCAAATACAGTATAAGTGAGCTTAAACTGAACTAATATACAACACTAACACATCATTTTCTAAATAGTCTGTGCCACCATATCGAATAGAACCTTGTAAATACCTGCTATCATTCCTTATTCATGATACCGTGTGCATACATTCTAGATAAAACTTCATTTTCCTCACTAACTGTAGTTCAAAAAAGGGAAACGTAGATATATATACATTATGAGTATTATGAGAAAGGCTAAGTCTTTAATTTCTTGTTTATTCATCATAATAATCCGCCCATGGAATAGGCAGATTTTAGGCTACCCTAGAATATTTTTTATTGTACTCAACGCTAAAGTTCTTTATCCATATGCATAGTTTTATGATTTTCATGAGCCAACTATGTTGACCTATAATAAAAAAAGAGTTGGAAACCAACTCTTTTTTTATTATTGAAGTTAAAAGAAACTAGCAACGAGTGACAGTTTCTCTAACGTGTTTTGCAGTAACTTTCATTGGTTTATTTTGAGTTGCATTATTGTTCATAAATATCCTCACTTAGAAAGTAATGAATATAGACCTTTTATAATTAAAAGGAATTTTTGCTTACACTATTAAGCTAGTTTCTTGTCAATAGGTTTGGAGCTATTAAAATGGGGAAAAATTATAAATTAAAGACAGATGCTTTGCTTTACTATGATGAGTTTAGTACCAAAATTCTTTTAGGTACTAAATGTGTTGAGATTTTTGATGATACTCAAACATATTTTTCTCTCCTTAAAAAAAGAGAATGGAGTTTAAGCGACTTACCCAATGACCTAGTAGAAGTTTTAATTGAATATAATTTAATTATAAAAAACTATACTCATTATTATGAAAATTCTGAAATTCTGAATTAGACAGAAATATTTACCTCATTGAAAGTTTAATGGACTCTAGAGACCCTAGATCTCCAATTGATATTCAAAATACTATCTCGAATAGTAGAATTCTATTATTAGGGATTGGAGGTATTGGATGCGTTGTTTTGGATAACTTACTGAGACTAGGTATAAAAGATATAAAAATAAGTAATGGTGATCTTCCTATAATAGATATTTTAAAATATTCTTTTAAAAAATCTATATACTTTCTGAATATCTCTGGATTATCAGAACCATACTTATATTTAACTCCATATAATAACCTTTCTTCTGGCCAAAAGTTCAGATTCTTAATTGCCTTAATTCTTTCCAATGGAATAAAAAATGTTTATTGTGATGAGTTTTGCAGTGATTTGGATAGAGATACAGCCTATTTTATTAGTTACAATTTAAGACGGTTTTCTAATAAATTTAAATTTATATTAATATCAAATAATGAGAATATAAAGGAATATCTTTTCCCTGATTGCCACTTATCATTTGATTTATATTCAAACATTAATCTAAAACTAATCCCTATCTCACAAAGTAATCCATTTAAAAAAGATATAATAATAGAAGAATCTACATATCATGAATATAAATTATTAGAAAAATATCATTATTTCCCTTCAACAGAAGAACATATAAATAATAGTTATAATGCAGATTACTATAAATTAGTATATAAAGGAAATATTGTTGGCGTTTTAGTTTTTAGATAACCCTATTCTAATGATGAAGAAAATAATAGCTTGCTAAATATAAACAATAAAATAAAAGTGCTATATAGAATAATCTTCCATCCCATTATAAGAGGATGCGGTATGTTAAGAGTATTTTTAGAACATATTTACCAAATATACCCTAATAAAATATTATATGTCGAATCTGCATTAGCTAAATTCATACCTATTTTTGAATCCATAGGATGGGTCTGCTTAGATGAGTCAAAATTCCAATATACTAGAGGGCTTAATTTAGAGAGTAGAAATATTGACTATTTACTACATAGTTTATCTAATATGATTTACAATAAATACATTGATTTTTGTATGATAGGAAATATTAATCCAACGATAGATATAAATGATATATTTACCTCATTAAAAAATGAATTTACTGAAGATGATATTGATTTTATTATAGAATGTTTAGAATTATTTGAGATGAAAAGGTTTGTTTATGAAATTAAATAATATATCAAAGGTACTTATTTTTGGTTTTTTTAGTAGCCTGTTTTTTGAAAGAAGCTTATGGATGATATATTTGCAAGGTAAAGGATTTTCCATGTATGAAATATCCTTTTTTTCAGATTGGATTAAATATAGCAATGTTTATATTTGAAATTCCATCTGGAATCGTTTCTGATAAGTTTGGACGAAAAATATCAATGTTTTTAGGATTAGTATGTACTATAATCTATCTTATAGGAATGCTTGTTGCCGAAAATAATATCTCTGTATTTATTTTCTTCATTATTTATGGATTTGGTATTGCATTACTATCAGGAACAGAACAATCATTAATTTATGATGAACTTTTATTTAAGAAAAGAAAAAAGTTATATCATAAGATTATAGGGAGATATAACTTCATTTCTATATCTGCTTTGGCAATAAGCTCTTTCTTAGGAGGAGTAATCGCAGAGAATAATGCGTGGGATATAGTATTTTATTTAGGAATTATTAGTCAATTTATTGCAATAATTGTTCTATTTTCTGTAGTAGACTTTTATAAGAGAAATTTTATTCATGACAGAGAAAATATTCCTACATTTAAAATGTTGCGCAATATATCATTAAACATATATATATTGATCATTTCTCTTGCCATATTTCAAGGAGTATTTTCTTCTATTACCTTATATTATCAAACGGTTCTTAAAGATAATAATTTCTCTTTATTGTTTATTTCCGGGATATACTCTATTTCTTTTTTATTTAGTGCTTTTTCATCGGTATTTTCAGGATGGATTGCTAATTTAATTGGAGAAAAAAGGTCAATAATACTATTTTCCTTACTATTGTTATGTTTTCTAAGTATTTCTCTTATGTTTGGCGGTATATGGGTGGCCTTAACTTTCATTATAATTTTGATTAGTTATGAGATTATAGATACATCTCTCGGAGTATTATTAAATCACTCTCTTTCACCAAATGATAGAGGAACTATTTTATCTACAGTAAACTCACTATGCTCTTTGATAATGATTTTCTCATTTTGGTTAATTGGCGTGTTATCTAACTATTTGGATTTTAGCAAAATAATTTTTATATCTGGAATCTTTTGTATGCTAATTTTTATCACAATATTTCATATCTACAGTAAAAAGTATAATAAATAAAAGGTTACTAATAATTGTATTCATTATTATTCTTAAAGTTTTTGAGATAAACAGTACAAATACTGTTTATCTACTTAATTTTTATTTTGGCTACAAATAGTGCTTTCTTATCTGAACGAAATAACTTCAATATCTTAACTGAAGTCTCTATTTTCAGGATTATGGCTATTGGTATGGCCTTTGTTATTCTTACCGATGAGTCTATATTACACTTGGTGGTATGACTATTTGGCGTGGTTTAACACTTGTGATTAATGATGGTACACCAATAGCTGGCTTTGATTTAGGCTATCATTTGTGGGGACGTGGCTATCTACTTGCTACTTGGTATTCCTATACCCGTTATTATCTTTGCAATAGTCGCAATTCTTGGCTATAGCACTGCCATAAAACTCGTTTGGGACATTATATCTATGCCATCGTTGGTAATAATCCAGAAGCGGCTCGTTTAGCGGGTTTAAATTGAATAAAAAAATGCAGAAGTCAACTTCTGCATTTATTTTATGTAATAAGTTGTAAATATAGATCATAACCAATCATTTAAGCGTAAATAACCCACAATTTAATTTTATTATTTTGTTCATTATCAAATTATAGGGTACAATGCCAAAATTTATGACAATTAAGAAATAGGAATATTGTGAAACATATAAAATTAGCCAGGGAAAGATTGAAGCAGTTAAAACATCAAGCGAGGATTAAATCGGTAACATTACTTTTTTTACTAACCTTAGTAATATTTGCTGTTTTATATCCTTTTATTCAACATCATCAATCAAATACTGTTTCAAATAATCAAGGTACTCCAATTAGTCAATCTTATAATGATGGTATTGCTTCATCAGATAATAATGATCCTAACCCTACCTCTTATGATGAGGATATAGATACAGACTTTCATGATGATGAAGCTAATCTCCCTGAAGATGCGAAAGATGCTATTAATGACTTATTAAATGCCGCAGAACAAGCCATTCGAATTAAAAATCAATTCAATGCTACCGTCTCCAAAGGAGATACTTTAGCCGATATTCTATCTTCTTCAGGTTTAGAAGCTGATACTGTTCATGAATTATTGCAAGTGGATAAATCTTTATCTAATTTACAACCAGGTCAACAATTTTACTGGACCATAGATAAAAATGGAAATTTGCAATATTTAGATTGGCAAATTTCACAAAAAGAAGAATATATTTTTCAACGCCAAGCAGATGGAAAATTTACCAAAGAGATGATAAGTAAAAAAGGTATTTGGAAAGAAGAAATCTTAACAGGTGAAATTAACTCTTCTCTTTATGTTGCATTAAAAAATCTTGGACTTACTGCTCGACAAATAAAACAATTAAGTTCAGCATTACAATGGCAAGTTGAAATTACACGCCTAAAAAAAGGTGATCGTTTTTCGTTACTTATCTCTCGTGAATATATTGATGGTAAACTGACAGGACAAGGTAATGTTTTAGCTATTCATATTATTACAGGTAAGAAAAGTTATTATGCAATTCAGGCAAACAATGGTTCTTACTATAACTTACATGGTGAAACGATTGGTACTGGTTTTGCTCGCTATCCTACTTTACGTCCATATCGTATTTCATCACCATTTAATCCAAAACGTAAGCACCCTATTACTGGTCGCATTAGCCCACATAAAGGCGTAGATTTTGCCATGCCAATTGGCACTCCAATTATTGCACCAAGTGATGGCACTGTTTCTCGCATTTCGTATCAAAAAGCAGGGGCTGGGCATTATGTAGTATTGCGACATGGTCGAGAATATGAAACGATCTATATGCACTTAAGCAAACCTTTAGTTAAAATCGGACAAAAAGTAAAAAAAGGTCAGCGAATTGCCCTTTCAGGGAATACAGGTCGCTCAACAGGACCACATCTACATTATGAATTGAGAATTAATGGGGTGTCGGTCAATCCAATGACAGTCAAACTACCTAGCACTAACAACACGTTAAACAGTAAAGAACGTAAAGATTTCTTGCAACGTGCGAAAGAATTACAAACGAAATTACAAATTATCTAATCTTTTACTATCATTAAAAAATTGAGTAGTAAAAACTACTCAATTTTTTTACCGATTTTCTAATTACTAACTCAGGCTGTAGCTGTAATTTTTCTGACTGACAATTTTTATCTTCAATACGTTTTAATAAAAGATCCATTGCCATTTTCCCTAATCGAACCTTCGATTGATGTACTGTTGTTAAGGGCGGAGAATAATAACGAGATGAATGAATATCATCATAACCAATCATAGAAAAATCTTCTGGTACGCTTAACCCCGCTTGATTAATTGCTGACATTGCACCTAATGCCATTGTATCATTACAACAAAAAATTGCAGTTGGACGTTGCTCTAATGCTAGAATTTGTTGCATACATTCATAACCATCTTCAGGTTCAAAATGCCCTTCTTTCACCCATTCTGGATTCACCTTTAAACCATTTTCTGTTAATGCAGTAAGAAAACCTTGGTAACGTGCTTTTGCCATTGTTTTATTTAAATCACCAGAAATAATCCCTATTTGACGATGACCACATTCTAATAAATACTGTGTAGCTAAATATCCACCTTTAAAACTATTATCTTGAATAAGATCTGTTTTAGCGTTACTAGGCCCCCAATCCATCACCACCATTGGTAACATTGAAAAATTTTCCAATAAATCAAGGCAGTCTGGTGTATATTCAGAACACATAACTAATACCCCATCAACCCGTTTTTTCTCTAATACCACCAAATTATTCTGAATGCGTTCAAAATGATTTTGACTATTACATAACAACAGAGAATAACCAAGCTGATAACAATAATTTTCAACTGCTAAAATAATTTCAGCAAAATAAGGGGCTTGGCTAGATGTAACGATCATTCCAATAGATTTTGTTGAATTCATCTTTAAACTACGTGCTATTGCACTAGGTGAATAATGAAGTTGTTCAATTGCCGCCCAAACTGCTTTACTCGTATCTTCAGCCACATATCGAGTGCGATTAATCACATGCGAGACAGTGGTGGTTGAAACCCCAGCTAATTTTGCAACATCTTTAATCGTTGCCATAATTTGCTCCTAAATAGAATTCTATTGTTATAAAGAAAATAGTTTGACAATATTCCCTAAATAGATTGATTATATCTTGTTTTTTATAAAATTTTATTACTCTTTCTCTAAATCGCCTTGCAGGGAAGGTATTTTCTGCCATAATAACTACATTTTTACCATAATTAATTTCAAAGAATGTTTAATATGTTTAAAAAACTTACCTTTTACACTTTACTCTTATTAATTCTGCCTATTGGTCTTTTATTAACCCACACTCAATGGCAAAACGATAATGCTATCTCTACAAACGACTATTTCTGGTTTTTAATTACTCAAAGTGGTGGTAACCCTTGGGCTATTCTCACCTCGCTTGTTCTATTTTGTTTACTCTTGCTGTTAATTCGTCGTTTAAACTGGAAATTAATTCTTATAACCATTATTGTTTCTCTTGGTCTTACTCAGGGCATAAAAACTGGCTTAAAACATTTTTTTGCTGAACCTCGTCCTTATGTTGTTGCGATGTTTGCAGGTGACCCCGTTTCAATCCAGCATTTTTACCATTTTTCTAAACCAACTCGTCAACAATTAGTACAAGATCATCAAAAGCAACAACCAGAATGGTTAGTCAAACATAGAATGCACGAAGTAGGCTATAGTTTCCCTTCTGGCCATACTATTTTTGCTACCACTTGGTTATTGCTTGTCGTAGGCTTGTTGCACCTTGGGCAAACAACACAGAAATCAAGTCAAATTTTACAAATTATTACAGCCTGTTGGGCTATAGCCGTGCTATATAGTCGTATAAAACTCGGTATGCACTATCCGATAGATCTATTGTTCGGTATAATCCTAGCCTATATCATTAATTTACCACTCCTACTGTGGTTACAAAAATTTACATCAACAAACTATAATTAACCTCAACACAATACTAACAACCAATATAAGTTAGATCTGTATAGGAGCAACTATGTTGTATGGATTTGATATCGGCGGTACCAAAATTGAATTTGCCGTTTTTAACCAGAAACTAGAAAAACGATATAGTGAACGTATAGCAACACCACAAGATAGCTATCAATCTTGGTTAGATGCCATCGTCAATTTAGTTAAAAAAGCCGATCTTCAATTCAACTGTACTGGTTCGGTTGGGATTGGTATCCCGGGATTCGTACGCCCTGATACAGGGATTACTGAAATCGCGAATATTAAAGTGGCTAATCAACAACCTATAATGAGTGATTTAACTCGCTTATTAGAAAGAGAAATTCGAGTAGAAAATGATGCAAATTGTTTTGCACTATCTGAAGCTTGGGATGAAGACTATAAAACCGCTAATTCAGTATTAGGTTTGATCCTTGGTACTGGCTTCGGTGGTGGAATAATTCTCAATGGTAAAGTTTATTCTGGTCAAACTGGTATGGCTGGAGAACTAGGGCATATGCAACTCAATTATCACGCATTAAAATTACTTGGCTGGAATAAAGCCCCGATTTTTTCCTGCGGTTGTGGCAATCAGGCTTGTTTAGATACATATTTATCTGGACGTGGCTTTGAATTACTCTACCAACATTTTTATGCCGAAAAGAAAGATGCCAAAACCATTATTAAACACTTCTACCAAAACAATCCACAAGCGATTGAATTTGTTAACTTATTTATTGAATTAATGGCAATTTCAATCGGGAATATTATTACTGCTTTCGATCCTGAAGTCATCGTCTTAGGAGGTGGATTATCTAATTTTGACCATCTCTATACCGCTTTACCTCAAGCTTTACCAGCACATCTATTACGCAATGCCCAAGTACCATTAATTCGATCCGCTAAATATGGCGATTCGGGTGGTGTGCGAGGTGCTGCAGCATTATTTTTAAGCCGTTAATCCGAAGGAAATAATGAATGCAAAAAATAGTTAAATTAAGTAGTTTACTGATAACATTAGCTTTAACTGGCTGTACGCTCCCTACTACAACATCACCAGAACCAACTAAAACCGTTAAAGCTGAGATTAATACAACGCAACAAGATCAAGCAATACTGGAAATAGAGAAAACTGCCCAAGAGCTTCAACCATTTATTTTTAATTATCAAGGGCATCAATATGTTAGTTATTTAGATGACGAAGGACCTATTTTAATTCTTGATCAAGATACAAAACAAAAAAATAAAATTTATCTTCAAGCGGGCAAAGTAATTGCAGTTGAATATGATCAGCAATGGTATTTATTTAATCAACCCTCTCAGCCACCAATTAAAAATAGTACAAAAGTCAAAACGTATGCACAAAAACTCGCCTCACGTTTTAACTACAATCAAGCAGATAAGGAAATTGACCAAATTGACACTGGAGAAGATGCAAAATTAAATTATCTGTGTATTAGTAAGTTACAGCAAGTTACTAAAACTAAAAGGGTTTTTCGTTATACTAAAAACTTTGCAGAAAGCAATGATCGCCTCACCGCCAATATTCGTTTAAACGGCAAAGATTTTTATGCTATGGACTGCTTGATAAAACATAATCGAGTTACACTCTTATCCTTAACTAAACAATAATCTAAAATAATTAATCCAAAATAACTCAAAGTGTTATTGACACTTTCATATAACTTATGACTTTTGAACAAATTGTTACTTTACAAAGAAAAGAAAATCCTGATAAACGTGTTTTTCCTTTTATTTTTAACCAAAAAAAATACTGGCTAAAACAAGTTGAAAAGCTAAGTGGTGGAATGCGCTTACTAAAATTTAATCCCAAAAAAGCATTACAACGAGAGCTTTCTGCCTTACAATACCTGAATCAACGACAAGCACCGATTGCCAAAGTGGTTGCCTATGGTGAAGATTATTTTGTCACAGAAGACGTTGGCACTGGGGTAGATGATTGGTTAAAAAAGCCTATTTCAGTAGCTCAAAAACAACGTATTCTGTGTGATAGTGCGAAAGCACTAGCACAACTCCATCAACAACAATTAACCCACGGACGTCCTGCTTTGCGAGACATCACTTGGCAAGCTGAAAAAGTCTATTTTATTGATTTTGAAACCGTTTGTTTAAAATCCAATTCACCTACCCAACTAAACAAACGTAAAATTCGAGATATTTTAGTCTTTATACATAGTCTATTTTTAAAACAACTCGATATCACAATTATCCAACAAACAATGCAAGCCTACTGTCAGGCAGGAGGAATGGATAACTGGCTAGCAACCAAAGATTATTTACACCATTATCGGGGGATCTATTATTTTCTCAATCTATGTAAACCTATTGCCCGTAGTGATTTAATTGCTATCCTACAACTGTTTGAATTTGTTTTAAAAAAATCTAATAATCAGTAAAAAATAAAATAGATATTTAGAGAGACACTTAATTTCCGTTTAGATAATCTCTACATCTTATTCTAAAATTAATTCTCCTTATTTATATCCAAAAAAAGCGGTAATGTAACTTACCGCTTCTCTATCATTTAATGATAAAAAATTAACTAGATAGTACGTTTAACTTCAACAGTTTCAAATACTTCAATCTGATCGCCTACACGGACATCATTATAGTTTTTCACACCGATACCACATTCCATACCATTACGGACTTCATTCACATCGTCTTTGAAACGGCGTAGAGATTCTAATTCACCTTCATAAATGACAACATTATCCCGTAAAACACGAATAGGATTGTGACGTTTCACTATACCTTCAACAACCATACAACCTGCAATTGCACCTAATTTCGGTGAGCGGAAGACATCTCGAACTTCAGCCAAGCCGATAATTTCTTGTTTAAATTCAGGTTGTAACATACCACTCATCGCTGCTTTAATTTCATTAATTAAATCATAAATGACTGAATAATAACGTAAATCAATGCTTTCACTTTCAATAACTTTACGAGCGGTTGCATCAGCACGAACATTAAAGCCAACCAAAATAGCATTAGAAGCTGCAGCTAAAGTCGCATCTGTTTCAGTGATACCACCCACTCCTGAACCAACAATTTTGACTTTTACTTCGTCGGTGGATAGTTCAATAAGTGATTGACAAATTGCTTCGACAGAACCCTGAACGTCAGCTTTAACAATCACATTCAATTCAGATACGTCTCCTTCCGTCATATTACTAAACATATTTTCTAATTTTGCTTTCTGTTGACGGGCTAATTTAACTTCACGGAATTTACCTTGACGATAAAGTGCTACTTCACGGGCTTTTTTCTCATCACGTACCACCGTCATTTCATCACCTGCGGCAGGAATACCTGATAAGCCTAAAATTTCTACTGGAATAGATGGACCAGCCTCTGTAACCTCTTTTCCAAGTTCATTTCGCATTGCTCTCACACGCCCATACTCTAAGCCACAAAGAACAATATCACCTTTGCGTAAAGTACCTGATTGGACTAACACAGTTGCGACTGGACCACGACCTTTATCTAAGTATGATTCAATAACCACCCCTGTTGCCATACCATCTTCTACTGCGGTAAGTTCTAATACTTCTGCTTGTAATAAAATAGCATCTAGCAACTCATCAATTCCAATACCTTTCTTCGCTGAAACATGTACAAATTGTGTATCACCACCCCAATCCTCAGAAATAACACCGTGTTGAGAAAGTTCTGTTTTAACACGATCAGGATCACTTTCTGGCTTATCAATTTTATTAATTGCAACCACCAAAGGCACTTCAGCAGCTTTAGCATGCTGAATTGCTTCAATAGTTTGTGGCATTACCCCATCATCAGCCGCTACTACAAGCACAACGATATCTGTTGCTTTTGCTCCCCTTGCACGCATTGAGGTAAAAGCCGCATGTCCCGGTGTATCCAAGAAAGTAATCATGCCATTATCAGTTTCAACATGGTATGCCCCGATATGTTGGGTAATACCACCCGCTTCACCTGCTGCAACTTTTGCTTTACGAATATAGTCAAGTAATGAGGTTTTACCATGGTCAACGTGTCCCATAATAGTTACTACTGGTGCTCTTGCAACCGCAACAGCATTAACATCACGATCATTCATTACCGCTTCTTCTAATTCATTTTCACGGCGTAAAACAACCTTATGCCCCATTTCTTCTGCAACTAATTGTGCTGTTTCTTGATCAATAACCTGATTAATGGTTGCCATTGCACCCATTTTCATCATAGTTTTAATAACTTCAGTCGCTTTTACCGCCATTTTATTCGCTAATTCAGCAACGGTAATTGTTTCACCGATAACAACATCACGTGTAACTGGCTGAACAGGTTTATTAAAGCTTTGCTGTAAAGCACTACTTTTCTTATTCCCTTTGCGAGCTTTTCCTTGTTGATTACGGCGATTAGCTTCACGTTCTTTCTTACCAGATTCATCATCACGGCTACTTTTTTTATCTTTGACAACTTTTTTGCCACGGCCACGATTCTCTTTACGGCGCTCTTCTTCGTGCTCTGCTTCTCTTGCATAAGAAGAGGTTAAATGATAATCAGAGTAATCATCATTATCTTGATTTTCTTCTTGTTCTTCTACTGTTTCTGCATACCGTCTCGCTTCTTCTGCGGCTTTACGAGCTTGTTCTTCCGCTTTCTGACGTGCAGCTTCTTCTGCTTTACGGCGAAGTTGAGCCTCCTCTTCTTTACGTTTTTGTTTATCTAAATCAACCGTTTTTTCTGCTTTTTTCACTTTTGTTTCAGCTTCTTTTGCTTTCGCAGCGGCTTCTTGTTTCGCTTTGGTTTCTGCCTCTTGTTTTGCTTTTAGTTCAGCTTCTTGCTTTGCTTTTGCTTCAGCGACTTGTTTCGCCTTAGCTGCTTCTTCTTTCGCTTTTGCTTCAGCTTTTAACTGTTCTTCTTTAATTTTTGTATTAACCACCCTTGTTTTACGGGTTTCAATCGTCACTTCTTTTTCTTTACCCATACCATTTTGTTGTACTTTTACTGTACTGCGGGTTTGACGTTTTAAAGTTAATTTTGTTGGTTTTTTCTCTGTCACTTGAGTTTCTGTTTCTTTCGTATTACTCATTATTCTTCTCCCTCAGTAGCATTTTCACCAAACCAGCAAATATTGCGTGCAGCCATAATTAATTTTGCAGCAGCATCCGCAGTTAGACCTTCAATTTCAATCAAATCATCAACCCCTTGTTCAGCCAATTCCTCTAAGGTAGTAATCTGCATTTCGGCTAATTTTACGGCTAAATGACGATCCATTCCTTCTAATTTTAATAACGCTGGTTCTACATTTGCTTTAGCTAACACTTCTTCTTCTGCTTGTGCAATTTTACCGATAGCCTCTTTAGCTCGGTTACTTAACTCTTCAGCTAAATCTTCATCAAATCCATCAATATTGATCAGTTCTTCTAACGGGACATAGGCAATTTCTTCTAATGAAGTAAAGCCTTCATCAACCAGTAACTGGGCAAATTCCTCATCAATATCTAATGTATTAATAAATAAATTTGTTACTTTACTGCTTTCTGCCTGATGTTTACGTGCCAGTTCTTCTACACTCATGACATTTAAATTCCAGCCAGTCAATTGAGTTGCTAAACGGACATTCTGTCCATTACGTCCAATTGATTGGGCTAGATTTGCTTCTTCAACTGCAATATCCATTGCTTGATTATCTTCATCAATAACGATTGAGCTAACATCAGCAGGCGCCATTGCATTAATAACAAATTGAGCAGGATTATCGTCCCAAAGAACAATATCAATTCTCTCACCACCCAATTCATTTGTAATCGCCTGTACTCTTGCACCACGCATTCCTACACAAGCGCCAACTGGATCAATTCGCTTATCATTACTTTTAACCGCAATTTTCGCACGGGACCCCGGATCACGAGCAGCTCCTTTAATTTCGATCATTTCTTCCCCAATTTCCGGTACTTCAATACGGAATAATTCTTTTAACATTTGAGGTTTTGAACGTGTTACAAAAAGTTGTGCTCCTTTTGATTCAGGGCTGACACGATAAAGTACTCCTCTGACTCGATCTCCCGGGCGGAAATTTTCACGTGGTAATAAGTCTTCTCTTAAAATTACCGCTTCGGCTTGATTTCCCAAATCTAGCATTACACTCTCACGAGACACTTTCTTTACCACACCACTAACGATTTTTCCTTCTTGTGAACGGAATTGTTCAACTACTTTATTTCTTTCCGCTTCACGAATTTTTGCACTTACCACTTGGCGTGCGGTTTGCATCGTAATACGATCGAAGGCGATCGAATCAATCATATCCTCAACATAGTCCCCTAACTGAATTTCTGGGTCATCGAGTTGTGCGGCTTCTAACGTAATTTCTTTTGTTGGATTAGTTACATTTTCTACAACTAACCAACGACGGAAAGTATCAAACTCGCCTGTTTTTTGATTGATTACCACTCTAACATCTATTTCTTGTTCATATTTTTTCTTGGTAGAAATTGCTAAAGCACTTTCTAATGCTTCAAAAATTTTCTCACGAGGTAATAATTTTTCGTTTGAAACAGCTTCTGCTGCTAATAAAATCTCTTTACTCATTCGTTAATGTCTCTCTTTTATACTTAAACTCACCAATAGTTTAAAACTTTGGTACAATATTAGCTTTCTGAATATTTCCAAAGGCAAAGGCTTGCGGAATATCATCGATCATTAATGTAATCGTATCCCCTTCAACCTTAACAAGTTGCCCTTTCCATTTGCGACGATCTAAAACAGGTATGCGTAAATGTAATGCAACCTCTTCACCGATAAAACGTTGATAATGTGCTAAGGTAAATAATGGACGATCTAACCCGGGTGATGATACTTCTAGGTTATATTTATCTTTAATTAAATCTTCTACATCTAAAATTGCACTAACTTGACGGCTAACATCAGCACAATCATCAATTGTCACACCACCTTCTTTATCAATATAAAGACGTACAGTGAAATAACGCCCCGCACGTTGAGTTTCAATTCCTACTAACTCACAACCCAAATCTTCTACACTTGGGTTTAATAACTGCTCTAACGTCTGTTCTAGTGTTGCCAAAATAACCTCCTTAAAAAAAGGATACAAAAAAAGGGCATTATGCCCCGTTTTACCGTTCAATTCACTATTGAACCTTAAATTTATGCCACAAAAAAACCCCAATTTTGGGGTATCTTATGTTCGGAGCGAATAAATCACTATTTTTGTGATCTGCTCTTAGTTTATCCTGATTACCATTAGGATAATAAATCTGGTTGCGGGGGCTGGATTTGAACCAACGACCTTCGGGTTATGAGCCCGACGAGCTACCAAGCTGCTCCACCCCGCGTCTGAAATATGTGGCGTATTATACGGAACTAAATCGAAATGGCAAGAAAAAAATCTAGAATAATCTATTTTGCTTATTACTTGCATAGAAAAAGTACAATCTCAATATATTGTAGATTGTACTTCCAAATATGAATAAAAAGAATTATGTACTAAGCGAGTGTTTGTACACCACCACCATTAACATATAGAACTTGTCCATTCACCCAAGATGAAATAGGGGAAGCAAAATATAAAACTGCACCTGCAATATCTTCAGGTTCTCCTAAACGTTTGATTGGCGTATGTGCTAACATCGCTTTTTCAATCTCTGGTGTTAATACGGTTGCTAACGCATTTGTTCTTGTTGCACCCGGTCCAATGGCATTGATACGTAAATAAGGATAATCAAACGCTAAATTAGCACCCATATGCACAACGGCAGCTTTTGATGACGCATATCCACTCATACCCGGGCTATGTGTAATAGCTCCCATTGAAGCAATATTAATCACCGAGCCATAACCAGCTTTTTTCATATGTGGTGCACAAAGTTGAATCATTCGCCATACAGAATAAACATTGAGTTTAAAATCTCTTTCTATTTCCGTCACAGTGATTTTTTCTGGAACTTCTCGTCCACCACCACCGCCACCAGCGACATTGACCAAAATATGAATACCACCTAGCTGTTCAACGGTGGTCTCAACTGCTTTTACCATTTCAGCATCATCAAGAATATTACAAGATACAGCGATTGCTTTACGTCCCATTGCTCGAATTTCTTTTGCGACTTCTTCAGCTTGTTCAAGGTTCAAATCCCCAATGACCACATCTGCACCAGCTTCAGCTAACAATAAGGCACTCGCTTTGCCAATACCATTGGCTCCACCAGTAACGATAGCAACTTTATTTGATAAATCGAATAAGTTATGTAAGCTCATATTTTATCCTTACTATTAAGTTATTTACATTCAAAACCTTGTATCAGCATAACTTGGTGCTAATACCCATCTAGGATAATAGCAACCAAAACGGTAATGCAATAAATAATTAGTGAATAGTCAATCTATTAAGAACGTTTCATTATCTCAAAAAATTCTTCATTGGTTTTTGCCATTGAAAGTTTATCAATCAAGAATTCCATCGCTTCAATTTCACCCATAGGATGAACAATTTTACGCAAGATCCACATTTTTTGTAATTCATCAGGCGATGTGAGTAACTCTTCTTTTCTAGTTCCTGAGCTATTAAAATCAATGGCAGGGAATACACGTTTTTCAGCAATCTTACGTGAAAGATGTAACTCCATATTACCAGTGCCTTTAAACTCCTCATAAATTACTTCATCCATTTTCGAACCAGTATCAACCAATGCGGTTGCAATAATGGTTAAACTTCCCCCTTCTTCAACATTTCTAGCGGCACCAAAAAAACGTTTTGGCCGATGTAATGCATTAGCATCAACCCCACCAGATAAAATTTTTCCTGAAGCAGGTGTTACCGTATTATAAGCTCGAGCTAAACGGGTAATTGAATCCAATAAAATAACGACATCTTTTTTATGCTCGACTAAACGTTTAGCCTTTTCAATCACCATTTCTGCAACTTGAACATGGCGTGCTGCTGGTTCATCAAAAGTAGAAGCAACCACTTCGCCCTTCACCATTCTTTGCATTTCAGTCACTTCTTCTGGGCGTTCATCAATAAGAAGTACCATCAAAATACATTCAGGGTAATTATAGGTTATACTTTGTGCGATATTTTGTAAAAACATAGTCTTACCCGCTTTAGGTGGTGCAACAATTAAAGCTCGTTGTCCTTTCCCAATAGGTGCGGCTAAATCTAAAATTCTTGCGGTTAAATCTTCTGTTGATCCATTTCCACGTTCCATTCGTAACCGAGAATTAGCGTGTAATGGTGTTAAATTTTCAAATAAGATCTTATTACGAGAAATTTCGGGACGATCATCATTGACCTGATTCACTTTTAATAAAGCAAAATAACGTTCTCCTTCTTTTGGTGGACGAATTTTGCCTTCAATCATATCCCCTGTACGTAAATTAAAACGGCGAATTTGACTTGGTGATACATAAATATCATCAGGTCCTGCGAGATAAGAACTATCAGCAGAACGCAAGAAACCAAACCCATCAGGTAAAATTTCTAATACGCCATTACCAAAGATATCTTCTCCACTTTTAGCATGTTGTTTTAAAATAGCAAAAATAATGTCTTGTTTGCGTAAACGGGCTAAATTCTCTAAACCCATTTGTTCTTCGCCCAATTTTACAAGCTCAGAAACTGGTGTATTTTTTAATTGTGTAAGATTCATAATGAAGGTTAAATCAAGGTTAGATAATTAAAATTAGAATTGAATTAGATATGTAAAAACAAAAATTCGGGCTAAAATTACCATTAAAAACGCTAAGTGTCTAGCCTTGCAAACAAATTATTCTACACTTTTCTTCTCAGCGTGTTATTCTAAATAAACAATTTTATTTTTTTGTTCTAATTTAAAAATAATAAGAATACTTTTTATACCATTTAATTGAAATAATTTTCATATGAATAATCATTTAACTCAAACTCGTTTTAATCAATTACCACTACATCCTTTAGTAAAACAAGCGCTAAAAAATAAGGGATATCAATTTTGCACACCAATTCAAGCATTGTCCCTACCCTATGCGTTAAAAGGCAAAGATATTGCTGGGCAAGCACAAACAGGAACAGGTAAAACTATTGCTTTTTTAACCGCTGTTTTCCATCATTTATTAACGGTTCCCCCAGCAGATAACCTTTCAACTAACCATATCCGAGCTTTGATTTTAGCACCAACTCGAGAATTAGCTGTGCAAATTTATCAAGATGCCAAAGAACTCTCTCAAATCACAGGATTAAAAATGGGATTAGCTTATGGTGGTGATGGCTATGACAAACAAGTCCAAACGTTAGCCCAAGGGGTTGATATTTTAATTGGCACAACTGGTCGCACCATTGATTATGCAAAACAAGCTATTATTCGTTTAGATCAGGTTCAAGCGGTTGTCTTAGATGAGGCTGATCGTATGTTTGATCTTGGATTCATTCGAGATATTCGTTACTTATTACGCAAATGCCCTGCTCCAACAGAACGTTTGACCTTGCTTTTTTCAGCTACACTTTCTTTTAAAGTTAGAGAATTAGCTTTCGAAGATATGAATCAACCCGAATATATTGAAATTGAACCAGAACAAAAAACAGGTCATCGCATTACAGAAGAACTATTTTACCCTTCTAACCAAGATAAACTTAGTCTATTACTCACTCTGATTGAAGAAGAATGGCCAGATCGCTGTATCGTTTTTGCGAATACTAAATTTACGTGTGAACAGGTTTGGAAACATTTAGTTGCTGATGGGCATCGAGTAGGTTTATTAACTGGTGATGTTGCTCAAAAAAAACGTTTATCTCTACTAAAACAGTTTACTGAAGGTAAACTTGATATTCTTGTTGCAACAGATGTTGCTGCTCGTGGTTTACATATCGCCGATGTGACACACGTTTTTAACTACGATCTCCCTGATGATCGAGAAGACTATGTTCATCGTATAGGACGAACAGGACGAGCTGGGGAAATGGGAAAATCAATTAGTTTTGCTTGTGAACAATATGCGATGAATTTACCCGCAATAGAAGACTATATTGGACATTCTATTCCAGTCAGTCAATATGATCCTCAAGCTCTCATTCAAGACTTCATAAAACCTCTGCATTTAAACTCGGGTAAAATGATGCCCGATCTGAATAAATCACCTAAAAATAAGAAACATACCTCTAAAATCATTTAATCCTTTCAGCCAAAAAGTGAGTAAATAAGGTTTTTTACTCACTTTTAAATCAGCAAGCATCTTTTTTCTCTCACTACCTAATAAGTCTCCTATCCTATTACTTTACAATACTTATTGATAAATATCACTTGTCAGCCTAATGCTAAAAATGTATGTTAAACGTCCATTTAAAAAGCAAAAGGTATTTTTATGTCATTAACAGCAAATCAAATTGAATTAATAAAGGCTACTGTGCCAGTATTACGTGAAAATGGTGTCGCATTGACTTCTTATTTTTACAATAGAATGCTTACCAATCATCCCGAATTAAAAGAAGTCTTTAATCTAGGGCATCAACGTAGCGGAGCACAAGCTCGTTCTTTAGCTAATGCAGTACTAGCCTATGCCGAAAATATTGAAAATCCTGCAGTACTATTGCCAGCTGTTGAATTAATGGCTCATAAACACGTTAGCTTGGATATTCAAGCTCCAGATTATGATATTGTTGGCAGTAATCTACTACACTCTATTAGTGAAGTTTTACAAATTTCAATGGACGATCCTCTAATCGAAGCCTGGAAAGTCGCATATCATCAATTAGCAGAAATTTTAATCAGCACTGAAAAAGCAATTTATGACGAACACCAACAAACCAAAGGAAGTTGGTTAGGCTGGCGTAAATTTAAAATTGCTAAAAAAGTCGAAGAAAGCAGTGAAATTACCTCATTCTATCTACAACCTACTGATGGTGGGGATTTACCAACCTATAAAGTGGGGCAATATATCTCTGTACGTGTTTTCGTTCCAGAATTAGGCTTAAAACAGCCACGTCAATATACACTTTCAGATAATCCAAAATCAGAATACTTACGCATTTCCGTAAAACGTGAAGATCCAAAAGGTGAGCTTGCAGGTGGTTGGGTTTCAACCGTTTTACACGGATTAAATGAAGGTGAGGAAATTGAGGCAACAGCACCAACAGGTAACTTTTTCTTAATTGATAGCCAAAAACCAAATGTATTTATTAGCGGTGGTGTGGGCTTGACACCAATGATTGCAATGCTTAACCAGCTTGTGGAACAAAATGTACCTTCACCAGTGAGTTTTATTCACGCTTGCCGTAATGCGGATGTACACGCAATGAAAAATCACGTTAATAACTTAAAAGTACAATATTCAAATGTCAGCACCTTCACAGTTTATGAAGAGGAAGATCCGCAAGCTGATGCTACAGGACATTTAAATTTAAGCCAGATTCCAACCTCGCTCTTACCAAAAGAGGCTGATTATTACCTTTGTGGTCCATTAGCATTTATGCAAGCACAGTATCAATCTTTAGTAAATTTAGGTGTACCTACAACACAAATTCACCTCGAAGCATTCAATACTGGTGGTGTAGCATTAAATTAATATTCTCCTATAAAAAATAGGACTGGATATAAATATTCAGTCCTATTTTAATCAAAGATAAGTCGGTATCTTTAGTTGTTTATTCATCATTCTCCAAAATATAATTATTGTGGAAGCTGCGGTAATTGATCCCAAAATACCACTTGTTCTGGCTTTACTATCTCTAATAACAACATCATCTTTAATAAATCGGTATTAAAGGCATCTAAAGCTGTTTTTACTTCTTTACTCGTAGTAAAAATAAGGTGACTAATATTCTTTTCGGGTAAAGAAAAATAAAGTGAACTCGCCATACCACCTACTTTTTCAGGGAGTAAGTCAGTCATAATTAATAATTCAAATGGAATATTTGCTGAAATATTAATCAATTCTTTCGTATGAGCTAAAATATAATCATTAATATCTAAACCTCTAGGATGTCCTTTAAAATAATTTTGATACCCTTCCCCAATATATAAAGCGCCATTCGGTTGAATAAAATTATTTAAAATATTGGTTTGAGCTTTAGCATAATATTCCCGATCTTTACTATCTCCTAACCACGTTGTGGTACCAGTGAAAACAAACTTTTTCTGTTTTGTCTCCAATGAATGCTTAATTTCAGGTGTAAAGCCAACTAATTGTAAAAAGAATTGTTGTTGTTCTGCTGTTAAATGCTGATATTTTGTCCAATCCATTTGTTCAATCCGATCTCCTAAATAAGTTTTCAACGGTTGCATTAATGGATCTTTAGTTAAATAATCTGGACGTAACATAATGTAAGTAGTTGGAACGGATTTGTGCCAAACATAACGATAAAATGCAGGCAAATTAAATTGTTCAGCTGAAAATTCTTTTTCTTTCGCCACAAGTAGGTAAGGTAACAGTTTTTCAGCTTGCTCTAATTCCTGCTGAATATTTTTATTTCTATTTTGGTACAGTGCTAAATAATCCCCCGATCCATCATCATATAAATACAAATGTTTAATCTTTACTTTATTTGGGTGGGTGTGCATATAAGCAGCTAATGGGCTTAACATTTTCGCCGCCCAAGTCAAGTTCGCATAGATAGTTAAATTCACTGTTTCTTTTGAATCTTCAATCTCTTTAAACAATAACTGATCAAAATCTGTTTGATCATTACGTTTCATCTTAGCTACTTTAATCACACCAGCTGGATATTGATCAACAATCTCTTGGCTTAATGGAAAACGTGAAAGTCCAAAAATCCGTACTGTTGAGCGATCATCTTTATTTTGAGCAAAGTCTAACAATGTATTTAATGCAGGCAAAGTTGCATAATCTAAATAAACGGTAATATTTTTTGCTGATAATTGTTGGGATAATCCAACAAATAATAAAAGATACAACCCTATTTTCTTGAAAATATCTTTCAACATTTCTGTTTTCCTTTTTGATAAATAAAATAGAATTTGCTCTTAAGCTCTTCGCCAAGTTGTACCTGTTGCACTATCTTCTAAGACGATACCTAAAGCGGTCAATTTATCTCTAGCTTGATCTGCTGTTGCCCAGTCTTTTTCCGCACGTGCTTGGTTTCGTTGTGCAATTAATCTTTCAATTTCAGCAATCTGATCTTGATCTGCCCCTGCTTGTAAAAAAGTAGCGGGATCTTGATATAATAATCCTAAAACACTCGCTAATTGACGCATTGTTGCAGCTAAAGCATTCGCTTGCAGACTATCTTCAGTTTTTAATTTATTCAATTCTCTTGCCATTTCAAACAATACCGCTAATGCACCCGGTGTATTGAAATCATCATCCATTGCGGCTTGAAACGCTGTTACATATTGTTCAAACCCTTTTGCTTCAGCGGTTGAATCTGTATCACGTAATGCGGTATAGAGACGTTCTAATGCTGCATGAGCTAAATTTAAATTTTCTTCACTATAATTTAATTGGCTACGATAATGTGCTGTAAGCAGAAAATAACGAACACTTTCACCAGCATAATGGTTTAAAACGTCTCTGATAGTAAAGAAATTACCTAATGACTTAGACATTTTTTCTTTATCTACCATAATCATACCTGAATGGATCCAGTAGTTAACATATTCTCCACCGTGAGCACAGCAAGACTGTGCAATTTCATTTTCATGATGAGGGAACATTAAATCTGAACCACCGCCATGAATATCAAAATGTTCACCTAATTGCTTGCAATTCATTGCAGAACATTCAATATGCCACCCGGGACGTCCATTTCCCCACGGAGAAGGCCAGCTTGGTTCATTCTCTTTTGACATTTTCCATAAAACAAAATCAATTGGATTTTTCTTAATACCATTAATTTCAACTCTAGCTCCAGCCTGAAGTTGACTGAGATCTTGACGAGAAAGCTTGCCATACTCTTTAAAAGAATCAACATCAAACATTACATCACCATTGTCTGCAACATAGGCATGCCCTTTATTAATCAGTTTTTCAACTAAGGCAATAATTTCCTTAATATGATGCGTTGCTCGTGGTTCAAAATCAGGACGTTGAATATTTAAAGCATCAAAATCTCGATACATTTCAACGACCATGCGATCAACTAATTGTTCACAATTTTCTTTATTTTCAATTGCTCGTTTAATAATCTTATCGTCAACATCAGTAATATTACGTACATAAGTTAAGTCATAACCAAGATAACGAAAATAACGTGCGATCACATCAAAACATACAAACGTCCGTCCATGACCGATATGGCATAAATCATAAACTGTTACACCACAAACATACATGCCTACTTTATTAGGCTGAATTGGCTTAAATTCTGTTTTTTCTCGTTCTAATGTATTAAAAATTTTTAACATATAACTACCTTATACTCTTATCAAATAGACCATATCTTGATTTTATGGAATAATATAGCTGTTTTTTAACTCCAAAATAGGAAAAAAATAATGGTAACATTACACACTAATTTCGGCGATATTAAAATTAAATTAAATTTTGATAAAGCACCTATTACAGCAGAAAACTTTCTTACTTATTGTAAAGACGGTTTCTATAATAACACAATTTTCCACCGTGTAATTGACGGTTTTATGATTCAAGGTGGTGGAATGGAAGCGGGAACAAATATGAAAGAAAAAACCACCCGTGATCCAATTAAAAATGAAGCAAATAATGGTTTAAGTAATAAACGTGGTACGATTGCAATGGCACGCACTCAAGCCCCTCATTCTGCTTCAGCACAATTTTTTATTAATGTAAAAGATAACGATTTCTTAAACTTCAAAGAAGAAAGCCTGCATGGTTGGGGATATTGTGTTTTTGGTGAAGTGATTGAGGGTATGGACGTCGTGGATAAAATTAAAAGCGTTAAAACTACCCGCAAAGGTTGGCACGATGATGTTCCCGTAGATGAAGTTATTATTACATCTGTAACAATTAACTAAAACCCATTACTTAATAAAAAAATAGCACCATTAAGGTGCTATTTTTATTTTCATTCACGCCAACTATTTTTTAGGTTCTGAACAATTATCAATATCAGAACATTTACCATATAAATATAAGTTATGAGTTGCTAATTTAATTCCGTGTTGTTCACTGATCTCTTTTTGACGTTTTTCAATGACATCATCATTAAATTCAAAGACTTTACCACAATCCATACAAATAATATGATCGTGGTGTTTCTTTGGTGCTAATTCAAAAACAGATTTATTTCCTTCAAAATTATGGCGTGTTAAAATATCAGCCTCATCAAATTGGTTTAATACACGATAAACGGTAGCTAAACCAATTTCTTCTCCTTCTTCTAATAACAATTTGTAAACGTCTTCTGCTGAGAAATGTTGCATATCACTTTTTTGCATTAGTGCAAGGATTTTTAAACGTGGCTCTGTAATTTTCAAACCAACTTTTTTTAAGATTTTGATATTTTCTTCAGTAGAAATTGCCATATCCGCCTCTATAGTCATATTGTTGATCATCTCGCAACTAGTTGAAAAAAATCCATACTAATTTTGCGTGTTTGTTAGTATGGATTATCTTGATACTTAATGCAAACGATAATTAAAATATCTTTTATCTATTAGTTTAACTTAAAAATTAGGCTAATTCTGATAAACACATTTCGTTATAGACTTGTTTACACCACTGTTCTACTCGTGTCGCTGTTAATTCTGGTTGACGATCCTCATCAATACATAACCCAACAAAGTTCTCTTGATCTACTAATGCTTGAGAGGCTTCAAAACTATATCCTTCAGTTGACCAATACCCAACGATTGTTGCCCCTTTCGGTTCAATAATATTACGCACCGTTCCCATAGCATCACAGAAATATTCAGCATAGTCTTCCTGATCACCACAGCCAAAGATAGCGACTAATTTATCTGAAAAATCAATTTGTTCTAAAGTAGGGAAAAAATCATCCCAATCACATTGAGCTTCGCCATAATACCAAGTTGGTATTCCGATCATAATAAAATCATAAGCTTCAATATCTTCCTTGGTACTTTTTGCGATATCACGAATATCGACTAATTCACTACCCAAATTTTTTTGAATCATCTTGGCAACATTTTCCGTATTGCCAGTATCGCTTCCATAAAATAAGCCAACGATTGCCATAAGTAATACCTGTTATTTCTCCGAATATGTATTTAAGTATGCTTGTAAGATCTGTTCAATAAATTGTTGACGATTTAAATTTTCTGCTACCGCCATCGCTTCAAGTTTCTCAACCATTGCCGTATGTAATTTCAGTTCAACTCTTTTCAACCCCACCGCACGATCTCGACGCAGTTGATTTCGTTTATTAATCCGAATTTGTTGTTCCCGAGTTAACGGATTTGTCTTAGGTCGTCCAACTTTTGCAATATTAGCGAACAGATCTAACGTAATACAGTCTGCTTCTTGTTTTGCCATTGTTTACAACGATCTGTCCAAATACACTTAAAGTGATCTCTAAATTAATCAACTAATAAGAATTAGCTTTTGTAAATGCGAACTATACCATAAATTACTTACTAAACAAAAACTGCAATGTTATTTTCCTTCAAAATTTCTTATTTTCGACAAAAATTTGCTGATTGCTTGAATAACCGATGCTGGTTTTTCAGCGTGAACCCAATGTTCTGCACCAGCAATAACAAAAGCGGTGGCGTGTGGAAACTGTTCCATAATAACATTCCGATATTCGGGCAAAATATAATCTGAATTTCCGCCTTTAATAAATAAAGTCGGTAAATTAACTTTAACTGGTTGCCAATCCATAATATCGACATAATGTTGAAAAAGTACTTGTGTATTAAAACGAAAACGCTGTGGGGATTGTGTTGTAAAAGATTTTAATAAAAACTGTTGTACAGACTCATCATTAATATATTTTGCCATTTCAGTTTTTGCTTGTTGCCGTGTTGCAACTTGGCTTTTCTGTACGGCAAAAAGTCCTTGAAAAACATCATGATGTCGATGGGCGTGATAACTCACAGGTGCAATATCAATCACGACTAAACCTGCAACATATTCAGGGTAACGATCAGCAAATACCATTGCTGTTTTTCCACCCATTGAATGACCAATTAATATGACTTTATGCAGGTTCAAGGTTTGAATTAAAATTAACAGATCTTCTGCCATTACACTGTAATTCATTTCATCACTATGAAAACTGCTACCGTGATTTCTTAAATCAATTCTCAATAAGGAATAATTATCCGCAAAAGCTTTAGCAATCCCACCTAAATTATTCATATCGCCAAACAATCCATGAATAAAAACTAAGGTTGGTGCTGAACTCTCATCTCTTTGAGAATAATCAAAATTTAAGTGTTTTTTCATATCATTATATCTAAACTAATTAAATGGATTACTAACCTTAGTAGATCCCAATAGTGAAATCAAGTTAGGCACTAAATATCACTTTCAAATAAGGTTGTTTATACTCTTTCTAATTTATATAACTAAATAATAGCGTGATAAAATAAAACTAAATAATTATTAATAAACAACAATAAAAACATTTATCTTTAACAAGATGTTTTTACTCAAAAAATAACCAAATATATTCCAGTTTAAAATGCTTTTAGATTTAAACTTAGAAAAAATCTGTTGCTCTCTTTGATTTTTATTTGAATTTCGTATAATAGTTAAAATAAATATTAAATTAGTCAATGGGGAATATAAAATGAGAACAATAGAAATAGATGATGAACTTTATCAATACCTAGCTAGCAATACACGTTCAATTGGTGAAGGTGCTTCAGATATTTTACGCCGTCTCCTTAATTTACCACCTTCGGCCTCTCAAGCTCCTCTTTCTACCAAAAAATTAGCCTATCAGCAGGAAGAACTCCCTATCACTTTAAATACCCCTACTTCAATTACAGCAAATGAAGGGATTTTTCCCAAAATAAAAAAATTATCCGATGATGCGATTAATTTAAGTGTAAAACGTGTCAATACCGTACTTCATAGCAACACATTTCAAAATGAAAATAAAACTGTTAACCGATTTTTACTGATTCTCACCGCACTCTATCGCTCTAACCCTGAGAGTTTTGCACAAGCAGTTGAATCAATAGTAGGACGTTCACGAACCTATTTTGCTCGTGATGAAGCAACGCTACTCACTACTGGTAATCACACTAAGCCAAAACAAATTCCAGAAACCCCATACTGGGTAATTACGAATACAAACAGTGCAAGAAAAATGTTAATGCTAGAAGGCACAATGCAAGCAATGCAATTACCACCTCAACTAATTGAACAAATTAAACCTTATTTTGTAAATTAATGATGTTTCTCTGGCAACGCTATACAAGGCAAAAACCACAAGATATTGCCATTATTTTGCCAAAGCAAATCAGCAAAAATACCAATACAAATAAAAGCGAGATCTCTTCTCGCTATCCAACTTTTTTATTCACCAAGTCTCAACTGACTTGGCAAGAGTTAAACACACTTATCGAACAACTAAGCCAGCATTTAAAACAGGCGGGTGTACAAAAAGGCAGTGGTATTGCTTTGATAGGTAAATACAGTTTTACCCAAGTGCTATATTATCTTGCCAGTTTGCATAGCAATGCGAGAATATTGTGTTTAAACCCAAATTTTCCTGCATCTAAAATTGATCTTTTGTGTCAGCAAAATGATATTGACTATCTAATCGACTGTTCACACGAATCACAAAATCCATTTTCTATTGCAATTACACAATTAAATAATACGACCAACTTGCCTGTTGAAATATTAAATAATTGTCCTTTAACCCTCACACTTACATCTGGTTCAACTGGGCAACCTAAAGCTGCGGTACATACTCTCACTGCACATTTAGCTAATGCCACTGGTGTTGTAAAATTAATGCAAGTAAAAGCAGAAAGTGTTTGGTTATTATCATTACCTCTCTTTCACGTTTCTGGGCAGGCAATTCTTTGGCGTTGGTTACATCAAGCATCAAAACTTCACTTAGTTGGTGAAGAATTTTATGCCGCATTATGCCAAGTTACACACGCTTCATTAGTACCAACCCAACTACAACGCTTTTTAAGCTATCTGAACGAAAATCCACAACAACCTCAGATTCAGCATATTCTGCTGGGGGGATCGCATATTCCAACTGCATTGACAACTCAACTCCATCAACTAGGTATTTGTAGTTATTCAGGTTATGGTATGACAGAAATGGCATCAACCGTTTTTGCGAAAAAAAGTGATACAAGCAGTGGTGTTGGTTTTCTTCTTCCTCACCGCCAAACAAAATTGGTTGAACAGGAAGTCTGGTTAAAAGGTCATTGTCTTGCACTTGGTTATTGGCAAAAAAACAATCATCGAAAAATTAGACCATTAACCAATGCTACAGGCTGGTATCAAAGCAAAGACAAAGCCAAGATGATTAATAACGAATTGTTTATTTTAGGCAGGTTTGATAATATGTTTATCTCTGGTGGTGAGAATATTCAACCCGAAGAAATTGAAGCAATTATTTTACAACAACCTAATGTTGAACAAGTTTTTATCCTACCACAAGCCGATCAAGAATTTGGACATCGACCTGTTGCAATCATTGCATTCAAACAACCATTTTCATTAACATTAGTACAACAATTAGAACAAAATTTAGTTGGCAAATTAGAAAAATTTAAATTCCCAATCCGTTATTTTTCACTTGACCTCGCTAATACGAGTACTAATGGCATAAAAATTTCACGTTCGCAATTAGCACTTTGGCTATCGCAACAAATCAATTCAAATTAAATTTAAATAGGAAAATTAATAATGAAATTCAAATTATCTTATTTTTTATTATTATTCTCTTT
This sequence comes from Mergibacter septicus, assembly GCF_003265225.1. Classification (NCBI taxonomy): domain Bacteria; kingdom Pseudomonadati; phylum Pseudomonadota; class Gammaproteobacteria; order Pasteurellales; family Pasteurellaceae; genus Mergibacter; species Mergibacter septicus. The sequence goes on along the minus strand of NZ_CP022013.1, from coordinate 581,020 downwards.
GTTAATTTTCAATTCTACTGCCTTAGCTGTTGATAATTTACCAGCGAAAGCAATAATTGAAGAACAATTAGAGTCTGCGAAAAAAGATTCTACACCAGATCAACAACAGATCTTAGATTTAGAAACAACATTGATGTTTTTAGAAAAAATTGAACATCAAAAAAAGAAAATTAATGAATTAAATAAAAACATCGCTCAAGCTGAAATAGAGATCCCTAAACTACAATTACAGTTAAAATCTCTACAAAGCGATACAAATAAACAGAATAACCAATATCTAGCCGAATTATCTGCTGAGGATCTACAAACTAGGTTAGAACAAACATTACATAAAATTCAAATGATCCAAACTAAACTGAATAACATTAATTCAGAATTAGTTAATCAGCAAACATTGCCTGAAAAAACTCAAATAGTATTAGGGCAAAATTTAACCCGTTCACAAAAAATTAATCAAGAATTATTAAATTCTGAAATTAGCGAAATTACAGCTAATAGATATCAAACTGAATTAGCCTATATTGAATTAGAAAATAACTATACTAAAAGTTTATTAAAAGATAATAACATCTTCACTAATTTATATAGTTTACAACGTGATGAACAGAATTATTATTTACAACAATCTCAACAGGAACTAAAACAATTACAAGATCAAATTAATATTAAACATCAGCAACAATCTCAACAACAATTAGAGAAGCTTGAACAATCACAAAAAAATGCTGAAAAAACAAATCCAATTATTCAAGAAGAATTAGATCTAAATAATAATTTAAGTCGTAGTTTATTAAAAGAAACTGAAAACTCTAATATTTTATTACAAGAAAGTTTACGAATTAAAAATGTATTAGATAATTTAACTCAAACTCAAAGAACAATTAACGAACAAATTAGTGCTTTACAAGGAACCTTAGTACTTTCCCGTATTATTAATAAACAAAAACAGAATCTACCTGCTGAAAAAACCATTAAAGGATTATCTAAACGTATCTCTGATTTACGTGTACAAATCTTTGATTTAACACAAACTAGAGATCAACTCTATTCTCCTCAAGAATATCTAAATAAACTACAACTTGAAGGTAAAAATTTAACAGAACATGAAGTTGAACAGTTGAAAGATATTCTAAATAAACGTAAAAATATTTTATCTGAGATAATCAAAACATTAAATAATGAATTAAATTTAGCCATTACAATAGAATTAAATCAACGCCAAGTAACATTAATCAGTGATAATTTACAGAAAAAATTACAACAACAAAGTTTCTGGGTAAAAAGTAATAGCCCGATTGATTGGGAATGGTTAAAAAATTTTCCAAAAACAGCACTTTCTCAATTAAAAGATATTGGAAAACAATTTGTTTTTTCAACCAAAGAAAAAAACTTAACAATACCAGTTACTTTAACTACCTTTATTTCTATTTTAATTGGGTTAATTTTATGGAAAAAGGAAAAACTACAAGCACAGTTAACCAAAATTAACCGTGAAGTTAGAATTGTATCCTCTGACAGCCAATGGCACACCCCTATTGCATTATTATTAACTTTAATATTAACCTTACCTAATGCCTTAATATTCCTCAATATTACAATATTGTGTGGTATATTCTTTTTAAAGAATCCAACTGAATTATGGTATTGGTCAATAGAAATGGCTGCTTACTGGTGGTTTTTTGCCTTTTTAATCGCAACATTAAAACCAGACGGATTAGGATATCGACATTTTGGACAATCTAAGGAAAGTAACCAAACATTTCTCGCCGTATTAAAAAAATCTATTTGGATTATTATTGTCTTAGTAAATACCTCAGTTTTCGGAAATATCGAAAATCGTGGTGCGATTAATGATGTTATTGGTCAAACCATTACTATTAGTTCACTCCTTTTTTGCTTAATTGTTATTAGCCCAAATTTTGGTCAAGCAGTTAAGAAATATCAGACACTTAATAATTCAAACCAAAATAATGGTGACGGTACTGTTTTAAAAATTGTCCTCATCTTATTAATTTTAATTCCTATTAGTTTAGTTTTACTGATTGCTTTAGGTTATTATTACACGGCACTAAACTTAATTAATCATCTTATTTTAAGTTATTTAGTAACTGTTATTTGGTTTATTGCCAAACAAGTACTCAACCGAGCTTTAACTGTTTCTGCTCGCCGTTTAGCTTATAAGCGTTTACAAGAGAAAAAAGAGCAATTACAAGCTAAATTAGAAACACCAACTAATACAAATAGTGATGAACCTATCATTGAAGTGAATGATGAAACACTTGAGTTAAGCCAAATTAAGCAACAAATTACTCAAGTTGCAGATCTCACAATGTGGGCAGTCTTGTTTAGCCTTTATTACTGGGTCTGGTCAGATCTATTAACTGTAACCTACTATTTGCAAGGTATTACACTTTGGCAACAACATATCACCACTGAAAGTGGTACAGCTGTTGAATCTGTTACCCTCTTTAACCTATTTGTTGCAATTTTAATTTTAGTGGTAATGTACGCATTAGTTCGTAATATTGGTGGTTTACTGGAAGTACTTATTTTCTCAAGAATGAAACTATCCCAAGGTGCTCCCTATACAATCACAACCTTATTTACCTATTTTATAGTTGCAATCGGTTCTATTTGGGCATTTTCAACACTAGGCGTTGCTTGGTCAAATTTACAATGGCTAGTATCCGCCCTTTTAGTTGGTCTCGGTTTCGGTTTACAAGAAATTTTTGCTAATTTTGTTTCAGGTATCATCATTCTCTTTGAACGCCCAATTCGTATCGGTGATACCATTACTATTGGTGAATTTTCTGGGACAGTTTCAAAAATTCGTATTCGTGCAACGACATTAATTGATTATGACCGTAAAGAAGTCATCGTTCCGAATAAAGCCTTTGTGACAGAACGCCTTACCAACTGGGCATTATCTAATACTATTACTCGTATTGTCATAAAAGTTGGGGTTGCTTATGGCTCTGATTTAGAATTAACGAATAAATTATTACTTCAAGCCGCAAATGAAGCCTCTGGTGCATTAAAAGATCCTGAACCAAAAGCCTACTTTTTATCCTTTGGTGCAAGTACACTTGATCACGAACTACGAGTTTATGTTGGACAAATTTCTGATCGTCTTTCAACCATGGATTTCATTAACCGCCGAATTGATCAGCTGTTTAAACAACATAATATTGAAATTGCATTTAATCAACTTGATGTCTATATTAAAAATCTTGCGACACAAGAAGAAATACAACTAAATAAACCAACAACAAACACAACTCAAGGATAATATTATGGCTGGTAATAGTATTGGACAACTTTTTCGTGTTACAACCTTTGGTGAATCTCATGGCATTGCCTTAGGTTGTATTGTAGATGGTGTTCCACCCGGATTAGAGCTTAGTGAAATGGACATTCAGCCTGATCTCGATCGCCGTAAACCCGGTACTTCTCGCTATACCACTGCTCGGCGAGAAGATGATCAAGTACAAATTCTTTCTGGCGTTTTTGAAGGGAAAACAACAGGTACAAGTATTGGTTTAATCATTAAAAATGGCGATCAACGTTCACAAGATTACGGTGAAATAAAAGATTGCTTCCGTCCCGGACACGCTGATTACACCTACCAACAAAAATATGGATTACGTGATTATCGTGGTGGTGGACGTGCTTCTGCTCGTGAAACTGCTATGCGAGTTGCAGCAGGTGCAATTGCAAAAAAATACCTAAAACAGCATTTTGACATAGAAGTAAGGGGCTTTTTATCACAAATAGGGGAAATTGCTATTCGCCCTCAGCTACTCGATCAAATTGATTGGCATCAGGTAAATAGCAACCCTTTTTTCTGCCCTGACCCACTTGCGATTGAACGATTTGATCATCTTATTAGAGAATTAAAAAAGCAAGGCGACTCAATCGGTGCAAAATTAACTGTCGTTGCAGAAAATGTTCCCGTTGGTTTAGGTGAACCCGTTTTTGACCGTTTAGATGCCGATCTTGCTCATGCTTTAATGGGGATTAATGCTGTAAAAGCGGTTGAAATTGGTGATGGTTTTGCGGTTGTGCAACAAAAAGGTAGTCAACACCGTGATGAAATGACTCCAAATGGTTTCTGCTCAAATCATGCAGGTGGTATTCTAGGTGGGATCAGTACAGGACAGCCAATCATTGCAACCATTGCACTTAAACCTACTTCAAGTATTACTCTCCCCGGGCGTACAGTAACCCTTGAAAATCAAGCAACTGAAGTCATCACTCGTGGTCGCCACGATCCCTGTGTCGGTATTCGTGCAGTCCCTATTGCTGAAGCAATGGTTGCTATTGTTTTACTTGATCATTTACTTCGCTATCGTGGGCAGGTGAGTAATAATATTTAATCATCGTAAATAACAGAAATTTACAAACTATATCCCTTTATGTTGATTCTTAAGCTAAAGCACCCACTTATTTTACTCTGCGGTATGCTTTCTCTTGTTAAAACGAGTTCTGCTGAAATTCAAACTCGTTTTACTGAAACAGAATGGCAGAAAATTGAACATCCTATTTCAGGAATACCTTCCCCAATAGGCTCGTACACTAATGGCTGCCTTATTGGAGCAAAAGCTTTACCCTTAGAAGGGACTGGATATCAAATTATTCGCTGGCAAAAAAAACGTTATTTTGGCCACCCAACAATGATTACCTATTTAGAAAATCTAGGTAAGCGATCTCAAAAAGCTGGATTACCGCCTATTTTAATCAGTGATATTGCAATGCCTGCTGGAGGGCGGTTTGCAACAGGACACGCTAGCCATCAAATTGGCTTAGATGCAGATATTTGGCTACGTTTTGGTCCATTACCTAAAGAACAAACACAAAATCCAACAGCAACTTTAATGGTGAATCGCAAATTACAGATTGTCGAACATACCCTGTGGAGTCAACAACATACATTATTACTAAAACTTGCAGCAACAGATCCTAGTGTTGCAAGAATTTTTATTAATCCCGCAATTAAAAAGAAATTATGCGAAACGGTAAAAGAAGATCGTGGTTGGTTGCACAAAATCCGCCCTTGGTTTGGACACGATGCCCATTTTCATGTCCGTTTACACTGTCCTAAAGATGCACCTTATTGCGAAGAACAAGCCTCAATTCCAGAAGGTGATGGGTGTGATGCAACATTAGATTCATGGTTCTTACCAACACCACCAAATAAAAAACTAGCACCTAAAAAATCTGCCCCACCACCACCTCCTCTATGTCAACAAGTGTTAGATTCACTAAATAAAAAGGAATAATTACACACATAATTTTTCAACAAGGTAGAATATTTATTAACCTAAATTTGGGAGGAAAAATGGAATTTGGTGCAGAAATACTAACAATCTTATTTATTTTAGCTACTATTTCAGGTTTTATTGATGCCATTGCTGGCGGTGGTGGTTTAATCACTATTCCCGCCTTATTAGCAGTTGGTATTCCGCCAACAATGGCATTAGGCACAAATAAACTACAAGCCTGTGGTGGCTCTTTTTCATCAAGTCTTTATTTTATTCGTAAAAAAGTCGTTGCCCCAAAAACTATCTGGTTTTTAATTCTTTGTGCTTTTTTAGGGGCGATGATTGGTACCCTTTTAGTACAAAGTATTGATGCTTCTGTTGTAAAAAAACTACTCCCATTCTTAGTACTTACTATTGGAATCTATTTTTTATTAACCCCAAAAATTGGTGAAAAAGATCGCCATCAACGTCTAAGTTATCTCTTATTTGGTTTAACAATTGCTTTCACAATCGGTTTTTACGATGGTTTTTTCGGTCCCGGCACAGGTTCTTTCTTTACACTTACCTTTGTAACCCTATTAGGCTTTAATCTAACTAAAGCAACTGCTCACGCTAAGGTACTCAATTTAACCTCCAATATTACCGCGCTGTTCTTTTTTATTTTAGGTGGTAAAGTCCTTTGGAGTATAGGATTTATCATGATGCTTGGGCAATTTATCGGAGCTTATTTTGGTGCCAAAATGGTAGTAACTCGTGGGCAACATCTCATTCGTCCAATGGTGGTGGTAATGTCTTTTCTGATTACAGCTAAAATGGTGTATGATCATGGTTGGTTTCAATTTTAAGTCATTATTTTTTTAGATTAATCAAAACACCTTTACTCCTTATTTGAATTACATATAGTGATATTATGTCTAAACAAGATGTACGTTTAACAGCTCAAGTGGGCTATCGTCCTCAATTCCGTTGGTCTTATCTTTTACCTCAATATTGGGGGATATGGTTAGGTATTTTTGCTTTAGTCTTACTCGCCTACCTACCTTTTCGTTGGCGAGATAAATTTGCGGCTAAACTAGGGATTCTAGTTGGACGCCTTGCTAAAAAACAACGGCACAAAGCAAAAATTAACCTACAATACTGTTTTCCTCAGTGGTCTCAAGAAAAACAACAAAAAGTACTGGATCAGATGTTTGCAACTGTTGGGCAAACGATGTTAGGGATTGGTGAAATAGCTATTCGTTCAAAAACACATCTTCAAACTCGAAGTAAAATAACAGGTTTAGAATATTTACATCAAGCACAGCAACAAGGAAAAAACATTATTTTGTTTGTCCCTCACACTTGGTCAATTGATGCATCAGGCATTATTTTACATACTCAAAATATTCCAATGACTGCTATGTATAATCCACATCGTAACCCTTTAGTTGATTGGCTATGGAATTGGACTCGCCAACGTTTTGGCGGGCAAATGCACGCTCGACAAAATGGCATTAAACCCTTCCTCCAAGCCATAAGACAAGGTGAAATGGGATATTATCTACCCGATGAAGATTATGGTGAACAATTAAGCGTTTATGCAAATTTTTTTGCAACCTACAAGGCAACCTTACCCGGCTTATTTAAAATGAGTCGAGTAGCGAAAGCCGTTGTTATTCCAATGTTTTCTTGTTACAACGCCCAAAATGGTTATTATGAAATTCAATTACACCCACCTTTGGAATTATCTTCAGATCCGCAACAAATGGCGAATATTATGAATACTAAAATTGAACAATTAGTTACGCCATCTCCTGAACAATATGTTTGGATTTTACGTTTATTAAAAACCCGAAAAAATGGCGAAGATATTTACAGTTAAAATTAATCTTTAGCTAAATTTAATTTAACTCTTGCAATATAGTGAAATATTCTCTAAATTTTCACCTTTGCGATAAAAAGGCTAATAAATTTGATTAAATTCATTAGCCTCTAATTCAGGTTACTACTCCACATTTTGGACAAAAATATGAACCAACAACAAAAAGCTTTACTTCAATCATCAATTAGATCTATTCCCGATTATCCAGCACAAGGTATTATTTTTCGTGATATTACAACACTATTAGAAAACCCAGCGGCTTTTCGTACTACCATTGATCTTATTGTTGAACAATTTAAAGATATTAAAATTACTAAAGTGGCAGGAACTGAATCTCGTGGTTTTATTTTTGGTGCTCCTATTGCTTTAGCTTTAAATTGTCCTTTTGTATTAGTACGCAAGCCGGGAAAACTACCTTGCGAAACTGTTTCCCAATCCTATGAATTAGAATATGGTCAAGACACCTTAGAAATGCATAAAGATGCGATTCAACCAGATGATAATGTACTCATCATTGATGATTTATTAGCAACAGGTGGTACAGTTGAAGCGACTATTAAATTAATCCGTCGCTTAGGTGGAAAAGTCGAACATGCTGCTTTCGTTATTAATCTACCTGAACTAGGTGGGGAAGATCGTTTGCGTCAATTTGGGGTTGAGCCTTTCACCTTAATCAACTTTACAGGACACTAATTTTTAATTTGTTGTAGCAGGTATAGATAAGTATGAGTTATCAAGTTTTAGCCCGAAAATGGCGACCAAATCGTTTTAGTAATGTTGTTGGGCAAGAACATGTCCTCACTGCATTAGCCAACGGTTTGAATCAAAATAGATTACATCATGCTTATCTTTTCTCTGGTACTCGAGGGGTTGGTAAAACCTCTATCGCACGCTTATTTGCCAAAGGATTAAACTGTGAAACAGGGATTACCGCTGAACCCTGTGGTAAGTGCGATAACTGTCAAGCGATTGAACAAGGTAATTTTGTTGATCTTATAGAGATTGATGCAGCTTCTCGTACAAAAGTTGAAGATACAAGAGAGTTATTAGATAACGTTCAATATAAACCCGTACGAGGACGCTTTAAAATTTACCTTATAGATGAAGTGCATATGCTGTCACGCCACAGTTTTAATGCCCTTTTGAAAACCTTAGAAGAACCACCCGAATATGTTAAATTTCTTTTAGCAACAACAGATCCACAAAAATTACCGATTACGGTGCTTTCTCGCTGTATCCAATTCCATTTAAAAGCCTTGGAGCAAGCCCAAATTACACAACACCTAGCACATATTTTAACGCAAGAAAATATCGCTTATCAGCAACTTGCATTAGAAAAACTTGCTAAAGCAGCGAAAGGTAGTGTTCGTGATGCATTAAGCCTTACAGATCAAGCGATTGCAATTGGTAATGGTCAAGTTAATCTTGATCAAGTGAATACGATGCTTGGCGTGCTTGATAATGATCAAGCCCTTGAATTAATTCAAGCTTTAGCACAAGCAAACGGTGAACAAATGATGGCTATCATTGAGAATGTAGCGAAAAAAGGGGCTGATTGGGAACAATTATTAATTGAAATTGCAGAACAACTACACCAAATTGCACTACTACAACTGCTCCCACAAACACCTGATACCGCTAACACACAACTAGCTTTTCTTGCCAAAATGCTTGCCCCTGAAGATGTGCAATTTTATTACCAATTAATGCTAAATGGACGAAAAGATCTCGCTTATGCACCTGATCGGCGAATTGGTGTTGAAATGACAATGTTGCGTGCTTTGGCTTTTCATCCTCTTAGTTATCAACTCCCTGCTGCAACACCACCGAAAGAAAAGATTATCGCCTCTATTCCAAGCAGTTCTGTTTCACAGCAAACAAGCACTGAAACGATAATACAGCCTGAGATCGGTGGTAATGCTAATGCAATACCAACCCAAGAACCAGTTGAAATCCCCCCTACCGCACAAGATGAGGTTTCAACAAATACCACAATGAGTTTTGACTCTCCTGTTGCAGGCGCTATTTCAGCGTTAAAAGTGTTAAATAGCCAAAAAAATCAACTCTCAGAGCAAAAAAAAAAGTGTGAAAAAATAGTAAATAATACGGTTCATACACTAGATCGTTTACCAATTCGAGATTTTGGACAAGATAAATTAAGCACAACACTGAGCCACTTAGCTGTAATTGAAAATAAAGCACCAACACAACCTACATTTACAGCACAACCAAAAATTCAACAATCTACGGTTGAAAATATAGAAAATGATCTTGAAAATGAAGAACAACTCTCAGCGGAAGAATATCGTTGGGAATGGCGTAACCCAGAATTAGAGCAAGAACATCAAGAGATTCGCCCCTCTGAGATTAAGCGGGCAATTTTGCAAGAAAAAACCCCCGAATTAATCACAAAAATTATTAAATTATGTGAAGAGCAAGATCCTTGGTCAAAATTAATTAGTGAACTAAAACTACAAAGCCTTTTACGTCAATTTGCATTAAATAGTGTTTTACTTGAACATACTGCAAATAAAATCGTACTAGGCGTACCACAAAATGCGACCAACTGTGTTACTTCCACTTCGGTTAGCGATCTAAACCAAGCACTAAACCAATATTACGCCCAAGAAATACAACTTGAAATTACCCATATCCAAGATAACCAATTTATAACCCCATTAGAGTTACAACGAAAATGTTATCAACAATTAAGGGAAGAAGCACACACTGCTCTTTTAAAAGATCCCAAATTACAATCTATTCAAGATGCTTTTGATGCCAAATTAGATCTGCAAAGTATTCGCCCGGTAGGCTAACTGTTTTCAAGCTAAAGCTTTTCAGTTAAAATGCCAACTTTACTTTAAACTTTAACTCTTACATTCGTTTTAACAATAGGAAAATTTATGTTTGGAAAAGGTGGCTTAGGTGGCTTAATGAAACAAGCCCAACAAATGCAAGAACGTATGCAAAAAATGCAAGAAGAAATTGCACAGTTAGAGGTAACTGGAGAATCTGGTGCAGGTTTAGTCAAAGTTACTGTTAATGGTGCACACAACTGTCGCCGTGTTGAAATTGATCCTTCTTTACTTGAAGATGATAAAGAAATGTTAGAAGACTTAATTGCCGCTGCTTTTAATGATGCGGTACGTCGTGCAAACGAAATGCAACAAGAAAAAATGTCTTCTGTCACTGCAGGTATGCAGTTACCTCCCGGTTTCAAAATGCCATTCTAATCAACAATCTGGGCGTAAATTTACGCCCTTTTAAGATCTCACTATGCAAACGAGTCCTTTACTTGAACAATTAATGGAAAGCCTTCGTTGCTTACCCGGTGTTGGTCCTAAATCAGCACAACGAATGGCATATCACCTATTACAACGTGATCGAAGTGGGGGTATGGCATTAGCCCAAGCTTTAACTGCAGCAATGTCACAAATTGGGCATTGTCAATACTGCCGTACTTTTACCGAGGAAGATATTTGTACCATCTGCAATAATCCTCGCCGTCAAAATAATAAACAACTGTGTATCGTTGAACAACCTGCCGATATTCAAGCCATTGAACAAACAGGGCAATTTTCTGGTCGCTACTTTGTCTTAATGGGGCATCTATCGCCACTTGATGGTATAGGGCCTAGAGAAATTGGATTAGATCAACTTAATCATTATTTGCAAACAGAACACTTTAATGAAGTAATTTTAGCGACAAATCCGACAATTGAAGGTGATGCAACTGCAAATTACATTGCTAACCTCTGCCAAATGCAAGGCATTAAAGTGAGCCGTATTGCCCACGGTATTCCTGTCGGTGGTGAATTAGATATGGTTGATGGTACGACACTTATTCACTCTTTTATTGGGCGGCGTGAAATGTCAGGAGAAGATTAATCTCTATCAAAACCACTTTTATACGACCAAGGCTTAATAAGACGGTTACTTTATCTTATGGTATTTTTTAGATAGAATTAATCTTTCATTTTGCAATCATTGATGATAGCTAGCAAACTCAATTTTTAAAGAAAACCATGGCAAAACAAGCACTTTTTTACCTACTTCAACAAAATAATACGCTAAACCAACTTACTGCAGATGAAGCTCTCGCCTGTGATTTAGCGGCACAAGCGTGGCGTTTAGGTAAAAAAGTACTACTCGCTTGTGAAGATGAACAGCAAGCTTTTCGCCTTGATGATGCACTATGGCAACGTCATCCCGATCAATTCGTGCCTCACAACCTTTCGGGGGAACTGACTGGCTATGCAGGGACGCCAGTAGAAATCTGTTGGGTAGGTAAGCGTAACTCACAGCAACGAGATATTCTGATTAATTTACAGCAAACTGTGCCTGATTTTGTCTATTTATTTCATCAAGTCATTGATTTTGTTGCTAGCGATGAACAGAAAAAAATACTCGCACGTGAACGTTATAAACAATATCGTGCTTTAGGTTTTGAAATGAAAACCGAACAAGCATAACTATTCACTTTCGTTTTACATTACAAGTTAAATACTATGGAAAAAACTTATAATCCACAAAATATTGAACAACGCCTTTACCAAATTTGGGAAGAAAAAGGCTACTTTAAACCTTCCGAAAATGAAAATGCACCAAGTTATAGCATTGCGATTCCACCTCCTAATGTTACAGGTAGTTTACATATGGGGCATGCCTTCCAACAAACATTAATGGATACCTTGATCCGTTATCACCGTATGCAAGGCGACAACACGCTTTGGCAAACAGGTACAGATCACGCTGGTATCGCTACTCAAATGGTGGTCGAGCGGAAAATTGCCGCAGAAGAAGGCAAAACACGACATGATTATGGACGTGAAAACTTTATTAATAAAATCTGGCAATGGAAAGCGGAATCAGGTGGTACAATCAATCAACAAATGAGACGTTTAGGTAACTCGGTTGATTGGGAACGTGAACGTTTCACTATGGATGAAGGCTTATCTGATGCAGTAAAAGAAGTATTTGTCCGTTTATACGAAGAAGGCTTAATTTATCGAGGAAAACGCCTAGTAAACTGGGATCCAAAACTTCACACCGCAATTTCTGATTTAGAAGTTGAAAATAAAGAATCTAAAGGTAGTTTATGGCACTTTCGCTATCCACTTGCTAATGGTGTAAAAACGGCTGAAGGTTTAGATTATTTAGTTGTTGCCACAACTCGTCCTGAAACTATGCTTGGAGATACTGCTGTTGCGGTTCATCCAGAAGATGAACGCTATCAAAATTTAATTGGTAAAACAGTTCTCTTACCACTCGTTAATCGTGAAATTCCGATCATCGCCGATGACTATGTCGAAAAAGAATTTGGAACTGGTGTGGTAAAAATTACCCCAGCTCACGATTTTAATGACTATGAAGTAGGAAAACGCCACCACTTGCCGATGGTAAATGTATTTACCTTAAATGCAGATATTCGTGATCAAGCTGAAGTACTTACTTTTGATGGCAAATTACACCCAGATTATCAAGCAATCATTCCTGAAGATTATCAAGGGCTAGAACGCTTTGCTGCACGTAAAAAAATTGTAGCTGATTTTGAACAACTTGGTTTATTAGAAGAAATCAAACCCCATGACTTAAAAGTACCTTATGGTGATCGTGGTGGAGTACCAATTGAGCCAATGCTGACCGATCAATGGTATGTAAGTGTTGCTCCTCTCGCTAAAGAAGCTATTCGAGCTGTGGAAGAAGGTGAAATTAAATTTGTTCCAAAACAATATGAAAACCTCTACTTCTCTTGGATGCGGGATATTCAAGATTGGTGTATTTCTCGCCAGTTATGGTGGGGGCATCGTATCCCTGCATGGTATGACGAACAGGGTAACGTTTATGTTGCACGTGATGAAAATGAAGTTCGTTCAAAATACCAATTAGCAGATGATATAACCTTAACCCAAGATGAAGATGTGCTTGATACTTGGTTCTCATCGGGCTTATGGACATTCTCAACTTTAGGTTGGCCACAACAAACGAAAGATCTAAAAATGTTCCACCCAACCGATGTATTAATCACAGGTTTCGATATTATTTTCTTCTGGGTTGCTCGTATGATTATGTTTACCATGCATTTCATCAAAGATGAAAACGGCAAACCACAGGTACCATTTAAAAACGTTTACGTAACAGGCTTAATCCGTGATGAAAACGGTGCCAAAATGTCTAAATCAAAAGGGAATGTAATCGATCCTTTAGATATGATTGATGGTATTGACTTAGAAAGCTTAGTGGCTAAACGTACTGGTAATATGATGCAACCTCAATTAGCAGCTAAAATTGAAAAAGCAACTCGTAAAGAATTTCCACAAGGTATTACAGCACACGGCACCGATGCATTACGCTTTACCTTAGCCGCTCTCGCCTCAACTGGTCGAGATATTAACTGGGATATGAAACGCCTTGAAGGTTATCGTAACTTCTGTAATAAACTTTGGAATGCTAGTCGTTTCGTCTTAATGAATACAGAAAATCACGATTGTGGTTTTGGCGACAATCAAGAAATGACGTTATCTCTAGCAGATCGTTGGATCTTAGCTGAATATAACAATACAGTAAAAGCTTTCCGTCAAGCTTTAGATCAATATCGTTTTGATATTGCTGCTACCACACTTTACGAATTTATCTGGAATCAATTCTGTGATTGGTATTTAGAATTAACTAAACCAGTCTTAGCACAGGGTAATGAAACTGAACAACGTGGTACTCGTCACACTCTTATTACAGTATTAGAAGGGATTTTACGCCTTGCTCACCCAATTATTCCATTTATCACTGAAGAAATTTGGCAGCGGGTAAAAACTTTAGTTGGAAAAAATACAGCAACAATTATGCTTGAACCTTTCCCGAAATTTGATCCAACATTGTCTGACGATACAGCATTAAAACAGCTTAACTGGATTAAAGAGCTAATTATTAATGTTCGTAATGTTCGTGCTGAAATGAACATCGCACCAAGCAAAGGCTTAGAAGTATTACTACGTAGTATTAGCGATGAAAATAAAATGACACTAGAGCAAAATCGTACATTAATTCAAGCAATGGCTAAATTAGAGCGTATTACACTGCTTACTAACGATGAAGAGGCTCCATTAGCAGTAACCAAATTACTCGACAATGCTGAACTATTAATCCCAATGGCGGGTTTGATTGATAAACAAGCAGAACTAGCCCGTTTGCAAAAAGAAAGTGAAAAACTAATTGCAGAAATCAAACGTATTGAAAACAAATTAAGCAATGAAAACTTTGTCGCTAAAGCACCAGAAACGGTCATTGCCAAAGAACGGGAAAAAATGCAAGACTATCAAGCAGGTTTAGATAAATTGCGTAATCAATATGCTCGCATTGAAACATTATAAAAATACCCATTCCCTATAAAATCAAACGCTTAATCTCTTAAGATTAAGCGTTTTTTATTATTTATCCTTTGTTTTAGCTATAATACCTTTTTCTCCTTATCTAAACTTAACAATAATATACGGTAACATTACAGCATCCCAAATTCTGATTGCATATACAATAGCTATACACTATACTTTCTAATAGATTATAAGATAAATAAGATATGGAGATAATTATGCGTACCGCTGCAATTAATTTACGAGCCAAACCAATGCAACGTGATTTGATCGATCAAGCTGCTGCATTATTAGGCAAAACACGTTCTGATTTTATGCTAGATGCGGCTTGTACCTATGCACAAAACGTCATTTTAGAGAGAACAGTATTTCAATTAAGTGAAGAGAAATTTAACTGTTTTATTGAGGTACTAGAACAACCTAACATCGCTAATACTAAATTAGAAAAATTAATGGCTATTAAATCCCCTTGGGAAGTATAAAATGTATTCAGCACCTGAATTACTAACGCATAATCATCGTCTAGATTTCTTTGATTGCGGAGAAGAATCATTAAATATATGGCTTAGACGAAATGCACTTAAAAATCAACAAAACCAAGCAAGTAGAACATTTGTGATCTGTAAGGAAAATATTGTTGTTGGTTTTTATGCTTTAGCAGCAGGGGCGGTTACTCATCAATTTGCATCAAGTACATTAAGACGTAATATGCCAGAACCTATCCCTGTCGTTGTTTTAGGGCGATTAGCCATAGATGTAAAACATCAAGGAAAAAAATTAGGTGCTGCACTACTCAAAGATGTTGTGTTAAGATCGAAATCCATATCAGAACAAATTGGAGTAAGGGCATTGCTAGTTCATGCTTTGAATAATAAAGCAAAGCAATTCTATTTACATTATGGTTTTCAACCATCTCCAATTGATGATATGTCACTAATGTTGAAGTTGTAATTATCGAACTTTATTCAATCTTACATTCAAAATGTTAAAACAGTTGTAATATAAATAACTCTGCCTATTAAATAGGATTTTTAATCTTCAATAAAAAGACAATCTATTATCTATGCTTCATCCGCTGAATCTCTTAAGATTAAGCGTTTTTTATTATTTTTAAAATAAAATAATTTTTCTTGCATTCTAATACTAACTCCGTTAAAAGATAAATTCAGTTTTAATTGCAAACACAATAAGGAAAAAGTATGACAACGGAAACGGCTATTCTTGCTGGTGGGTGTTTTTGGTGTATTGAAGCAGTTTACAACGATATTAAAGGGATAAGGCAAGCAACTTCAGGTTATATTGGTGGAAAAACTAGCAATCCTAGTTACACTGATGTATGTAAACTTAATACTGGACATGCTGAAGCCGTCAAAATTGAGTTTGATCCTGCGATTATTAGTTATCAAACGATTTTAGATATCTTTTTCGCCCTTCACGATCCAACTCAACTCAACCGACAAGGCAATGATATTGGCGATCAATATCGCAGTGAAATTTTCTATCTCACCGAAACGCAAAAAGAGATTGCAGAACGCACTATTGCTGAATTACAACCCCATTTTGCAAATAAAATTGTTACTAAAATCACTCTTGCTCCTACTTTTTATCCTGCTGAAGACTACCATCAAGGATATTTCAAGCAAAATCCACAAAATGCTTATTGTAATGCGGTTGTTGCAGTTAAATATGCAAAAGCAAAAGTTAAATTTGAAGATTGGTGGAAATAAAAAGTTTAAAAAAGCTAAACCTTAAGATTAGGTTTAGCTTACTCTATTATCTAGATACCCATTAATAAATCTTTATTTTTGGCTCCACAATTTAAATTGATTAATCAATCCATTTGTTGAGCTATCATGGCTATTAACAGGTTGTTTATCGGTTAATTCAGGTAAAATTCGGTTAGCTAATTGTTTACCTAATTCCACCCCCCATTGATCGAAACTGAAAATATTAAAAATAACACCTTGTACAAAGATTTTATGCTCGTACATTGCAATTAATGCTCCTAAGCTATATGGTGTTATTTTTTCAAGTAGAATTGAATTTGTCGGTTTATTACCTGTAAATACTTTAAACGGTACAATCTCTTTTACTTGCTCTAACGTTTTACCCGCTTTAAGAAATTCTGCTTCTACTTCCTCTTTACCCTTACCAAAAGCTAATGCTTCAGTTTGAGCAAAAAAGTTTGAAAGTAATTTTTGGTGATGATCACCAAGTGGATTATGGCTTTTCGCTGGTGCAATAAAATCACAAGGAATTAATGTTGTCCCTTGGTGAATAAGCTGATAAAAAGCGTGCTGTCCGTTTGTTCCGGGTTCTCCCCAAATAATTGGTCCAGTTTGATAATTAATAACTTTACCATTACGATCAACATACTTACCATTTGATTCCATATTACCTTGTTGGAAATAGGCGGCAAAGCGGTGTAAATACTGATCATAAGGTAAAATGGCTTCTGTTTGTGCACCTAAAAAGTTCGTATTCCATAAACCAACTAATGCCAAAGTGGCAGGAATATTATGTTCTAATGGCGTATCACGGAAATGTTTATCCATAGCGTGAGCACCATTTAAAAGCTGTTCAAAATGTTCAAAGCCAATAGATAAAGCAATAGATAAACCAATTGCCGACCATAAAGAGTAACGTCCGCCAACCCAATCCCAAAATTCAAACATATTGTTCGTATCAATGCCAAATTCTGCAACTGCAGTGGCATTGGTTGATAAAGCAACAAAATGTTTGGCTACCTGTGTTTCATCTTTCGCCTGTGCTAAAAACCAATCTCTGGCACTATGGGCATTAGTCATAGTTTCTTGGGTGGTAAATGTTTTAGAAGCAACTAAAACTAAGGTCGTTTCAGGATTAACTTTTTTAAGTGTTTCAGCGATATGTGTTCCATCAACATTTGAAACAAAGTGCATTGTAAGGTGATTTTTATACGGTCTTAAAGCTTCTGTTACCATATAAGGTCCTAAATCAGATCCGCCAATACCGATATTAATCACATCAGTAATCGCCTTCCCTGTATAGCCTTTCCATTCACCACTGATAACACGCTGACAAAAATCTTTCATTTTTGCTAACACGGCATTTACTTCAGGCATCACATCTTTACCATCAACATAAACAGGCGTATTTGCTCGATTACGTAACGCAGTATGTAACACAGCACGGTTTTCTGTCCGATTAATTTTTTCACCATTAAACATACTTGTAATCGCTGAGCTAAGTTTACACTCTTCAGCTAACTGATGTAATAAGTGAAGCGTTTTCTCATCAAGCCGATTTTTTGAATAATCGACAAGGATTTGATCCTCAAATTTTAATGAATACCGTGTGAAACGCTGGGGATCTTGAGCAAAAAGCTGTGCAATAGTGGTACTTTGCTCTTGGCTATGTTGTGTTAAAGCCGCCCAAGCTTGGGTTGTGGTTGGATTAATATTTTGCATAAATTGTCCTTCTTTCTTAATCAATATATTCAATTAATACTCTAGGGGTAAGTTTAGTCACCAATTCATAACTAATCACACCGATAATGGTTGCTACTTCTTCTATCGGTAACTGTTTTCCCCATAAAATCACTTCATCACCAACTTTATCTGTCGCCATTTTCCCTAGATCAACCGTCAACATATCCATCGATACACGTCCAACAATAGGAACTCGGCGTCCATTAATAATCACTGGTGTGCCAGCTGGTACATCTCTTGGATAGCCATCACCATAGCCGATGGCTACCACCCCAATTTTAGTATCAGTAGGGCTAACCCAATGACCACCATAGCCAACAGGTTCACCTTTTTTATGCTCTTTAACCGCTATCAAAGATGAAGTTAAAGTCATCACAGGCATTAAACCATACTCACTTGCAGGGCGACTATCAGGTGAAATACCATACATAATAATCCCTGGACGAATCCAATCTAAATGAGCTTGTTGCCAAAATAAAATGCCTCCTGAAGCGGCGATACTTTTATCCCCTACCTTTCCAGCACAAGCAGTTAAGAAACGATCTAACTGAATTAAGGTATAATTATTATCAACTTCATCAGCTCGACTAAAATGACTAATAAAATTGATCTGACTAACTTGAGAACTCGCTTTTAAAGTTTGATAAAATGCCTCAACCTGTTCTGGTAATATTCCTAAACGGTGCATCCCCGTATCAATTTTTAACCAAACTTTTATTGGTTGAGGTAAATCTGCCGCAAGTAATGCGGTTAATTGTTCTTGGCAATGAATGACTGTTTCTAAATTATTTACTGCTAAAATAGGTAAATCCTTTGCAGAAAAAAAACCTTCCAATAAAACAATAGGCTTAACGATACCGTGAGAGCGTAAACGTAACGCTTCTTCTAATCTAGCCACACCAATTGCATCAATATCTTGTTCAAGCGTGGTTGCAACAAATTCTATCCCGTGCCCATATCCATTTGCTTTTACTACGGCAATAATTTTACTCTGAGGAGCGAGTTGCTTAATCCGTTGAATATTATGGCATAAAGCTGTGGGACTAATTTTTGCCGTTGCTGCTTTTATCACTATGCTATACCTCTTTTATCTTAGCGACTGAAAAAGCCACGTTTCATTTCTTACACTAAACAATAGTGTAATTTTAATAATTTTCGTCATACTTTGGATTGGCATAGTCATCAAAACGAGAAAACTGCCCACGAAATGTTAATTTCACTTTCCCAATAGGACCATTCCGCTGCTTTCCAATAATAATTTCTGCAATCCCTTTATCTTCTGAATTTTCGTGATAGACCTCATCACGATAAATAAACATAATTAAATCAGCATCTTGCTCAATGGAGCCTGATTCCCTCAAATCTGAATTAATCGGGCGTTTATCTGCACGTTGTTCTAAACTACGGTTTAACTGTGATAAAGCAATAACGGGGACTTCTAATTCTTTTGCTAACGCTTTTAATGAACGAGATATTTCTGCAATCTCTAAAGTACGATTATCCCCAAACTCTGGTGCTCGCATTAATTGTAAGTAATCGACCATAATCATACTTAAACCGCCATTCTCACGATATACCCGTCTTGCTCGAGAACGTACTTCTGTTGGGGTCAAATTCGATGAATCATCAATGTAAATATTCGGTTTATCTTTAAACATAGAAAAGACACCTGCAATTCTAGACCACGCTTCATCATCGTCAATTTTTCCTGTTCTCACTTTAGTTTGCTCGACTAACGCTAATGATGAAACCATACGCATCATAATCTGTTCAGAAGGCATCTCAAGGCTAAAAATCAGTACGGGTTTTTCACTTGACATTGCGACATTTTCACAAAGGTTCATTGCAAAAGTCGTTTTTCCCATTGAAGGACGAGCCGCAACAATGATTAAATCTGAAGGTTGTAACCCCATGGTTTTTTTATCTAAATCACTAAACCCAGTAGAAATGCCTGTAATCCCACTATTTTCTTTCATGTTAGATAACATCTCTATCTTGGCTAAAGTGGTTTCTAAAATCCCCAATACATTTTTTGGTCCTTCATTATTATTGGTTGTGCGTTTTTCTGCAATTTGAAAAACATCTCTCTCAGCTTGATCTAAAATCGTTTTAACATCTTGACCTTTCGGTGTGTAAGCAGTTTGAGCAATTTTATTCCCAACGGCTATCAATTCCCGTAAAACCGCTTTTTCTCGTACAATTTTTGCATAAGCAACAATATTGGCAGCACTTGGGGTATTTTTTGATAACTCGGCGAGATAAGCAAATCCGCCGACTTCTTGAATAATCCCTTTATTTTTTAATAATTGATCGACTGTAATTAAATCAACAGGATTATTATGACGGAACAATTCTTCTATGGCTTGAAAAATTAAACGATGGGCGTGGTTATAAAAATCCTCTGCAACGACTTGATCGGTAATGCTTTCCCAATGTTCATTATTTAATAGAATACCACCTAAGACAGCTTGTTCTGCTTCTAATGAATGTGGTGGAATGTTAATTTCCTCAAGGGCTGAGTCTGGTTTATATTTATTTGCACCTTTTTTAGCCGTTGGTAAGCGGTCTTTTTGTGCCATTTTGTTATTTCTCTTATTTTTATAGGTTAAATACGGTAATAAAAATTGTTGGTATTATAGCAAACATTTTACCTTATTTAGGGACTTTATCGGAGAAAATAATGTTCTAGCCTTGAATTTTAAACAATTTAACGTCCCATTTTTTCTTTGTAATGTTTTCGACAAACTGACAAATAACGATCATTTCCGCCTATTTCAATTTGATCGCCATCTTTTACAACCTCGCCGTGTTGATTCAAACGTAAAACGAAATTTGCTTTTCGTCCACAAGCACAAATTGTTTTTAACTCTTCCAACTGATCTGCCCAAGCTAATAAATAACGGCTACCTTCAAATAACTCTGCCTGAAAATCAGTGCGTAAACCATAACATAATATAGGGATATCTAATTTATCGACTACTTCACTTAATTGATATACCTGTTCTTTAGTTAAAAATTGTGCTTCATCAATTAAAATACAGTGCAAAGTTTTTTGTTCTAAATTGCAAGAAATCTCTTGGAACAAATCAGTTTCTCGATGGAATAAACAGGCATTTTCAGAAATACCAATACGAGAAGTAACTTTCCCAACGCCATAACGATCATCAATCGCCGCAGTATATACTAAGGTATTCATTCCACGTTCACGATAATTATAAGAAGATTGTAAAAGCGTAGTTGACTTCCCCGCATTCATCGATGAGTAATAAAAATAAAGTTTTGCCATATTAATTTTATCCCTGTTAGGAAGTGATAACATAAAAAATGTTGGCGATAGTATCACAAGCTGTAAATTCATCGCAAATTATCTAGAAAACACTACTTAACTCTTTAGACATTAGTAACTAATCTCTTTATAATGCGAAACAAAATAATAATATTATCAATAGGAAACCCAGCATGCAGTTTTCCAAAATGCACGGATTAGGCAACGATTTTATGGTTGTCGATGGCATTACACAAAGTGTCTTTTTTCCACCAGAATTGATCCGCCGTCTTGCTGATCGCCACCGAGGTATCGGTTTTGACCAACTACTTATCGTTGAACCACCTTATGATCCAGATCTAGATTTTCATTATCGTATTTTTAATGCCGATGGCAGTGAAGTCGAACAATGTGGCAATGGTGCTAGGTGTTTTGCTCGTTTTGTGCATCTAAAAGGTTTAACCAACAAAAGAGAAATCCTTGTCAGTACAGCGAAAGGAAAAATTGTGTTAACACTACAAGATAACAATTTAGTACGTGTTAATATGGGAGAACCTATTTGGGAACCTGCCAAAATCCCTTTTATTGCCAATCGTTTTGAAAAAAATTATATCCTACGGACTGAATTACAAACCGCTTTTTGCGGTGTTGTTTCAATGGGAAATCCACATTGTGTGCTTCAAGTTGAAGATATTACTTCTGCCCCTGTTGAGAAATTAGGTCCATTACTTGAAAACCACGAACGCTTTCCTGCTCGAGCTAATATTGGCTTTATGCAGGTAGTGAATCGAAACCATATCAAATTACGTGTTTTTGAACGTGGAGCAGGTGAAACACAAGCCTGTGGTAGTGGTGCTTGTGGTGCAGTTGCAGTCGGCATTATGCAAGGATTACTTGCATCAAAAGTCCAAGTTGATCTCCCCGGTGGTTCATTATGGATTGAATGGGAAGGTGAAAATACGCCTCTTTATATGAGTGGTGAGGCAACTCACGTTTATGATGGGTTTATTCGCTTATAATTATAGGGATAAAAAATGAGAAAAATCACCGATAAAATCACTGAACAAGAAATTGTACACTATCTAATTCACCACGCTGATTTTTTTAGTCGGCATACAGAGTTACTCAAAAGCTTATATGTTCAACACGAACGCAAAGGTGGAATTTCTTTAGTTGAAGCTAAACTTGGTCTTCAACAAGAACGTATTGAAGAATTAGAAGAAGAATTAGAAAATCTCAGCCGTATTGCTCGCCATAATGAACAGATGTTTTACAGTTTGTTACCCTTACAACAAAAATTCAATCAAGCAGAAGATTTTGATACAGCCTGTAACGTTTTAAATGAGTGGACACAAGATCTGGGGTTAAAATTAAGCAAAATCTTCCTAATTAATGATGCGTGGATTGATATTGACCAAATTGCCGCAACTAATCGTCTTGATCGTAAAGCCTTTGAAGTGATCCGCTTAGAACGTTTTGGCTTACGTTCTATCTATTTAGGACGATTAAATCCTCGAGAAAAATCATTATTATTTCTGCCAGATGAATTACCTGTTGGTTCTACCGCACTTTGTTTATTAAAAAGTGCCTATCCACACAAACCTTACACCGCAGTCGTATTATTCGCTGCACATGCGGAAGAACATTTTTATCAAGCACAAGAAACCACTTTTCTTCTCCGTTTTATGGAATTATTAAGCCAGCATATTTGGCGTTGGATTGATGAAAAAGATGATGAGTAATTAGGGATAACAATGACGGATACACAAACTTCATTTACCTATTGGCTCCAACGCTATTATGACTATTTACGCATCGAACGCCAATTAAGCCCTCATACACTGACAAACTATTATCGTCAATTATCGGCTTGTATTGAGATCTTACAACAACATCAAATTGAAAATTGGCAACAAGTTGATGCCAGTGTTGTACGTTTTATTCTCTCCAATAGTAAAAAAGCGGGGTTAAGTGCAAAAAGTCTCGCCTTACGCCTTTCAACTTTACGTAGTTTTTTTCATTATCTACTTGAAAAAGGTGTCATCAACGTTAATCCTGCAGAAGGCATTTCTGCTCCAAAACAAAAACGCCACCTTCCAAAAAATATTGCCACAGAAGAAGTTTTTCAATTATTAGAGAATAAAAGCCAAGAGCCTATTGATCTTCGGGATCGTGCGATGTTGGAACTAATGTATAGTGCAGGGTTACGTCTCTCCGAGTTACAAAGTCTAAATTTAGAAGATCTGGATTTACGCAATCGTGAATTAAGAGTTTTAGGTAAGGGAAATAAAGAACGATTACTTCCTTTTGGGAAATATGCTCTAGCTGCAATTCGAGCTTGGCTTGAAGTTCGCCCTCGTTTTAATCCTTCCAATAATGCACTGTTTGTTAGTCAGTTAGGGCGTCGAATTTCACACCGTGCTATCCATCTTCGTATGAAAGCATGGGGAATACGTCAAGGCTTAGCCAGCCATTTACACCCACATAAGCTACGCCATTCTTTTGCAACTCATCTGTTAGAAGCTGGCGTTGATCTCCGTTCAGTACAAGAACTTTTAGGGCATGCTAATTTATCTACCACCCAGATATATACCCATTTGAACTTTCAACACCTCGCTGAAGTTTACGATTCCGCCCATCCAAGGGCAAAACGCCATCAAAATAAAAAGTTATAAGCTAAATAGCTAGATTTTTAATCTTTATTAGATATTCACCAGTAAAAAATCTAGCTTTCTTTTCGTCTATTTTTATCTTGCTATTTCCCCTTTTAATTTTTTGATCTAAGTAAATATTTACGCAAAAATACAATAAAAAATATATTTGAGAATTGCTAAACATTATATTTAACCTATGATCATAGATATTCATATTTAATATTTTGGAGGGGAAGTTATGTTATATTTTGAGTTTATTTTATTACTCTGTTTTCTCTATGTCGGTAGCCGTTATGGTGGGATCGGATTAGGTGTCGTCTCTGGTATTGGCTTAGTATTTGAAGTCTTTGTTTTACGTATGCCACCATCATCTCCCCCTATCAACGTTATGTTGATTATTATTTCGGTGGTTACCTGTGCTTCCGTCTTAGAAGCGGCTGGTGGCTTAAAATATATGCTGCAAATCGCAGAACGGATCTTACGCAAAAATCCAAAACGAGTAACTATTCTCGCACCTTTAACTACCTATTTTATGACCGTGATCTTAGGTACAGGACACGCAGTTTATACTATTATGCCAATTATTAGTGATATCGCACTGAAAAATAATATTCGTCCAGAACGTCCAATGGCTGCCGCCTCAGTTGCTTCACAATTAGCGATTACAGCTAGCCCAATTTCTGCAGCAGTCGTTTACTATCTCGGACAAATCATTGAGTTACCGGGATTTGAACAAATTACTTTATTAAACATTATTTCTGTTACTATTCCTGCAACACTCGGTGGTGTAATCGCATTATCACTTTATAGCTTACGTCGTGGTAAAGAATTAAAAGATGATCCTGAATATCAACGCCGTCTTAACGATCCTGAATTTGGTCAACTCATTAGAGAAACAACCAGTACAAGTTTAAATGAAGTGTTACCTAGCTCTGCTAAAAATGCCGTCTTGTTATTTTTACTTGCACTGATATCCATTGTTGCAATTGCAATCTTTCCTGAAATCAGAACACTAGGTAACGAAAGCAAACCCATCTCAATGGGATTAGTAATTCAAATGATGATGCTCGCTTTTGCAGGCATTATTCTCATTGCAACCAAAACACCTGCTAAAAATGTCCCTCAAGGTGTCGTTTTCCGTTCAGGTATGGTAGCAACCATTGCGATTTTTGGTATTGCTTGGATGAGTGATACCTATTTTAAATTTGCTTTACCTTCTTTTAAATCTGGCATTACTGATATGGTAAATAACTATCCTTGGACTTTCGCTTTGGCGTTATTTAGTGTTTCGGTGGTAATCAATAGCCAAGCAGCAACGGGTCGAATGCTATTGCCAGTAGGTATTGCTCTTGGTTTACCTGCACCTCTGCTAATCGGTTTATTGCCTGCTACTTATGGCTATTTCTTTATTCCAAATTATCCTTCAGATATTGCAACCGTCAACTTTGATATTTCAGGTACAACCAAAATTGGTAAATACTACTTCAACCATAGTTTTATGCTACCGGGTTTAATCGGTGTGATCGTTGCTTGCTGTATTGGCGTAAATTTAGCGAACATCATTATGTAATTCTAGGTGGTATTTTGCAGATAAAATAAAGGCAGATTATCTTAATCTGCCTTTATTGACTCTTTCTGCTAGTAATTTCAACGAAAATTGTAGCAAAAATATGGGCTGTTTTCTTGCATACATAAGGCTAATCACGAGCTAAATGTTTAATTAATTACACCCCATAATACCCCAAAATAATTTTTACTGAGCTAATTTATTTCTTCTTGCAGTGACTGCATCTGCTAATGCAGATAACACTTTTTCACTGTCTTCCCAACCAAGACAAGAATCAGTAATACTTTGTCCATAAGTAAGTGGTTGACCTTCAACAAGATCTTGGCGTCCTTCTACTAAATGGCTTTCAACCATCACCCCAAAAATACCTGTTGAACCTTTACTAATTTGCTTGCAAACATCGTCACAAACATTCAGCTGTTTTTTAAACTGTTTTTCACTATTAGCGTGGCTAAAGTCAACCATAACATGAGGAATACGCCCTGTTTTTGCAATCGCATCGCAGACGGCAGTAACATCTCCTTCGCTATAATTAGGTCCTTTATCCCCACCTCGTAAAATAATATGGCAATCTTGATTCCCTCTTGTTGCCACAATCGCAGAATGCCCAAATTTAGTTACAGATAAGAAATAATGTGGTGCTTCAGCGGCACCAATTGCATCTAATGCAATACGTACCCCACCATTGGTTCCATTTTTAAAGCCTACCGCACAAGAAAGTCCTGATGCGAGCTCCCGATGAACTTGAGACTCAGTCGTTCTTGCACCAATTGCTCCCCAACTCATAAAATCAGCAATATATTGTGGGGTGATCATATCTAAAAATTCCCCTGCAGTTGGTACTTCCAGATCATTAATATCGGATAACAGTTTGCGTGCAATTCTTAAACCATCGTTTAACGCATAACTGTTGTCTAAATTAGGATCATTAATCAAACCTTTCCAGCCAACAGTTGTTCTTGGTTTTTCAAAATAAACTCGCATAATAATTTCTAGTCTATCAGCAAATTTCTCTCGCATCACTTTTAAACGTTTTGCATATTCGATCGCAGCTACTGGATCGTGAATAGAACAAGGTCCAATCACTACTAACAGACGATCATCTTGCTGATGTAAGATATTATGTACAGCTTGACGGGTATTTTTCACAGTATCTACTGCAACTTGACTCGCAGGATATTTCTCTAACAATGCAACTGGTGGTAATAATTCTTCTATTTTCACAATCCGAAGATCGTCATTCTCAATTTTGATGTCATTTTTGCTAACTGGATTATTGCAATTCATAATTTTACCTATATACGATTAATAATTTAAACTTCCTGCTTATAGAGTATCAAATTCTCTATTGAAACGGATTGTACTTGTAAACTAGTATAATAACAATATCTAATTTTACATTTATTTTCTATTACTTATCTATCATATTAATAGTTACTCAGCACTTTAGCTGGTTGTAACTTTTCTGCCCGTATTGCTGGATAGATTGCAGCAAGTAAGCTCAATAATAACGCTGAAATAAAAACAAGTATTACATCTCGCCAATCTAATTCACTAGGTAAAAAATCAATAAAATAAATACCATCGGAAAGGATTTTTATCGCAAAAAGATGTTCTATTGCTTTAACTAATTCAGTTAAATTTAATGCAACTAAGACTCCAAGTACTAAACCAATCAAACACCCTTTCATACCAGCCCAAAGCCCGTACCATAAAAAAATTCGTTTGATAAAATGCCGATCAGCACCCAGCGTGCGTAAAATCGCAATATCCCCTTGTTTATCTTTCACTGCCATCATTAAAGTTGAAACAATATTAAAACACGCTACCCCAATCACTAACACCATTGCAAGATACATTACTGTTCTAATCAAAGAAATATCATTATACATATAGCCATACTGACTAATCCAAGTTTTGGCATAAAGTGGTTGAGGATAACCTTGTATTTCACTGTAATCAAATGAACGTACCTGAAAAGGATCGTTGACTGCAACTTCAATCCCTGTTGCTTGTTCAGGTTGATAACCTAAATAATGACGAGCTAAACCAATCGGAATTAACGCAAAATTATAATCTAACTGACCATCAAGGCGTAAAATACCACTCACCTGTATTCTTTGGCGTTGTGGTTGTAATAATTGATCTAAATGTGCTGTTTGAGGTGAGATTAAAAGCGAAATCCAATCCCCAACGCCTACCCCCAATTCTTTCGCAATCCCATTGCCAAGAATAATGCCATTATCCTGTCCAAAATTTTGCCAAGCGTGGTTTAAGACAAATTGCCCTAAATTACTGACTTTATTGAATAACTGAGGTTCAATCCCCTTGACTAACACAACCTTTAACTTCCCTGCATTTTCGGCTAACGCTGTAAATGAAACATAGGGGGAAGTCGCTTTTACCTCAGGATTTTTTTGCAATAGCTGTGCTATTTGCTGTTGATCATTAATTAAACTCTCTGTTCCTAACGTGCTAATCTCAATATGTGGTACGACCGATAAAATTCGATTATCCAATTCTCGCTGAAAACCATTCATTGCACTTAAACCAACGATTAAAACAGCAACACCAAGTGCTATTCCAATGGTTGAAAAAAATGCAATCAAGGCAACAAGACGATTATGTCTTTGCCCACGTTGATAACGCCAACTAATAAAAAAAGGTGTATTCATTATATTCACCTTACACCTTAGTCCTTAGGCTACCATCTTGCATCAAATAACACTGTTTGAATTTCTGTGCTAAATGTAAATCGTGAGTAACTAAAAGAAATGCCGTTTTCTGTTCTTGGTTTAATTGTTGAATTAATTCAAACACCGCTTCAGTGGTCTTACGATCTAAATTGCCTGTTGGCTCATCAGCTAACACAATATCAGGTTGATTAACCAAAGCCCTTGCAATTGCCACTCGCTGACGTTCTCCACCCGATAATGCCGATGGTCTATGCGAAATACGATGAGAAAGCCCAACAGCTTGTAACATTTGTGCAGCTCGATCTGCCGCCTGATCTCGTTTTTCCCCTGCAATTAAGAGGGGCATCATTACATTTTCTAATGCTGAAAAATCCGCCATTAAATGGTGGAATTGATATACAAACCCTAAATGACGGTTACGTAATTGTGCAATCCTACGATCCGATAATAACGAAAGATCTTGTTCTTTAAGAAAAACTGTACCACTACTTGGTTGATCCAACCCACCAAGTAAATGTAATAATGTACTTTTGCCTGAACCTGATGAACCAACGATTGCAGTTAAATCTTGATCTTGTAATTCAAAAGAAACAGATTTTAAAACTTCTGTCTGTTTTTCGCCCTCTTGATAAGTTTTCGATAATTCACTGCAACGTAATAATACAGCAGATTGTTCGATCTTTTTATTCATAACGTAATGCCTCTGCAGGTTCAACTTTTGCAGCACGATAAGCAGGGTAAATAGTTGAACATAAAGAAAATAGCAAAGATAGACTTAAAATAAGTCCAATTTGGAAAGGTTCAATGAATGTTGGCAAAGACAAACCATTTGGATTAAATATACCGATAAACAGATCAAGATAGTTTGTTAATACCACACCTAACAAGCCACCGATAAAAGTTCCACTAACACCGACTAACATACCTTGATAAATAAAAATTTGCATAATCTGTCGTTTCGTCATGCCTTGAGTTTGTAAAATGGCAATTTCACCTTGTTTATCAACCACCATCAAACTTAGAGAAGTAACAATATTGGAAATAGCAACAATAATAATCAAACTAACAAGTAACCCCATCATATTTTTTTCCATTCGTACGGCTTGAAAAAACTCTCCTTTTTGTTGCCGCCAATCTTCGATTTGCCATTTATCCGTTGAAAAATAGTGGGATAACTGAGTAATTTTGAATGGATCATCTAAAAATAGCCTTACACCTTGCAACTGTTGTGGCTTTAAACGCAATAATCGCCCAACATCATTGATGTTAGCAAAAACTTCATTCGCACTACTTTGCCCTTGATCCTCGTAAATCGCTGATAATGTAAAAAGACGTTGTTGTGGTACTCTGCCAAAAGGCGTATAGACACTATTTTGGCTAAGGATTAAACGTACTTTATCACCTACATTTAATTGTAATTGAGTGGCTAATTGTGAACTGATCACTAAATTGAATTGCCCTGCTGGTAAAAGTTGGGAAAACGGTTGTTCGATAGAAGACAATAACGGATCATCACTAAATTGACTTATACCTAATAATTTAGCAGGCTGCAAAGCCCCCGCACTTTGCAAAATCGCATTAACTTGGTTAATTACCACTGCTTTGGTGACAAAAGGCGGTAACTGATCAAAAGGTGGGTGATTGATAGCTTGTGGAGATAAAAATGCTGGCTCAGCTTTAGGTAGTACTATGGCATGTGGAATATTTTCTAATACTCTATCTTTCTGGTAATTTTCTAGCCCATTCATAACCGATAACACAATAATTAGTGCACTAACCCCTAAAATAATACCACCAGTAGCTAATGTGGTAACTAAACGTCCAAAACGATCGCCACTTTTTGCTCGCCAATAACGTAATGCAATCAAAAAAGATACTTGCATTATTTTTCCTTTTTAATCTCTCTTCAACAAAAAAGGCATAATACTATGCCTTCTAGATTTGATCATTATAGTGAAATTTTTATAAAAAGCATTGCTGTTTTATACTTTTCTATCGCTATTTCCCTGTTGCGACAAATTCCTCGATATTTTGACTGACCTTTTTCACTAAAGTCGTTACCGCTGAATCAGATGCCCAAGCAATATGCGGTGTAATTAATAAATTCGGTAATACTTTCGCCGCTTCCATTAGAATATTTCCTTTTTCAGGCGGTTCTTGAATCATAACATCAATTGCCGCACCACCTAATTGTCCACTTTCTAAAGCCTTTAATAATGCTCGCTCATCAACTAACGGACCTCGACCTGTATTAATGAGTAATGCCCCTTTCTTACATAAAGCAAGTGTCTTTGTATTAATGATATTTTGTGTTGTGTCAGTTAATGGACAATGGAGTGTTAAAATATCGGCTTCGGCTAACACCTCTTCAAATTTTGTATAGCCCTCTCGAATTTCTGTTACCCCTTGACGTTCTGCATATAATACTTTCATTCCCAATAAAGTAGCCAAACGTCCAACTTCACTGCCTAAATTGCCTTTCCCAATAATCCCTAAGGTAGAACCTTTTACATCAGTAATCGGATAATCAAAGTAACAAAACTGCTTATTACTGACCCAACGATCCGTTAACTGATCACGATACCACCCCATTAAACTATGTTTTAACGCATAAATCATACCGAGAACGTGTTCAGGAACCGTTACCGAAGAATAGCCTGTTACATTTTTGACACAAATACCTAATTCTTCTGCTGCCTTAAGATCAACATTATTTGTTCCTGTTGCTGTAATCGCAATTAACTTAAGGTCTGGTAACTGCTGCATAACTTCTCGGCTAAAAACTACCTTACTGGTAATTGCAATTTCAGCTCCTTGCAAGCGTTCAACGGTTTGTTCTGCTGCGGTATGTTCATATTCCACCCATTGATGGGCAAAATTTGGACGTGGAATAGAAATATGCTTTGGAATTGCAGTGCTATCTAAAAATACTATTTTCATACCTTCCCTCTTATTTAATTTCCATCTCTTCAATATTAACAGCCTTGTTACGATAACAATAGAGAAAAGAAAAGCAATCATCTTCACCCATTTTTGCAAACAAGATCATAAAAACACCCTAAATTCATTTCATCATTGCTGAAATAAACACCAAATTGTAATGTTTTATGCGATAAAAATTTAGCACTCATTTTTTAAAAGCCAATAAACCACTTAACCTTTAGATTAGTTTTTTGTTAGAATTTTGTCATTTTTACTTTTTTATTGATACCGCTATATTTATTTATGACTCAAACAGCCTATAACGCTCAAGATATTACCGTTTTAAAAGATCTTGAACCAGTACAACTACGCCCCGGAATGTACACCGATACCAGTCGCCCTAATCACTTAGGACAGGAAATAATTGATAACAGTGTCGATGAAACTCTCGCTGGTTTTGCAAGCAAAATTGAAGTGATTCTCTATCCTGATCAATCTCTTGAAGTAATTGATAATGGACGTGGTATGCCAACAGATATTCACCCGATTGAAAAAATATCTGGTATAGAATTAATCCTCACAAAACTGCATGCGGGTGGAAAATTCTCAAATAAAAATTATCAATTCTCTGGTGGTTTACACGGCGTAGGCATTTCAGTGGTAAACGCTTTATCTTCTCGAGTTGATGTTACGGTAAAACGTAATGGTGAAATTTATCATATTGCCTTTGAAAACGGACAAAAAATCAAAGAATTAGAAGTTATTGGTAGCTGTGGACGCCGTACCACTGGTACAACAGTAAAATTCCAACCCAACCCAAAATATTTTGATTCAGCCAAGTTTTCTGTTAGCCGACTACGCCATCTTCTGCGTGCGAAAGCCGTACTTTGCTCAGGATTAGAAATTAAATTTATTGATAAAGTCAATCACACTGAAGAACAGTGGTGTTATCAAGATGGACTAAGCGATTATTTAAGTGAAGCGGTCAATGGATTTATTACCCTTCCCGAAACACCTTTTGTGGGTAATTTTAATACCGATACGGAAGCAGTAAGCTGGGCGTTATTATGGTTACCTGAAGGCGGAAATTTAATTGCTGAAAGTTATGTGAATTTAATTCCAACCGCATTAGGTGGAACACACGTCAATGGGTTACGCCAAGGCTTACTTGATGCAATCCGAGAATTTTGTGAATTTCGCAATCTCTTACCTCGAGGGGTAAAACTAACCGCTGAGGATATTTGGGATCGCTGTGCTTATGTCCTATCCTTAAAAATCCAAGAACCACAATTTGCAGGGCAAACTAAAGAACGCTTATCTTCTCGTCAAAGTGCAGTTTTTGTATCTGGCGTGGTGAAAGATGCTTTTAGCCTATGGTTAAACCAACACGTTCAACAAGCAGAACAACTTGCAGAAATGGCAATTAACTCTGCACAACGGCGTTTGCGTGCAGCCAAAAAAGTTGTACGTAAAAAACTGGTAAGTGGCCCCGCTCTGCCCGGAAAACTTGCCGATTGTTCATCTCAAGATCTAAACCGTACTGAACTTTTCTTAGTAGAAGGGGATTCTGCGGGTGGTTCGGCAAAACAAGCTCGAGATCGTGAATATCAAGCAATTTTGCCACTAAGAGGTAAAATTTTAAATACTTGGGAAGTATCCGCAGATCAAGTTTTAGCTTCACAAGAAGTACACGATATTGCCGTCGCTTTAGGTATCGATCCTGATAATGATGATCTATCACAATTACGTTATGGAAAAATTTGTATTTTAGCAGATGCGGATTCAGATGGATTACATATTGCCACACTTTTATGTGCTTTGTTCTTACGCCATTTTCCAAAATTGGTCGAAGCGGGGCATGTTTATGTCGCAATGCCACCACTATATCGAATTGATTTAGGTAAAGAAGTGTATTATGCCTTAGATGAAGAAGAAAAAAATGTCATTTTAGATCGCCTAAAACGTAAACGTGGCAAAATTAATGTTCAGCGTTTCAAAGGGTTAGGTGAAATGAACCCTCTACAATTACGAGAAACGACAATGGATCCTAATACTCGCCGTTTAGTGCAGTTAACCTATCAGCCAAGTATGATAGATGAACAAAAACCAGGCGATACTACCGATGAAACTTTAGAATTAATGGATATGTTGCTCGCTAAAAAACGTGCCGAAGATCGCAAAAATTGGTTACAAACAAAAGGCAATCACGCTGAATTAACGGTGTAACTAGACGCCTGCTATATAAATAAATGGATAATAAAATGGATAATCAAATTAATTACGAAGGTGTAGAACAGATGCCGATTCACACTTTTACCGAAAGTGCGTATCTAAATTATTCAATGTATGTAATTATGGATCGAGCCTTGCCTTTTATTGGTGATGGCTTAAAACCCGTTCAAAGACGTATTATTTATGCGATGTCAGAATTAGGCTTGAATGCGAATGCCAAATATAAAAAATCTGCTCGCACTGTTGGGGACGTTCTCGGTAAATTTCACCCCCATGGAGATAGTGCTTGCTATGAAGCAATGGTTTTAATGGCACAATCTTTTTCTTATCGCTATCCATTAATTGATGGACAAGGAAACTGGGGAGCAGCAGACGATCCTAAGTCTTTTGCTGCGATGCGTTATACAGAATCACGTTTAGCCAAAATTGCAGAAATTCTTTTAGCTGAATTGGGGCAAGGAACGGTAGATTATCAACCAAACTTTGATGGTTCATTAGAAGAACCACAATACCTCCCTGCTCGCTTACCACATATTTTATTAAATGGTACGACTGGGATTGCAGTAGGTATGGCAACAGATATACCACCCCATAACTTAAATGAAATTGCTAACGCTGCGATACTATTACTGGATAAGCCTGACGCTACATTAGATCAACTGTTAGAGGTGATACAAGGTCCTGACTTTCCAACTGATGCTGAAATTATTTCATCAAAAGCGGATATTCGAAAAATTTACCAACAAGGGCGTGGCTCAATCAAAATGCGAGCAACTTGGAAAAAAGAAGATGGTGAAATTATTATTGATGCCTTACCGCATCAAACTTCTGGTGCCAAAATATTAGATCAAATTGCCACCCAAATGCGTAATAAAAAACTTCCAATGGTAGAAGATTTACGTGATGAAGGGGATCACGAAAATCCAACACGGATTGTGATTGTTCCTCGCTCTAATCGAGTTGATACCGATGCATTAATGGCACACCTATTTGCGACCACCGATCTTGAAAAAAGTTATCGGGTAAATATGAATATGATTGGTCTTGATCATAAACCTGCGGTCAAAAATCTGCTAACTATTCTCACGGAATGGCTCACTTTCCGCCGTACCACCGTTACTCGCCGTTTACAATATCGTTTGGATAAAGTCTCTGCTCGCTTACATATTTTAGCTGGCTTATTAATTGCTTATCTGAATATTGATGAAGTAATTGAGATTATCCGTAACCACGATGATCCTAAAAATGAGTTAATACAACGTTTTCAACTAAGTGAAGAACAAGCCGAAGCGATTTTAAACCTACGGTTACGGCATTTAGCAAAACTTGAAGAACACGAATTACAAGCAGAACAACAAACACTTACAGAAGAACAGCGAGAATTACAACAACTCCTAAATTCAGAGGTAAAACTAAATAAATTACTAAAAAAAGAAATCCAACAAGATGCGAAACTTTATGCGAGTCCACGACGTTCTCCTCTTGTTGAACGCAGTGAAGCTAAAGCAATCAATGAAAGCGATCTTGTTCCTGCTGAACCTGTGACGGTAATTCTATCTGAAATGGGGTGGGTACGTTGTGCAAAAGGGCATGAAATCGATCCGAAAAATTTGAATTACAAAGCTGGAGATGCCTATCTCGCTCACGCTTGTGGTAAAAGTAACCAACCTGTATGCTTTCTTGATAGTAATGGACGCAGTTACACCTTAGATCCTCTCACTCTCCCTTCTGCCCGTTCACAAGGAGAACCTTTGACAGGAAAACTTAATATTACGGCGGGGGCTAGTGTCAAACATCTCTTAATGGAAAATAACGATCAACCACTCTTAATAGCATCAGATTGTGGTTATGGTTTTATTTGTAAATATGAAGATCTTATTTCACGTAATAAAGTAGGTAAGGCATTAATAAACTTACCAGAAAATGCACAAATTTTACCCCCTTTACCAGTCGAACAAGATAAAAGCTTATTGGTTGCCCTCACGTCTGCCAACCGTATGCTAATCTTCCCAGTACAAGATTTACCTGCACTACAAAAAGGGAAAGGAAATAAAATTGTTACGATTCCTGCTGAGAAAGCAAAAACAGGGGAAGAACGCTTATCTCGTTTACTCCTCATAAATGAACAATCAACACTTATCTTCCATGCAGGTAAACGTAAAATCACACTTACACCTGAAGATTTAACCAAATTCCGAGCGGAAAGAGGGCGTAAGGGTTCAACTCTGCCTCGTGGATTAAATTCCTCAGTTGAAATTGAAGTGATCAATCAAGAGTAAGCTCTTAATAAAAAAGTGCGGAAATACCGCACTTTCTCTCTATACTGTGATAAAAATTATCACTTATTTTTCATTTTGTTCTGGCTCATCTGTTTTTACAGTGGTTGTTTCAGCTGCAGTGTCCGTTGTATCTGTAGAAGCAGTCACATTCGATTTTTCAGCCCAACCTGCAGGTGGTGTAACTTCTTGACGTTCCATTAATTGCTTAATTTGGAGTTCATCAATCGTTTCATATTTAACTAACGCATCTTTCATTGCATGAAGAATATCCATATTATCTTGCAATAATTTTCTTGCACGTTCATAGTTACGACTAACTACCGTTCTCACTTCTTCATCAATTAAATGTGCGGTTTCATCAGACATATGCTTAGCTTTCGCCATTGAACGCCCTAAGAATACTTCGCCTTCATTTTCAGCATACAACACTGGTCCTAACTTATCTGAAAAACCCCATTCGGTAACCATTTTACGCGCAATATTAGTTGCAACTTGAATATCATTAGATGCACCAGTCGAAATATTTTCTTTGCCATAAATAAGATCTTCTGCAATTCGTCCTGCATAAAGGGTTGATAACTTACTTTCTAACTGCTTTTGACTAATGCTGACTTGATCCCCTTCAGGTAAGAAGAAAGTTACACCCAGTGCTCGTCCACGTGGGATAATAGTAACTTTATGAACAGGATCGTGTTCTGGCACTAAATAACCGACAATCGCATGCCCTGCTTCATGATAAGCAGTCGCTTCTTTCTGCTTATCAGTCATCATCATTGTACGGCGTTCAGGTCCCATATTGATCTTATCTTTCGCCTTCTCAAATTCAACCATTGTTACCAAGCGTTTATTTGAACGTGCGGTAAAGAGTGCCGCTTCATTGACTAAGTTAGCTAAGTCTGCACCTGAATACCCCGGTGTTCCTCGTGCTAATGTCATTGCATCAACATCATTACCAACAGGGATTTTACGCATATGTACCTTTAAGATCTGCTCACGACCACGAACATCTGGTAACCCAACCACAACTTGACGGTCAAAACGTCCCGGACGTGTTAGTGCTGGATCAAGAACATCTGGGCGGTTAGTTGCAGCGATAACAATCACCCCTTCTTTTCCTTCAAATCCATCCATTTCTACTAACATTTGGTTTAAGGTCTGTTCACGCTCATCATGCCCACCACCTAAACCTGCACCACGTTGACGACCAACAGCATCAATTTCATCGATAAAGATTAAACAAGGTGCATTTTTCTTTGCTTGTTCAAACATATCTCGTACTCGAGAAGCACCAACCCCAACAAACATTTCCACAAAATCTGAACCTGAGATTGTAAAAAATGGGACTTTTGCTTCACCAGCAATTGCTTTTGCTAATAATGTTTTCCCTGTTCCCGGTGGACCAACCATTAAAATTCCTTTTGGAATTTTTCCGCCTAATTTTTGGAATTTTGCAGGATCACGTAGAAAATCAACAATTTCACCTACTTCTTCTTTTGCTTCATCACACCCTGCAACATCAGCAAAAGTTGTTTTAATCTGATCTTGGGTCATCATTCTGGCACGACTTTTACCAAACTTCATCGCACCGCCGCCACCGCCTTGCATTTGACGCATCACAAATAGCCAAATACCAATAAAAAGCAACATTGGGAACCAAGAAATTACAATTTGTGCCAATAAACTACGTTTTTCTGGTAATGTGCCTGAAACATTGACATTTTTCTTCAATAGATCATTTAACACTTGATCATCACGAATTGGCATTACAGTAACATACTTATTACCATTCGTTTTTGTTACATTAATTTCAGTGCCATCAAAACGTACATCTTTTACTTGATTAGCACCAATATCATTGATAAAGGTGGAATAATCTACCGTATTTTGTGTACCACTACCAAAGCTTTGAAAAATTGTCATCAAAATAACGGCAATTACACTCCAAAGCATTATATTTTTTAACATATTATTGTTTTTCAAGGCTAAACCCCGTTTTGTTGTTATTGATAAATAAGCATCAGGCTACAATTTATAACCTGTTGCGACAATATAAACTTCTCTTGAACGATCTCTTGAAGCTTCAGGTTTGCGTACTTTCACCTTTGTAAAGAGAGAGCGTACTTCTTTTAAATACTCATCAAATCCTTCTCCTTGAAATACTTTTACCACAAAACTTCCTTTCGTTGCTAACACTTGTTTACACATATCTAATGCTAGCTCAACCAAATACATTGCTCTTGGGATATCAACCGATGGCATACCACTAAAATTAGGTGCCATATCAGACATAACAACATCTACTTTCCCTTCACCAACCCGCTCTAATAAAGCATTGAGCACTTTTTCGTCACGAAAGTCTCCTTGTAGAAAGTCAACACCAACAATGGGATCCATCTCTAAAATATCACAAGCGATTACCCGTCCTTTATCACCAATTTGACTGACTACATATTGTGACCAACCACCCGGTGCTGCCCCTAAATCAACAATGGTCATACCGGGTTTAAACAATTTATCGGAATGTTGAATTTCATCTAATTTAAAATATGCTCGAGAACGCAATTTTTGTTTATGTGCTTGTTGCACAAATTTATCTTTAAAATGTTCATTTAACCAACGAGTTGAACTGGCTGAACGTTTCTTTTTACCCATTAGGAATCCTATTACTTATCTATTTTTTAGTGGTAAAAGATGTTTTTTAAGCGAATTGCGATTAAATATGGTGATTATAAATCAATTTTCAAGTATAAACTGTTGTAAATTCAAACCTTATTACCACTTTCTTATTATTTCATCTAATTTCTATTGTATATCAAAAAGTTAGCCTTATTATCTAAATCACTAAGTAAAATGATAGGTAAAACCGATAATACTACTATTTTTTTATCTTGAATTTTTATCAAAAAAGAAATTATACAACAACAGGGGATCTATACGATAGATTATTTGCTTTCTATTCAGAGGATTAAACGGTAAAATTAATAATCTTTTGAATAATAAAATTAGGATATAACAATGCCAATAACATTATCAACCAAACAAAAACAATATCTAAAAGGACTTGCTCATCATTTAAGTCCTGTTGTCATGCTCGGCGGCAATGGCTTAACCGAAGGTGTCTTAGCCGAAATTGATAACGCTTTAAATCACCACGAGTTAATCAAAGTAAAAATTGCAGGTACAGAAAGAGAAACAAAACAGTTAATTATCAATGCCATTGTGCGGGAAACTGATGCAGTGGCTGTTCAAACCATCGGACATATTCTGGCTTTATATCGTCCAAGCGAACAACAAAAAATTCAATTACCACGCAAATAAATTTTAGGGCTGTTATTCAGCCCTTTTACTTAGACAATAACCAAGGCAACTTACCGCTATATTTATCTCGCATCAATTGATTTCCATTTAAAAAGAACGCTGGCTCTGGCGTATTCACTCTACCACTTAAACGATAATTAACACTATATTTATGCGTACAAATATAATTAGGAAAATATTGAGATAATATATTGAAAAAATGACGATCTTGTCCCCAACCGCCATGCCAATTTGATGCAATCCGAATAGCTATTTCTGTTTTAAGAAAATAAGCATTGGTATCTACCATATTTTCACCGTAAAAATTCTGCCAAGCACCTAATGATTGACAATCATCACGGCAAACAAATCTCCCATCAGATAAAACAATATTGCGTAAAGCATATCCCCAATCCGCATTATGATGTTCTAAACTATTAATACAATCTTGGATATGATTAGGCTCAAACCAATTATCCTGATCGAGATAAGCTAAATATTTGGTTTGAATTAAATGACTAAATGCGGCATAAATTCGATGCCCATAAAAACCATTAGCACCAACATTAATAGGCAAACAACAAAAGTGAAAATATTTATTGTTAACATATTTCTCTAGCACCTTTTCTATCCCTTTTTGGGATACATATTCAGCTCCATCACAAACTAAATAACAATGTGTAGGATATGTTTGTGTTAATACTGAGCTAACAGCTTGTTCTAATTCTACTGCACCAGTAGTTGGAATAATAACAGTAACGGACATTATTTTTCCTATACATAATAAATAAAAATAAAATATTACCAATTATAAATAATAAATTATATAAACTTTGTAAAATTAAATATCCAATATATAAATTTATACTTAGTTGCAATTTTTAAATAAAAGCGTATTATTGCCAACCTAATTTTTAACGTTGGGTTCCCTAACCCCAACTCAATTTAACAGAAAAAAGGAAAAACCAATGATCTCTGCCAATTCACTATTTAATCAACAAGAAAAACTACGTGCTTTAATTATATTAAGTATTTTTCATATCCTAATTATT
Source organism: Mergibacter septicus (assembly GCF_003265225.1). Classification (NCBI taxonomy): domain Bacteria; kingdom Pseudomonadati; phylum Pseudomonadota; class Gammaproteobacteria; order Pasteurellales; family Pasteurellaceae; genus Mergibacter; species Mergibacter septicus. Next base: position 541,097 of record NZ_CP022013.1, on the reverse strand, counting down.
ACATTAAGTAATTATCTAGTACAAATTGCATTTGAAGTAAGAATACCCCTCACTCAATTTAGTTTTCATACTACTTGGGGAACATTCACTTTTCCATTTATTTTTTTAGCGACCGATCTTACTGTTCGAGTATTCGGTGCTAAAGAAGCACGCTGGATTATATTTATCGTTATGATCCCAGCCTTAATTATCAGTTATATTATTTCAATACTCTTTTCTGATGCACAATTCCAAGGTTTTAATGCTTTATTGGATTTTAATCTTTTTGTTTTTCGCATTGCATTTGCAAGTTTTACCGCCTACGTTTTTGGACAACTCTTAGATGTACTGGTATTTAACCGTCTCCGCCAATTAAAACGATGGTGGATTGCCCCTGCAAGTTCAATGGTTTTTGGTAGCCTTTGTGATACATTTGCTTTCTTTGCCATTGCATTTTATCGTTCTAGTGATCCTTTTATGGCAGAAAACTGGATAGAAATCGGTTTTGTTGATTACCTATTTAAGCTCTGTGTTGGATTATTATTTTTTGTTCCTGCTTATGGAGTTGTGTTAAATTATATTATCAAAAAATTAAATTCCCTTACACCATTACAACGACAAGAAGTTTTATCTTAATAATAAAAAACCTAGTTATCTAACTAGGTTTTTTATTTTATAATCCTAATTTCTAATATCTTCCTGTTTTAATTGTTCTAATAACGCATAAAATAATACTAATACAAAGAAATAGAACATATTTCCTGAATTATGCCCAAAAAATACTTGTGTTGCACCATAAGAAATAACGGATAAAATATGAATAATGCCTAAACTTGCCAACAAACGAATTTCCAAATTCGTTGTTTTTAAGGCTGTTGCAAATGCCCAACAAGGTATTAAAAAAACACCTAATAATCCCAATAGTCCTAAAAGACCCTGTTCAACTAAATTATTTAATATTTGATTATGCACATGCCCAAAGCCACTGACAAATTGACTAATTTTACCTTGTTCAGCTAGCACTTTACGCTCTTGTTGTCCGCCTACTACTCCCCAACCTAATAGTGGTTTCTGTTTTATTTCTAAATATGCTGCTTTCCACAACTCTAATCTCGCCCCAACCGAGGTTTCACTCTCTTTTTTAGTGTAATACCCTGAGACTTCACTTCTCGCTTCATCAAGTTTATTTAATACATTTGATGATGAAGAAACTAACAATAAACCTAAACCAACGATCATTACTCCGATAAATAAACCAATCACCTTTAAATTCAAATAATGACGGTTTAAATATAATACCCAAATAATTAGGAAAATAAACGCAAGCCAACCTCCTCTTGAACCAGAAAGGAAACTTGCTAACATACCAAATAATGAAAAAATAAAATATAAACCAGAAATTTTTAAATTATTCTTAGCTAAAAGATAAATAGAAATTGCAAAGGAAAAAACGCCCAATGACATTGCAATATCACCGGATTGAATTGGCATCTGTCCTGCAGAAAAAGCTCTTTCCATTCCTAAAGCATAGTGCTGATAACAAGCAACTAATCCAGTTAAAAAAGCACCAATAGGAATTGCGTGTAAAAGATTACGTAAAGAAATCCCAGTATAATTAAATAAATAAAATAATAAAAAGAATAATAACCCACGACTAGGACCATCTAAATATTTAGTGCTATCTGAATGAATTAAAACTGAGATTAGATGAACTAAAAAATAAGCTAAAAAAGAAAAAAAGATTATTTTTATTCTGCGATCTAATTTTAATAATGGTAGTTGCGTTAGCTTGGCATAGATAAGAAAACCAACCGCTAAAATTAACAAGCCAACAGGCGCATAGTTATACCCCTTATCCAAAGTTAAAAGAGAAATAAAATAAAAAGTAATTAAAAAATTAACAACATAGTCTAATCGCAAAAACCTTATCATTCGCTACTTACTCCCTTAAGTATTAAATTATCTAGAACCAAATCCAGTCAACATAGTTTTAATTGTTTTAAAGACAATTAAAATATCCAACCATAAAGAAAAGTTTTTAATATAATATAAATCATATTCTATTTTTAATTTTGTATCTTCTGTATTACCTGCATATCCCTGCATTACTTGTGCCCAACCAGAAATACCCGGTTTAACAATATGGCGATAACTATAAAAAGGAATCTCTTTTTCAAATTGCTGAACAAATACTAATTGTTCAGGACGAGGTCCAATTAAACTCATATCCCCTTTTAAAACATTAAAAAATTGGGGTAATTCATCTATTCGAGTCTTACGAATAAATCTACCAATCCGAGTAATTCGAACATCATTAACATCAGCTAATTTAGCACCTAATTTTTCTGAATCCATACACATACTTCTAAATTTAAAAATAGTAAATTCTTTCCCTTTCTGACCAACTCTTTTTTGAGTAAATAAAATATCTCCCTTACTTTCTAATTTAATTAAAATAGCAGTTAAAACCATCACTGGAATAACAAAAGGTAAGCTTATTAATACTAAAATTATATCAATCAACCGTTTGATAAAAAAATAAAATGGTGAAGGTAATAATTGCCCTAAATTATTTTCATAAATATGCCGAATTCTTACTCTTCCTGTTAAAGACTCCCTTAATTGTGCTGAGTTATAAACAGGAATAGAATTTAAAGTACAAAAAGCTAAAAATTTCTGCCACTCTACGGTTAAATTAGGTGAATACAGATCAACAGCCACAGCATCAATATTAATTGAATGATTAGTGAATTGATCATCTAATCTAACCCAAATGATATTTTTAATCTTAATTAATTCCTCTATATCTCCCAAAGGGATATAAGCAATTTTAGGAATAATTAAACGTTTCAATAGAAAATAACCTAGAAAACAAAATAATAAAGTTAGAACAAATGAAAAAGAAATCAAATATACAGAGTATTGTATTCTTAATCCCCACAAAATAAATAAACCAACTGAATATAAACCACCAATAGAAGATAAAATAAAACTAGCAGATTTATTCCCAGGATAGCGAGTAAGTACACGTAAGGTTAAAATAATAGAAAGTAAAATTATACCTACAATGATGATACTATTTAATTGTGGTTCATTTGGCTGAAGAATACTCTCTTTTCCCCATAAAATAATAGCAGGAATAATATCTATTATTCCTATCGCTAAAATAACTTGTATAATCCAACTTATACATAATTGCTCATACCATCTATAATGACGTTTATTAATAATAAATTGAGTAGAATTCATTTTAAATTTTTACCTTAATTTATGACGTATAAATTTATATATTTTTCCTAAACACCAAATAGGTAATAATCTAGGTATCATTCTTAATAAGAAATAAAAACTGGTTAAATATAATGATTGTAACTTTAAAGAATATTTCAATTTTGCTAATTGAAATTCACTCTTTATATACTCTAACCCTCTACGTCTAGATAACATTGCATTACCTGCTCTCACATTAACTAATACCTCAGATAAATTAACGCATTTATAACCAGCTGCAATCACTCTTAACCAAAGATTATAATCTTCCATATATAAATGATGTTGGTAACCACCACAATTTATTATTGTATCTTTATGAATTACCACAGTCATATGATTAAATGGATTTCTAATCACACATTTGGTATAAATTTCTTGATAATTTATAGGCACTATTTTTTTATTTTGCTTATTTTCTTCAAATTCTATTATTTGCCCACCTAAAATAGCTATATTTTGATTATTTTCTATATATTCCATTTGTTTTAGAAAACGTTCAGGTAATGAAATATCATCACTATCCATCATTGCAACATAATCATACTGACAATATTTTAAACCTATATTTTTTGCTTTCCCTAATCCAACATTTTTTTCTAATGAAACAATAATAAGTTTATCTTGTAATTTTTCTTTCCATTCTTTAATTACTAAATATAAATCTGTTGTTAAAATGCCATCTTCAACCAAAACAATTTCTGTTGGCTTTAATATTTGTATATCCCAAATACTTTCTAACGCCTGAGATAAATATTCAGGCTTTTCTTTATAATATACACACATTAATACAGAAAATTTTCTCATTTAAATTTCCTAAATAATTTTTTCATTGCCACCTTTATAAACCTACTTAATCCATAAGTTCTAATATATAAACAAATTAAATTTAGAAATAATCTAAAACTTTTATTACTAAATTTTTTATAATAACTATCTCGTTTAATATAAAGATAGAATAACTCTCCTACCTTAGATAGAGAGGGATTAATTTTAATATTATTTTTATTTACTTGTGTAATATATATTAAAGCAAAATCATATTGATTTAAAATATGATTAGTAGCCCCTATTGCTGTTATAGAATTAACATTATAACGATAAAAATATAATACTTCTTTTAAAAAATAAACCTGCTTAATATATGGTAAAGTAGCCAAAAATAATACTGCATCTTCAGCTAAAATAAATTTTTCTTGAACAAAATCTAGAGAGTTTAATGCTTGTTTTAAAACATCTATGTTATAAAGTTTTCCAGCAGATGAATAATTTATATAATATTTATTATCTATAATAAAATTAGCTATATTAGATACATTTCTATTACTAAGTTTTTTTGGTATACAAGTATTATCTTTTTGCCAAAAAATTTGAAATATAACTAAATCTTTATCTGAATATTTAGCTAATTCCTCACAAGCGTGTAATTCTAATTTATCATCGGGGTCTAAAAATAAAACATTATCACCACTACAATTAAGTACACCCGTTTTTCTCGCTGCAAAAGTACCTAAATTACACGGGTGTTGAATTAGTTTTAATCTAGTATCTGACAAATAAGGCAAAATTAAATTAATAGAATTATCTGTACAGCCATCATCAACAATTACTACCTCTATATTCTGATAAGTTTGATTAATACAACTTTCAATCGCCTCTATGATAAATTTTTCTGCTTGATATACTGGAATGACTATACTAATTTTTCTCATCTTCTTACCTTCTTATATAGGCAATATATTTTTTAGGAAAATAATATACAACTGCTTTAAATAAAGTTATTAATTTATGTAATATATTAATGTTTATAATACTTTCATTTCTTTTCTGTTCAATCACACGCTCATCTTCAAGGTTAGAAATAATATCTAAATTTTCAATCACTAACTTGGGAAATAAATAGCCAACAGAAAAATTCTTTTGTTCAGTTTTAACTTTATTAATGATAGTTTGAAAATCATCCGCCAGCCAATAAACTGAATCTACTCCTAGTAATGTTTCAATCAATTTTCGACTAATAACATAACCAACAGTACCAGCTGTATAGTTATAATATAATTTTCCTAATTTATATTTCCCTATTTTTTGTGGGAATAATTGTAGCGGATAGATCAATTTATATTTCCAATTTCCATTAAAATTCTTTACTTTAGACTCACCAAATAATACTACATCAAAGCCTTTTTGTTCCTGTATAATCTTCTCAATAAAAGCAAAATCATTACTAAATAAAGCATCATCTTCACAAATAATTAAATATTCCTCTAATGATGACTGTAAGAAATAGCGATACATAGCCAAATGAGATAAAGTACAAGCCGCTTCACCTAAAGTTATCTCTCTTTTATATAATTTCTTAGCTAAGTTGAAATCAAAATGTTTTAATATATATTCCTTTCCTAATTGAGATTTGGCATCAATTGCTGTAAAAACTTCAAAAGTATTCGCAAACTTTTGTTGAAAAAACTTTTTGCGTCTTAACAAATCACGCTCTAAGGAAAGTACCAATGAAAACATAATAACTCCTAAAAATATATTATCTTCTTACATAAGCAAATATATGCTTTAATAATATTCTAAAATGCTTATCAAATAATAAATATAAGATAAATAACAAGCTAATATATTGAATAGTTTGAATAGCAACATCAATAATAAAATTAAACAAAGTTGATTCAATATATACTTGACTATAATGAAAGCATTGATATAAATAACTAGAAGATATTAAAAGCAAAATATAAAAGAAGTAAGAAAAAAAGTATTCTGATAATTTAATAATTTTCGTTTCTGTGGCTAAAAAGAATGGTTTCCATAATACAACGATAAGTATAAAACTGATTAATGTTCCGATTAAAATACCATTGATACCAAAGAAATAACCAAGAAGAAAAGATAAAGACAAATTAATGCTAGCTTCTGTAATTGGTGCCCATATATCGTGGAATAAACCTTTAATAGATAAAAAACTATCTACTACACCTCGAGTTAAGGAAACAAAAAGCACGGCACTAAAAAGATAAACACTACTATCATTTAAAATATATTGCTTACCAAACCATAAAGAAATAAACGGATTAACAAAAGTAGAAAAACCCCAAATTAAAATGGAAGAGATAAAAAAACGGATTGAGAGGTATTTATAAAAGATAATTTTTTCTTTCTTTATATCATTTTCTGTCGTTAAATTTCCAATACTAGAGTAAATACTATTAGATACCATTTCCATAAAACGGTTTAGTATGCCTGTAATAATTACATAATTAGTATAAATAGTGACTAATGTTAAATTGAAAAAAGAATAGACAATCAGTGGTGATAGATGAGTAACAATAACTGAGCTAATTTTATGTACAAATACTTGTTTAATTTTATTAAAAATTTCTTTATATTTTGTTATTAATCCTTTCGCTGTAGTGAGATCTATCTTGATAGTGGAGTATTCTTTTTCTACCTCAAAATGTAATAAAACTGCCATAATAATACTAGATAAAAATTCAATTAATAGCCAATATACGTAGGCATTACTTCGAATATAAAAAAGTAAAATAATTTGAGCTAAAACTTTTAACCTTAATATACCTTCAAAAATATAGGTTAATTTATAATTTTTCTGATCGACAAAAAATAAAATACTTCGATAATTGAAAAAATAGCCAATTAAAGAAGAAAATAACATTACAGCTAAGGTAAGATAAGGATAATATTTGACTACATTTGCTTTAGCAAAAATAATCGGAAAAAATAGGGCTAAAATAATAGAACAGGCTAATATGAAATAACCTATTTTTCGGTAAAAATAGGCTTGAATTGAAATAATCTCACTGATTGTTTTACTATCATTATCCCGCATTGGTTTATAAAGAGAATAGGAAATTATCCAAGATATTCCTAACTCCGCAACACTTAGAAAACCAATTAAGCTCGCAATAGTTGAATTTAAACCAACCACTTCTGAGCCTAAATATTCAATAAATATTTTACGGGAAAAAAAACTAAGCAATATTCCAATTAAAAAAAAGAAAATATCTACTCGAATATTTTTTAAACTTTTATATGTTCGACTTTCTTTTTTAGACATAATAATTATTTAATTCGATTTAATAAATTAAAAAATAGACCTTTTTGTTGTAATAATTGCTGATAACTACCTTGCTCGATCAATTCAGCATTATCCATAACACAAATTTGATCAAAATATTCTAATGAGGTTAAACGGTGGGTTACCATAATAATGGTTTTATCCTTACAATGTTGTTGTAATAAAGTAAGAATTTGATGCTCGGTTTCACGATCCAATCCTTCGGTTGGTTCGTCTAATAATAATATTGGTGCTTGACTAAGTAAGATTTGTGCGATACCTAAACGGCGTTGTTCTCCACCTGATAATGGTCGACCACCATCACCTAACCATAATTCAAGCCTTTCGTCTTGTTCAATTAAATACCCCAACCCAACTTGCTCTAATACTTGAATGAGTTGTTGATCTGTAGCTTGATCATTGGCTAACAACAAATTATTTTTTAAGCTATCACTAAAAATATGAATTTTTTGGGTTAATAAACAAATATGCTGACGTAAACTTGCTTCTTGATAATTTTCAATCGGTTGCCCCGCACACAATATTTGTCCTTGAGTTGGATTATAATCTCTTACTAAGAGTTTTAATAAACTTGACTTACCACTCCCCGTCTTTCCCAAAATTGCAATTTTCTGATTAGGGTAGATCGCTAAATTAATTGCTTTTAAGCTATATTCTTCCTGTTGATTTTTATTTGAAAAATAACTTGGATAACAAAAAGAAACATTCTCAAAACAAATTAAAGGTTGCGTTTTGTCTATTGCTAAATTGAGATGTTGTTCTTGTTTAAATTCAACTAACGGACGTTGATTAATAATATCATCAACTCGTTTTGCAGCTGAAATCACTTGCCCTAGATGTAGAAATGCTGCACCTATCGGTATAAATATTTCAAATGATGCTAAAGCACTAAAACCAAATAATGCAATTAATGCTAAATGAAAATCACCTTTTCCGAGATCTGCACTAGCCGCTAACCAAATAGTTAAAAGAACAATACAACCATTCGCAAAGAGTAAAATAGCGGAGGATAAACCATTTAACGATGTTTCTTTCGCTTGATATTGTTGCCAAGCCCGCTCTGTTTGATCTAATCGTTGTTTAATACGCTGATCGGCATTAAATAACATTAACTCTGCTTGTGCTTGAATATATTCAATAAATTGTGTTCGATATTGTGAACGACTTTGAGTCAAAGCTTCACCAAATTTATTACCTAACTGAAAAAATAGAATGGGAATAATAATGAGTAATAACGTTAAGCTACCACCAATAATATAAGCAATAGTCAGATCAATGAAACTTAAACCTAATATTAAAAAAGCAATCACAGCTAATGCACTGATAAATGGTGCAATAAGGCGTAAATAGAGGGAATCTAAGGTATCAACATCAGCAACTAAACGATTTAATAGTTCACTATTACGATAACGCTGTAAAACTGCAGGACTAAGTGGTATGAGTTTTTGAAAAATCATCACACGCAACTTAGCCAGAATTTGAAAAGTCGCATCGTGTGTTACAACTTTTTCAAAATAGCGAGTAACAGTTCGTCCGATAGCTAACCCTCTTACCCCCGCTGAAGGATAGAAAAAATTAAAAAAAAGTGTTGTACCCGCAATAGCAGTTGCCGCTAAGAACCAACCAGATAAGGTTAATAAACCAATACTTGCGGCTAAACCTACAATCATTAAAATCAATCCACCGAGTAATCGTCCCGGTGCATATTTAAAAAGAGCTAAGAATGGAAATAATACACGCATAAATTCTCCTCAACGTTAGCCCATATCGGCGATACGTTGACTTAATAAGTCAGCAAAATAACCCTCTGTCTGTAACTGTTGGAAGCTACCTTGCTGTACCAATTCTCCCTGTCGCATCACCCAAATTTGATCACATTGTTTTAGATCTTCAATCCGATGGGTAATCATTAAGGTTGTTTTACTCTCACTTAATTTTTGTAAACTTTGTAAAACTAATTGTTCCGAACGACTATCTAAACTCGCAGTTGGTTCATCTAATAGTAAGAAATCAGTAGATGTTTTAAGTAACGCTCTTGCAATTGCTAAACGTTGTGCTTGTCCAACTGAGATTCCTATCCCACCATCTTGTAGAGGCTTATCTAAACCACATTTTTGTGTAAATTCATCGGCATAAGCCTCAATTAAGGCTTGTTGTATTGTCCTATCATCTGCGTTGGGATTTGCTAATAATAGATTTTCTCTAATTGTGCCTTGTAGTAATAAAGGATTCTGTCCTACCCACGCAATTCTTTGTCGCCATTGCACTAGATCTAATTGATTTAATTCTTGTCCATTGACAGTTAAGCTCCCTTGATAAGGTAAAAAACCCAACAAAACATTTAATAATGATGTTTTTCCTGCTCCACTTTGCCCAACCAGAGCAACACTCTGCCCTGCACTTAATTGAAAATTTAATTTTTTACTTAATGCTTGTCCTTGTGGCGATAAAATTACCAGATCAGTTGCAATCAGATTAATACCATCATTCGCAAGCACTAAATTTTTATCTGCTTGCTTCGCTGAATGAATAAAAAAGTCTTGCTCTAAAAAGGTTACGATAGTATCCGCAGCACCAACCGCCGCTGCTTTGTCGTGATAATAAGTACCAAGATCTCTCAATGGTTGATAAAATTCGGGGGCAAGAATTAAACAGAAAAAACCTGCAAATAAAGTTACTGTCGTACTATAACTGCCAAAATGAAATTGCCCTAAATAGCTAAAACCAAAATATACTGCTGTTAATGCAATTGAAATTGATGTAAAAAACTCAAGCACTGCTGATGATAGAAAAGCAACTTTTAATACGTCCATAGTTGTTGCACGAAAATCTTCCGTACGTTCTTCAAGTTGTTCGGTTTGTTCTGCTGTACGATTAAAAATGCGAAGATTTTGTAAACCTTGTAAGCGATCTAAGAATTGTCCACTTAATCTTGCTAAAACATCAACATTTTTTTGGTTAGCTTCAGCCGCTTTCATTCCAACTAATGCCATAAAAATTGGAATCAGTGGTGCGGTGCCTAAAAGAATTATTCCAGCAGCCCAATTAACTGGAAATACAGCAATAGCGATTAAAAAAGGGGCGATAACGGATAAATATTGCTGTGGTAAATAACGGGCATAAAAGTTATGTAAATTTTCGACTTGCTCTAATACCATTGTTGCCCAACTCCCCACAGGGCGATAAGCTACACTTGCTGGACCAACTTGGTTTAATTTAGTTAAAATTTGTTGGCGGATTTGCTGCCGAAGTTGTTGCCCACACCGATAACCTAACTTTTCTCGCCACAATAACAACCCTGCACGTACGGCAAATAAGCCTATCATCACTAAAAAATAACTCAGCAAACTCTGGTTAGATTGCTGTTCAATGATAAGTTTTTGAAAAACCGTTGCTAATAACCAAGTTTGGCTGATTAAGACTACTGTTGAAACAGCGGCTAAGATCACATTTAAATAAAGAATTGGTTTGATATTTTTTTGTTGTGCTTTAAGCCACTTTTGTAGTTGCTTTTGTCGTACTTTATCCATAACGTTTACATAAAATTAAAACCCAAACCTAATTGGTTTGGGTATTAGGGATCACTTAGCCTGCAAGACTATCAAGATAACGTTCAGCATCTAAAGCTGCCATACAGCCTGTACCCGCAGATGTAATTGCTTGGCGATAATTATGATCCATAACATCACCTGCCGCAAATACACCTTCTACCGAAGTTGCAGTAGCATTCCCCTCTAAACCTGATTTAACAACAATATAGCCATTATTGAGGGTTAATTGATCAGCAAAAATAGCGGTATTTGGAGCGTGTCCGATTGCAATAAATACCCCATCAACTACAAGTTGTTCGCTAAATTCAGATTTTGTATCCTGAAGTTTAACGCCTGTTACGCCCATATCATCACCTAAAACTTCTACTAGGGTGCGATCAGTATGTAATTCAATCTGACCTTCTGCTACTTTTTTAGCTAAACGGTCAAGTAAAATCTTTTCACTACGGAAGGTATCTCGGCGATGAATTAGATGAACTTTACTCGCAATATTGGCTAAATACAATGCTTCTTCAACTGCTGTATTTCCTCCACCAACAACTGCGACCTCTTTGTTACGATAGAAAAAGCCATCGCAAGTTGCACAAGCAGACACGCCACGACCTTTATAAGTTTCTTCTGAAGGTAAACCTAAATACTTTGCCGATGCCCCTGTTGCAATGATTAAAGCATCACAGGTAAAAGTTTGGCTATCGCCAAATAGGGTAAAAGGGCGTTTTGAAAGATCAACTCGATGAATATGATCGTAAACAATCTCTGTCGCAAATTTTTCAGCGTGTTCAAGCATACGCTGCATTAAACCTGTTCCCGTTGTTTTTTCTGCATCACCCGGCCAATTTTCAATTTCATCAGTTGTTGTTAATTGCCCTCCGGGCTGCATTCCTGTAACCAACACTGGATTTAAATTCGCTCTCGCTGCATAAATTGCTGCGGTATAACCTGCTGGTCCTGAGCCTAAGATAAGTAATTTAGCGTGTTTTACCATTCTTACCTCTGGTATTCTTTCATCTATTCGGTGAAGGCAGCGGCTAACGCCCTGCCAAAAATTCGCAACATTATAGCGAATCATCACTACATTCGCTATCAAATCTCACCGAATAATTAATACAGTAAAGAATAAAATTGGCGACGATATTGTTGGACTACTGGATCATGATTACCAATCGCCGCTAAAATCGAGAGAAATTGCTGTTTTACCTCACCATTTTCTGCGTTTAAATTCCTTTTTAAAATGGTTAATAATAGGCTTAATGCCTCATCATTACGATGAGCTTGATGCAGTTGAATTGCCAATTTAATTGCAATAGCATCAGTTGGATTTTGTTGATAATCCTGTTGTAACTGTTGAATTTCTGGGGTATCTGCTGCCTGTTTTAATAAGTCTATCTGGGCTTGCAATCCTTGCCAACGGCTATCACGATCTTGCAAAGGAATTTGTTTTAAAATCGCTTGAGCAGATTCAATATTTTTTAAAGTAATATAAGTTTCTGCATACAATAAACCAATATCACTATTCTTTTTATCCGCAAACTCCCACGCTTCTTTTAATAAAGGTAACGCTTTCTCATATTCATTCAAGGCTAATAGATCTAATGCTTGGTTAAATTTAACTTCATCTTCTTTCGGTAAAATGACATTTAAGCGTTGAAATAGTTGTTCATCTACTAAACGCCCTTGAAAAGCATCAATGGGAGAACCATCACGAAAAAGATAGGTAGTTGGCAACGCTTGTATGCGAAACTGAGCTGCTAACATCGCTTCGTTTTCACAATTTACTTTTGCTAATAACACTGCGCCTTGTTGTTGGTTAACCCAACTTTCTAATTGTGTAACATACTCTACAGACTCCTGCTGACTCGGTGCATAAAAAACGAAAATGACGGCTCGTTCCTGACTACTCATCATTACATCATTAATATTTTGTTGATTTATTTCAATTATTGTATTCATTTCTTTTCCTCTTAATTAAAAATGAAAATTTAATAAATTTAGACTTAATATGCTTTTACAAAATTTATCTTTGCGTTGTAACTCACTTCTAAGTTTTTGCTAGATAACGAATTTTATATTACAATATAGTTTTTTATTACTCGTGGTTCGCAACCCTCCCACGTAAAAAAACTAGGAAAATATATGTCAAATAATACCCCAACAACAGCCAAAAACCTCAATATTCTTAATTCTTCTCTCACTCCTACTACGGATAAAGCCATTGTAATCTTTTCTGGCGGACAAGATTCTACCACCTGTTTATTTCAAGCCATTGCCCATTATGGCGTAGAAAATGTTGAAGTCATCAGTTTTCACTATGGTCAACGCCACGCTGTCGAACTTGAAAAAGCAAAAGCAATCGCAAAAGATTTAAACCTAAAGCAGACCATTATCGATACCAGCGTAATGCAAAGTATTACGCATAATGCTTTAATTGATCAACAAACGGCAATTCAACAAAATGATAATGGCTTACCTAATACCTTTGTTGATGGACGTAATGCACTTTTTCTGCTTTATAGTGCAATCTATGCTAAAAGCCAAAACATTCACGATATTATTATTGGTGTATGTGAAACCGATTTTAGCGGTTATCCCGATTGTCGAGATACTTTTATTAAATCGATGAATACCACCTTAAACCTTGCCATGGATTATCACTTCAATCTGATTACTCCATTAATGTGGCTGACGAAAAAACAAACTTGGGCATTAGCCGATCAATTAGGTGTCCTAGATTATATCATCAAAAATACTCACACTTGCTATCTCGGTATTGAAGGTGGCTGTCATCAATGCCCTAGTTGTCAATTACGTGAAAAAGGCTTAAAGCAATATTTAGCCGAAAAGCAGCAAAAAGAAGAATTAAGGTGAAGAAAGTGATAAAGATTAGTAAAGAATTTAGTTTTGATATGGCACACCTACTTGATGGACATGATGGTAAATGCCAAAACTTACACGGACATACTTATAAATTACAAGTTGAACTCACAGGTAAGTTACATACTACGGGTGCCAAACGTGGCATGGTAATGGACTTTAGTGATGTAAAGAAAGCAGTAAAAGAACTCATTATCGATCAACTTGATCACGCTTTTATTTACGACAAATTCAGCGAAAGAGAATGCAAAATCGCACAATTACTCGAAAGTATGCAATTAAAAACCTTCGCTTTAGAAACAAGAACCACCGCCGAAGAAATGGCTCGCTTTATCTTCAATCAATTAAAAACAAAAGCCAATTTACCTATCTCTAGTGTTCGTTTATGGGAAACACCAACTTCTTATTGTGAATACAAGGAAATATCAGATTAACTATGCAAACACGTTACAACATTGTTGAAATTTTTGAAAGCTTGCAAGGAGAAGGCTTCAATACTGGTATGCCGAGTATTTTTATTCGCTTTGGTAAATGTAACTTAACTTGTCCTTGGTGTGATACGGAATATAATTGTTTCAAATCCATGACTTTGGAGCAGATAAGCCAACAAGTTACAGCTTTTCAAGCCAAAAATATCATTATCACTGGTGGTGAACCTACAATTGTCGCTAATTTAACAAAATTGTTGACCCACTTTAAACAACTAGGCTATTTCTTAGCGATTGAAACCAATGGAATAAGACCAGTCCCTACCGAAATTGATTATATTGCCACTAGTCCCAAACGCTTATATCGGCAAAAATACCAGCAAAACTGCCTAAAGCGTGCAAATGAAGTACGGATTGTTAATGACAGTCTTAGTAATGAACAAGAACAACAAGAAATTCTCTCTTTCTGCCACCAAATTGCCGAAAAAATCAAAGCCGAACATTACTATCTTTCGCCTTGCGAAATTGAAGGCAAATTTAACTTATTGGATACCGTTCAACTACTAGGAAAATTAAATCAATCTAGCCCAATTCATTGGCAATTAAGTTTACAAACACACAAATTAATTGGCATTGAGTAAACTCCAAAATATCTAACACTTTCGTTAAAAATTAACGTGGTGTAAAAAATACCTTTTGATGTGGGCGAATAGTCAAACGTAAACGACTACCAACAGTATATGGCTCACAACACTGTAACCAAAGTTGTGGCTTAGCTTGATTATCCATCTGATTATCCACTTCAACGAGATAACGGCTAACACCACCTAAGAATAGGCGTTGCTTTAAGGTAACATTTGCTAAACTAGGATCATCAACCGATGACAAGCGTAGCATTTCAGGACGAAGTAACCATTCTGCTTGCATTCCAGCTTGAATGTTACCATCAACTCGGTCAGCAAACTTTGCAGGTTGCTCTAAATCAAAGTGACCTAATGGGGTATGATAGTGTGTTTCAGATTGAAAATGACAAGGAAAATAATTGGTTTTCCCTAAAAATTCAGCAACAAAACGACTATTTGGAAATTGATACAACTGTTGAGGCGAACCAAACTGAACAATTTTTCCTTGATCCATAAGTGCTAATTTATCAGCAAAAATAAAGGCTTCATCTTTGCTATGAGTAACAAAAATAGCGGGAATAGCGTGCTGCTTCAAAATTTGTCGCATTTCAGCAATTAATTGATAACGAACTTGACTATCAATATTAGAAAAAGGCTCATCTAATAAAAGCAATTGTGGTTCACACGCCAAAGCACGAGCAATAGCAACCCTTTGTTGCTGTCCACCTGAAAGTTCATGTGGATAACGCTGCTCTAACCCTGTCAACTGCACTAAATCAGTCATTTTGCGTAATACCTTACCTTTACAACAAGCAGGCTGGTAACATAGACCAAAGATAATGTTTTCTGCCACAGTTAAATGCGGAAAAAGTGCATAATCTTGAAAAATTAATCCGATCTGACGTTGTTCAAGTGGTATATGATGGAGTGCCTTTTCCTTTAAAAGGATTTCGCCTTGTGTTAATGGTAATAAGCCTGCAATCGCTTTTAACAAAGTCGTTTTGCCACAACCACTCGCACCAAGCAAACATACAATATCATCACCTTCTAATTCTAAATTAAGATTTTCTAATACCGTTTGACGATCATAGCGACAAGAAATCGCATTTAAAGTTAAAGTTTTCATATAATTACTCTTGCTGACACTTATCTTCAATTTTTATAAAAGGTTTAGTAGTGCTTTCAGATAACAAAGAACGGGTAATATAAATAACAGGTAATAATCCCACTAAAACTAGGACTACTGCTGGTAATGCCGCTTTTTCTAACTGTTCATCAGAAGTGTAGGTAAAAACGTGAGTGGCTAGCGTATCAAAATTAAATGGACGTAGTAATAATGACGCATTTAATTCCTTCATACTCTCAATAAACACCATCAATAATGCAGTCAGTATGCCTTTACGTAACAATGGAAAATGAATTTTTCGCCATACTGCAAAAGGGGAATGCCCTAACGTTCTACCTGCCATATCTAATGATGGTGGAATTTTGGCTAATGCCGTATCCAAACTCCCTACAGCCATTGTTGAAAAACGGATAACATAGGCAACCACTAAAGCGACTATCGAACCTGAAAAAATCAAACCGAAAGAAGGCAATCCTAAAAATTTTGTTAGGGAATGTAATAAATGATCCGCACCAGTCAATGGAATTAATAAACCGATTGCTAATACTGTTCCCGGAATGGCATAGCCTAAAGTTGCAAAACGTAAACCATAATTAGCAATCTGTTTTTGTTGTAAACGGCGATAAAAATGGAGTAATAAAGCTAATACGACACAAACCACCATCGCAAGAGATGAAACTAAAAGACTATTTAATGCATACTGCCCAAAATTTTCGCTCCACGCTTGATCGAAATACAACCAAGACCAATATAACAAACGAGATATTGGCAGAAAAAAAGCAAAAATAACGATTGTCCAAGCATAAATTGGCAGTAATCTTGCGATTCCCTTTAAAGGTTTTAAACTATGTGTTTTTTCACTTCCACGTTGATAGTGCCGTTGACGCCGCCGAGCATAACGCTCCAACAGGATAAACAGCGTAATTAAACCGAGCATTGCTAAAGAAATCTGTGAAGCAGCGTGTAAATCGCTAAAACCTAACCAAGTATCATAAATTGCAGTAGTTAAGGTCGGAACGGCAAAATAAAATACTGTTCCAAAATCCCCTAAAGTTTCCATAGCGACTAAAGCACAACCAACAGCAATCGCTGGGCGAATTAAAGGTAAAGTAACCCGATAAAAAATCTGCCAGCGTTTTGCACCAAGTAAAGCTGCACTTTGGCTTAAATTTTCAGCTTGCTCTAACAAAGCTAACCGACTTAAGAGAAAAATATAAGGATAAAGCGACAACCCTAGGATAATACAAGCCCCTTCTAAGGTTCTGATTGATGGAAACCAATAATCTTGAGCAGTTTTCCAACCAAACCACGCCCGCAAACTACGTTGTAAAACCCCTGAATAGTCTAAAAAATCAGTATAAAAATAGGCTAACAGATACGCTGGAATTGCTAAAGGGAGACACAATAACCATTGTAATACTGCTCGACTACGGAATTGATAACGTGAGACCAAAACAGCACAAGGCAAAGCAAGGATTAAACTGATAAGTACCGTACCTAACACCAATAATAATGAATTTTCTAAATATGTTGTTAAGACGGTTTGCCATAAATGGCGAATACTTGTACTACTATCACCAATTGACTGCCTAAAAATCGCTAAAATTGGCATTAAAAAAAAGGCACTAATTAAAATAATTAGTAAATTTATTTTAATCTTATCAAACCGAATTGATGAGAAAATCTTAGAGAAAAAAGTCTTCATTTAAAAATATGACTGCAACGAAAAAGTAAAAGGCGGCTGTGAAAACAACCACCTAAATTGATAACTTATGCTTAATTGAATATCTATTTAACCAAGTCAAATTGCACTTCATCAACTAACTTCAGTGCTTTATCGTAATTTTCTGCAATTTTCACTAATGGTAATTTATCTGCACGGAATGTTCCCCAAGATTGAACTAATTTAGATGGTTTAACTCCCGGTTTAACTGGGTATTCACTATTTAAATCAGCATATAATTCTTGAGCGTGATCGCTACTTAAATATTCAAGTAATTTAATCGCATTCTCTTTATTTGGTGCATATTTTCCTACTACACCACCACTAATATTAACGTGGGTTCCTGTTGTTTCTTGGTTAGGGAAATTGATATACACATTTTCTGCTGCAGCAACAGTCGCAGGATCTTTGTCTGTTAGCATTTTACCGTAATAGTAGCTATTACCTAATGAGTAATCACATACACCTTCGCTAATGGCTTTGATTTGATCACGGTCTCCACCTTGTGGTTTTTTCGCTAAGTTATTTTTCAAACCAACTAAAAATTCTTTTGCTTTCTGTTCACCTTTTTCAGCAATCATTGAAGCAACTAAAGAAACATTATAAGGGTGTTTACCTGAGCGTACACAGACTTTACCTTTAAATTCTGGTTTAGCTAAATCTTCATAAGTGAAAGAAGGTGGTAATTTACCAACACGATCTTTTGATGAATAGACTGCTCTTGCACGGACAGTTAAACCATACCAACGATCTTGGCTATCACGATATTGAGCAGGAATATTTGCTTCTAACACTTTAGAATGTACAGGTTGAGTAACGCCAGCATTTACCGCTTCCATAATGCGACTAATATCAACGGTCAGTAAAACGTCCATATTACTTAATTCGCCTTCACGTTTTACACGTTCAACTAAGCCTTTATTATCAAAAATAAAGTTAACTTTAATCCCTGTTTCTTGCGTAAATTGATCTAAGATAGGCTGAATAAGATATGGTTGACGGAAAGAATAAACATTTACTTCATTCGATGCAAAAGATGTCGTTGCGACACCCATTGATACTGCGGCTAATAATCCAGCGGTAATAACTGACTTTTTCATAGTTCCTCTCAAATTTAACAAATTAGTGTTAAAAAATCTGCGGTAAGACTACATCGCAATTTGCGACCTGTCAATAATAATTATTATCATTTGTATAAAAACCAATAAAAATAAAAAGACTAGATTTGCTATTCTTTACTTATTAAAAAATCTAGTCACTTTTATCAATTATTGTTTCATTTTATTAGCGCTGCTTAAAAAACCTTCTGCCGTTGTAAATACATTCGCTTTACCTTGTGCGGTGAGAATTAAATCCACTAGCTCCCGAAATGCACCTTTTCCTCCCGCTTTACTTAAGACTCCATCAGCTTTTGCTTTGATATAATCTGCTGCATCAGCCACAGCATAAGCTAGACCACAAATTTCAAATGCAGGAAGGTCAATACTATCATCACCTAAAAATACAGTTTCCTCGGCGGTTACGCCTGCCTGTTCAATTAAATCTAAACAGGCAGTTTGCTTATCTAATTTTCCTAATGAAAATAATGATATACCGAGATCTGCAATCCGTTTTCGTAACACTTTTGAATCTCGTCCAGATAATATTGCAACTTGTACACCATTATTTAGCAACATTTTAGTTCCTAAGCCATCTCTAGCATTAAATACTTTTAAAATTTCAACACCAGCATTAGCCACACTATCATCAGCCCCATAATACAGAGAGCCGTCAGTTAAAACCCCATCAACATCGGTAATCACTAATTTAATCTTACTTAATTTCGCTTGCATTTTCGTTCCTTAACTTGAAAACTCAATTAAACCGACCACCTGTTTTTGATGATCGACAACAATTAATGAATGAATTTTATGCTGTTTCATATATTCTTCTGCTTGAGATAAATAGGCATCTGCATCAATCACTTTTGGAGTATAGGTCATCAAAGCCTTAGCGGTCAAACCTAAACATTCCGCTCCTTTTGCCGATAAAGCACGCCGAATATCCCCATCAGTGATAATGCCTTTTAATTGCTGATCCTCCATCACAATCGCTACCCCCATTCTGCCTACATTCATTGTTGATAAGCATTCGGTAAACGGACTATCTGGACTAACAATAGGTAAACGTGTTTGCATTTGATCCTTCACCTTGCAAAGTAAACGCCGCCCTAAACTGCCTCCCGGGTGGAATTTAGCAAAATCCGCAGGTTGAAAATCCCTTGCTCTAATCAATGCAACGGCAATCGCATCACCTAACGCCATAGTCGCTAACACCGATGTTGTTGGAGCAAGATTATTTGGGCAAACTTCTCGTTCAACTGAAATATCCAATACATAATCTGCGTGCTTCGCTAATGTCGATTGTAAATTCCCCGTCATTGCAATAATTTTATTCCCAAAATTCTTTAAACTCGGAATAAGTTTATTGACATCATCAGTTTCACCACTGTAAGAAATCAGAAGTACAACATCTATTGGTTTGAGCATACCAAGATCACCGTGAAAGGCTTCGGTGGGGTGTAAAAAGAAACTTGGCGTTCCCGTTGAGGCAAAAGTTGCAACCATTTTTTTGCCAACTAAACCTGATTTACCAATACCACCTATCACTAATCTTCCCTGACAATTCAAAATTAATTCAATAATTTGATTAAAATTTTCAGGAAGTTGATGTTGTAAACGGTTTAAAGCTTGTTCTTCAACTGCTAACGTTTGTTTAGCAATTTCAAGATAATTCATTTTTTGCTCCTTTTATCAACAAAATTGCCGTCATTTTAGCGGAATTTAACGGTTGAAAAAATCTTTTACCCTAATAATTTTATGGTTTTTCTTTTCTCTATACTGTTATTTGCATAGAATAATCCCCTATCTCTCTTTATATTTAATTTCAACCTCGCCAAAAAATTAAAGGATAAAAATGACCGAACAACCAAAAACCTTGATTGAATTACGTGATATTTCAGTCACTATCGGAGAGAAAAATATCTTAGAGAAAATCAATTTGCGTGTTGATGCTCGCTCGATCACGACCATTGTCGGCCCTAATGGTGGTGGTAAATCGACCTTATTAAAGGTTATTTTAAAGCTAATCAAACCACAGGCTGGTGAGGTCATTTATCACGCTGGACTGAAAATTGGTTACGTACCACAAAAAATTCATTTAGATCATACTTTTCCAATTAATGTTGATAAATTTCTCAGTTTAAAAGCAGGTATCACGCCAGCAGAAATTGATCACACTTTAAATTTACTCTCTATCGCCCATTTGAGAAAAAGTAGTATTCATAAATTATCGGGTGGTGAGATGCAACGTGTGTTGCTTGCTCGTGCAATTTTAAGCCGACCAAACTTATTATTACTTGATGAACCAACACAAGGCGTTGATATTAGTGGGCAAGTTGAACTCTACCAGCTCATCAATCAAACACGGGATCTCTTACATTGTGCTGTGGTGATGGTATCACACGATCTACATTTAGTGATGGCAAATACAGATCACGTTTTATGTATTAATCGGCATTTATGCTGTTCTGGTACGCCTGAAACAGTAGTCGTCCACCCTAAATTTATCGGTTTTTTTGGTGAACAAATTGGTAAAGAAACTGGCTTAGCTCTCTATACACACCGCCATAACCATAAACATAACCTTCACGGTGATGTTTGTTGCTCAGGACAACACCACCGTTCTGACTGTCAACATCAGTTCAATAAGGATTAAACACTATGTTTGAAATTTTATTTCCCGCTTGGCTGTCAGGCATTTTACTCTCATTGATCACCGCTCCCTTAGGTGCTTTTGTCGTATGGCGAAAAATGTCGTATTTTGGCGATACCTTATCCCACTCAGCCATTTTAGGCGTTGCTTTAGGGGTTATTTTTAAACTTAATCCCTATGTCGCTATTTTAGCTTTAGTGATTGTATTAGCCCTCGTATTAGTATGGTTAGAGGGGCATACTCGCTTTGCTGTCGATACTATTCTCGGTATTATCGCTCATACTAGCTTATCACTTGGGGTGGTAGTAATAGGTTTTCTTGATGTTCGTGTCGATCTGATTAACTATCTCTTTGGGGATTTATTATCCATTAGCTATACCGATCTCTATTTAATTGCAGGTGGGGTTACCGTTGTTCTTAGTCTATTATTACTGTCGTGGAAAGCGTTATTGTCCACCACGATTAGCCCTGAATTAGCCCAAGTTGAAGGCATTAATGTGAAAAAAACTCGCTTAATCTTAATGTTATTGACCGCTGTTACTATTGCTTTAAGTATGAAATTTGTCGGAGCATTAATTATTACAGCCCTGTTAATTATTCCTTCTGCAACTGCAAGACGCTTTGCCCGCTCCCCTGAAAGTATGGTTATTTTTGCAATAGGTTTTAGTATGATCGCAATCTCGCTCGGCTTAACATTATCTGCCTATTACGACACGCCAGCTGGACCTTCAGTGGTCATTGCTTCATCATTTTTATTTACCCTATCGTTATTAAAACCACAACCAGAATAAACCAATGCTTTATTCAACAGTATCAATAAAAATAGCGGAAGTATTTCCGCTATTTTTCTAATTAAATTCAAAGAGTTAAATTTAGTTAATCAAATCTTGACTAACCCAATATTTACCACCTACATATTTAGTTTAAACGCTGCTCCGCCTGTTCAATCGCTTCAGCCACTCTCAATGGGGATACCCCACCTTTCGCACAACGTTTATTTAAGCACGAATCAAGCGATAAAATCGCATAAACATCTTCAGCAATAACATCACTAAACTGCTTAAATTCATCTACACGCAATTCTTCTAACGCTTTTTCTTTACTGATGGCATAAACAACCGCTTCTCCAACGATATGATGTGAATCACGGAATGGTACGCCTTTAGCCACAAGATAATCGGCTAATTCTGTCGCATTTGAATAACCTTTTAAGGCGGCATCACGAGTTTTATCATCGTGTACTTTAATATCCTCTAATACCAGTGTTGCCATATCTAAACAAGCGTGCCAAGTATCAATAGCATCAAAAATACCTTCTTTATCCTCTTGCATATCTTTGTTATAAGCAAGAGGTAAACCTTTCAACGTCATTAGCATACCACTTAACGCTCCAAACACTCTCCCCGCTTTACCACGAATTAATTCACAAGCATCAGGATTTTTCTTCTGTGGCATTAATGAAGAACCAGAAGTTACTCGATCTGATAATTCAAGAAAATTGGCTTCACCACTATTAAAAATAATCAGATCTTCTGCGAAACGAGAAAGATGTACCATACTTAACGCTGCCGTTGAAAGCAGTTCAACAATATGATCACGATCTGAAACACTGTCTAAACTATTGCGAGTCGCTTCTCTAAAACCTAAATCTTGTGCCAACTGATCACGATCGATTGGGTATGCCGTCCCAGCTAAAGCCCCACTACCTAATGGGCTAGTATTCATTCGCTGATAAGCATCAGCTAAACGGCTATAATCCCGATCCAACATTTCAACATACGCCATACACCAGTGAGCAAAGCTAATAGGTTGAGCTCGTTGTAAATGGGTATAACCGGGCATTACTGTATTTTGGTGTGCTTTTGCAGTTGCAACCAGTTTGCGTTGCAATGCTAAAATTGCAGATTGCAAAGCGGTAACTTCTTGCTTACACCATAATTTAATATCCAAAGCAACTTGATCGTTACGACTTCTACCCGTATGCAATTTTTTTCCTAAATCGCCTACTTTCTCAATTAATTTACTTTCAACCCAACTATGAATATCTTCCGCATCATCTTGTAAGATAGCTTCTGGGTTTACTTCAATCTCTTTTTTCAATTCAAGTAATGCTTGTTCAACTTGTTGTTGTTCCTCGACCGTAAATACATTGACACTAACCAATGCTTTTGACCAACCAATTGAACCTTCAATATCTTGTTGTGCTAAACGATAATCAAAACATAATGAATCATTAAAATGTTTAAAACGCTGATCAGCAGCTTGTGTAAACCGCCCACCCCACAGTGCCATAAAAACCACCTTTTACTACTTTTGTTTAACTAATTATAAATTGCCTTAATCACATTTAATCTTACCTAATTTACAATAAGTTAAATCTAATTGGCACTCTACCTTTGATATATTTTTTCTTGTAATACCCTTTCTAGGGTAAAATGCGTGTTCCAGCCCTTTTGCCTAGCAATAATTCTGCCACCTGTTCTGGCTGCTTCCAACTGGCTATCTCGACCGCTCGTTGCAGTTGTTGTGCTGTTGCTAAAGCAGCTTCAACCTTCACGATCATACCCTCTGTAATGATATTCTCTGCGATTAATTGCTTAACCTGTTTAGCATTTAATTCAGCTATCAGTTGTCCCTGTTGATCTAAAACCCCAGCAACATCAGAAAGTAAAACCAAATCAGCTTCTAGCAAGGTAGCAATACTACAAGCAGCCTGATCAGCATTGACGTTCATTAGCCTTGCTTGATCGTCCACTGCTATTGAGCTAATAATCGGTAAATATCCTTGCTGTAATAGTAAATTGAGTAAATGAGAACGATTAGGCAGACTATTGGCCACCCGACCTAATTCTGGATCAAACACTTCAGCACGACATATTTCTCCATCAGCCAAACTTAAGCCAACAGGATTAAGTCCTTGCTGTTTGGCATAAGCAACTAAATGAGTATTAGCAATACCCGCCAATGCACCGACAATAACATCAATCTGTTCACTAGGTGTTACTCTTAAACCCTTTTTCTTTTCGACATTAAAGTTAAGGCGTTGTAATAGTTGATCTACCACACAACCACCACCGTGTACCAATACCCACGGACGACTAGCCACTTGAGAATATTTAGCTAATGCTTGAAAAAGGGTAACAATCGCTTCTGGTTTATCTAATAACGCACCACCAACTTTAAAGACCACAGGTTTCATTAATATAATCCCTCTGTTTGTTGAAAACCAAAACGAATATTCGCACATTGTACTGCTTGTGCCGCCGCCCCTTTCAATAAATTATCTTCTGCACCAATCAAAATAATATGCCCTTTATCCACTACAAAGCCAATATCACAAAAAGGGGTAAACTCGACCCCTTGAATAGTCGGCAAAGCATCAAAATATAAACGGACTAAAGGTTGCTTTGCATAAGCCTGTTGAAATGCCTCTTTTACTTGTTGAGGCGTTACGCCTGTTTTCAATTTTGCAGTAATGGTTGCAAGAATACCCCGTTTAAAATTGCCTAAATGAGGAGTAAAAATAACCTCCTGCCCTAAATGGGTTGCAATTTCTGGTTGATGCCGATGATTAAACACACCATAAGCGGTTAAACTCACTTGACAAAAAGAAGAGGTTAAACTCGCTTTTCGACCCGCACCACTAACACCACTGACCGCATTAATAACAGGTAATTGTGAACGATCAAGCAAATTTTGCTCAACTAAAGGTTTTAAACAAAGTTGAGAAACGGTTGGATAACACCCCGGAACAGCAACTAAATTAGCCTGTTTGATCTGCTCGGCATTCCATTCAGCTAACCCATAAACCGCTTGCGATAATAAATCTGGATAGTGATGTTCAAACGCATAATATTGCGGATAAAAATCCCTATTATTCACTCGATAAGCCCCTGATAAATCAAACACTTTACACCCATTTTTAACAAAAATGGGGACAAGATCGTGGCTAACTTGATGATCCGTTGCCAAAAAAACCAGATCACAATTTTGTGCTAAATGCACGAGATCATTAGGTAAAGGTTGTAAAGGTAGGTCAACGATAGATTTTAATTGTGGATAAATTTGTGAAATCGCTTTATCTTTATCCTGACTTGTCGCTGAGACATACAAACCCATTAAATTAAAATAGGGGTGTTGCTGTAAAATTCTGACTAATTCAGCACCAGTATAACCACTGGCACCAATAATAATTGTATTTAAGGTTTGAAAGGTATGTTGTTGTGTCTGCTGCATAAAACTACCGTAATAATTGATAGAATAGATTTAATTTTGAATATTTATGCTATAATTTTGCATAAAAATTAAATATATGCAATCTTTATTTAAGAAAACACGTCAAGGTAATCATCACTATGGCTACAAAAATTCCTAGCTTTAAACAACTTTATAGCGAATTAATTGCTATTCCCACTATTAGCAGTATCAATGATCCTCATTGGGATCAAACCAACCTCCCCTTACTTGAAAAAATGGCAAGTTGGCTTACTGATCTTGGGTTTAAAACTGACATTCTAGCGGTTGAAGGCACACGAAAAAAATATAATTTACTCGCCACCTATGGCGAAGAACAAAATCACGGTAAAGGGGGATTATTACTCGCAGGGCATACCGACACCGTCCCCTTTGATCAAGGACGCTGGGATTATGATCCATTTTGTTTAACCGAAAAAGAAGGAAAATTTTATGGCTTGGGTACTGCCGATATGAAAGGCTTTTTTGCCTTTGTGATTGAAACCCTCCGCCATCTTGATCTAACTAAATTGACCAAGCCATTACGCATTTTAGCCACAGCCGATGAAGAAACTACAATGTTAGGTGCGAGAACCTTCGCCCAACAAAGTCGTATTCATCCCGACTGTGCTATCATCGGCGAACCAACCTCACTAAAACCTATTCGTGCCCACAAAGGACATCTTGGGCAAGCGGTACAGGTGATCGGAAAATCAGGCCACTCAAGCGATCCAGCAAAAGGAATTAATGCAATAGAAATAATCCTTGAGGCAGGTAACTATTTGCAACAACTGCGTAACGATCTCCAACAAAAATACCATAATCCACTTTTTGCCGTTCCCTATCCAACACTCAATCTAGGAGTCATTCAAGGGGGAGATGCCATCAATCGGATTTGTGCTTGTTGCGAATTACATTATGATCTCCGCCCTTTGCCTGAACTAAGCGTCAACGATCTGGAAGAAATGGTACAGCAAAAATTACGCCCATTGTTAGAACGTTGGGGAGATCGAATTCAAATAAAACAACTCCATCAAGGTATCCCCGGTTATGAATGTAGCCACACTGCCGAGATTGTCCAAGTAGTCGAAAAATTACTGGGGGAAAAATGTGAAGCGGTAAATTACTGTACCGAAGCCCCATTTATCCAACAACTCTGTCCAACTTTAGTCCTAGGTCCCGGTTCAATCGAGCAAGCCCATCAACCGAATGAATATCTTTCCCTAGAGTTTGTCCAACCGACCTTAACCCTATTGGAAAAATTAATTCTAACCTTTTGCAAATAATCTAATAACAAAACGGGAATTATCGACAAGATAATTCCCGTTAAACTGACTGATAATCTCACCAAGCTATAAAATCATCTTCACAATATGATCGGCTTTAATACGGCTAAATCGGCGTAGAACTTTTTGTACTGGTGCAGGATAATCCGCCATTTTTTCCAACTGATCCGCAGCAGCTAATAAAGTGGTATGAGTACGAATCTGCGCCAATTCAGCTTGGCTTTGTGCCTGTATTTGTTGTTGCGGATCGTGAATTAATAAGCCATTTTCAGCATCTAATCGCCACGCTCTTGGATTGAGGTTATTCCCTGTAAGCAATAAATAATCATCATCAACCCAGATACCTTTTAGGTGGTAACTATTTTCACCGTCCTTCCACAAACGAATAATTAACTGCCCGTTTTGGATAAAATGGGCAAAGCGTTGGGCAAAATGGCGTAAATTCTTTTCATAAAGGTAAGGTAAAGCACCAATTAATTTAAAAGGTTGCGTTGGTGGAATATAAAAATCATTCGCTGTTTTATCTCCCACAATAATTTCCACCTGTTTTCCATCATTTAATAAGGTACGCAAACGTTGTTGAAGTGAACGAGGAAAATTAAAATATGGCGTACAAATCACCAACTTATTTTTTACCACAGTAAATAGGGCTTCAATCGTTTTATTTAATTTATTGCTATTACTAAACCGACTAGTACGACTTAAACCAAAAAGTGGGGTGATTTTTAACTGGTTAGGTTGGGCTAATTGGGAACTGAGATGATATTGACCGTTAAAAATTAATCCTTTACGAAAATCACGGATTGCAACTCGAAAACTTTTCGTGGTTGGTCGTACTTGATCTAAAGGTTTTACCGCTTTTGACTCTAACAAATACTCATTTAAAAATGCGACCATACTATTTGCTAATGCAGGATTATGGATTAAATGATAACGATCATAGCGATACCGTTCAAACTGCGATAAATAGACATTATTTAAGCTCACACCGCTATATAAAATCGTATCATCAAAAACAAATCCCTTGATATGTAGCACCCCAAAAACTTCTCGAGTATTAACAGGAACACCATATACCATCACTTCATCAAGGGCATATTGTTGACGCATCTCAGCATACCAATCTGCATTACTTCGTCCATTACTTTCACCAATACGCCCCCGTTGAGCACGATGCCAATCCACAAAGATTTTGACTTCAAGCTGTGGATTTGCCTGTTTTGCCTGATAAACAGCGTGCATAATTTCCTGCCCAGCTTCATCTTGTTCCCAATATAGTACCGTAAGATAAATTCGCCGTTTCGCTCGGGCGATATGGGTTAAAATTTGCTGTTTAAAATGATTAGGGGTAAGAATAAAATTGATTTCTTCTTGACAGATAGGAAAAGCAGGCAAAGCATTTAAATGCTTCTCTGCTCGTTTTAATTTTGATAATAACATATCGTCTAAGGATCTCTGTGGATTAACTAACGTCTTGTTGATACAACAGCTATAACCTAAAGGTGCTATTACAAACAACTTTTTCTCACAAGTCAAATATTCAAGCTAAAATTAAAGAGCTATAACTTAAAAAATAAACCCCGACATAAAGTTGGGGCAACTTACAGTGGTATGAACTTAATTTACAACATAATGCCCAACACCTAATTCATCTTCTTTGCGAGTACGATTGATGACCGCTTGAGGAGATTGTTCAACCCGTAATCCCATTTGATCTTCGGTACGAACAACCTCACCTCTTAATGAATTGGTATAAACATCAGTAATTTTAATATCAACAAATTTACCAATCATCTCTGGTGAACCAACAAAGTTGACAATGCGATTAGTTTCTGTTCGCCCTGTCAATTCCATAATATTTTTCTTTGATGGTCCTTCAACCAATACTCGTTGTTCGGTGCCAAGCATACGCCGACTAAATTGGGCTGCTTGCTGGTTGATCCGCTCTTGTAATAAGTAAAGACGTTGTTTTTTCTCTTCTTCACTCACATCATCAGGCATATCAGCCGCTGGGGTTCCCGGACGGGCAGAATAAATAAAGCTAAAACTCATATCAAAATTAACTTGAGCAATTAAATTCATCGTCTGTTCAAAATCGGCAGCAGTTTCTCCCGGAAAACCAACGATAAAATCTGAGCTAATTTGAATATCTGGACGAGCTTGGCGTAACTTACGAATAATCGCTTTATATTCTAAAGCGGTATGGTTACGTTTCATCATCGTCAACACTCGATCAGAACCACTTTGTACAGGTAAATGTAAGAAGCTAACTAATTCTGGCGTATCACGATAAACATCAATAATATCATCGGTAAATTCAATAGGGTGTGAGGTGGTAAAACGTAAACGATCAATCCCATCAATCGCCGCAACTAGGCGTAGTAACTCGGCAAAAGTACAGATACCACCATCGTGAGTAGCACCACGATAAGCATTAACATTTTGCCCTAATAAATTCACTTCTCGTACGCCTTGCTCTGCCAACTGAGCGATTTCAAACAGCACATCATCAACAGGACGGCTAACTTCTTCACCACGAGTATAAGGCACCACACAGAAAGAACAATATTTGTTACAACCTTCCATAATTGAAACAAAAGCGGTTGGCCCTTCAGCTTTTGGTTCAGGTAAACGATCAAACTTTTCAATTTCTGGAAAACTGATATCCACCACCGAACTTTTACCGCCACGAACTTGATTCAACATTTCAGGCAAACGATGCAAGGTCTGTGGTCCAAAAATAATATCAACATAAGGTGCACGATCTCGAATATGTTCCCCTTCTTGTGAAGCCACACAACCACCAACCCCAATCACCAGATCAGGCTTATTTTTCTTCAGATCCTTCCAACGTCCTAATTGATGGAACACTTTTTCTTGTGCTTTTTCACGAATTGAACAAGTATTAAGCAGTAAAACATCTGCTTCTTCAGGATTTTCCGTTAATTCAAAACCGTGTGTGCTATTCAATAAGTCTGCCATTTTATTTGAATCATATTCATTCATCTGGCAGCCCCAAGTTTTAATATGTAATTTTTGTGTCATTGTCATTTTCTAATAGTCAAACATTCAGACGGCAATATTCCGTCACTTTTAAGGTCGCTAATTTAATCGGCATATTTTACCGATTTACTCTGGCAATAACCAGTTAAAATAGCTCAAGAATGATGATTTTCTTTGCGGACAACGCTATTCAAGGTAGAATACTGCGCCATAATTGCCAGCAAATTTTCAATAGCGTAACTATCAGAGAAAACTCAATGCAACAGCAAACAACAGATATTGTTATTATCGGTGGGGGTATGGTTGGTGCAGCTTGTGCGGCAGGACTAGGGCAACTAGGACTGCAAATCACCCTGCTTGAACAAAACTCGCTTTCGCCTTTTCAACCTAACTCCCCCTATGATCTCCGTATTTCAGCAATTAGTCGTGCATCTGTTGACTTATTACAACAGCTTAAAGCGTGGGATTATATTGCTGCTCGCCGAGTTTGCCCTTATCGCCATTTAGCCACTTGGGAGCTAGACGGTTTTGAAACCCGATTTAGTGCCAGCGACTTACAACTGAGTGAGCTAGGCTATATGGTTGAAAATATCCTCATTCAAGAAGGTTTATGGCAAGCTCTTGCTTGTTTTGAGAATGTTAATACCTACACAGCAGTTAAAGTTGTAAACCAACAACGCCAGCAAGGACTATGGCAACTTAACTTAGACAATGGACAACAACTCACCACTCGCTTAATTATTGCTGCCGATGGTGCAAATTCAAAATGGCGAGAGATTGCAGGGATTGGCTTACACGGCTGGCAATATCGACAAGATTGTCTATTAATAGTAGTTGAAACAGAATTAGCCCAACAAGATATTACTTGGCAACAATTCTTTCCAAGCGGACCAAGAGCCTTTTTACCTTTAATTGGCAAACAAGCCTGCCTTGTTTGGTATGATAGCCCAGCTAAAATTCGACAATTACAGGCATTATCCAATGATCAACTAGCACTGGAGATTGAACGAGCTTTTCCAAGCCGTTTAGGTGCTGTGCGAGTCCAAAATAAAGGGAGCTTTCCACTAACTCGCCGCCACGCTTTAGACTATGTTAAAAATGGAATTGTCCTCATTGGTGATTCCGCCCACACAATCAATCCACTGGCAGGACAAGGAGTTAATCTTGGATTTAAAGATGTCAAAACATTGCTTGAGATAATGACAACAGCACAGCAACAAGGGATTAGTGTTGCAGATATGCTAGCCGATGATCGCCTTCTCAAACGTTACCAACAACTACGCCAGCGAGATAATCTCTTAATGCAAACGGGTATGGATATTTTTTATAAAGTGTTTAAAGATGATCTTCTTCCCCTAAAAATTGGGCGTAATTTAGGCTTGTTATTAGCGAATAAATGCACTCCACTCAAACGCCAAGCGTTAAAATATGCGATTGGATATTAAAATGAAATTATTGGTCTCTAATCAACACGGAGCAGTGGTAATGGCATTAATGCCATTTCTCTATGGTTCGTTTCTCGCTTCTAGTGGTACATATCTTGGCGATCACTTCGTTTGGCAACAAATCGCACTCTTCTTCGCTTGGATTTCCGCCTATCTAATGAGCTATCCCTTACTCGCTTTATTCAAAGCTAAAAAAGTTGAAGTTTATCGAAAATGGGTCGGTATTTATGCTACAACTGCCGTTATCTTCGCACTACCAGCATTATTCTATAATCCAACCATTCTCTATTTTGTTCCGTTATTCCTTCCTTTGGTAGCAATCAATATTTATTACAGCAAAACTAAAAATGAACGTGCTTTAGGAAATGATTTAACCGCAATCTTTATTTTTTCTTTGGTTGGCGTGCTTGCCTATTATTTTCCGCAACAACGCCTTGACCTAGGAAGTCTCAAAGTTGGGATAGAACCGAGTTTATTTTTTATCGGCTCTACCTTATACGTCAAAAGTGTATTAAGAGAACGCAAAAATCCTCGCTATTATCAAGCATCAGTTCTTTTTCATCTGCTTTGTTGCGGTTTATCACTCTACTGGGATAACACCAGCTTAGCCCTAGCCTTTACTTTTCCTTGTTTAAGGGCAATCCTGTTACCAAAATATAAACTATCGGTCAAACAAACTGGTATTGGAGAATTTATTACCACCTTCTTCTTTTTCCTACCACTATTTCTTGATCCCATACTGACGTAATTTATTCGCAATGGCGGTATGGGATACCCCCAAATATTGGGCTAATTTTCTCGTACTTGGGTATTCAAGATAAAACTTCTGCAAAATAGAGGCTTCAAACTGTCCGACAATCTGATCTAATTTAATCGGTTGATTTGCTTGGTTTAAACTTTGGGTAAAACTTTCAAGATTAAAGGCGGGTAATAACTTATCTTTGAGTTTTAATCCAGCAATGGTCAACTCGCCATTTTCAACTAAAGAACAGGCTCGATATAACGCATTATGTAATTCTCGCACATTGCCAGACCAGTTATAATCGATTAAATAGCGTACAAATTCTGCTGAATAATAAGGTTTTGGAATTCCAAACCGCCCAGTTATTTGCTCGACAAAAAGTTTAACTAAAGCACGAATATCGGCTTGGCGATCACGCAAGGCTGGGATATTGAGTGTCAAAACATTTAAGCGGTGATATAAGTCTTCTCGCACCACTCCTTGTTCAACATAGACAGATAAGGGAATTTGACTGGTACAGATAACCCGTACATCAACATAACGCTCGGCTTCCTCCCCCACTCGGCGAAAAGTGCCATCATTTAAAAAACGTAACAATTTTGCCTGCATTGGCAACGATAATTCAGCAATATTATCTAATAAAACCGTTCCCCCATCGGCATATTCAAAAAAGCCGATCGTCTCTTTTCCTGCCCCTCGATAGCCAAACATTTCACTTTCAGCCTCTTCAGCTGGTAAGCCAGCACAATTAACCGCAATAAAACGTTTATTGTTGCGAAAACTCAAATTATGGCAGGCTTTGGCGATCAACTCTTTGCCTGAACCTGTTTCGCCTTGAATTAATAGCGGTGCATCAAGAAAGGCAAATTTCTTCGCTTGATCGACTAAATTCGCCATTGCATCACTTTCAGCTACCACATCAGCAAAAGTATTATTTTGGCTTGCACTAAACTGGTGTAAATCAATACGTAAACTTTGATGCGATTGCAATACCGCCACACTACCTAATAGCTGTTGTTGGCTGTTTTCGTGCAAATACACAGGCAAGAGATCTAATCGCCAAGTTTCATCATCAAGTGGTACAGAGAGGGAAATAGGGTGTAAGCTAAGTTGTCGATCACTCTTGCTTGGCGATGAAATAAAGGTTTGAAAACAACTCGCTTGTGCTAATTCAGGTAATAATTTTGTCAAGGCAATGCCTTGCAAACTATCGGGTTGATAAACAGAAGGCAACGGCTGATTTTTCGCCTTTACCTCCAGCAGTGGTAATAACAACATTCTCGCTTGTTGATTGGCAAACTCGATCTTGCCATTTAGATCTAAAGATAAAACAGGATTAGGGAGAGATTCCAACAACGCATTTAATTCAATGCTGCGGCGTTCATTCGGCAAATA
Organism: Mergibacter septicus; assembly: GCF_003265225.1. NCBI lineage: Bacteria > Pseudomonadati > Pseudomonadota > Gammaproteobacteria > Pasteurellales > Pasteurellaceae > Mergibacter > Mergibacter septicus. The sequence goes on along the minus strand of NZ_CP022013.1, from coordinate 507,567 downwards.
ATTAATCGGTTTAACCTGTTTAACACCAGCAATTTTGCCTAACTTACCGCATAAATATGCCACTTGAAACTCGGCAATATCATCAATCTTAATAAAAATAACGCCGTTACTATCAATCTTTTGTAACTCAATCCCCTGTAAATTAATCTGTTCGTCTGCTAATAATGCTAACACCTCACGGGCAACCCCAATTCGATCAATACATTCAATGGCAAAACGCATTTCTTCCCCTCCGCTTTTTCTTAGTTAGACAAATCATACCAGAGTTTGTAAAGAATAAAAGTCAGTGGAAAGAAAACGCTACAAATTTACTCAGTATGAGTAACCGCAAATTGTTGCAAATGAGAACGTAATTCTGTTGCGGTTTGGCAACTCTTGATCTGTTCAAACAGGATTGTGGCTTCTGGGTATTCGTGTTTGAGATAGCGTAGCCACTGTTTAATCCGAGCAAGATGATAAAAACCACTATCTTGTTTATTTTCTACCTTAGCATAACGTTGCAACAACGTTTGCACTCCTTGCCAGCTGATTTTGGCTTGGCGATGCTTGAGGACATAACTTAAATTAGGAATATTTAATGCACCTCGCCCCACCATCAATGCTTGACAGCCTGTAATTTCAAGGCAAGTTTGCCCATCTTGCCAATGCCAAATTTCACCATTTGCAATAACAGGGATCTTTAAACGTTGACGAATTTCACCAATTTTCTGCCAATCAATCCGATCCGCTCGATAACCATCGACTTTTGTCCGTCCGTGTACTGCAATTTCATTTGCACCACCTTGTTCCACAGCATCAGCAATTTCAAAAGCGGCTTGGCTACTATCCCAACCTAAGCGTACTTTCACACTCACCACCTGTTCGGCTGGAACGGCTTGGCGAATGGCTTTCGTGGCTTGATAAATTAGTTCTGGATTTTTAAGTAGGCTCGCTCCCCCGTCACTTCCATTCACCGTTTTAGAGGGACAACCACAATTCAAATCCACGCCGTGAGAACCTAACTGAATTGCCAGTTCAGCATTTTCTGCTAGCCAATGTGGATGCTGCCCTAACAGTTGCACTCGCACGGGTGTACCACTGGTGGTAACACCACCTGAATACAATTCTGGGCATAAACGATAAAACACTTTGGGTGGTAAGCGTTGTTCAACCACTCGGACAAACTCTGAGATACAAAGATCGTAATCATTAATTGAGGTTAAAAGCCCTCGCACGAACGGATCTAACACCCCTTGCATTGGGGCTAATACAACTCGCATACCAGTAAAACTCTACTTCCAACCTTTCGCTTTACAAATCAAATCATAAGCGGCTTGAATCTGTTGTGTTTTCTCTTTCGCCATTTCCAACATCTCTTTAGGTAACCCTTTTGCCACCAATTTATCTGGGTGGTTGGCATTCATCAAACGGCGATAAGCTCGTTTTACTGCATTGCGATCATCACTTTCAGATACGCCTAACACCGCATAAGCATCTTTTAAAGTTGGCTGATTTGAGCGATAGCTCTGCTGGTGGGAATGATGATAGCGATCATCGTCTTGATCTTGATAGCCACCTTGTTGATAAAAACCTTGATTAAATTGTTGTGAAGCGTAGATCATCGCCACCATTTGTTCAAACTGATGCGATGAAATTCCCAATTCTTGTGCAACAATAAACAAGATCTCTTTCTCTTTTGGGTGTAATTCGTTATCTAAAATTGCCGCTTGGATTTGAATATCCAAAAATACCCGCAATAAATCGACACGTTGACGGCAACCTAGTCGAAACTCACGAATCGCCTGTCGCAAAGGAAAATCTGCTGCTTTCCCCTGTTGAAAAGCGGCTCTAGCTAAACGGCGATCTTCAGCAGTCAATTGCAGTCGATCCATTAGCATATTAGCTAACTGAATATCTTCTTCCGTTACTCTCCCTTTCGATTTGCTTAAATGCCCCAAAACCGCAAAAGTGGTCTGCATAAACAGGGCTTGTTTAGTGATTGACTCGCCAAAAAAAGACGATTTCACCGTCCCCAATTCAGATAATTTTTTATCGGCTAAATGCCCTAAAAATAAACCGATGAACCCGGTGAAAAATCCAAAACGAAAACCAATAATTGCACCGAGTAATTTTCCAATAAATCCCATTCTTTTTTCCTTATCATTACTAATGAACGGGCTATTCTACCTTATTGTCAATCAGATGAAAAATATTGGATTAATCTCTGTAAAAATAGCCCAAAAAAAAGGGCGGTTGCCCGCCCTAAACTCATCTAGTTTGAGGTTATTAGAAACTAAATCTTAAACCACCATTTAACTGGAAGTCGGTGTTAATTTTACCACCAAATGATTTTTGTGCATCTAAATATAAACCAACATTTTTATTTAATGTTGAATTAATACCGAAGTTTAACACAGCACGACCATCATTGCGTAACGCTTTTTGGCTAACATTCGCATTTACACCAAGTTTTTCATTTTGGGTATGGATACGAGTTTTACCACCAAAGTAGCTATCATTTTCATAGAACACGCTGAAATATGCTCTGTCAAGATACTCTGGATTAAAGCGATAATCTAAGGTTACACCCACTCTGTTTCTTAACACTGTGCTTGCTGCTTTTTTCACGTTGTGTTGAGTTACACCATAAAGGTTATTAGCAGCGTTAGCACTATTAATATAGTTAAAATCAGACTTATTAATATAGCCTAAACCTAATTCATAACTTGGTGTTAAGCTCCAGTCTTGTTTTTGATCTAAATAAACAAGGTAACCTAACTCTTGTGACAAGCTGAATGCGTAGTTGTTAACGTGGATAGTTTTTCCAACATTAAATTGGCTGCGTAAGAACGATAATTTCGCAACAGTATCGCTATACAAGCCTTGTGCTGGTACATAAGAATTATACACCGCAAGTTCTACCGCTTTCGCTTTCGCTCCTGAAAGTGGTTTAATATCTCTAATCTTAGAAGCGTCATAAGCGACTGCTACCCCGATACGAGTATCTTTACCAAACAGATTAGTTAAGCGGTCATAACCAGCTTGTAAAGTTTTATAATGTGTTCTTGGTGCAAGTCCAGTAGAGTTACTTTGTGTTCCACCGAAAATACGTACCCACGCCCCTTCTGTTTGTGGTGCAAGACGTAAATCGCCTAAGCGTTGTGCCACAGAACCGAAGTTTGCTAACAATAGATCGCTGTTTAATTGTAATGCAGTGATATACGCATCTTTATAATCTTGCGATACCCCTAAACTTTCAATGCCATCAACGAAGTAGGTGTAGTAAGTATTACCATTTACAGCTGATGTTTTGCCTTTATCATCGGTTTTCACTTTAACCAATTTAACACGAACATCATCACCGTTGATCTTCTCAGCTTTTGAAATAAAGTTGATATCATTACGATCTGTAACTGCAACACCGATATTTTTACCATTAGCTGGAGCAGTATATTTGCTATCTTTCAAAGTAGTAACAGCTGGTAATACTAAGACATAGTTACCTGCATTGCTGCCTTTGCCTGAAACCACAACACGATCTGAATAAACATTACCATAAGTACCATTATCTTGACCTGCTAACTTCGATCCCATAGGTGCATTTGGATTTGCACGCAATTTAAATTCAACATCGTGAGTTTGTAAGCCTTGTCCTGCTTTATCACCATTTACAGTGAATAGACGGTAATCTGCTGGTGTGTTTTGAGCACCTGCTCCTGCAACGCCAACACCTTTAGTCAAATCTACGGTACCTTTTCCTTTTACGGTAGTCACTTTGACATCATTACCTGTTAAATACACCGTTGTATCTTTTAGATCAAAGGTAATGCTGTTTTCTTGGGCTGGAGTAGGTGCTGGTGCTGCTCCTGCCGCTGCTGGTACTGCTCCACCTGCTGGAGCAACTACTGCCGCTGCCATTTCTTTTACAACATCTAAATTACTTGCAACGGTAACACCTTGATTAAAGTTAAAGACAGTCTCACCTTGAGCTAAGTATTTCTCTGGAGATTGAACCGCTGGTGCACCTGCTGCTGCTCTTGCCATTGCCATTGTCGGTTGAGAGTTTTTCAAGGTTACTACGGCATCTTTGGTATTGAAGTTAAGATTAACGTTTGCAGCACCTTTACCGTCTTTACCTAATGTTAAAGTCTGAGTATTGCTATTAGCTTTCGCAAAATCAAGGTTGATATTGGTTACTGAACCTTTGCCTGAAGTTAAATCACCAGTTAAGGTAATGCCATCATTCTTAACATTTAAGTTGGTTACAGTGCCATCTGCAAATTTATCTAAGGTTAAAGATTGATTTTCTTTAGTTAAATTAACTTCTGTGGTTGCCCCATCTTTTGCAACTACTTTATCAAAGCCTTCAATAGTTACTGGTGTACCGTTGAGGTTAAAGGTATTTGCCGCACCAACACCTGTGGCAACAACTTGACCATCACCATCAAATTTTAAAGTGATTGAATGGTTATTCTTATCTTTACCTAATTCAAAAACAGACTGTCCACCATTGGTAGCTTGGATATTTTTACCATCAGCTTTAACAGTATAAGTAAATTGCCCATTTTGTGGTTGTGCTGTTCCAACAATATTAAAGACGGTTTTACCACCATTGGTGCTGCTGATCGCTTCTTTTGCAGTGAAAGTGTTAGAATCTTGAATACCTTCTTTAAAATCAATGGTAGTAACTGCGGTTGCACCGATGGTATTTACTGCACCGTTAAAGGTAATGTTATGGTTTTGAGGTGCAATTTTGGTGTTACCAGAGTAAGTAGTAACGTTTTTAGCATTGAGGTTTTGAGATTCGCCTAAATCAATTTCATTTAAGCTACCTGCTTTGCCATCGCCTTTAAAAGTTAATTTTTCTAGATCATTAGTAGTGAATATTAATTTGTTCACTCCACCATTAATAGCATTAAATTCGAGATTTTTCGCTCCACCTAAGGCTAAATCTGCATCTGCAGAACCAAAAGTTACTGTATTTTTACCTTGATCTTTTGCTTCAAAGGTTAATTCACCGACAGTACTTTTATTTTGATTCCCCTGCATACCAGTGAAAGTTAAGTTATTTTCACTGTTTTCACCAGTCGCTTCAAAATGTAGATCATTTAAGGTAGTTTGTTTTCCTGTTACGTTAACAGTGTTTTTACCGCCTTCAGCTAAGAAAACAACGTTAGTGAGTTTAGCGTTTTCACCTTTTAGGTTAATAATATTTTCGCCTTGAGATAATTCTTGTGCTACTACTGGTGCTGGTTGCGGTTGTGCTGCTTCTGCGGCTGCAGCTTCTGCAACTGGTTTAACAGCAGGTTTGGTATTTCCTTTCGCAATGAAATATAAGCCGTTTACTTCAGCGTTTTGACCTTTTACTTCAATGGTGTTTTTACCTTTATTGCTGGCAATAAAGTGAGCGCCGTCAGAGGTAAGTTTATCGTTTTCATAAGTTAATGTGATGGTGTTAGTTGCACCGTCGCCACTAGCTTCAAAAACAGTGTCTTTGCCTAAATGTAAAGCTAAGCTACTAACATCTGTATTACCTGCAGAACCAGAAACAACCCCTCTATATCCCTCCTTACCATTACCATAAGCATATAAAGACTTGCTATCTAATTTTAATGTACCACCCAAGTTAAGAATATTACCTCTTAATTTAGCCTCTACTGGTTTAGACTCACCATTAGATTCATATTTAATATTTAGGTTTGACTGATAGCTATTATCAGCTTTTTTCAGGGTTAAATTGCCAATATCTAAGCTAGTGGTATATTTATCTTCACCATTTTTCACTGCGGTATTTAAAATAGTAAATTCACCGTTTTTACCCACTAAGTTAGTTAAACGGTTATGATCGCCAACAAAGTAAACATCAATCGCACTACCTTTGGCATCTATTTCTTTCTTAATATCAAGATCTTTAGTGATAAAGATATTACGGCTGAATTTTTCTAATCCATCTGGTTTATTATGACCATCATCTCGTCCACCTTGAATAGTAATATCACCTGTTACTATAACTTTACCTGCAGCCATAACATTAGTGGCACGTTGATTTGCAGCATCTCCACTCTTACCAAACTTTATTGCACCAGAATTAATAATCTTATCAATTATTAATGTACCTGCCAAATCGGTAGTAAGAGGAATTGAAGTCTGGAAAGATGACTGTTTATAGTCATAACCATTATTAGTTGCAGTTAATTTAATATTATTACCGTCTTTATTTAAATCAGCAGTAGTAATTAATATATTATTTTGTGCATCCGAGCCTTTAACTGTTACAGTACCAATTTCTAATACTCGGCTATTTGGATCTTGACTTTTTGCTTTAGCATAAACACCTGTACTACTCGTTCCAGTAGTAACAATACTCTCAATTTTGTTATGTTTTCCTTTAGGATCATCAAAATAAACTAGATTATCTACTTTATCATAAGTATGTTGACTAATGGTATTTACACTTCCTTCTAGAGAACTATCACCACTAAAATGATATTTAGCAACAAGCCCACCTTTATTATGTGGAAATTTACGTTGAGCAGTTAAATTACCGTCAACATCACCTTTAAAAGTAACATCTAAAGTACCAGCTTTTCCATTTTTATTATATACATTAATATTTCCTTTATAAGCTGGCTGACCATCTTTACCATTAAAGACTAGTTTAACTGTTTTTCCACTAGTCCCTTGTAATTGGATATTAATTCCATCTCTTTCTCCAAAAATTACAGGAGCATCAAATGTGATCACACTTTCTTTATTATCTTCCGTTTTTAATTGAATAGTCGCTGAAACAGGTTTCTTATTTGGAGAATTAACACTAACCATTGAACCATTATTACCATTCCAAGAAATAGTAACGTTATTCACGGCTTTACCATCCACATATAACTTACCATCATCTTTTCCAATTATAACTTCTTTGTTAGTACCATCAGAAGCAGTAACACCCGGAATAACAACTGGTGTTCCTTCAATTTTTTCTGGTGTTGCTGGAGCTGATGCGGCGGCTGGAGCTGGTGCAGCGGCTAGTGCTTCTTGTGCGGTTGCAAGGGTTGGGACGATTCCGAGGGCGAAGCCTAATGCGGTAGCGAGGGCGGTTTTCTTTAGATAGCTCTTGTGATTTGAGCTTGGTTTGCTAATTGTAGACATAATAAATTCCTTTGTTTTTCATACTATAACCTTACTACTTATCATATAGAATATCACGCAGGTATTTTACAATTCTTATTATGTAAAGACAAAACAATTTATTTAAAAAAAGAGGCAAATGCCTCTTTTTGTGTAGAAAATGGAGAAATTAATCGTTATCGCCGATTAATACCGATTCGAGGGCGATTTCAATCATTTCATTGAAGGTTAATTGACGTTCTTCGGCACTGGTTTGTTCGTGGGTGCGGATATGATCGGATACGGTACAAATGCAAAGGGCTTTGGCACCATATTCTGCTGCCACGCCATAAATTCCTGCCGCTTCCATTTCAACGCCTAAAATGCCGTATTTTTCCATTACATCAAACATTTCAAGATCTGGGGTGTAGAACAGATCAGCAGAGAATAGGTTACCCACTCGCACTGGCACGCCTTTTTCTTTCGCAGCTTGGACGGCGGCTTGGGTCATTTCAAAATCCGCTATCGCCGCAAAATCGTTATCTTTAAAGCGAATGCGGTTGACTTTTGAATCGGTGCAAGCCCCTAAACCGATGATAACATCACGCAATTTGACGTCCATTCTCACCGCCCCACAAGAACCGACACGGATAATCTTTTTCACGCCATATTCGGTAATCAATTCTTTAGCATAAATTGAACAAGATGGAATCCCCATTCCGTGTCCCATCACTGAAACACGCCGACCTTTGTAAGTACCTGTAAAACCTAACATATTGCGAACATCGGTAACTTGTTGTACATCTTGCAAAAAGGTTTCTGCAATATATTTAGCACGCAATGGATCGCCCGGCATTAAAACAACGTCTGCAAAAGCACCGTCAACCGCATTAATATGTGGAGTAGCCATAATTTTCCTCTTAGTTTGATTGGTGGTTAAAATCTAAAATTGATGTGCCGTAATCCATCGGACTTAAGCCAAAATAGCTGGCGATGGTTTGCCCAATATCGGCAAAGGTCTCACGGCGGCCGAAAGATTGTTTTGGTACGTCTGTGCCATACAATAACACTGGAATGTGTTCACGAGTATGGTCGGTGCCGTGCCAAGTTGGATCGCAACCGTGGTCGGCGGTAATAATTAACAGATCCTCTGGTTCGATTAAGGCTAATAATTCTGGTAAGCGTTGGTCAAAATATTCTAATGCCCCTGCATAGCCAGCAACATCACGGCGATGCCCAAAGTCAGAATCAAAATTAACAAAGTTGGTAAATACAATGGTGTTATCGCCCGCTCTTTTCACTTCTTCTAAGGTGCGGTCAAAGAGATCTGGTAGCCCTGTGGCTTTAATTTTGCGAGTGATGCCAACGTGGGCGTAAATATCGGCAATTTTACCAATTGAGACCACTTCGCCTTGTTTTTCATCAACTAATTTTTGTAATACGGTGGCTGATGGTGGTTCAACCGCATAATCGTGGCGGTTGCCTGTGCGTTGGAAATTCCCTGCTTTGTCGCCAATGAAAGGACGAGCAATTACACGCCCAATGTTATAGCCTTCTAACTCCTCACGGACTAATTGGCAGAGTTGATATAGTTTTTCTAAGCCAAAACTTTCTTCGTGGCAAGCAATTTGGAAAACGGAATCGGCAGAAGTGTAGAAAATCGGTTTGCCTGTTTTGATATGTTCTTCGCCTAACTGATCTAAAATTACCGTGCCTGATGAGTGGCAATTACCTAAATAGCCGGGAATACCTGCTTTTTCAACAATGCGATCAAGTAATTCTTGTGGAAAAGAATTTTGATGTTGAGGGAAATATCCCCAATCAAATAATACTGGAACGCCTGCGACTTCCCAATGCCCTGATGGGGTGTCTTTGCCTGATGAAATCTCTTTTGCGTGGGCATATCCGCCGATTAATTCCACCTCTTGTGCTAAACCTGCTGGAAATTCGCCACACGATTCTTTAGCGGCTAAGGCTAGCCCTAATTTAGTCATATTTGGCAGAGATAAGTTGCCACTTCGCCCTTTTTCATTCGCTAACCCTGCGGCACAACGCTCGGCGATATGCCCTAAGGTATTTGAACCTGCATCGCCAAATTTGTCTGCATCGGCAGCAGCACCAATGCCGAATGAATCGAGCATCATAATAAATACACGTTTCATAACAATGTCCTCTTGTTTAAGCCTCTGTTAATTTTTACTTCAACCGATACTTTACGCTTTAATAAGCACTATGTTGTTGTTCAATATCAATACCTAATGTTTCTAATAGTGAGGTTAATAACCCTGATGCCCCAAATCTGAAATAACGTGGTGTCAACCAACTTTCACCAAAGAGAGAAGCGGCAAGTTGTAAATATTGTTGGGCTTCAGCGGTGGTTCTGACGCCCCCTGCCGCTTTAAAACCTACTCGATCTGCAACGCCAAGATCTTTGATAGTATTTAGCATTACTTCAGCAGCAGCAAGGGTGGCATTCACTGCGACTTTGCCTGTTGAAGTTTTGATAAAATCGGCACCTGCTTTGATCGAAAGTTCAGAGGCTAAACGAATTAATTCTGGGGTTTTTAGCTCTCCTGTTTCGATGATCACTTTTAATAATTTTTCTCCACAAGCTTGCTTACAGGCTTGTACTAATTCAAAACCAATTTGGGTATTACCCGCAATTAAAGCTTGATAAGGGAAGACCACATCAACTTCATCTGCCCCTGCTTCTATCGCTGCTTTGGTTTCAGCAACCGCTTGTTGAATATTGTCATTCCCAGCTGGAAAATTTGTTACGGTGGCAATCTGTACTTGTGGGTAACCGAGTTGGGTTAAGGTTTGGCGGGCAACAGGGATAAATTGTGGATAAATGCAGACGGCGGCGGTTTGCCCGATGGGATTTTGTTCTTTCTCACATAAGCTGATTACCCGTTCGGGGGTATCATCATCATTGAGGGTGGTTAAATCCATTAATGATAATGCGATTTTTGCGACTTGTGTGAGGTCTGTTAGGTTGGAAATTGACATCATAAACTCCTTTCGTTGCAGTTATTGGCACAACCATTAGCCAAAAACGCAAACGTTTACCTAAGGCTAAGATAACAACACCACAGCAAAGCTGTGGTGCTATGATTAATAATGTTGGGTATGATAACACCATTGGGGTAATTATAATACCGAACCACTTAAACTAATGAAGAAACCTGCAATCGCAGCACTCATAAAGTTGGATAATGAACCAGCGATAACGGCTTTAATCCCTAAACGAGCAATGTCTTTACGGCGGTTTGGTGCCATTGTGCCTAAGCCACCGATTAATACCGCAATTGAGCTGAAGTTAGCAAAGCCACAAAGTGCAAAGGTGATGATTGCTTTTGTTTTATCACTTAAAGCGGCTGCAACATCTGGGGTTAAGTTGGTAAAGTTAAAATAAGCGACAAACTCATTGATCACTAATTTTTGTCCAATAAATGTTCCAGCGATGCTTGCTTCATTCCAAGGTACACCTAATGCCCAAGCGAGTGGTTTGAAGATCCAACCTAAAATTAATTCTAAGCTTAATTCTGGGTAATTAAACCAACCACCGATACCACCTAAGATACCATTTAATAATGCAATAATTGCAATAAAGGCTAAAAGCATTGCTCCTACGTTTAAGGCTAAGTGCATACCTGAGGTTGCACCACCTGCAATCGCATCAAGAAAGTTAGCTGGTTTTTCTTCGCCACGATCTTCAATTTTAAGATCATCATTAAATACTTCTGTTTGTGGGAAAAGCAATTTAGCAAAGAGTAAACCACCCGGTGCTGCCATAAAGGAAGCGGCGATTAAGTAAGGTAATGGTACGCCCATTGAAGCATAACCTGCCAATACAGAACCTGCGATTGAGGCTAAACCACCGCTCATCACCGCAAATAACTCTGAATTTGTCATTGTGGCAATATAAGGGCGAACAAGTAGTGGTGCTTCAGTTTGACCCACGAAAATATTAGCCGCTGCTGACATTGATTCTGTTTTTGAGGTTTTAAGCATTGATTGTAAAAAACCACCTAGAATGCGGATAATCACTTGCATTATGCCTAGATAGTAAAGCACAGAAATTAAGGCAGCAAAGAAAACAATCGAAGGCAATACTCTGAAGGCGAAGATAAATCCACCACCACCAAAGACTTCAAACATTTTATCGCTGACTAAGCCACCAAAAAGGAATTCAATTCCTTTGTTGCCATACTGAATAACATTATTTACGCCATTTGAAACTTTGATTAATACATCACGACCAACTGGTACATATAACACCAATGCCCCAATCCCCGCTTGAATTAAAAAAGCCCCAAAGACAGAACGTAAGTTGATAGCCTTACGGTTATTGGATAGTAAAAATCCAATTGCTAACAAAGCAATAATACCGAAAAGACTCGAAAGCACGGACATAAACACCCCTAAAAATGGACAAATTAAACATTAACGGATTAAAAACACTCAATTTAAACCAACTTAAAATCAAGCGACAAAACTATACCATTTTTGTCAAAAAATCTGAATTCCTTTTTAAAAATGAGAACGAAATCGTTTGCTTTTAAGTTTTTTTGCGTGAAATTTGGCTGGTTTTGGTATGAGGAATGATAATTTATTGATTAATTTGTTCAAAACCTTAATAAAAAAGTGGTTAAGCTCACTTAACCACTTCTGGACTTCTCTCAACTGGTAAAATTATTGTCCATAATAGGCATTTTTTCCATGCTTGCGTAAATAGTGCTTATCTAATAATTCTTGTTGCATTGGCTGCATTAAAGAATTTAATTGTGTACTAAATAAGTTCATATAAGCAATTTCTTCTAATACTACGGCATTGTGTACCGCATTATCAGCATCTGTTCCCCAAACAAATGGTCCGTGAGAATAAACTAACACCGCAGGAACATCAATGGGGTTAATTTTTCTATTGATAAAAGTTTCAACAATTACTTTTCCTGTTTCTTTCTCATATTCGCCCATAATTTCTGGTGGTGTCATCTTGCGTGTACAAGGAATTGTCCCATAAAAATAATCGGCATGAGTTGTTCCTAAAGCATATAAATCTTTTCCTGTTTGAGACCATATTGTGGCGTGCCTAGAATGTGTGTGGACAATCCCTCCTATTGTTGTAAATTGGCGATAAAGCTCTAAATGAGTTGGCGTATCAGATGAAGGTTTTTTCGTTCCTTCTACTACCTTACCTGTTGCAATATCCACTACTACCATATCTTCCAAAGTCATTACATCATATTCAACTCCTGATGGTTTTATTACCATCAGATTCTTCTCACGATCTACCGCACTAACATTTCCCCAAGTAAAAGTAACAAGATGATATTTCGGAAGTTTCAAGTTAGCTTCTAACACTTTTTGTTTTAATTCTTCTAACATTGTAATCCTCCTTCTTGCATTTTTTGCTCAATCCAACGTTTTGCTTGAATAATCTCAACAATTGGGTCAGTTGATTTTTCTGTCCACATTTCAATTAAAAAAGCACCTCGATAATTTAGGTTAGCTAATGTTTGAAAACAGCTGACAAAATCAACACAACCATCACCAAAAGGAACATCTCTAAATTGACCTTGATAATCTTTAGTTACTTTATAGGTATCTTTTAAATGAATTGCTGAAATTTTATCAATACCTAGATGTAATTGATGAATAACATCATCATTCCAAGCAGAAAGATTTCCTAAATCAGGATAGACTGTAAACCAAGGGGAACGAATAATTTCATTCCATTGTAACCATCGACTAATAGAACTCATAAATTCGGTATCCATTATTTCCATAGAAAGCATAACTTGGCTACTTGCTGCTCGCTCTACCGCCCATTCTAATCCTTCACGAAAGCGTTGAATGGTACTTTCATCTTGTTCTTCATAATAAACATCATAGCCTGCTAATTGAATTGTTCTAATCCCTATATCTACTGCAAACTCAATCGCTTTTTCCATAATCTCATAAGCTTTCTGCCGAATATTGGGATCTTTACTGCCAAACGGAAAACGTCTATGACCAGATAAACACATTGATGGAATGGTAATACCTGTGGTAAGAATACTTTCTACTAAATGTAATTTTTGTTCTTTTTGCCAATACAAACGTGATAAGCGTTCGTCTGTTTCATCAATCGAAATTTCGATAAAATCAAAACCACAGGCTTTAGCAATGGATAATCGATCCTGCCAACTAATATCCTTAGGGAGTGCTTTTTCATATATCCCTAATTTATGTTTTCTCATAACATTACCTTGCATTATCAAGCAAGAATGATTTTTAATCCTTTGGCTCTTAATTCTTCGATTATTTTAGGATCTGCCGCTTTATCCGTAATCAGAAGATCAATGTGCTCTAATGATGTAAATAACATTCCAGCTTGCTTACCTAATTTAGAGCTATCAAGTAATACGATTAACTTCTCTACTCTTGATAACATTCTCTGTTCAGAATTAGCTATCAACATATCAGTTTTATACAATCCATTCTTGGTGATCCCTTTTCCGCTTGTAAACATAATATTGGCAGAATACATTGCATCGGTATTAGTATCTAAAGCTAACGTAATCGCTTGGTTTTTATTATATTGTCCTCCCATAATGACAACGTCATCGTGATCATGTTCAATCACATAATTTGCTAAAGGAAGATAATTAGTAATAATTTGTACTTTACGTCCACATAATGCTTTAGCTAACATCAACATTGTTGAACCACAGGTTAGAAAAATGCTTTCTCCATCTCGACATATTTCTGTTGCAACATTTGCTATTTTTTGTTTTTCATCAATATTATTAATACGGTGATCTTTAATGCCAGATGTCATTATTCCTTGCTTGACAGCTTCGACACCATTTCTCACTTTCTTTAATAGCCCCAATGTATCCAATTCAGTAATATCACGTCTTGCAGTAGCGGGAGATATGCCTAATGAATTGACAATCTCTGCTGTTGATAATACTTGTTTTTCACCTAATAAATTCAAAAGCTGTTTTTGGCGATAATCTTTGTTCACTATGATTACTCCTTTCTCTTCGCCATTTAAATCATAAATGAACAAAGTGGGGGACTACTCATAAGTAGCCCCACTTTAAATTAAAGAATTGATTTAAAAGGCACGTTTGGTTCTTGTTCAAAACAATCATCAAATCCCCGAGGATGATGATACTCGGTTAAATCTTTATCTTGAGGATAAATATATTTGCCACCCACTTCCCATATAAATGGCTTAAATTTATATTGCAAACGATCTTTACGCATTTTATACAAATGTAAAATTTCATCTGTACTAGCCATAAAATTAGTCCATATATCGTGATGGACAGGAATAATAACTTTAGTGCGTAAACATTCAGCCATACGCAATAGATCAATTGAAGTCATTTTATCGGCTATCCCTATAGGATTTTCACCATAGCTACCTAAAGCAACATCAATATCATAATCTTTACCATGTTTTGCATAGTAAATAGAATAATGGGAATCTCCTGAATGGTAAATATTACCACCGGGTGTTTTAATCAAATAATTGACGGCTTTTAATCCCATTTCTTCATCTGTAGGGCAAAGACCTTTTAATTCCCCTCCATTTTCTTCTGCACCAGCAACAGGCAAAGTTACTAAGCAAGTACGATCAAAAGAATCTAATGCAATTAATTCAATATCTTTGATTTTTATACTATCGCCGGGTTTAACGACTACACAACGATCTACTGGTACTCCCCATTTTATCCACATATTCACACAATATTGTGGTCCAATAAATTTGACATGCTCTAAATTAGGATTATTGACAATTGCTGCCGCAACATTTACATCAATATGATCATTATGATAATGCGTTGCAATAATTGCATCGACTTTTTGAATAGCAAACGGATCCATAATCATCGGTGCTGCACGTAAATTTGGCTGTAATTTTCTTACCCCTGCCATATTAGCCATTTGATGACCTCGTACCATATCTTTTACCTTTTTGGTACTTTTACCTCTCCCACACCATAGATCAACACACAAATTAGCATCTTGTGGCGTTTTAACCCATAAACCAACGCAGCCTAACCACCACATTGCAACATTCCCTTCTGGTACAATTTCTTGCTCAATTTCTTCATTTAACCAAGTCCCCCATTCAGGAAAAGTCGATAGGATCCAACTCTCTCTTGTAATTTCACTAATTTTACTCATATGTCACTCCTAATGATTATAGAAAACAATTTTAATCAAAAATAATCATATTTAATCAAAAAACTAATATCAACAATCATTGTTAAATTTTGTGATAAAAGTCACAAAATTATATATTTTTGATATAAATATAAAAATTGTTGAGAATTTAAAAGAATTTTTAAAAATAAAAAGTAAAAAATAAAGCGTGATAATGATCACAAATAATCAAATATAATCTTTACCAATCTTAATAAATTAATTTACCATAGCAATTAAATAGCTTGATTGTTGTTAAAATAAGCTATTAGTTCCTAACGTTATAAACTGAGAAGTACTTTTATAGTTATCACTTCAAATATCAGAGGTTTATTATGGATTTTTTACATACTCTCTATGAGCTATTTTTTAGGATTTAATACACAAGTCCTATCAAAAGCTCCCCTACTTCTAGGTATCATCTCTTGTATTGGGTACATTCTGCTAAAAAAAGATTTAACTACGATTATTAAAGGTACGATTAAAACTATTGTTGGATTTATGCTGGTCCAAGTTGGGGCTGGCACTCTCGTTGCAGGATTTAAACCTATTATCTCTAAATTGTCTGAATTTTATGGTCTTACTGGGGCAGTAATTGATCCCTATACCAGTTTACAAGCCACTATTCAAACGATGGGTGATAATTATAGCTGGGTTGGATATGCTGTTATTCTCGCATTAATCCTAAATATTCTTTTGGTAGTATTTAATCGCTTTACAGGGATTCGTACTATTATGTTGACTGGACATATTATGTTCCAACAAACAGGTCTTATCGCTGTCTTCTATATGATTATTGGTGCTTCAATGTGGGAAACCATTATTTATACAGCCATAATTATGGCTCTATATTGGGGAATCTCATCTAATATTATGTATAAACCTACTCAAGCCGTTACAGGAGGTGCTGGTTTTTCTATTGGGCATCAACAACAAATTGCATCATTTATTGCAGTTAAAATTGCACCTAAATTAGGTAATAAAGATGAAAATGTTGATCATCTAAATTTACCAAAATGGCTACATATTTTTAATGATAGTATTTCTGCTACCGCTATCGTGATGACTGTTTTCTTTGGCATTATCTTATTATCCTTCGGCTTAGATAATCTACAAACCATGGCGGGCAAAACAAATTGGTTGATCTATATTTTAGAAACAGGTTTAAAATTTGCGGTTGCAATCCAAGTTATTGTGATGGGAGTCAGAATGTTCGTGGCAGAACTTTCCGAAGCTTTTAAAGGAATTTCAGAACGTATTATTCCAAATGCTGTTTTAGCCATTGATTGTGCGGCAATTTATGCTTTTTCACCTAATGCTATCGTTTTTGGTTTTATGTGGGGTGCCATCGGTCAATTTATTGCAGTAGGTATCTTACTTGCCACAGGATCGCCAATTCTCATTATTCCTGGTTTTATCCCTATGTTCTTCTCTAATGCTACAATCGGTGTTTTTGCAAATCATTTCGGGGGTTGGAAAGCTGTAATTAAAATCTGTCTTGTAATGGGAATGATCGAAGTATTTGGTTCTGCCTGGGTAATTCATCTGCTCGCTAGTAATGGAACACTTTTCAATAGTTGGATGGGTATGGCTGATTGGGCATTATTCTTCCCTCCAATTTTACAAGGTATTGTAACTATTCCATTCTTCTTCTTTATCATTCTAGCTGCTGCTCTCATTTATATGTTCTTTGCCTCTAAAAAGTTACGTTCTGATGAAGAAAGAGCAAAAGCCTGTGGTAAAACACTAGAACAAATGGACGGATATAACTTAGAAACAACAGAACAAAACATTGCAGACAACCATTTATCAACGACTTATAACAAAACGATTCGTATTCTTGCTGTTTGCGGTAGTGGTCAAGGCTCGTCAATGATGATGAAAATGAAAATTGCAAACTACTTAGATAAACAAGGTATTCCGAATATTATGGATTCTTGTGCTGTTACTGATTACAAATCAAAAATAACCGATGTTGATATTATCGTTGCATCTCGCCATCTTGTGCATGAAATTGAAGTAGGAGAAAACAAATCTGTATTAGGCGTACAAAATATGCTTAATCCTCATTCTTTCGGTGCCGAACTGATCGAATTAATCAATAAACACCAATCTCAAAATAAATAATCTATCTCCTCCTTAATGGATCAAATTAGGGAGGTTAGGGAGAAATTAATATGAATTTAAAACAATCTCTAATTGAAAATAACTCTATTAAATTAAATCAAGATGCGGCTAATTGGGAGGAGGCGATCAAAATAGGTACAGATATGCTGATTGCATCAGGTGCAATTAAGCCCTGTTATCATCAAACCATTATTAAATTAATTAAAGAAATGGGACCGTACATTATACTCGCTCCGGGACTAGCAATGCCCCATTCTCGTCCTGAAGATGGAGTGAATAGAACAGCATTTGCACTAGTAACCTTAAATAAGCCCGTTTATTTTGATGGTGAAGAAGAACCTGTTGATGTTTTTATTACCCTCGCTGGTAGTAATTCTGATCAACATATGCAAGGGTTACTTGAAATAACTCAAATACTAGATGATCCAAATAGTGATACGGGAGTAGATCTCAATAAGATTCGCCAATGCAAAACAGCTAGTGATGTTTACCAAGTGATTGATAATGCACTTCAATAATTCCATAATCTCAATTAATTAAAGGTGTTACTATGTCAAAACCATTACTTCAAATTGCTTTAGATTCATTAAACCTTGAAACAGCTATCGAAACGGCTAAAAATGCTGCTGATTCAGTAGATATTATTGAAGTTGGCACAATTTTAGCTTTTGCAGAAGGTATGAATGCTGTTAGAACTCTACGTCAAAACCACCCTAATCATATTCTTGTTTGTGATATGAAAACAACCGATGGAGGAGCCATTTTAGCGAAAATGGCTTTTGATGCTGGAACAGATTGGTTGACTGTTTCTGCTGCAGCTCATATTGCAACTATTGCAGCCTGTAAAAAAGTTGCTGATAGTTATCATACCAATAAAGAAATCCAAATTGAAATTTATGGTAATTGGACTTTTGAAGATGCACAAGCTTGGCTTGACTTAGGGATTAAACAAGCTATTTATCATCGTTCAAGAGATGCGGAACTCGCAGGAAAAGGTTGGACAGAAAAAGATCTAGACTGTATGCGAAAACTCTCTGATTTAGGCTTAGAGCTTTCAATTACAGGAGGAATTGCACCTGAAGATATTCATTTATTTAAAGGAATTAATGCTAAAACATTTATTGCAGGACGTGCATTAGTTGGTGAAAAAGGAAAAGAAACTGCCAATGCTCTCAGAACAGAAATTAATAAATATTGGTAAAAGTAATTAACCTCTTATAACTAAAGGAGATCTAATCTAACTAGATCTCCTTTATTACCTATTATATTTCTAATCTTTCAATTCTTTTTATAATTGAGAATTAACAACTCCCCCACAGATCATATTCATCAGCTTGGTGGATTTTGACTTGAATAATATCACCGACCTTCACTGGGATACCACTTAGATTGTCAATATAGACAACACCATCAATTTCTGGTGCGTCTGACATTGAACGCCCTATAATGCCTTCATCATCAATTTCATCGACTAAAACAGCTAAAGTTTTGCCAATTTTTTGTTGTAAACGTTGGGCGGAAATTTGTTGTTGTAACTGCATAAAACGATGGAAACGTTCTTCTTTGATTTCCTCTGGCACTTGGTCTGCCATTTCTGTTGCGGCTGCCCCTTCAACTGGACTAAATTTAAAACAACCTACACGATCTAACTGAGCTTCCTGTAAGAAATCAAGTAACTGTTGAAAATCTTCTTCGGTTTCTCCCGGAAAACCGACAATAAAAGTGGAACGTAAGGTTAATTCAGGGCAAATCTGACGCCACTGTTTGATCCGTTCTAAGGTACGTTCCACCGATCCCGGGCGTTTCATTGCTTTGAGAATTTTAGGGCTAGCGTGCTGTAATGGAATATCTAGATAAGGCAAAATTTTACCTTCTGCCATTAAAGGGATTAATTTATCAACGTGTGGATAAGGATAAACATAGTGTAAACGAATCCATATTCCTAAGGTTGATAACTGTTCACAGAGTGTCATTAGGTCATTTTTGATCGGCATTCCATTCCAAAATACTGTGCCGATTTTGTTATCTTTTTTCTTATCTAGGGCGTATGCAGAAGTATCTTGTGAGACAACCAATAACTCTTTAACACCTGAATCAGCAAGGCGTTTTGCTTCATCAAGGATCACTTGAATTGGACGGCTTTCTAACTCACCACGCATTGTTGGAATAATGCAAAAAGTGCAATGATGATCGCAACCTTCAGAAATTTTTAGATAGGCATAATGTTTTGGGGTAAGTTTCACGCCTTGTTGCGGAACAAGGTTAAGATAAGGGTTATATTCTGGCTTAGGAACATATTTGTGTACGTGTTTCATTACCGCTTCATAACTATGTGGTCCCGTAATTTCAAGGACTTTAGGGTGAACTTGGCGGATTTGATCTTCTTTAGCCCCTAAACAGCCAGTAACAATCACTTTGCCATTTTCAGCTAACGCTTCGCCAATTGCTTCTAACGATTCTTGCACCGCACTATCAATAAAACCACAGGTGTTGACGATCACTAAATCAGCATTATCGTAACTAGGTACGATGTTATACCCTTCTGTTCTTAATTCGGTCAAAATTCGTTCTGAATCAACCAGATTTTTAGGGCAACCTAGACTTAAAAAACCAATATTAGGGGGAGTATTTGTTGTTACTTTGTTCATTATTTATTATTTATCAGAGTAGAATTTTTGAAAGTGGTGGATTGTACAAAATTTAGAAAGATTATGCGACTGTTTCTTGCGATCAGATAAAGGTGCAGAATAACTTTACTCTACCCCTTTTATGCTCTCTCGTTTTTTATTCAATCAGATTTTTTATTTAAAATTGCGTCAACCCAAGCAAGAAACTCAGGATCAATGGATTTGAGAGCATTAGATCCTCGGGTGATCGTTGCCGCACTGGTATTTAAATTATGTTGTATCTCCCTTTGAGGAATATCTTTGCGTAAAAGTTGAGCAATAATCTGTACCCTCAATCCCAGTGCATTGCGTTCATCGGGGGTTAATAACATCATTAGTACCTCTTCGGCTTTTCCTTCTTGAAAAGCTTGGTGTAATAGCTGAATAAATGCTTGCCACTGTTCAAGATTACGACTGATATACATAACATTCTCCTTTCAACTTTCATAGCATTTTACTATTTGACTAGTATAGTCGATCATACTCTGATTTGCTGAATTTTTTTGCTGTTGCTTGATAAAGTAATTGATAGTAATAGTCATAAGCTAAAACATTTTGTACATAATTTCTGGTTTCATAGAATGGGATTGTTGCGACAAATTCTGCCATTGATAATTTACCACCAGCCCTTTCTAGCCACTGATCGACACGAGATCGCCCTGCATTATATGCCGCTGCAATTAAAATACGATTGTTGCCATATTGTTGATAAAGCTGTTCTAAATGTGCAGTACCTAGCATTATATTTGTTGCAGGATCAAATAGTTGCTTAACATCAGCACGATAAGGCAGTTTAAAATAGTCTGCGGTTGATTTTGCGGTAGTTGGTAATAATTGCATTAAACCATAGGCATTCGCACTAGAACGAACATGGGTCTTCCAAGCACTTTCCTGCCTTGCAATTGCCATCGCAAAAGAACGGCTGATATTACGATCTTTGAGATGGGTATTAAACCAAGCTAAATACGCTTGTGGTAAACGTAAACGTAAATGCTCCCACGCTTTTGCTTGAATTGTCGCTTCAACCCCTAATCCATACCATTCTTGTTGGTTTGCATAATAACTTAAAGCAAGTTTTTGTTTAAAATCGGCTTTATTTAATAAGCGTAACCATTCTTGCTGTGCGTCATCAAGCGAATTAAAGTAGATTAACTCTTGGATACGTGCTAATCCTTCGTGAAATGGCGTTAAATTAATTTCAGCAAACTGTTTTTCATTCCATTCGTGGTACTGCGGTTGATAACTAATCGCTAATTTTTCGGCAGCGAGCATTGGATAAAAACCTCGCTTTGTAGCTAATCCAGTCCATATTTGTTGTGCTTGTTGGCGATCCGTTTGCTGTTGTGATTGGGCTAAAACTTCCGCTTGCCAATATTTCCATTCATCTTTTTGCTTGGCTGTATTAGAAAGAGAATTTAACCAAATATCAATAGGTTGTTGCCTTCTTAACGCCTCTCGAATACGGCGTTCAATTAAACTATCATTGCCTAGTTTTAACAATTTTTGATCTCGCCATTGTTGCCAAGTTGGTTGCGGATTATCAAAAAATCGGTTTACTAACTGTTTTAACCATAGTTGCTGTTCTGCACTGCTTAACCCCAATTTTTTGGCAATAGTGGTATTTAACAATGGTTGCGCTTTTGCTACTTCACTTTCAGGCAGTGCTTTTAAAAAGCGAGGATACGCAGCTAAAATCAGTTGCTTTAATTGTGGCGTGTTATCCAATTCTTGTTGCGATAACTTTGTGATAAATTGTGGGAAAGTTTCTGGTTTTTTCAATAAGAGTTGCAGTTGTGGCAATAATTTATTCAATGTCGATTTAAGCTGTTTCTCCTCTTTCTTACTAATTACCACCAAGCTATCTTTCGCATTATATAATTTCACTAAATGCTGGAATAAGGTTAGATTATTTTGTTGAAAAGCGAGTGCTGCCCGTTGCCAGAATAAATTTAGGCTTAATTGCTTGGCTTTTTGCCAATCTTGAAATACAACATCACAACTTGTCGGTTGTGTGCTACCACTTAACCATAATTGTTCTATTTTCTGCCATATTTTTTCTTGCTTAAGTCTTTCTTGGCGTTGTTTAGGCGATAATTTTGCATAAGATTGTAATTTAGCTTCCAGCCAAGTACATTGACTCAGTGTTGTTTTAGCTGGCAATAGATGACCTAATTTAATGATATTCTGCCAATCTTGTTGGGTTTGTAAACGTGAATAAAGCTGTTGTGGTAAGCGATTAATTTTGACTTTTGAAAAAGTAGGGAACTGGTGCTGGAATTGCTTTATTTTTTCAACCAGATCAGCGACTTGATACCCATTAGCTAAGCCTACCATATTAACTTGTTGACTTAATAAATGATAACGAGCATAAGAATAGAGTGGATATTCTTTCAGCATTGCCACTAATTTTTCAGCTGGTACTAAAGAGGCTATCTTGGGTTGTTGGAGGAAGGTTTGCAAGTTCTGGTATGTAAGACGTTGTTTTTCTAATGCAAGATCTTTTGTACTAGACACTTGCTGAAGAGAATTTTGTGTCTTCAGCTCTTGTGCATTTACGCTATTAAGCGTTGCAACTGTGAATAATAATCCAATACATAACCGATTTTTTGTTATAAAAGATGCCATTTTTATTACCACCCTCATCTTTTGGTTGAATCTATTTAAACTGATCTTTAGCTTGGCGTAGCTGAATAAATTCTGCTAAATTTTTTGCCCTTAAGAATGGATTAATTTGTAATTCGCCTGCTAAAGTAACTGGCAATGTTGCTTCTCCTGCCTGTCGCTTTTGTATTGCCCATTGTTGATGTTGCTTAACCGCTGTTTGAAAGCCTTCATCCTCAAGATCAACCGTTCGAGCAAAGGCGAGATTTGATAAGGTATATTCGTGTGCTGGGCAGATGATTGTTGTAGTAGGTAATTTTTTTAAAGTTTGTAACGAATTAAACATTTGAGCATAATCTTGCGTAAAGACTCGACCACAACCTGCAGAAAATAGAGTATCCCCACAAAAAAGGTGGCTATTAATCAAATAGCTGAGATGTCCGGCAGTATGCCCGCCTGTTGATAAAATCTCAATGTTATAATGTCCAATATTTAACCGTCCAACCTCAATGATTTGTGTTAATAATCCTTGTTGTACATTCTCTATTTCTTGCGGTCCATAAACAGGGACTTGCGGATAATGCAAACGTAACTCCGCTACCCCATCAATATGATCGTAGTGATTATGGGTGAGTAAAATGGCGGTTAATTGATATTCAGAATGCTGTTGTAAAAAGGTTAAAACTGGTGCTGCAACGGTAGGATCTACCACCAATAAATCTTTTCGATTATCACTATATAGCCAAATATAGTTATCATTTAGTGCATTTAAAACGGTTAGCATTTTCTTTATTCTCCCCTAATTATTCTGTTTGATAGCCTTGATCGACTAAAGTCGGATTATTTGCCCCTTGCCGTGCAAGTTGATCGCATTGTTCATTTTCTACCTGTCCAGAATGACCTTTTACCCAATACCACTGGACACAATGTGTAGCAATCGCCTCATCTAATGCCACCCAAAGATCTTGATTTTTAATTGGTTTTTTCTGACTTGTTCGCCAATTATTCTTTTTCCAGTTAAAAATCCATTTAGTGATGCCATTTTTTAAATACTGGCTATCACTATGTAACTCAACATCACAGGGTTCTTTTAAACAATTTAACGCCTCAATCGCTGCACGTAATTCCATACGATTATTGGTTGTCAGAAAATAACCTTTACTGATAGTTTTTTGATGCTGTTTGTAACGTAATAAAACCCCTATACCACCTGCTCCGGGGTTGCCTAAACAAGAACCATCTGTAAAGATTGTAATTTTTTTCCGCATTTTCTTCCTAAATTTCATTATATTTATGCTGATTAAAACTAGGCTATGTTAGTAGCTAAGCCTTTTAGTTTCAACCCTTGTTTGTCTCAGCTTTTACCTTCTAACTGATGACATTACACTATTACCCGCTATAATAATCTCTAATGTTCGATCAATGAGTAATCCATTATGCTAAAAAATTACAATCCTGATATCAAACGACAAGTTATCCTTGATACTGAAACCACAGGTATGAATAAAGACGGCACACCGCACTATCAAGACCACTGTATTATTGAAATTGGTGCGGTTGAGGTTATTAATCGCCGTTTAACTGGAAGAACATTCCACGTGTATATCAAACCTACTCGTCCAGTAGATCCTGAAGCAGTCGCCGTTCACGGTCTTACCGATGAAATGCTTGCTGATAAACCTAGCTTTGCAGAAATTGCCCCTGAATTTCTTCACTTTATCGAAGGGGCAGAATTAATCATTCATAATGCTGCTTTCGATATTGGATTTATTGATTATGAATTTTCAAAACTCCCGAATAATCAAATTAAAACCGAGAATATTTGCCAAATAACCGATAGTCTTGCTCTTGCTCGTCAAATGTATCCGGGAAAACGGAATAATTTAGATGCACTGTGCGATCGTTTAGGTATTGATAATAGTAAACGAACACTACACGGGGCGTTACTTGATGCCGAGATCTTAGCTGATGTTTATTTAACAATGACGGGGGGACAAGTAAGTTTATTTAGTGAGGATAATGAAAACGCTACTATTCAGCATAGTGGGCAATTTGAAACAGATTCTTCTCTTACTGCATTACAAAATCATAAAAATTTAACAGTATTATATGCTAATCCTGAAGAACAAGAGGCACATCAAGCATTCTTAGAAAAAATCAATAAAAAAAGCAAAGAGAATTGCATTTGGTTGGGTCGTCTAAATTCAGAACAAAAGCATTAAATAATATGCTTTTTGCCTATTGAATAGGCAGTTGAAATATTTTTGAAAAAAATATATTGACGGAGTAAAAAATCCTGATTATTATTCGCCACGAGTTTGCGGAGTGGTAGTTCAGCTGGTTAGAATACCTGCCTGTCACGCAGGGGGTCGCGGGTTCGAGTCCCGTCCATTCCGCCACTTTTTATCTTATCTTAACTTTAGATTAAAAAGTATTCCCCTAAAACTCAATTCAATTAATAGATCACTAATGCGGAGTGGTAGTTCAGCTGGTTAGAATACCTGCCTGTCACGCAGGGGGTCGCGGGTTCGAGTCCCGTCCATTCCGCCAACTTCTCTTCTTATTCCTTTTATTTTTATTCCTAACTTATTTTATTAAATAGTTATTTTTACTAGTCAATTAAAAGAGATAAAAAAAGAGTATCCTATTGATACCCTTTTGTTAGTTATTTAACTTGCTAAAACTACAATTTTTGTAAAAAAGATTTTAAGCGAGAACGTAAATTTTGTTTTAAAGTTTCATTTAGATCGATCTTATATTGTGGTGAACGACAATCTCCAAAAATATGGATTGAGATTGGAATATCCTGATAACGAGAATCATCAGTCGATGTTTTTAGCAGAAAATCACACTGATTTTGATTTGGCTCGACAATCCCATGTCCATTTAAATTAATTTTCGCAACAGATAGTTGAAAATTATTTAAATTAAAATGTTGATTTTGCCATACGGCTTTTACACCCAATTTATCAAAAATAGTAATATTCTTATCCTGTTGATTGTGTGATAAAACTTTAAAATATTTTGATAATAGCGGAGCTAATCCAATATTATGTATTTTTCCGGGCAATAAAGACTCAAAACTGATTTCCGCATAATC
Source organism: Mergibacter septicus (assembly GCF_003265225.1). Taxonomy (NCBI): domain Bacteria; kingdom Pseudomonadati; phylum Pseudomonadota; class Gammaproteobacteria; order Pasteurellales; family Pasteurellaceae; genus Mergibacter; species Mergibacter septicus. The sequence continues at coordinate 481,785 of NZ_CP022013.1, read as the reverse complement.
TGCCATATCATTTCGCCAAATAATATCAGAATTAAAACGAAATACACCATCTACCCAAGATTCTCTACCTAATAATTTACTCAAGATTTCAGAATTAAAATAATTTGAATTTATCCCTATTTTTAACTGCTCTTGGTTATTTACCTGTTGCTTAATAACGGTACCAGATAAATTTTCTTTTAAATTCCATTGTGTTGTGAAATGGTAGCCTTGCTTGATACTTTTTAATTCAAATTGAGTAATTTCTGCTTGATTAATTTTTATTTGCTGTAATAACAAATACTGAGTAGGGGCATACTCAAATTTTCCTTTGGCTATTTCAAGCGTTATTTTCTTTTGTGGAAATAAAATATTCTTTTTTAATTCAACAATACCTTTAATTTTTTCAAGCCCAATACTATTCTCTAACGGCAATAAATTTCCCGTTAAATCAAACTGGTTATGATTAAAATCTTTTGCTTGAGCTTGGATCTTTAAAACTTTCCAACCTGCTTGTGGTTCTACCTTTGCATTAATATCCGTTAATAAAACTTCACTTTTTTGCAACTGAGGAGAATATAAAAAGAATGTGCCTTTTTCTAAACTTAATTCTTCAATAATAGGGTTAGAACTCAATATCGCTGAATAATTAAAATTAATTTGAGCGTGAGGAACTTGCAATACACCAGAGCTGTTTTTTTCTGGAATAATATAGCTTAGTTTTTCAACTTTTATTTTAGGCGGAAAAAAAGAAACATCGATATCTTTTGAAGAAAGTTGAATATTTTTTTCAGCTAATTCTTTTTCAACTTTTTGAGATAATTTTTCTTTAATATATCCGCATGAGCTTAAACTCATTACTAAAAAAATCGATAATAAAATAGAAAATCTTTTCATCTGTCTATTCTCTGATTATTTAATCTTCATTAATTTTGCTCGCTACCGCACCTTGCTGATTTTTATATTTTGCATTTTGACGACTATTATATGGACGAGCTGCTTCTCCACTTAGCACTTCAAAACTTAATGCTCCGATAACCATTTTAGGGCGTAAAGCTAAAGGTAATTTACCAGAATTATAGAACTCTAAGACAATCCGTCCTTCCCAACCGGGATCGATTCTATGTGCGGTAACGTGTACCATTAACCCTAATCGAGCTAATGATGAGCGTCCATCAAGCCACCCAATAATATTGGCAGGTAATTTAACTGATTCAAACGTGGTTGCTAATGCCAATACACCCGGGTGTAAGAAAAATACTTCATCATCATCAAGTAAAATTTCATCACTCATCACTTGTTCTAATTGTTCTGCAACTTGTTCTTTCGGCCCACTTAAATCAATATAAGCGGCTGAATGATCCCGAAAGACTCGAAAAGAATTTCCTAACCGAACATCAACTGTTGCCCCATTAATTTTATTATTATCAGGACGTGGGGTAAGTGCTATTTTTCCTTCATCTAAATAACGTTCAATATCAGTATCACACAACCGCATAATGTCTCCTATTTTTTCCTTAACATTTGTAAAATTTGGGCTTTAAGAATATTAATTGCAATTCGATTTTTTCCTCCTTTAGGCACAATAATATCAGCATATTGTTTTGAAGGTTCAATAAATTGAAAAAACATTGGACGTACTGTTTTGCGATATTGTTCTACCACTGATTCCATACTCCGTCCACGTTCTTGCATATCTCGTTTTAAACGGCGTATAAAACAAATATCTAATGGTGCATCAACAAAAATAGAAATACTCGCTTCGTTACGAATTCTTTCATCAGTTAAGAGTAAAATACCTTCCAAAATAATCACTTTTTTCGGTTCAAAGCGAACTGTCTTATCAGTGCGAGTGTGTTCAACATAACTATATTGTGGAATATCTACCGCTTGCCCTTTTTTCAACGCTTGCAGATGTTCAATTAATAAATCACGATCCATTGAATTTGGATGATCATAATTTGTTTTTGTTCTTGTTTCTAAATCTAAATGGCTTTGATCCTTATAATAAGAATCTTCAGAAATGATACCAATTTCTTCACAGCCTAATTCTTCACATAATTCTTTATAAATTGTTGATGCTATCAAGCTTTTACCTGATGCCGATGCACCTGCAATGGCAATAATAACGCATTCTGTTGATAGTAATGCGGACATTTAATAATCCTCCTAATAAGCAAAAAATTCTAATTATTATAAATAACTTTAAGCCAACTTTCAGTAAGTATCTCCAAGCAAGAGAAATTTATCCTTTTGGGATAATCTATTTGATAAATAAAATGATACTCAAAAATTTTTCATTCTGGCAAAAACCAGCTAGAATGCTCCATTTATTCGTCAAATTATCCTCAATAAATTATGCAGTATTACTCAATTTATCTTAAAAAAAGCCAAATAACCATTAAACACAACAACCAATGTTCTTTATTAGAAACATTAGAAAAAAATAATATTTTTCCTGAATATCAATGCCGTTCTGGTTTCTGTGGGGCTTGTCGAGTTTTATTAGTAAAAGGAAAAGTCTCTTATCCCAATCCCCCCCTTGCATTTTGCAATACAAATGAAGTTCTACTCTGTTGCTGTAAAGTAGAAAGTGATTTAGAAATAGATCTTTAAACCTAATATTATCTACTATAAAAAGACGTTATTTTTAATTATTTTGTAGATGAAGATAGGATATTTAGTCCTAAAATCGCTGAAAAAGAAAGCAAGTTTACAAAAAATTAAGGTGAACCAAAGTTCACCTCTTTATTTCATTTATCTAAAAGTCGATCAAGATTTAAACTGCCTCTTCGTTTTCTTCGCCCGTTCTAATCCTTACCACTCGTTCAACATCATAAACAAAAATTTTACCATCACCAATTTTGCCACTTTGTGCATTTTTCACAATCGCATCAACACAAGCCTCAACCTGTTCTTCTACCAATACAATTTCTAACTTGATTTTAGGTAAAAAATCGACCATATATTCTGCACCACGATAAAGCTCCATATGCCCTTTTTGACGTCCAAAGCCTTTTACTTCAGAGACAGTCATTCCTGTAATGCCTATATCTGATAATGCTTCTCGTACATCATCTAATTTAAAGGGTTTAATAATTGCTTCAATTTTTTTCATTCTTCACCTCTCAGGCTATTAATGGTTAGGTAAAATAACTAAGATTCACGTCTAGCAGATTTTGGGCGAAAACTTTCAATTACACGCTGATTTGTTTCAATATAAATTCCACTTAACAACTGTAAACAATATGGCACAGCACTAAAAATCCCTTTTACAATAACTTTACCATCGCTATCCTTAACCCCTTCTAATGTTTCTTTAATTGCTTTTGGTTGCCCCGGTAGGTTAAGAATTAAGCTCTCTTTGCGTATTACACCAACTTGGCGAGAAAGAATTGCGGTCGGTACAAAATGTAAACTGACTTGTCTCATCTGTTCCCCAAAACCAGGCATTTCTCGATCAGCAATGGCTAAGGTAGCATCAGGCGTTACATCACGTTTGCTTGGTCCTGTTCCTCCTGTGGTGAGGACTAAATGACATTTTTCTTGATCTACTAAACGACACAATGTTTCTTCAATCATAACCTGTTCATCAGGAATTAAACAAGATACCACCTCAAAAGGATCGATCAATGCTTGTTCTAACCACTTTTGCAATGCTGGTAAACCTTGATCTTGATAAACACCTTGAGAAGCTCGATCAGAAATTGAGACAAGTCCTATTTTTAAACCTTCAGCCATTTTATTCCTATCTAAATTTTAATTGATATATTTATTTTTGATCTACCGATTGTGTTGTTGGTTGTACAGATTTGATATTACTGCTTTGCTCTAGCCTTTGTTTAGCATTCTCAATACTACGTTCAATCACCATTTTACGTTGATCGTCTTGCGGTAAGAAACGTAACATCAATTCCCAAGCGGTAATAGCCATTTGATAATTACCTTGCTGATAATTATCAAAGGCAAGCAAACTTAATGCTTCAAGATTAGTATGATCTTGGCGTAACACAAGATTCAATAAATTACGTCCCTTTTCCATATCCGCTTGATCTTGAGAAAACATTAAGATCTTTGCATAAGCAAGCGCATATTTAAGATTACTAGGTTGTAAATTATAAGCTTTATCATAACTATCTAAAGCTAAACGCCCATTATTTGTTGCCATTGCTAATTGTCCCATTAACCACCAATTAGCTGCATTCTCAGGGTGTTGTTGTAAATTCAAACGTAAACCAATGATAACTTGTTGCATTTCTTGTTCGCTCAGACCTTCGTCTTGATTATTACGCAACCGATCTAATAACTGTGTTAAGCGGCTACTATTCTGTTCTAAACTTTCTTGTGCCTGCCAAGATCCTACGGGAATATAGATACCACAAGATACCACTAAAAGAAAAATAAATCCTGCGATAAACCAAAACTTATTGAGTGGTTGGCTCTTTTCCACTGTTTTTTCGCTAGGAACATCTTCTAGTAAACGATGTTGTAACTCAGTTTTTAATTCACTACTATTCTCTAAAATTCCTTTTTCAATATCTTGTTCAATTTCACGTAAACGATCAAAATAAAATGCTTTATTAAATTCAGCACGTTCACTCGTTTTTTTAATTCGATAATTTTTTAATAACGGAAAAAAGCAAATTAACCCAACTATTAAAGTTAATCCAAATACGCTTAGCTTAAAAATCATTGTTATTCCTTATTTTCCTTTAAGAGTTGTTCTAATCGTTGTTGCTCTTGTTGTGTCAATTCGCTTTTAGATGAAGTTGTTAAATTCACATCTTGGCTTTCTTTTCTACGGTAAAATAGCAACCAAAATGTACCCAATAAAAGTAAAAGTGCTGGTGCTAACCATAAAATGACAGTCGAACCATTTAATGGTGGATCATAAGTAACAAAATGACCATAACGTGCCACCATATAATCAATTACTTGTTGCTTACTTGATCCTTGTTGTAACAACTCAAATACTTTTGCTCGCATATCTGTTGCAATAATAGCGTTAGAATCTGCAATACTATTATTCTGACATTGCGGACAACGTAACTGCTGTGTTAACTCGTGGTATTCTCGTTCTTGTTGTGGCGAACTAAACTGTAATGCATCAATACTTGCTAAGGCAACACCACTGCTTCCTAAACTTAAACAGAATAGAAACAAAAAACGTTGCATTATGCGTATAATTTGATCTAAACAATTAATTTTTAATTCGACTGTTTGCATTGTTTATCCTTAGCTAAACGTTGATACAATGGTTCTAATTCCTGTTGCCATACCTGTGAATTTACAGCCCCTGCATAGCGATAATGAATAGTCCCAGTACAATCAATAACAAAGGTTTCGGGAGCACCATATACTCCTAAATCCAAGCCAAAAGCACCTTTCTTATCTGAAATCACTACTTGATATGGATTGCCTAAATTTTGTAACCAATTAATAGCTTTCTCAGTTTGATCTTTATAATTGATCCCAATAATTTCAATCCCTTGTTTAGCCAATTGGTTGAGATATTGATGTTCTGCATAACAAGTGGGACACCAAGTTGCCCAAACATTAACTAACAACGGTTTGCTCTGATGGAATAAGTTTGCATCATAACTTTGTGCTGGATTGAATAAATCTAGCAATGGCGTAGAAACAGGTACTTTTTTTCCCACCAATGCGGATTCCAACGCTTTAGGATCTTCTCCTTTTGAATTGCGAACTAATTGCACAGCAAAAGCTAAGATTAACCCTAAAAAAATAATTAATGGAAGATAGAGTTTTTTCTTCGTCATTTTATACCTCTAAGTACGCTTCTCTAAGCTGTGTTTGTCTTGTCGTACTAAACGAGAAAAACGATAACGGCGATCTAAAATAGATAAAAAACCACCAAATGCCATAAATAAGCCACCTAACCAGATCCAGCGAATAAAAGGTTTATAATATAGACGTACTGCCCACGAATTATTATCTAAACGCTCGCCTAATGCAGCATAAAGATCCCGAGTTAAGCCACCACTGATCGCTGCCTCAGTCATACTCATACGACTAACAGAATAAAATCTTTTTTCAGCTTCTAGATTTCCAATCTGTTTTTGATTCTGACTAATGCCAATATCTGCTACAACGCCAAGGTAATTTGCCCCATTTTGTTCTCTTACTCCATTAAAAGTGAAGTCGTACCCTGCAACCTGTACGCTATCTCCTGTTTTCATTCTCACATCACGTTCAACGCTAAAGTTTTGACTAAAAGTGATGCCAAATACCGTCATAGCTAAACCTAAATGGGCAAAAAACATTCCCCATTGAGAACGACTTAATTTTGTAATACCTTTGAAGAAACTTTGACGATAGCTCGCTCGCAACTGCAATTCATAAAGTGCTAGTAAAGCAATAATCAATGTCATCATTGTGCCTAACACAGCCGAAACAGTGATTTGATCTTGTAGAAAATAAGGTAAAACAAAACCACCTATTGCCATAACAAAAGTACTGATGACCACAGGCTTACGAATAGCCGAGAATTGATCCCGCCGCCATTTCACCAAAGGTCCAATTCCGAGTAAAAACGCAAAAGGTACCATAATGATTAAAAACATTTGATCAAAAAATGGCGCTCCGATTGAGATTGTGCCTAAGCCTAACTGTTTATGTACTAATGGTAATAATGTTCCTAACACCACCACCAATAAAGCGGTCATTAACAAAATATTGTTTAATAACAACATAGTTTCTCGGGAATAACGTTGATAGTTATCATTGGAACGAATTTGACTTCCTTTATAAGCATATAAAACCAATGAGCCACCAATGACCGCAACTAAATAAGCTAAGATATATAAGCCCCTCGTTGGATCAGAAGCAAAGGCGTGGACTGAAACTAAGATTCCTGAACGCACCAAAAAAGTCCCCAATAAACATAGAGAAAAAGCTAAAATGGCTAATAAAACAGTCCAAGCTTTAAAGGAACCACGTTTTTCAGTTACCGCTAATGAATGTAATAATGCAGTACCAGTTAACCAAGGCATAAATGACGCATTTTCAACGGGATCCCAAAACCACCAGCCTCCCCAGCCTAATTCGTAATATGCCCACCAAGAACCTAGTACGATACCTAAGGTTAAAAAACTCCAAGCAGCTAACGTCCAAGGACGAGACCATCTTGCCCAAGCTGTATCCAATTTTCCTGTCATCAAAGAAGCAATAGAAAACGCAAAAGCAACTGAAAAACCAACATACCCCATATACAGCAATGGAGGATGAAAAATTAAGCCAACATCTTGTAACATTGGATTCAATTCTCTTCCATCAATTGGAAAATCAGGAAAAGTACGGCTAAAAGGATTGGAAGCTAAAATGACAAAAAGTAAAAAGCCAATGCTTACCAACCCCATCACCGCTAGCACTCTTGCTACTGCTTCAATCGGTAATTGGCGACTAAAAATAGCAACTGCCACACTCCAGAGACTTAATAACCAAATCCATAATAGAAGTGAACCTTCGTGCGATCCCCATACTGCTGATAAACGGTAATACCACGGTAACAAGGTATTAGAGTTATTGACCACATACTGGACGCTAAAATCATTTACCGCAAATAAATACATCAACGCTAAGAATGCAAAAGTCAAGCTGACAAATAATCCCCACGTCATTGGTCGAGCTAATGACATTAACGTTAAGTTATTTTTTTCTGCACCAATTAAAGGCAACAATGCTAACAATATCGCTATTGCTAAACTTAACGCTAACGCATAATTTCCTAATTCAGCAATCATTTATTTTTTCTCACTATATAATTTCTGACGATCTTTTTCAGACTCACCCTTCAAATCCTCTGCCGAAACACCCATCGGATTATGCAATTCTTTCATTTTTTCACCTAATTCAGGTGGTACATAATTTTCATCGTGTTTTGCCAAAACTTCTGAAGCCACTAAGGTATTTTCATCTTTCCAGATACCTTGAGCAACAATCCCTTGCCCTTCACGAAATAAATCCGGCAAAATGCCATCATAAACTACATTAATAGCAGGTCCAACGTCATCTAATTTAAAACTGACTTTAAGACTATTAGGATCTCGTTGAACTGATCCTTGGACGACCATTCCCCCTACTCGAATACGCTGACCGATCTCTGGTTTAGTTGTAGGATCATTGTTTTTACCATAAAGAATCTCTGATGGCGTATAAAAAAGATCAATATTCTGACGTAATGCGTACAGCATTAAACCTGTTGCAATTGCAACCCCAAACAAGACTAAAAGTACTAACGATAATCTTGATTTACGACGTGGATTCATAGCAATTCCTCTTGTTGTTTTAGACGCTGTTTTTGTGCCTGTATGCGTTGTTGTCTTGCATTTTCTTGTTCTACTGAATGCAATATTTGCTGTTTTTCTCTTTTACTTTGAATAACTAAACCAATAATGACTAAAATTGAAAGAATATAAGAGAACCATACATAAAAAGCATGTCCTCCCATATTGAAAAAAGCACTCCAACTATCAAAATAAAGGGTCATTGTTGACCTCCTGCTAATTTTCTTACCCAAGGGCGTTTTTGTTCTTCTCGTAATAATTCATTACGATAACGGATTAAAGTTAAATAAATTGTTAGCACCAAAAATGCAAAAATTGATAATAATAGTGGAATTAACATTGATGTTGCCATTGATGGCTTGGAAAATTTAGTAATAGTTGCACCTTGATGTAGGGTATTCCACCACTCAACAGAAAAATGAATGATAGGTAAATTAATTACCCCAACTAAAGATAAAATTCCAGCGGCTTTCGCTCCCGTTGCTTTATCTTGAAAAGCATTATATAGAGCTAAAACACCTAAATATAAAAACAATAGAATTAATTCTGAAGTTAAGCGAGCATCCCATACCCACCAAGTCCCCCAAACAGGTTTCCCCCATACTGCACCCGTGAATAGTGCAAGAAAAGTAAATACCGCACCTATTGGTGCTGATGCAATAATTGCCAAATAGGCTTGTTTAATTTGCCAAACTAATGCGATCAATGCCGCAACCGCCATTGAAGCATAAATACCCATCGACCAAATTGCCGTAGGAACATGAATAAACATAATCCGATAGCTATCGCCTTGCTGATAATCTGGTGGTGCAAAGGCTAATCCCAGCACAAAACTCAATGTTAATGAAAGTAAACTCAGCCAACCAAACCAAGGGATAAACTTACCACACAAATGATATTGTGTTTCAGCTTTTGCATAAGGATGTAGCCATTTCCACATAAAGTTAATTCCCCACAAAAAATAAATAAAATTTAATCTAAACTAATACGTAATGCCCCCGCCACAGCGAAAGGACAAAAGGTTAAAGCAAATACTGACATTGAGGCTAAAATTGCCAACTGCCCACTATAATTCAAGGATAAACTGGCAGCTTCTAAAGTTGCCGTCGCAAAAATTAAAACAGGTATAAACAACGGTAAAACAAGTAAACTAAGTAATACTCCACCTTTTCTTAAACCAACAATTAAAGCAACACCAACCGCACCTAAACAACTTAATACTGGTGTGCCTAATAACAAACTCAACACCAGTGCTAACCACACTTTAAATTCTAATGAAAGTAAAAGTCCTGCTACTGGAGATAATAAAATTAACGGTAATGCGGTTAATAACCAGTGAGAGATAATTTTGGCTAAACTTACTAATGGAAGCGGTAATGAGAGTAAAAGTAATTGTTCTAATGAACCATCAAGATAATCATCTTTAAAAAGACGTTCAAAGGAAAGCAAAGCAGATAATAACGCTACAACCCATACAATACCGGGGGCAATTTTGGTTAATAAATTTGGATCGGGTCCAACCGCTAAAGGAAAAAGCGCTAATACCATCAAAAAAAACCATAGTGGATTTAAAATCTCACTTTGTTTACGCATTGCAATTTTTAATTCTCGTTGAATAATTTGGCTAAATATCATCGTCTTCTTCGTTAAATTTATAATTTTCTAAATAGACTTTTTTTAATTTCTCACTCGGCACATCTTGATGACTGGTAATAATCACTATGCCGCCTTTCTCAGCTTGTTGTTCAAAAAGTCGTGTCAAAACACGTACACCTTGTTTATCAATTGCATTAAAGGGTTCATCTAAAATCCATACTGCCGCTTTAGATAGCCACAAACGTGCTAAAGCAACTCTTTTTTGTTGACCAGCAGAAAGTCTATTGACGGCAATATCTTCACGCCCAAGCAATCCTACTTTCTGTAAAATATCCCAAAGCAACTCTGGATCTTCTACGGTGGAAGTCGTTTGTTGATAAAAACGTAAATTTTCCCAAGCGGTTAATTCAGGTTTTACTCCAGATAAATGTCCTAAATAGAGTAATTGTCGATTAAAACTTTCTCGTTGTTGGGTAATTTGGTGGCTGTTAAATAAAATGTTGCCCTTTAAAGGACGAGATAATCCAGCTAGTGTACGTAATAAGGTGGTTTTACCAATGCCATTATGCCCTTCTATCTGAATAAAATCTCCACAATTAAATTGATAATTAAAGTTGGCAAAGAGTATTCTATCTCCTCGTCCACAACTTAAATTAATCACCTCTAATTGATTCTTTAACGCCATCTCTCTCTTTACTCATTTTACTAAGTGGTATCATTCACAATACCTATCAAATTTTGATGGAATTTTACCATAACTCTCATTTTGTTGGTAACTAAGTAAAGAAAGAATCGGGTCAATTATAAGATAGAAAATCTCCTAAATTATCATTTTATGAACATTTTTATCTCTAACAAATTGAAAAACAAGTAGATTTTTAATAAAAATAAATCTACTTGTTTTTTGATCTAACGCAAATTATTGATTACATTTATCTTACAAAAGAATTAAATAAAATAAATATAAATCAAAGCACTACTTGCAATAAGATATGCGAACACTGGCATAAAAACTAATTTCCATAATTTTTTATGTAAATCTAATCCCATACCGTGAATCCATAAACTGACCACACTCCAAAAAATTGTCAATGTAATCAATGGTGATATACCACCAAAATTTAAGGCAAATAATTTAGTATGGGTAAAAATAGAAATAGTTAACCCCAATGCCAGTATAAATGAAAGGGCTCGGAATGAGCCCTTATTAACTAATTGATAGAGAAAATCGATCATCTCTTACTCATCAAATTTTCCAGTTTTTTCAATACTAATAGTGATAATAGCTGCAAGAAAAACTGCAAACATTACACCCAAAATCCAAGTTACATAAAACATCTGTTTTTCCCCTAGTATAGTGAGTTTTTGTTCTTATCAATAAAAGATTCATCAATGCGACCAAACATTTTGATATATGACCAAATGGTATAAGCCAATAAAATCACAACAAAAATAAGTGCAAAGAAGAACATCAAAGTTAAGGTTAATTGACTTGAACTTGAATTCCAAACTAATAAACTAAACTCAGGGTGAGAACTTGAAGGCATTAAGAATGGGAACATTGAAACACCACAAGTAAAGATAATGCCTGTCATTGTTAAAGAAGATAACAAGAAAGCCCAACCACAGCGATTAGCTTTTGAAGCTAACATAGTCAATAAACCAGATACAAAGGCTAACACAGGGAAAATCCAGAGTAATGGCATTTGACGATAGTTATCAAACCAAGCCCCAGCTTTAACCGCAACTTCAACCCCAAATGGTGTTGATGGTGCATTACGATCAATCACGCTGGTAACAACATAACCATCTTTAAAATATAACCAAGCCCCTGCAATACCAAAAAGAACTATCGTAATTAACGAACCATATTGAGTAATAACTCTCGCTCTTTCTCTTAGTTCAGAGGTTGTTTTCATTTGTAACCATGCTGCACCATGTGTTGTTAACATTGCACAGCTAAGAATACCGCATAATAAAGCATATGGATTTAATAACTCAAAAAATGTCCCTGTATATTTAACCTGAGTTAATTCATTAAACTCAAATGGAACACCTTGTAGTAAGTTACCAAATGCGACACCAAATACCACTGATGGTACAAAACCACCGATAAATAATCCCGCATCCCATGCTTTACGCCAAGTTGGGTTGTCAATTTTAGCACGATATTCAAACCCTACTGGACGGAAGAAAAGTGCTGCTAACACAAGGATCATCGCAATATAGAAACCTGAAAATGAGGTCGCATAAATTAGAGGGAATGCCGCAAACATTGCTCCCCCTGCAGTTAACAACCAAACTTGGTTTCCATCCCAATGTGGTGCGATTGTATTGATCATAATGCGTTTTTCAACTTCTTTTTTACCTGCAAAAGGAAGCAAGTTTAAAACCCCTAGATCAAAACCATCAGTTACCGCAAATCCGACAAGCAATACACCTAAAAGGATCCACCACACAAATCGTAGAAATTCATAATCAATCATGATTTAGGCTCCGCTTATTTGGTTGACTGTTCAAAATAATAACGACCAGTTTTCAATGAACTAGGCCCTAATCTGCTGTATTTAGTCATTAAATACATTTCAACAACTAAGAATACCGTATACATGAAACAAATTAAGCCAATTGATAACCATAGATCGCTAACAGATAATAAAGAATGTGCAATTTGAACTGGCAACACTTCATAAATAGCCCATGGTTGACGTCCATATTCTGCTAAAAACCAACCACTTTCAATTGCAATCCAAGGTAATGGTAAACCATAAAGTAATGCTTTAAGCATTCTTGGGCTTGTTCCAACTTGATTACGCATATTTTGTACAAACGCCCAAATTAATAGGATAAAGATCAAGCCACCAGCAGCCATCATCAGACGGAATGACCAGAAAGTATATCCCACGTTAGGTACAGTATCTCTTGCAGCTAATTTGATTTGCTCATCTGTCGCATCAACAACATTATCAGTGTAGCGTTTTAGTAATAGACCATAGCCTAAGTCTTTTTCAACCGCTTTAAATTGTGCAATTGTATCTGCATCTTTATGTCCTGAACGTAACTCTTGTAGTAACGCATAAGCATTTATACCATTGCGGATCCGATCTTCATTTTGAGCAATTAATTCTCTCACACCAACAATTGGTGTATCTAATGAACGGGTAGCAATAATTCCTGCAGCATAAGGAATTTGTAATGCAAATTCATTACGTTGTTCCTTTTCATTTGGAATAATAGCAATGTTCCATGCAGCAGGTGCTGGTTCGGTTGTCCATTCACCTTCCATTGCTGCTAACTTAGTAGGTTGAGCTCGTCCGATATCATAACCTGACTCATCTCCCATAATAAATACAGCAAAAATTGCAACTAAACCAAACGTTGCTGCAACAGAGAAAGAACGTTTTGCAAAACCAAGATCACGGCCTTTCAAAATATAGTAAGAGCTAATTGCTAATACAAAAATAGAGCCACAAACATAACCTGCTGATAAAGTATGTAAGAATTTTCCTTGAGCCACAGGATTTAACCATAGATCTAGGAAACTTGTCATTTCCATTCGCATACTTTCAAAGTTAAATTCCGCTCCAACTGGGTGTTGCATCCAGCCATTGGCAACTAAAATCCACATTGCAGAAAGGTTTGAACCAATTGCAACGCAGTAAGTTGCTAATAGGTGTTTCGCTTTTGATAATCTATCCCAACCGAAGAAAAATAAACCCACAAAAGTAGATTCTAAGAAGAATGCCAAAAGTGCTTCGATAGCTAAAGGCGCACCGAAAATATCACCAACATAATGAGAATAATATGACCAGTTAGTACCAAATTGGAATTCCATTGTAATCCCAGTTGTTACCCCTAGAGCAAAGTTAATACCAAATAACTTACCCCAGAACTTAGTCATGTCTTTATACACTTCTTTGCCAGTAGTAACATATAGAGTTTCCATTATCACAAGGATAAATGATAACCCTAATGTCAATGGCACAAACAAAAAGTGATATAGTGCAGTTAACGCAAACTGCAATCTCGAGAGTTCTACAATGTCCAACATCTCAATTTAACCTCTTGTACATGCTACAAGTTCTCAACCAAATGACGCAAAATAATGTCATCGCCCATACTCAAGACTAACCAACTCCTAAGTATTCACTCAATATATTAAACATTAATTGTAAGAAGGTTATTTCGAATTAAAAAATAAACAATCTAACGTACGGTTTAATATGTCTTAATATTCTACTCCCAAAAATAGAGATAAAAAACCCATAAATTTTAATATTGATCACATTTTTTACTTAAATTAAAAATTATTTAAATTTTATAAAATAGTAAATATTGATCCAAATCAAACTGATTAAAAAATTAACATTTTAGAAACATATTTAGCAGCCAGTTATTAATATTTTAATAGATTAAAAATAAAGCAAAGCATATTGATAAGTATAGAACTAGACTTTTGGCTATTTTTTTGTTAGCCTTCTTGACCAATTTTTCCCTATTATTTGTGAATATTAATTAATAATAATTATTTATAACTGGTAAATTCCAATGCAAATATCTTTTTTAAAAATAAATAGATTGATTTTTAGTCTATGTTTTTTGAGTATTCCTTTTACCTCTTTGGCTAATAACACCCCCCAAACAAATAAACCACAGCTACCAAACCAATGCGTACGTTTATTTGCAGAAACTAAAAATCTGATTGAAGAAGCGGCTCAACAGCCGGGCACACACCCTGAAATACCTCAAATTCAAAATCAACTATTAGCTAGTCAAAACAAAATTTTAACACTGAAACTTGAAGATCAAATTAAAAGCTGTGATCGAGGATTAATAGCTCTCAACCATCTTAAGCAAAAAAATGATGATTAAATGAAACAATAATTAAAAAAATAAACCGCTAGCTCTAAAACTAGCGGTTTATTTTCTTAGGTATTTTTATTACCGTCTTTTAGTTATTCATCTTGTCTAAATTAAAATGTTGATAAGTATGAGCTGTTGCGACACGTCCTCTTGGCGTACGTTGCAAATAACCTTGTTGAATGAGATAAGGTTCTAAAACATCTTCTATGGTTTCTCGTTCTTCTCCTATGGCGGCAGCTAAATTATCTAAACCAACAGGTCCACCATCAAAACGATAAATAATCGCTTCAAGCAATTTACGATCCATAAAATCAAATCCAGCAGGATCAATATCTAACATTGATAATCCCGATTTTGCGATACTTGATGAAATGAAACCATTATTTTTTACATCGGCATAATCTCTCACTCGCCTTAATAGACGATTTGCAATTCTTGGCGTACCACGTGAACGACAAGCAATTTCATAGGCAGCATCATCTGCAATATTTAAATTTAAGCAACTTGCACTGCGTGCAACAATCGAAGTTAAATCATCAACTGAATAAAATTCTAAACGTTGCACAATACCAAATCTATCACGTAAAGGAGAAGTTAAAGAACCAGCACGTGTTGTCGCACCGACTAAAGTAAAAGGAGGTAAATCTAGTTTAATTGAACGTGCAGCGGGTCCTTCACCGATCATAATATCTAACTGGTAATCTTCCATTGCGGGATATAGCACTTCTTCAATAGCGGGGGATAAACGATGAATTTCATCAATAAAAAGCACATCGTATGGCTCTAAATTTGTCAACATTGCCGCTAAATCGCCTGCTTTTTCAAGTACTGGACCAGAAGTAGTGCGAATATTTACTCCCATTTCATTTGCTACAATATTGGCTAAGGTCGTTTTTCCTAGCCCCGGTGGACCAAAAATTAATAAATGATCTAACGCATCTTGTCGCATTTTAGCAGCTTGAATAAAAATGGACATTTGCTCTTGCACCTGTGGCTGTCCTACATAATCTTGTAAAAATTTAGGACGAATCGCACGATCTATTAAATCATCTTCAATCTTCCCTGTGGGGCTAACAATGCGGTCGGCTTCAATCATAATCGTTTTATATCTTT
Source organism: Mergibacter septicus (assembly GCF_003265225.1). Lineage (NCBI taxonomy): Bacteria > Pseudomonadati > Pseudomonadota > Gammaproteobacteria > Pasteurellales > Pasteurellaceae > Mergibacter > Mergibacter septicus. Next base: position 465,928 of record NZ_CP022013.1, on the reverse strand, counting down.
AGAAAATTTATAAGGCATTTTTTAAGGCTTCACGGATTAATTTTTCGCTATTATTCTCACTTGTTGTTGCTACTTTTTTCACCATTTTTTCTGCCTCTGTTGCACGATATCCCAGCGCAATGAGTGCGGCTATCGCTTCATCTATCGCACTATTTTCACTCACCATCGTGCCTTTATTGGTCGCATCAAACTTCTGTTCAACAAAAAAATCTGACTGTTTGAAATCTTTAAATTTACCTTTTAATTCAACCAACAAACGTTCTGCGGTTTTTTTGCCTACACCGGGAATTTTAATCAGTTTAGATAATTCTTCTCGTTCAATTGCATAGGCAAACTCTTGAACTGACATCGCCGATAAAATAGCTAAAGCTAGCTTAGGTCCAACACCATTGGTTTTAATCAAATCTCGAAATAACGTCCTTTCTTGTTTTTGAGTAAAACCAAACAGAAGATGAACATCTTCTCTGACAACTAAATGGGTAAATAAAGTAACTAGATTTTCTTTTTCAGGTAGATTATAAAAACTATTCATCGGTAGTAATAATTCATAACCCACTCCATTAACATCTAACACTATCTCGGGAGGCTGTTTTTCAATAATAAAACCAGTTAAACGCCCTATCATACTTCTTCCCTTCCTGACTAAAAAATCGTATTAAGGATAATAAAAAACTGTACAAATATCCAGTTATTTTTCTGCTTTTAAACGAAACCTTCCCCGACTATAACGAGTCCTTAGTAAAGCAAGATGTTTTTCAGTATGCTTACCATCTGCAGTCCGTGCAATATGTAATGAATGTTGCATACTATGCGCATGAGTAATTGCAATCGCTAACGCATCAGCCGCATCCGCTTGTGGTGTTGCCGATAATCGTAAAATCTGGCTTACCATATGCTGAACTTGTGCTTTATCTGCAGATCCTATTCCAACCACAGTCTGCTTTACCAAACGTGCAGCATATTCAAAAACGGGTAATTCTCTATTAACAGCTGCAACAATTGCCGCCCCTCTTGCTTGTCCAAGTTTTAATGCTGAATCGGCATTCCTCGCCATAAAGACCTGTTCAATCGCAAACATATCTGGTTGAAACTGTAAAATAATTTCATTTATACCTGCATAAATACGTTTTAAACGAGTAGGCAAATCCTCCGCAGCAGTACGAATTACCCCACTGCCTAAATATGTTAATTGCCTTCCCTGTTGCCGAATAACGCCATACCCTGTTACTCGAGAACCGGGATCAACACCAAGAATAATGGTCATTTTACTTACTCAATACTATCTTTGTTCAAGATTAAATATCGACTTAATTCATTCAAACTTTCTTTTACGGAATTAATCAAGTTAATCAAATAAGCGATAATTTTTTTATTTATTCATAGATTAAGAAAAAGCCCCGATCTCTCAGGGCTTAATATATTTTATAAAAAATTATAATAATGCTGCGACCTCATCGCTAATTTCCCCATTATGGTATACATTTTGTACATCATCACAATCTTCTAACATATCAACTAATTTCATTAATTTAGGGGCGGTTTCAGCATCTAATTCTGCTGTGGTAGAAGGTATCATCGTTACTTCAGCTTGATCGACTTTAAATCCTGCAGCTTCAATCCCTTCTTTCACTGAACTAAGATCTTCCCAAGCGGTGTAAACCTCAAAACTACCATCTTCCTGTGCTTGTACATCATCCGCACCAGCATCAATAGCCGCTTCCATCAACGCATCTTCATTGCCTTCAGCAATCAATATTAAACCTTTTTTACTAAAGAGGTATGCAACGGATCCATCTGTTCCTAAATTTCCTCCTGTTTTAGTAAACGCATGGCGAACTTCCGAAACCGTACGATTACGGTTATCACTCAAACATTCAACCATAATTGCCGTACCACCCGGACCATATCCTTCATAAATTATCGTTTCCATATTGGTGTCATCACCACCACCAACACCACGCTGAATTGCACGATTAATAGTATCTCTCGTCATATTATTTGAGAGTGCTTTATCTACTGCAGTCCGTAATCTAGGATTTGCGGCAACATCTGCACCACCAAGTTTTGCCGCTGTTACTAATTCACGAATTAATTTAGTGAAAATTTTTCCTCGTTGAGCATCTTGTGCGGCTTTACGATGCTTAATATTCGCCCACTTACTATGACCTGCCATTTAAAATCCTCTTTTTAGTTTTGAGTCGTTTTTTTCTTTAAAATAAATTTTTCAATTGCTGCTGCATTATTCCAAGATTTCGTTAAACGCATAGCTTGTTCTGCTTCAACCCACTGATAATCGGTATGTTCGGTTAAATGAACGGTAATTTCATCAGTAAAAGCTAAAGTAAACCAATATTCATGACAATAACGTGTTCCCGGTGCATAGCGATGATAGAACTGCGGGAAAATCTCGAAATCGACTTCTTGTTGACAATCATATAATTGTCCTTGTTGTTCATCTAATCGTATTCCTAACTCTTCCCACACTTCTCGTTTAGCAGCCTGAAAAGGGGTTTCCCCCTCTTCCAAACTACCAGAGACTGATTGCCAGAAATCCTGATCATCTTTACGCCGTAACATTAAGACTCTCTCGCTGGTGGTGCAATAAACTACCACCAAAACAGATTCTGGCCTCTTATACTTCATCATAAAAAATCACTGCGAATTTGTGTTGTACCAAATAAATATGCAGGCTTTAAAATGCCAATTAATTCAGTATAAGGAATAGACAAGACAATTGTCCCTTCAGCATAACTACCTAAATAATAAGGTGGATAGCTAAACACTAAACTATCTGCTGTAAAAGTAAAATTATCAATAATATCAACAGAATATCCTTCTGATGAATTATCCTCTGCTTTTGTTGATAAATATTGAGCATAAGCTTGACTTAATTTTTCTAATAACCCATCTTTTTGGTCTGGTAATAATAAATCATCAACTGTCAATTTTTTACCTAACTTCAAATCAAAATTTAGATAATTCGTTGAACCATATCCATGGGCACCACCAGAAAAGAGATAAAAATCTTCAACGAACATTGCTAATGCTTGATTTTGTGCAAAAAATCTAGGGCGATAGAATTGAAAATAGCCAAAAGGGGCAAATTCTTGTTGCATTAATCCAGATAACTCAGCTAAATAATTCTGTTTTAATTCAGTCAGAGATAAGTTTTTTTGATCTTTTTCAGACCAATTTTCTGGAATTACTGCTACCTCATCAAGCTTTAATTGCTTACGAATAGCCTCCTCAAAATAGTGATTGATCCACTCAATATTTGTTTTTATTGTTTGAATATCAACTTGATAGCAAGCTTGTTGTTCGGCTTTCAAACATTTTTGTGCTTGAATGATCGGTTGAGTTTCAACTTTCAGTAAAGGAATAGCAAACACCTTGGTTGAAATGGCACTCCCAACTAATATCATAAAAAAAATGATTGTTTGTCGCCATTTTTTAAGCATACTTATTCCTTATTCACTACACTGATTGCCAACTCTGCCAATGACATTGGATTTGCCGCACTAGGGGCTTCAGTCATCAAGCAAGCTGCTGCCGTTGTTTTCGGGAAGGCAATAACATCACGGATATTATCTGTTCCAGTTAATAACATAGTTAAGCGGTCTAAACCAAACGCTAACCCAGCGTGTGGTGGTGTACCAAATTTTAACGCATCAAGTAAGAAACCAAATTTTTCTTGCTGTTCTTGTTCATCAATTCCTAAGATACGGAAGACTGTTTGTTGCATTTTTTGGTCAAAAATACGCACCGATCCGCCCCCTACTTCATAGCCATTTATAACCATATCATAAGCATTGGCTACCGCTTGAGTTGGATTTTGTTCTAACTGTTCTGGTGTCGCATTTGCTGGTGAAGTGAATGGATGGTGCATCGCCGCTAAACCACCTTCATCATCAAGTTCAAACATTGGGAAATCAATAACCCATAATGGTTTCCATAATTCTAATGCAGTTAAACCACAATCACGCCCAAGTTTTAAGCGTAATGCTCCCATTGCATCAGTCACAACTTTATAACTATCTGCACCAAAGAATAAAATATCACCATTTTGAGCTTCTACACGCTCTAAAATCGCTTTCAAAACTTCAGCTGAAAGGAATTTAGCAATTGGACTTTGCACGCCTTCTACGCCTGCAGTAATATCGTTTACTTTAATCCAAGCTAGCCCTTTTGCACCATAAATACTAACAAATTGAGTATATTCATCAATTTGTTTACGGCTAATTTCAATTCCATTTGGGACACGAATCACAGCAATACGTCCATTTGGATCATTTGCTGGAGCATTAAAGACTTTAAACTCAACATCTTTTAATAAATCTGCAACATCAACCATCTCTAATGGATTACGTAAATCTGGTTTATCTGAACCAAAGCGTCGCATTGCCTCAGCATAAGTCATAATTGGGAAAGTACCTAAATCAACACCAATAATTTCTTGCCATAAACCTCTCACCATTTTTTCCATAATTGCTCTAACTTCAGGTGCTGTTAAGAAAGAGGTTTCAACATCCACTTGGGTAAATTCAGGTTGACGATCTGCACGCAAATCTTCATCACGAAAACATTTAACAATTTGATAATAACGATCAAAACCTGACATCATTAATAATTGTTTAAACAATTGTGGCGACTGTGGTAAAGCATAAAATTTACCTTTATGTACTCGGCTTGGTACTAAATAGTCCCTTGCACCTTCTGGCGTTGCTTTAGTTAGCATTGGAGTTTCAATATCTAGGAAACCATTATCGTCCATAAAACGACGAATAAAACTGGTAATTTTAGCTCGAGTTTTAATTCTTTCCGCCATTTCTGGGCGACGTAAATCTAAATAACGATATTTTAAACGCTGTTCTTCACTATTATTTTGATTAAAATCTAATGGCAAAACCTCAGCCGTATTATAAACTTTTACACTTTCAGCAGAGACTTCAATCTCACCAGTTGCCATATTCTGATTAATTTGATTTTCTGGACGAGCAATAACCTGCCCAACAATTTGGATACAGTATTCACCACGTAACGCTGAAGCTGCGTTAAATGCAGCTTGATTTGCTGGGTCGATAAATACTTGAACAATACCTTCACGATCCCGCAGATCAATAAAGATTAAACCGCCTAAATCTCGACGACGATGAACCCAACCGCTAAGCATAACTTGTTGACCAACGTGGCTACGGTTTAATTGACCGCAGTAATGTGAACGCATCATAATATATCCTTATTTCATAATTACTCTTGAAAAATAGTGGTGAATTATAGCCGAATTTTAAAAAGGTTTGAATGCTCTACATTAAAATATCTCGCCTCTTCCTCATAAATTTTGCTAAACTTAATCCCTATTTTTCAATTATCTAAATAACAAAATTAACCAATGACTAAAGATACCCTTTTTTCCGCTCCGATTGAAAAACTAGGCGATTTTACTTTTGATGATAGCGTTGCAGAAGTCTTTCCTGATATGATTCAACGTTCTGTTCCCGGCTATTCAAATATTATCACTGCAATTGGTATGCTAGCAGAACGATTTGTTCAAGATAATTCAAATATCTATGACTTAGGTTGCTCACGTGGTGCAGGTATTTTATCCATTCGACGTCATATCCAAGCACACAATGTGACTATTTATGGCATTGATAATTCAGAGCCGATGGTAAAACGTTGTCGGCAACATATTGAAGCTTTTCACAGCCAGATTCCGGTTAAAATCTTTTGTGATGACATTCGTCAAATAGAGATTAAAAATGCGTCAATGGTAATTTTAAATTTCACTTTACAATTTATTCCTAAAGCTGATCGCCAAGCTTTATTAACTAAAATTTATCAAGGTTTATTACCAAATGGCGTTTTAGTTTTATCTGAAAAATATGATTTTGCCGATCAAAAAGTTAATCAATTATTAATCGATCTCCATCATCAATTTAAACGTGCAAATGGTTATAGTGAGTTAGAAGTAAGCCAAAAACGTACTGCTTTAGAAAATGTTATGAAACCTGATAGTATTGCAACTCAAAAACAATTATTAAATACAATCGGTTTTAAACATACGGAAATGTGGTTCCAATGCTTTAACTTTGGATCAATGCTGGCGGTTAAATAATCTTCTGATCAATACAGAGGTTCAGTTATAAAATGAATAAATTTTTAGATTCAGTATGGCATATTCGCTCTAATAAAACCTATCAAGTAAAAAACTTTTTTGTACAAGATTATCTATTAGGTATTATTTATTCGGGCGAAAAAAGGTTATTTACGCCGACTGAAAAAGTAATAATTGGTGAAAAACAGATTTTTATTTTAAATAAATATCATTACTGGGATATGATAAATAAAATTGCAGATAAATCACTTTATCAAGCAGATATTATTCAACTTTCAAGTCATAGTATTAACACTTTCCAGCAAAAATATTTATATACTTCACCTAAAAAATTCGCTAAATACCAATTAATTTCCGCTGATCCTACAACCTATACTTGTTTCTCTCATATTTTTACCTATCTAAAACAAGATAATAATAATCCTAAAATTAAACAGCATAAAATTGAAGAACTGTTATTACATCTAGCAGAAAATGGGATTATCTTTCCGACTAATCAAACCGCTTCTTGGTATGAAAAAGTAAAAAATATTATTCAATCTCATCCTACTAAAAATTGGATTTTGTCTGATCTAGCTGAATATTTTTATTTAAGTGAAAGTAGTTTAAAACGTCGATTATCTCAAGAAAATACCTCTTTTCGTGAAATCTTAAAAGAAACTCGACTGAATATTGCTTTAACATTGATTTTAACTAGCTCAAAAAGTTTAACTGATATATCAACCTATTGCGGTTATTCTAGCCTAAGTAATTTTACTCAAGCCTTTAAACTCTATTTTAGTTGTCTGCCATCAGAACTTCGTTAAAATGAGCTAATATCAATACTAAACGAACTATTCTACATAACATAAAGTCTTTTTTCTTTGTACTATCAATAAGGTACTTAAGTTGTACAATATTAAAATTTATTAATTGATAGGAACCTTTAGCAATGAAAAAAACACTTCTTTTATTAACTAGCTCATTATTATTATCTTCTTCTCTTTATGCTTCTAGCCACTTTGAAGTTAGCAGTAAAGATATTCGTCCAAATACTACCATTGCACAAAAATTTGAATTTAATGGTTTTGGCTGCACTGGGGAAAACCAATCACCTGAATTATCTTGGAAAAATGCTCCGAAAGGAACAAAAAGCTTTGCTGTATCAGTCTATGATCCTGATGCACCAACAGGTTCTGGTTTCTGGCATTGGTATGTTGTGAATATTCCTGCAACAGTTTCAAAACTTAGCCATAATGCTGGTGCAGAAAATAGCACTACACTACCAAAAGGTGCATTCCAATTACGCAATGATTATGGTTATCACGGTTGGGGTGGTGTTTGTCCACCAAAAGGGGATAAAGCACATCGCTATATATTCACAGTTCACGCTTTAAAAACTGAACATCTTGATGTGAATCAGCAAACACCTACAGCGCTCGCTGGTTTCCTTGTTCATGCAAATACATTAGCGACTGCCTCTTTTACCGCTAAATATGGACGATAATTTTATTTACTAAAACAATAGTAGTCCTTTCTTTCCTGTTAAAGAAAGAATATATTTTAAGTAATATTATTAACCTCAAAGGAGCAAACACAATGTCAAAATTTACTTTATCCAGTCGTCAAATTCCTGCTGATGCAAGCATTCCTGCAGAATTTGAGTTTAATGGTTTTGGTTGTAATGGTAAAAATCTTTCTCCACAACTAAGTTGGGAAAATGCCCCTGAAGGAACAAAAAGTTTTGCTGTATCAGTTTATGATCCTGATGCACCAACAGGTTCTGGTTTTTGGCATTGGTATGTAGTAAATATTCCTGCTGATGTGAAAGAATTAGTCCCTGCTGCAGGTTCTGAAAATAGCACGACTCTACCAGCTGGAGCTTTTCAATTACGCAATGATTATGGCTATCACGGTTGGGGTGGTGCTTGCCCACCAGAAGGCGATAAACCTCATCGTTATATTTTCACCGTCCATGCTCTAAGTATAGAAAAAATAGATGTTGATGAAAAAACACCTACAGCACTCGCAGGCTTTTTAGTTCATATGAATACACTTGCAACCGCTTCTTTTACAGCTTACTACCAACGTTAAGTTGAAACTAACAATTAAGCGAACACATAAAGGATTAAGTTTTACAACACTTAATCCTTTATTTTGCTTAATGAATTGCCATCTCAACTCTGCTATAATCCAAAAAATTTTCTAATATTCACTTTTCAATAAATTAATCTAAATATCTATGTTTGACTTTCGTCCTTTTTATCAACAAATTGCGACCACTCAACTGGCTGATTGGCTAGAAACTTTACCCTTACAACTAAAACAATGGCAAAAAAATACTCATGGAGATTATGCTAAATGGGCAAAAGTCATTGAATTTTTACCAGACCTAACAGCTGATAAAATTGATTTAAAACACACCGTATCTGCTGAAAAAAACATCCCATTATCAGCAGGGGAACAACAACGGATTATTTACCATTTAAAGCAATTAATGCCTTGGCGAAAAGGGCCTTATCATTTGTATGGTATAAAGGTTGATTGTGAATGGCGTTCTGATTTTAAATGGAATCGAGTTTTACCCCACCTCTCTCCACTGGCTGGGCGAACAATTCTCGATGTCGGTTGTGGCAGTGGTTATCATATGTGGCGAATGGTTGGTGAAGGTGCAAAAATGGTAGTCGGCATTGATCCTACCGAACTTTTTCTCTGCCAATTTGAAGCCGTACGTAAATTACTTAACAATGACCGCCGTGCAAATCTCATTCCATTAGGAATTGAACAAATGCAACCTTTAGGCGCATTTGATACCGTCTTTTCAATGGGTGTTTTATATCATCGTAAATCCCCTTTAGATCATCTCAGCCAATTAAAAGCCCAATTAGTTAAAGGTGGGGAGCTCGTCTTAGAGACTTTAGTCATTGATGGTGGTGTCAATGATGTGTTAGTCCCTACTGATCGTTACGCTAAAATGAAAAATGTGTACTTTATTCCATCTGTACCAGCTTTGATTAACTGGCTGAAAAAATCTGGCTTTAAACAAGTACGTTGTGTCGATCTTGCAGTTACTACCCCAGAAGAACAACGTCAAACAGATTGGCTAGATAATGAGAGTTTAATTGATTTTCTCGATCCAAATGATCATAGTAAAACGATTGAAGGTTATCCTGCTCCCAAAAGAGCCGTCATCATTGCACAAAACTTGTAAACATAATCAACGTTGGTATAACCTCTTGAATTAGGAAAAAATATGCAAAAGCAACCTGCTAATTTAGATCAAAGTGAACTTGATAAATTTGAAAAAATGGCGAGTAGCTGGTGGGATCCAAATGGCGATTTTAAGCCAATTCATCAACTTAATCCATTACGGTTAGAATATATCCACCAACAAAGTCAGGGACTATGTCAAAAAAAAGTACTAGATGTTGGCTGTGGTGGCGGTATCTTAGCGGAAAGTATGGCTCGTTTAGGTGCAAAAGTAACAGGTATTGATATGAGCAATGCACCACTAGAAGTGGCTCGCCAGCATGCCATACAAAATGGGATAAAAATTGATTATCAGCAAACAACGATTGAGGACTTTTTACAACAAGCATTATCTCAACCAGAGTTTGAATTATTTGATGTCATTACTTGTATGGAAATGCTAGAACACGTACCAAACCCTCTCTCGATTATTCAAAGTTGTGCTAGACTGCTAAAACCTAATGGTGTGCTATTTTTCTCAACAATCAATCGTACTTTAAAAGCAAAAGCACTGGTCATATTTGGGGCAGAATATCTTTTAAAATTATTACCTAAAGGTACGCACGATTATCAAAAATTCATCACACCAGCAGAATTACTCAACTGGTGTGATCAAGCAAATTTAACTTGTAATGAATTGAAAGGTTATCATTACAATCCATTAACAGGGAATTTTTGGCTAAATAATGATGTTAGTGCCAATTATTTAGGTACCTTCAAACATTGTTAATCAATTAAGCTAGCCGTTCTAATTCTTTTAAATCAAATTGCTTGGCAAGCTCTGCCAAAGCTTGCCCTGTTGGTAAAATTAAATTTGGTGCAATTTGATATAAGGGAAGAATAACGAAAGCACGATTGTGCATATCATAATGCGGAACAACTAGCCGTTCTGTCTGAATAACCTCTTGATTATACAATAAAATATCTAAATCTAGCGTCCGTTCTCCCCAACGGCGAAGTCGAACTCTCCCTTGCTGTTGTTCAATTTGTTGTAGCTTTTCAAGCAAAGTAAGGGGAGATAAGTTAGTCTTCAATGCTAGTACCGCATTGATATAATCAGGTTGATCTTGTGGTCCTAAAGGTTTACTACGATAAAAACTACTTACAGTGACGACTTCCGTATCAGGTAAAGTGGCTAAATTTTTTACCGCTTGCTGTAATTGTGCAATAGGGTCGGCAAGATTACTACCTAATCCAATATAAACTAAATTCATAGTTCTCCTTAAATTTATCTGTTCATTTCCTCTACATCTAATGATAAAAATAAGCTCAGGATTTACCTGAGCTTATTTAAAGCTATGTATTAGATTCTCTTCAACTAACTCAATTAGAAACGGTATTCAACCCCAATATTGAAAGCATTGGAACTTACTTTCTTACCTTTCCCCACACTTAAAGTCGTACTCACTCTAAAGTTAGGAGTAATATGATAAGCAGCCTTTAAGCTTGAAAGGACTGAAAGAGTACCACCCACGCGATATTTACGCACTTTATAATCGTCTTTTAAAGTAATAGTACCAGGATTAGAACTATAATTGAGATAAAGTGCTAACGCCAATCTTAATCTACCACCATCTCCCATATACTGGAAAGTCGTACCAGTTAAAGAATTTATCAATGATGAAGAAGACATCATCAATTCTACATTTTTATCTTTAAAACGATAACTATTAGCAGTAAGGTAAGAGAGCTGTTGACTCATTATTACCGATAAACTATCACTTAACTTATGACGATAAGCCAAAAGACCGCTAGTCATAAAAAGATCTATTGGTTGTTTTTCTGTTGCAGAAAGATTTAACCAAGAAAGATCCATTTTTTCTTTATTATGGTAATAAGAAGAGCTAATCGCTGCTGCTAAGTTATCAGTTAAGAAAGTTTGGTAACCAAGGGTAAACCCTAAATTCTCACTTGATGATAAATTCTGGTTTCTTTTGTTATCCTTTGAGTTCGATTTACCATAATGCAATAAGACTTGGTAGTTTGAACCTTGAGATTTATAGTTTGTACCTAATGATAACATCGCAGTAGATGAACCAAGATCATACGCTTTATGCTTAGCATTATAGTTATCAAAGCTAACTAGAGTAGAAAAACCGTCTTGTCGCACATATGGATTAGTCCCAAAATTCCCTACGCTATTATCTATTTGACGGGCAGAAGAAGATACCTCCGCTTTAATCGCCGAATTCTCCGTAAAGAGATCTTGTAGGAGAGGGCTATTAACCAAATTTGGTACTAAAGAAGTTGCAGTGAAAATCGGGCTATACATAGCAGAAACAGCACGATCAATCACCGTATTATTGTTACCCGCTGTAAAGAAATCAGCCAAAAATTGATCTTCACTTAATTCTGTCGTATCACCATCATCAATATCGATATCATCTGTCTCTAACGCTTCTTCTGGTTGACTATTAAAAAGACTTCTTCTTTGACGTCTCACGACTCTATCTTGGAGTTTAGCCTCTTGTTTTCTTAAAGCTTCTTCTTCAGCTTGGCGTTGTTTTTCATCTGCTATTTGCTGTTTTTCTTCTTCCTGACGTTTTAATGCTGCTTGACGTCTTTCTTCTTCCTCTGCTTGACGTTTCAACTCTTCTTGACGTTTCGCTTCTGCTAAAGCTGCTTGTCTATCTGCTTCCTCTTTTTCCGCTTTACGTCTAGCTTCTTCCTCAGCTGCTTTTTTACGTGCTTCTTCTGCTTCAGCTATCAAACGAGCCGCTTCTTCAGCTTTGACATCTTCGGCACTTTTCTCACGATAAAGTGTCCAAACTTTCTTATCCCCTTCTTCTACTACTTTAGAATTAGGTTCATAGACAGTAAAGCCTTTAACAATCTCACCGATAGTAAAATAACTTTCTGCAACTGTTTTAGGTGCTTCCGCTAGAGGAATACTATAAACTTGAGGATAGTTATGATCGATCTCTACAACTTTCAGGGTATTATTCCCACCTTGAACATTTCCTGTTAATTTAACAGTTGAAGCTTTTTGATCACTTCCTCTCACTAAAACAGAAACAGTACTGTTAGTAAGGTTAGGATTATCAAGTGTTAAAGTCGGTAATTCCCCTGTTTTAAAATGCTCAATGTTTGGAAGATGTTGGAAAGCATCACCCAAATGGCTAAAATCGCCTGCTTTTACTTGATAGAAATTTTTATCTGCATTCAGGAAGAATGAGAGATCACTATTCTCTAAAGTAAAATTATGCAAGGTTGGCTCTTGAGTTAAGGCACTTCTTCCTCTACTAGCCACTGCTGAAGATTTTGGATTAAAGATGAAAGTACTCTGATCAGTAACATTAATATGAGAATTCTGATCGTTGCTTACCTCACCAAAAAATAAAGCATTAGAAACATTTAAATCTGAATGCGTTAAGTTAAGTTTATCGGCATAAAGTACCGCTCTTTCTTTCCCAGTTGGCTTCACAATATCTTCAAAGGTAAAGGTTGAATTATATCTTGATAATTCATCTCTACTATCAAAGACTGCTTTTCCAACTCCAACGTGAAGAACACCTTGACTAATTGAACTATTACCCGTTAACGCTGCAACAGCGTTTCTGCCTACTTCAAGCTGACCATTTTTGATAGATAACGAATTAGCCCCAAAATATCTCTCTTCCCAATCGGTTTGATCTTTATGGGTTGGTGTTCGAGGAGCATTAAGTTGACCATTAATCTTATCAGTACCATAGGCTTTTTCCAGATTAGTTTGACTGATAGCAGTAACTACTCCGTGTCTTACAGGTTTACCTTGGAAAATAAGATTCGCATTTTCAACTTCAACCTTACCTTTAATATCCACCTTACCATCAAAAGCAAAACGTCCTGACAGACCAACAGTATCAATCAAGGTTTTACTAAAATCTGAGAGGTTAGTTGGAATAGCTGCATATTGAAGTTTTAAATCAACATTATCAGTAACTTGACCGTGAAAAGCACGGTGGTAGTATTTTTGTAAGATGATTTTTCCTTCTTCTTTTGCTGTTTCATAATTCCCAGCACTCAGTTCAATAAAATTATTATTTATTCGAACGCCTTTATTATCAAGATTGCCAACCTGTGATTGACCTGTTCTTAACGTAAAGAAGTAACGCTTATTATCAGCTACTGTTATACCTGTATTATTAATTTTAAAAGTATTATTCCCCTCACAATAAGCCAACTGACCTACATATTTTGATTTATTACCTGAACAAATATTTTTACTAGAATCTAGAACACTTTCTTTACTCTCACGACTATACTCTCCGCCCGGTGCAAAGATAAGTGTTGATCTCTTCTCCTGATTACTGTTGGTATAAATTCCGCCAAGATCATTCGCCGACTTAATACCGATATCATTACGATCAATATTATGGCTATAACCATTTGCATCAAAAATACCCCCTCTAAAGCCCCAGTAAAGTTCATTACCTGACACCGCATTAGATGTATTTTGTACAACTTTAGCACGCCCAGAAGTGAGTACAATTTGATTAAATGCCTGTTCTTGCGTATTCAAATAGGTAACACCATCTCCAACTCTAAAGTAACCGGGATTTTTACCTCTATTATTAATGGTTAAAGTACCAGCACCAATACGATGCAGGCCATCATTAGCTTTCCCTGTTAAATCCCAGCTGACTTCCGCACCTTGATCTACAATAATACCTGCCCCTTCATAGGTGAAGCTAGTATTTGCTTTGGCATTTTCTGCAGTCGTGGAGACCACATTCCATTTACCATTTTTAAATTGAAGATAACCAGCACCTTGATTAATATCAGATTTAATCCTCAATTCAAGCGTTTCCTCTGGTTTCTTAGAAGTAAACACAAACTCATTTCCCGTATTATTATCGGCATCATCTTGAGTTTGATGTTTATAGATTGGTTTTACTCTATCTTTAGTCTTACCTAACCAAGTATCATTAAAAGAACATTCTAAGCCAGCATTATTTCGACTGGTAGTGATACAGTATTTGCCATAATTAAACTTATCAGATTCTTCATAAGGCAAGCGATAAAAATCGGTATTTTCAGAAATTTCTAACGGAATTTCATTAAAATCTTTTTTCGTAAAATTAAATTTTGCTGGAATACTTTGATAGCCAGTATCACCACCATTATACCCAGAGTAATAACCTTTCTCTAACCCATAAGTATGTGCAACTCCGATTAATACCCATTTTTTACTTGCTTTATGATAAGCAAAAAGACCTGAACCTGAATCCCCTGGTTGTGCCACAAAAGGAAGCGGGCTATTAATCCCTTCCCCGGGAGAGGTCATTTCATTAGTTGAGCCAAGTGTTTTAATAAAATAAAAGTTTCTTCCTTGGTTATAATTAGCTCCTCCAACTTTATTACTAATACCACCCACAGCATAGTAATAACCTTCGGCAAGAAATTGGTGTTTATTTCCATCTTTAGTATCTACTACTTTCTGAATACCTGTACCTGATCTATATAGAAAATTACCATACTCATCGGAATTAAATACCTTCTCCATATTTTCTTGTGTACCTTCTAAATACCCAATAGGCGCAACTTCTGTGACAAGTTTACTTAATCTTGGTGTATGGTAATCCGCACTATAATGTTTGTCTTTAAAAGTATAAGGATTAAAATTATTTCGTGTAACAAGACGATAATTAAAATCGCTATTACCAAAACGAACACTCTGATATCCACCGTTATGTTTTACTGAAGAAATCTGATTTACATCGGTTAAAGTCGCATATCTCCCATCAATATTTTGCACAGCAAAATCTATCATCGGTAAGTCAAGTACTTTTACGGTTGTCCCGTTAACATCTTTAATTTCTAATCCTGTACTACCTGGAGTAAAAATCCCTTTATTTTGCCCAAAATCTAGATAATCCGAAT
This sequence comes from Mergibacter septicus, assembly GCF_003265225.1. Taxonomy (NCBI): domain Bacteria; kingdom Pseudomonadati; phylum Pseudomonadota; class Gammaproteobacteria; order Pasteurellales; family Pasteurellaceae; genus Mergibacter; species Mergibacter septicus. The sequence continues at coordinate 450,723 of NZ_CP022013.1, read as the reverse complement.
AAGGAACTTTATTAGTTACGATAGCCCCTTTGGCTAGACCTGCCACTAAAACCGTACTTGCTACAGCAAGAGCCGCTTTTTTAGAATGGCTCTTTTTGCGTTTAATACGGTGCTGATATTTTTTCTTTTTATCTTGCTTTGTTTTAGATTGACGTTGACCTTCAATCTGAACTAACGCCTCTCGTTGTTGTGTGGTACTTAGTTGATATTCATGCCACCACGCAGTTAATTTAATCACATCTCCTCCTTCAATCTCAGCTCTCATTGCTAATAGATCATAAGCTGCTCTAAATTTTGGATGCTCAAATGTCAGCTGAGGACGCTTTCCTGTACATTTATTCAAATGTAATTGTAACATCCAAATATCTCGTATCGTTACCATATGACGGCATAAAACGGCAACTCGACGACCTAATTCCGCTAGCAGCTCCGTACTGGCAAGAGAATAAGCATCATGATTATTTAACCCTCCTTCGTTCTTTAATATCTCGATTTTTTCTCGCAATGGATACCAAAGAAAAGCAGTAAATAAAAAAGCAGGATTAATTCTTAATTGATCTCTAATTCTCTCATCGGTTGAACCTAACGCGGCGACAATCATCTTCTCAGTATAACTATCCCCCTTAGCAGTAAAAAAAGGCACTAATAATGGGAATAACTGTTGGAATAATCCATACTCTCGCAATAATCGATAGGTTTTTAAACCATAACCACTTTGTAACAGTTTTAAACTTTCATCAAACAAACGTGCTGCTGGGATATTTTGTAATAAAGAAGCTGTCTGTTTGATGGGTTCTGCGGTTGTAGGTGCTAAAAACATATCTAACTTCGCCATAAAACGAATTGCTCTTAGCATCCGCACGGGATCTTCTTGATAACGTTTAATTGGATCACCAATTAAGCTTAACTTTCCTTGTTTAAGATCTTGTAAACCGTTAAAAAAATCATATAGGGAGTCTGTTTGCGGATCATAATAGAGGGCATTTACAGTAAAATCCCGACGTTGAGCATCATCTTCTAAATTACCATAAACATTATCTCGCAATAACATTCCCTGATCATTCTGTTTTGCAAAAGCATTATTGGTCGCTTCTGTGTGAGAGGCACGAAATGTCGCCACTTCAATCAGTTCTCGCCCAAATAAAATATGAGCTAAACGAAAACGACGACCAATAATTCGACAACGACGTTGGAATACTTTCTGAATTTGCTCTGGGCGTGCATTAGTCGCAATATCAAAATCTTTCGCTTTTTTACCTAATAAAATATCTCTTAAACATCCACCCACCACATAAGCTTCAAACCCTTTGGCTTGTAACTGTTCAATAACAAATAACGCATTACGACTAATTTGATTCGGATAAATTCCTTTACTTGAAGCTCGGTAAGTTTTTTTCTTTAAAGTGGATTTTTTATGATTTTTTACCTTTTTATTTGTTTTTACCGTATTCTCCACCAAACTTTGGCTAGGTGCTTGCTCTAGGATAGGTTGAGTACTTTCTTTTACTGTATTTTCTTTTTTACGTTTTGGGGACGTAAAAATGCCACGAATATAACTTAAAATAATCCACCTCTTTAAATTAATAAGCTTAAATTTACTTAATAGCTAATAAGCGAAATTCTCTTTCTAGCCTAACACTAAGAAAGAGAATTCATTTACATCTGAAATAATTATACTAATTAAATAATTATTAGCCAATCATCTGTTTTTCACGAATTTCTGCTAATGTTTTACAATCAATACATAAATCTGCAGTTGGTCTAGCCTCAAGGCGACGAATCCCAATTTCCACACCACAAGATTCACAATAGCCAAAATCGTCTGTTTCAATTTTCTTCAATGTTCGTTCTATTTTTTTTAACAATTTACGTTCACGATCTCTTGCACGTAACTCTAAGCTAAATTCTTCTTCTTGGGTTGCACGATCAGCAGGATCTGGAAAATTTGCAGCTTCATCTTGCATATGAGCAACGGTACGATTCGCCTCATCAACAATTTGGGCATGCCAAGCTTTTAAGATTTTCTTGAAATGTTCAATTTGAGCATCATTCATATACTCTTCCCCAGCTTTTTCTTGATATGGGGTTACACCTGCAAGTGCTAAAAGACTAAGCGTGGCTTTTGAAGTAGTTGCCGTCATTTGATCTCCTTGGGATTATAGTATAACCAGTGTATTCATCACGGTTAAAACAACTTAATCCGATAAAAAATTGTGATTCTTCTAGGGACTTTCCCCTATAACTTATTACAGTTTTTTAAAAAGGCGATATAAATAGCAGAAGATTAAGCTTTTAGCAAATGAAAAATATTATTTTTTCATAACCTCCCCTTCCATATTTACGCTATTTTTCTTTCACCATTCTGCACAATTTAAGCTAAGGAAGGTTATTCCACCTCAAAGTAAACACTATTTTTGCGATCTTGATTTCAATTTTAGAGATCTATTCACTAAAATTCTAGACAATTAAGATAGAGTAATTATCCAATTATCTCATTCTTTTATTTGTATGCTAAATTTTTCAACTTTAAATACCACCAAAATAATCCTCACAACACTTTTATCTGATCGAGCATTAAGCCTCTTTTGCATTGTTTTTACCTTCGTCTTAATTCTTCCCCAACAATTCCTATTTCCAACCTCTTACCTATGGTGCATCAGCCTATTTACTATACTCTATCTCTGTGTCCTCATTTTCTACCCACCTAAATTAGGTTATCTGAAAATCACCATCCTTTTACTAGGGTGTTTATCTCTCTTTATTTGGTTACAACTAAATATCAATCAAGCCCTTTTGCGTGCAAAAACGGTGGCAAGTTTACCTAGTTCACACACCACCATCTTAAAAATTGAAAAAGTACTCCATCAAGGGGAGTACCAAACTGTTATCGCAAGTGCAAAATTAAATAATCAACAGACTTATCGCCTCTATCTTAACTGGCAACCCAAAACTATCGTTTTAGCTGGGCAACAATGGCAAGCTACATTACGCTTACGTCCAATTAATTCAAGACTTAATTTTGGTGGTTTTGATCGACAAACTTGGTTATATGCAAATCATCTTGATGGTAGAGGCAGTGTAAAATCTGCAAACTTATTACACGCTCCTCAACAATGGCGAGATCGTCTATTATATAAAGCTATTCAAGCAACAGATACGCTCTCTCAACAAGGCTTACTTCTCGCTCTTGGTTTTGGTGAAAAATTCCGTTTATCCCCACAACAGCTCAAAAATTTTCAACAGACAGGTACCGCACACTTAATTGCTATTTCTGGTTTACATATTGGCTTAGCTTTTTTATTCGGATTGTCAGGTGGTCGTTGTTTTCAACTGCTGTTACCAACCGCTAAAATCACCCCTCTATTTCCACACTGCTGTGGACTCTTGCTTGCTTTGTGTTATAGTTTTCTAGCTGGTTTTGCCATTCCAACACAACGTGCGATCATCGCTATTAGCCTCATATTATGCTTAGGTTTATCTCGTTATCACTGGACGCACTGGCAAATTCTATTACGAGTAGTGGTTATTTTATTGCTCTTTGATCCTCTTACACTACTTTCTGATAGCTTTTGGTTATCCGTTTTAGCAGTAACAGCCATATTGTTTTGGAATCAATTATTTCCTCTTTCAAGCTTACTTTGGCGAAACACCTCTCTCACTCAATCACAAAATAAATTTAGCTGGTTAATAAAATGGTTAGTCGCTTTAATTCATTTACAACTTGGTTTAACTATTCTTTTTCTTCCCATTCAACTGTTCTTTTTTCAAGGAATTGCGTGGTCATCATTTTTGGTCAATCTATGGTTAGTACCACTTTTTAGCTTAATATTAGTGCCATTAATTTTACTCTCTATTTTAAGTTTTAATTTAATTCCTTGGAAATTTGCTAACGCTGTTGCAGACTTTGCGGTACAACATCTACAATCACAACAAAAATGGCAACCTATTTCACAACTAGAACAGCTCCAAATTACCCTATTTGTTGTTATATTTTTGCTCTTCTTATTTCTGTTACTCTATTTGATACAAGTTTCACCACCGAAACCTCCTGAACTTAAATATCGATTAACATTATCACCACCTCCATTATTTTCAATAAACCGTTCTCGTTTACTTTCAAGTAAAGTTTTATTGCATTTACTCCTTGCTGATCTATTCTGCATCACTATTTTAGGGGTGTACTACTATCATTTAACATCAACACAAACAGATAACACTAAATGGCAAGTAGAAATGCTTGATGTCGGACAAGGGCTTGCTATGCTGATTGTCAAAAATCAACGAACATTAATCTTTGATAGTGGGAGTTCTTGGAAAAATGGCAGTATGGCAGAATTAGAAATTTTGCCCTATCTACAACGGCAAGGATTAATCCCTGAAACCTTAATTTTAAGCCACGATGATAATGATCATAGCGGTGGTGCAAAAGCCTTATTCAAGGTTTTCCCTATGCTCAACTTGATTAGCCCTTCCTTAACCAGCTATGGGGAAAAACAACATCAATATTGCTATTCAGGAAAAAAATTATCTTGGCAAGGACTAACCTTAACATTTTTATTTCCTTTTAATTCTACCCCCGTTAAAAAAGCAAAAAATCCTCATTCTTGTGTGGTACAGCTTCAGGATAAAAATTATTCTGTATTATTAACGGGGGATATTGAACAAGCTCAAGAATTCGCATTACTACCTCAATTAACCCAAGTTGATGTATTACAAATTGCACATCACGGCAGTAAAAGCTCTAGTTCTCTCGCTTTTTTGCAACGTACACAACCCAAAATTGCATTAATCTCAGCTGGGCGTTTTAATCAATGGCGCTTTCCTCATTCTGAGGTAACTGAACGTTTACAAAAATTAAATATTCAATATTACAACAGTGGTATCGTTGGCCAAGTACGAATCATTTTTTCCAGCGACAATATCGCTATCCATACAGCACGTTCTCGCTTTTCAGCTTGGTATAAACAGCTAGTTACCCCTGATTAATCCAGCAATAAAAAAGCCGAATAGTTGGATCACAACTCGAATATAGGTAGAATAGCGACTTAATTTCAATTAGATAGACAGATTATGAACAATAAAGATTATTCTACTCGTCAAACATTTAAACGCCTTTGGCCACTCATTTGGCAACATAAAACAGGTATTATCATTGCAATTATCGCACTACTTTTTAATGCCGCAACTGAAGCAGGCTTACTCTATTTATTAAAACCATTATTAGATAAAGGCTTTGGTGATGCGGATCTCGCTTTCCTCAAAGTGTTACCTTTTATTGTGATCGGTTTAATAATGATACGTGGTTTAAGCAGTTTCGTTTCGGATTATAGCCTCAGTTGGGTATCAGGACAGATTGTGATGAAAATGCGGCAAAAACTGTTTAAACATTTAATGTATATGCCGGTGAGCTTTTTTGATCAAAATGCGGCTGGTAAACTGCTGTCACGTATTACTTATGATACCGATCAAGTCGCCAACTCATCATCTGGTGCCTTAATTACTATTGTAAAAGAAACCGCCACCGTTATTTCACTACTTGCTTTAATGCTCTATACCAGTTGGCATTTAACCTTAGTGCTATTTGTAATAGGACCAATTATTGCAATTTTAATTAGCATCGTATCAAAGCACTTCCGCCGTTTAAGTAAAAAAATGCAAGACTCAATGGGGATTCTTACTAGTAGTGCAGAACAAATGTTGAAAGGACATCGTGTCGTAATTTCCTTTGGTGGACAACAAATAGAAGAAGAACGCTTTAATCACGTTAGCGATGATATGCGTCGAAAAAGTATGAAAATGATGGCAATGAGTGCCATTTCTGATCCTATTGTACAAATCATTGCATCATTTGCATTAGCTATCGTCCTTTATCTTGCAACGATCCCAACCATTATGGGAGCAACGTTAAGTGCGGGTTCTTTTACACTCGTCTTCTCCTCAATGTTTGCTTTATTACGCCCACTCAAATCTCTTACTTCCGTTAATGCTCAATTCCAACGTGGTATGGCAGCTTGTCAAACCTTGTTTGAGTTAATGGATATGCAACCAGAACAAGATCAGGGGACTTATGCACCAACAACAGTCGCTGGTAACTTACGCTTTGAACAAGTAACATTCCATTATGATAATAGTTCAGAAGCAGCTTTAACCGATATTTCTTTTAATTTACCTAAAGGTAAAACTATCGCTCTAGTTGGGCGTTCTGGCTCAGGTAAATCGACTATCGCAAATTTAGTAACCCGTTTTTATGATATAAAACAAGGTCAAATTCTGCTTGATCAACATAATATTAAAGACTATACCTTAGCGAGCTTACGTCAACACTGTGCAGTTGTTTCCCAACAAGTACATCTATTCAATGATACCATTGCCAATAATATTGCTTATGCTGCAATCGACAAATACAGCCGTGAAGAAATTATTGCTGCAGCAAAAGCTGCCCACGCAATGGAATTTATTGAAAAACTCCCTCAAGGATTAGATACTGTTATCGGCGAAAACGGAGCAGGACTTTCTGGAGGGCAACGCCAACGCTTAGCGATTGCAAGAGCATTATTACGCAAGGCTTCTGTTTTAATTTTAGATGAAGCAACCTCAGCGTTAGATGCAGAATCCGAACACGCAATTCAAACTGCATTAGAAGAATTGCAACAAGATCGCGCGATTTTAGTGATTGCTCATCGTCTTTCAACCATCGAAAAAGCGGATGAAATTTTAGTGATCGATCAGGGCAAAATTATTGAACGTGGTACACACAAAAATTTAATCGCCCAAAATGGTGCATATTCCCAACTCTATCAAATACAATTTAATGGTTAATACAGATTGAAATAAACAGAACGCAAAGTATGAATTTTTGGTATCAAACAACTTACTTAGCTAAATTAATCGCTTATCTTTTATATCCATTCAGCAAACTTTTTGGCTATATCACTGCTTTTCGCCGTTTTGCATATCGTCAAGGTTGGTTTAAATCTTGGCAAGCACCTTGTCCAATAATAGTTGTCGGCAATCTGACTGTGGGTGGAAATGGAAAGACTCCAGTCGTCATTCATCTGGCTCAACAATGCCAAGCAAGAGGAGTTAAAGTCGCCATTATTTCTCGGGGATATGGTGGTAAAAGCAAATACTATCCACTTGAAGTATTCCCAACTACAGATCCTAATCTAGCAGGCGATGAACCTGTTTTAATTGCTCAACAAACTGGTGTACCTGTTGCTGTTTCACCGAACCGCCGCCATAGTATCGAACTACTTTGGCAGAAATATCAACCACAACTGATTATTAGTGATGATGGACTACAACATTATGCTTTACGCCGTGATGCAGAAATTGTTGTTGTCGATAGTCAACGAGAATTTGGCAATGGTTTCCTCTTACCTGCGGGTGGGTTAAGAGAATTACCCTCTCGCTTGAAACAAGTAGATTGTATTATCTACAATGGAGAAAAAGCACCAACAGCATTACCTGCAGGACTTTTTGCCGACCAAATGCAATTAATCGCCACCGAAGCGATTAATCTTGTTAGCCGAGAAACACGCCCACTGAATACATTTCAGCAAATTACCGCTATTGCTGGGATCGGTAATCCAGATCGTTTCTTCAATATGTTACAACAAAAAGGCTTATTTCTTGCTCAAACTCAAGCTTTTGCTGATCACCACGCTTATACCGCTAAAGATTTTTCTTATTTTTCCCAAGATCTTCCACTCTTGATGACAGAAAAAGATGCGGTAAAATGCAACCATTTTTCCTCAAAAAATTGGTGGTATGTCCCAGTTACCGCCCAAATCAAAGGGGAACAACTTTCACACCTGATTGAGAAATTTTGTCCATCAACTAAAACAATAAAGGAACAGTAGAATGACGCCTGAAATAATAAAATTACTTGCTTGTCCTCAATGCCAACAGGCTTTAACTTTAGATCAAGCAAAACAACATTTAATTTGCCAAGCACAACAAGTAAGTTATCCCATCATTAATGGCATTCCTGCCTTGTTACCTGAAATGGCACAACCTTTGATAACACCGACTACCAGCGAATAAGCCATTCAAATTAATTTTAAAGGTAATTCTAATGAACTTTAACATCATCATTCCTGCACGTTTTGCCTCGTCTCGTTTACCGGGAAAACCACTAGTTGAAATTGCTGGACGCCCAATGATCCAACACGTCTGGGAAAAAGCCTGTCAAACTGAAGCAAAACGTATCATAGTCGCCACCGATAACCTTGCAATCAAACAAACAGTAGAGCGTTTTGGCGGGGAAGTTTGTCTCACTGCCGAAAAACATAACTCAGGCACAGAACGTTTAGCTGAAGTTGTTGAAAAACTAAATTTTGCTGATGATGAAGTCATTGTTAATATTCAAGGTGATGAACCTCTTATCCCACCAGAAATTGTTACTCAAGTTGCACATAATTTAATTAAAAATCAAGTAAATATGGCGACTTTAGCGGTTAAGATTACCGATCCTTTGGAGCTTTTTAATCCAAATGCGGTAAAAGTGATTACCGATCAAAATAATAAAGTACTCTACTTTTCTCGCTCGGTTATTCCGTGGAATCGAGATCTTTTTGCTAAAACATTATCCAATCCAAACCAACTGCTTAGCCTTTCCTTAACCGAATTAGAAAAACTAGAACTAAGCCAAAAACATTATTTACGTCATATCGGTATTTATGCTTATACCGCTGGTTTTATTCGCCGTTATATCAACTGGCAACCAACGGCTTTAGAACAGATCGAATCACTCGAACAACTACGTGTATTATATTATGGTGAATCCATTCACTGTGAACAGGCTTGTCAAATACCCCCTAGTGGGGTTGATACAGCTGAAGATTTAGAAAAAGTACGCAAAATTTTAGCAAGCACACTAATTAACGGTTGATTTTATGTCTAAGTTTGAGCCAAAACAGTTTTTAGCCGATGTTTCAACCCAACCCGGGGTCTATCGTATGTATGACCAACAAGGAAATGTAATCTATGTTGGTAAAGCAAAAAACTTAAAAAAAAGGCTCTCAAGCTATTTTCGTAAAAATTTAAGTAGTAAAAAAACCTCAGCGTTGGTCTCTGCTATCGCCAACATTGATACTACAATCACCCATTCTGAAACTGAAGCCTTACTGCTTGAACATAATTATATTAAGCAATACCAGCCAAAATATAATGTGTTATTACGAGATGATAAATCCTACCCTTATATTTTACTAACGAAAGAACGCCATCCTAAAATAGGGGCGTTTCGTGGAAGTAAAAAAATTGCTGGTGAATATTTTGGTCCTTATCCAAATGTTTCTGCCGTGCGTGAAGCATTAGCCTTAATCCAAAAACTCTTTCCTATTCGTCAATGTGAAAACACGGTATATAACAACCGTTCACGGCCTTGTTTGCAGTACCAAATTAAACGTTGCCTTGCCCCTTGTGTTGATGGTTATGTAAGTGATGAAACCTACCAGCAACAAGTTGAATTTACTCGATTATTCTTAGAAGGAAAGGATCAACAAGTCCTAGATCATCTGATCGAAAAAATGGAAAAAGCAAGCCAAGCATTAGATTTTGAACAAGCCGCCCGCTTTCGAGATCAAATTCAAGCAGTACGTAGTGTCATTGAAAAACAATTTATCAGTAATGATCATCTCGATGATATTGACCTAATTGCAATCGCTTATCGTCAAGGATTGGCTTGTGTTCAAGTTCTATTTATTCGTCAAGGAAAAGTTCTTGGTAATCGTAGCTATTTTCCCAAAATGCCACCCAATACCGATCTCAATGAATTAACTGAAACCTTTGTCGGACAATTTTACCTACAAGCACATCAGGGACGAACAATTCCAAGTACAATTATCCTTGATCATTCACTGGCAGAAAAAAATACGTTAGAAACACTCCTTAGCGAACAGGCTGGGCATAAAGTCCAAATTCAAGATAAAACGAAGGGGAATAAATCTCGTTATTTAAAACTCGCACAAACCAATGCGAAGGTTGCGTTAATTACACGGTTAAAACAGTTAGGCAATCAACAACAACGTTACCAAGAGCTACAAAAAGTACTAGGTTTAGAGCAAATTAATCTAATGGAATGCTTTGATATTAGCCATACCTTAGGTGAACATACCGTAGCATCTTGTGTGGTATTTGGTAATGAAGGTCCATTAAAATCAGACTACCGCCGTTTTAACCTTACAAATACCAATGGTGATGACTATCTTGCTATGGAACAAGCCCTGTTAAAACGTTACGATAAATCTCTCGATCCAAGTAAAATACCCGATATTATCTTTATTGATGGTGGCAAAGGGCAATTAAATCGAGCATTAGCAGTATTTGCTCAATTAGAAGTAGATTGGGATAAAAACACCCCGATATTAATCGGGGTAGCCAAAGGTGTTGATCGAAAAGCAGGTTTAGAAACGCTGATTATTAGTCATCAAGGTATTGAATTACATCTTCCAAGCGATAGTCCAGCATTACATCTTATTCAACATATCCGTGATGAAGCCCATAATCACGCAATTTCAGGACATCGTAAAAAACGCCAAAAAGCCTTTACCCAAAGCGGTTTAGAAAGTATTCAAGGGGTGGGCAGTAAACGTCGTCAAGCTCTCCTAAAATACTTAGGTGGTATGCAAGGCGTACGTTCAGCTACTATTGATGAAATTGCATCAGTACCCGGTATTTCACGGGCATTAGCAGAACGGATTGTTGACACGCTTAAAGATTAAGCAATTATTGAATATTATTCAAATAAGCTTTTGATTTTCAGGATTAATATGCTTTATTGGTTATGAAAATTAAATAGAATGTTTTACAATTATCCACAAGATACTCTACTCTCAGGCGGCGACAAAATGAAACTAAACTTTCCAACTATCTTGACCCTTTTTAGAGTCATTTTAATTCCTTTTTTTATTCTATTATCTTATCTTTCATTTGATTGGACACCCTTTGGCACGGCATTAATTTTCTTTATTGCAGCAGTTACTGATTGGTTCGATGGCTATCTTGCCAGAAAATGGAAACAAACCACCCGTTTTGGTGCTTTTCTTGATCCTGTTGCGGATAAAGTTATGGTCGCTGCAGCATTGGTATTAGTCGTTGAACACTACCACAGTTTTTGGATCACCTTACCTGCCATTATTATGGTCTCACGTGAAATTATTATTTCTGCTCTGAGAGAATGGATGGCTGAATTAGGGAATAGAAACACAGTGGCAGTTTCATGGTTAGGTAAAGTGAAAACCACTGCTCAAATGATTGCACTCATCGGCCTACTTTGGCGTTACAACCCAACGATGGAAATCCTTGCCATCATCGCACTTTATATCGCCGTCATCCTTACTATTTGGTCAATGTTACAATATTTAAACTTAGCCAAAGATGATCTTTTAAGTTAAATAACATTAACAGTGTTTTCAAAAATCCACCATCTCAATTATATTAAGTTGATGATGGTGGTATATATTATTCCCTTTATCTAAAAAATAACAAATAAATATCATCCATTTATAAAATAATAAAATTATCACTTGCTTTTATTCTGAATATATAAACTAGTATCCACCAAATTAATATTTGGGATAAATTAAATATTGGTAAAATTCAATTACTAATAGTTTGAAAGGGTAAATTTGAGATAAGTAGCTATTTTTACTAATATGCAGTAGAATCTAGGGCATTTTTGATTCACAGAATAAGGAAATTTATGTCATCTCAATTTGTTTATACTATGCACAGAGTGGGAAAAGTTGTACCACCTAAGCGTCATATTTTAAAAGATATTTCATTAAGTTTTTTTCCGGGTGCCAAAATCGGAGTTTTAGGTCTCAATGGTGCGGGTAAATCGACCTTATTACGCATTATGGCAGGCGTAGATAAGGAATTTGAGGGGGAAGCACGCCCACAACCGGGTATAAAAATTGGTTATTTACCTCAAGAACCAAAATTAGAACCTCAACAAACCGTAAGAGAAGCCGTTGAAGAAGCGGTTGCTGAAGTCAAAAATGCTTTAACTCGCCTTGATGAAGTCTATGCCCTTTATGCCGATCCAGAGGCTGATTTTGATAAATTAGCGGCTGAACAAGCGACTTTAGAAGCGATTATCCAAGCCCACGATGGTCATAATTTGCAAAATCAGTTAGAACGTGCAGCAGATGCGTTACGTTTACCAGACTGGGAAGCTAAAATTGAACACTTATCTGGTGGTGAACGCCGTCGTGTTGCTTTATGTCGTTTATTACTCGAAAAACCAGATATGTTATTACTTGATGAACCAACCAACCACTTAGATGCAGAATCTGTCGCTTGGCTTGAACGTTTCCTACACGATTATGAAGGAACAGTAGTCGCTATTACCCACGACCGTTATTTCTTAGATAATGTTGCAGGTTGGATCTTAGAACTTGACCGTGGAGAAGGTATCCCTTGGGAAGGTAACTATTCTTCTTGGTTAGAACAAAAAGAAAAACGCCTTGCACAAGAAGCTGCTACTGAGTCAGCTCGTCAAAAATCAATTGAAAAAGAATTAGAATGGGTACGTCAAAATCCAAAAGGACGGCAAGCGAAAAGTAAAGCTCGTATGGCACGTTTTGAAGAACTTAATAACAGTGAATATCAAAAACGTAACGAAACCAATGAACTCTTTATTCCACCGGGTCCACGCTTAGGGGATAAAGTCATTGAAGTGAAAAACTTAACAAAAGCTTATGGCGACCGAACACTAATTGATGATCTCTCTTTCAGTATTCCAAAAGGCTCGATTGTCGGGATTATCGGTGCAAATGGTGCAGGTAAATCTACTCTATTTCGTATGCTTTCTGGACAAGAACAACCAGACAGCGGTAGTATCACCTTAGGAGAAACAGTGGTCTTGGCTTCTGTTGATCAATTCCGTGATAAGATGGATGATAAAAAAACAGTCTGGGAAGAAGTCTCAGGTGGATTAGATATCATGAAAATTGGTAACTTTGAAATTCCTAGTCGTGCCTATGTTGGGCGTTTCAATTTTAAAGGGGTTGATCAACAAAAACGTGTCGGTGAACTCTCTGGTGGAGAACGTGGTCGTATTCATTTAGCTAAACTGTTACAACGTGGTGGTAATGTATTATTGCTTGACGAACCAACCAATGATCTTGATGTGGAAACTTTACGTGCATTAGAAAATGCGATCTTGGAATTCCCGGGTTGTGCAATGGTGATTTCACACGACCGTTGGTTCTTAGATCGTATCGCTACACATATTTTAGACTATGGCGATGAAGGAAAAGTAACCTTCTATGAAGGGAATTTCTCTGATTATGAAGAATGGAAGAAGAAAACCTTTGGTGCAGATGCCCTCCAACCGCATCGGATTAAATACAAACGTATTGCTAAATAATTAATTCATTGTTCTAAATAACTCAAACTGGAAAGTATTCTCTTTCCAGTTTTTTTATTGGTTAAACTAATTCAATACGAGCAAATTTTTCATCTTCTGCAAATAAACGTCCAACTGGAATTAATTCGATCTGGTGGTATTTTGCTAACGCCTCTACTTCTGTGATGGCTTGTGCTTCAACCGCAATTAACAAGCCACCTGATGTTTGTGGATCGCATAAAATCGCTTTCTCTACCGCTGTCATCTCTCCAAGTTGTTGCCCGTAACTTGCAAAGTTTCGCTCTGTTCCCCCCGGAACACAGCCTTGGTCAATATAATCTCGTACTCCCTCTAAAACGACTAAATTATTAAAGTTAACTTCTGCCCGTAAATTAGCCCCTTCACACATTTCTAATAAATGCCCTGCTAAGCCAAATCCTGTTACATCAGTCATTGCTCTAACCGCTTTCACTTGAGCAAACTCAGCACCAATCTGGTTGAGTTTACACATCGTCTGAGCAGCTAATCCTTGATGTTCTACTTTTAATTTTCCTTTTTTTTCTGCGGTAGTCAGCACCCCAATTCCCAATGGTTTGGTTAAAAATAACTGACAACCAGCCGTAGCGGTATTATTTTGTTTTACTCGTTCAATCGCTACCGTACCTGTAACAGCCAATCCAAAAATAGGTTCGGGTGCATCAATTGAATGCCCTCCTGCTAAACTAATCCCCGCTTGTTGACAAGCATAACGCCCCCCCTCAACTATTTGTTGTGCCACTTCTGCTGGTAATTTGTTGATTGGAAAACCTAAAATCGCTATCGCCATTATTGGTTTTCCACCCATTGCATAGATATCACTAATTGCATTGGTTGCCGCTATTTGCCCAAACTGAAAAGGATCATCAACAATCGGCATAAAAAAATCTGTGGTACTTACAATTCCTATACCATTGCCAAGATCATACACAGCGGCATCATCTTTGGTTTCATTCCCAACTAATAAGTTAGGATCCAAAAATGTTTGCTGCTTAGTTTGTAAAATTGTTGCTAATACCTGTGGAGAAATCTTACAACCACACCCAGCCCCGTGACTATATTGAGTTAAACGAATAGTTTCATTCATAGTTTAATTACCTCTATCGGTTACTTATCTATAAAAAATAAGCGGATAAATGGAAGAAATGACGAAGAATATATCTGTTAAAAAATCACTTTTTCACTATTATTAATCTAATAATTATTATCAAAGAATAAAAACGATCTTCAAAAATAAAATACGATCTCATCGTCTAAATACTAATAAGTGATAACACTTATTTTGAAAATTTAAAAATGTAAACAGATATAATTAAAGACAAATTTAATTGACCTAGTATATAACAAATCTTACTTTCTGTTTATTGCCACAAACTTATTCCTTGTAAAAAATCACATAACTCTTATTTATTATTTTCTCTGATTAATATCTCAAATTTTAAGCAAAATCACCGTTTTTGGAAAAAAGAAAGAAAAAAATCTCGCCGAAAATATTTACAAAATGACCTTTTTATTCTATTAATTGTTTAGCATATATAGAAAATAAGCTTTTTTCGATGCTAATTAGAATAAAAAATACCTCTCTTAATCAAGGAAATGAAACTATGACAAACAAACGAACAAACAAATTTGCTCGATTACTATTAAGTCTGGCAATTGCAGCAACCTTTACTACCACTTTCCAAACTGCGAATGCGGCAGTTGTTCCTGCTGGTACTCACCTTGCACAACAACAAAGTATCACCTTAAATATTGGCGATAACCCAGCCACTTTTGATCCACAAAAAGCTGAAGGTGCACCTGAAGGTGATATAGCTCGTCAACTGTTTGAAACCTTAGTAATTTCTGACGATAAAGGACATATCCTACCTGCTGCTGCAACTGCTTGGGAACATAGCCCTGATTTCAAAACTTGGACATTCCATTTACGCCCAGATGCAAAATGGTCAAATGGTGATCCTGTTACAGCAGAAGATTTCGTTTATGGTTGGCAACGTTTAGCCGATCCAAAAACGGCTTCACCTTATTCATCTTATCTAGATTTTTTAAAACTTGAAAATGCAGATGATGTTATTCAAGGTAAAAAGCCTGTAACAGCTTTAGGGGTTGAAGCAAAAGACCCACAAACACTCGTCTTGCACTTAAGTGAAAGTGTTCCTTATGCAGATAAATTAACAGAACTTTATGTATTATCTCCAGCAAACAAAAAAGTCATTGAGAAATATGGCGATGCTTGGACAAAACCTGAGAATATCGTTGGTAATGGTGCATTCAAATTAAAATCTGCTACATTAAATGAAAAATATGTTTTAGAACCTAATACTTACTATTGGGATAACAAAAATACTGTTTTACAAAAAATCACTTTCTTACCAATTTCTTCTCCAGCAACTTCGTTTTCTCGCTACCGTGCGGGTGAATTAGATGTTAGCAGTTTTCCAATCGAAGCTTGGAAAAATGTAAAAAAAGATTATCAAGATCAATTGAATATTGCTCCAGTATTATGTACCTACTATTATGAAATTAATAACAAAAAAGCCCCATTTAATGATGTTAGAGTACGTAAAGCCCTAGCACTTGCTTTTCAACCTGAAATTATTACCGATAAAATTTTAGGACAAGGACAAATCCCAGCATATCAATTTACCCCTGCGGCAACCGATGGTGCTGAAAAAATCCAACCTGCAGAATGGAAAAACTGGAGTCGTGCTGAACGTAACGCTGAGGCTCTCAAACTCCTTCAACAAGCGGGTTATAATAAAAGTAATCCTCTAAAAATTAACTTGTTATACAACACCTCTGAAAGCCATAAACAATTAGCACTGGCAGCTGATTCATTCTGGAAGAAAAATTTAAATGGTGCAGTTAAAGTAACATTAGAAAATCAAGAATGGAAAACTTATCTTGATACAAAACACCAAGGTAACTTCGATGTTGCTCGGGCTGGCTGGTGTGCTGACTATAACGAAGCCAGTACATTCTTAACCTATTTCCTATCAAACAGTGGTAATAATACGTCTTTCTATCAAAATAAAGACTATGATAATTTAATCGCACAAGCATACAAAGCTAACTCAGACGATGAACGTGCAGCATACTATGCTAAAGCTGAACAACTACTCAATAAAGATGTACCTATTATTCCAGTCTATCACTATGTGAGTGTTGCATTAATTAAACCTTATGTAAAAGGGTATAGTATAAACAATCCTATTGCATCTCGTTATCTAAAAGATGTTTATATTATTCAGCGCTAATTCCCCTGCGTAGAGTGCGGTACTACCGCACTCTAAATATTGTTGTTGGAGTTTTCTGTGGGATTCAATTATGTTTAAACTGATTTTTCGGCGTTTTTTACAAGCCATACCAACTTTATTTATTTTAATTACAGTTTCATTCTTTCTAATGCGACTTTCTCCGGGTAGCCCTTTTTCTAGCGAACGAAACTACCCACCTGAAGTGATTGCAAATATTGAAGCGAAATACCATTTTAACGAACCACTTTATAAGCAATATTTTCTTTATTTAAAAGATCTTGCTCACGGGGATTTTGGTCCTTCCTTTAAATATAAGGATTATACCGTTAATCAATTAATCGCAAATTCATTCCCTGTTTCAATTAAATTAGGCTCTATTGCTTTTACATTTGCATTAATTTTAGGCATAACCGCTGGCATCATTGCCGCATTAAAACAAAATAAATGGTTGGATTATGTCATTATGACTTTCTCAATGACAGGCGTTGTCATTCCAAGCTTTGTACTAGCACCACTAATGGTTTTACTCTTTGCTATAAAATGGAAAGTACTTCCCGCTGGTGGTTGGAATGGTGGGCAACCTATCTATATGGTTTTACCTGTACTAGCCCTCTCTATCGGCTATATCGCAAGTATTGCTAGAATTATGCGTGGTTCAATGATTGAAATCTTACATTCTAATTTTATCCGTACTGCCAAAGCGAAAGGTTTACCTATGCAACGGATTATCTTAAAACACGCTCTTAGACCAGCTTTATTACCGATAGTCTCTGTTCTTGGTCCTGCTTTTGTTGGTGTTATCACGGGTTCAATTGTCATTGAAAGTATTTTTGGTATCCCGGGTATTGGACAATTATTCGTCAACGGAGCTTTAAATCGAGATTACTCTTTAGTAATGACCTTAACTATTTTAGTCGGTACATTAACTATTTTCTTCAATGCGGTAGTAGATATTCTCTATGCCGTTATTGATCCAAAAATTCGTTATTAATTCGCTACAAGGAATATATTGATGTTAAAACAAAAAGAAAACAGCGAATTACTTGAAAAAGTAAGTCAACAATTAGAAAACGTCGAAGGACGGAGTCTCTGGCAAGATGCCAGACGGCGTTTTTTTCACAATAAAGCAGCAGTGATTAGTCTTTTCATTCTCTTTTTGATTGTCTTGTTTGTTACTTTTACACCATCCCTGATCCCTTTCAGCTATGATGAAACGGATTGGAATATGCTTACCACTCCACCTGATTTTGCCAGTATGCACTATTTTGGGACAGATCCCTCTGGACGTGATCTATTAGTACGAGTTGCTATCGGAGGGAGAATTTCTCTTCTTGTTGGTATCGCTGGCGCATTTATTGCCGTTTTAGTTGGTACACTTTATGGGGCAACGGCTGGTTACATTGGGGGAAAAACAGATGCAATTATGATGCGGTTTTTAGAAATTCTTTACTCATTCCCCTTTATGTTTTTCGTGATCCTATTAGTTACTTTCTTTGGGCAAAACATTTTCCTTATCTTTGTTGCAATTGGAATGGTTTCTTGGCTAGATATGGCTAGGATTGTTCGAGGGCAAACCTTAAGTTTAAAACGTAAAGAATTTATTGAAGCTGCAATTGTGTGTGGTGTACCACCACGTCAAATTGTGTGGCGACATATTGTACCAAACGTACTTGGCGTTGTTGTGGTGTACGCTTCATTATTAGTACCGGGAATGATTTTATTTGAATCTTTCTTGAGTTTCTTAGGGTTAGGCACGCAAGAACCACTAAGTAGTTGGGGAGCATTGCTTAATGATGGAGCAAACTCAATGGAAAGTGCACCTTGGCTATTAATTTTCCCCGCCTTTTTTCTAGTAATAACCTTATTCTGTTTTAACTTTATCGGCGATGGATTACGTGACGCCCTTGATCCTAAAGATCGTTAATGGAGATAACAATGAAGATAGAAACACAACCATTACTTGATGTTCAAGATTTACGAGTAACCTTTAAAACGCCAGATGGTCAAGTTACTGCTGTCAATGATCTTACTTTTACCCTAAATGCAGGTGAAACTTTAGGTATTGTAGGCGAATCAGGTTCTGGTAAGTCTCAAACAGCTTTTGCTTTAATGGGCTTACTTGCAGACAATGGTACTATTACAGGATCAGCAAAATTTAATGGACAAGAAATCCTGAATTTACCAGAAAACCAATTAAATCGCCTACGTGCTGAACAAATTGCAATGATTTTCCAAGATCCGATGACTTCTCTCAATCCATATATGAAAGTGGGAGAACAGCTTATGGAAGTGCTAATCTTGCACAAAGGTCTAGATAAAAACACAGCCTTTGAAGAATCGGTAAAAATGTTAGATGCAGTAAAAATGCCTGAAGCACGTAAGCGTATGAATATGTATCCACACGAATTTTCAGGTGGTATGCGGCAAAGAGTTATGATTGCAATGGCACTTTTATGTCGGCCAAAATTATTAATTGCTGATGAACCTACCACTGCATTAGACGTAACCGTACAAGCACAAATTATGACCTTGTTGAATGAATTAAAACAAGAATTTAACACTGCGATTATTATGATTACACACGATCTAGGCGTAGTAGCAGGTATCTGTGATCAAGTATTAGTGATGTACGCTGGACGAACGATGGAATACGGTTCTACAAAAGAAATTTTCTATCAACCTACTCACCCTTATTCTATTGGTTTAATTAACGCCGTACCACGTTTAGATAGTGAAGAAGAGGAATTAACCACTATTCCGGGTAATCCTCCAAATTTATTACACCTTCCGACAGGTTGTCCGTTCCAACCTCGTTGTTTACGTGCGAGCCAACAGTGTTTGGCAACTCCACCATTAGAAAAATTTGCTCAAAATCGTTTAAGAGCTTGTTTTATAACGCCTGAACAGATTATTAGAGAGGGTTAATGATGTCTGAAGCAAAAAAATTAATCTTAGAAGTTAATAATTTAAGCGTACATTTCAAAATTAAAGATGATAATGCTTTTTTCTGGCAAAAACCCCAAACCTTAAAAGCCGTTAGTAATGTTTCATTTAAACTTTATGAAGGGGAAACCTTAGGCGTTGTAGGTGAATCAGGCTGCGGAAAATCAACTCTCGCCAGAGCCATTATCGGTTTAGTACAATCTGCAAACGGTAATATCTTATGGTTAGGTAAAGATCTCAGTCGTCAAACTAAAAAAGAGTGGAATCAAACTCGCAATGATATTCAAATGATTTTCCAAGATCCTTTAGCTTCTCTCAACCCGAGAATGACCATTGGAGATATTATTGCTGAACCATTAAAAATTTATCAACCTCATCTCTCTCAAACAGAGGTTAGAGAAAAAGTGCAAGCAATGATGTTAAAAGTCGGGCTTTTGCCTAATCTGATTAATCGCTACCCTCACGAATTTTCTGGTGGACAATGTCAACGGATCGGTATTGCTCGTGCATTAATTATTGAACCTAAACTTATTATCTGTGATGAACCTGTTTCAGCACTAGATGTTTCTATTCAAGCTCAAGTGGTTAATTTATTGAAATCCTTACAAAAAGAGATGGGATTATCATTGATTTTTATTGCTCACGATCTTGCCGTAGTCAAACATATTTCAGATCGTGTATTAGTGATGTACCTCGGTAATGCGGTAGAATTAGGTGCTTATGATAAGGTTTATCATCACACTAAACATCCTTATACCAAAGCTTTAATGTCAGCGGTACCAATTCCTGATCCTGATTTAGAGCGAGGAAAAGAGATTCAATTATTAGAAGGGGATTTGCCTTCTCCAATTAATCCACCTTCAGGTTGTTCATTCCGTACTCGTTGTCCATTAGCTGATAATAATTGTAGCTTGGAAAAACCTCGATTAATGGGAGAGAATGAACATTTAGTGGCTTGTTTTAAAGCTTAAAATTTACAAAAGCAGAAATACTCAATTTCTGCTTTTTTCTCAATATTCTTAAAAAGAACCAGAATACTAGATAATCTACTGTGTTAGTTAATGATTAGACCATTACTAAGTAAGATAGAATAAAAAAGAAATAAATATGATTTTTTAGATTAATGTTAGAAATTTGAACTGGCGGAGGAAGTGAGATTCGAACTCACGGAGGGCGTAAACCCTCGCCGGTTTTCAAGACCGGTGCCTTCAACCACTCGACCATTCCTCCGCATCAAGATTGGCTTTAAGCGGGGTGAAATATAATATAAAGATTCAAATGAGTAAACAAAAAACTTAAAAAAAACGCTCAAGAGCTTAACTTTTAATCTAACTGATTGTTATTAATCCATTTTATGATCTTTTTATCATTAGCATTAGAATCACGATTGACTTTTTTTAACTAACTCAGTACTGTTATCAAACTTTGGTTTAATTAGTTAATTTATTCCATTCATTTGCTTTAGGAGATCTTTGTATGCAACCACGCATTGTGATTGATTCTCGTTCAGAAAGTCGTTCTGTTCTTGCGACAAATAAAGTATTACGTAACACTTACTTCTTGCTCGCATTAACTATTACTTTTTCTGCTTTTACCGCTTACCTTTCAATTGCTTTTAATTTACCTTATCCGGGATTGCTTGTAACACTTGTTGGTTTTTATGGGTTACTCTTTTTAACTTATAAAACTGCTAATAGTCCTACTGGTATTCTATCTGCTTTTGCATTTACTGGCTTTCTGGGCTATACCTTAGGACCAATTTTAAATATCTATCTTAGCCAAGGTTTAGGTGATATTGTGGTTACAGCTCTCGCTGGTACAGCATTAGTTTTCTTTGCTTGTTCTGCCTATGTGCTTACCACTAAAAAAGATATGTCATTTATTTCTGGTATGATGTTTGCACTATTTATCGTCCTAGTCGTCGGTATGATAGCAAGCTTTTTCTTAAAAATGCCTGCTTTCTATTTAGCACTTAGCACACTCTTTATTCTCTTTTCTAGCGGTGCTATTTTATTAGAAACCAGTAATATTATTCACGGTGGTGAGACCAATTATATTCGTGCCACAATCAGTATTTATGTTTCTCTATACAATATCTTTGTTAGCTTATTGAATATTTTATCTCTAAACAGAGATTAATCTTGTCCTATCCTAAAACCCCAAAAAGAATTTTGGGGTTTCTTTTTTTATTAGATGATTTTTTATGCGAATACCTACTGCAACATCCACTTTATCTGAATGGCTAAACTATTTAGAGCAGGCTCACTTTAAACCGATTGATATGGGATTAGAACGTGTAAAAAGTGTTGCTGAACAATTAGATTTACAATCCCCTACACCTTATGTCATTACAGTCGCTGGTACAAATGGAAAAGGAACGACTTGCCACTTACTCGAAACCGCTTTGCGATTGGCAGGCTTTAATGTTGGTGTATTTTCCTCTCCTCATCTCATACGTTACAACGAACGGATTAGAATTAATCAGCAAGAAGTCGATGATCAGATGATTTGTCAAGCCTTTGACTTAATCAATCAACACAAGTCTGTGTCTTTAACCTATTTTGAATTTAGTACACTTTCTGCTTTATATCTTTTTAAACAGGCTAAACTAGATATTGTTATTTTAGAAGTTGGGTTGGGTGGTAGATTAGATGCAACCAATTTAGTTGATCCTAATTTTGCGGTAATTACCTCTATTGATATTGATCATATCGCATTTTTAGGAAATGATCGGGAAAAAATTGGGGCTGAAAAAGCGGGTATTTGCCGTCCTAATATTCCATTAGTGGTTGGCGAACCGCATTGTCCATTATCAATAAAAAAAATCGCACAACAATTAAATTGCCAAGCATTATTTAGCGGAATTGATTTTAATTATGCACTTGAAGCTGATGAGGCTCATTGGCAATGGCAAGGTACTCTCTACACTGATAAGAATTCTGCTGTTTTACTCAACCAGCTACCAATTGGATCTATACCTCTCCAAAATGCCGCCACCGCTTTGGCTGTATTGAAAAATTTACCATTTTCGATACCAGATCAAATAATCCAGTCCGCATTAGCGAATGCAAAACTCACAGGACGTTTTCAACGCCTTTCCCAAACTGAAATAGCCAATTTAGCCTCTCGCTTAGGAATAACAAAATCGGTTGTTGATTTACCACAAATTATTCTTGATGTAGGGCATAATCCTCACGCTGCTCGTTATCTAGCCCAACGGTTGGCAACTACACCTCGAGCTAGACTAATTGCAATTTGTGGAATTTTAGAAGATAAAGACTGTGCTGGTGTGTTTACTCCCTTATTCCAAGAAGTCGATCAGTGGTACTTAATCCCATTAGCAGGAGAACGAGGACAAAGTGCAAAGGTACTTTTAGAAAAATTACACTATACGGCTAATCAGCAACAATGTGTTATTTCAGCTCAAGCCAAAAGCACAATGCAAGCGGCAGTAACAGCAGGATTATACGATCTTTCAGCTCAAGATATTTTGTTAATTTTTGGTTCTTTTCACACCGTTTCAGACTTTATGCAACTATAAAACAACATAAAATTTATTACTGTCAAAATAGGGAGAAATACTCCCTATTTCTTTTATTACTCCCGATTAGTGATACTTACATTTAGGTATTTTTAACTTAATTTTTAATCGATTAAAAAAATTTTTGTGATCTAACACAAAGTTTTTAATTTCACTGATTGATAATTTTTTACTATTGAAAGATTATTCATCCGATACATAAAATGTAACTTACAAAAAATTACTAATGTATCCATGTAATATATAAACAATCATTTTAAAAATTATCTAGTCATGAGGTCTTTGTTATGGAAATTGGCACAATAAAATGGTTTAACAATGCAAAAGGATTCGGCTTTATCTCTGTAGAAGGTAGCGATACGGATATTTTTGCTCATTATTCTGCAATTGAAATGGAAGGTTATCGTTCATTAAAAGCAGGGCAAAAAGTACAATTCGAATGTGTACACGGTGAGAAAGGTTCTCACGCAACAAAAATTATTCCTTTAGCAGAATAAAATCTCATTCTTCTAAGAAAGAAAATTAGCATCTTAGTGTATCGCTCAAATTCCAAGATATGTTGTATAAGTTGCTTTTTTTCTGCCTATCATCTAATCAAATACGCTTTCCTTTTTTATTCCTATTTCTACTTAGCTGTTTTTATAGTTGGTTTCCGCTATAATTTAGAATAATACTATTTTATTGGGTGGCAACTATGACGAACAATTTCTCTTTTTTCTTTTATGATTATGAAAGTTTTGGTGTAGATCCTGCACGTGATCGTCCTGCTCAATTTGCAGGTATCAGAACTGATGCTGATTTTAACCTTATCGGAGAACCGATAATGTTCTATTGTCGTCAAACCAATGATTATTTGCCCTCTCCTGAAGCAGTATTAGTTACAGGAATAACCCCGCAACTCTGCAATCAAAAAGGCTTATCAGAACCTGAATTTGCTGAAAAAATTTTAGCAGAATTTTCTCAACCCAATACTTGTGTGATTGGCTATAACAATATTCGTTATGACGATGAAATGACACGCTATACTTTTTATCGTAACTTTATTGATCCCTACGAATATAGTTGGAAACACGGTAATTCTCGTTGGGATTTATTAGATTTAGTCCGAGCAACCTATGCTTTACGTCCAGATGGGATTGAATGGCCTTATGACGATCAAGGTATGCCTTCTTTTCGTTTAGAATTACTCACCAAAGCTAATGACATTGCCCATCAAAATGCACATGATGCAATGTCCGATGTTTATGCCACTATTGCAATGGCAAAATTAATTAAGCAAAAACAACCTAAATTATTTAATTATTTCTTTACCAATCGGGGAAAAAATCAACTGAAAAGTATGATCGATCTCCTTAATCTCACCCCACTTGTTCATGTTTCAGGAATGTTAGGTAATGAACGAGGTAATACAACATTGATTGCGCCACTAGCTTGGCATCCGACTAATCAAAATGCAGTCATTGTCTGTGATCTGACTGGTGATATTGAAAATTTATTGCAACTTTCTGTAGAACAAATTCACCAAGATCTTTATACCAAGAAAGTAGAATTGCTTGAACAAAAAAAATCTCCAATTCCTTTAAAATTAGTTCATCTCAATAAATGCCCAATTTTAGCCCCTGCAAATACATTATTACCCAAAACAGCAGAACGTTTAGGGATTGATCGCACCCTTTGTTTACAAAATTTAGAACGTTTAAAAGCAACACCAACTATTCAAGATGTTGTCACAGAGGTATTTAACCAACAACCACAATTTGCACCAAGTAATAATGTTGAAACTGAGTTATATAACAATTTTTTTAGCCAACAAGATAAAAATAATATGGCTATTTTACGTACTTTGCCTGCTGAAAAATTAGCTAACCCTGATTTATCTTTTCAAGATCCTCGCATTGAAAAATTACTTTTCCACTACCGTGCAAGACACTATTTTAAAACTTTGACTCGAGCAGAACAGATTAAATGGCAAAAATATCGCCACGCTAAATTAGATCGTTCAGTTGCTGAATTTACCCAAAGCCTAGAACGTTTAGGCGAAGAATATGCACAACAACCTGAAAAAATGGCACTATTAGAACAGCTTTATATTTATGGAATGCAATTATTAAACTAAAAATGTTTACTGTTTTATGAGCAACCAGAAAAAGCCATCTTCAAAGAAAAAAAAGAACAATTCCAAACAGATTCAACGTTTTATCCTGAAAGTCGGGTTAACGTTTTTCTGTTTAGCGATTTTCTATCTTGCTTATCTTGATCATAAAATCCGCCAAAAAATGGATGGACAGATTTGGCAATTACCAGCAGAAGTTTATGCTCATATCCAAACAATTGATCTCAAAGATAATCTGACGTTAGCTCAAGTCCAACAAATGCTTTTAGAACACGGCTATCGCCAAACAGTAGAGGTAATTACTCCTGCTGATTTTAAGATCGAAAACAATAAATTAACCTTAATTCGCCGTAATTTTGCTTTCCCTGATAAGGCTGAACCACAACGTTTATTGCGTTTATCCTTTAAAGCAAATCGCCTGTATAAAATTGAAGATCTTGTTCATAACCGTACGGTTAATGCGTTTCGTCTTGCCCCTAAATTAATTGCAATGCTTGATGGTGATAATCAAGAACGCTTAGCTACTCCATTAAAAGAGTACCCTAGGTTATTAATTGAAACCCTATTGTTAACTGAAGATCGTAATTTCTTTGGACACGAAGGAATTAGCCCACTTGGTATTTTACGTGCAATGCTAACTAATTTAAAAGCGGGGCATACAGTACAAGGTGGAAGTACACTAACACAACAATTAGTTAAAAATCTTTTTTTAACTAATCAACGGACAATTAGCCGAAAATTAAACGAAGTTATCATGGCATTACTATTAGACTGGCGTTACGACAAAAATCGGATTTTAGAAGTCTATCTCAATGAAGTTTATCTTGGACAAAATGGTGATAATCAAATTCGAGGCTTTGCCTTGGCAAGTCAATTTTATTTTGGACGTCCGATCAAAGAAATTAGTTTAGATCAAATCGCTCTGTTAGTTGGTATGGTTAAAGGGCCTTCCCTCTATAATCCTTGGCGTCACCCCAATTTGGCCCTTGATCGCAGAAATGTAGTATTATCGTTGATGTTAGAACACCATCTTATCAATCAATCTCTATATACCCTCTTAAGTCAACGTCCAATCAGAATTCAAGCTCAAGGGCAATTAAAACAACGTTATCCCGCTTTTATACATAGCCTTCGCTATGAATTACGCCAATTATTCGGTAATGAAACTCAACAGCTGATTGGTGCTAAAATCTTTACCACTATGGATCCTAAGTTACAACAAGCTGCCGAAGAAGCTGTGGTAAAAAATATCTCTAACCTCCAAACAAAATACCAGATAAAGAATTTAGAAGCTGCCATGGTGGTAGCTGACTATCATAATGGAAAAATTCGGGCTATTGTTGGTGGAGCCAACCCACAGTATGCGGGTTTTAATCGTGCTTTAACTGCCAAAAGACAAATTGGATCTTTAGTCAAACCATCAATCTATTTGGCGGCATTGGATAGGCCACAACAGTTTCAATTAACAACACTTATTGAAAACCAACCTATCACGATTGTACGGAAAGATTCTCCAGCGTGGCGACCTCGTAATTATAATCGTCAATATTCTTCTCCTGTACCACTGGTTGATGCCTTAGCTCGTTCATTAAATATTCCCACTGTAAATATCGGCATGAAAATAGGCTTAGATCGAATCATTGAGTTACAAAAAAAGATGGGCTGGACAGAAGAACAGATCCCTGCTGTACCAGCTATGCTACTTGGTAGTTATGCCATTTCTCCCTATGCTGTTACCAAGCTATATCAAACTTTAGCTAATCGAGGGAAAAAAATTCCATTAACCACTTTAACAGCGATAACGAAACATAATGGTCAATTACTTTATGTTCAACAAGCACAAGCAAAACAAGTTGTTTCTCGTCTAGCCAGTTTAAAAACACTTTATGCAATGCAACAAGTGGTAGCAAGAGGGACTGCAACAAAGATTGGACGGTCTTTTGCGAATTTACATTTAGCTGGAAAAACGGGAACCACCAATAATGGGCGAGATAGCTGGTTTGTCGGTATTGATGGAAATAATGTAACAACGATTTGGGTTGGGTTAGATAATAATGAGACAACAAAATTAACGGGATCAAGTGGTGCATTGCCGTTATATCAAAGCTACTTACAACAGGCAATGCCTGCTCCGTTACAACTTCAAACACAATAAAACGATCAAAAAATAAAAAGTGTAGTCTAAAATAGACTACACTTTTTAATATGTGCAAATAAAAGATCAAGTAAATGGACTATTATCTAATTCTTTGAAATATTCTCCGTTTTATGCTCTCTTGTTCAGTTAGAGTGAAATAAAACTAAAAAGTTCAAAAAATTTTTAAAATATTTTCGTAAAAATTAGATAAAATCTCTTTTCCTCTGAAATAATTTTATAAGTTTTTGATTTCCATACTATATTTTATTTTTTGTCTCTGGTTTATATTTTTCTGTCCGTAAAATTTGTTGTTTTAATTCACCTAATAAGGTTTTATGTAATCCACTCAACTTAATTTTTTCATCACTTCTAAATACGATTGGGCGACAAAACTCCACAGCTTTTAGACCTAAACGAGCAGTTAATAATCCAACGCCTAAACCTTGAGCCATACGGCTTGATAATTTAGCGGTAATATCTTGTGATAACCAATCCATACCCACTTCTTGTATCAGCTCTGTCGTCCCTGCAAAAGCAATATTAAATAGCACCATTTTTAATAAACGTATGCGACTTATATAACCTAATTCAACGCCATATAATCCTGCAATTTGCCTGAGTAAACGGATATTCCGCCATGCAATCAATAGCATATCAATAAGAGCAACGGGACTGACTGCAACCATTATGCTCGTTTCTATCGCATTACGACTAATTAATGCTTGTGCTTGTTGATCTAAAGGTTTCAATATATTTTGGCTAAACAACCATAATACTTCTGTTCCTTTTTGTGCTGGATTTAACTGTTGTCGCCATTGTGCTATTGGGATATTTTGAGTTAATGATTTATTTCGTTTGATAATCTCCTCACAAAAAGCAACCGCTTGTTCAAATTGATGATTATTTGCAAGCTGAAATTCATCTAAAAAGAAAGTCATACTTTCTTGTCGAGTTTGTTCTAACCGTTGTAAGCGTTTAAGTTGTCGCCATTCAGTCATTATTTCAAACAAGACTAACATAAGTAATAAACTAAAACTTATTGATAGTGCAAAATAGATCCATTGATGCTGCTGCCAACTATCAACTAGCCATTGAATGGCCTGAGCAAGCACCGCACCACCAAATAAAAAACCAATAATCTGCAATACTCTTTTCTTCCAACGCTTAGCAGTAGGAGGTATTAACTCTTCTTCTATGGATAAATAAGGATCAATCACACTTTCTAAGTGTTGATTAATTTCTTGTTCCGCATTGAGATCTAACGCTACCTCAAGCGTTTCTTCTGGATGAAAAATTTGTTGTGCTTGAAATTGCCACTCTTGTTCTGCTTGTTGACTAATATCACTTGACTTAATCACACTTTCATCATCAAAAATCTGTTTTTGGCGCATAACTTATTTCACTCTCAAAATTATTCTAATTTATCAGCTAATAAAAATTGTAGTACTGCATCTAATCTCAAATGTGGTAATACTTTTCCTTCATCTAAGATTGGTGGTTGAAACGGATCAAAAGCAAAACGATTTTTTTGCCAAAACGTAGCTGGAGGCAAATTAGCTGGTACAGTACCGGGAAATACTGTGATTTGTTGTTGATCCGATAATCTCCTTCCCTGTAATGCTTTATATTGAGTGGTATCATTTTTTGCTTGTACAATCACTTGTTGAGTAGCACGAATTGATGCCAAAGCCGTGTAATCTAGTTGAATATGTTGAAAAGTTAAATGTTCACCATCTTGTTGAATTAATTGCCGTAAGAGGCTAATTAAATTAGGAATTTGATCCGTTGTAATATGATCTGCTTTCGTTGCTGCAAATAATAACTTATCAATTTTAGGGGCAAACAAACGATTAAAAAGAGAACGTTTACCATACTTAAAACTATGGAAAAGTTGTTGTAAACCTAAGCGTAATTCCTCAAACGCTACTCGACTATGATTAAGAGGGGTTAAACAATCCGCTAAAATAATTTGTCGATCAAAATGAATAAAGTAATTTTGATAAAAAGGTTTAACCACCGTTTCACAATAATGGTTATAACGTTTTTTCAAAACCATAAAATAACTATTCGCTGAGGCTGTTTTATTCAACTGTTGCCATTGTTGAGGGGATAATGCCAACAATGGAAAAAATTGTAATACTGGTGCATTTTCCAATTCTCCGGGTAAGACAAAACGCCCCGGCTGAATTAATTGCAAGCCCAACGTTTTATATTGATGCAAAATTTGGGTGTACTCTTTCGCCAGCTGAGCTAACACATTTTCATCTGCGGTTGAAAATAGATCTAATTTTGCTACCTTTTGTTGCCAACAATTAAATTCAGAGATCTGCCTTGCACTAGAAAACTGTTGTTGCTGTTGATATTGTTGTGACCATTGCTGAAAATTCCAATTAAGTAACGGCAAATCTAATAACCATTCCCCAGGATAATCAAAAAATTCAACATACAGGGTTGAATGTAGCTTTAAATGGCGTAAAAAACTATGTTGATGTTGATAACGAAGAGCTAAACG
Organism: Mergibacter septicus; assembly: GCF_003265225.1. Lineage (NCBI taxonomy): Bacteria > Pseudomonadati > Pseudomonadota > Gammaproteobacteria > Pasteurellales > Pasteurellaceae > Mergibacter > Mergibacter septicus. The sequence continues at coordinate 420,827 of NZ_CP022013.1, read as the reverse complement.
AATCTGACCAATCCCTGTTGTTGATTGACACCATTGTGGTGGTGTTTGATAGAGATCTTGCAAATTCGCCTGATAATCAAACCTTGGTAACATTAAATCTGTTTGAGCAACACGTTGCACCCCCACAATCCGTCTAGTACGAGCAGGTTCAAATAATGGTAAATGTTGCCCACCTTGTGTATTAATTGCTAATAATTGATTAATCACCGAGGTGATAAAAGCCGTTTTACCACTTCGACTTAAGCCTGTAACCGCTACCCTCAAACGCCGATCTAATCCTCGATCAATTAAATTTTCTACACCCTGTTGAAGCTGATTAAACATAATCCCCCTAGAAGAAAAGCTAGATTTTGCTTATTCTAAGCTACTTTATGCTTAAAGATAAACTCAATTTACCCTCACCAACCAATCCTATCTCTATTTTAATCCCCCTTATTACAAGAGATAATGCGGTAAGATTGAGAACATCTCTGCCAGTTATGCTATGATAAGACAATCTGAATTGGAGAAAATGAATATCTTATGTCTTTTATATATAATGGCGTTTGCCTTCAATCTTTTATTTATCGATTTTGCTTACTAATTAGTGCCTTATATGGTATTTCAACCTCTGTGTATGCGATTCAAACACCACCAAAAGAATTGAGAGAAAATAGTTTAGTTTATTGTGCTCGGTCAGCTTCTCTGATTCCAAATTGGCAAAAAGCAGATGCAAGTTTAGGTATTAATATTATTAATCAACAAATCTACAATCGTTTATTTGAACAAAAAACAAATAACCAGCTTATCCCTTCGTTGGCTAAAAGCTATTCTTTATCTGCAGATGGAAAAACCCTGTTAATAAAATTAAAGCGTGGCATTAAATTTCATCACACTCCATGGTTTACACCAACTAGAAATTTAAATGCCGATGATGTGGTCTTTTCATTAAACCGTTTATTGGGTAAAAATACCGCTTTACCTGAATTAAATGAACCATTAAATACCACTTTACCTCACTCCCAACTTGCTATTTTCAATGCTAATGCTAAAAAAGCGTTTATTCCCTATTTTGATAGTCTTAAATTAGCCAAGAAAATTATTTCTATCCGAGCGGTGAATCCTTATTTAGTTGAAATTAAATTAACCTCACCCGATGCATCAATGCTTTCTCACTTAGCAGGTCAATATGCTGCGATTCTCTCTTATGAATATGCTTTACAACTCGCTGCAGATGATAATCTTGCACAACTATATACCAAGCCAATTGGTACTGGGGCTTATTTAGTTAAAAATCATACTCGAGATCACCATATTCGCCTCGTTAGAAACCCTGACTTTTGGGGAGAGGCGAGCAAAATTAAAAATATTGTGCTTGATATTTCATCAACTCGCAGTGGACGGTTAACAAAGTTTCTTAACCATGAATGCGATATCCTTGCACTTCCTGATCCGGGGCAAGTTGAGTTAATTAAGCAACAACCCAATATTCAAATACAATCTGTTGATGATACCAATCTTGCTTTTCTTGCTTTAAATACCGAACGCCCTTTTATGCAAAATAGTCAGAATCGACAAGCCATTGCTCTCGCAATTAATCGTTCCCGACTAATTCGTCAGATTTATTACAATACAGCAAAAGTAGCAAATGGTTTAATACCACAAATCTCATTAACCTCTCAAATGCAAACCACTTCTTTTGCTTTTGATTATGAACCTAAAAAAGCAGGAGAAATGTTAAAATCAATCCGCTCTATTTTAACTAAGCCATTGATAATGTGGGTAGTCGATGAAGATCGAGTATATAACCCTAACCCTGTTAAAATGGCTGAAATGATCAAATTCGATCTAAGTCAAGTTGGTGTTCCAGTTAAAATTAAAATAATTACACGCAATTTTCTTAATCAACAAATCCGTTCAGGAAAAAGTGATTACGATATGATCTTAACAGGCTGGCAAGCAAATAGTCTTGATCCCGATGGTTTTTTACGCCCAATTTTAAGTTGTCAAACTCGCCATAGTTTAGCGAATCTAAGTAATTGGTGTGATCCTCAGTTTGATAATTTCATTATGCAAGGATTACAAACAGACGACACTCTAGCCAGAGCATTAAATTATGACCTCGCCCAGCAGTTAGCTATGCAACAGGTACCTATTATTCCTCTTGCAAATGCATCAAAAGTCATTATTGCAAGGCAAACTATAAAAGGGTTAAATTTAACACCTTTTGGCAATGTTGATTTCAGTATGCTTTATTTTGACCGAGGTAACCTATGATTATCGCCTTACTTCGCCGTACTTTTTTGACCTGTTTTTCTCTATTTGTATTGGTTTTAATCAGCTACCAAATTATGCTGAAAGATCCTCTTAACCAAAATTTAGGTGGTGGTTGGTTTAATGGTTTAGTACTCTATTTACATAATTTATGCAGTGGAGATTTTGGAATTAGCTACAATGGTGGTGAATCATTACGCTTACAAATTCTATCCGTTCTCCCTGCTACTCTAGAACTATGTATTCTAGCCTTATTGCTCGCTATTTTTTTCGGTGTTTGCTATGGCATTTTGGGTGCATATTATGCGGATAATTGGTTTGGTAAAACGACTAGAATCATTTCTTCTCTCTCATTGGCTATTCCTATCTACTGGGTAAGTCCTATTCTACTCTATTTAGCCGCCACTCATCATTGGGCAATTTCTTCTGTTGGGCAATATAATTTATTATATGAAATTAAACCAATTACAGGTTTTCCAATTATTGATATGTGGCTGATTGATCAACCTTATAGAATAAAAATCATTCAAAATGTATTATTACACTTAGCATTACCAACATTAGTATTAATGATTACACCATTCTTAGAGATTACTCGTCTAACTCAACAACGTGCAGAAATTATTTTTGCTCAATCCTATATTAAAGTTGCAACAACCCGAGGTTGGTCAAAATGCAAAATCTTACGTTTCTATGTGTTACATAATACCCTAATGCCATTAATCCCATCATTTATCCGTATTTTCACCCTAACTTTGGCTTTATGTATGTTAATTGAGAATATTTTTAACTGGTCTGGCATTGGCCAGTGGTTAATTCTAGCCCTTGCTGAACAAGATTATAATTCTGTTGCCATTGGAGTATTAGTCATTGGAATCGTTGTCATTACAATTAATCTCATCGCCGCTTTTGTAACATTTCTGTTAGACCCATTTAATAGGAAAAATAGATATGCTTGATAAAGATATTGAGGATTTTCGTTTAGTTTCACCTCAACAAAAAATTTGGCAGCATTTTAGACAAGATAAATTAGCTGTAATTAGCCTTATTCTCTTTCTAGCCCTATGTTTTATTGCACTTTTTTCTCCACTTTTATCTCCATATGGGAATAATATGCAATTTGTTGGCAATGAACTTATTCCTCCTGCTTGGACAAAAACAGGACGAGTTGCCTTTTTCCTTGGTACTGATGATATTGGGCGAGATCTATTTAGTCGGATTATTCTGGGTACACGTTATACCTTTGGTTCAGCCTTGGCAATTGTCGTACCAACCCTACTGATTGGTTGTAGTTTAGGCTGTATTATTGGAATTAATCAAGGTAGAAAATCTAGAATTTTAGGTAATTTCTTCGATCTCTTTTTATCTATTCCAATCTTATTAATTGCAATTATTATTGCAGCCTTAATGGAAAGTAGCTTACAAAGCGCTATGCTAGCTATATTACTCGCACTACTACCGCACTTTGTACATCAAGTTTATAGTGCGGTAAAAGTAGAATTACAGAAAGATTATGTCGTTTTATTGCAGCTGGAAGGCATTTCAAAATGGGCATTACTAAAAGAAACCATACTACCTAATATTATGCCAACAATTATACGAGAAACAACTCGCGCCTTTACCTTAGCTTTAATGGATATTAGTGCTTTAAGTTTTATTTCCCTTGGCGCTTCCAAAACAATGCCTGAATGGGGAATGATGATCCACGATTCATTAGATCTACTCTATATCGCTCCGTGGGCAGTTATTCTACCGGGTGTAGCAATTATACTTTCAATTATTATTATTACCTTATTTGGCAATAGCTTATTACGTGCAATTACAAAAGCTTACGCCTAAGAGAAAACAGAATTATGGCACTATTAGATATTCGTAATCTTTGCATTGATATCAAAACAGCTAACGGAAAAGTACGCTTAGTAGATAATGTTAATCTTACCTTAAATGAAGCGACCATTTGTGGTTTAATTGGAGAGTCAGGATCGGGAAAAAGTTTAATCGCAAAAGTGATTTGTAATGCGGATAAAGATGATTGGGTGGTTACTGCCGATCGTTTTCGCTTTAATAACATTGAATTACTTAAAATTTCTCCAGCAAAACGCCGCCAAATCATCGGACGTGAAATTTCTATGATCTTTCAAGACCCAATCGCCTGTCTTGATCCTACTCGAAAAATAGGGCAACAACTAATCCAGATTATTCCTAACTGGACATTTAAAGGACGTTGGTGGCGGTGGTTCGGCTGGAAAAAACGCCGTGCCATTGAATTACTGCATAAAGTAGGGATTAAAGATCACCACGATATTATGAATAGCTATCCAAACGAAATTTCACCGGGTGAAGCCCAAAAAGTAATGATTGCAATGGCGGTATCAAACCAACCTCGCCTATTAATTGCTGATGAAGCAACAAATTCTCTTGAAGCAACCACCCAAAAACAGATTTTTCGTTTACTCGCCAGTATGAATCAAAATAATGGCACATCAGTATTATTACTCGGTAATGATATTGTCTCTATCGGAGAATGGTGTCATACCATTAGCGTACTCTATTGTGGACAAAGTGTTGAATACGGTAGCAAAGAAGCGGTTTTAGAAAATCCACACCACCCTTATACCGTCGCTTTAATCCACGCTTCACCTGATTTTAGTCAAGCATTACCCTTTAAAAGCCATCTTAGTGCTTTACGAGGTTCTATTCCTTTAATCGGGTATATGCCAATTGGATGTCGCTTAGGTCCTCGTTGTCCTTTTGCACAAAAAAAGTGTGTGATTAAGCCACAATTACGCCGAGTAAAACAACACGAATTTGCTTGCCATTACCCACTAAATTTACGTGAACATCGTGTACAACCTCAAGAGGTAACACCAATAAAAATCCAAACTGAAAACAGTCATGAAGGAAATGAATAATGAATAATATTCTGTTAGAAGTAGAAAATTTAACTAAAGAATTTCCTAGCAATAGTGGCTGGTTAAAACGCACTTTTACCGCAGTTAAAAATGTTTCTTTTCATTTAGAACGTCAAAAAACACTGGCAATCGTTGGTGAAAATGGTTCAGGTAAATCAACCTTAGCAAAAATGCTAGTTGGGATTACTCAACCCTCCTCTGGAAAAATTTTATTTAAAAATAAACCACTTAATTTTGGTGATTACCACTATCGCTCAAAACATATTCGTATGATTTTTCAAAATCCAAATGCCTCTTTTAATATGCAATTAAACGTTGGACAAACCTTAGATCTTCCTCTACGGTTAGCAACCGATTTAGTTGAATATGAACGAGATCAAAAAATCGACCAAGTATTACGTTTAATTGGTTTAACCCCAGAACACGCTAATATTCAACTTAATGAATTAAATATTAGTCAGAAACAACGTATAGCTTTAGCTCGTGCTATTATTCTAGATCCTGAAATTATTATTATTGATGATATGTTAGATACTCTTGATGCTTCAATGCGTGCAGCATTAATGAATTTATTACTCGATCTACAAGCCAAATTAGGGCTTGCTTATATTTATATCGGACAGAATATGGGAATTATTAAACATATTGCTGATGATATTTTATTATTACAACAAGGGAATATGATCGAGTATGGTGCAACGAAAGAAATATTACTTAATCCTCAAACAGATTTAACGAAACGCCTAATAATCAGTCAATTTGGTAAAGAATTAGATGTAACTTCGTGGCAATAAGGGTTAATGAATAACCCTTATACAACAACATCTATTACCTTACTAAATAAGGATAAGTAAAAAAGAGCAGATGGGTTAAATTCAAACCAAAATGGATAAAAGTGCTAACCCATACTTTTCCACTCCAAAGCCAAGCTAAGGAATAGATTATCCCAGCCAAACCAATAAATAACATAAAAAAGATATTGCCATTGGTGTAACCATAATGAGATAACGCAAAGATAATCGCTGAAACAAATACTGCAGGATAACTACCTATTTTAGCTTGTAAGCGTTGCTGTAAATATCCTCTAAATAAACTTTCTTCAACCAAAGAAACAAAAAAGAGATTAGATAAAATAAAATAAGGTAACCAAGTTGGAATATGAAATTCTACTTTTAAACTCCCCGCTAAACTAGCCAACATTAAAAGTAAAGAAGGCGATAAAATTAATACTCCCCATTTTATTTTACTTGCTGTAATTTTAGGTTCACACGAAAACAAATTCGGTATTAATGGAAATAAAATAAAAGGAATTAAAGCCTTATCTAAATTATAATAAAGATTAAAATTAGCACTATTTTCGCTTACTTTTACTTGTGATAATATCATAGGATTATTGAATCCTGCGATATGATGAAAATAGAGTAGAAAACAAAATATGACTAAAATACCCTCCAACCACTTCCAATGCTTATTTTTATACAAATATAAGAGACAAGAAATAAAAAGAATAAAAAATAAAGTAGATATTTCTAATATCCCTTGATATATAGCACCAAAAATTACACTATAAAGAATAAATATCCCAAGGCTTACTCTTTTTACTGAAAGTAGAATTAAAGATAAGGCTAATAAAGACCATAAAAACATTTTTACTTCCTATAATATTCAATAAAACATAATTTTGATGGAGTAAAATATTCAATTAAGCGGAAAAATACAATCATAATTACAACAAATAAAAACAAATTTACTAAAAATCAATTTACTTAGCTTTATACTTAAATAATCTTAATCCCACGGCTTGGTTTTACCTATCCAATCAAGGTATACTAAACTATATCTTCACTTTCACTTTTGAGGTTTTAACTTGTCTGCACAACAACTTAGTTTTACGCTTGAACCGCAAGATAATGCTCGTTTGCAATCCCTATGTGGAGCATTTAACCTACACTTAGAAACCATCGAAAAACAGTTTAATGTCGTTATTTCTCACCGTAATTTTGTCTTCACTTTACGTTCTACTGATGAAGAGTCGTCAGCTGATCAACTGATGCTACTCCAAAAAATACAACAATTACTCCAAAAGCTCTACCAAGCTACTGCTCCGATTAAAGGAAAAATCAAACTTTTGGATTTAGAAGATGTTCATCTTGCTATTCAAGAAAAGCGTATGTCATTACAAGCAAGTAATACCGGCCCAAATTCATCAGAAGAAGCGCAAGTCTATTCAACAACAATTAAGACAAAACGAGGAATGATTAAACCTCGTGGTGCTAACCAGATTCAATACTTACATAATATTTTACGTCATGATATTAGTTTTGGAATTGGCCCTGCAGGCACTGGTAAAACCTTTTTAGCTGTTGCTGCAGCAGTTGAAGCACTTGAAACGCATCAAGTTCGTCGCCTGTTACTTACTCGACCAGCGGTTGAAGCCGGAGAAAAACTTGGTTTTTTACCCGGCGATTTAGGACAAAAAATTGAGCCGTATTTACGCCCTCTTTATGATGCACTGTTTGAAATGTTAGGTTTCGAAAAAGTGCAAAAATTAATGGAACGAAATGTGATCGAAATTGCACCTTTAGCTTATATGCGAGGAAGAACATTAAATGATGCTTTTATTATTCTTGATGAAAGCCAAAACACCACTATTGAACAGATGAAAATGTTTTTAACTCGAATTGGTTTTAATTCAAAAGCAGTGATTACAGGGGATATCACTCAAGTCGATCTGCCTCGTGGACAAAAATCAGGTTTAAAACACGCTATTGAAGTTTTAGGAAATGTTGAAGAACTGAGTTTTAACTATTTTACAAGTCAAGATATTGTGCGTCACCCTGTGGTAGCTAAAGTAGTGCAAGCTTATGAAAAATGGGAGACGGAAGATGAACTGCGACGACAACAATTATCGGAACAACGTCATCAAACACGTTTACAAGCACTTTTAATGACCAACGAAAATGTAAAGGAAAAGCATAATGAATTCTCTTGTAATTGATTTACAACTTGCAACACAAAATCAGGAAAACCTCCCAACATTAGAACAAGTCACTCATTGGGCATCAACAGCCGTAAAACCAACACAGACAGATATTGAAATGACGATTAGAATTGTTGATGAAGCTGAAAGCCAAATGTTGAATCACACTTATCGAGGTAAAGATTATCCAACTAATGTCCTCTCTTTTCCTTTTGAGTCGCCTAGTGAAGTAGCATTACCTTTATTAGGTGATTTGGTGATTTGCCGTCAAGTGGTTGAAAGAGAAGCACTTGAACAAAATAAACCTATTTTAGCCCACTGGGCACATATGGTAGTACACGGTAGCTTACATCTGCTTGGCTATGATCATATTGATGATGCAGAAGCAGAAGAAATGGAAAGCCTCGAGCAAGATATTATGCACCAACTTGGCTTTGCTGATCCTTATGCAAGTGAAAAAGAGTAATTTAGCACACTATGCACCTTTCAGGTTGGCGACAAGCCGTTATCTTAGCGGGTAATGATCTTTGGTTAACACAACAGTTAACCAAAATCCTCACACAATTTGCAGAGAAAAAAGAAAACAATCTGATAGATTGCCAGATTGCTTATTGTGGAGAAATAGGGTTAAAACACGCCTTTCCTTCTCTCTTAATCCATAGCTATCACTTTAAACAAAGTAAAAATTTATTAGGACAAGAGTTTGAATTAGCGATTTTAGACTATCGTAGTCCAGTTAAACAGCAACTGATCCTCCATCTTGAAAGCTTAGCGATCTTAGGTGCGACTCTCAAAGCTAACGGCTATTTAATTCTACTATTGCCTGAATGGGATAAAATTGAAAATTATTCTGATCAAGATAGTTTACGCTGGAATAATGCAACTCAACCTCTAGTTCCCTTACAATTTTACCAATGGTTCAAAAAAAGCCTTTCTCCCTTTCTAGCCTCAACGTCAATTCGCTTATATCAACAACATACAAAAAATGAGATTTCACTTGATTTTTCTTCAACACGATGGCAAATCCCAAAATTTGCTCTTAAAGAACAGCAACATATTTTGCAACAATTAATTCAAGCTAAACAAGATATTTATCTTCTAACAGCAGCAAGAGGACGTGGAAAATCAGCAGTTTCTGGCTTATTGGCAGAACAACTTGCCCAAGCAAACATTACGGTTTATCTCACCGCCCCTAATCGTCAAGCTATAAAAACTTTGTTAAAACATTGCCCTCAACAACCACCAATCTTTTTAGCTCCCGATCAATTGCGAACAGAGATCGATCAAACACCTGCAAAATTTACTCAGGCATGGTTAATTGTTGATGAAGCGGCGATGTTACCACTAGAGATATTACTTGAATTTAGCCAAACTTTTGTACATATTTTATTTACCACCACGGTTGATGGTTATGAAGGAACAGGAAAAGGTTTTAGTTTAAAATTAGCCCAACAATTGCAACGCCCATCTCAAAGATTACAACTTAACTTCCCTTTACGTTGGCAAGAACATGACCCATTGGAAAAATGGATTAATCAACTATTATTACTCCACACTCCCCAACAAAGTAGCACAAACACGACAGATAAAGAATATTTTCTTCCTCTTACTCAAGGCGAGTTTTCTCAAAATTCAACCGTATTTCAACAACTTTACTCTCTTTTAACTATCGCCCATTATCGTACAACACCTCTAGACTTACGCCGTTTATTAGATGCAAAAGATCAATATTTTTATCAACTTCAAAGCAATCAACAATTATCTGGTATTATCTGGGGAGTAACAGAAGGAAAATTAGACTTAACTTTAATCGAACAAATTCGCACAGGTTATCGACAACCTGCAGGAAATTTATTAGTGCAAGCCCTTTGTTTTCAAGCTAATCTACCATTAGCTTGTCAATTAAAATCATTACGCATTTCAAGAATAGCGATTACACCCAACTTGCAGCAACGTGGTAGTGGTTCTCGTTTATTACAGCATTTTCTTACAGATATTTCTCTACAAACAGACTTTGACTTTATTTCTGTTAGTTTTGGTTATCAGCCTAGATTAGCTAATTTTTGGTTTAAAAATGGTTTTCAACTGGTGCATTTAACTCATCGTCAAGAAGCCAGTAGCGGTTATTACAGTACAATGGCAATTTACCCACTGTCAAAACAGGGGAAAAGATTCTGTCAACAAGCAACAAGACAATTTAAACGGAATTTTTTACTAAGTGATCACCACTTAATAACTGAAATCTGCCAACAATTAAAATGGCAAATTCGATCATTAGAATGGCACCTGACTACCGATGACTGGCAAAGCCTATCTGATTTTGCTCTACACCACCGAACTTTTAATGCCTGTTATCCTGCATTGCAGCGCTATCTAAAACAATACCCAAATCCAACACTTGCAACCCAACTTTCAGCGTTTATTCGACAAAAACAGTATAAAAAAAATGCCTTAATAACGCTAAAACAGAGCGTCAAAGCAGATTTATTACGAAAAGGAAAATTATTTTATATCACCAATTCTAATTAAATAAATTAAACAAAAAAACTTATCTAATTAAATGATGTAAACGCTTAGGCTTAACAAATTCAATCCCTCGATCAAGATATTCGATCTGTTCATGTTGCAATAACTGGCGTTTAATCGGTAAACCACCACCAAATCCTGTTAAAGTCTGCCCTATTCCTAAAACTCGATGGCAAGGAATAATAATACTAATTGGATTCCGCCCAATAGCACCACCCACTGCTCTCACCGCTTTCACTCGTCCAATCCTCTGTGCAATCTCGCCATAAGTTGTACTTTGACCAAAAGGGATCTGCTGTAATGCTCGCCATACTTGCTGTTGAAACTCAGTGCCAATTAATTTTAATGGTAAAGCAGTAAATGTATTTTTTCCACCCTTAAAATAAGCCATTAAAGCCTGTTTCGTCTCTTGAATTAAATGGTGTTCTTCTAAAAATAACCAATCTGGTGATATTTCTTCTTGTTCTCTTTCAAAATCTAACCCAATAATAGCAAGCTTATGATCGCCTTCAAGTAAGAGGCGTAATCGTCCTACGGGTGAATTAAAATAATGATAATAAATAGCTTGCGACATCGCTTCCTTCTTAATTCCAGTTTAAATTTTAAATTATATGTAATAGTAATAATTTAATATAAAAAAACGTGCCGAAGCACGTTTTTTAATGAAAATAAAATAATTAGAAACGGTAATTTAAACTTAAACCGAATAAATCCGCTCTTGAAGTGCTAGTAAAGGTGCCTTTAAGTTGTCCTTGACTCTCTGTAAAAGTAACTTTTTTACCTTTGATATAGGCATACCCAGCATCAACTGAAAGATTAGGTGTAACACGATAAGTAGCGCCAACACTATACCAAGTACGATCTGTATCAGGAATTGATAAAGATTGATATGGTGCATCTACGGCTACCTCATCATAAGCGATACCAGTACGTAGAGTTAATTTTTCATTAACATCATAATTAAGCCCTAATGCAATACGGGTGGTATCGTGGAAATGTTCTGGTTTTTCTAATGGCGTATAACCACCATTATTCTCAGCAACGGCTCTTAATTCTTTAAAACGGTGCCAGAGTGTCCGTTTAACACTATAAGTAACTGCTAAGTCAGGTAATACACGATTATACCCAGCAACTTCCCAATATGCTGGTAAAGTTAAGGTTAAAGAACCATCACCTTGTTTAGGTAAAGCTTGCTTTAATACTGGTTGAGCATCATAGTAATTCCCTTTAAAATCAATATCTGTATGGGAACGATAAGTAATAGCTAAACGGTTATCTTGATTAAACTCATATACCGCACCAACATTCCAGCCATATCCCCAAGCTTTACCATCTAAAGATTTAAATTTTGTTGCAGCTGGAATTTTGTTAGCTCCAAGTATTCCTACATAACGTTCAATATTTGCTTTTGCATGAATTGCATTAATTCCAACCCCAACACTTAAATTATTTGTTAAGCGATATGAACCACTTAAATTAAAATTAACCGCAGTTAATTTAGTTGAACCCGCAAAGATACCCGCTTCATAAGTTTTGTCATATTTAGTCGAAAGACCATAATTAGCATTAATACCACCACCGACAGCAAATTTAGAATTAATCGGATATAAAGCATAAAAATGTGGAATAAATTCGCTCGGTGCAATATTTTTTTGTTCAGAAGTAGGTTGACCTAAAAAAGTACCTTTTGCAATATCAATTTTAGGTTTAACATAAATACCACCTACTGAAATTTCTGGACGTTGAAATAGCGACATTAATGCTGGATTAGTCGTAACTGCCGAAGCGTTATCTGCTAAAGCTGCATCGCCTGCATATGCTTGCCCAAGCCCAACGGTTGATACTTCGTTTAATTGAAATGCTGCAGCAAATGCACCACTTGTTCCTGTTGCTAATAATGTTGCTAATAGAGTTTTAGTCAAAACTCGCATATAAAATCCTCTTTTATAGAAATAGAAAATCTTTAATAAAATTTACATTCTAAATAATAGTATATATACTCGCAATTATTCATTTAAAAGTAATAAACTGTTCCGACCAGTTAAATATTTTATTCTGCTATTTATAACCGAATTTCATCATACTCATCAGCTTTATCTATGCTAAAATAACATCCATAATTTACTTAAACTTTATATAGGAAAACAATATGAGCAAAATGAAATGTAAAGCTGAAGAAGCAAAAGTATGTTGCTGTGTTGATGTTGGTACAGTAATTGATAATGAAGATTGTGGTGTCGATTTTTCTCAAATTTACTCAACTCAAGCAGATGCTGAACAAACTTTAGCTTATCTAACTGAAAAAGCAAGAAATACAGAAAGTGAACCTTGTCAAATTACTTCAGATATAAAACCCGTAGAAAATGGGTATCAACTAACCGCCCATTTTTTATTCTGCTGCCAAGCTGAAAGTATGATATTTCAATTATCTACCCGTTAAGTTTTCAACCTTTACTAAAGATCAATAAAAAATACTAAGTTCATTAACTTAGTATTTTTTTAATTACTTATTCTATTTTCTCACTGATTAAATACTTTCTATTATATTCACTAGCTATAAAAAAAGCACAAACCTATGTTTGTGCTTTTTCTCTCTAATTTGATTACCCCCGGCGGTACCCTACTCTCACATAGGGAGACCCTACACTACCATCGGCATCACAGCGTTTCACTTCTGAGTTCGGCAAGGTATCAGGTGGTACCACTGCATTATGACCGCCGGGAAAATTCTTTTTATCTTGTTGTTTGTTATTTGTTGTTCTTTGTTTGTTTCGTTCTGTCGTGAGTTTGTTAATTTTCTTTATTTGTTGATAAAGATAACGTTAAACTCACCAGTTAATGGCTTAACATTCGTTAAGTTATTTAGCCACAAGCTACTCAAGAGTACCCACTCCCCAAAACATTTGAGCGTTGTATGGTTAAGCCTCTCGGGCAATTAGTACGGGTTAGCTCAATGTATCACTACACTTACACACCCCGCCTATCTACGTCTTAGTCTTAAACAACCCTTACAGTCTTATAGACTGGGAGAACTCATCTCTTGGCAAGTTTCGTGCTTAGATGCTTTCAGCACTTATCTCTTCCGCACTTAGCTACCGGGCAATGCGTCTGGCGACACAACCCGAACACCAGCGGTGCGTTCACTCCGGTCCTCTCGTACTAGGAGCAACCCCAATCAATTCTCCAACGCCCACGGCAGATAGGGACCGAACTGTCTCACGACGTTCTAAACCCAGCTCGCGTACCACTTTAAATGGCGAACAGCCATACCCTTGGGACCTACTTCAGCCCCAGGATGTGATGAGCCGACATCGAGGTGCCAAACACCGCCGTCGATATGAACTCTTGGGCGGTATCAGCCTGTTATCCCCGGAGTACCTTTTATCCGTTGAGCGATGGCCCTTCCATACAGAACCACCGGATCACTATGACCTGCTTTCGCACCTGCTCGACGTGTCTGTCTCGCAGTCAAGCTTGCTTATACCATTGTACTAACCTCACGATGTCCGACCGTGATTAGCAAACCTTCGTACTCCTCCGTTACGCTTTGGGAGGAGACCGCCCCAGTCAAACTACCCACCAGACACTGTCCGAGCACCTGTGCGGGTGCTTCGTTAGAACATCAAACGTTAAAGGGTGGTATTTCAAGGTTGACTCCAACAAGACTGGCGTCTCATCTTCATTGTCTCCCACCTATCCTACACATTAAAATTCAATGTTCAGTGTCAAGCTATAGTAAAGGTTCACGGGGTCTTTCCGTCTAGCCGCGGGTACACCGCATCTTCACGGCGATTTCAATTTCACTGAGTCTCGGGTGGAGACAGCCTGGCCATCATTACGCCATTCGTGCAGGTCGGAACTTACCCGACAAGGAATTTCGCTACCTTAGGACCGTTATAGTTACGGCCGCCGTTTACTGGGGCTTCGATCAGATGCGTCTCTTGCGATAACATCATCAATTAACCTTCCAGCACCGGGCAGGCGTCACACCCTATACGTCCACTTTCGTGTTTGCAGAGTGCTGTGTTTTTAATAAACAGTTGCAGCCAGCTGGTCACTTCGACTGGTTCATGCTCCATTCGCGAAGAACTTCACACTACGCCAGCGCACCTTCTCCCGAAGTTACGGTGCTATTTTGCCTAGTTCCTTCACCCGAGTTCTCTCAAGCGCCTGAGTATTCTCTACCTGACCACCTGTGTCGGTTTTCAGTACGGTTTAGATAAACCTGAAGCTTAGTGGCTTTTCCTGGAAGTGTGGTATCAGTTACTTCAACACCTTAGTGTCTCGTCATCATTTCTCAGTGTTAGCGGTGAACCGGATTTGCCTAGTTCACCCACCTACCAACTTAAACGTACATATCCAGCAGTACGCTAACCTAACCTACTCCGTCCCCACATCGCAGTTTATCCAAGTACGGGAATATTAACCCGTTTCCCATCGACTACGCTTTTCAGCCTCGCCTTAGGGGCCGACTCACCCTGCCCCGATTAACGTTGGACAGGAACCCTTGGTCTTCCGGCGAGGGGGTTTTTCACCCCCTTTATCGTTACTTATGTCAGCATTCGCACTTGTGATACCTCCAGCAAACCTCTCGATTCACCTTCAACGGCTTACACAACGCTCCCCTACCCAACAGACAGACGTCTGATGCCGCAGCTTCGGTGCTATATTTAGCCCCGTTACATCTTCCGCGCAGGCCGACTCGACTAGTGAGCTATTACGCTTTCTTTAAATGGTGGCTGCTTCTAAGCCAACATCCTAGCTGTCTAAGCCTTCCCACTTCGTTTCCCACTTAATATAGACTTGGGGACCTTAGCTGGCGGTCTGGGTTGTTTCCCTCTCCACGACGGACGTTAGCACCCGCCGTGTGTCTCCTGAACATTACTCTTTGGTATTCGGAGTTTGCATCGGGTTGGTAAGCCGGGATGGCCCCCTAGCCGAAACAGTGCTCTACCCCCAAAGGTATTCATTCAAGGCTCTACCTAAATAGATTTCGGGGAGAACCAGCTATCTCCCGGTTTGATTGGCCTTTCACCCCCAGCCACAAGTCATCCGCTACTTTTTCAACAGTAGTCGGTTCGGTCCTCCAGTTAGTGTTACCCAACCTTCAACCTGCCCATGGCTAGATCACCGGGTTTCGGGTCTATACCTTGCAA